>NZ_AXAZ01000001.1 GCF_000473065.1 Bradyrhizobium sp. WSM1743
CAAGCGACTGAAGAGTCTGATTGGTCTCAAGACGCCACCTGGAACCGATCCGCGCTCCGCCAAGCCCTACTTGCTGGCACACCTCTTGATCATCCTGCTGCTCGAGCCGCTTGCCCGCGACTTCGAGGACTCTCCCCGCTGGATGCAGGCCGCCTGACGGCACCTGGCGCTTGGCGTGTTTTGCAACAACTCGTTGCATCCTTGCTACAAGCGATCATTCCACAACCAACCATCCGTTGCTTCCGCCGCAGAAAGCGAGCGCTTGGGCGGCACCTGCGCGAGCCTCCTCGAAACCGTCCGTATCAATCGATGCTCGCGCTACCTTAACGCCTATGCGGCCTTCCCTGCGCCCTCTTGGATATGAGGGCGGCGAGATCAAGCAAAGCTCGGGTGAAATCAGCCGCGAGGCTGCGAAGGCATGTCTGCGAGTTGAAATGCACGTTGCAGAGTTGCAGTGCCGCCCCTTGCTCCGTCATTGCGAGCGCAGCGAAGCAATCCAGAATCCCACCGCGAAAAGACTCTGGGTTGCTTCGCTGCGCTCGCAATGACGAGGAGGAGAGTGCGTGCGGCAATCTGCGCGCTCGTGCCCCGGACGCAGCGCAGCGCTCCTTCAGCGGTGCGCTGCAGAGCCGGGGCCCATCTCACCGCGTCTTCCCGTGTTGCCCTGGGTCCCGGCTCTGCGCCGCAACGCTTCACGCGTTGCAGCTGGTCCGGGACACCGAAAGGGCGACGTCGTCATCGACCACCCAATCACAACCACGTGTCTTTATTCGGAAACGTCCATTCCCTATTATCCCGCAATGCAAAAGACCGCCCGCCGATCTCAGTCTGCCCGTCCGCCCGGCCGTCCCCGAGAATTCGACATGGACACCGCGCTCGACAGGGCCGTGCGGGTGTTTCGCGAGCGCGGTTATCATGCCACCTCGATCGGGGACCTCACCGCGGCGATGCGGCTTGCTACGGGAAGCATCTACAAGGCGTTTCGCGACAAGCACGCGGTGTTTCTCGCCGCCTTCGAGCGTTACACGGCGCTGCGCCAGGAGCAGACCCGTAGCGCGGCGGCACGGGGCGCAACCGGCCGCGAGCGAATCCGTCACGTGTTGCTGTCCTATGTCGAGCATTCCCAGGGCAGCGAAGGGCGGCGCGGCTGCCTCGTGGTCGGCAGCGCGGTCGAGCTGTCCGCGCTCGATCCGGTCGTTGGCGCCCGCGTCAATGCGCAGCTCAAGAGCAACGAAAGCGTCATCGCCGGCCTCATTCGCGAAGGCCAGGCCGATGGTTCGATTCCCCGCCATGTCGCGGCCGACCACACCGCGCGATTGATGATCTGCATCACGCAAGGCCTGCGCGTCGTCGGCAAGGCCCGCCTGCCGCTCGACGGCGAGCGCCTCGTCGCCGTTGCGATGAAGCTGCTCGCCTGAATTTGTTGTCATAATAGGGAATGGTCATTCCCTATATCTATCTGGAGTCCATGCGAATGACGATGAATGCCACGATCGAGACCGCGCCCTCGCCGGATGCGGTGTCGCAGCGCCTGACCTTCGTGCTTGCCGCGGCCTGTGGCATGGTCGCCGCCAATATCTACTACGCCCAGCCGCTGATCGCCCCGATCAGCGCCGCACTCGGCCTGTCGCATGCAGCGGCGGGACTGATCGTGACCATGACGCAGATCGGCTACGGCACCGGGCTGCTGCTGATCGTGCCGCTCGGCGATCTCGTCGAGAACCGCGCCCTGATCTGCTCGGTGATCACGCTTGGCGCTGCGGCGCTGCTCGCCGCCGCGTTCGCGGCCCACGCGCTGCCGTTCCTGATCGCCGCGCTGTTCATCGGGCTCGGCTCGGTCGCGGTGCAGATCATCATTCCCTATGCGGCGCATCTGGCGCCGGAGGCCATCCGCGGCCGCGTCGTCGGCAACGTCTCGACCGGCCTGATGCTCGGCATCATGCTGGCGCGTCCGGTGTCGAGCTTCGTCACAGCCGTGCTGTCGTGGCACGCGGTGTTCTTCTGCTCCGCCGCGCTGATGATCGTGCTCACGGCCGTGCTCTGGATGACGCTGCCGAAGCGCAAGCCGGTCGCGCGCATGCACTACGGCACGCTGCTGCTGTCGATGCCGCATCTGGTGCGGGCTACGCCGCTGCTGCGGCGCCGCGCGCTCTACCAGGCGAGCCTGTTCGGCGCATTCACTCTGTTCTGGACGGTGGCGCCGCTCCAGCTCGCCGGCGAATTCGGCTTCTCCCAGCGCGGCATCGCGCTGTTTGCGCTGGCCGGCGTCGCCGGCGTGTTCGCCGCACCGATCGCTGGACGCCTCGCCGACCGCGGCCATAGCCGCATCGCGACGCTGGTCGCGATGCTGCTCGCGGCCGCCGGCTTCCTCGTGACCCTTATCGGCGCGCCCGGCTCGATGCTGAATCTCGCCTGTCTGGTGGTGGCCGCAATCGGCATCGATATCGGTGTCCAGGGCAACGTCGTGCTCGGTTTCCGCGCCATCTTCGCACTCGGGCACGAGCACCGCAGCCGCCTTAACGGCCTCTACATGGCGACATTCTTTGCCGCCGGCGCGGCCGGCTCTGCGGTCGGAGCCTTCGCCTTCGCGCAAGGCGGCTGGGCGCTCGCATCGGCCATTGGCCTCACTCTGCCCGTCGCGGGCCTGCTCTATGCGGCGACCGAATAGCCCGCCGGCGTGGCCGGAATGATGCGATGTGGCCCGTTTACCAACCCCGCGAGGATGCAATTTCCGTCTCGCGATCCCGGCGCCGCTGTAGTACTTTGGTTGCAAACGCACCTGGTTAACGGGCGGCAGGGGGAGGCTGATGAGACGTGCGGGGCTGTTTGGCGTACCGCGGGTACGGCCATGGTCGTGGCAGGCGTTTCTGCTCGGGCTGGTCGTGGTCGCAATATCGGCCGTGCTTCAGGGCTTCTGCGTCGCGCTTGGCGTGAAGCTCTATTTCGTGGCGTTCCTGCCCGGCCTGTTCGTGCTTGCGCTTGTTGCAGGCGCACCGGCGG
This sequence comes from Bradyrhizobium sp. WSM1743, assembly GCF_000473065.1. Taxonomy (GTDB): domain Bacteria; phylum Pseudomonadota; class Alphaproteobacteria; order Rhizobiales; family Xanthobacteraceae; genus Bradyrhizobium. The sequence continues at coordinate 3,001 of NZ_AXAZ01000001.1, forward strand.
CGGCATTCGCCGCGCTGCTCACCATTCCGCTGGTGTGGTGGGCGTTCATACCACCCTTATTCCAGTTCACCCCGCTGACCAGCGCGAATGCCGACTCGATCAACCTGTTCTGCCTCCTGGCCGTGCTCCTCATTGGCCTTGCCGATCTCTGCCGCGAGACGATGACGATCATCAGAAGCGGCGGCCTGAAGCCTTCGGGCGAGAGCGCGGCAACGAATCCGCAATAGATCGCGCCGCGCGCGTTGCGCTCGCGCAACAGTCCGGCAACCATCCGCGAACTTGCCGCGCGCCGCTAACTTTTCGAAAAAGATTTGGCCGCAGTTTCTCCCGCGGGAATGACGAGGGAGTTTTCGGACATGAACGGTCACGCCATCTTGGAGAACGTGCGCCGCTACCGCGGCATCGCATCGCTCTATCGCCAGACCGCTGCGTTCCGCCCGGGCCAGAGCTGGTCGCTGCTGGAGCAGGCGAGGGATTGGGAAGCGCGGGCGCTGTCGGAGCTGGAAGCCTATTTCGCGACGCGCACGGACTGCACCGCCCCGCTCGCGGCCTGATCGTTAACGATCGGCTTGGCCGTGAACCGGCTCGCCGAAGGCGCGATCGCCCACGGGGCAATTACGGAGTTGTCTCCGCATGCTTCTGTGCTAGCAACGGGCCGATCGAGATATTCTTCACGTCGGCCGGGGCACGCGATGACCACCTTCAACCGCATCTTCACGACGGAGCGTCTGCTCCAGATCATCGTGGTGCTGGCGGCGACCGTTGCCATGAAGCTGATGAGCTGAGGCCGGCTACTGCCCGCCGAGTTCGGGCACATCGGGCAGATAATTCGATCCTTCCGAGCCCAGGAAATCGAACATCGCTTGCGCGGGCGGCAGCAGCACCTTGTCGCTGCGGCGGATCACGTACCATTGCCGGACGATCGGCAGGCCCGCGACGTCCAGCACGACCAGCCGGCCCTCGGCGAGCTCATGTGCCACGGTGTGGGCCGAGATGAAGGCGATGCCGAGCCCGGCGATGACCGCCTGCTTGATGGTCTCGTTGCTGCTCATCTCCATGCCGATGATCGGCTCGAGGTCCGACTTCTGGAACATGCCCTCCATCAGCGTCCGCGTGCCCGAGCCGGGCTCACGGGTGAGGAAGGTCTCGTGCACGAGGTCGGTCAGGTTGAGGCCGGAATCCTTCTCCAGCCAGTGGCCCTTGCGCGCGACGATGACGTGCGGATTGCGTCCGAGCTGCCGGACGTCGACGCTGACGTCGGCCGGCGGCCGACCCATCACCGCGAAATCGAGGTCGTAGCCGTGCATGGCCTCACGGATCTCCTCGCGATTGCCGATGGTCAGCTTGATCTCGATCTTGGGAAAGCGCTTGGAGAACGCCGCGATCGCGTGCGGCACGAAATATTTGGCGGTCGAGACGGCGCCGAGCTGCACCGTGCCGCCGGTCCGCCCCGCAAGCAGGTCGAGCGCGCCCTGGCAATCCATGATCGCAGCCTCGACCCGCTCGGCCAGCGCCAGCACCTCCTTGCCCGCTTCGGTCAGCAGCATGCCGTCGCCGGTCCGCTGCACCAGGGGCAGGCCGGCAAGATCCTGAAGCTGCCGAAGCTGCTGGGTCACGGCCGGCTGCGTCAGCCCGAGATGGCTGGACGCCGCCGTCACGCTGCCCTTGGCCGACAGTGCCGCGAGCGAGCGCAGCTGCCGGATCGTCAGATGCCGGAGCTGGGCCGCCGCATGGCCAGGACCATTATAAGAAAATTCTTTGAGGCTCATTATGAATAGAAATTTTCCTTATTAAGTCGCTCCTGTCAATCTCCTGATGCCGGGACAGACCGCACCGACCTCCAGCGGGGAGAGAAACGGGGTGCGGCGCCGGCAAAGGGGATGGACGCAGATGACCGGGCAACTCAGGCTGGACGACCACCTTCAACGGTATTCAGAGACCGCTCCTCACGCGCTCGCGGTGGCAGGTGCCGTCGATGTCATCGCAGCGGCCGCGATCGAGATCGCCGATCTCATCGCCTCCGGCGACCTCGCCGACGCCTCCGGTCTGACGACGGGCCGCAACAGCGACGGCGATGTCCAGCGTGACCTCGATGTGCAGGCCGACGCGATCCTGCGCCGCTGCCTCGGGCGGCTGCCGATCGCGGCGCTGGCGTCGGAAGAAATGCGCGAGGCCCAGATCGTCGACCGCCAGGGGCGCATCTGCGTTGCGATCGATCCGCTCGACGGCTCCTCCAACATCGACATCAACATGACCGTCGGCACGATCTTCTCGATCCTGCCGGCACCTGATGATCTCTCACTGGCCTTCCACCAGCGCGGCTCGGTGCAGCTCGCAGCCGGCTTCGTCACCTACGGGCCGCAGACCTCGCTGGTGCTGACCCTCGGCGACGGCGTCGACATCTTCACGCTCGACCGCAAGTCCGGCTGCTTCCGCCTCGCGCGCAGCAGCGTGCAGATCTCCGAGGCCTGCGAGGAGTTCGCGATCAACGCATCGAACCGCCGGCACTGGGACCCGCCGGTGCGCGCCTTCATCGATGAATGCCTCGCTGGTGTCGAGGGGCCCGCGAACCACGACTTCAACATGCGCTGGATCGGCTCGCTGGTCGCGGAGGCCTATCGCATCCTCACCCGTGGCGGCGTGTTCCTCTATCCTTCCGACGCGCGGCCCGGCTATGGCGACGGCCGCCTGCGCCTCACCTACGAGGCGCATCCGATGGCGATGATCATCGAGCAGGCTGGCGGCTCGGCCTCGACCGGGCGCGAGCGCATCCTCGATCTATCGGCTCAGAGCCTGCACCAGCGCGCGCCGCTGATCATGGGCTCGAGCAACGAGGTGCGGCGGGTCGAGGAACTGCATTGCGATCCGCTGCTGATCGCGAGCGTCTCCGCACCGCTATTCGCGCGGCGCGGATTCTTCCGGCTCTGAGCGAGGCGTCCCATGTCCAGGAAGCATCCCATCATCTCCATCACCGGCTCCTCCGGCGCCGGCACCACCTCGGTCAAGAAGACCTTCGAGCAGATTTTTTTCCGCGAGAAGGTCAATGCCGTCTACATCGAGGGCGACGCCTTCCATCGCTATGACCGCGCCGAGATGCGCGCGCAGATGGCGAAGGAAGCCGAGCGCGGCAACAAGCACTTCAGCCATTTCAGCCCCGAGACCAATTTGTTCGAGGAGCTGGAGCGCGCCTTCCGCGACTACGGCGAGACCGGCACCGCGGTGACGCGGCACTACGTCCACGACGCCGAGGAATCCGCGCTGCATGGCGCAGCGCCCGGCACCTTCACCGACTGGAAGCAGCTGCCGGAGAACTCCGACCTGCTGTTCTACGAGGGCCTGCACGGTGCCGTGGTCACGGACAAGGTGAATGTCGCGCGCTATGCCGACCTCAAGATCGGCGTCGTGCCCGTCATCAATCTCGAATGGATCCAGAAGCTGCACCGCGACCGCAGCGCGCGCGGCTATTCGACCGAGGCCGTCACCGACACCATCCTGCGGCGGATGCCCGACTACATCCACTACATCTGCCCGCAATTCACCGAGACCGACATCAACTTCCAGCGCGTGCCGACGGTGGACACCTCCAATCCGTTCATCGCGCGCTGGATCCCGACGCCGGACGAATCGATGGTCGTGATCCGCTTCAAGAACCCGCGCGGCATCGACTTCCCCTACCTGCTGTCGATGCTGCCGCAGAGCTGGATGTCTCGCGCGAACTCGATCGTGTGCCCCGGCGCGAAGCTCGACCTCGCGATGCAGCTGATCCTGACGCCGCTGATCATGCAGCTGATCGAGCGTAAGCGCAGCTTGAAGTGAACAGGGAGAGAATCCGATGAACATCTCCGTCCACGCTGAAGCCGACCTCACGGCAGTCACGCACAACGATCTCGCCAACGCCGTGCGCTTCCTCGCGGTCGACGCCATCGAGGCATCGCAGTCCGGCCATCCCGGCCTGCCCATGGGCATGGCCGATGTCGCGACCGTGCTGTTCTCGCGCTTCCTGAAGTTCGACTCCGCGCACCCCAACTGGCCGGACCGCGACCGCTTTGTGCTGTCGGCGGGCCATGGGTCGATGCTGCTCTACGCGCTGCTCCATCTCACCGGCGGCGACGTCAGCCTCGACGATATCAAGGCCTTCCGCCAATGGGGCTCGAAGACGCCGGGGCATCCCGAATATGGTCACACGGCTGGCGTCGAGACCACGACGGGCCCATTGGGGCAGGGGATCGCGACCGCTGTCGGCATGGCGCTTGCCGAGCGCATGGCCAATGCGCGGCATGGCGATGGGCTCGTCGATCACTTCATCTATGTCATCGCGGGCGACGGCTGCCTGATGGAAGGCATCAGCCAGGAGGCGATCTCGCTTGCCGGCCATCTCGGGCTCGGCCGGCTGATCGTGCTGTTCGATGACAACGGCATCTCCATCGACGGTCCGACCTCACTTGCAACGTCGGACGACCAGCTCGCGCGTTTCGCTGCCTCCGGCTGGTCGGTGCGCCGCGTCGATGGACATGATCCCGAGGCCGTTGCACAGGCGATTGCCGAGGAGCGGGCGACCGCAAAGCCATCGCTGATCGCCTGCCGCACTATTATCGGCTATGGCGCGCCTGATAGACAGGGCACCGAGAAGGCGCATGGCGCGCCGCTCGGCACCGAGCAGACGGCCGCGGCGCGCCGAGCGCTCGGCTGGGACTATCAGCCCTTCGTGGTGCCGATTCCGATCCAGAAGGCGTGGCGGATGATCGGGCAGCGCGGGCAGGTCGATCGCCTCGCCTGGCTCGATCGCTACGAAGGCGCGACGCCAGAGCAGCGCGATCTGTTCGTCGAGGGCAAGGCCGTGACTCTGCCGGCCGCCTATGCGCTGGCCGCGGCGAAATTGCGCGAACGCTTTGCCAGCGAGCGGCCGAAGCTTGCGACGCGGCAGGCCTCGCAACAGGTGCTCGATGCCATCGCCGGAACGATTCCCGGCCTGGTCGGCGGCTCCGCGGACCTGACGCATTCGAACCTGACGCATGCCAAGGCGCAGGCTCCAGTCAAGAGCGGTGCGTTCGCCGGCGACTACATCCATTACGGCATTCGCGAGCACGGCATGGCCGCGGCGATGAACGGTCTCGCGCTGCATGGCGGCTTCATCCCGTATGGCGGCACGTTCCTCGCGTTCTCAGACTACAGCCGGCCCGCCATCCGCCTTGCGGCCCTGATGCGGCTGCGCGTGATCCATGTGATGACGCACGACTCCATCGGCCTCGGCGAGGACGGCCCGACGCACCAGCCGGTGGAGCATCTCGCGGCGCTGCGGGTCATTCCCAACCTGCTCGTGTTCCGGCCGGCTGACGCGGTGGAGACGCTGGAGGCCTGGGACTACGCCCTCGATTCCGAGAACCGTCCGTCCGTATTGTGCCTGTCGCGTCAGGCGCTGCCGACCTTCCGCAGCGATGCCCGCGGCAGAAACCGCGTCGCACGCGGGGCCTATCTCGTCGTCTCGCCCGATGGCGGCCGTGACGTGACGCTCATCGCGACCGGCTCGGAAGTCTCGATTGCGCTGGAAGCCGCGCGCCTGCTCGCGACCGAGCACATTCGTGCGGCCGTCGTCTCCGCACCCTGCTTCGCGCTGTTCGAGGAGCAGCCGGACGATTATCGCGCCACAGTGCTCGGCAGTGCGCCGCGCGTCGGGATCGAGGCGGCCGTGCAGGGCGACTGGCCGCGCTGGATCGGGCTGGACGGTGAATTCGTCGGCATGCGCGGCTTCGGGGCCTCGGCGCCGGCGCCGGTGCTGTACCGCGAATTCGGCATCACGCCGCAGAGCATTGCGGAAGCCGCCCGCCGGGCGATTGCGCGCAAGAGTCAATAAGGAGGACGTCCCGTGGCCCGTATCACACTTCGCCAACTGCTCGATCACGCCGCCAGCCACGGCTATGCCGTGCCGGCATTCAACATCAACAACATGGAGCAGGGCATCGCGATCATGCAGGCGGCGGCCGAGGTCGACGCACCCGTGATCATCCAGGCCTCACGCGGCGCGCGCAGCTATGCCGGCGATCTCATGCTCTCGCACATGATCGATGCGTTGGAGCGGACCTATCCGGACATTCCGCTCTGCATGCATCAGGACCACGGCAATGACGAAGCGACCTGTGCCTCGGCCATCGCCCACGGCTTCACCTCGGTCATGATGGACGGCTCGCTCAAAGCTGATGCCAAGACCGCGGCCGACTATGACTACAACGTCGCGATCACCCGCCGCGTCGTCGATCTCGCGCACTGGGTCGGTGCTTCCGTCGAAGGCGAGCTCGGCGTGCTCGGCTCGCTCGAGCACGGCGGTGGCGAGCAGGAGGATGGTCACGGCGTAGAGGGCAAGGTCGGCCACGACCAGCTGTTGACCGATCCGGACCAGGCCGTCGATTTCGTCCGCGCGACGAAGGTCGATGCCCTGGCGATCGCGATGGGGACCTCGCACGGCGCCTACAAGTTCAGCCGCAAGCCCGATGGTGACATCCTGGCGATGCGGGTGGTCGAGGAGATCCACCGCCGGCTGCCGAATACGCATCTCGTCATGCACGGCTCCTCCTCGGTGCCGCAGCCGCTCCAGGACATGTTCAACCAGTTCGGCGGCGAGATGCCGCAGACCTGGGGCGTGCCGGTCGAGGAGATCGTGCGCGGCATCAAGAGTGGCGTGCGCAAGGTCAATATCGACACCGACTGTCGCCTCGCGATGACCGCCGTGTTCCGCAAGGTGGCGGCCCAGGCGCGCTCTGAGTTCGACCCGCGCAAGTTCCTCAAGCCGGCGATGGACGCGATGCGCGAGCTGTGCCGGGAGCGGTTCGAGCAGTTCGGCACCGCGGGCCATGCGAGCAGAATCAAGGTGGTCCCGATGAGCGAGATGGCGCGGCGCTATCGCGCCGGCGAGCTCGATCCACGCATCGATGCCCGCGAGTCCGTGGCGGCCTAGTCAATCAGAGAGAGCAGAGAAAAGAGCAGGAGAGAGACATGAACGCACATGCAGGCACGGTCCGCGGCAAAGAGCGCTATCGCTCCGGCGTGATGGAATATAAGCGCATGGGCTATTGGGAGCCCGATTACACACCAAAGGACACCGACGTCATCGCGCTGTTCCGCGTTACGCCGCAGGAGGGCGTCGATCCGATCGAGGCGTCGGCCGCTGTTGCCGGCGAATCCTCGACCGCGACCTGGACGGTGGTGTGGACCGATCGCCTGACCGCAGCCGAGAAATATCGCGCCAAATGCTACCGCGTCGATCCGGTGCCGGGCTCACCGGGCTCCTACTTCGCCTACATCGCCTATGACCTCGACCTGTTCGAGCCGGGCTCGATCGCCAACCTCTCGGCCTCAATCATCGGCAACGTGTTCGGCTTCAAGCCGCTCAAGGCGCTGCGCCTCGAGGACATGCGCTTTCCTGTCGCTTATGTGAAGACATTCCAGGGGCCGGCGACAGGCATCGTGGTCGAGCGCGAGCGGCTCGACAAGTTCGGCCGGCCGCTGCTGGGCGCGACGGTGAAGCCGAAGCTGGGTCTGTCCGGCCGCAACTACGGCCGCGTGGTCTACGAGGCGCTGAAGGGCGGGCTCGACTTCACCAAGGATGACGAGAACATCAACTCGCAGCCCTTCATGCACTGGCGTGATCGCTTTCTCTACTGCATGGAGGCGGTGAACCGCGCGCAGGCCGCCTCCGGCGAAGTGAAGGGCACCTACCTGAACGTCACCGCGGGCACGATGGAGGACATGTACGAGCGCGCGGAGTTCGCCAAGGAGCTCGGATCGTGCATCGTCATGATCGACCTCGTGATCGGCTACACCGCGATCCAGTCCATGGCCAAATGGGCGCGCCGCAACGACATGATCCTGCATCTGCATCGCGCCGGTCACTCGACCTATACGCGGCAGAAGAGCCATGGCGTGTCGTTCCGCGTCATCGCGAAATGGATGCGCCTTGCCGGTGTCGACCACATCCATGCCGGCACGGTGGTCGGCAAGCTCGAAGGCGATCCCAACACCACCCGCGGCTACTACGATGTCTGCCGCGAGGACTTCAATCCGACCAAGCTCGAACATGGCCTGTTCTTCGACCAGTCCTGGGCGAGCCTCAACAAGATGATGCCGGTCGCCTCCGGCGGCATCCATGCCGGCCAGATGCACCAGTTGCTGGATCTGTTAGGTGAGGATGTCGTGCTGCAGTTCGGCGGCGGCACCATCGGCCATCCCATGGGCATTGCGGCTGGCGCGACCGCCAATCGCGTGGCGCTGGAAGCGATGATCCTCGCCCGCAATGAGGGCCGCGACTATGTCCACGAAGGGCCGGAGATCCTCGCCAAGGCGGCCCAGACCTGCACGCCGCTGAAGGCCGCGCTCGAGGTCTGGAAGGATGTCACCTTCAACTATCAATCCACCGACACGCCGGACTTCGTGCCGACGGCGCTGGAAACCGTCTGAGGAGATTTGAGATGAAACTGACTCAGGGCTGCTTCTCGTTCCTGCCCGATCTGACCGACGAGCAGATCACCAAGCAGGTGCAGTATTGCCTCGCCAAGGGCTGGGCGGTGAACATCGAATTCACCGACGATCCGCATCCCCGCAATACCTATTGGGAGATGTGGGGCCTGCCGATGTTCGATCTCCAGGATGCCGCCGGCGTGATGATGGAGCTCGCCGAGTGCCGCAGGGTCTATGGCGACCGCTACATCCGCATCAGCGGCTTCGATTCCAGCCACGGTTGGGAGTCGGTGCGAATCTCCTTCCTCGTCAACCGGCCGCCGCAGGAAGCGGAATTCGAGCTGGTGCGGCAGGAGGTGGGTGGTCGCGCAATCCGCTACACCACGGTACGAAAGCCGGCCGCGCACGCTTCCGCTTAAGTCATCCGCTTCCGCGCGGAGCTCTCCCTGCTCCGCATCCTTGGCGGACCACTGCTTCGCCGCTCCCCCGCGGCGAAGCCCTTTTCTTCGAGGTGCCGATGCTCGATGTGCCCCACGCAACCACGACCGAACACAGCGAGACCCAATTCGATCTCCGCAAGGAGGCTGAAGCGGCCGGGATCACCGATACGCTGCAACAGCTCGATCAGGAGCTGATCGGGCTCAAGCCGGTGAAGAACCGTGTGCGCCAGATCGCCTCACTGCTGTTGATCGAACGTATCCGGCAGCGTGCCGGCCTCGCCTCCGCGCCGCCCACGCTGCACATGTCGTTCACTGGCAATCCCGGCACCGGCAAGACGACTGTCGCGCTGCGCATGGCAAAAATCCTGCACGGCCTCGGCTTCGTTCGGCGGGGGCAGGTGATCTCGGTGACGCGCGACGATCTCGTCGGCCAGTATATCGGTCACACCGCGCCGAAGACCAAGGAGATCCTGAAGAAGGCGATGGGCGGCGTGCTGTTCATCGATGAGGCCTATTACCTGCATCGTCCCGACAACGAGCGCGACTACGGTCAGGAGGCGATCGAGATCCTGCTCCAGGTCATGGAGAACCAGCGCGAGGACCTCGTCGTGATCCTCGCCGGCTACGGCGAGCGGATGACGAGCTTCTTCGCCTCAAACCCCGGCTTCCGCTCGCGCATCGCCCATCACATCGAATTCCCTGATTATGCAGAGGCAGAGCTCCTCGTCATTGCCGAGCTGATGCTGAAGGAGCGCGGTTATCGCTTCTCGGCAGCGGCACGGGAGGCGTTCGAGAAATACATCGCGCTGCGGCGGACCCAGCCGTTCTTCTCCAATGCGCGCTCGATCCGCAACGCCGTCGATCGCATCCGACTGCGACAGGCCGATCGGCTGGTGTCCGATCTCGACCGCATGCTTGACGTCGCCGACCTCGAAACGGTCGATCCCGCGGATGTCCTGGCGAGTCGGGTCTTCAGCGGCGGCGCCGACACGCGGAGTGCAAAGCCATGACCAAGGAGATCCTCATCGCTCCCTCGATCCTGGCCGCGGATTTCGCACGTCTCGGCGAGGAGATCGCAGCCATCGATGCGGCCGGCGCGGATTGGATCCATTGCGACGTCATGGATGGACATTTCGTCCCGAACATCAGTTTCGGCGCCGATGTGATCAAGGCGATCCGGCCGCTGAGCAAGAAGATATTCGACGTGCATCTCATGATCGCGCCGGTCGATTCGTATCTCGAGGCGTTCGCAAAGGCAGGCGCTGACGTCATCACGGTCCACGCCGAAGCGGGACCGCATCTCGACCGCTCGCTCCAGGCGATCCGCGCGCTCGGCAAGAAAGCCGGCGTCAGCCTCTGCCCCTCGACACCGGAAAGCGCGATCGAATATGTGCTCGATCGCCTCGATCTCGTGCTGGTGATGACGGTCAATCCGGGCTTCGGTGGCCAGGCCTTCCTCGAATCCCAGCTCGAAAAAATCCGGCGCATTCGAAGCATGATCGGCGACCGGCCGATCCGCCTCGAGGTCGATGGCGGCATCACGCGCGACAATGCCGCTGCCGTTGCCGAAGCGGGCGCCGATACGCTGGTGGCTGGGTCCGCGGTGTTTCGTGGCAAGGATGGCACGGATTACACCACCAACATTGCGGCCATCCGCCTCGCCGCCGAGACGGCGCGGGTTGCAGGATTGCACGATATTTCCGCGCAACCGGCACGGGCCAGGGAGACTGCGCGTATCCGGTAGATTACGGATAACGCGCGGCCTTAGCGCCGCTCTGCTGCCGGTTGTCCCAAAGAGTGCCACATCTCTCCGGGCTTTTGCGGGGATAGCGCGCAAACCCGTCGAGTCCCTTCAGGCCGGGGTAACCAACCCGGCCGAGCCGGAGGTTGGATTAACGCTCGCGCAATGCTAGTCTTTCAATCTCTGGTTTAGAAACGCACGAGAGCACGGGGATTCGGATTGAAGGAATTTGCAAACATGCTGCCTCAATGCGACGTGAACAATGACGTGAGCATGCATCGCTTGTTCGCCGAGCAGCTTCGTTGCGAGACCGACGCGACAGGGCAGGTCGATTTGAGCAAACTGTGCGGGCTCGTCAGTGCGGCTTACGAGACCTGCGACCGTCCGTTCGTGACGAATGGGCGCGCACAGACGCGTGACCGGGCCGAAGAAGACCTGCTGCGAACCCGCGAGTTTCTGGACACCATCATCGAGAACATCCCGATCGCCATCTTCGCGAAATGCGCGACGAGTTCGCGCTACATCCTGCTCAACCGAGCCGGCGAAGACTATTACGGCATGCCGCGCGAACAGATGCTGGGCCGAACACCCGAGGAGATTTTCTCGGCCGACGTCGCCCGCGTGGTCAATGAGCAGGATCGACGCGTCGTTGCCAGCGGCACGCCGATGTTCCTCGAGGAGCATCTGCTCGAAGTGGGCGTCAAAGGTCGCGATCGCGTCGTCAATTCACGAAAAATGCTGATCACAGATGGCGACGGGGATCCGCAATATCTGGTTGGCGTGATCGAGGATGTCACGGAGCGCGTCACCAGCCGGCAGCGCATCAGCCATCTCGCGCATCATGATGTGCTCACCGATCTGCCGAACCGCAGCGCCTTCAACGCGGCGCTCGGCGAACGGTTGGAGCGGGCGCAGGAGGCGGCGACCAGTTTTGCCGTGCTGAGCCTCGATCTCGACCGCTTCAAGGAGGTCAACGACGTGTTCGGTCACCCCGTCGGCGACATGCTGATGCGAGCGGCGGCTGACCGACTTGCCACAGAAGCCGAAGGCGCCTTCGTAGCCCGCATCGGCGGCGACGAGTTCATGATCCTGATGCCCGATAACACACGCCGTGAGGACGTTCTGGCGCTGGCTGAACGCCTGGTCGAGACGACCGGCAAGGAGCTGGAGGTCGACGACTATCTCTCCCACGTAGGCCTCAGCGTCGGCATCGCGTTCTATCCCGACGACGGCACGAACGCCGCGAAGCTGCTCGCCAATGCAGACTCAGCCCTCTATCGTGCCAAGCGCGAGGGCAGGGGCCGGGTTCGCTGCTTCGAATCCGAGATGGATCAGGAGCTGCGCGACCGCAGGCTGTTGCAGCACGATCTGCGCCAGGCGCTGGAGCAGAACCAGCTCCTCGTTTACTTCCAGCCGCAGGCGCGGGTGGATGGTGAGGTCATCGGCTTCGAGGCGCTGCTGCGCTGGAATCACCCGACGCGGGGCTTCGTGCCACCGGACCAGTTCATTCCGCTCGCCGAGGAGAACGGGCTGATCGTCCAGATCGGCGAGTGGATCTTGCGCGAAGCGTGCCGGGAGGCGGCATCCTGGCCGCGGCCGCTGCAAGTCGCCGTCAATCTGTCGCCGGTCCAGTTCCAGGCCGGCGATCTCGAGCGGTCGATCCACCAAATCCTGCTGGAGACGGGGCTTGCGCCGACGCGGCTCGAGGTCGAGATCACCGAAGGCGTGCTGATCGGCGATTTCACCCGTGCGCTCAATCTGCTGCGGCGGCTGAAGGCCCTCGGCATCCGTGTTGCGATGGACGATTTCGGCACCGGCTATTCCTCGTTGTCCTATCTGCAGTCGTTCCCGTTCGACAAGATCAAGATCGATCGCAGCTTCATTTCCAATCTCGAGGCGACGCCGCAATCGGCCGAGATTGTCCGCGCGGTCCTGAGCCTCGCGCATGCCCTGAATATTCCAGTCATTGCCGAAGGGGTGGAGACGGAAGCGCAGCGGACCTTCCTGGCGCGCGAGGCTTGCGAGGAGATGCAGGGCTATCTCGTCGGCCGGCCTGACCTGATCGAACGCTATCTCGACCTGGTCGGCGTGACCGTGGAGCGCCGCCTCTACGCCTAGCGCCTGGCGGGTTCCGGGCGTCCTTTGGCACTATTTGGAGCTTTGGCCTGAATACGCATGTTCCAAGAACGAGCCGAGTTCAGATGCGGGGGCGCAGCAAATCTTTTGCACAACCGCCATCGACCTGACGTAAATCAGGGCAATAACCCATAGCAATGCGAGGGAGGGTCTCATGGAGAACGTACGTCGCTACCGCGCGCTGGCGTCCCTCTGTCGTCAGCAGGCGGCCTACCGGCCGCTCCAGAACTGGGAACTCCTCGGCCAGGCCGAACATTTCGAGCATCTCGCCGAAATCGAACTGAAGGCGCATTTCGACGCCTGCAATGTGCAACGCGACAAGGACGCCGCCGCGCCCGCGACCTGGGAAACTCCCGTCGCGGCCTGATGGCGCCAATCCGGCACGGCTCAATGCGACATCAGCGTCGGGACCGTCATGGCTTCCAGCATGGCGCGGGTGACGCCGCCGAGAACGCGTTCCTGCAACCGCGAATGGCCGTAGCCGCCCATCACCAGGAGGTCGAGACCCTCGTCCGCCGCCAGCGACAGGATGGTCGGTTGAATGTCGGCGCGTGTTGCTGACAGGGCGACCGTGCGGGCCGACAGTCCGCGCCGGCGGAGATGTTTTGCCAAACTGCTCGCTGAAGCTTCGCCGGAGGCGGCGTCGGTCTCGTTGATGGTAATGATCACGATCTCGGCGGCGCGCGCCAGGAACGGTGCTGCGTCGCGGACAGCGCGGGCAGCGAGGCGGCTGCCGTCCCAGCAGATGCCGATCCGGTTCGCCTTGAGGGCTCCACGGAAGGTGTAGGGCAGGAACAGCACCGGGCCGCCCGCCTGGAACAGGATCTCGCGTGGCATGTCGTTGTCGAACGAGCCTTGCGTCGGATCAGGCTGGAGCACGACGCTGAGGTCGTGCAGTCGCGCCATCTCACCGAGCGAGCCGGCTGCATCCGCCGGGATCGCGCCGAGTGCGTGGCAGGCGTAGGAGATGCCGGCGTTCGCCGCTTCGCTCTTGAACACCGCGAGCGCGGCCTCGGCCCGCTCCACGGCGCGCTCGCGTTCCAGTTCGAACACGGCCGCCACCGCCGCGCCGCCCTCCATCACGTAAGCTGCACTGGTTGCGACATAGCCGACCGCAACCGCGTCGAGATGCGCGTTGAAGTTCGCCGCGAGCGAGATCGAGCCTTCGATCGCCGAACGCATGGGACGTTCGGTGGGAATGTGGACGAGAATGTCTTTGTACATGGCGCGCCTCCAGTGGACATCATCCGATGATTGCAGTTTTTCACTGCGCGAAGCACCCGTGTTGAGCTGCGTCAAACGGCCAGCGACCATTTGCGTGCTGCGCCCGCTCACCCATCCTTTGCCGAGATTTAATCGGGTGGACGGGACGCCGTAAGGTAGCAACGACCATGTTGAGGACAAGGCGACACCAGCTCAACATGGACATTTCGACATGAACGATCACGTCAATTTCCACACTACCACATCTCGCAAGATCTTGAGGCCGCGCCGGCTCGCGCTGCTCGGCACCGTGGCCGCGCTGGGCGTGGCCGCCCTGTCAATTGCGCCAGGCTCTTCGCCGTTCGGGATGAACTCCTTCATTGCGCCGGCTCAGGCTGCGGAGGCCGTCGCAACGCCGCCGGGCTTCGGCGATCTGGTCAGCAAGGTCAAACCCGCGGTGATCTCGGTGCGGGTCAAAATCGACCAGGACAATGACAAGAGCGCGATGCTGCAGCAGAACCGGATGGATTCGGACGAGGACACGCCGTTCGACCAGTTCTCACGACAGTTCGGCTTCCGTTTCCCGGGCGGCGCGAACGGCATGCCGCGCCAGCGTCATCAGATGATCACGGGCGAAGGCTCCGGCTTCTTCATTTCCGCGGACGGCTATGCCGTGACCAACAACCATGTCGTCGACCACGCCGAGTCCGTGCAGGTGACGATGGATGACGGCACGACCTACACCGCGAAGGTCGTCGGCACCGATCCCAAGACCGATCTGGCGCTGATCAAGGTCGATGGCAGGAAGGACTTTCCGTTCGTCAAATTCTCCGACCAGAAGCCGCGCATCGGCGACTGGGTGGTCGCGGTCGGTAATCCCTTCGGTCTTGGCGGCACTGTGACCGCCGGCATCGTCTCGGCTAGCGGCCGGGATATCGGCAATGGTCCCTATGACGACTTCATCCAGATCGATGCGCCCATCAACAAGGGCAATTCCGGCGGCCCGGCTTTCGACATGAATGGCAACGTCATCGGCGTGAACACTGCGATCTTCTCGCCCTCGGGCGGCTCAGTCGGCATCGGCTTCGATATTCCGGCCTCGACCGCCAAGCTCGTCGTCGCGCAATTGAAGGACAAGGGCGCGGTCACCCGGGGCTGGCTCGGCGTCCAGGTGCAGCCCGTGACGTCGGATATCGCCGACAGCCTCGGCCTCAAGGAGGCGCGCGGCGCGATCGTCGACAATCCGCAAGCCGGCAGCCCGGCGGCGAAGGCCGGCATCGAGGCGGGTGACGTCATCACCGCGGTCAACGGCACCACGATCAAGGACTCCCGCGATCTCGCCCGCACCATCGCCACCTTGGCGCCGGGCACGTCGGTGAGGCTCGATGTCTTCCGCAAGGGAGACAGCAAAACGGTGACCCTGGCGCTCGGTGAGCTGCCGAACGAACAGCAGGCCCAGGCCAAGGCCTATGACGGCAAGGTGCAGCCGGGCGCCAGCACGCCGCGCCTCGGGCTTGCTCTGGCTCCGGCCGGCGAGGTGCAGGGCGCCGGCCAGAAGGGCCTTGTCGTCACCGAGGTTGACCCGGGAGGGCCCGCGGCGCAGCGCGGCATCCAGACCGGCGACGTCATCCTCAATGTCGATGGCAAGGCCGTTGGCAATGTCGGCGAGGTGCGTTCGGAGCTGGCGCAGGCCAAATCGTCGGGCAAGCGCAGCGTTCTGTTGCAGGTCAGAAGCGCCGATGCCACCCGCTTCGTCGCGGTGCCGCTCGCGTAAGGCGAAGCTCGACCGTACAAGTCCAGAAAGGCGGCCCCCGGGCCGCCTTTCGCATAGGCAATCAAGCTCGCCAAGGCCCGATAACGTTCTCGTTAACGCCAGGGATGGATGACCCGGTGCGTCCGAAAAAGCCGTGTTCGCTGGTCACAGTTCCGGGGTGCCCCTGCGCTCTGCGGCAACGTGGCCGCCGAGTCGAGTTGCAAGCGTGGAACTTCGAACCTTCCCGGCGCTTTGTGGAACTGGCCGGTGGTTCACATTTGAGTTCACATTTGATCGGTGCCGACATGGATCGATTGAAGCTCTCGCTGAGGAGTGCGCTGCTCCTGGCGCCATTGGTGCTCTGGCACGGAAACGCGCTCGGGCGCGACGACGGCCGCTACGCCGACTCGCCCCTGAAGCCATGGTTCGACAGCCTGCGCAGCCATCTGGGTCCGTGCTGCTCGGATGCGGATGGTTTCGCCGTTGCCGATCCCGACTGGGAGTCGCACAACGGGCGTTACCGCGTACGTCTCGATGGACAGTGGATCGAGGTGCCGGACGAAGCCGTCATCACCGAGCCGAACCGGGCCGGCCGCACCATGGTGTGGCCGGTGAAGACTGCGTTCGGGATTTCGATCCGCTGCTTCATGCCGGGAAGCATGATCTGAGACTGGTCAGCGTGAGCGCTTGCTGGATTTGCGCTTCGACGACTTCTTCGATGACGACTTCTTCGACGACGTCCGGGACGTCTTCTTGGCGCTTTTGCGCTTCGAAGCCTTCTTCGGGACCTTCTTGCCCTTCTTGCGTGCCTTCGACAGTCCGATCGCGATCGCCTGCTTACGGCTCTTCACGCGGCCGCCTCGTCCTCCTCGGCCGCTCTTCGCGGTGCCCTTCTTGTAGCGCCGCATCTCGCTTTCGACATCGCTGCCGGAGCTGCGTGAGTAGCGGCGTTTCTTTGCCTTGCGTGCCATGCATGTTCTCCCTTGGCCGAAGAAAAACCATCCGGCACGGCCATGGTTCCGGGAGCGCGGATGCAAGTTCCAAACGCGCGAACCAGCCTAGAAGGAATTCGCCAGCTCGATCTCCGCTTCCAGCGCCTGGATGCGCCGTGCGGCCTCGCTGAAGGACAGATCCCGTGCATATTGGGCGGGTTGATAGGCCTCTTCGCTCAGCCGTTTCAGCCTGAGGCCCTGCGCTCGCGTCATCTGCTCGCTCAGAGAAACCCTGGCATCGTATTTACCCTGAATCTGCATGTCGCTCCTCCGTCCTGAAATCGTGACTTGACTATAAGTTCTTATTTTGTTCTAACAAGCCATGGACAACAGAATTAATGAAATTCGACGTAAAATCAGAGCCTTGAGGCTTGAGATGGCCGACGTCGAGGCGTCGGTGCGCGACCTCGTCGAGCGCGACTGCGACTGCACAGAAAGGGCTCTGGCGCAGATGGATCTGCGCCGGAAAATCAACCTCCTGATCGGCGAATGGAAGGCGGCTGGTGGCAGCGACGTTCTGCCTGATGTCCGCGACCGGGTGCGCGTTCGTCCCGTGAAGACGGTCGGCAATCCCGTACGCGCGATCGGGCGCCGCTGAGATATTTGGAAGCGCGCGGCGGAGAAAGAGCCGGACCCATACCGGATCTTGCAACTGCGCGCCGCACCGGGATCGCGGTTGACTGTGCGTCCAACGCGAGTGCCGGAAGCTCGTGGATGGCGGGTGCTGACAGCTTGGAGCGTCGAGCCCCAGGGGCAAGGGCCCCGCAATGGCGGAGCCCTCCATGGATTCCAGGGAGCGCCTATTTGGTGTTGGTCATGCCGCCTTTGTTCGTCATGGTGCCGCCCTGATCGGAGCCGGGACCAGAGCCGCCTTGGCCGGAAGGATCGGCGCCCTTGGAAGACTTGGTATTGGCGCCGGTGGTCTGCGACGATGACATCGAGGATCCATGCTTGGCCTTATGCGTCTTGGCCTGGGCGGCGAACGGCGCGGCGGCTAGGCCGGTTGCCAACATCACGGCGAGAGCGAGCTTGGTCGTCTTCATGCAGGAAACTCCCTGAGTTAAATTGACGCAGGCAGCCAACCGCCATTCGCCGCAGGAGTTCCCAACAGAGCACCTCCCGTGCGTCACGCATGCTTCAAGATTGCTTGTCCTCTGCGAAGATGAACACGACGCCGGTGAGCGTCGCGCCGATCGCGAACGTCGTCACCAAGGTGAGGACGAAGCCCGCAACGGCTTGGCTTCCGCCGTTATTGAGCAGGTTGGCCACGGCCGGATTGGACAGGACGAGCGCGAGGCTGAAGGTGAGGCCGAGGGCCGCGCCCATCATTGCATGCGTCATCAGCTTGATAAGGCCGCTGGCAGAGATCAGCTCAGACGACTTCTTGGTGCGCATGGGACTGCATCCCGAACTGGCATGCAAACGCACACGTGATTTCCTGGTTCCATGCGATTGAAGGAATTGTTACCGCCCGCTTCATCCGACGTTCATGCCGGGCCTGCGAGGATGAGCGCCACGAAAACGGGAATATCGATATGGGCAAGGTAGTCTTTCTTTACCGCTCGCTGGCCTATCGCAATGCGGCCGCCGACATCCTGCGCAAAGCGCGCAAGCTCCCGCGTGGCGCGGAGCGGAGCGCGGCTCGCCGCTATGCCAGGGCGCTGCGCGATCTCGCCCGAACGGAGGCTTGGCTCGAAGGACGCGTCGCGCGCGAACCGCGGATGGCCCGGCGCATGACGAGCGCAGTGTCCGGTTAACCGGAGGCGCGCTGCAATTCGGCGGAGCCGGCGGTGTCGAACTTGCCGGGTGCTGTCGTCGCCGTCTTGCGTGTCAACGGCACCTCCAGCCGGCACAACAGGCCCTCGGCGCGCCAATCGAACTGCGCCTGTCCGCCAAGCTGGGACTCGATGCTCGCAAGCAGGCTCCGCGTGCCGAAGCCGCGCGACTTCGGTGTCATGACCAGCGGACCGCCGGATTCCTTCCAACTCAGCGTGAGCAGCTCGTTCTCGACTTGCCAATCGATGGCGAGCCGCCCCGATCGAGTCGAGAGCGCGCCATACTTTGCCGAGTTGGTGAAGAGCTCGTGCAGTGCGAGCGCCAGCGTCTGGGCCGTCGCCGGCAGCAACTGAACTTCGGGACCTGCCAATCTGATCTGGTCGCCGAGCGAATAGGGCGCAAGCTCCTCGTCGATCAGCCTGGAGAGCTCGGCGCCCTGCCAGCTCGACAGCGACAGGATGGTGTGCACGCGCGCCAGCGCATTGATGCGTCCCTCGACGGCGTTGACATAGGCCTTGACCTCGTCGGCCCGCGTGAGGCGCACGATCGACTGCGCCAGCGCCAGCGCATTCTTGGCGCGATGATCGACTTCCCGCGCCAGGAGATTCTGCCGCTCCTCGGCGCGCTTGCGCTCGGTGATATCGACGGTGACGCCGCTGACGCGCACCACGCGCCCACTCTCGTCGACCGTCGCGGCCGCTGTGCCGACGCACCAGCGCACCTCGCCGTCGGGCCGCACGATGCGGAACTCCGTCTCATAGGCGCGTGTGCCCTTGTTGAATTCGGCGATCGCCTTGCGCAGCTGATCGACGTCATCGGGGTGCAGCAGCGCCTGAACGTTGGCCGGATTGACCTCGAAGCTCGCCGGGCTGACGCCGAAGATGCGGTATTGTCCCTCGTCCCACATCCAATCGCCGCTGATCCAGTCCCAGTCCCAGGACCCCATCTTGCCGGCGGCGATCGCCATGCTGCGCCGCTGCTCGCTCTCGCGCAGCTTCGCGGTGGAGCTCTCCAGCTCCGCAGTGCGTGCGCGGACGCGGTCCTCGAGCTCGTGGTTCAGCCGTTCGAGCTCGCGCGTCTTGCGGTAGAGCTCGGCAAACACCTTGATCTTGGCGCGCAGCACTTCCGGCACGACCGGTACCGGGACGTAATCGACCGCGCCCATCTCGTAGCCGCGCAACCGGTCGATGTCGCTGACCTGGATGGCCGAGATGAAGATCATCGCTGTCTTCTGGAAGCGCGGATGCTCGCGGATCATCGCGGCGAGCTCGAAACCATCGAGCTCGGGCATGCAGACATCGACCAGGATCACCGCGATCTCGGTCTTGAGTAGCACCTCCAGCGCCTCGCGCCCCGAGGAGGCGATCACGAGGTTCTCGCCGAGATCCTTCAGAATCACCTCATAGGCGAGCAGCTTGGCGGGCTGGTCGTCGACGAGGAGGATATTGACCTTTTCGTGGTCCATTCGCGGATCCCACTCAGCGGTGCAGCCACATGCGGATCGCAAGCAGCAATTGGTCGGTGTTGACGGGCTTGGCGAGGTAGTCGGACGCGCCGGCTTCGAGGCACTTCTCCCGGTCGCCCTTCATCGCCTTGGCGGTCAACGCGATGATCGGAAGACGAGCGAAGCCCGGGTTCTCGCGGATCACGCCGATGGTCTGATAGCCATCCATCTGCGGCATCATGATGTCCATCAGCACGATCGCGATCTCCGGATTGGATTCGACCAGTGCCACCGCCTCGCTGCCGGTCGTCGCCGTCAGCACTTTCATGCCGCGTCGTTCCAGCACGCTCGAAAGCGCGAAGATGTTGCGGGCGTCGTCGTCGACGAGCAGGGCGGTCTTGCCGATCAGGTCCTCGTCGGAACTGTTCAGCTTCTCCAGCATGCGCTGCTTCTCGATCGGCAGCTCCGTGATCACGCGGTGCAGGAACAACGCGGTCTCGTCGAGCAGGCGCTCAGGCGACTCCACGCCCTTGACCACGATGCTGCGCGCCATGGTATGGAGCTCGGCATCCTCCTCAGCCGAGAGCTCGCGTCCGGTGAACACCACGACCGGGATGTTCGACAGCGCCTCGTCGTTGCGGATCTGATCGAGCACCTCGAAGCCGCTCATGTCGGGCAGCCGCAGGTCGAGCACCACGCAATCGCAGGGCTGCTCGCGCAGCGTCGAGAGCGCGCCGGCCCCGGTATCCGTGGCCAAGATCTCGATGTCGTCGTGGTGCAGCAGCTCGCGGATCGAAAGCTGCTCGGCCTCGTTGTCCTCGACGATCAGCAGCCGCTTGCGTCGCGGCCGCGCATATTCCTTGATCTGCGTCAGGGCGGCCGAGACGCCCTCGGTGGTCGTCGGCTTGTTGACGAAGGAGAATGCGCCGCGCGCAAGCGCATGCTGGCGGTCCTCGTCGAGCGTGATGATCTGAACCGGGATGTGGCGGGTGAGCGGATTGTGCTTGAGCTGGCTCAGCACGGTCCAGCCGAGCATGTCAGGAAGGAATACGTCGAGCGAGACGGCCGTCGGCTGGTACTGCTTGGCGAGCTCCAGGGCCTCGGCGCCGCGGGCGGCGACCAGAACCTTGAAGCCCTTGTCGCGGGCCAGATCGACCAGCACGCGGGCATAGTGCGAATCGTCCTCGACGATCAGGAGGATGGTGTCGCCGGGCTCGAGGTTGAGCCGGTCGTCGGGAAGCTGCTCGATGACGCGCTGCTGGTCAGGCGCGGCCGGCTGTAGCGCCGGCGGCTGGCTGTATTGCGGTGACGCCGGCGCGGCGCGCGGCGCGAGCGTCGGGCCGGAATATTTCAACGGCAGGTAAAGCGTGAACGACGAGCCCTTGCCCGGCGCGCTGCGCAGATGGATCTCGCCTCCGAGCAGGCTCGCGAGTTCGCGGCTGATCGCGAGCCCGAGTCCTGTGCCGCCATACTTTCGGCTGGTGCCGGCATCCGCCTGCTGGAACGCCTCGAAGATCAGCTTCTGCTTCTCCAGGGGAATGCCGATGCCGGTATCTGACACTTCGAAGGCGATCACGGCCGGAGCGGAGTTCAGCACCGGGTGATCCGTCCCCCAGCCGCCGACCGCGCCGGCGACCTTCAGGCGCACTTCGCCTTCGGCGGTGAACTTGAAGGCGTTGGAGAGCAGGTTCTTCAGGACCTGTTGCAGGCGCTTGGAGTCGGTGACGATGCTGCGCGGCAGGTTCGGATCGATGTCGATCTTGAACGACAGATTGCGATTGTCTGCCTCGTGCCGGAACGGCCGGCCGACGGTCTCGAGCAGGTTCGCAGTCAGGATCTCCTCGGCGTCGACCGTCACCGTGCCGGACTCGATCTTCGAGAGATCGAGAATATCGCTGATGAGGTTGAGCAGGTCGGTGCCGGCGCCGTGGATGGTGCGGGCGAATTCGACCTGCTTGGCCGAGAGGTTGCCATCCGGGTTGTCGCTGAGCTGCTGTCCGAGGATCAGGATCGAATTCAGCGGTGTGCGCAGCTCGTGGCTCATGTTGGCGAGGAATTCGGACTTGTATTTCGAGGTCAGCGCGAGCTCGGTCGCCTTCTCCTCCAGCGCGCGGCGGGCCTGCTCGATCTCCTGGTTCTTGCGCTCGACCTCGACGTTGCGCTCGGCGAGCTGCTGCGCCTTCTGCTCGAGCTGGTCGTTGGTCTGTTGCAATTCGCGCTGCTGGGTCTGCAGCTCGCCGGCAAGCTGCTGCGACTGCTTGAGCAGACCTTCCGTCTGCATCGTGGCCTCGATCGAATTGAGCACGATGCCGATGGAGTCGGTGAGCTGCTCCAGGAACGTCATCTGCGACGTCGTGAAGGAGACGAGCGAAGCGAGCTCGATCACGGCCTTGACCTGACCTTCGAACAGGACCGGCAGCACGACGAGGTTTTTCGGCGCAACGCGGAACAGCGCCGAGTTGATCGGCACCACGTCCGACGGAATGTCGGAAACGACGCGCGGCCGCTTGTCGAAGGCGCATTGGCCGATCAGGCCTTCGCCGAACTGCAGCACGGGATGATAGGGGTAGATGCCGTCGCTGGCGTAAGAGGCGAGCAGCAGGAGCTGCGGGTCATTCTCGTTCTCGACCTGGTAGATCACGCCGGTATGCGCGTTCACCAGCGGCGACAATTCGGTGAGCAGCAGCCGGCCGACGGTGGTGAGGTCACGCTGGCCCTGGAGCATGTTGGTGAACTTCGCCAGGTTCGTCTTCAGCCAATCCTGCTCGGTGTTCAGCTCGGTCGTGAGCCGCAGGTTGGTGATCATCGTGTTGATGTTGTCCTTGAGTTCCGCGACCTCGCCGCGGGCATCGACCTGGATCGAGCGTGTCAGGTCGCCCTTGGTCACGGCGGTGGCGACTTCCGCGATCGCGCGCACCTGCGAAGTGAGGTTGGCCGCGAGCAGGTTGACGTTGCCGGTGAGATCCTTCCAGGTGCCGGCGGCGCCGGGCACGTTGGCCTGACCGCCGAGCCGGCCTTCGACGCCGACCTCGCGCGCCACCGACGTCACCTGATCGGCGAAGGTCGCGAGCGTCTCGGTCATGTTGTTGATGGTGTCGGCGAGAGCGGCGACCTCGCCGCGCGACTTCATCGTCAGGTTCTGCTTGAGATCGCCGTTGGCGACCGCGGTCACCACCTTGACGATGCCGCGCACCTGCTCGGTCAGGTTCGCAGCCATCAGGTTCACGGTGTCGGTGAGATCCTTCCACGTACCTGCGACGCCAGGCACCTGCGCCTGGCCGCCGAGCTTGCCTTCGGTGCCGACCTCGCGCGCCACGCGCGTGACTTCGCCGGCGAAAGCGTTGAGCTGGTCCACCATGGTGTTGATGGTGTTCTTCAGCTCGAGGATTTCGCCCTTCACGTCGACGGTGATCTTGCGCGAGAGGTCGCCGCGCGCGACCGCCGTGGTCACTTCGGCGATGTTGCGGACCTGCGTGGTGAGGTTCGCGGCGAGCAAGTTGACGTTGTCGGTGAGATCCTTCCAGGTGCCGCCGACGCCGGGCACGACGGCCTGGCCGCCGAGCCGTCCTTCGGTACCGACTTCGCGCGCGACGCGCGTGACCTCGGCGGCGAAGGAGCGCAGCTGCTCGACCATCGTGTTCAGCGTGTCCTTCAAGAGAAGGATCTCGCCGCGCACGTCCACCGTGATCTTCTTCGAGAGGTCGCCGCCGGCAATGGCGGTCGCGACCTCGGCGATGTTGCGGACCTGGGCCGTCAGGTTGGAGGCCATGAAGTTGACGTTGTCGGTGAGATCCTTCCAGGTGCCGGCGACGCCGGGCACCTCGGCCTGGCCGCCGAGCTTGCCTTCGGTACCGACCTCGCGAGCGACGCGCGTGACTTCGCCGGCGAAACCGTTGAGCTGGTCCACCATGGTGTTGATGGTGTTCTTCAGCTCGAGGATTTCGCCCTTCACGTCGACGGTGATCTTGCGGGACAAGTCGCCGCGCGCCACGGCGGTCGTCACTTCGGCGATGTTGCGGACCTGGGCGGTGAGGTTGCCCGCCATCGAGTTCACGCTGTCGGTGAGGTCCTTCCAGGTGCCGGCCACGCCGGGCACGTTGGCCTGACCGCCGAGGCGGCCTTCGGTGCCGACCTCGCGCGCGACGCGCGTCACCTCGCCCGCGAAGCGGTTGAGCTGGTCGACCATCGTGTTCAGCGTATCCTTGAGCTGAAGGATCTCGCCGCGCACGTCCACGGTGATCTTGCGGGACAGGTCGCCGCCGGCGATCGCGGTCGCGACTTCCGCGATATTGCGCACCTGGGCGGTCAGATTGCCCGCCATCGAGTTCACGGAGTCGGTCAAATCCTTCCAGGTGCCTGCGACGCCCGGCACGTCGGCCTGGCCGCCGAGCTTGCCGTCGGTGCCGACCTCGCGCGCGACACGCGTCACTTCGCCAGCGAAGGCGTTGAGCTGGTCCACCATGGTATTGAGCGTCTCCTTCAGCTGAAGGATTTCGCCCGACACGTTCACCGTGATCTTCTTGGACAAATCGCCCTTCGCCACCGCGGTCGCGACCTCAGCGATGTTGCGGACCTGACCGGTCAGGTTCGAGGCCATCGAGTTGACGCTGTCGGTGAGGTCCTTCCAGGTGCCGCCGACGCCGCGCACCACCGCCTGGCCGCCGAGCTTGCCTTCGGTGCCGACCTCGCGCGCCACGCGCGTGACTTCGCCGGCGAAGGCGTTGAGCTGGTCCACCATGGTGTTGATGGTGTCCTTCAGCTCCAGGATCTCGCCGCGCACGTCCACGGTGATCTTCTTCGACAGGTCGCCGCCGGCGACCGCCGTCGTCACCTCCGCGATGTTGCGGACCTGAGCGGTCAGGTTCGAGGCCATCGAGTTGACGCTCTCGGTCAGGTCCTTCCAGGTGCCGGCGACGCCGAGCACGTTGGCCTGGCCGCCAAGCCGGCCCTCGGTGCCGACCTCGCGGGCGACGCGCGTCACTTCGCCGGCGAAAGCGTTCAGCTGGTCGACCATGGTGTTGAGCGTCTCCTTCAGCTGAAGGATCTCGCCCGAGACGTTCACGGTGATCTTCTTCGACAAGTCGCCGCCAGCGATGGCGGTCGCGACATCGGCGATGTTGCGGACCTGGGCCGTCAGGTTCGAGGCCATGAAGTTGACGTTGTCGGTGAGGTCCTTCCAGGTGCCGGCCACGCCGGGCACCTGGGCCTGGCCGCCGAGTTTGCCCTCGGTGCCGACCTCGCGCGCGACGCGCGTCACTTCCGAAGCGAACGAGTTGAGCTGGTCCACCATGGTGTTGATGGTGTCCTTCAGCTCCAGGATCTCGCCGCGCACGTCCACCGTGATCTTGCGCGAGAGGTCGCCGCGCGCCACGGCGGTGGTGACGTTGGCGATGTTGCGCACCTGCGCAGTCAGGTTGCCGCACATCGCGTTGACGGAATCGGTGAGATCTTTCCAGGTGCCGGCGACGCCGGGCACGATCGCCTGGCCGCCGAGCTTGCCGTCGGTGCCGACCTCGCGCGCCACGCGCGTCACTTCCGAGGCGAAGGAGCGGAGCTGGTCCACCATCGTGTTGATGGCTTCCTTGAGCTGGAGGATCTCGCCGCGGACGTCGACCGTGATCTTCTTGGAGAGGTCGCCATTGGCGACCGCGATCGTCACCTCGGCGATGTTGCGAACCTGGTTGGTCAGGTTGTTCGCCATCGAGTTGACGCTCTCGGTCAGGTCCTTCCAGACGCCGGTCACCTCAGGCACCTGGGCCTGGCCGCCGAGCTTGCCCTCGGTGCCGACCTCGCGCGCGACGCGCGTCACCTCGGAGGTGAACACGCCGAGCTGCTTGATCATGGTGTTGACGATGGTCGCCGACTGCAAAAACTCGCCGCCGAGCGGACGGCCATCGACGTCGAGCTTGACGGTCTGGAGCAGGTCACCTTGTGCGACGGCGGCGACCGCGCGTGTCACCTCGCGCGTCGGCCACAACAGGTCGTCGATCAGCGTGTTGACCGAACCTTCCATGTCGGCCCAGGAGCCTGAGGCCAGGCCGAACTTCACGCGCTGGCGGGTCTTGCCTTCGCGCCCCACCACCTGGCCGACCAGCTCGAGCTGCTGCGCCATGCGCTGGTTGGCGGCGATGATTTCATTAAGAGTGTCGGCAATCTTGCCGTCGATGCCGAGATAGTCGCCGCTCATCCGCACCGAAAAGTCACCGCTGCGCATCGCCTGCAAGGCAAGCAAAAGCTCGGCCCGGGAATCCGGCTCCGACATACCGTTGGTTTTTGGCTTTGGGACGCGACGACCGGAGCGTGATGCAGGTCCGGGATCGAGGTCGCTCATACTGATTCCCCCGCAGGCGTCGGCCGAATCCGAGGCAAGACGCGTTGGTCGAAATAGAGCGTCAGCCAAATTCGAAATCAAGCACCAAGGTGGGGCGCTGGGAAATGGAACCCGCTTTGCTCAGCCCGGCTGAGGTAACGATGATCCTTCGAATTGGTTCCAGGTCGCTCAGAAAGAAATGCCTCGGGCCCCGCCGCTCTGCTCGTCCATCCCCGGCATTCACTGTCCCGGAACGGAGCGCCGCGCCCGACGGTTAGCCCACAAAGACAGGGAGAACGGATATGAAAGCAGGACTTGCCGCCATCGCTGTCATCCTATTTGCCGCGGGATCGGCTTTGGCGCAGGGCGGTGCGCCCAGCGGGCGGGGGCTGTGACCGGCGACCCCGCCGCAAGCTCCGCCAATCCGCGGGCGGAAACGCCGACCACCGGGACGTCCGGCCGATCGAATCCTAGCGGCAGCGGCACGTCATCTTCGGGCGGCAAAGACGACACTGGCGATGCGGGCCGGGACAAAATGCCGGAGAGCGACCGCACCGTGCGGCCGCAGAGCCAGCAACAGCATCCGAACGACAAGTAGAGTCGGCTATTTGTCCGCCATGATGCGCGCCGCGTCCCTGACCTGCGAGCGCAGCATCGGGAGCTGTTGGCGCGCGAACGCTGCGAGCGCTGTATTGTCGGGCGCCTTCAGATAGCGCTCAAGCAGGCTGATGATCGACTCATACTCGGGAAGCTGCGCAGCATAGAAGCTTCTGACGTAGGTTGGGCCATCCGACATTTCGGGCTCGACGAGGCTCGCGGTCGAAGATGTCGCTCTGCCGACGTGCAGTTGCGCGCCAATTGTCTCCTGGATCTCCTTCAGACTCTTGTCGCGCTTGGCGGCCTCCTCGGCGCGCAGGGCGGCGAGGTTCTTGACCTCCGCATTGCCCTTGAGGTCGGTGTTCTCAAGAAGACCCTGTTGAAATCGGCTGAACTTATAGACGCCGCTGATGACCTCAACGGCGGTCGGTTGTCGGTCACCACGCTTTCGCTCGCCGGTACTGTCGGCAAGTGCCGCGGTGGCGATGAATGTCAGGATGATCGCGGCAACAACTCGCATCGAGATCAATGACGAACGGCGTGCGAAGTTCCCTGAAATATTACGATCCGGTAAGCGGGTTGCGACGCGAGAGTTCCGTCCCCAAGTCCTCCACATGAAACAATCTGACATCCTCAGGGATAATGCCGACAACTGTCTTCAGCTTGCCGAGCGAGCCGAGGGACAGCCCGCCCATAAACGCTATTCGCGCATGGCCGAGGCCTGGACGGCGCTCGCGAACGAGCAGGATTGGCTCGATGGCGAAATCCCGCCCGTTCCGCTCCACGCTGCTGCTCCGAAGCGAGGCGTGTGAATCTGCGTGTGAGACCGCTCACGGAAGGCAAGCAACTGATTTGGGATCATCCGGGAACCGTCGATCGCGTGGATTTCCAGTTTCAGAGGAGGTTTTGGCGATGGCTCCACGTCTGGCTCTTCTTTCCCTCATTCTCGCCTTTGGCGTCTCGGTCGCGTTCGCGACGGTGACGACGGTGCGGCAGGTGCATCTCGAGAACGCATCTGCTGCCGGCCACGCCGCGCGCAGTTAGCCTGTATCGGAACATTCGACGCCGCAGTGCGTAAGCGCTCTGAGACACCAGGAGAAGCGAGAGTTCATCATGGCCCATTCCGACCATGGCATCGTCAAGGACAAGCGTGCGGAGGAGCAGCCGCGCGACAAGCAGCGTGCACAGTCCGTGCACAAGACGGATTCGAAGGGCTCGACCTCGCGTGAAGCGACGCGCGATCCCAAGCTGAACGACGATAGCAAGACGCCAGGATCCGGCGTGATGCCGGACGGCTCGAGCGACGCGACAGGCTAGTTCTCACGAGGAACGAATTTCCGCGGGAAGAGTCGACGGATTGCTTCCGGTTGTCATGCCCCCGGTGCGCCGGAAGCAATCTCCAAGGACGGTCCTGGCACTCCCGTGCCGGGGCCGTTTGCTTATGGAAGGGACTTCAGCCGCCGCTGCCGCTATCCGGATCCCCCTGAGTATGTCCGTCAGGCCCGCGGCCGAACACGCCGAAGCTGCTCGACTTCACGCCGGCAGTGGCATCGACGCCCACGGCGGCCAGTCCGAACTTGAGGAGTTCGCGGACCGCGGCCGCCCGCGTCGGCATGCGGTGTTTGAACCGGAAATCGTCAATGGCGGCCAACTCTTCCGGCGAGAGCATGACCTGAAGGCGCTCGGCGCGAAGGTCGTTCATGGCGATCACGCAAATTGAGTAGGTTGAGTGGTTTACTCAACGAACCAACTTGGAGGGAGTTCCTCCGGAGTCGACAAAGTCTCCAAATGAGTAGAAATATCTAATAGAATCAATAAGTTATTTTTGAAACCGTATCCTGCCATGGCGCATTCTTTTCGAAAGGGAGAGAGGCCATGACGGATGAAGTCAGGTTACCTCGCAAGCTTTCCGAAGAGCCCGAAGGGCCTGAGCCGGTGCGGCCAAGTCACCAGAAGGTCATCGATCAGGTCGAGCGCTGGGCCAACAGCCCCGGCCTCCAGCCGCCGCAATCGCAGACTTCGACCGGGGCGAAAGCGAGCTAAGGCTTCACGAAGCGAGAGCCCGTTGAATGGGCTGATCGGCGCGATTTGTGTCTGACAATGCGAAGCTTGCGCCTCAGCCACCAGGCCGACACGGAAACGATCGCCCAGGCAGTCAACGCGGCGATGAAAGCGAATGCGATGCTTGTCCCGACGGTGGCATGGAAGACGGCGGCGAACGCCGCGAGGCCGATGCTGCCGAGTGCCGCACCTGCGGCATCGAGCGCCGCAGCCTTCTGTCCGCGACGCCGCCCGCTCACGCCGGCCTTCTCCTTGGCGTGACGCTCGTGGCTTTCGATCAACGTCGCGCTGGCGCAGAAGATGGCTGGAAGTGCAAGGAAGAGCCCGCCGACAGAAACGCCGAATTGCGAGCCGATGATTCCGGCGAGCACCGTCGCGCAGCCGCCGAGCACGAAGCGAATGGCGTATTCGTACCATCGCGTCTCTTTCAGCGCCGATGACGATAGCTCCAGCATCAGGCGGCACCTCCCAAACCGGCGAGCAGACCGAAGGCGACCACGAGCCATACGGCGAAGGCGAGGATCGTGGCGGCGAGCGCGCCGAGACGGAACCTCATCAGGAGGTGGCAGACGGCGAGGCTGTAGCAGGCGAGCGCGATGGCGCCATAGATCATCGTCCAGCTCTCGGCCGCAGCATATTGCGAACCGTGCTGGACCACGGCGATGCCGAGGGTGGCCAGCGCGACCGACGGTGCCGCGCCGAGCAGTCCGGCAAAGCTCTTTGGCCGCAGCATGTCACCGAAGATTGCGAAGATGGATACGATCAGGCCGCCGGCGACAAAGCGCACGAGATATTCCGTCATGGCCGTACCCGCGAGGCTTCGCGCCGCTGCTGCCGTGACTTCGCCAGCGTGAACGGCCTGAACAGTCGCTCGACGACGATGCCGAGTATGAAGCCTGCCACCACGTCGCTGGTCCAGTGTGCGAGCAGCGCCACGCGCGTCAACGACAGCGCTACGGCCAGCGAGCGCGCCAAGCGGCGCGAGGCCGGCGGCAACAGGCTAGCGGCCGAGGCAAGGGCGCCCATGTGCACAGCGTGACCTGAGGGAAACGCGTCGCGGGAACGCCCCGAATAAGGAACGCCGTGCCAGTGGCCGCTAACCGTCAGCCGGTCCGGCCTGGTCTGATCGAACAAGGATTTCAAGACATGCGGCAATACGGCCGTCACCAGCGAGACCATCAGGACGTGATCGGCAACAGGACGCTGCTGCGGATGCCGGAGACGAGTGTAGAGCCATCCCGCTGCAGCGAGCGCGACCAGCACGTGCTCGTCGGCGCCCCAGGTCATTGCTTGGGCGGCGCGCTCGAGGCCTGAATTGGTGTTCTGTGCGATCTCGTTCGCGATCGCCGCATCGATCCGGGTGGGTTTGACTGTTACGAGCGCCATCGGTCCGCCGGCGAGATTTCCTCCATGACAGTTTTGTAAAGCCCGGAGACAACGAAGGTTCCTGAGTGCCAGCCGCGGGCATCAGCCCGCCGCGCCGCGACTAGGGCTGCCCGGATCCCCCGGCGGAGCCATAGATCTGGCCCGTTGCATAGCTTGCGTCGGCGGCGGCAAGCTGCAAGTAGATCGAGGCGAGCTCGACAGGCTGACCAGGACGGCCGAGCAGCGTCATCCGCGGCGCGGACGACGTGCCGGCGGGATATTGAGGTCTTGTCCTGCTGCGTCATGATGCTCTCCGCGATATTGAGATCTCAACACGCGGAGACTGGCATCGTTGCTCGGACGCGAAGGACGCCGGCCAGGCCGGCGTCCTCGTTGGATATCGACTGAGGAGCCTATTTGGACTGACCGACGCTCGGCGCCTTGCCGAGCTCCTTGGCCATGTCGAGATGGTGCTTGAGCGCTGGCAGGGTCTTGCCGGCCCAATCCTTCAGCGCAACATTGTCGCCGCCCTTGGCGTAGCGCTCGAATAACGACACGGCGTCCTCATGGGCGCTGACCTGGTAGGAATTGTAGTCCGAGCTGAAATCCTTGCCCGTCGCGCTCTTCAGCTTGTTGAGCTTGCTCTGGTGCGAGCTGTCCAGTGCCGTTGGCAGCGTCGCCTGTACCTTGCCATCGCCGACGAGGCCCTTCAGTTCGGTGCTGGTCTTGGTGTGATCAGTCACCATCTGCTGCGCGAAGCTCTTTTCCTGGGCGTTGCCCTTTTGCTCCGCGAGCTTGCTCGACTCGATCTCGAACATGTCGCTGATGGCGACCTCCTTGACGAAGTCGGCCGTAGCAGGCGCGACGCCCAGCGCCGAGTTGACGCCGGTCTTCTCGCCCAGCGACTGGGCAAGCGCGGGGCCTGCGAAAAGCACGCAGGCCAGGGCGACGATGGTACGTTTCATGGTCCGGTCCCTCCGGGTGGGGCGCAGCTTCCTGCCGCGCGTTGCGCCGATCAACACGCCGCCGCGGCCGACGTTCCTAACGGTCAATCCGTGGGATTCCGGCCGGTCCGCGGATTGATGGGATCAGTCGGCTTGCGTCGAAGCCGCTCGGGCAGAAACGGCTCGGCCGGCGTAGCGGTTGCGTCGGCCCGTACGTCGGCATGACGCTGCGCCCGCTCATGCGGCGTTCGGTTGTCGTTGAAATGCCACTTCACGTCGACGCCGTCGACGGGGTCGTTGACGCCGTGCTGGATATCGCGGAAGTCACTCATGGTTTACCTCATTGCTTTCCGGGCAGGATCGATTCGAGCATCTGCCGCGCTGCTCCCTTGATCATCCCGCTTTCGTTCGGATCGCCCTTCATCAGGGCGAGTGAGAAATTCTTCGCCTGCTGGAGCGTGATATGCGGCGGCAGCGGCGGCACCTCGGGATCGGTTTTCACTTCCAGCACCACGGGCATCTCGCTCGCCAGCGCTTGCTCCCAGGCCGAGCCGAGCAGCTGTGGGCTGTCGACGAAGATGCCGCGCAAGCCGATCAGCTCGGCGAAACGCGAATAGGAGACGTCGGGAATGCGTTGGGACGCCTCGAATTTGGGATCACCGTTGATGATGCGCTGCTCCCAAGTCACCTGGTTGAGATCCTCGTTGTTAAAGACGCAGACGATGAATCGCGGGTCGTTCCAGTCGCGCCAATACTTCGCAGCGGTGATCAGCTCGGCCATGTTGTTCATCTGCATGGCGCCGTCGCCGACGAGTGCAATCACGGGACGATCCGGATGGGCGTATTTGGCCGCAAGCGCGTAAGGTACCGCAGCGCCCATTGAGGCGAGGCCGCCGGAGAGCGAGGCCGTCATGCCACGCCGCATCTTGAGGTCCCGCGCGAACCAATTGGCACAGGAGCCGGAATCGCTGGTGATGATGGCGCGATCGGGTAGGCGGGGGGACAATTCCCAGGCGACGAGCTGTGGATTGACTGGCGCCGCGGGCTGATGCGCGCGGTCATCCAACGTCTTCCACCATCTCGCAACGTCGTCTTCGATAGCCCTGCGCCAGGCGTCGTTGGCTTTGGGCTGGAGTCGCGGCAACAATGCGCGCAGCGTCTCGGCGGCGTCTCCGACGAGGCCGACCTCCATGGGAAAGCGGATCGACATCATGCTGGCATCGATGTCGATCTGCACGCCGCGCGCCGCTCCTTCCTTCGGCAGGAATTCGGCATAGGGAAAGGCCGAGCCCACCATCAGCAGCGTGTCGCATTCCATCATCATGTTGTAGCTGGGTTCGGTGCCGAGCAGGCCGATGGAGCCGGTGACCCATGGCAGGTCGTCGGGCAGCGCGGCCTTGCCGAGCAGTGCCTTGGCGCAGCCGGCCGATAGCCGGTCGGCGACCGCGATGACTTCGTCGGTCGCGTGAAGCGCGCCCGCGCCGACGAGCATCGCGACCTTCTTGCCGGCGTTGAGCACCTCCGCGGCGCGGTCGAGATCCGCCTCATGCGGCATGATGCTGGGTGCGCTATAGCCGATCCCTGAATGCAGCGTGCCATGTGCGCGGGGCGGATTCTCGTAAGGCTCTTCCTGCAGGTCGTTGGGCAGGATGATCACGGTCGGGGTCCGCCGCGCCAGCGAAATCCGCACCGCACGATCGATCAAGTGTCGCACTTGCGCAGGCGAGGATGCCTGCATGACGTAGGCGCCGGCGACGTCCTTGAACATCGAGAGAAGATCGAGTTCCTGCTGATAGTGTCCGCCGAGGGCGTTGCGCGACTGCTGGCCGACAATCGCCAGCACCGGCTGGTGATCGAGCAGCGCATCGTAGAGCCCGGTGACGAGATGCGAGGCGCCGGGGCCAGAGGTCGCAATGCAGACGCCGAGCTCGCCCGAGAACTTTGCGTAAGCGGTTGCCATGAATGCCGCCATCTCCTCGTGCCGCGCCTGCACGAACGCGATCCTGCCTTCGGCCCGGTTCATTGCACCGAACACGCCGTTGATGCCGTCGCCGGGATAGCCAAAGATGTGGCGCACGCCCCATTGATGCAGACGCTGGACGATGAAGTCGGAGACGGTCTGGGACATTTGCGCGTGGCCCTTGCTTGGCAGGTGTATGAAACCCAGAGAACCGCTCGTCTCGTGCGATGTTCCTGACCCGCTTGGGGAACATGCACCGGAACGATCGCGTGCCTATCCGGTTGGTTTTGCACGAGGTTGAGTGGAGAGTTTTCGATGTTGAACCAAAACGAACTGGGTCGCAGTGAGACGGGCCGTTTGATCGGCAGCGACAAGGTCGAGGGAACATCGGTTTATGGCGCCGATCGCAACCGGATCGGTTCGATCGAACGCGTGATGATCGACAAGATCAGTGGCCAGGTGTCATACGCCGTGCTCGGCTTTGGTGGATTCTTGGGACTCGGCAACGACCACTACCCGTTGCCTTGGCAGTCGCTGAAATACGACACCGAGCTTGGCGGTTATGTCACCGGCATCACCACCAAGGAGTTGGAGGGTGCACCGAAATACGGCGCACGAAGCGATTGGAACTGGAGTGACGACGCCGCGATGCGCGGCATCAACTCCTATTATGGTGTTCCCTTCGTTTGAGATTTCCAGGAAAGGGAGATCGATGAGCAAGGAACGGCCCAATGACGATCCCCGGCAGCAGAACGACTGGGGCTCGCACCGGCAGACGGACAAGCCCTGGAAGGGCAATCCTGAGAAGGAGCAGGCTTCGGACAAGGTGAAGCCCGACCTCGAGAAGTGGCACGAGACGAACACGCACTGAAGCTGCGCCCCATTGCAACCGATTGGGACAAACGCGGCATCAACGATGCCGCGCCGCCGTGCGATCACGAATGACAGCGCTGCTGTTGCAGGACGGAACCATGCTCCGGCCCTGCGGTTAGGCTCCCGGCGTGCAGGCCCGGCTCACCGGCTTGCGCCGGTATAATCCCGAGACGCCGGTTTAATCCCGAGAAAGGTGTCAGCCGTGGATGCTCAGACACGAGAGCGTGGGCCATCCGCGGAGCAGCCGCTGCGGACGAAAGAAGCTCCGAGGACCTCTCCAGATCAGGCGCTGGACGCCAAGGATCAGTCGGAGAAGCCGGCCACAACGCCGTCGTTGCGCGACCGGCTTCGCGGGCATTGGCTGCTCGCAACCGCCGGCGTAATCGTGCTGATCGCCGCGCTCGTTGGCGGTCTGCTCTACTGGCTCGAGGTGCGCCATTATGAATCCACCGACGATGCCTTCGTCGCGGCGCGCAGCTTTTCGGTGGCCTCGAAGGTCGGCGGTTATGTGACCGACATCCCTGTCACGGACAACCAGCATGTCAATGCCGGTGATCTCCTCGCCAAGATCGACGAACGGGATTACCGGATTGCCATCGATCAGGCCAATGCGCAGGTTGCCAGCGCCAAGGCGAACATCGCCAATGTCGAGGCGCAAATCGACTCCCAACAGGAGCAGATCAAGCAGGCCCAGGCGCAGCTCGAACAGGCCCAGGCCCAGCTCCAGTTTTCGCAGGAAGAATTTGCGCGCGCCCAGGATCTCGTCGAGAAGGGGGCGGGAACCGTGCAGCGCCAGCAACAGACCCGTTCCGATCTTCAGGCGCAGCAGGCCAATACCGAGCGCGCCAAGACCGCGGTGACGGCCGCCCAACTTGGCATCAAGACGCTGCAGGCACAGCTCGAAGGCGCCAAGGCGCAGCTCCAGCAATCGCAGGCGCAGCTCGATCAGGCCAGGCTGAATTTGCAATACACAAATGTGGTTGCGGCGCAGTCCGGCCGCGTCGTCAAGCTGAGCGGCGCCAAGGGCACATTCGTCACGGCTGGCCAAAGCCTGATGATGTTTGTGCCCGACGAAGTCTGGGTTGTCGCCAACTACAAGGAGACGCAGCTGAGCGACATGCGTCCGGGCCAGCCGGTCGAGATCCGCATCGATGCCTATCCCGGCCGCAAGCTGACCGGCCACGTCGATTCCGTGCAACCGGGCTCGGGCACTGCGTTCAGCCTGCTGCCGGCGGAGAACGCCACCGGCAACTACGTCAAGGTGGTGCAGCGCGTGCCGGTGAAGATCGTGGTCAACAACTGGCCGCCCGATCTGCCGGTTGGTCCCGGCATGTCGGTCGTGCCTTGGACTAGGGTGCGATGACGGACGCCACGCAAGGCGGGACCGCCGGATGGTCGCCGGAGCGCTCGGCGGCCGGCGGGCACAACCCCTATCTGATCGCCTTCGTGGTCTCGATCGCGACCTTCATGGAGGTGCTCGACACCACCATCGCCAATGTCGCGCTGCGCCACATCGCCGGCGGGCTCGCGGTCGGCATCGACGAGAGCACCTACGTCATCACCAGCTATCTCGTCGCCAACGCCATCGTGCTGTCGATCTCGGGCTGGCTGTCGACCGTGATGGGGCGCAAACGCTTCTACATGATCTGCGTCGCGACGTTCTCGGTGGCCTCGCTGTTGTGCGGACTTGCCTGGAGTTTGCAGTCGCTGGTGCTGTTTCGCATCCTTCAAGGCCTCGGCGGCGGCGGCATGGCCACCAGCGAGCAGGCGATCCTTGCCGACTCGTTTCCGCCGCAAAAACGCGGCCAGGCGTTTGCGATCTATGGCGTCGCCGTCGTGGTCGCCCCGGTGATCGGCCCGACGCTCGGCGGCTGGATCACCGACACCTATTCCTGGCATTGGGTGTTCTTGATCAACGTGCCGATGGGTCTGATCTCGCTGTTCCTGGTCGGCACGCTGGTCAAGGAGCCCTCGGGCGCGGAAGAGGAGAGGGCGGAGCTGCTGAGCAGAGGCCTGCGCGTCGACTACATCGGCTTCCTGCTGGTCGCGATCGGGCTCGGCGCGCTCGAATTCGTCCTTGACGAAGGTCAGCGCAATGATTGGTTCGGATCGAACATGATCCTGTTCTTTGCACTGCTTGCCGCCTTCTGCCTGCTCGCATTGATCCCATGGGAGTTGATGCGGGATGATCCGATCGTCGACATCCGCCTGATCGGCAGGCGTCAGTTCGGGTCCTGTTTCCTGGTCATGCTCGGCACATTTGCGGTGCTGATCTCAACGACGCAGCTATTGCCGCAGCTTTTGCAGACGGAGCTGGGCTATACCGCCATGCTCGCAGGGTTGGTGCTGTCGCCGAGCGGCGTCGTGACGATGATGTTGATGCCGGTGGCGGGACGACTAGTCACGATAGTGCAGCCCAAATATCTGATCATGTTCGGCGCTGCGACTGCCGCACTTTCCATGTGGCATCTGACCGGGCTTACCGGGGAGATCACCTACGGCTATGCCGCGCTGGCGCGGATCTATCTCGCGGTCGCTCTACCGTTCCTGTTCCTTCCGGTGACGACGGCATCCTATGATGGCTTGCCACCCGAGAAGACCAACCAGGCCTCCGCGCTGATCAATGTCGCGCGCAATATCGGTGGCTCCATGGGGGTGGCGCTGGCGCAGACCATTCTGGCGCAGCGCCAGCAATTCCATCAGAGCCGCCTCATCGAGCACGCCGCGCCCTCGGATCTCGGCTATCAGCAGACCATCGACGCGATGACGCGCTACTTCCAGGCGCAGGGCTCGAATGCAAGCGATGCGGCGTCGCAGGCGATCGCCTGGGTCGGCCGCACCTTGCAGCAGCAAGTCGACCTGCTCGCCTATATCGACGTGTTCTGGATGCTCGCGATCGTCGCTGTACTGATGATTCCCACGGCGGCGGTGCTGCGCCCGATCGATTTGAGAGCGCCAGCGCGAGGGCACTAGAGCATGATGAGATGAGGCTTGATCGCTGCGCCGACGGAAGTGCACACCCTCTCCCGCTTGCGGGAGAGGGTGTTTCCGCAACGGGACAATCCCCAAGAGGAGAAAGCCGTCACCCGGCGCCGCAGCCGATGCGAAGCATCGGCGTCTTACAGAACGGCGGCCAGAGGCCACCTATGCAGACCTCTCCCGCAAGCGGGAGAGGTGAGGCCGCGGCAATCGATTCAACCTAAAACCATTCCGCTTTAGGTCGTTCCAACACCTGCTTCCCTCCGCCCCGGCCCCGCATGCACGTGCACCTGCTTGGCACGCAGCACCTCGCCGCACTCCGAGCACACCATGACGGGATCGAACAGCTTGCCGCAAGTCTTGTGCTCGTGCAGCAGCGGGCGGCCGCGCTCGTCGCCCATATGGCTGTCGCCCCAATGCACCATCGCCATGATGACCGGATAGAGGTCGAGCCCCTTCTGGGTGAGGATGTATTCGTAGCGCTTTGGTGCCTCGGAATAGGGGACGCGGCGCAGGATGCCGAACCGGACCAGCTTCTTCAGCCGCTCCGAGAGCAGATCACCGAGCGCGTGTTCCGGAAAGTGTGGGAGATGGCCTGCTATTCCGGCTTCCTTGCAGGGCGCGAGGCCGCGCGGCTGATGCTGCCGCGCGGCGGCGGCAACATCTTCTTCACTGGTGCCACGGCCTCCTTACGCGGCGGCAGCGGCTTTGCCGCCTTTGCCAGCGCCAAGTTCGGCCTGCGCGCGATCGCGCAGGCGATGGCGCGCGAGCTCGGGCCGAAGAACATCCACGTCGCTCATCTCATCATCGACTCCGGGGTCGATACCGAATGGGTGCGCCAGCGCCGGCTCGAAGCGCTCGGGCCGAATGCGCTTGACAATCCCGACCTCCTGATGCCGCCGTCGTCGGTCGCCGATGCCTATTGGCAACTTTATCAACAGCCGAAGAGTGCCTGGACCTTCGAGATGGAGATCCGCCCGTTCGGAGAGAAATGGTGACCGCGGCGCAAAAGTCCGGCTAGACTGATCTCAACATCAAGCAAATTCCGGGAGGTACTTAAGTGAAGACCGCGATCACCGAATTGTTCGGCATCAAGCACCCCATCATTCAGGGCGGCATGCATTTCGTCGGCTTTGCCGAGCTGGCCGCTGCCGTCTCCAATGCCGGCGGGCTCGGCATCATCACCGGTCTCACGCAAAAGACGCCGGAATTGCTCGCGAAGGAGATCGCGCGCTGCCGCGACCTGACCGACAAGCCGTTCGGCGTGAACCTCACCTTCCTGCCGGCCTTCTCGGCGCCGCCCTATCCCGAATACATTGCGGCCATCGTCGAAGGTGGCATCAAGGCGGTGGAGACCGCGGGCCGCAGCCCGGAGGCCTACATGCCGGCGTTGAAGGCCGCCGGCATCAAGGTCATCCACAAATGCACGTCAGTTCGTCATTCGCTGAAGGCCGAGCGCATCGGCTGCGATGCCGTCAGCGTCGACGGTTTTGAATGCGGTGGACATCCGGGCGAGGACGACATTCCCAACATGATCCTGCTGCCGCGCG
Source organism: Bradyrhizobium sp. WSM1743 (assembly GCF_000473065.1). GTDB lineage: Bacteria > Pseudomonadota > Alphaproteobacteria > Rhizobiales > Xanthobacteraceae > Bradyrhizobium. The sequence continues at coordinate 41,573 of NZ_AXAZ01000001.1, forward strand.
CGGCCGAGGAGTTGAAGATCCCGTTCGTCGCCTCCGGCGGCATGGCCGATGGACGCAGTCTGGTCGCGGCGCTGTCGCTGGGCGCGGCGGGCATGAACATGGGCACGCGCTTCATCGCCACCAAGGAAGCGCCGGTGCATCAGAACGTCAAGAACGCGCTGGTCGCGGCCACCGAGCTCGACACCCGCCTGATCATGCGGGCGCTGCGCAATACCGAGCGCGTCCTCAAGAACGCCAATGTCGACCGCCTGCTCGAGATCGAGCGCGAGAAGGGCACCAAGCTCACGATCGACGATATCCACGACCAGGTCGCGGGCGTCTATCCCAGGATCATGCTGGAAGGCCAGATGGACGCCGGCGCCTGGAGCTGCGGCATGGTCGCGGGCCTGATCCACGACATCCCATCCTGCAAAGAGCTCATTGATCGGATCATGGGCGAGGCGGAAACCATCATCCGTGGCCGCCTGATCGGGTTCCTGGACGGGACGGAAGCGACGCGAAAGGTCGCCTGACACCGCAAACTTCTTAACCACGGCCGCATTTGGCCGCTGGAATTGCGCGCGACGCCTCCTAAATAGGGGTAAATTCCCCCTTAATAAATCAATTTCAGGAGGCGTCCGTGGTCCTGAAAAGCGTTCCCTTCGCAATTGCTTTTGCCCTCGTGGTCGCAGGGGGTGGCGATGCGCGCGCTGACGACTACAAGCCCGACGAATATCTCGGCCTCGATCTCTCCAAGGCCGTGCTGTCGCCGAAGCGTCTTGGGCCAGAGACGCACTTCGCACCGGTCGCGCTCGAAGCGCGCGGCGGCAACGAGGCGCAGGCTCGCGCCGAGCCCATCGACGTGCCGAAGAAGGTTGCCGCCGAACGGGTCCGTGTGGCCGCGCCGAAGGTCGCGCATACGAAGAGCACCCAGCCGCGTGGCGCAGCACGCACCAGGCTGTCACATCGCCATGGCAATCCGCTCGATGCACAGGCGATGGACACGCGCATTCAGACCTGGCCCTGCCGCTCCGGCGGCATCTGCAACTGGAACCGATAATCGCAGCGTTCTCTTCGCCTCTCCCCGCTAGCGGCAGAGCTATCGCGTTTGATGGCGTCTTCCCTGCGGCGCATCCTTCGCGACGCCCGCCTCCGGCGGGCCCTCAGGATGAGGGCGGAGTGTGTGGCAGCTGTTTTGGCGGGCGCCGATGCCCGTTTAGCGTCATCCTGAGGGACCGCGAAGCGGTCGTCTCGAAGGACGATGCGTGCGCGCACGTCTTTCAAAAAGCCATATGCGATTGCCCTGCCGCAAGCGGGGCGCGGGAGCGCACCACCACCGGCGCTGCTCTTACGTCATCCCCGCGTCGTAAAACCGTAGGCGCGGAGTCAAGAAATCGTAAGCCGGTAGTCAAGGAGCGCAGGCACCTTCCGTCGCGATTCGACGAAGGTCTCCTGAATGGCAACGCTCCGCGCCTCGCGCGCATGGACCCGGCGGCAGTTCCTGGTTCGCTCCGCCTCCAGCCTCGCCACCGCATCGTTTGCGAAGCCTCACCTGAGCCGCGCCGCTGATCGCCCGCGGGTCGCAGGCGGCATCCAGTCCGGCGATGTCTCGGGCGGTTCGGCCGTGATCTGGGCGCGCGCCGACCGGCCCGCGCGGATGCAGGTGGAATGCTCGACCGTCGAGAGCTTCAAGGCGATCATCGCGTCAGCCTCCGGCGATGCGCTGCCTGACGCCGATCTCACCTCAAAACTGCTGCTGAACGATCTGCCTGCCGGGCAGGACATCTTCTACCGTGTGCGCTTCGACGACATTGCCACCGGTCTTGCCGGCGAAAGCCGGATCGGCCATTTCCGCACCGCGCCGGCAGCTGGCCAGTCGATCTCGTTTCTGTGGTCCAGCGACACCGCGGGGCAGGGCTGGGGCATCGACGTCTCCCGTGGCGGCTATCGCAGCTATCGGACCATGCTCGACAACCGTCCGGATTTCTTCATTCACTCCGGCGATCACATCTACGCGGACTGCACGATTCCCGCCGAACAAAAGCTGCCGAATGGCGAGACATGGCGCAACATCGTCACCGAGGAGAAATCCGAGGTCGCGCACACCCTGGCGCAGTTCCGCGGCAATTACAGATACAACCACCTCGACGAGCACTTCCGCGCCTTCCACGCGGAGGTGTCGATGTTCGCGCAATGGGACGATCACGAGGTGACCAACGACTGGTCGCCGATCGGCAGTTATGACGAGGCCGGCTGTGAGGACGACGGCACGCCGCGCCTGGTCGCGCGCGCCCGCCGCGCCTTTTTCGAATTCATGCCGATCCGCGACATCGGCGCGCGAAAAGGGCGCGTCTATCGCAAGATCGCCTACGGCCCGCTGCTGGACGTCTTCATGATCGACATGCGCAGCTACCGCGATGAGAGCTGGAACAAAGGCGATGATCGCCGCGGCTGGATCCTGGGTGCCGAGCAGCTCGCCTGGCTCAAGCGCGAGCTCGCCGCCTCGCGCGCGACCTGGAAAGTGATCGCGGCCGATCTGCCGATCGGCCTGATCAGCCTGGATGCCGTCGCGCTTGGCGATGGGCCGCCCGACCGACGCGAGCACGAGATCGCCGATCTGCTTTCCTCCATCAAGCGCGCCGGCATTCACAACATCGTCTGGCTCACTGCCGACATGCACTACACCGCCGCGCACTACTACGATCCGAACAAGGCGCAATTCCACGATTTCGACCCGTTCTGGGAGTTCGTCTCCGGCCCGCTGCATGCCGGCACCTGGGGGCCTGGCGAGCTCGACGACACCTTTGGCCCGGTCGCGATGTATCAGCATGGCTGCAGCGCAGCGCAGGGCGAGAACCTGGCGCCATGTTTCGGCTTGCAGTTCTTCGGCCGTGTCGACATCGATGGCACGACCGGGGTGATGACGGTCACCCTGAAAGACGTCGACAACCGCGACCTCTGGTCGGTCGACATCATACCGCAGCCGCAGGCACGATCGGCTGTGGTGGCGCAGCATTCGTGAGGGGTGGGTAATTCTCTCGGCATCGTCATGGCCGGGCTTGACCCGGCCATGCACGACTTGCCGCACGGCACGAAGAACGTGGATGCCCGGGACAAGCCCGGGCATGACGGTCGAGAAGTTCCTAACCCGATCTTGATTGGTCCCGCTCCGCCTCTCGCGCTATCATTGCTGCTCCCGCCACTTCTTTTCCATTACCGAAGGGTCTGTCGTCGCGGTCTCACCCGCGCGTCCGGCGGGATGAATTACCTCAGGAGCCTGTTTCATGGATCATCTGAAAACACGGGGCATCAGCATGCCCAAGCTCGGCCTCGGTACCTTCCGTATGCAAGGCGATGCCTGCCGTGCCGCGGTCGAGAGCGCGCTGTCGATCGGCTATCGCCACATCGATACTGCCGAGATGTATGCCAACGAGGAGCCGATCGGCTCGGCCATCGCGTCGTCCCGCGTGCCGCGCGGCGAGCTGCACGTCACCACAAAAGTCTGGCACGAGAACCTTGCCCCCGACGCGATCCGTCGCGCATTCGACGCCAGCCTGCAAAAGCTCCGGCTTGACTATGTCGACCTCTATCTCGTGCATTGGCCGTCGAGGGCTGCGAACTGGGGCGCGGTGTTCGAGACCCTGATGAAGCTCAAGGAGGAGGGGCGCACGCGGGCCATCGGGGTTGCCAATTTCACCACAGCGCTGCTCAAGGTCGCGGTCGAGGACATCAAGGCGCCGATCGCCTGCAACCAGGTCGAATATCACGCCATGCTCGATCAATCGAAGATGCTGGCCTATCTCAAGCCTAAGTCGATCCCGCTGGTTGCCTATTGTCCGCTGGCGCAGGGGCGTTTCGCGACCGATCCGGTGCTGGCCGACATCGGCGCCAGGCACGACGCGACCGCCGCGCAGGTCGCGTTGAAATGGCTGCTCGATCAGGGCGGCGTCGCTGCGATCCCGAAGGCCTCGCGTCGTGAGAGCCAGCAGGCCAATCTCGACGCGCTGAAGATCACGCTCGACGAGGCCGATCGCAGGAAGATCGTTGGGCTGGCGAAGGACAGACGCTGCGTCAATCCCGGCTTCGCACCGGCGTGGGATTAAAGCGGAATGGCTTTAGGTTGAATCGATGGCCGCGGCTCGTTCACCTCTCCCGCTTGCGGGAGAGGCGTAGGCCGCCTTCGGCGGCCGTCTCCTCAAAAAAGACGCCGAGGCAAAGCCTCGGCTATGGCGCAGCGCCGGGTGAGGGCTTTCTCTTCTTGGGGATTGTCCCATTGCGGAAGCACCCTCTCCCCACCCCTCTCCCGCGAGCGGGAGAGGGAGCGCACCTCCCTCGTTGCAGCGATCAAGCCTCGTTTCATCGCGCTTTAGGCGCTGTCACCCTCTGCCCTTGTGAGAGAAGGAAGAGAGCGCGCAAAGAAATGGCCCCCGCGAGGGGCCATTTTCATTCGTGTTGCGGATTAGCTGCCAGTGGCGATGGCTGCGCTTGATAATGGCGGCTAATCGCAGCGCTGCTGCGCGGGAGTTGGTGCGCCGGTGGCGACGTATTTGCCGTCCCTGATCGTGTACTCGCCGCGCTCGCTGCGATTGTAGATCGCGCGCAGGCTGCCGTCCTTCTGCAACAGCAGTCCAAATTCGCGCGCCTGGTGCAGCGCGGGGAAGTACACCATCACATCAAGCAGGCCCTCGGCGTTGACCGTGGCGGACACCACTTCGTTCTCGTCCCTGGCCTCGCCGAAATTGCGGCGGTACATCACCCGGCCGTCTTTCCGGATTTCGTAAGTCAAAAGCGCGCCCTTGTCGCGGTCGGGCCGGGCGCCGCAGTCGACAGCCCACGAGCCGAGCAGGCCCCATTGCCCCACGGTCGAGGCCAGCGTCTCGGCGCCGGCCATGGAGGTGAACGCGACCCACAGCACCGCAGCCGCGATCCAGCGGCCAAACCAACCCATCATGTCCTGAAAAACCCCGCCTCGAAGAATTCCAAAGTGTAGCATCACGCTGGCGGCCGTTCCACGGCAGCCGCCGATCGCTCGCGAATTTGATCCGCGTCAATGAAGCAGGGCGTCTCGAGGGTAAGATGGCATTCCCGAAGGCGAACGTGAATAGACCAATGCTGAATCAAGTCATGGATTTTGCGGACGAGGTGCTGCCGGGGAGCTGTGCCGTACCGCCTTATTCCGAGGCCGCGTTTCTGACCGAGCTGGGCGATCGCTTACGGTCCTCGCGCATGCGCTGCGACCTGTCGCGCCGGGAACTGGCCCGCCGCTCCGGGATCTCCGAGCGCTACATCGCCCAGATCGAGGCCGGCAAGGGCAACGTCTCGATCGCCCTGTTGCTGCGGCTGGCCTCCGCGATCCACAGCAGCCAGCCCCAGGCGGCCTGATATCAGGCTCGCTTCTCCACATTGGCGCTGCGGGCGGGCACGCCGAACTCCTTGCGGCAGACCTCGGCCAGCACGGCGACGCCATCGCGGATCTGCTGATGCGTCGGACTTGCAAAGCACAGCCGCAGCCGCGAGCTGGAATGATCCTTGCTGGTCGACCATTCCGGCCCCGGATTGATCGAGACGCCCGCCGCGAGCGCGGCCTGATACAGCTTCAGCGTATCGACCTGGTCGGGCAGCTTCACCCACAGGAAGATGCCGCCCTTCGGCTCCTCGAATTCGGCGGCCGTCCCGAACTGCTCGTTGAGCGCTTCCATCAGCGTGTCGAGCTTGGTGCGCAGCGCCTTCGTCAGCGCCGGCACATGGCTTGCGAAATGCGGCTTGCAATAGGTGGCGAGCACCATCTGCTCCAGCGCACCGGAGCCCGCATCCGTCTTCAGCGCCAGCATCCGCGACATCACCTCCCAGGGCGCCACGACGAAGCCGACGCGCAGCGCCGGCGCGATCGACTTGGAGAACGAGCCGATATGGATCACCCCGCCGTTCGGGCTCATCGCGTAGATGGCGGGCGGCCGCTGCCCCGACCAGACCAGGTCGGCATAGCAATCGTCCTCGAAGATGGGCACGCCGTATTCGGCCGCGAGCCGCACCAGCTCGGTGCGGCGGCTCTCGGGCATGACGCTGCCGGTCGGGTTCTGCACCGTCGGGATGGTGTAGATGTATTTCGGCCGGATCCCGCGGCCCTTCAGGTCGGCCAGCGTGGAGGACAGCAAGTCCATGCGCATGCCGTCCGCATCGAGCGGAATGCCGACGACATTGACGCCGAGCCGCGCCAGGCGCGTCAGGGCGCCCTGATAGCTCTCCTGCTCGAAGATCACCGTGTCGCCGCGCGTCAGCAGCGTGGCGTTGACGAGGTCGAGCGCCTGGAGCGAGCCGGAGACGATCAGGGGGTCGTCGACCGTGCAGTTGATGCCGGCATCGCGCTTGAGTTTCGTCACCAGGAATTCGCGCAAGGGAAGGTAGCCCTGCGGACCATGCGCCAGACCGTAAGTGGCGAGCGAGCGGCCCTCGCGCCGCAGCACCGTGTTGGTTGCTTCGATCAGCTCATCGAGCGGCACCTGTTCGGAATCGTTGTTGCCGCCGACGAAGCTGTATTTGGCAAGGCCCGTCCAGCGCGCAGAGGGGGCCGGCAGCCCTGCGGGAAACAGGGGCGCGAATTCGAAGCTGGACGTCATGGGAGCGTTCCTCGTTTTGTTCTTGTTGAGCGGCGGCTTTGCACCGACCGCCTTACTTCTTGCCGGCCGTCCTGGTCGGGCGGCCTCACTTCTTTGTGGCCGTCCTAGTCGGACGGCCCTGGCTGATGAAAGCGTAATGCGCGTTGGCGATGCCGCCAACCATCAAGGCTTCGACCACCGGCTCGGCGATATCGCCCGTGGCGGCCCAGTCGACGAGAAAATTGGCTCCGGTCCCGCCGCGCACGTCGTCGGTCGGAATGAAGATCGAGACGGTGGCGAGCGGCCTCAACGCCACCGGCGTCTTCAGATAGCTCTCGACCTGCTTGCCTGCGGTGTCGAAATAGGCGATGCGTTTGATGACCAGCGGCTGGGTCTCGGAGGCGTTGTGTATGCTGAGCGTCACCGAGAAGTCGACACGTAGCTTGCCCTGGCTCATCGCGACGCTGGAATAGGCGGGCACGTAGAAGCCGCCGGAAACGGCGAGGTCCTCCTTCGGCAGCGGGGTGAGCGAATCAGCAAAGTTTTGTTCGATATTGACCTTGGATTGCGCGGCGGCGGGCACGGCAAAGGCGAGGGGACTTAGCAGCATGGCTGCGATGAGCCCATTCCGCATGTGACGAATTGCTCGCTTGTCGCACCGCAACCCGTCTCTAGGGTGCGGCAAAACGGACCAATTTGGCATGCACGAGCTCATTCGCGACATCACTCTCTCTATCCTGTTTGCCTGGATGCTGGGCCTGCTCGCCCATTTCGCCCGGCAACCGCTGATCCTGGCCTACCTTATCGCCGGCTTCTGCATAGGTCCATTCGGCGCCGGCTGGGTCCATTCGCAGGAATCGATCAGCGTCATCTCCGAGCTTGGCCTGATCTTCATGCTGTTCATGATCGGGCTGGAGATCGACCTGAAGAAGATCGTGCGGGCAGGGCGGGTGATCCTGTTTGCGGCGGGCAGCCAGCTGCTCGGCGGCTGTCTGCTTGGGGTTCTGTTCTTCGTCGGCATCGGCCTGTCGCTCGGCGGCGGGCATTTCGATGCGGTCTATCTCTGCGTCGCCTGCGCGCTGTCGAGCACCGTCATCATCGTCAAGGTGCTCTACGAGAAACGCGAGCTCGATACGCTGCCGGGCCGCATCACCCTCGGCATCCTGGTGCTCCAGGACATCTTCGCCATCCTGTTCCTGGCGGTGCAGCCGAGCCTGGCCAATCTGCAGGTCAGCGTCATCCTGCTCTCGATCGGCCGCGTCGCCGTGCTGGTCGCTGCCGCGCTGCTGGTGAGCCGCTACGTGCTGCCGCGCCTGTTCCACCAGATCGCGCGGCGGCCCGAGCTGATCCTGCTCGGCGCGCTCGCCTGGTGCTTCCTCGTCGCCGAGACCGCTGAGCGGCTCTCGCTGTCGCGCGAGATGGGCGCGCTGATCGCCGGCGTCTCGCTCTCGACCTTCCCCTACGCGCTCGACGTCACCGCCAAGGTCACCACGCTCCGCGACTTCTTCATCACGCTGTTCTTCGTCGCGCTCGGCATGACCATTCCCGTGCCCGGCCTCTCGGTGATTGGCCTTGCCTTGATGATCGCGGCGTTCACGGTGGTGAGCCGCCTCGTTACCACGTTCACCCCGCTTTACCTGATGAAGCAGGGCCTACGCGCCAGCCTGTTGCCGGCGCTGAACCTTGCGCAGATCTCCGAGTTCTCGCTGGTGGTGATCCAGACCGGTGTCGCCGACCACCACATCGCAGCCGAGACGGCGAATGCGGCCTCTTTCGCCTTCGTGGTGCTGGCGGTGCTCTCCACCTTCGTGATGACCCGCAGCGACGAGATCACCCGCTGGGCGATCGGCCCGTTGAAGCGGATCGGCCTGCGCGATCTCGACCATGGCAACGGCCATGCCGAGGAGGGGCACGAGGGCGCCCATGGCGAGGCCCGCCGCATCGTCATCCTCGGTTTTTTCCGTGCGGCGAGCGCGCTGCTGGCCGAGATCGAACGGCAGACGCCGGTGCTGCTCGAGCAGATCACCGTGGTCGATTTCAACCCCAATGTGTACCAGACCCTGCTCTCGCGCGGCTTGCACGTGATCTACGGCGACATCAGCAATGTCGACACGCTGCTCCACGCCGGCATCGGCAAGTCCGAGATGATCATCCTCAGCGTGCCGGATTCGCTGCTGAAGGGCGCCACCAACGAGAAGCTGGTCCGCCACGTCCGCGCACTCAATCCGAACGCCCTGATCGTCGCCACGGCCGATCTCCTGGCCGACGTCGGTGCGCTCTACGAGGCCGGCGCCAGCTATGTCACCGTGACCCGGCTCAGCGACGCCCACGAGCTGTTTACGGTGATCGAAGCCGCCCAGGCCGGCCTTCTGGCCGACAAGCGCGCCGAGCTCGATCAGCGGCTCGGCGAGCGGCGCGAAGTGCTGCCCTGACCGCGCCCGGCCGCCTTCCTTTCCGGCGGTCGGCGCCTATATCCTTGGTATCTTCGGTGCAAGCCTGAACCACCCTGGCAGGCTTGCCGTCCGGCATATGTGGTTGCGCTGGGAAGACTAGCGCCCCGGCTCAAGTCCGGCTAAGCCTCCCGGCCATAACCGATAGAGATTGGGAAATGCCCGATAGCATTCAGGAAGTCTTGCAGGCCTTTGCCCGGGGCGAGCTCGTCGTCGTCACCGATGATGAGGATCGCGAGGGCGAGGGCGATCTGATCGTCGCTGCCTCGCTCTGCACCGCCGAGAAGATGGCGTTCATCATCCGTCATACCTCCGGCATCGTCTGCGCGCCCGTGACGACCGAGGACGCGCGCCGCCTGCGGCTCGATCCGATGGTCGCCCACAACGATTCCGCGCACACCACCGCGTTCACGGTCTCGGTCGACTACAAGCCCGATGGCGGCACCGGCATCTCCGCCGAGGAGCGCGCCTCGTGCTGCCGCGCGCTTGCCAATCCCAATGTCGGCGCCAACGACTTCGCCCGGCCAGGCCACATCTTCCCCCTGATCGCCAAGGACGGCGGCGTGCTGCTGCGCTCCGGCCACACCGAGGCCGCCGTCGATCTCTGCAAGCTCTCCGGCCTGCCGCCGGTCGGTGTCATCAGCGAGCTGATGAACGACGACGGCAGCGTGATGAAGGGCGAGCAGGTCGCGCAGTTCGCCGCCAGGCACAAGCTCAAGCACGTCACCATCGCGGACATGATCGCCTACCGCCAGGCGCGCGAGAAGCTGATCGAGCGGGTCTCGACCTTCGTCACCGAGAGCCCGATCGGTCCCTTGCAGGGCTATGCCTACCGCTCGCCGTTCGATTCCATCGCGCACGTCGCCTTCGTCTACAACGGCGTCGGCGACGGCAAGAACGTGCTGACGCGCTTCCACAAGCCGAACATCGTCAAGGACACCTTCACCGGCCACAAGCGCATGGCGGTCGTGCTCGAGCATTTCAAGAAATCGGGCCGTGGCGTGCTGGTTTACTTGCGTGACGGCGCGGCCGGTGTCCCCGTGGCGCCACTGCCGGACGAGTCGTCGACGGAGGCTGACCGCAACCGCCAGTGGCGCGAGGTCGGCGTTGGCGCGCAGATCCTGCGCGACCTCGGCGTCACCTCGATCCGGCATCTCACCTCCTCGGTGCACGACTACAAGGGTCTGTCGGGTTTCGGCATCGAGATCGTCGCCAACGAGCAGCTCGAAACCTGACCACGTCGCTTCCAGGTGCGCGCCGTTGCACCGCCCCGGAACGATCGAAACCAGGATGCAATTGAACTTGTTGCCGCGGCGCTTTAATTTGTCGGGCAATTATCGACGGAACCAGACGCGAAAGGACGTTTCATGAGCGTGCGCCCTCAGGCCAAGGACAAGCCGGCTGCGGCTTCTTTCCAGTGGGACGATCCGTTCCTGCTCGACGAGCAGCTCACCGAAGACGAGCGCATGGTGCGCGATACCGCCCGCGCCTACGCCCAGGACAAGCTGCTGCCGCGCGTCTCCAAGGCCTATCTCGAAGAGAAGACCGACCGCGAGATCTTCAACGAGATGGGCGAGCTCGGCCTGATCGGCATCACGCTGCCGGAGGAATACGGCTGCGCCAATGCGAGCTACGTCGCCTATGGCCTCGTCGCGCGCGAGATCGAGCGGGTCGATTCCGGCTATCGCTCGATGAACTCGGTGCAGTCCTCGCTGGTGATGTACCCGATCTACGCCTATGGCGACGAGAACCAGCGCAAGAAGTACCTGCCGAAGCTCGCCAGCGGCGAGTGGGTCGGCTGCTTCGGTCTGACGGAGCCCGACGCCGGCTCCGATCCGGCCGGCATGAAGACCCGCGCGGAGAAGGTCTCGGACGGCTATCGCCTCACCGGCAGCAAGATGTGGATCTCGAACGCGCCGATCGCCGACGTGTTCGTGGTCTGGGCCAAGTCGGCCGCGCACGACAACCAGATCCGCGGCTTCGTGCTGGAGAAGGGCATGAAGGGCCTCTCCGCCCCGAAGATCGGCGGCAAGCTCTCACTTCGCGCCTCCATCACCGGTGAGGTCGTGATGGACGGCGTCGTGGTTCCGGAAGACGCCCTGCTGCCCAACGTCTCCGGCCTCAAGGGCCCGTTCGGCTGCCTCAACCGCGCCCGTTACGGCATCTCCTGGGGTGCGTTAGGGGCCGCCGAGGACTGCATGCACCGCGCCCGCCAGTACACGCTCGACCGCAAGCAGTTCGGCAAGCCGCTCGCCGCGACCCAGCTCGTGCAGAAGAAGCTCGCGGACATGGAAACTGAGATCGCGCTGGGCCTGCAAGCCTCGTTGCGCGTCGGCCGCCTGATGGACGAGGGCAAGTTCGCGCCCGAGATGATCTCGATCGTCAAGCGCAACAATTGCGGCAAGGCTCTCGATATCGCCCGCACCGCCCGCGACATGCACGGCGGCAACGGCATCTCGATCGAGTATCACGTGATGCGCCACGTCCATAATCTCGAGACGGTCAACACCTACGAGGGCACCCACGACGTCCACGCCCTGATCCTCGGCCGCGCCATCACGGGCATTCAGGCGTTTTTCTGATTTGGTTCTCCGTCATTCCGGGGCGATGCGAAGCATCGAACTCTGGTGCGCAATTGCGCACCTGAGAATTTCGGGCCGCATCGCTCCTGTTCATCGAGATTCCGGGTCTGGCCCTCGCGGGCCAGCCCGGAATGACGTCAAAGAACAAAGAGAAGCCATGTCCGACAATGACGACGTCCCGTTCAACCGCAATTTTCCGCTGAAAGCCGGCATCGTCGAGGAGGTCCGCCCCGGTGTGCGGCGCGTGCTCTGCAACAATCCCAGCCCGTTCACCTTCACCGGCACGGTCAGCTACATCGTCGGCAAGGGCAATGTCGCGATCATCGATCCCGGTCCAGATGACGAGGCGCATGCGGCGGCGCTGCTCGATGCCGTGCGGGGCGAGACGGTGACGCACATCTTCGTCACCCACACCCATCGCGATCATTCGCCGAACACCGCGCGGATCAAGGTGGCGACGGGGGCCACCGTCTACGCTGAGGGCCCGCATCGCGCCTCGCGGCCGCGTTTCGAGAGCGAGAAGCACAATCCAGAGTCCGGCGCCGACCGCGATTTTGCGCCGGACGTCAACCTCGCACACGGCGACGTCGTGGAAGGCGACGGCTGGCGGCTCGAGGCCGTGGCGACGCCCGGCCACACAGCCAATCATCTGGCATTCGCCTGGCCCGAGCGAAAGTTCAATTTCGTGGGCGACCACGTGATGGGCTGGTCGACCTCGATCGTGGCGCCGCCCGACGGCTCGATGACCGACTACATGGCCTCGCTGGACCGGCTCGCGGCGCGCGAGGAGGATCTCTATTTCTCAGGCCACGGCCCCGAGATTCCCGAGGGCCCGCGCTTTGCGCGCTTCCTGATCCGTCACCGCAAGGCGCGTGAGGCCTCGATCCTGCACCGCCTTGCCAAGGGCGAGACCGACATCCCGACCATGGTCCGCGCGATCTATATCGGCATCGATCCGAGGCTGACGACGGCCGCCGGCTACTCCGTGCTGGCGCACCTAGAAGACCTGGTCGCTCGCGGCGTGGTCGCGACCGAGGGCGATCCCGTGATCGGCGGGACGTATCGGATGGCGAACGCTTAACCTCTCGTCATTCCGGGGCGATGCGCAGCACCGAACCCGGAATCTCGCGCCACAATCTCGAGATCCCGGGTTCGCCGCCTTGCGGCGCCCCGGGATGACGCGGGCGCGTCACTTCTTCACCGTCTTCGCCGGCGCCTTGGGCGGCGCGACCGGCGTCTTCTTTACTGGCTTGAGCGCGTCAGCATCGGCGGCGGTGTTGAGATCGTCGATGAATTTCTTGACGCGCGCGGCGTTGCTGCCGAGATCGCTGTCGAAATTACGCGAAGCCGAACGGATATCGACGCGGGAATCATCGCCATCCGGCACGACCCTTATCGAAACGTCTTCGCGGAAACCCATGATCGGCGTGCGCGCGACCGCTTCGATGCGGCCGATGCGGCGCGGGGGCTGCGGTGCGCGTTCATCGATCACGATCCATTTACGCTTGTGGACGAGCTGGAGCGCGATCGCATAGGCGCGGTCGACAGAAATCTCGAGCTCGACGGGCTCGATGTCGGGATGGAAGTGGCGCTGCTGCTCCGCCGAATAGAGGCCGGCGTAGACCGCGGGGTTGGTGCCTTCGCCGGTACGCAGCCGCGCCAGCGCCTCGAAGCGCGGCGGATCGATCGGGTCGGTGGTGATATCGTAAATCGACGGCAGCTTACGATATTGCAGGCCGAGATAGGCGGGATAGGCGAGGATCGCCCCGTCGATCAGGAAGGCGAGCAGGATGCGCGCCATGCCACGCGAGCCATTCTGCCAGATCGCGGCAAAGCCGGCGAGCCCGAACAAGATCGAGAGGCCGGCGATCGCGAGCCCGCCGAAGAAAGTTACAAGCGCCGGCTTCGGCTCCAGGAAATCGAAGCGGACGATGATGACCGACACCACCACCGCCACCACCGCGAACACCGCCAGATTGCGCGCCCAGCTCGCGAGGCTGGACACGGGCTCCGACTGGTAGGGAGCGGAAAACCTGCGGGCCATCGGGGGAGCTCTGCCGGATGTTGAGGGCGGCGCCAGCCGATGTGGCGCGACGATGCGCCGTTGAGACCACGGCCCGGAGGCAAATTCAAGGGTCGTACCACCCTCCCCTGGAGGGGGAGGGTCGATCGCGCGAAGCGCGAGCGGGGTGGGGTGACAGTCTATCCGTTGAGGCGGTGCCCGTGTGCAGAGATCACCCCACCCCGTCTCACATTCCGCTTCGCTCCATGTGAGCCGACCCTCCCCCTCCAGGGGAGGGTGCCACCTCCCGTCAAGCCGCCGCGTTCGGGAAGCGGTAATCCCTAAACTGGTCGCGCAGTGCCGTCTTCAGGATCTTGCCCGTCGCGGTATGCGGGATGGCGTCGACGAAGACGACATCGTCGGGCATCCACCATTTGGCGATCTTGCCATCCATGTATTTGAGGATGTCCTCGCGTGTGGCCTGCTGGCCCTGCCTGAGCTGCACGATCAATAGCGGCCTCTCATCCCATTTGGGATGGAACACGCCGATCACGGCGGCTTCCGCCACGGCCGGGTGGCCGACCGCGAGGTTTTCGAGGTCGATCGAGGAGATCCACTCGCCGCCGGACTTGATCACGTCCTTGGAGCGGTCGGTGATCCGCATGTAGCCGTCCTCGTCGATCGTCGAGACGTCGCCGGTGTCGAAGAAGCCTTCCTCGTCGAGGATATTGGTGTCGACGTGGTAATAGGCCTTGGCGACGGCGGGCCCGGAGACCTTGAGGCGGCCGAAGGTCTTGCCGTCCCAGGGCAGCTCCTTGCCGGCGTCGTCGGTGATCTTCATCTGCACGCCGAAGGGCGCATAACCCTGCATCTGAAGCACGTCGAGCTTGGCATCGCCCGTTGCGTTCTGGAACGGCGGCTTCAGCGCCGCGACGCTGCCAATCGGGCTCATTTCGGTCATGCCCCAGGCGTGGCGGACGTTCGAGCCCATGTCGAGGAAGGCCTTGATCATCGAGCGCGGCATCGCCGAGCCGCCGCAGATCACCATCTTCAGGTCGGGCAGCTTCAGATTGTTGGCGGCCATGTGCTGGAGCAGCATCAGCCACACCGTCGGCACGCCGGCGGTGTGCGTTACCTTCTCGATCGAGAGCAGCTCATAGACCGAGGCGCCGTCGAGCTTGGCGCCGGGCATCACCAGCTTGGTGCCCTGCGAGGGCGCGGAGAAGGCGATGCCCCAGCTGTTGGCGTGGAACAGCGGAACCACCGGCAGCATCGTCTCGGACGCACTGGTGCCGAGCGCGTCGACATTGTTGGCCATCAGCGCGTGCAGCACGTTGGAGCGATGCGAGTACAGCACGCCCTTCGGGTCGCCCGTGGTGCCCGACGTGTAGCACATCGCGGCCGCCGTGTTCTCGTCAAAGTCCTTCCATTTGAACTTGCCGTCAGCCTCGGCAATCCAGTCCTCGTAGGCGACCACATTCTTCAGCGTGGTCTCAGGCATGTGCGCCTTGTCGGTGAGCACGATGTAGCGCTCCACGCTTGGCAGCTTGTCGGCGATCTTTTCCAGGATCGGAACGAAGGTGATGTCGGTCATCACGATGCGGTCCTGCGCATGATTGATGATCCATGCGATCTGCTCGGGGAAAAGGCGGGGATTGACGGTATGGCAGATGGCGCCGATCCCCATGATGCCGTACCAGACCTCGAGATGGCGCCAGGTGTTCCAGGCGATCGTTGCGACACGGTCGCCGAGCTTGATGCCGTCGTGTTCGAGCATCTGCGAGACCTTGAGCGCGCGCTTGTGGATCTCGGCGTAGTTGGTGCGATGGATCGGTCCCTCGACCGAGCGCGTGACCACCTCCTGCTTGCCATGAATCCTGGCGGCGTGTTCGATGATCCGGTGGCAGAGCAGGGGCCAATCTTGCATCAAACCAAGCATTCCGACGTTCCTCCGAGAAGTCGCTGGGCGCTTTGTCGCTCTCAGCGTTGGGCCAAAGAATTGACATGACTTTTAGCCTGCCGGACTTTCGCCGCAAATGGTCTTGTCGCGGCTATATGTCCGCTGGCGCGGCAATGGTTACCGCTGCGCTCGGGCTGGTGCTTCTGCTTGCCGAGAGGGCAGAGGCGCGGAAATATCCTGCCCCACTCGATATCTTCGGCCTTGGTACACCACGGCCGCGCGCGGCTGTTCATGCCGCCAGGACTCCGCTGCCAAGACCGCGCCCTGAAGAGGCCCCCAAGGCGCTGGAAAAGGCACCGGAGGAGGCGCCGGCGGAGGCTGAGGGAAAGCCGTCTCCGGACCAACCGAGCGCCGACAAGCCTGCCGATGCCGCATCGCCACCCCAGAAACAGCCCTCAGCCTGCCGCCTCGCGCTGACCGAGGACGTTGCGATCGCGCCCTCAATTCCGGATATCCGCGGCCCCGGCGCGTGCGGCGGCGAGGATCTGGTGCGGCTGGAAGCCATCGTGCTGCCGGACAAGCGCAAGGTGACGGTCAAGCCGGCGGCAATCCTTCGCTGCACCATGGCGTCCGCAATCGTCGACTGGGTGCGCAAGGATATGGTGCCGCTGGCCGCCAGCCTCGGCTCGCCCATCAGCGAGCTCGACAATTTCGATTCCTTCGAATGCCGCGGCCGCAACCGCGTCGCTGGCGCGATGCTGTCCGAGCATGGCAAGGCCAATGCCATCGACATCCGCGCCATCAAGCTCGCCAATGGGCAGTCGATCGGCCTCACAGACCGCACCGTGTCGCGCGAGGTGCGCGAGCGCGTGCTGCACTCGGTCTGCACGCGCTTCTCCACCGTGCTCGGTCCGGGCTCGGATTGGTACCACGAGGACCATATCCATCTTGATCTCGCGCTGCGGCGCAACGACTACCGGATCTGCCAGTGGAATGTCTGGGATCCCCTGCCGCAGGTTGCTCCGCTCTTGCCGGCGGAACGTCCAGAGGAGGCGCCGCCGCGCGAGGCGGCGGCCACGCCCGAGGCACAGGGAGGTGCTGACGATGAGGCGGCGGAGAAATCCTCTCCGCCCGAGGACAAGCCGGCGTCGGAGCAGAAGGCTCAATCGTCCAAACCGGCAACAAACAAGCCGGCAACAAAAAAGCGCCGGTAAAACCGGCGCTTTTGGATTTCAGAGATCAGGAGGCGATCAGTAGCTGCCCGCTTGGCCGGTCTGACTGCTGCCGAGCGCCAGCCGCGAGTTGTAGGGCGAGTCGCCGTGCTTCGGCTCGAGCACCACGACGATGGTGCCGACCTTCACCCGGTTATAGAGGTCGATCGCGTCCTCATTGGTCAGGCGAATGCAGCCCGACGAGATCGAGGCGCCGATATATTCCGGCTGGTTGGTGCCGTGGATGCGGAACAGCGTGTCCTTGCCGCCAGAATAGAGGTACATCGCACGCGAGCCCATCGGATTGTCCGGACCGGGCGCGACATAGGTCGGCACGCCCAGGCGCGAAATCTCACCCGGTGTCGGATGCCAAGCCGGCCATTCGGTCATGCTGCCGACCTTGGCGATGCCAGACCAGGCCATAGCCTCCTCGCCGACAGTGATGCCGTAACGGATCGCCTTGCCCCCCTCCAGCACGTAGTAGAGATAGTGGTTGTCGGAATCGACCACGATCGAACCCGGGGACTCCTTGCGGTGGTATTCGACGATCGCGCGGCGGAACGGCTCTGCAACGGGGGTGTTCTCGTACCGGACCTTGGCCAGGAGTTCCTTGTCCTTCGGCTTGAAGGCCTTGGTGTCGGTCGCCTCATAGTGCGTGGCCTGCATACAGCCCGACAGCATCAGGCCAGCGGCCAAAATCCCAAACTTAACTTTCAGCGACGACATGGTTTGGTTCCAATCAAAACAATACCGTGCGGAACGCCTGAGCTTAGCGCCCAAGTTCCTCGACTCCGTTAATCCCCATTATCGTCGAAATCTGCCACAATTCCAGCGCTGAAGCCCTTTTCCCGCGCTGCAAGAGCCCAGCTGTGGCTTTTCTGCCGCAAATTTGGGGGTGTTGTGAAGGTTTTTTGGCCCGACGCGCCAGACTGTCGATTCCGTGCCACAGTTGAGCCCCGAGGACGCCGCAAATGCAAACGCTCCGTTAATGTTGTTGTCATCGTGAACCTGTCAGAATCGCGCTAAGGGGCTGTCATTCTGTCGCAGGATCTCTGGAGCTTTTGATGTTTTCGGTGTTTGTTCCCTCCGAGTCCGCCCTCAAGAAGGCTGTCATCGAGGATCTTGCGGCGGTGCCGGAGAATGCCGTCTGGATCGACCTCGTCAATCCGAGCGCGGCCGAGGACAAGGCGGTGGAGCGGCTTGCGGGCATCGCCATCCCGACCCGGGAAGACATGCAGGAGATCGAAATCTCCAGCCGCCTCTATATGGAGAATGGCGCGCGCTACATGACTGCGACGCTGATGTGCCACTCCGACACCGACATGCCCCGGACCACGGCGGTGACCTTCATCCTCGGCGACCACCGCCTGGTGACGGTGCGCTACGACCTGCCGAAGCCGTTTGCCCTGGTCGAGGCCAAGCTGGCTCGCTCCTGCACGCCTTCCATCACCGGCGAGATGGTGCTGATGGAACTGCTGGATGCCGTGATCGACCGCTGCGCCGACATTCTGGAGCGTTGCGGCACCGAGATCGATCAGGTCTCGCACGACATCTTCGAGCCCGAGAGCGAGCGCCACGGGCAGGCAAAGAGATATTCCCAGATCCTGATCTCGATCGGCCGCAAGGGCGATTTGACCTCGAAGGTTCGCGAGAGCCTGGTGTCGATCGGTCGCGTCGTGACGTTCCTCTCCGCGGTGGTCGAGGGCGTGAAATGGTCGAAGGACATGCGCGAGCAGCTCAAGACCATGCAGCGCGACGTCGCCTCGCTGACCGACCACGCCTCCTATCTGTCCAACAAGATCACCTTCGTGCTCGACGCCATGCTTGGCGTCGTCAATCTCGAGCAGAACAACATCATCAAGCTGTTTTCGGTCATGGCCGTTGTCCTGATGCCGCCGACGCTGATCGCCTCGGTCTACGGCATGAATTTCAAGGTAATGCCGGAACTCGAATGGGTGCACGGCTATCCGATGGCGCTGGTGATGATGCTGGTCGCCGCCATCGTTCCGTACTGGATCTTCAAGTGGAAGAAGTGGTTGTAGGTGCCATGCTCGAGCAAAGATACCTACCGAGATATTACGCCGCTCGCTGAGACACGGTGAATCGTGTCGCAGAATAGATCGGGATTGCGGCGGCGCGGTGATGTACGCGCCTTGCCGCAATTCCTCCGGTAAAATTTGAGCGGTGGGCTGAACGTTTGCGCGAAACTTGTCTGCGATAAGCAGTGCGTAGCCGCGAGGAACAGCCATGGTTGAAAAACACATAACGTCGCCCCGCAACGTCATCGATCTGGCGAACTATCGTCAGATCCTGGCGAGCGGCAAGGCGCCGTCGATGTCGGCGCGCATGTGCCGGCACTGTGGTGCTCCGCTGCTCGATGGTGAGAACGACGACGACTGCTCGACCGCATTCAGCACGGCCGCTCCGCGGCCGCGCGAGAGGTCACGTCGGATTCGACTCGATTGAGCAACGGAAGGCAAGGGCGATCCAGGCCTTGCGGCGGCGTTGTCTGGATCGCCTTGCTTCCGAAATCAAGCTACGGCGAAATCAGCTGATCAGTTCATCCGTCATTCCGGGGCGGTCCGCAGGATCGAACCCGGAAGCTCGAGATTCCGGGTTAGATGCTTCGCATCGCCCCGGAATGACGCTCACCGATCAAACGTGCTGGCCGCCGTTGATGTGGATCTCGGCGCCGTTGACGTAGGAACTGGTGTCCGTGCACAGCACGTAGATGATCTTTGCCACTTCGTCGGGCGTGCCTAGGCGGTGCATCGGGATCTGCTGCTCGACGATCTTCTCGGTGCCTGGTGACAGGATCGAGGTGTCGATCTCGCCCGGGGCGATCGCGTTGACGCGCACGCCGATGCGGCCGAAGTCGGAGGCCATCTCGCGCGTCAGCGCGGCGAGCGCCGCCTTCGAGGTGGCATAGGCGGCGCCTGCGAAAGGGTGCACGCGCGAGCCCGCGATCGAGGTGACGTTCACGACCGATCCCTTGGCTGCCTTCAATTCCTCGATCAGCCCGCGCGCCATCATGATCGGCGCGAAGAAGTTGACGTTGAAGACATGCGTCCAGGTGTCGAGGTCGGTGTCGACCGAGCCGAGCCTGGAGCCACCCGGTCCTTTGGGCGAGATCGCGGCATTGTTGACCAGCGCGTGCAGCGTGCCGCCTTCGAGCCGGTTGCGGATTTCGGAGATCGCGCGCGCGGTGTCCTCGGGATCGCCGAGATCGACCTGGATATGGTCCTCGGGTCCCGCGTCCCAGGGGCAGTCCTCCGGGAATGGATGCCGCGAGCAGGTGATGACGCGCCATCCCGCCGAGGAGAAGCGGATCACGGTGGCGTGGCCGATGCCGCGGCTGGCTCCGGTCAGAAGCAGCGTACGACGCGGTGCATTGGACGAATGCGGCATGGACATCTTTCAATTCGGCCCAAAGCTCGAGACAGGGTTCAAGCTGAGGCTCAAGGATACATCCGCGTCTTGGACCATTTCTGGCCGGCCGCGTCACGGCGAAATTCGATGCGGTCGTGCAGCCGGAACGGGCGGTCGTGCCAGAACTCGATACGCAAGGGCGTGATGCGCCAGCCGCTCCAGCCCGGCGGCCGCGGCACTTCGCCGATGACGTATTTGGCCGCGACCTTGGCGATGGCCTGTTCGAAAGCGAAGCGGCTCTCCAGCTCTTGCGACTGCTTGCTCGCCCAGGCGCCGATCTGGGCCTGCTTCGGGCGGGTGGCGAAATAGGCGTCGGCCTCCGCGTCGCTCACCGGCGTCACGTTGCCGCGGATGCGGACCTGACGGCGCAGCGACTTCCAGTGAAAAAGTAACGCTGCCTTAGGATTTGCGGCGAGCTCGCGGCCCTTCTGGCTGGCGATGTGGCTGTAGAAGACGAAACCTTCGGTGTCGAAGCCCTTCATCAGCACCATGCGCACGTCAGGCAGCCCATCAGGGTCGACGGTCGCGAGCGCCATGGCGTTCGGATCGTTCGGCTCGCTCTTGATCGCCTCGTTCAGCCAAGCCTCGAACAGCGCAAATGGCTCATCGGCAGCGGTGAAATCACCGGATGTTAAGGGTGTCTGGTGTTTCATCGAGGTCGTGTCGGTCATGTCCGGAGTCCGAGTTGCGTCCCGCGGCCCAAAACGCGTTGTTGTCCGCTACCGCCCTATATAGGGCATGGGGACGCGTTGGCCTATCGGCGATCCGGCCGTCCGGCTTCGCCATGACGATGATTCTGATCGGGCTTGGTGCCGGCGGCTGCAGCTTTTCCCGCAACGACAGCAGCGCCTATGCCAAGGCCGACGACGGCGACCTCACCGGCTCGATCGCGCGGCCGGCGAAGGATGCCCCCCCGACCGAGACCGATCTCGCCTTTACCCGCAACGCCGCCTCCGACGTCCTCAGCAAGGGCGACAAGGATTCCAGCCAGCACTGGGAGAATCCGGAGACCGGGGCGCGCGGCTCGGTGACGCCGATCGCGCAGTCCTATGCCGCCGAGGACGGACGCAAATGCCGCGACTTCCTGGCGAGCTACGTCAACGGCAGCACAGAAAGCTGGCTCCAGGGCGCCGGCTGCCAAAGCAGCCATGGCCGTTGGGAGATTCATACGCTAAAGCCGTGGCGGAGCTGAGCATGATCCGGACCCGAAGGGCCGCGTTCGCGAAAAGTGGGAACCGGTTTTCCGATAAGATCATGCTCCAAACTTAGAGCTGCGCGCGCGCTCTTAGTTGCAAAAATGCCACTCTCTTCCCACATGACCGGCAGGTGGGGCGGGGAGCCCTTTGAACAATTCGATTTCTTGAAGGAGACGTGACGAATGCGCGACCCCTATGAGGTCTTGGGGGTGCCGCGGAGCGCCAGCGCTGCCGCGATCAAAAGCGCCTATCGCAAGCTGGCGAAGAAGCACCATCCGGACAGCAACAAGGGTGACCCGAAGGCGGCCGAGCGCTTCGCCGAGCTCAACTCGGCCAACGAGATCCTCGGCGACGAGGACAAGCGCAAGCAGTTTGACCGCGGCGAGATCGATGCCGAGGGCAAGCCGCGCTTTCAGGGTTTTCCGGGCGGCGGGGGACCGCGCGGCCGTGCGGGTCCCGGCGGGTTCGAAAGCTATACGTTCCGGAGCGGCGGTGCAGGCGGCCCGGGCGGCGGTGCGTTCGAAGATATCCTCAACAGCATGTTCGGCGGCGGCATGCGCGGCGCGCGGCCCGGGGCCGGCGGCGGCGCCCAGTTCGAGTTCGACACCGGCGGCATCGGGCTCGATCTCGATGTGAATGTTGCCATGTCCGTCTCGCTGGAGGAGTCGGCCAAGGGGGGCGAGAAGCGCGTCCGGCTGCCGACGGGCAAGGAGCTCAACGTCAAGATTCCGGCTGGTGTCACCGAAGGCCAGCAGATTCGGCTCCGGGGGCAGGGCGAGAGCGCGCATGGCCATCCGCCCGGCGATCTCCTGATCACCATCAACATCGCGCCGCACCCGTTCTTCAAGGTCGAGGGCGCCGACCTCAGGATCGACCTGCCGGTCACGCTTTACGAGGCGGTGCTCGGCGGCAAGGTCCGCGTGCCCACCCTCGGCAATGCCGTGGAGCTCTCGGTCCCCAAAAACACCTCCAGCGGCCGGACCTTCCGCCTCAAGGGCAAGGGCCTGCCCAAAGCCGGTGGAACCGGGGATCTCTTCGTGACCATCAGGATTATGCTACCGGACGGGAACGACACAGAGCTTGAGGCATTGATGGAGAAATGGCAGGACCAACATCCCTACAATCCGCGTAGCGGGCTCGGCTAGCCTACGGTCCGAACCTGGAGGGCCGCGCGAGCGCAAGTGCGCAGCGGTTTTCCGAAAAGATCGTGGGCAAACAAGAGGGCGCTATCCGAGCCCACCTCGATGATCGGAGCATTCTCTTCCCGAAAGGATGATGCTCAACATACGCCTGAAGCGCGCATTGCGCTTCGACGCTGAGGTTTGAGACGTGTCGGCTGTCCGGCGGGGCAGTCGATAAAAAGGTGCGGCCTCGAGAGGGGGACCAGCGCGGTACCAAAAACCCCAATCGAGGCCGCCTGCGTCGATCGGCGGATCGAACGCCACTCATAATCGCGTGAACACCCGGTGCGATAATGAGACGCGTCGATGTCCTGATTCCAAATTTTCAATGACGGAATCTGGGCGCCGCACTTATGCGGTTGCTCAGGTGCCGTGTTTCTCCGCCTGGTCGTAGACGGCCTGCGCCACCCTGGTCAACCGGTCGCGGTCACTGCTGCCGCTGACGACGTAACCGACGCCGCGCTCGGCCCAGAACAGCGCGCCGTCCTTGTCTGTTTTGGCGTAGCGCATTTGCGTTGCACCATTCTCGGTCTTGGCGGAGTAGATCGTGTACCGCTCGCCCGAGGCGCCCTCATACATCAGGAATGACGCCGGACCGTTCGGTCCGGGCAAGAGCCGGCCGCCGACCAGCTTCAACCCGCTCGCCTCCAGGTTCGGTGCGAACACGGTCCAGCCGCAACGCCGGGTCAGCCAAGCCTGCAGATGGTCGCGCTCGTTGCCACCGACCTCGACGGGGTGGCGGACCTCGACGACATATAGGCGATGGGCGTCGAGCGCGTCCGCCGTAAAGCTCTGGAAGGTCGAGGGCGCGTTGGCGGCACCATGGGCGACCCAGCCGGCCGTGCCGCCGGCGACGAAAGCAACCAGCACGGCCGCGGCGGCGCCATAGAGCCATTGCCGCGGGCGGCGCTCCAGCCGCTCCAGCTCCAACCGTGCCGGCACCGGTTCCTGGGCAACGGCATCGTAACGGGCGTGCAGCATCTCAGCCATGGCACGCCAGGACTGCACGCGCTCGGCCTCGTCGGGATGGGCGGCAAGAAAGGCCTCGACGTCGGCGCGGCGCTCGGCCGGCAGCTCGCCGTCGATGTAGGCGTGCAGTTCGTCCTCGGTCACTGGGATCTTGCGGTCGTTCATATCGGTCGTCTCTGGCTCTGCGGCCCAAAAAATCGTTCGCGGCTCAACTTCGCTCGCGTCCTACGATACGCGATGCATCACCCTGTCCTCATTTCACCCGCCTGAGCGCCGGGCGTTCGCCCTCCAGCGAGGCTTTGACGTGGGCCCTGGCGCGCGCCAGGCGCGACATCACGGTGCCGATCGGCACGCCCTGGATGTCGGCGACCTCGCGATAGCTCATGCCTTCCAGCATCACCAGCAGCAGCACCGAACGCTGTTCCTCGACGAGCGTGGCCAGCGCCTTCTCGATGTCGCGTCCTTCGGCCTCGGTCCCGCTGGCATCCGGGTTGTTCTCCGTCAGCGGCATGAACTGCGGACGTCTTGCCAGCGAGCGCCGCCGGTTCTTGTTGAGGTTGGTCAGGATCGTATAGAGCCAGCTCCTGACGTCGCCGCCGAGAAACAGCCGCTCCGAACGCAGCGCGCGCACCAGTGTGTCCTGCACCAGATCGTCGGCCGCATCCGCATCGCGCGTGAGCGCGCGGGCATAGCGGCGCAACGCCGGGATCATGGCTTCCACACTCTGGCGAAACGCATTCATTGCGGTCTTGATGTCCCCAGCGTTCGGCGCGAGCGCCTCAACCATCATAACACCCGAGCGGAACGGCTATTCCGGCACTCGAAACAGCGTTAACGCCGCGGATTAGGGCTGTACCGCAGGGGAGGGCTGGTGTACCTCCAGACCTCAACGAGAGCTCGACGGGACGTTCAAAAATGGCGCAGAATTCAGGTCTGATGCAAGGCAAGCGCGGGGTGATCCTCGGCGTTGCCAACAACCGCTCGATCGCCTGGGGCATCGCCAAGGCATGCCACGCCGCCGGCGCCGAGCTCGCCTTCACCTATCAGGGCGATGCGCTGAAGAAGCGCGTCGAGCCGCTTGCCGCCGAGATTGGTGGTCTCGTGCTCGGCCATTGCGATGTCACCGATGCGGCGACCATCGACGCCGCCTTCGCGGTGCTGAAGGAGAAGTGGGGCAAGATCGACTTCCTGGTGCATGCGATCGCCTATGGCGAGCAGCTCGACGGCCGCTACGTCGACACCACGCAGGAGAATTTTTCGAAGTCGATGCTGATCTCCTGTTATTCGTTCACGGCCGTGGCGCAGCGCGCCGAGAAGCTGATGACGGATGGCGGCTCGCTGATCACGCTCTCCTATTACGGCGCCGAGAAGTGGATGCCGCATTACAACGTGATGGGCGTGGCCAAGGCGGCGCTGGAAGCCAGCGTGCGCTATCTCGCCGCCGATCTCGGCGAGAAGAACATCCGCGTCAACGCGATCTCGGCAGGCCCCATCAAGACGCTCGCGGCGTCCGGCATCGGTGATTTTCGCTATATCCTGAAGTGGAACGAATATAACGCGCCGATGCGGCGCAACGTCTCGACCGAGGACGTCGGCGGCAGCGCGCTGTATTTCCTCTCCGACCTCTCGCGCGGCGTCACCGGCGAGGTGCATCATGTCGATTCCGGCTACCACGTGCTGGGTATGAAGCGCCCGGACGCGCCTGACATCTCGCTGAGTGGCAAGGATTAACGTTCAGCCGACATGCCGGTGCCCACGATCTACTTCCTTCGCCATGGCGAGACCGAGTGGAACGCGCTCGGCCGGCTCCAGGGCATCAAGGATGTCCCGCTGAACGCACGCGGCCGCGGTCAGGCGGTGCACGCTGCCGGCGTTCTGGCCGATCTGTTCAAGCGCGACGGCAAGGACAGAGCGGCGCTGCCCTATGTGTCGAGCCCGCTTGGACGTGCGCGTCAGACCATGGAGCTCGTGCGCGGCAAGCTCGAGCTGCCGCCTGGCGACTATTCCCTCGACGACCGTCTGCGCGAGATCGGCTATGGTGTCTGGGAGGGGCTGACACTGGCGGAAAGCGAGTCCTCAGACCCCGATGTCTATGCAAGGCGCCTTGCCGACAAATGGACGGTGGCGCCAAGCGGCGGCGAGACCTATGCGGCCGTGCAGCTGCGTATGCTCGACTGGTACGAGTCGCTTCTGGTCGATACTGTCGCGGTCGCCCATGGCGGCACCTGCCGCGCCCTGATGGTGGCCTTGGGCCTCGAGACCGCCGCCAGCGCCGCCGAGCTTTATATCGAGCAGGGCGCCGTTTACGTGTTCCGCGACGGCCGGCTGGAGAAGTTTAGTTAGGCCCGCCCGTCGTCATTCCGGGGCGGTGCGCAGCACCGAACCCGGAATCTCGAGGTTCCGGGTCTGGTCCTTCGGACCATCCCGGAACGACGGTGCACAGGTTTGACCCCCGGTCCGCCGCGCGTTACCACAGGCCGGAACCGATCTTGGCGAGCAACGATGTCCTTCAACACTTTCGGCCACATGTTCCGCGTCACCACCTTCGGCGAGAGCCACGGGGTGGCGATCGGCTGCGTGGTCGACGGCTGCCCGCCCATGATTCCGCTCACCGAGGCAGACATCCAGAAGGACCTCGACCGCCGCCGTCCCGGCCAGTCGCGCTTCACCACCCAGCGCCAGGAGCCGGACCAGGTCAAAATCCTGTCCGGCGTAATGGCGCACCCGGAGACCGGCGTGCAGGTAACGACGGGCACCCCGATCGGCCTCCTGATCGAGAACACCGATCAGCGCTCGAAGGATTATTCCGAGATCAAGGACAAGTTTCGTCCCGGTCACGCCGACTTCACCTATGAGGCCAAATACGGGCTGCGCGACTATCGCGGTGGCGGGCGCTCCTCCGCGCGTGAGACCGCGATGCGCGTTGCCGCCGGCGCGATCGCGCGGAAAGTGCTGCC
This sequence comes from Bradyrhizobium sp. WSM1743, assembly GCF_000473065.1. Taxonomy (GTDB): domain Bacteria; phylum Pseudomonadota; class Alphaproteobacteria; order Rhizobiales; family Xanthobacteraceae; genus Bradyrhizobium. The sequence continues at coordinate 68,025 of NZ_AXAZ01000001.1, forward strand.
CGGCGTGAAGGTGCGGGGCGCGCTGGTGCAGATCGGCCCGCACAAGATCGACCGCGGCAAGTGGGACTGGGACGAGGTCGCCAAGAATCCGTTCTTCTGTCCCGACAAGGACAAGGCCGCGTTCTTCGAGACCTATCTCGACGGCATCCGCAAGAGCGGCTCCTCGATCGGTGCTGTGATCGAGGTCGTCGCCGAAGGCGTGCCGGCAGGTCTTGGCGCGCCGATCTACGCCAAGCTCGATTCCGATCTCGCAGGCGCAATGATGACCATCAACGCCGTCAAGGGCGTTGAGATCGGCGCCGGTTTTGGCGCCGCCGAGCTCACCGGCGAGGAGAACGCCGACGAGATGCGCACCGGCAATGACGGCACGCGCTTCCTGTCCAACCATGCCGGCGGCGTGCTGGGCGGGATCTCCACCGGACAGCCGGTGGTGGTGCGCTTCGCCGTGAAGCCGACCTCGTCGATCCTGCAGCCGCGCCTTACCGTCGATCGCAAGGGCACTGATACCGAAATCTTCACCAAGGGCCGCCACGACCCCTGTGTCGGCATCCGCGCCGTCCCCGTCGGCGAAGCCATGATGGCCTGCGTGCTGGCGGATCATTTCCTGCGCGATCGCGGGCAGGTGGGACGTTGATGTCCTTCACCTCTCCCCGATGGGGAGAGGTGAGCACACTGCGGCTAACGCGCCCTGTCGCGGTACCAGCCCACCGCGCAGCTTGACGATCCCACAACTTCGTCCGCAAATGCGGTCATGGAAAGTTCCGAGCTCCAACGCATCTGCAACTGGCTGATAGACGGCGACTGGTCGACAGTCGAGCCGGCCGAGATGATCGCCGAGTTCTGCGAACGTCTGGTCGCGGCCGGCCTGCCGCTATGGCGGTTCGGCATCTTCATCCGTACGCTCCACCCCGAGATATTCGGCCGTAACTTCATCTGGCGGCAGGGCGGAGAGGTGGAGATCGGTAGTGTCGATTTCGATATCCTCGACACGCCCGAATTCGCCCGCAGCCCGCTCCGCATCGTGTTCGAGCAGGGGCTGGAGGTCAGGGGACGGGCGAGCGATCCCGACAGCAAGCGATTTCCGTTCCTCGAGGACATGCGCGCTGAAGGCGCGACCGACTATATTGCGGTGCCGGTGCCTTTTCTCGATGGCTCCATCCACGCGACGAGCTGGATCACGCAGCATCCCGGCGGCTTCAGCGATGGTGACATCGCGGCGATCCGAAGCATCATAGCGCCGCTCGCGCGTGTTAGCGAGATCATCAGCCTGCGCCGCACCGCCGAGATGCTGCTCGACACCTATGTCGGCAACCGTGCTGGCTCGCGCATCCTCGGCGGTCAGATCCGCCGCGGTCACACTGACACCATGCAGGCCGTGATCTGGCTTTCGGATCTGCGCGGCTTCACCGCGCTATCGGACCGGCTGCCGGCCGAGACCGTGGTCGAGATCCTCAACCAGTATTTCGACTGCCAAGTCACCGCGATCCGCGGTCATGGCGGTGAGGTGCTGAAATTCATGGGAGATGGCCTGCTCGCGGTGTTTCCGATCGACGAATATGTCGGCGATGCCGCCCATGTCTGCGCGCGGGTGCTGGAGGCGGCGCGCGAGTCCCGCGCCAGCGTCGAGGCGCTCACCTTTCCGGTCGGCGACGTCGTCGAGCGCTTCCGCTTCGGCGTCGCGCTGCATGTCGGCAACATTCTCTACGGCAATATCGGCGGCGGCAACCGCCTCGACTTCACCTGCATCGGCCCCGCCGTCAACCTTGCCGCAAGGCTGGAGAAGATCACGGCTCGCTTAGGGCGGACTGTCGTCGCCTCGGAAGGTTTTGCCAATGTCTGCCGCCACGACTGGCGCGAGCTCGGCGAGTTTCCGATCGCGGGATTTTCCAAGGCGCAGCGCGTGTACGGGCTCGCGGAGGAAACGCCGGTGGTGATGGCTTGACGTTGCAATGAGCTGAATGTCGTTCATCGCCGCAAGACGAAGCGCTACTCTTCCGGCTCCGTCGTGAACAGCAGCGGATAGCCCTTGGCGCGGCCGGCGTCGGTGGCGCGCGTGGCCTTGGTCTCGGCGACATCCTTGGTGAACACGGCGACGACGCAGGCGCCAAGCTTGTGGGCGGTAATCATCACCTTGTAGGCCTGATCCTCGGTCATGCGGAACTCAGCCTTCAGCACCAAGGTGACGAACTCACGCGGCGTGTAGTCGTCGTTGATCAGGATAACCTTGTGCAGCCGCGGCCGCTCGACCTTGGTTTTCGTCCTGGTTTTCGGCTTGGTGACGGCGTCGTTCATTCCGCCTCCTGGACACGGCGGGCCTGGGTTCCCTGCCGGAGCGATCAGCCCGCGGCCTTGGCACCATATTGCAGGACCTGCACCTTCTCCAAGGTGATCAGCCCGCTCGACATCATGCCGTCCAGGATGGGCAGGAATGCGTTGATGTTGTCCTCGCTGTCGACGATCTCGATCAACAGCGGCAGGTCTTCCGACAGCCGCAGGATCTTCGAGGTGTGCAGCCGGCTCGATTTGCCGAAGCCCATCGGCCCGCGCAGCACGGTGGCGCCGGCGAGGTGCCGTTCGCGCGCGGTCATCACAATCGCCTCATAGAGCGGCTTGCCGCCATAATGGTCGCTCTCGCCGATGAAGATGCGCAGTAACACAGCCTGATCGGGGATTTGCATGCTCAGCTCCTTGTCAAGCGATTGTAGCGGCTCGCCATCATATGCCCTGCCCATACCGACACCAGCCAGCAGATCACGGACGCCGCGACATAGGCGAGCGCCGTGTACTTCATGCCGCCGTGGAGCAGGCGGAAGGTCTCCAGGCTGAAGGCCGAGAAGGTGGTATAGCCGCCGCAAAAGCCGGTCATGACGAACTGCCGGTGCTCGGGCCGCGCCAGCACGCGGCCGTCGGGGCCGGTCAGCGCCGCGTAGAAGCCGATGATCAGGGAGCCCGTCGCGTTGATGAAGAGCGTCGCGAAAGGAAAGCCGGGGCCGGTGTCGAGCGCGAGCCCGACCAGATAACGCGTCAGCCCGCCGCCGACGCTGCCGGCAGCAACCCAGGCATAGAGCACGAAGCTGCGCCAGCGCTCGGCAGAAGCGGAGCTCATCAGCCTCTAGCCTCCCAGACGATCCGCAAGGAGGAAGCCGCAGCTGACAGCGGCGAGGCACAGCCCGACCGAGCACGCGACATTGCCGAGCGCCGAGAGCGGCTCGCCGCCACGCGCGAGTGTCAGCGTTTGCAGGCTGAACGAGGAAACCGTCGTGTAGCAGCCGAGAAACCCGGTCACCGCGAACAGCCAGGGATTGGGCGAGGCGAAGACCGAGCCCGGATGCGTCGCTAGCGCGCCCAAAATGCCGATCAGGAAGGCGCCGGTGACGTTGATGGTCATGGTGCCCCACGGAAACGTTTCGCCCAGCCGCCGCGCAATCGCACCGGAGACGAAATAGCGCGCGCAGCCGCCCAGCGCGCTGCCGATCACGATCGCAATTGCTCCGCTCAGCAAGATGAACAGCCCCCCGTCATCACTTGTTCCCTACCGCCAGACCCTTGCCGACGGCGAGCAGCCCCACAAGCGAAACCAGCGCAAAGCCGAGCCCCGCAAGGAAGGTTCCTGCCGGACCATAGGCGTCCCACAAGGCGCCCGCGATCACGCTCGCGGCCAGCAAGGCAAGTCCGGTGAACAGGTTGAAATAGCCGAATGCGGTGCCGCGCAGGCTCGGCGGCGCGGCGTCGGCGACGAGGGCGGAGAGCAGCCCTTGCGTCAATCCCATATGCAGGCCCCACAGCACGACGCCGAGCGCGAGGCCAGCTAAGTTCGGCAGCAGCGCCAGCGCGAGGTCGGCGCCGGCGAGGAAAACGAGGCCGAGCGCAAGCAGGCCGGTCCGGTTGATCCGGTCCGACAGCATGCCGGCCGGATAGGCCGACAGGGCATAGACGACGTTCATCAGCACCAGCACCGCCGGCACCCACATCGCATTGAGTCCGATGTTCTGTGCGCGCAGGATCAAAAACGCCTCGCTGAAGCGCGCGAGCGTGAAGACGATTCCGACCGCCACGACACGCCAATAGACCGCTCCGAGCTGCCGCATCGCGGCGAGATTGAGCGGATTTTCGGCAGGTTTCCGGCTTGGATCTGACTCCGGCTCCTCCACCGCGAACGCGATCAAGCCAAAGGACAAGAATGCCGGCAGCACCGCCACCCAGAACACGAGGGCATAATTGTCAGCCGTCCACCACATCAGGCCGATCGCTGCGAGCGGTCCGACGAATGCGCCGATGGTGTCGAGCGATTGCCGCAGGCCAAAGCTCGCGCCGCGCAGGCCGACGGGGGCGATATCGGCGATCAGCGCATCGCGTGGCGCGCCGCGGATGCCCTTGCCGACGCGGTCGATGAAGCGCGCGGCAACCAGCCATCCGACGCTGGGCGCGAGCGGGAACAGCGGCTTGGTGAAGGCGGCAAGGCCATAGCCGAGCGCGGCGAGCAGCTTGCGGCGTCCGAGCCAGTCCGACAGCGCGCCGGAGAAGATTTTCGTGATCGAGGCGGTTGCCTCCGCAATACCCTCGATGAAGCCGACGGTGAGGGTGGAAGCGCCGAGCACGGCGACGAGATAGACCGGCAGCAGCGCGTGGATCATCTCGGAGGAAATGTCCATCAGCATCGAGACGAAGCCGAGCACCCAAATCCCTCTGGGCAGCGTGGCGCGCGCAGCATTCGGTGTCGTCATCGTCACGTCTTTGCCTTCTCCCTCTCCGGGCCTCCGCCAGCAGGCAACAAAAAACCCGCCATCGGCGGGTACGTCCATGCTCCCGCCCAAGGCAGAGGCCTAAAGATTACCTCTCCTCAAGCAGGAGTCATCAGCCCACGAGGTCATCGACCGCCGGGCGGTTGTCGGGGGACTCCATCCCCATCTGTGCGGTCAGCCTAGCATGGAAATCGCGCCGGACAAGTGGGCGGGGGAGTGTCCCATCATCACCTGTCATTCCGGGCCGATGCGCAGCATCGAACCCGGAATCTCGAGATTCCGGGTTCGGCTCTTCGAGCCGCCCCGGAATGATGGAGCCTGTGATTGCGCGTGTTCCGGTGACGCAAGCGCGGCAACATGGCGGCAGCTTTGCGTGACGCGCGCCAATTCCTTAACTCGAATGTGAAGCGCAAGCGATCTTCGGCCTTTGCGGCAGGGCGATTGCATGTCACCATCGCGTCATACGACGGGAGACTGCGATGCGTTTGCTGTTCTCGATCGGGGCTGTGCTGGTGGCCGGCATGTTTGCCGGAGGGGACGTCGCGGGCATCGCGGCACCAGGACCCAAATTCGAATCGTCCAACAATCAACCGCAGCGGCTTGCGGCCGACAAGGACGCGCAGGCGGTCGACGTCGAGCTGATCCTCGCGGTCGACGTGTCCTACTCCATGGACATGGACGAGCTCGCGATCCAGCGCGAGGGCTATGCGCAGGCAATCCAGTCGAAGGAGTTCCTGCAGGCGCTGAAGCTCGGCCCGAACGGCCGCATCGCGGTGACCTATTTCGAGTGGGCTGCCTCCAGTGACCAAAAGGTCATTATTCCCTGGCGGCTGGTCGACGGACCGGAGACGGCGGATGCGGTTGCCGCCGAAATCATGAAGACGCCGATCCGGCGCGCTTCGCGCACCTCGATCTCCGGCGCGATCATGTTCGCGATGCCGCTGTTCGACGAGGATCCCTATCGGGGCTTGCGCCGTGTCATCGACATTTCCGGCGACGGTCCCAACAACAATGGCGGTCCGGTCACTGTGGCGCGCGATGCCGCGCTCGAGAAGGGCATCGTCATCAACGGCCTGCCGATCATGGTCAAGGAGCCGTCCTATTCGACCATGGATATCGACAATCTCGATTTCTACTACGAGGACTGCGTCGTCGGAGGTCCCGGCTCCTTCGTCATCACGATCAAGGACCGCGACAAGTTCAAGGAAGCGATCCGCACCAAGCTGCTCATGGAAGTCGCCGGCCGCACGCCGGAGCGTCCCGTGATGCGCGTTGCCGACAAGGAGCCCCGTGTCAACTGCCTGATTGGCGAGAAGATCTGGTCCGATCGCTGGGGACGCTAAAGCCGGCTGAGACCTTTTGCCCATCCCAATAGGCAGTTGAATTTAACTGCTCGTTAACCGGTGCATGGCCCTAATCCGGTCGTTTCAGTTCGTTCCCGATCGTTGTTTCGACTTTGCTGTCGGACGCGCGAATGAGAGCGGGTTCATCGCACCCGTCCACTGAGCAATCCATGGCCATCGTCACGTCGAGCACCAGCCAGATTTCTCCCACCAACGAGCGGGTCTTTCACCAGAGCAGGCTGCTCGGTGAATGGAAGGGCAATTGGGTGGGCAACAACCAAGCCGTCAGCTTCAAGGTGGTGAACATCCGCGGCGCCCGGGCGCAGGTCGAGTATACCCATAACGGGCACACCGAGCGCGGCTTCGGCGAGGTCAACGGGTCGCTTATTACCTTCGGCGGGGTCACGGTCGGTACCAAGGACGGCAAGAGCATGGTGCTGCTGTTCTCAGTGGGCGGCTCAGGCAAGCAGACCGCGAATCTGGAGAAGCAGGAACCGCCGGCTTCCGACAGCCGCCTTATGGGAAGCTGGGGCGGCTATTCCAGCGACAACGGCAAGAGCGCGAGCTTCAAGGTGCTCTCGGTCAACGGCAAGGAAGCGCAGGTCAGCGTCACCACCGACGGCATCACCCGCCAGGGCACCGGCATCGTCTACAAGAACGTCATCATGTTCGGCCAGGCGCAGATCGCGACCGACGACGGACAGAACGGCAAGGTCATCTATCAGGTCGGCACGAAATCCTTCATGGTGCCGGTGACGAAATATCCGCCGGCGGATTCGTCGTCTTCTGTCGACAAGACGGCATAGCGTTCACGGCGGTGGCCCGCCGGGTTGCGTCAGCGTCTTCAATTGTTGGTCGACTTGCCGTAGCATTGCGCAGGCCTGTGCGAAGCCGCCATCAGCGACGAGCTGCCAGATCTGGTCGGACTGCTCCACCAGGTGTGGGATCCCCAGCGGCAAGCCGGCGGCCTCCTGCAGAGCCCCCTTCTCGTTGATCAGATAGCGCTCGTTCAGTGCGAACAGCACCTGCGCGACGCAGGCGAGCGACCTGTAGACGCATCCAGCGATGTGGCTCCGCTCGTTACGTCCGGCTGCGAGCTCGGCATTCTCGACGCTGAACAGGATTTCCCACTGGAAGCGCCGGATCAACGCCGCACGCAGCGGCGGCGGATAAGGCAGCGCGATTGACTTGAGCCGAGCGATCACGCTGTTCGGATCGTGCAGAGGCCGACAATACGCGATCTCGCCCATCCAGATCGCCGAGCAGAGGCCGTGCGGATGGCCGGGCTGGTAGTCCATGGTGACCACGCCGGCGCGGCAGAATTCCATGACGGCCTCGACCGCGTCGGCGTTACGGTAGAGCAGGTCGACCTTGCGGCCCTCCACCGCAAGCCAGGCGCCGCCGACGATCCACTGGCCCCATTCTCCGACCGGCGTCACGTTCGTGGCGGCGGGATCGTCAGCGACGTCCTTCGCGGCGGCCAGCAGTCGTTCGGTATCCAGCGGAATCGCCGTCTTGAAATAGAGGCCGATATCGTAGTCCGACGCAGCATGCGCGCTGCCCCGCGCGCGTGAGCCGCCGAGCACGACAGCCTGAACGCCCGGCACGTCGGCTAGAGCGGATGTCAGGCGGGTGAGCAACGGATCGTGCGGCATCAGGTGCAGTTCCCCGAAAGGCTTCCGGCCGCGAGGCCGGCGCGGTCACTCCGCTGGCATTGATGATGGTCGAGGAGTATAATTTGCAAAATTCTTGACGGTCATCGGAATGTTCAACCTCGCACGTTCATGTCTCCTTGCGGCTCTCGCAGTGCTCTGTCTCGGCGGAGAGCTGGTTCATGCGCAAGTCGCGCCGCTGAGATATTGGATCCCCGGCGGGCCTTTCGGGCTCGGTGGAGGCGCCGGTCAGAGCTCTGACATCTACGGCAACTTCCCGAGCTTCAACGCCGGCGATGCGGCTTGGCGTACCAGCTATGCGAACGGTTTCTTCGTCGGCAGCGAGCGCGGCAATTTAGGATGGAGCGGTTTCAATCAGGCCGGTTCGGCCGGAAATTTCAGTGCTCTCTCCTTTGACAGCACGCAGTTCGGCTACAACACCAAGACGGCTGGCGGCATGCCCGTCACGTTCTTCGCCGGTTTCGAGACGCTGAAATTCGGCAACGGCATCGGCAGCTCGCTGGCGCCGCTCACCTCCAGCGCTTCGCCCGGCTATGGCGGATTTGCGGGTGTCGAATTCAAGCCGACTTCCAACCTCAGCCTGTCGTTCGGCGTCGGCTACACCCAGCAGCAATCGGGCCGCATAGACAGTGACATCAACTCATCGATGCTGCCCGGCGAGTCTCCGGCGCTGAGCGGCCTTCGGCGTTAAGCGATCGCCACAGGCATCACGACACGCCTGCGACTAGCGGGCGTTGCAGGTGCCGGGCCATCAGGTCGGCTGCTTCGGCGTAGCGCCGCGTTTCCAGAACGTCGAGCAGGCGCAGATGCTCGCGCACATGCCGCCGCATGCCGTCACGGTCGGCGAAGCTGCGATAGGCGAACAGGCGCCTGATCGAGTTCACGCGCCTGAGCGCTTCGAGGAAGAAGGGGTTGCCCGCTCCGCGGATGATCTCTTCATGGAATTCACAGCCGGAGTGAAAGATCTCGCCGATCGTCATCTTCTCGAGTTCGCCGTCGAAGACGCGCTGTTGGCGTTCGCGCAGGCGTACGATCACCTCCTGCGGCAGCGCAAAGCCGGGCTGCAAGATCGCCGCCGGCTCGATCACCGCGCGAAACGCCTTGGCCTGCGCTTGCGCTTCGGGACTCGAGACCGTCTCCGCGAAGCGCCAGCCATAGCCGGGCAGACGTGCGATCCAGCCCTCGGCGGCGATCCGGTCCAGCAGCCGCTGTAGCTCGGCCCGGCTGAGGCCGTAGCGGCGCATCAGCTCCGCCTCCGTGACGTCGGCCGGAAGCCGGCTCGCGAGCACGTCGCCTGCGATGGTCGCATAAACCTGCTCGTTGCGTCTGATGGCCGCGAGCGCCGGTTGGGCGGCGCCGCTGGTGGGATTCTTGGCCAGCACGAAGCCGCGATGCGGTTCGCCGCGCGCCAGCCCCGCCGCTTCCAGGGCCTTCAGGCCGAGCCGGATCGGCGCGCGCGAAAGATCCAGCGCATCCGCAAGCCTTTGTTCGATCAGGCGGTCGCCGGCCTTCATGCCCTCGCGGCGGGCGAGCGCCATGATCAGGCCGGCGAGATGTTCGGCGCGCTCGGAACCGTTCTGAGCGCTGCGCTGTCGGGAACTGTCGGATGCGATCACTGCAGTGCACGCAAGTTTTAGGGCTTGACAGATTGTCCCATGGATTGTTCTTTTATGCAACAATATACAATCGACCAGGGAGAGCCCCGATGGCGCGTGCGCCCGATGTCCACATTTGCGAGGTCGCCCCCCGCGATGGTCTCCAGAACCTGGACATCTTCGTTCCGACCGAAGCCAAATGCGCGCTGATCGACACGATCGCCGCTGCGGGCGTACGCGAGATCGATGCCGGCTCGTTCGTCCCGCCGAAGGTCGTGCCGCAATTCGCCGACGTCGACACGGTGATGGCGCATGCGCTCACGCACAAATCGGCCACCATCGGCGCGCTGGTGCCGAACCCCAAGGGCGCCGAGCGCGCCATCGCCGCCGGCGTCGACGCCGTCTATTTCGTCATCTCGGCCAGCGAGACGCACAACCGCGCCAACGTGCGCCGCTCGGTCGACGAGCAGGTGGAGGGGTTTCGCGCGGTCCGCGCCGCGATCGACGCCCGGCCGGCGGACCAGCGGCCGCTATTGATGGGCGCGATCGCCACCTCCTTCGGTTGCTCGCTGGAAGGTGAGGTGAGCGAAGCGGCCGTGTGCCGTGTGGCACGCGGTTTTGCTGAAGCCCACGCCGATGAGATCGGGCTTGCCGACACCGTCGGTTATGCGACGCCCAAATCGATCCGGCAGATCGTCACGGCGGTGCAGCGCGAGGTCGGGTCGCAAATGACGCTGCGGCTGCATCTGCACGATACGCTGGGTGCCGGCCTCGCCAATGCCGTCGCCGGACTCGAAGCCGGCATCCGCCGTTTCGACGCCGCCGTGTCCGGCCTCGGCGGGTGTCCGTTTGCTCCCGGTGCGCGCGGCAACATCGTCACCGAGGATCTGGTGTTCATGCTGGAGCGTATGGGGCTCTCAACCGGCATCGACCTCGACCGCCTGATGCAGACGCGCGAGATTCTCGCCCGCCATATCCCGGCAAAACATCTGACCGGGCATCTGCACGAGGCCGGTGTCCCCAAGGTCCTGCGGAGCGCGGCATGATCATGGCTGCGCGCGAGGCGGCATCGGAGCTTCGTCCGCTGGCCGGCATTCGGGTGATCGAGTTCAGCCAGATGGTGATGGGGCCGAGCTGCGGCCTGATCCTCGCCGATCTCGGCGCCGACGTGATCAAGATCGAGCCGCCCAAGGGCGACCGCACCCGCACCTTCAAGGGGCCCGCCGCCGGGTTCTTTGCGACCTACAGCCGTAACAAGCGCAGCATCGCGCTGGATACGTCGACCGCGGCAGGCCAGGACGTGGCACGCCGGCTGATCGAGAACAGCGACGTCCTGATCGAGAATTTTCGGCCGGGCCTGTTGAAGCGGATCGGCCTCGACTACGAGAGCGTCGCGGCCTTCGCTCCTCGCCTGATTTATTGCTCGCTCAAGGGCTATTTGCCTGGGCCTTACGAGAACCGCCTCGCGCTCGACGAAGTCGTACAGATGATGGGTGGCCTCGCCTACATGACCGGCTTGCCCGACCGGCCCATGCGCGCCGGCGCCTCGGTCAACGATGTCATGGGCGGAATGTTCGGCGTGATCGCGATCCAGGCCGCCCTGGCCGAGCGGCAGCGCACCGGCCGCGGCCGCTACATCCAGAGCGCGCTGTACGAGAACAACGTGTTCCTGATGGCGCAGGCCATGATGTGCGAGGTGGTCAGCGGCCAGCCCTCGATCCCGTATTCGATCAAGGACAGCCCGTGGCCGGTCTACGATCTCTTCGACACCAGGGACGGCTCAAAACTGTTCGTCACCATCGTCGGTGAAGAGCAATGGGAGGCGTTCTGCCGCGCCTTCGATCGCGAAGCCTGGCTCTCTGATCCGCGCTTTGCGACGAGCAACGACCGCGTCGATCATCGCAGCTGGCTGATCCCCGAAATCGCGAAGATCTTCAAGCAATGGGACAAGGCCGATCTGGCAGCGCGGCTTGAGCAGCTCGATCTGCCTTATGCGCCGGTGAACAAGCCCGGCGATCTCTTCGACGATCCGCATCTCAACCGCTCGGGTGGCCTGACCGATATCAGGCTTCCTGACGGCCGCGCGGCCAAGACGCCGCTCTTGCCGATTTCCATGGACGGAAGGCGCCTGCCCAACCGCTACGATCCACCTGAGATCGGTGAGCACAGCGGTGAGATCCTGAGCGAGATCGGCATGTCGCCGAATGAGATCGAAGCGCTGCGACAAGCAGGGACGATCAAGGTCGCGCCGTCCTGACCGGTCGGCGCAATCGAACAAAACCAGGGGAGGAGGAGCACATGAAGATGACCAGGCGCCAGGCGCTGATCGCGGGCTCCGCATGGGCCGGTGCATCGCTGCTGCCGGGACGATTGCACGCACAGGCCAAGCAGGTTTCGCTCGCGTTCGGGCCGGTCTCACCGGTCTACGCCATCGGCATGATCGCGGAGCTGAAGGGGTACTTCAGAGACGAAGGGCTCGATTCCAAGCTCGTCACCGGCAATGCCGGCACATTCGGCCGCCAGACATTGGCGGCGGGGCAGGCGCTGTTCGCGCATGGCGACGCCAGCCATCCGCTCCAGCTCGGTGCGCGCGGCAAGCCCTGCAAGATCCTGCTCGCGACCGAGATGGTGTGCTCCTATGCCAACATCATGGTCCGGCAGGACCTCTACGACAGCGGCATCAATTCGGTCGAGAAGCTCGCAGACTACAAGCGCGCGGACGGCGCCAAGCCGATCGTCGCCGCGACCGCCATCGGGTCGGGCACCTGGGTGTTCGGCACCTATGTGTTCGAAGCGCGTGGCCTCGGCAACAAGGTGAACTGGGTCGCGGGCGGCGGGACCAACACCATGTTCCCTTCGCTCCAGACCAAGCAGTTCGATGCCATCATGGCGCCGCCGAGCTGGATCGTCGAGGTCGAGAAGAAGGGTTTTGGCCGGACGATCTACGATACGTCGAAGCCCGGCGTGTTCGACAAGGATTTCGGCGGGACGCTGCCCGTGCTCGTGATCTACACGCTCCAGGACACGGTCGAGCAGGACAAGGCGATGGTGCAGGCCTATGTCAACGCGATCTACCGTGCGATGGCTTTCGTGAAGGCGACGCCGCTTGCGGAGGTGCAGGCGCTGGTCACGCCGAAATATTTCTCAGGCATCGATCCCGATGCGGTCAGCGCCGAGCTCGGCTTCGACAAGTCGACCTGGGCCTATGACGGGATCATCGACAAGCCCGCGTTCGAACGCGGCGCCAAGCCCTGGTATCGCAAGGGGACCGACATTCCCGAGACCAGGTACGAGGATGTCGTCGACATGAGCTTCCTCCAGACGGCCAGGGCGAAATACAAATGATCGCCGCGCCAGGCCAGGGCCTCGCGCTCGCGCGCGATAAGGATCGAACAGCGGCGGCGCGCACGCGCATCGCCGTGCAGGGTCTTGCCAAGCGCTTCAACGCGTCCGGCCGCGAGTTCGTGGCAGTGGATGACGTTTCCTTCGAGGTCAAGCAGGGCGAGTTCGTCGCGCTGCTCGGTCCATCCGGCTGCGGCAAGAGCACCATCCTCAACATGGTCGCGGGGCTGTTGCCGCGTTCGGGCGGACGCATCCTGATCGACGAGAACACGGTCGAGACCGGCAAGGTCAACCCCAGGGTCGGTTATGTCTTCCAGCGCGATACGCTGTTCCCCTGGCGAACCGTGGAGCAGAACATCGGCTATGGGCTCGAGATCGCGGGACTGCCGAAGACCGAGCGGGCGGGGCGGGTTGCTTCGGCCGTCGAGAAGGCTGGCCTCTCGGGCTTTGCGCAGAGCTTTCCGCGCATGCTGTCCGGCGGCATGCGTCAGCGTGTCGCCCTGATGCGCACGCTGATCCTAGAGCCCGAGATCCTGCTGATGGACGAGCCGTTCGGTGCGCTCGACACCCACACCAAGCTCGAGATGCACAAGACGCTGCTGGAGATCTGGGAACGCGAGCGGCAGACCGTGCTGTTCGTGACGCACGATCTCGGCGAAGCCTTGACGCTGGCGAGCCGCATCATCCTGCTCTCGGCGCGGCCCGGGCGTCTCAAGGAAGATTTCGACGTCGCCATCCCGCGTCCGCGCGATCCCGTGGCCGTGCGCGAGACCGCCGAGTTCGGCCGGCTCTATTCCCACATCTGGCATTCCCTCGGCGAAGAATTCCGCCGCACCAAGGCCGAGTGATCATGACCAAGAGCCGCACCGTCATTCTGTTCTGGCAACTGGCCATTCTCGCAGCCGTTCTCGTCGTCTGGCAGTGGGGCTTCGAGTGGAGCAGGGCGCTGCTGCCGAAGGCCTACGTGCCGAAGATCCTCGATCCCTATTTCGTCGCCAAGCCATCGCTGATCTGGCAGAGCTTCCTGCGGCTTGGTTGCTTCTCCGACGCGGCCGGCTTTACCGCCTGCATCACGGGCAGCGACAACAATCTGTGGCTTGCGACGCTCGTCACCCTGAAGAACACCTGGTGGGGCTTTCTGTTCGGCTCAGCGAGCGGCATCGCGACCGGCCTGGTCCTCGGCCGCTCGGACTTCCTTGCCCGCGTGTTCGGACCCTATATCGTGGCGCTCAACTCGATACCGCGCATCGCACTGGTGCCGCTCGTCATCCTGATCTTCGGCCTCGGCGATCTCTCCAAGATCGCGACGGCGTGGCTCGTCGTGTTCTTCGTGGTGTTCTTCAACACCTTCGAGGGAACGCGTGCGGTCGACCGCGATCAGGTCGCCGCCGCCCGCCTGCTCGGCGCCAGCGAATTCACGGTGCTGCGCACGGTCGTGATCCCGTCCGCGCTCGCCTGGGTGTTTGCCTCGCTGCTGCCAGCCGTGTCCTTTGCACTGATCGGCGTCATCGTCGGCGAGTTCATCGGTGCCGAACGTGGGCTCGGCAAGCTCATCATCGAAGCGGAGGCGCGCGCCAATGCCAGCGAGATGATGGTCGCCATCTTCGTCATGATGTTCGTCGGCATCCTGCTGGCGATCGCGGTGCGCTCGCTGCAGTCCTACCTCTTGCGATGGCAGCCGCAATTCGAGCCGTCGGCGTAGAGCATGATCCGGAAAAGTGTGCAGCGCTTTTCCGAAAGGATCATGCTCGAACAGTAGAGTCTGGCGTCACCGGCTGAACCGTGCCACCAGCTCCACATGCGGCGTGTGGCGGAACTGATCGACCGGCACCACCGCCTCCAGCCGATAGCCGCCGTCGATCAGCAGCCGCGCGTCGCGGGCAAAGGTTGCGGCGTTGCAGGACACCGCGACCACGACGGGCACCTTGCTCGCGGCGAGCTTCAGTGCCTGTGCCTGGGCGCCCTGGCGCGGCGGGTCGAACACCACGGCATCGAAGTCGCGCAGCTCCTGCGGCACCAGGGGGCGGCGGAACAGATCGCGCGGCGCGGCTTTGATCGGCTTCAGGCCCGGCGTGCGCGCGGCCTTCGCGAGGGCCGCGATGGCGCCGGCGTCACTGTCATAGGCGGTGAGGCGGGCCTTCTCGGCGAGCCGCAGCGCGAATGGTCCGACGCCGCAGAAGAGGTCGAGAACCTCCTTGGCCTTGCCGATGCGCTCAGTGACGAGCGCCGCAAGCGTCTCCTCGCCTGCCACCGTCGCCTGCAGGAACGAGCCTGGCGGCAGCGTCACCTCCGCGCGGCCCATCTTCACCGTCGGTGGCAGCCGTTGCAGCACAAGCTCGCCGTGCCGCGTCAGCCGTGCCAGGCGATGCTGCTCGGCGACGCGCGACAGCGCCGTGACCAGCGGCGTCGGCAGCGCGCCGGAGCCGCGCACGTCGACGTCGAGACCGTTGGCGGTCGCGGTGACCTGGATATCCAGCGGCTTCGTCACCGGCATCTTGGTGGTTAGCGGCTCGGCCAGCGCCCAGGCGGCATCAAGTGCGCCGTCGAGTGCGGGGTCGAGGATGGGGCAGCGATGAATCGGAATGACGTCATGCGAGCTCGTCGCGGAGAAGCCGACCTTGAGGATGTCGTGCGTGCCGAACCGGCCGTGCAGCGTGATGCGCCGGCGCCCGGCCCCGTGGGCATCGACCAGCGGCGCCACCTCGCAATTGATGCCGGCCTGCGCCAGCGTTTCCACCACGATATTGCGTTTCCAGGCGCGATACGGCTCAGCCGCCCAATGCTGGATGGCGCAGCCGCCACAGACGCCGAAATGCGGACAAAACGGCTCGACGCGTTCGGGACTTGCGACCTCCACTGCGAGCATCTTGCGGCGGTCGGGATGGTGGCCCACGACGTGATCGACCTCGACGGTCTCGCCTCGAAGCGTGTAGGGCACATAGATTGCTTCGCCGGCGTCGAGGCAAACGCCGTCACCGCGATGGCCGACATGATCGATGGTCAGCCGCTCAACCACGGCGCGCGCCCAGGAAGAATTCGATATTGCCGTCGCCGCCCGGGATCGGCGAGGGGAACACCTCGATGTCGGTGCAGCCGAGCGAAGCGGCAAAAGCCGCGATGTCGTCGCAGATCTCCTGGTGCACGGCGGCGTTGCGGATGATGCCCTTCTTGTTGTGCTTCCGGTCCGCCTCGAACTGCGGCTTGATCAGCGCCAGCAGGCTCATCGGCGCGGCCGCCAGCGACAGCGCCACCGGCAGCACCGCCTTCAGCGAGATGAAGCTGACGTCGATGACGACGACGTCGGGCCGCGCCGGCAGGCGCTTGCCCTCATAACTGCGGATGTCGGTCTCCTCCATCGACACGATCTTCGGATGATCGCGCAGCGAGGGATGCAGCTGGCTGCTGCCGACGTCGATTGCGAACACCAGGCTGGCACCGTTCGCCAGCAGCACCTCGGTGAAGCCGCCGGTGGAGGCCCCAACGTCGAGGCAGACATGGTCCTCGATATCAATCGGGTAGCGCTCCAGCGCCCCGGCGAGCTTGACGCCGCCGCGGGAGACGTAGGGGTGCGCGGGCTCGGCCTGGATCACCGCGTCCTCAGCGATCGTCTCCGACGGTTTCGAGACCTGCTTGTCGTCGGCCGTGACGAGCCCGGCTTCGATGGCCGCGCGTGCCCGCGCCCGGCTCTCGAACAGGCCGCGCTCGACCAAGAGAACATCCGCGCGCTTGCGGGCAGGGGACATCGGATCTCCGAAGGACGACTGAAAGGCTTATGTGGCGATCAATCGCGCAGCCGCCATCCGGACGCAAGTCTCGAACGCGGCGAGATCGTGCCAGACGTCGATCGGCATCGCGGCCGGCGTCACCAGCGGGCAGCCATGCAGCTCCAGCGCATGGATCATCATGAGGTTGTCGACGAGACCGAAATCCTCGACGGTCAGCCCCTGGGCGTCGACCAGCCGCCCGTCCTCCGACGTGACGTCCATGAAGCGCGTGACGCGGTCCGCATAGACGGCGCCGTCGTTGGAATAGGCGAGGCAGAACTTGCCGCGGCCGGCCATATAGCCGAGCTCGTAGACGGTGCCGGGGTCGGCGCCGGCCCCGCGGAACGGAGTGAGATTGGCGATGACGGCGTCGGCCGCGTCCATGATCGCTTCGTTGCCGCAAAAGATCTGCCGCGATGCATCGAGCGCGGTGAGATCGATCGCGTTATCGAGGGGGTAGAGCCCGGTAAGCCCGTGTGCTGCGCAGATCGCGACCTTCTGCCGGCCGATCTCGACCGCATCCGGCAGGAACACGTCGGGGCCTGCCAGATAGATTTTCATGGAGTGACCGCTTGGGAGAAATCAGGCGAGCTGCGATCCGCGGCGAAGACTGCGCTCCCTCCCCCGCTTGCGGGGGAGGGCTGGGAGAGGGTTGCTTCTGCAAGCGAGCACCTCCAAGAGGCGAAAGCCTTCACTCGACGCTGCGCGTCGACCTCTTCCGCAAGCGGGAGAGGTGAAACCATCAAGCCAGCTTGACCGTTTCGGTCTTCACATCCTTGCCGAGCGCCTCGAAAACCTTGGCGACGATGCCCTTGGCGTCGAGACCAGCGCGGGCGTACATCGCCGCCGGGGTGTCGTGGTCCTGGAACACGTCGGGCAGCACCATCGAGCGGAACTTGAGCATGCCGGTGTCGAGCACGCCCTGGTCAGTCAGGAACTGCGCGACATGCGAGCCGAAACCGCCTATCGAGCCTTCCTCGATCGTGATCAGGATCTCATGGTCGCGCGCGAGCTCGAGCACCAGCTCGGTATCCAGCGGCTTCATGAAGCGCGCATCGGCGATCGTGGTCGACAGGCCGTGGGCGGCGAGCTCGTCAGCGGCCTTCTCGCATTCGGCGAGGCGCGTGCCGAAGGAGAGCAGGGCGATCTTGCTGCCCTGGCGGATCATGCGGCCCTTGCCGATCTCGAGCGGAATGCCGACTTCTGGCATCTCGACGCCACGGCCTTCGCCGCGCGGATAGCGCAGCGAGCTCGGACGGTCGTCGATCGCGACCTGGGTCGCCACCATGTGCACGAGCTCGGCCTCATCCGCCGCCGCCATGATCACCATGTTCGGCAGGCAGCCGAGATAGGCGTTGTCGAACGAGCCGGCATGGGTCGCGCCGTCGGCGCCGACCAGGCCGGCACGGTCGATGGCGAAACGGACGGGCAGGTTCTGGATCGCGACGTCATGCACGATCTGGTCGTAGCCACGCTGCAGGAAGGTCGAGTAGATCGCGCAGAACGGCTTGTAGCCTTCGGTCGCAAGACCTGCGGCAAAGGTCACCGCGTGCTGCTCGGCGATGCCGACATCGAAGGTGCGATCGGGGAAGGCCTTGTTGAAGATGTCGACGCCGGTGCCCGACGGCATCGCCGCGGTGATGGCGACGATCTTGTCGTCCTTCTGCGCTTCCTTGACGAGGCTCTGGCCGAACACGTTCTGATAGGCCGGCGCGTTCGGCTTGGCCTTGGCCTGGGTGCCGGTCGCGACGTCGAACTTGACGACGGCATGGTACTTGTCGGCGGACGCTTCCGCCGGGCCGTAGCCCTTGCCCTTCTGCGTCACGACGTGGACCAGGATCGGGCCGGTCTCCATGTCGCGGACGTTCTTCAGCACCGGCAGGAGATGGTCGAGGTTGTGGCCGTCGATCGGGCCGACATAATAGAAGCCGAGCTCCTCGAACAGCGTGCCGCCGTCCATCATGAAGCCGCGGGAATATTCTTCGACGCGATTGGCGCGGTTGGCGAGGATCTTGGGCAGGCGCTTGTTGATCTGCTTGGCCGCATCGCGCAGCGTGCGATAGGTCTTGCCCGAGTAGAGCCGCGACAGATAGGCGCTCATGGCTCCGACCGGCGGCGCGATCGACATGTCGTTGTCGTTGAGGATGACGATCAGGCGCGAGTTCATCGCACCCGCATTGTTCATGGCCTCATAGGCCATGCCGGCCGACATCGCGCCGTCACCGATCACGGCGATAACGTTGTTCTTGCCGCCGGAGAGGTCGCGCGCCACCGCCATGCCGAGGCCGGCGGAGATCGAGGTCGAGGAATGCGCCGCGCCGAACGGATCGTAGTCGCTCTCGCTGCGCTTGGTGAAGCCGGACAGGCCGCCGCCGGTGCGCAGCGTGCGGATGCGGTCGCGCCGGCCGGTGAGGATCTTGTGCGGATAGGCCTGGTGGCCGACGTCCCAGATCAGCCGGTCGCGCGGCGTGTCGAAGACGTAGTGGATCGCGGTGGTGAGCTCGACCACGCCGAGGCCGGCGCCGAAGTGACCGCCGGTCACCGAGACGGCATCGATGGTCTCCTGTCGCAGCTCGTCGGCCACCTGGCGAATCTGCTCGACCTTGAGCTTGCGCAGGTCTTCCGGCGTCCGGATGGTGTCGAGAAGCGGCGTCTTACTGTATGCGTTCACGGCGATTTCCAATTTGTCAGCGCCGGAAGGTCATTCCGGTGCGCGATGGGTTTGCACAATATCGGCGCAGCGCGAGTCCTCAAACCGTCGGAGCCACCTGCACGGGGCAAGGCCCCGTCTTCAAGCTTAGGTAAGCTTAAGTGCGCTCCGGTTCAGTCTCTGTGATCCCTGTCACTTAGATCGGCTTCGTCCGTCCCAAGCCAATTTCATTAGCAGTTTGAAGCGCTTGTCGTCGGTAATCGGTGCCCACGCAAGGCTTGCAAAAAGCCACACTCCGCGCAGCTTTACACCAAAGCTTGGGCCAAAGCCAACCCGCCGGACCGATTGGGGGTATGCAGGTGTAACTCGCGGGCCACATTGGTTAACCGTGGCCCGGGATAAGCGACTCCGGCCCTGCTCGTTCCTTGGCAGTCTTTTTTTGCCTGAATGAGAGCTTTTTCGCCCTCAATGGCCGATTCTGGAACGGGGACGGCATCGATCCGCCGGCACGGAACCCCGATGCCTCTCGAGAACAGCGCCGTGCGATCCTGAAAAGGATGCGGCGGCCACGCTTCCCATGAAGACGTTTTGCGCGGCCCTGCGTCTCGCGCGGCCCTGCGTCGTCAGGAGGCTGAGCGGGAAAGTCTCGGCTTCACTCTTTACTGGACGTCGAGCGGAGCAGTGCCGGTGGCTTGGCCGCTGGCATCGGTGGTGATCTTGTCGACGCGGGCCTCGGCCTGGCGTAGCAATTCCTCGCAGCGCCGCTTCAGGGCCTCGCCGCGTTCGTAGATCGTCACGGATTCCTCGAGCGGCACCTTGCCGTCCTCGAGCCGCTTCACGATCGTTTCGAGTTCCTCGATCGCGCGCTCGAAGGTGAGCCTGGAGACGTCGACTTGAGTATTTTCGGCCATATCCGTTTCCGATTGCCCGATTCGCTTTCCTGACAGTGAAGGCGGGTTTTGCGGGCTTAATGTGGCGGGCGCATTCAAGCGCCCATCAGGGCGCCGACATGCGCCGTAACAGATTCTTTCAGTCCTTGCAGGTCATAGCCGCCCTCGAGCACCGAAACAATGCGGCCTTCGGCGGTCTTGTCGGCGAGATCCATCAGCTTGCGCGTCACCCAGGCATAGTCCTCCGCGCGCAGGTTCAGCGAAGCCAGCGGATCGCGATAATGCGCGTCGAAGCCGGCGGAGATGATCAGGAGCTCGGGGCTGAATTTTTCGAGCTGCGGCAGGATCAGATTCTCGAACGCGGAGCGGAATTCCGGGCCGCCGTCCTCGGAGGCGAGCGGCGCATTGACGATGGTATCGTGATCGCCGCGCTCGCTCTTCGCGCCGGTGCCTGGAAACAGCGGCATCTGGTGCGTCGAGCAGTACATCACGGTCGGGTCCGACCAGAAGATGTCCTGCGTGCCGTTGCCATGATGCACGTCGAAATCGACGATGGCCGCGCGCTTGATGCCGTATTTGCGCTGGGCGTGGCGCGCGGCGATCGCGACATTGTCGAAGAAGCAGAAGCCCATCGGCTTGCCGATCTCGGCGTGATGGCCGGGCGGGCGCACCGCAACGAAGGCGTTGCGGTGCTCGCCATTCATCACCGCTTCCGTCGCCGCCACCGCGCCGCCGACGCCGCGCATCACGGCTTCCCATGTGCCGGGGGACATCGAGGTGTCGCCGTCGATATAGACCTGCCCGCTGGTCGGGGCGATGTGGCGCAGCTCGGTGACGTAGTGCTCGTTGTGGCAGAGCGTGACGAGATCGAGATCACCCTCCGGCGCCTCCCCGCGCGCCAGGAACTGGAAGCGCTCATGCGACAAAGCTTCTTCCACCGCGCGCAGACGATCCGGCCTCTCAGGGTGTCCCGGCGGCGTGACATGGTCGAGGCAGGCCTTATGGGAAAGGAGAAGCGTGCTCATCAGGTCGGCCTCATGGGATGCGGGCTTTTGACGTCGTTGGCGCATCCGGCGCCAAAACGCAATGCAAAACCCAATCTAGGCGTTTGGCCGGCAATGGCAAAGGGTCGTCCCGATCCGGCCCGTTTGATCCGGATCAATTAACGCGCAGGATGCGGGTGGGCGGCAGCGGACCGATCGGCCCGTGTGCCCGGAAGAACGCGAACAGCGCGTCCGCGTCGTAGCCGCCATATCGCGGCGCCGTGCCCTGCTTGGCGACGGTAAACCCGTCTCCACCGACGGCGAGGTAATCGTTGAGCGTGACGCGGTAGCCGCTTCCAGGCTCGATCGGCCTGCCGTTGAGCGTCATCTTCTCGAGGCTGACGCGCTCGCCGAATGGCTTTGATGCATCCCAGGCATAGCTGAACCCGTTCGACACCTGGAGAATCCGCGGCCGCTTTGGGTCCAGCCATTGCTGCTCGAGCATGTCCTTGAGCTGGCTGCCGGTCAGGGTCATGGTGACGAGGCGGTTGCGGAACGGCTGGCTGGCGAAGACATCGCCGAACGTGATCGCGCCATCCTCCTTCGGAACGATGTCGGTGCGGATGCCACCGGGATTGGTGAGCGCGATGACAGCGCTGCCATCCTTCGCATCGCGGGTTGCGAGCAATTGCGCGTCGGCAATGATATCGCCAAGCGCGCTTTCGCCGGCCTCGTTCGGCACGCGCGACAGTATCTGCGTCACCGAACCGGCCGGCCGGTTGGCGATCGGCGCAGAGAGCTTGTCGTAGGCGTCGATCAATGCGGTCTGCTCGGGATCCTTGGCCAGCGAAGCATTGGCGACGATGACATTCTCGGCCTTGGCGCTGACGATGTCGCGCGTTGCGGGATCGAGCTTGAGGTCGATCGCGGTGACCAACGTGCCGTATTTGTCGCCGCTGGTGACCAGCCTCCCGTCGATATCGCAGACATAGGCGCGGTGGGTATGGCCGCTGACGACGACGTCGACGGCACGATCGAATTTCTTGACGATGTCGACGATCGGCCCCGTGATAGCCGGGCATTCATTGTAGTCGCCGGCGGGCTCGCCGCCCTGGTGGATCAACACCACGATCGCTTCGACGCCGCGCGCCTTCAGCTGCGGCACCAGCGCGTTCACCGTCTCGGCCTCGTCGCGGAATTCGAGCCCGGCGATGCCCGCTGGCGAGACGACGCCCGCGGTCTCCTTCAAGGTCAGCCCGATGAAGGCGACGGGGATGCCGTCGAATTCCCGGATCTCGTAGGGCGGCAGCACGCTCTTGCCGGTCGCGGTCTCGACGGTGGAGGCCGCGAGATAACGGAATTTGGCGCCGGTGAAGGGATGCGGCCCCTGGCAGCCGTCGATGGGATGGCAGCCGCCGTTCTGCATGCGCAAGAGCTCGGTCTTGCCCTCGTCGAATTCGTGATTGCCGACCGAGCTGATCGCAAGGCCCATCATCGACAGCGACTCGATCGAGGGTTCGTCGTGGAACATCGCCGACAGGAACGGGCTCGCGCCGATCAGATCGCCGGCGGCGACGAAGATGGTGTTCTTGCGCCCCTCGCGCAGCTGCTTCACCAGCGTCGCCATGTACTCGGCGCCGCCGGCCGCCACCATCACCTTCTTGGTCTTGTCTTCGGGGTCATTGATGCGGATGCCGACCGGCGGCGGCCGCAGATTGCCGTGAAAATCGTTGATCGCGAGGACGCGCAGCTCGACGGGGGCGGCGGTCTGGGCAGAGGCGGGGAGGGTGGCGAGGGCGAGTGCGGCAAGGATGGATCGGTATTGCATGGAGCCGAGACTAATCGTTCCGCGCGAAGGTTTCACGAAAGTTCTCGCCGTCATTCCGGGGCGACGCGCAGCGTCGAGCCCGGAATCCATTCATCCACCAACTCTGCGGCCCGATGGATTCCGGGCTCGCGACTTCGTCGCGCCCCGGAATGACGACCATTGGCTGGTCGCCGACCACACCTCACCTTTTCTTCCTGTTCGCGAAGGTGTTGAACGCGGCAATCGCCTCGTCCGACTTGAGCCGCTCGCCGAACAGATGGCCTTCCTGGTCGATGCGGCGGGTCAGTTCCTCCGGCGGGGCGCGCAGCAGCTTGCGCGAGATTGCGACGGCGTCGGCCGGCAGCCGGCAGATTTCGCGCGCCACCTTGCGCGCCTCGACCTCGGTATGTCCCGGCGAGACCACGGTGTTGACGAAGCCCGCGGCTTGCGCCTCCGCGGCGGTGAAGGTCCGCCCCATCACCAGCATCGCGAAGGCGCGCTGGTAGCCCATCGTGCTCGGCATCAGGAGGCTGGCCGCGCCGACCGGCACGAGCCCGAGATGGATGTAAGGTGCGGAGAAGGTCGCGGCGTTCGAGGCCAGCACATAGTCGCAGTGGAACAGCATCACGGTGCCCATCCCGATCGAGGCGCCATCGACGGCTGCGATGATCGGCTTGGCATTGAGGGCGAGCGAATAGAGGAATTTGGCGCCGTTCGACAGCATCTCGGGGCGCGAGGCGTCGGCGTGGAGAAAATCGTCGATGTCGTCCCCGGCGGTGAAGACGCCGGAGCCGCCGGTGATGATCATGCAGCGGATATCCGGATTGTTCTGGGCGGTGTCGATCGCGCGGCTCATCTCCCGGTACATGTCCTGGGTGATCGCGTTCTTCTTGCCCGGGCGGCGCAGGGTGATCACGCGCGTTCCGCGCTCTTCGGTGATGACGATGTTGCCATTCGGCATGAGAGCCCCCTGCGCGCGCCGCGACGCTTGCCGCTCGCGAGTGTTGCGAAGCATCAGCCTACATCATCTCGCGGGCGTGCCAATGCGCTCGCTCAATCTTTCGGTGCCGAATTCCCGTAAGTTTGATGCATGGCACCCGCCGCCGTCGCGCCTCGCAACAATTAGCTACAATGTTTCATTTGAAAAACCGGTGGTTGTGGTGCACGATCTGGCGCCCGTTCCATTGACGGACTGCTCGATTTGACGATCGCCGCAACCCGTATTGACGAATCCTCGCCGCATTATCGCGGCTGGCGCGTCGTGCTGGCCTGCTTCCTGATGGCCTTCTTCATGTTCGGCTTCGGCCTCTACGGCCAGGGCGTCTATCTCGCCGAGCTTCAGCGCGCCCATGGCTGGCCCGGCACGCTGGTTTCCGCGGCCAGCACCTTCTCGTTTCTCCTGACCTCCGTGCTCGTCATCTTCACCGATGATCTGCTCGAGCGCATCGGGCTGCGCTCGCTGATCCTGTGCGGCCTGTCGGCGCTGGGCGCTTCGACCGTGCTGCTGGCGCTGATGCAGACGCCCTGGCAGCTCTATCTCGCTTATGCGCTGATGTCGGTCGGCTGGACCGGCATGGGGACCGTTGTGATCGCGACCGTGCTGAATTCCTGGTTCGAGCGTCGGCGCGGGCTTGCGCTCAGCCTCGCCTTCAACGGCGCGACCTGCGGCGGCATCATCCTCGTCCCGCTGCTGCTGTCGCTGACCGGCAGCATCGGCTTCCGTTCCGCAATGCTGGCGGCCACGCTCGCGATGATGGTGCTGGTGCTGCCGGTCGTGGTGACCTTCATCGGCTGGCCTGCCGGGACGCCGCTGGCATCGGGCGGACCTCCGAGCGCCGGCGGCGCGGCCGCGCCGAGCCATTCCCGCAAGGCGCTGCTCGCCAATGCGGCGTTCTGGACCATGGTGCTGCCGATCGCGATGGCGCTGCTGGCGCAGATGGGATTCATCATCCACCAGGTGACGTTTCTGGAGCCGCTGATCGGGCGCGCCAGTGCTGGCCTTGCCGTGACCATCATGGCGGCGATGGCGGTGGTCGGCCGCCTCTCGCTCGGCCTGTTCGTCGACCGCCTCGACCCGCGGCTCGCCTGCGCGGCGTCGATGACGAGCCAGGCGGCGGCGCTGTTCGTGCTGCTCCAAAGCACGAATCCGACCGTGCTGCTGGCCTGCTGCGCCGTCTACGGATTGTCGATCGGCAACATGATCACGTTCCCGCCCTTGATCATCCAGCGCGAGATCGGCGCTGCCGCCTTCGCCGCCGCAATGGGACTGGGCACCTCGATTGGCGGAATCGTCAGCGCCTTCGGCCCAGGCATTGTCGGCGTCGTGCGCAGCCTGACCGGCGACTATACGACGGCCTTTGCGATGTGTGTGGTGCTGGATCTCGTGGCGGCGGGCATCGTGCTGCGGCGGCCGGGGAGGAGGACGGAAGAAGCGCCAAATCTATCACCGTCACCCTGAGGTGGCCGCTTCTTCAGCGGCCCTCGAAGGGCGACGGCCCGGCTGGATCCCGGCCGTGCATCCTTCGAGGCTCGGCTCGCGATGCGTTCGCATCTCAAGCCTCGCACCTCAGGATGACGGATCAAGAGCGACGCGCCGACTCACCCCAGCAGCACCGCATCCGCCGCCGCGACCGACTCCGCGCTCTCCGTCACTGTGCGCTCGAGCGCGCCGGCCTGCACCGCGATGTTTTCGGCAAAAAAGCGTGCCAGCGAGACGTAGCGTGGCGCATCGCCAAGGCCTTCGGCCTTGGCGGCGAGCGCCTCGGAGACGAGCAGGCAGCCGCCGAGCGTCGCGCCGAACTGCTGCAGATACGGCGTCGCACCGGCAAGCGCCTCATTCGGTGCGGACGCAACGCGCTCCAGCAGCCATTTGCTGGTGCGCGTCAACGCGTCGAGCGCTTCACGCAATTTCACGCCCGTGGTGCCGAAGGCGGGATCGTTGGAGGCCTCCACCTGCTTGACGGTTGCCGAGAGCTCGTCGAGCAGCGCCCACACGGCCGCGCCGCCATTGGCTGCGAGCTTGCGCGTGACGAGGTCGATCGCCTGGATGCCGTTGGTGCCCTCGTAGATCGCGGTGATGCGGGCATCGCGGTAGTGCTGGGCCGCGCCGGTCTCCTCGATGAAGCCCATGCCGCCATGCACCTGCACGCCGAGATAGGCGACCTCGTTGCCGACATCGGTGGAATAGGCCTTGGCCATCGGCGTCAGCAGCGCCGCGCGTGCTGCCGCGTCGGCGCGCACCTTCGCGTCCCTGGCGCGCGTCGAGACGTCGATCGCGACGGCGGTCGCATAGCAGATGGTGCGCGCGGCCGCAGTCTGCGCCCGCATCCGCATCAGCATGCGCTTGACGTCCGGATGCACGAAGATCGCATCCGAGCCGTCGCCCGTCTTGCCGACCGCGCGGCCCTGCTTGCGCTCTTGTGCATAAGCCAACGCCTGCTGATAGGCGCGGTCGGCAACGCCGACGCCCTCCAGGCCGACGCCCAGGCGGGCCTGGTTCATCATCGTGAACATGCAGCGCATGCCTTGGTTCTCTTCGCCGATCAAAAAGCCGATCGCGCCGCCGTGATCGCCCATGGTCATGGTGCAGGTCGGCGAGGCATGCATGCCGAGCTTGTGCTCGACGCCGGAGGCATAGATGTCGTTGCGCTGCCCGAGCGAGCCGTCCGCATTGACCATGAACTTGGGAACGAGGAACAGCGAGATGCCCTTGGTGCCGGCGGGCGCATCGGGCAGACGCGCCAGCACGAAATGCACGATGTTGTCGGTCATGTCGTGCTCGCCATAGGTGATGAAGATCTTCGTCCCCTTGATGCGATAGGTGCCGTCCGCCTGCTTTTCGGCGCGGGTGCGGAGCGCGCCGACATCGGAGCCGGCCTGCGGCTCGGTCAGCTGCATGGTGCCGGTCCATTCGCCGGAGACCAGTTTTTCGAGATAGATCTTCTTCAGCTCGTCGCTGCCATGCGCATCCAGCGCCTCGATCGCCGAGGCCGTCAGCAGCGGGCAGAGGCCGAAGGCGACATTGGCCGCGCTCCAGATCTCGGTGCAGGCGGCGTTGATCGCGAGCGGCAGGCCCTGGCCGCCGAAATCTTCGGGGCCGGACACCGCGTTCCAGCCGCCCTCGGTCCAACGCTTGTAGGCGTCGGGCCAGCCCGGCGCGGTCGTGACCTTGCCGTCGCTAAGCTTGATGCCGTGCTCGTCGCCGACCTTGTTGAGCGGCGCCAGGACGTCGGATGCGAACTTGCCGGCTTCCTCCAGCACGGCGGCCGCGAGGTCGGCGTCGAAATCGCCATAATGGCCGGCCTCCACGGCGGCCTTGAGGCCCGCGCCATGGTTGAGCGACAGCAGCATGTCAGAGATCGGCGCGCGGTAGGTCATGGCTCACTCCCGAGGACAATTATTGGCGCCGTATTCCCATGAAACGGGGGCGGTCTCAACTGGGGCCGTCGGGATGGCTGGGCCGGAACGGGGGCGGCCATTGAGGCCTGGAATAGAGCGTAGGCCGCCAGCCGACTGGGCCAAGGGTATGCCAAGGGTATTTTGCCCCTCCAGGCGGTTGAAATGCCGCGCCGCTCCCTATAGACCGGCTGCGACCGACGGGAATCTGCGGTAGCCGGTTCTACCTCGTTCGTCGTCTGTTGGGGCGTAGCCAAGCGGTAAGGCAGCGGATTTTGATTCCGCCATTCGGAGGTTCGATCCCTCCCGCCCCAGCCAGATCTCAAGCTGTTGAGTTCGTTGGGTAAGCAGCTCCATTCCTGCCAAATTTTTTGGCGCGTTTGGAAATTGAGCTTCTAATGCTCGGTCCAGAATCGAACTAAGCAACGTCCTGCATCACATGGACAATATTGGGGTCTCTCCGTGGCTTTGATCGCAATATAAACCGCAGAGGCTACTCGGGGAGGCCTCTTACGCCCTGTCGTAGAACAGAGGGTTATGGCGAGCAAATCGGATAGTCAGTCGAACTGATGCGCTTCTGCACCAGGGGGCGTCAAGCTGTAGTTCACCCAGCCGATGGCGCAGAGTTAGCCGCTGTGGCGCTGCGGCCGTTGCGGGGAAACGCGCCTAGTCGCCGTTACGCCGCTTTCCTGCGGGGCTTCGGCTTTGCTTTTTTGTCAAGCAAGA
Source organism: Bradyrhizobium sp. WSM1743 (assembly GCF_000473065.1). Taxonomy (GTDB): domain Bacteria; phylum Pseudomonadota; class Alphaproteobacteria; order Rhizobiales; family Xanthobacteraceae; genus Bradyrhizobium. The sequence goes on from NZ_AXAZ01000001.1 coordinate 95,935, forward strand.
CCCTCTCTGGAGCCGGGCGCGCGCCTGGACCAGGGTGGACATGAACTTCCTTGGCTGAAAGCGGCTCGCCGCATTCCGAACACACCATCACGGGGTCGAACATCTTTCCGCACTCGCGGTGCTCATGCAGCAGGGGACGTCCGCGTTCGTCGACCATGTGGGTGTCGCCCCAATGTACGAGCGCCATCATGATCGGATAGAGGTCGAGGCCCTTTTGCGTCAGGATATACTCGTGGCGTTTAGGCGACTCCTGATAGGGAATGCGGCGCAGGACGCCCTGCCGGACCAGCTTCTTCAACCGCTCGGCGAGCAAATGCCGTGTGATTCCAAGCGCTGACTGAAAACCCTCGAAGCGGCGCGTGCGCAGGAAGCATTCGCGGAGAATCAGAAGAGTCCAGCGGTCACCAATCACACCGATGGTGCGAGCCATCGAACACGGCTCTTCCTCAAGTTCATCCCATTTCATTCTGCTCTCCGGTCGGCCGGCGGCTGTTCCGCCCGAATCAGGGGAAGCGGCAGGCGCCGCTCACACCATTCTAGATAGGTACTAAAGTGGATACAATACCCCCGCCGGTCGTCCGAAACGCCGTGATTTCAGAGCGGATTTGACAGTTCAATTTTAGAACTATAGAAATGAGTGACAGCCTGCGTTCGGCCTAGAAGATCACCCAAATCTGACCAACATCGCGCTCTGCGGGAGGAGCTGACATGTCCCTCAAAGTTGAATTCCTGTTCGATTTCGGCAGTCCGAATGCTTACCTCGCGGAACTGGCCCTTCCGGGAATCGAACGGCGCACCGGCGTGAAATTCGAATATGTCCCGATCCTGCTCGGCGGCATTTTCAAGGCGACCGGCAACATGTCCCCGTTCGATTCCCTTCGTGGCATCAAGAACAAGCCGGAATACCAGGCTCTGGAGACCCAGCGCTTCATTCGCCGCCATAACGTGACGAAGTTTCGTCCCAATCCGTTCTTTCCGGTCAATACGCTGATGTTGATGCGCGGTGCCGTCGCGGCGCAGTTCGAAGGCGTGTTCGAGCCGTATTTCCGCGCGGCCTATCACCACATGTGGGAGGAGCCGAAGAAGATGGATGACCTTGAAACTTTCCGAAAGGCATTCATCTCCTCAGGCGTCGATATCGACCGGCTGATTGCGCGTGCACAGCAGGATGACGTCAAGAAGCGGCTGATCGATCGGACCACCGACGCGGTCAACCGCGGCGCATTCGGCTCGCCGACTTTCTTCGTTGGAAATGAGATGTTCTTCGGCAAGGACCAGCTTCGCGATGTGGAGGAGTCGATCGTCGAGCAGATCGGCCAGCCCGTTTCGAAGACGGCCTAAGGCCAGAACCTGGAGCCTTGCAGAGCCGGGCAGACGTCCGCGCACCTGCATGACGAAACCTCAGTCGACCTTATAACAAAGTCAATTCAGGGAGAATGTGATGCCCGGTCCCCTCAACGGCGTTCGCGTCCTCGATTTGACAGGCGTAGTTTCGGGTCCTTTCGCGACCATGTTCCTGGCGGATCAGGGCGCGGACGTCCTGAAAATCGAGCCGATCGGCGGCGACATTACCCGGCGCAGCCGTGCCACCATTGATAAGGATGGCGAGTTCTCCGCGCTATTCATTTCTTCAAATCGTGGCAAGCGCTCGCTGTCGATTGACGTCAAAAGCGCAGCCGGCCGTGAGGTTCTCGCCAAACTGGTCGCGCAAACCGATGTCCTGGTGCAGAATTTCCGGCCGGGCACTATGGAGCGTCTCGGTCTCGGCGTGGAAGAGTTGCGCCAGCGACATCCGCGCCTGATCTATGTTTCGATCAGCGGTGTTGGTGACACCGGACCCTATGTGAAGAAGCGTGTTTACGATCCGATCATTCAGGGCCTCTCGGGCTTTGCCGATATCCAGTCGCAGCCGGTCACGAACCGTCCGCAGATGATCCGAACCATCGTATGTGACAAGACTACCGCGGTGTTCACCGCCCAGGCGGTAGCGGCAGCACTCTATGCCCGCGAGAAGACAGGGCAAGGTGATCACATTCAGGTCGCTATGTTGGATGCGATGATCTCGTATTTGTGGCCGGAAGGCATGATGCAATACACGGTGGTGGGTGCCGAGGCCACTGCTGCCGATCCTAACGATCGGCCTGATCTCGTGTTCAAGACCAGCGACGGCTACATCACCGCCGGTACTATTTCCGATTCCGAATGGCAGGGTTTTTGCCGCGCCACCGGCGACCCCGAGCTTGCCAAGGATCCCCGGTTTGCGACGCCATCGGCGCGCTCGGTCAACGCCACGGCACGCATCAACAAAATGGCCGAATATATCAGCCAGCACACCACCGCAGAATGGCTGGAGCGTCTGGATGCCGCCGACGTCCCCTGTTCGCCGATCTTGCGGCGGGGCGAGATCATCCACAATGAACAGGTGGTCGCGCGCGATATCATTGCCGAGTTCGATCAACCGAAAGTGGGGCGGGTGCGGCAACCTAAGCCAGCAGCGCGTTTTGCGATCAACGAGGCCGCGATCGGTGGGCCTGCTCCCAGGGTGGGCGAGCACTCCCGCGACGTGTTGCACGAGCTGGGCTACGACGACGGCGCCATCGACAAGATGGTCGCCGAGCGCAGCGTGCGCGTCGCGGTCTAACCGCGAAGCCCGTTGGCGACGTATTTTAGACCTTCGCCGGCGCCGGCGTGATCGGTGCCATCGGAACATTCGCCGCAACGGCTCGCTGAAAGGCTTCCCGTTTCCTGATGCGTTCGAGATAGGGCTGAGCGTTGTCGCAAATGCCGACGCCATAGGCGATGGCCCACTCTAGGCAGATCGTGAGCAGGATGTCTGCGCTCGTAAACCGGTCGCCCATCAGGAATTGCCGGCCATCTGCGAGCGCGACTTCGACATGGCGCAACTGCTGGCGGAAATACTCGCCGGCCTGGGCAACGACCTCGGGTGCAATGCCGTAGATCGGTCCGAGCGCGTCGGCCCGATGGCGGCGCATCACGTAAAGGCTGGTGGAATCCAGCTCCGCGACGATAAAGAAGCACCATTCCAGCCACGCGGCATACTCGCGCGGGGCTTCCGGAATCAGCGATCGTTCCGGCGTGGAATACATGCGCGACAGGTAGGCAACGATCGCTGCGCTCTCGCCGATACAGAAGTCGCCATCCTGAAGCAGCGGGATCTTCTGGCGCGGATTGAGCTTCGAGTATTCTGCGGTCTTGGTTTCGCCGGTTCGCGGGCCAATGGGCTTTGTCTTATAGGCTAAGCCCAGTTCGTGCATGGCCCAATGCGGACGAATGGTGCGACTCGTTCCAACGCCCCACAGGGTCAGGTTTGGTGTCGCATCCATATTACCATTTCTCCACGGACGGACGGAGATCGAGCTCGTGGGTCCAGCCATCTTTGCTTTGCTGGTGGGTGAACCAATAGGCTTCGGCAATAGAAGACGCCTTGGTCAGGCTATCCGGCGGAATATCGCTTGCTTCGATCCCCTTCGCTGCCTTCATGCGTTGGTGAATCGCCTCGCTATCCACGCCAGCGTCGATCAGGAGATGCACGACGTGAATGTTCTTCGGTCCAAGCTCGCGCGCCATCGCCTGGGCCACTGCTCGAAGTCCGAACTTCGCCGATGAAAATGCTGCAAACCCCGAGCCGCCACGCACGCTTGCCGTCGCACCCGTAAAGAAGATGGTGCCGCGTCCGCGCGACAGCATCACGCGGGCAGCCTCACGTCCAACCAGGAAACCACCATAGCAGGCGAGTTCCCAGGCTTTGAAGAACAACTTCTCCGTCGTGTCGAGCAGAGGCTTGTTGACGTTCGAGCCGGCATTGTAGAGGCAAACCTCGACAGGCCCGTGCTCTTTCTCGACCCGCGCGAAAATGCCTTGGACTTCTGCTTCCTGGCGCGCATCTACGCTGAATGCGTGAACGTCATGCCCCGCGGCCCTCAACTCGGCCAGTAGTCCCTGCGATTTGGAGGCATCGCGCCTGCAGATGCAAACCGTATAGCCGCCTCGGGCAAAACGCCGGGCGACCGCCGCGCCAATGGCATCGCCTGCGCCAACAAGTATCGCTACACCGCGGCTCGCCGCCATCCTCGATCCTCCCTTTAAGTTCTTCTTTGATACTGTAGACTAGCTGTCGGATGATGCGTTGTAAACGGCGGTTTTATGAGCCGCGCAAAACCATGCTCAGAGATGGATTGTCCGTTCGACTCCGGTCCGACGACGATTTATCGATTGACGAGTTCTAAAAAAGAACTATAAACTGAAGCCAAGTGTGCCGAATTGCAAAGTTGGCATGGTCGGTCGGGAGGTCAGTCGTGCTGGAGCTTTCAGAGACGATCAGTGGCGACGAGATTGCTGTCGGCTTGCCGAGCCGAATCCATGAAGTAACGGCAGGACCGGTTGCCAGAGCGCCCGACCGGATTGCGCTGGTCGAGGACGGGGCTTCCTGGAGCTATCGAGAACTGGAGCAGCGCGTTGACGAGATCGCCACCGTGCTCTCGTCGCTGGGGATCAGGGCCGGCGATCGGATGATCATTGTCAGCGAAAACTGTATTGCGCTTGCTGCTTTGCTGCTGGCGACAAGCCGGCTCGACGCCTGGGCGATTGTCGCCAACCCGCGCTTGTCGGCGCGCGAACTGGACCAGATCCGCGATCACAGCGGCGCCCGGCGGATGTTTTTCACGTCCGGTATTTCGAAGGAGGCCGCTGCTCACGCCTCACGCTACGGCGCCGAGAATCGGCGAATTGGCCCGCTAGCGGAAATTGGGGTTGGCCCGCTCAACGAAAGCGCGACAGTCCAGCCCGTGGAGACCGATCCAGCAAGGCAAGTCGCGGTTTTGATCTACACGTCAGGGACGACGGGGACTCCCAAGGGCGTGATGCTCTCGCATGACAATCTTCTGATCAGCGCAAAGACCACCGCGTACTTCCGCGGGATGAACGAGAAGGACAAGATCTATCTTGTGTTGCCGATCTCGCATATCGTCGGCATCTCGCTCCTGATCATGACGCTGATGGTTGGCGGCACGGTGCGGATGGTCAGCAAATACGATCCTGCCGCGACCGCAAAGGCCATCGCGGAGGAGGGCGTCACCATCCTCAATGGCGTGCCTGCCACCTATCAGCGCCTGCTGGAGTACAAGAGCGTATCAGGCGTGGAACAACTGTCCCGAGGCTCGTTGCGCTTGATTGCCGTCGCCGGCGCGCCGCTGGATTTGAACCTGAAGTTGCGTGTCGAAAAAGAGTTCGGGCTTCCGTTGCTCAACGGCTACGGGATCACCGAATGCTCGCCGGGAATATCAGGCGTACGTTTCAATAGGCCACGCTCGGATCAGGCTGTTGGAACGCTGCTGCCTGGTGTGGAAGCCCGGGTGCGAACCATCGAAGGATTTCCGACTGTATCCGGTGAAGTCGGCGAGCTGCATGTTCGCGGGCGCAACGTGATGCTGGGGTATTATCGTGCCCCCGAGCTCACCGCGAAGGTGATTGACAGCGAGGGCTGGTTCAATACCGGCGATCTCGCACGTTTCGACGGCGATTGTCTGTACATCGTCGGCCGCACCAAGGAAATGATCATTCGTTCCGGTTTCAACGTCTATCCCGCGGAGGTCGAAGCAGTCCTCAGTTCACACAAGGACGTCGTGCAATCCGCTGTGGTCGGTCGTGCCGCGGACGGCAATGAGGAGATCGTGGCCTTTGTGCAGTTGCTGCCAGGATCTTGCACGACACCAGAGACCCTGATGCATTTTGTCCGGTCTCAGCTTACTTCTTACAAGCGGCCGTCCGAAATTGTCATCCTCGATGCCTTGCCGGCGACATCGACCGGCAAGATACTCAAGCACAAGCTCGCGGAGAGCTTGCGCGAAGGTGGCGCAGCCCCTGCGGTGCAGACGCCCGAATTCCGCAGGCAACATATCTAACTTACCGGGAGGACATCTTGCAAAAGAGAAACGCAACCGTGGCCGTCATCGGCGCCGGAGACTTCATCGGCGGCGAGATCGCCAAAAAATTCGCCGCAGAAGGCTTCACGGTCTTCGCCGGCCGTCGTAACGGCGAAAAATTGGCTCCGCTCGTCAGGGATATCGAGGCCGCCGGCGGAGAGATTCACGCACGCTCGCTCGACGCTCGCAAGGAAGACGAAATCATCTCCTTCCTCAACGATGCGGACAAGCACGCGCCGCTGGAAGTCTGCATCTTCAACATCGGGGCGAACGTCAATTTCCCAATTCTGGAAACCACAGAACGCGTTTTCCGCAAGGTCTGGGAAATGGCCTGCTATTCCGGCTTTCTGGCCGGTCGCGAGGCGGCCCGCCTCATGCTTCCGCGCGGGGGTGGCAACATCTTCTTTACCGGGGCGACCGCCTCGCTCCGAGGCGGCAGCGGGTATGCTGCTTTCGCAAGCGCCAAGTTTGGCCTTCGTGCAGTCGCGCAAGCCATGGCCCGCGAGCTTGGCCCGAAAAATATTCACGTCGCGCATCTCATCATCGATTCCGGCGTGGACACCGAGTGGGTTCGGCAACGCCGGCTGGAGGCTCTCGGGCCCACCGCGCTGGATGATCCGGACGCCTTGATGCCTCCGTCCTCCGTCGCAACTTCGTATTGGCAGCTCTACCAGCAGCCGAGAAGCGCATGGACGTTCGAGCTGGAGATCCGTCCCTTCGGCGAGAAGTGGTAGCGGAGCCTGCTGCCATGGAGCTCAAGCTTTCCCGCGAGGACGCCGCGTTTCGTGACGAGGTGCGCAGTTTCATTGCGGAGAACTATCCGCCGGAAATGCGCGTTCCAAATCCGGAGACCGACCTGACCAAGGAGCAATCGCTGCTGTGGCACCGGATCCTCCACAAGAAGGGTTGGATCGCCCCGCTCTGGCCCAAGGAGTACGGCGGCCCGGGCTGGTCCGTCACGCAGCGCTTCATCTTCGAGCAGGAGACCTCGCGCGCCGGCACGCTGCCGCCGCTCGCCTTCAGCGTCACCATGGTCGGGCCGGTGATCTACACGTTCGGCAACGCGGCGCAGAAGAAGAGATTTCTGCCGCGGATCCTGTCCGGCGAGGATTGGTGGTGCCAGGGCTATTCGGAGCCTGGCTCCGGCTCGGACCTCGCAACCGTCAGAACCAAGGCCGTGCGCGACGGCGACCACTACATCGTCAACGGTCACAAGACCTGGACCACGCTGGCGCAGCATGCCGACTGGATCTTCTGCCTCGTGCGCACCGATCCGAGCGCGAAGCCGCAATCAGGCATCTCCTTCCTGCTGATCGACATGAAGTCGCCCGGTGTCACCGTGCGGCCGATCATCACGATCGATGGCAGCCACGAGGTCAACGACGTCTTCCTCGAGAACGTCCGCGTGCCCGCCGAGAACCTGATCGGCGAGGAGAACAAGGGCTGGACCTACGCCAAGTTCTTGCTCGGCAACGAGCGCACCAGCATGGCCGGCATCGGCCGGTCCACCCGCTACATCAACAAGCTGAAACAGATCGTGAAGGCCGAAATACCGGCCGAGGATCCCGCGCATCTCGAATTTCTGCGGGACATTGCCCGCATCGAGCTTGACGTGCTGGCGCTGGAGGCGACGGAGCTGCGCGTCGTCGCCCAGATGGCGCGCGGCATAGATCCTGGCCCGGCCGCCTCGCTTTTCAAGATCCGCGGCACCGAAATCTTCCAGGCCATCACCGAACTCACCCATCGCGCGATCGGCAACTACGGCCTTGCCATCCGCGAGCATCCGGTCAGCGCCAACCGCTTCATGCCCGGCCCCGACTACGGCCATACCGCGTCGGAAAAATATCTGAACGCGCGCAAGCTCAGCATCTACGGCGGATCCAACGAGATCCAGCGCAACATCATCGCCAAAGCCGTGCTCGGGCTCTAGCCACGGCGGATCGGGAGGATCGGATGGATATTCAGTTCACGGAAGAGCAGGAATTGCTGCGATCCAGCGTCCAGCGCCTGTTGCGCGACCAGTACGACTTCGAGGCGCGGCGCAAGATCGTGGCAAGCGAGGAGGGCTTCAGCCGAAAGCAATGGGACGCTTTCGCCGCGCTCGGCCTTCTCGCTGCACCGTTCTCCGAGGGCGCTGGCGGTCTCGGCGGCGGTCCGCTGTCGACCATGATCGTGATGCATGAATTCGGCCGTCACCTCGTGGTCGAGCCGTTCGTCGAGACGGTCGTGCTGGCCGGCGGATTGATCGAGCACGTGGGCACGCCGGAGCAGCAGCAAAGCTTCATCCCTGAAATCATCGACGGCTCGAAAATCTGGACGCTGGCCTGGACGGAGAAGGCATCGCGCTTCGATCTTGCCAATGTCACGACGCGGGCGCGGCGCGAGGGGAGCGACCACATCCTGACCGGCGCGAAGACCATGGTGATCGCCGCACCTTGGGCCGACTATCTAATCGTCTCGGCGCGGACCTCCGGCGACGATCGTGACCGCGGCGGCGTCAGCCTGTTCGTGGTCGATCGGCGCGCGACCGGCGTCGATCTCCAGAGCTTCAAGACCATCGACGGCCGCCGGGCTGCCGAGCTCGGCCTGCGCGAGGTCCGCGGGCAATTGCTGGGCGCAGAAGGCGAGGGTGTTGCCGCGCTGGAAGTCTGCCGTGACCGTGCCATCGGCGCGCTCTGCGCGGAAGCAGTCGGCGCCATCGGCGAGCTGAACTCGGCGACGCTGGAGTATTCGAAGACGCGCAAGCAGTTCGGCACCACCATCGGTTCCTTCCAGGTGCTGCAACACCGAATGGTCGACATGTTCATCGCACATCAGGAGGCGCTTTCCCTGATGCAGCATCTGAGCCTCAGCCTCAGCGCTGGCGATGCCGGCCTGTCGCGGCTCGCCTCGGGTGCAAAATCGAAGATCGGCTATGCCGGCAAGTTCGTCGCCGATCAGGCGGTGCAGCTTCACGGCGGCATGGGAATGACCGACGAGCTCAACGTCGGGCACTATTTCAAGCGAATCTCCTCCATCAACATCCAGTTCGGCGATCCCGCGTTCCATGTGCTGCGTTACGCGCAGCTGGACGCGGCCGCGTAAGCAGCGAGGCAGGCATGACCACTGAAGCAGTCATCGTTTCCACCGCCCGAACGGCCGTCGGCAAAGCGTATCGCGGCGCGCTCAACAACACGGACGGCCCCACCATGGCCGGGCACGTGATGGCCGAAGCCGTGAAGCGCGCCGGCATCGCGCCCGGAGAAGTAGAAGACGTGGTCATGGGCTGCGCGATGCAGCAAGGCACCATGGTGATGAACGTGGCCCGCAAGGGCGCGATCCGCGCCGGCCTGCCCATCACGGTGGCCGGCACCACGATCGACCGGCAATGCGCGTCCGGCCTGCAGGCCATCGCGGTCGCCGCGCGCTCGGTGATGCTCGACGGGGTCGAGGTCGCGATCGGCGGAGGCATCGAGTCGATCAGCCTCGTGCAGAACGAGCACATGAACAAGTTTCACGCCGTCGACGACGAGCTGATGGCGATGAAGCCCGAAATGTACATGTCGATGCTCGATACCGCCGAGGTCGTTGCCGAGCGCTACAAGATCGGCCGCGACAAGCAGGACGAATACAGCCTCGAGTGCCAACGCCGCGTCGGCGCTGCGTTACAGGCCGGCCGCTTCAACGACGAGATCGTGCCGTTCACGACCAGGATGGCGCTGTTCAACAAGGACACCAAGGAGGTCACCTACGAGCAGGTGACGCTCACAAAGGACGAAGGCCCGCGTCCGGAAACCACCGCCGAAGGCCTCGCCAAGATCAAGCCGGTGTTCGAGGGCAAGACAATCAGCGCGGGAAATGCCAGCCAGCTCTCGGATGGTGCCTCGGCCTGCGTGATCATGAGCGACAAGATTGCGGCCAGAAAGGATCTCAAGCCGCTTGGCATTTTTCGTGGCTTCGTCGCTGCCGGCGTCGAGCCGGACGAGATGGGTGTCGGCCCGGTCGCCGCGATCCCGCGCCTGCTCAAGCGCCATAACCTCAAGATCGACGACATCGACCTCTGGGAGCTGAACGAGGCCTATGCGGTGCAGGTGATCTATTGCCGCGACAAGCTCGGAATCGATCCGGACAAGCTCAACGTCAACGGCGGCTCGATCGCGATCGGTCATCCCTACGGCATGACCGGGTCGCGGCTCACCGGCCATCTCCTGATCGAGGGCCGGCGGCGCAAGGCGAAGTACGGCGTGGTGACCATGTGCATCGGTGGCGGCATGGGCGCAGCCGGCCTGTTCGAAATCATCCACTGAGCGGCAACGCGGGAGATCATTCGTGAAGACAGCAATTACCGAACTGTTCGGCATCGAGCACCCGATCATCCAGGGCGGAATGCACTATGTCGGCTTCGCCGAAATGGCGGCGGCCGTCTCCAACGCGGGCGGGCTCGGCTTGATCACGGGCCTGACGCAGAGAACGCCGGAGCTGCTGGCCAAGGAGATCGCGCGCTGCCGCGACATGACGGACAAGCCGTTCGGCGTGAACCTCACGTTCCTGCCGACCTTCAGCGCACCGCCCTATCCGGAGTACATCGCGGCCATCAGGGAGAGCGGCGTCAAGATCGTCGAAACCGCCGGGCGCAGCCCCGAACAGTACATGCGGGCCCTGAAGGCGGCCGGCATCAAGGTGATCCACAAATGCACCTCCGTCCGGCATTCACTGAAGGCCGAGCAGATCGGCTGCGATGCCGTCAGCGTCGACGGCTTCGAGTGCGGCGGCCATCCCGGAGAGGATGACATGCCGAACATGATCCTGTTGCCGCGCGCAGCCGAGGAACTGAAAATCCCGTTCGTTGCCTCCGGCGGCATGGCCGACGCGCGCAGCCTGGTCGCGGCTCTGGCGATGGGCGCCGCCGGGATGAACATGGGTACGCGCTTCATCGCCACCAAGGAAGCGCCGGTGCACCAGAACGTCAAGGATGCCCTGGTCAAGGCAACGGAGCTCGACACGCGCCTGGTCATGCGGGCGCTCCGCAACACCGAGCGGGTTCTGAACAACAAGGGCGTCGAGAACTTGCTCGAGATTGAGCGGGAGAGGGGCAAGAGCCTCAAGATCGAGGACATCCACGATCAGCTGGCGGGCGTTTATCCCAAGGTGATGATCGACGGCGATATGGATGCGGGCGCCTGGAGCTGCGGCATGGTCGTGGGACTCATTCACGACATCCCGACCGTGAAGGAACTGATCGATCGCATCATGGCGGATGCGGAAAGAATCATCCGGCAGCGCCTGACTGGTTTCCTCGACGGCGCCGGGCAGCGGCCGGCTGCGGCTCGGGCGATGGCTTAGCCGGGAGGACATACCGCTTCCGGACGTTCTGACGGAGGCTATGCGCACGCATGGTCATGGGTGCGTCGATCTTTGTTGAAGCTCAACGGGCCAGATCGACGGCCTTCGGCAGCTTCGGGGGCATTTATGGACCAGGCCGACTTCCACTACTACGAGCCTTCGAAAGGCCACGGGCTCCGGCATAATCCGTTCAATGCGATAATCGCGCCGCGTCCGATTGGGTGGATCTCATCGCGCAATGCAGCCGGTCGATTGAACTTGGCCCCCTACAGTTTTTTCAACGCGTTCCTCTACGATCCTCCGATCATCGGATTTTCCTCAATTTCCTGGAAAGACACCGTCAAGAACGTCAGCGAGACGCGCGAATTCGTCTGGAATCTGGTCACCATGGATCTCGGCGAGCGCATGAACGTGACAGCGACGCCGCTCGATCACGGCGTGAGCGAGTTCGAAGTAGCCGGTTTGACGCCGATACCCGGACGCCACGTTGCTGTGCCGCGGGTGGGCGAGAGCAGGGCCGCCATGGAATGCAAGGTCGTCGAGGTCTCTCAGCTGGCCAACGCACGCGGAGAAAAGGTCGAAGGATGGTTCGTGCTTGGTGAGGTCGTCGCGGTCTACATCGACAAAACGTTGATCGAGGACGGCGTCTACAACACGGCACTTGCGCGTCCCATTCTGCGCGCCGGCCGGGGTGGAGATTATCTCGAGGTCAGGACCGAGAACATGTTCGAGATGAAGCGCCCAGCGGGCAGCAGTAAGCCGGAATTCCACGGGACATGATTGCGCTGGAAACAGGCTCAATTGTCGGGCCGGCCAAGCCTTGCCGCGCTTTGCCCGACAGGCCTAAGCCCGACTTCGCAAAGCCGATGAGTGACTGAACGGAAACGCGTCCGGAGTCATACGCCCATCAAGACCCCGGGCCCCGCGCGTACAGGCCAAGAGCCAGCAGGGAGAACGCGCTCATCACGACGCCCAGCGCAAACATTGCTTCATGTGACACTGTGGCAGCAAGCCATACGCCGATTGCCGCGATCATCATCTGCAAGAAACCCAGCAGCGCCGAGGCCGCGCCGGCTTTCTCGCCGAATGGAGACAACGCGCGCGCCGTGGCCAACGGACTGACAATGCCCATGCCGAGGAGATATACGCTCATCGCGCCTAGAAAGGGCAAGAAAGTCGGGTTGATCAGCGAGATGAGCAGGATCGCAAGGCTGCTGGCGGCTGTCGCGCACAAACCTGCCCGGATCGGACCATCGAGCCCGTAGCGTGGTGCCAATCTTGTGGCAAGCATACCCGCGGCGAATACGATGAAGACGGTGCCCGCAAAGAAGAGCCCGAGCTGGATCGGCGTGAAGTGCAACGCTTCGATGAATAGGCGCGGCGCAGCGGAAAACATCGAGAACAAGCCGCCCATAGTGAGGCTCGAGGCGGCCGCGGGGGTAGCGAAGCGACGGTCTCCAATCAGACCGGCATAGGCCCTGCCGACGACAACTGGATTGAACGGCGTGCGGATCGAATTGTGGGTTTCGCCAAGAACGATGGCGTAGGCAACGGCGCCGACGGCGGCAAGGGCCGCGACCAGCGCGAATTCGGCGCGCCAGCCCAGGCTATGGTCGAGGGCGCCGCCAAGCAGCGGCGAGAACCCGGGAGCTGCGGACATCACGATCATGATGAGCGCCATCGCGCGTGCCAGTGCCGCGCCACTGAACATGTCGCGGGCGATGGCGCGAGACAGCACTGACGTCGCGCAAGCACCTGTTGCCTGCACGACGCGGCCGACCAGGAGATTGGGCAGGTCGGTTGCCAGACTGCACCAAACGCTGCCGCCGAAGAACACGGCAAATCCGATCAGGACCGACCACCGTCTTCCGTAGCGATCCGAAAGCGGTCCGACCAGGAGCTGGCCTAACCCGAACACTGCAAGAAACACGGTGATGGCGGACGTGACCTCTGCAGTCGTGACATTCAATGAGATCGCAATGTGCGGCAGAGACGGCAGCAAGATGTTGGTCGCAAGCGTTCCCATCGCGGCCAGCACGGAAAGGATCGCGATCGGCAGGACGCTGGAGCTAGGAATGTCCCGCGACGCGGTGTTCGTCATATCAGCCATGGATATTCCTCGTCGCGGGAATGGGCAGATCAAGTGGCGAGTGACGCGGTTCGCGCCGCTCGCCGAGTCCGTCTCGTCCGTCAGCCGTGATATCAGCGGACGACGCGCTCGATCGCGATGGCGGTAGCTTCGCCGCCGCCAATGCAGAGCGACGCGACGCCGCGCTTGAGGTTTTGCGCTTCGAGCGCGTGCAGCAGCGTCACGATCAGCCGCGCGCCGGTGGCGCCAATGGGATGACCGAGCGCGCAGGGGCCGCCGTTGACGTTCAGCTTTTCTCTGGGGATGCCGAGATCCTTCTGTGCCGCCATCGCGACGACGGCAAATGCCTCATTGATCTCGAACAGATCCACGTCGCCAACGCTCCAGCCGATCTTGTCCAATAGCTTGCGAATAGCGGGGATCGGGGCCGTCGTGAACCATTGTGGCTCCTGACTGTGGGTGGCATGGCCCTTGATCTCGGCGAGCACCGGAAGGCCGTCGCGATCGGCGAGCGAGCGTTTCGCCAAGATGAGCGCCGCCGCGCCGTCAGCATTGGCGGATGAGGCGGCGGGCGTGATGGTGCCGTTGGCGCGGAACGCGGCTTTCAGCCCGGGGATTTTGGCGGGATCGACTTTGAGCGGATGTTCGTCATTGGAGACGATCCGGGGCCCGGCCTTCTCGGTCAACGTGATTGGAGCAATCTCAGCCTTGAACGCGCCGCCTTCAACCGCCTTGCGGGCGCGGGTCAAGGTCTCGATCGCATAGTCGTCCTGGTCTTTGCGGGTGAATTGATAGGCCTCCGCCGTGGCCTCGCCAAAGTCGCCCATCGAGCGGCCGGTCTCGTAGGCGTCTTCCAGCCCGTCCATCATCATGTGGTCGATGATGCGGTCGTGGCCAGCGCGGTAGCCGCCCCGCGCCTTGGCCAGCAGATAGGGCGCATTGCTCATGCTCTCCATTCCGCCGGACAGCACGATCTCGGCGGAGCCAGCATTGATGATGTCGTGAGCGAGCATGGTCGCCTTCATGCCGGAGCCGCAGACCTTGTTGATGGTGGTAGCACCGGTGGCATCCGGCAATTTGGCGGCGCGAGCGGCCTGACGCGCCGGTGCTTGGCCTTGGCCGGCCGGTAGCACGTTCCCCATGAACACCTCGTCGATCTTCTCCGGCGCAAGCTTCGCCCGTTCCAGAGCTGCTCCAATCACGTGAGAACCGAGCTTGTATGCGCTGAGCGGCGAGAGCTCGCCCATGAAGCGGCCGAGCGGCGTACGGGCCGCGGAGAGGATGACGACGGGATCGGAAGCGGCGGCCATGGCGAATTCTCCTGTTGATCACTTCGTTATATGACGATAGTCATATAACACGGGCGACATTGCAATGAAATATTGCCGTCGCTTCAAAAGCGCGGTCCAGAAGCGCTGGTGGATGGGATCGGTCGAACAGCCGGTCACCGAGCAGCTTGCACGGAGGGGAGATGCGTTACGTAGGAGACCATAGGCGCCAGACCCACAGCCGGATCGTTGAAAGTGCCTCCTACGGCTTGCGTCAAAACGGTGCCGAGGGACTTAGTGTTGTCGAGTTGATGAAGCTCGCCGGTCTTACGCACGGCGGGTTCTATAACCATTTCGAGTCGCGTGCAGCGCTTGTCGGCGAGGCAATTGCGTTTGCGATGGATCAAACGGCCGAGCGGTGGAAAAAACTGGCGAACCGGAAGGCGAACGAGGATCGTTTCGAGACGTTGATCGCCGATTATCTCAGTTCCCGCCACCGCGACAATCCCAGACAAGGCTGCGCGCTTCCAGCCCTGGCCGCTGATGTCGCTCGATCGAGCCCGAGGGAGCAACGGGCGCTTGCTTCCAAGCTGGAGAAGATGATCGACATCCTGGTCGAAGTGCTTCCCGCCGAGGGTCCTCAACAGGCACGCCAAATCGCGACAAGCACCATTGCGACCATGGTTGGATCGATCGTGCTATCGCGTGCTGTCGGTGCCGGGAAGCTTTCTGACGATATTCTCGACGCCGGACGGATGACTGTCTGCGGCCGGACTCACAAGCGACAGCGCAGAACAGCAAAGGCGATGAGCTGCGACAAACCATAATCTGGGAGGTGCCCATGACGGCCGGCAAGTGGCTCAAGACAGCCTGCAACCTGTGTTACGTAAACTGCGGCATCGAGGTCTGGGTGAATGAGGGGCGCCTCGAGAAGGTACGAGGCGACCGTTCAAACCCGAAGTCGCAAGGCTATCTATGCAACAAGGCGGCACGCATTCCCTACTATGCGCATCACAGGGATCGGCTCACGACCCCGCTGCGTCGTCGCGCCGATGGCGGCTTTGATGAAATCGAGTGGGACGTCGCGATCGCAGAAATCTCGGAGCGGCTTCGAGACGTCGTCGACAGGTATGGCGGCAAGAGTATTGCCCTTTATGGCGGCGGCGGGCAGGGCAACCACGCCGGCGGTGCCTACGCCAGTGGCTTGTTGCGTGCGCTGGGCTCGCGCAGCGTCTTCAACGCGCTTTCGCAGGAAAAAACCGGCGATTTCTGGGTCAATGGCCACATGTTCGGCAGCCAAACCTGCCACACGTCAGAGGACGTCCATCATTGCGATCTCTTGCTTGTCATCGGGGCAAATCCCTGGATCGCGCACGGCTTCCCCAATGCGCGCGACCATCTCAATCAGATCCGCAAGGATCCCGCACGCAAGCTGATCGTCATCGACCCCCGTCGAACCGAAACCGCAGAGATGGCGGATCTGCATCTCGCGGTTCGGCCCGGTGCCGATGCGTTTCTCCTTGGCGCGCTGCTGGCCACGCTCGTCCGGTCCGACCGAATCGACCACGCGTTCATCGAGGCGCACACGATCGGCTTCGCGGAAGTGAGGCAAGCACTATTGAACATCCCGGTTCAGGAATGGGCGGCCGCCGCCGATATCTCGATCGCGGAGCTGGAGAGCTGCGCCGCGATGATCGCAGCCGCGAAGGCCATGGTGGTTCGGGTTGAACTCGGCATCCAGCAAGGCGTCAACTCGACACTCAACTCCTATCTTGAAAAGCTCTTGATCATGCTTTCCGGCAATTTCGGCCGTGAAGGTACCAACCAATTGCATAGCTGGCTTCAACCGCTGTGGGGAAACTCTCCGAACCAGACATTCGCGCCGACCGGCGACGCGATCATTGGGGGCTTGTTGCCGCCCAACATTTTCCCCGAAGCGGTACTCAAGGATCATCCAGAGCGGTTGCGCTGCGCCTGGATCGACAGCTCCAATCCCGCCAACACCGCCGCAAATACCGTGGCGGTGGAACGCGCGTTGCAGTCGCTAGAGCTATGCGTTGTGGTCGACGTTGCGATGACCGAAACCGCACGGCTCGCGCACTACGTTCTCCCGGCCTCCACACAATACGAAAAGACCGAATTTACTCTGTTCAACTTCGAATTTCCGACCAACTATTTTCATGTCCGCGCCAGTGTTCTGCCGCCACTTGCCGGCACCTTGCCGGAGCCCGAGATCTATACGCGGCTTGCGATCGCCCTGGGGCTTCTGCCGGGTGACAATGTCCTCGCGCCGCTACGGGAAATAGCACGGCGCTCGCGATCTGAATTCGCCGCGGCCTTTCGTGCTTTCATCGCGGAGAACCCTGCGGCAGTGCCTGCCCTGGTGCTCTACCATACGCTGGGGCAGGCGCTTCCGGACGGTACCGCGGCCGCGGCGCCGATGTGGAGCGCGGCACAGGCTTGCGCGAAGCGATCGCCGCAAGCGGTGCGGCGGGCGATCGGCGCATCCGAGCAGGTGGCGGACCATCAGCTCGGAGATCTCCTGTTCGACACCATCGTGGCCTGCCGGCAAGGCACGGCGGTTACACGGCACGAGTATGACGAGGTCTGGTCACTGATCGGCCATTCGGATCGCAAGGTTCGGCTGATCGTCCCGCAAATGCTGGAATGGCTGGCGCGTCTCGATCCGCAAGCCGCTAGCGCGCCAAAGGAGTTCCCGTTCGTGCTGGCGGCTGGTGGCCGCCGCATGTTCAATGCCAACCAGATATTTCGCGATCCCGCGTGGCGTCGCGACGACCCGGACGGCGCCCTGCTGATCAATTCGAGCGATCTGAGCGAGTTGGGCGCGAAGGATGGTGACTGGATCGCGGTGGAGTCGGCGGCCGGGCGGCTCGTCGTCCGCTGCAAGGTCGATGACGCCATGCGCAAGGGCCAGCTGGCGCTGCCGCACGGTTACGGCCAGGCTTATCCCTCGCCGGACGGTGAACGCCTGATCAACGGACCGCGCATCAATCTGCTCACCGAGAGTGGCAACCGCGATCCCATTGCGGGCACGCCCTACCACAAGAACGTCGCGGTTCGACTGGCCCTGGTGACCGAGCACGAAGCTGCCGCCTGTCAGTCGCAATCCGAGCGAATTCATAAGAGAGCGGCCGGACAATAGCTCGAAGGGAGCGTCGAATGACCGAGAAACCAATCGCAATCGTGACCGGAGTAGGGCCAGGCACGGGAGCTGCCATCGTCAAGCGCTTCTCTGCTGGCGGGTTTCGTATCATCGCGCTTGCCCGCTCAGCGGAGCTCATCAATCGACTTGCGCAAGAGCTTCCGGACGTGCACGCGGTGACCTGCGACGTCTCGGAGGAGGCTCAGGTGCGGACCGCAGTCGCTGACGTAAAGCGCCGCTTTGGGGCGCCGGACGTTCTCATCCACAACGCGGTCGGAGGGGGCTGGGGGAGTTTTCGCGAGATCGATCCGAAGATGCTGAAGGGCAACTTCGAAGTCAACGTGATGGGCCTGTTGTACCTGTCGCGAGAAGTGGCGCCTGACATGATCGATCGGGGCAAGGGCGCAATCCTGGTGACCGGCAACACCTCTTCGATCCGAGGCAAAGCCAATTTCGCCGGCTTCGCGCCGACGAAGGCGGCGCAGCGCATTCTGGCCGAGTCGATCGCACGTGAAGTAGGACCTCTCGGCGTCCACGTCTCCTACGTTCTCATCGACGCCGTTATCGATACGCCCCGGATGCGCGCGCGGATGAGCGACAAACCGGATGAGTTCTTCATCAAGCCGGCGGCGATCGCCGACGAATTATTGCATCTCTACGGTCAGGATCGCTCGGCCTGGTCGTTTCTCACGGAACTGCGGCCATTCAACGAAAACTGGTGATGCTCGAACACGGGCACGGCGCGCTGGGTCACTTTGGAGAGCTCTCCCTGGGACTTGAAAGGTCAGAAACATGACGGATGGATCCATCTCGGTTGATACGGGGACAGACGAACTGCTGTGCGCGATCCGGGATCGCGTCGCGGTGATTACCTTGAACCGACCCGAAGCCCGAAATTCGTTGTCCGATCATCTTACGCCGGCGTTGCGCCGGATGGTCAAACAGAATGGAGATGATCCTGAGGTCGGAGCCCTCCTGATTACCGGTGCAGGCACTGCCTTCTGTTCGGGCGGCGATGTTAAGGGGATGGGCGGCAACGCTGCCGCGCCGGCGATGTCATTCAGCGACAAGGTTGCGCGATTGCGGGAACGTCAGCGAACCCTGACCGGCGCACTTGTTTCGGTGCGGAAGCCCACCATCGCGGCTTTGCCGGGACCGGCGGCTGGCGCCGGGCTTGCGATCGCACTCGCTTGCGACCTTCGTATTGCAGCCGAATCCACGATCATGACGACAGGCTATGCCAGAATTGCGCTCACCGGCGATTACGGCATTTCGTGGCTGTTGACCCGGCTTGCCGGGACGGCACGTGCTCGCGAACTGATGTTTCTGTCTGAACGGATCAGTGCACGGCGCTGCGAAGCATTGGGTCTTATCAATCGCGTGGTGCCTGATTCCGAACTGCAAAGCGAAGCATTCGAAATGGCGAGAGCATTGGCGAATGGCCCGGCGAGCGCGTATGCCTCCATGAAGGATAATCTCGATCTTGCGCTGTCGGCCGACTTCTTGACGTCACTGGATCAAGAGGCCGAGAGGATGGTCCTCGCGGCGGGCACTGCGCAGCACGCCGAAGCCGTCCGGGCTTTTATTGAGAAGCGTCCGCCGTCGTCGGTGTTCCACACCAAATTGGGAAGACCGGAGCCGAGGACGACAGACGCGGAATTGCGCTGATGCCGGGTGCTTCCGCCAGCATTGGGCTGGCGTCGGGGCCAAGGCCAACACGGCGGCCTATCAACACGTGCGTCTCTTGGTGCGCACAGGAAGAACCGCGTCATCCGATATCCCTCTGATCTCAGGGATTCCGGTGTCAGCCGAACTATGGAGTAAGTGATGTCAACTTATGTCAGCCACCCAGGATCGGTCGTGCGCTATGTCGATGCGCCGAATCTTTCGATCAGTGCTGCAGGAACAACTTTTGCCTATCGCGATATCGGTCCACGCACTGGCGTGCCATTGATCCTTCTCAACCATTGGGGCGCGGTTCTCGACAATTTCGATCCACCGATCGTCGATGGGCTCGCCACCAGGCATCGCGTCATGGCGATCGACTACCGAGGCATCGGCGCTTCAGGCGGGAAAGCGCCTGTCACCGTTGGCGAAATGGCGCAAGATACGATCGCTCTGATCGCGGCGCTCGGCTTTGAAAAAGTCGATCTGCTCGGCTTTTCCCTCGGCGGCTTCGTAGCCCAGGATATCGCGCTGAAGGCCCCTGGTCTCGTGCGAAAGCTGATTCTGACCGGCACGGGCCCGGCAGGCGGCAAAGGTATCGAGAAGGTCGGGCCGGTGTCCTGGCCGCTGATGATCAAGGGCTTGCTGACTTTGCGAGACCCGAAATTCTATCTGTTCTTCACCTCCACGGCCAATGGACGCCGGGCCGCAAAGGCCTTTCTGGAAAGGCTGAACGAGCGCAAGTCAAATCGGGACAAAGGAGCCACGCCAGTGGCCTTGTTGCGGCAGCTCAAGGCGATCAAGAGCTGGGGCCAGCAGGCGCCTTAGGATCTCGGCAGCCTCCGCATCCCGGTCCTGATCGCGAATGGCGATAACGACATCATGGTGCCGACCGCAAACAGCACCGACATGGCACGGCGTATCCCGGGCGCCCAACTGGTCATCTACGAAGATGCCGGGCACGGCGGGATTTTCCAGTACCACGCCGATTTCGTGCCGAAGGCGCTGTCGTTCCTCGACGCCTGACGCCGCGACCAAATTTTGAAATTGGAGATGACATCATGAAGGCATTCGTCGTCGACAAATATAAGAAGAAAGGGGCTCTGCGCTCGGCAACCATGCCAGAACCGGAGTTGCGGGACGATGACGTCCTGGTTCGGGTTCACGCAACTGCTGTGAACGTCCTGGACTCCAAGCTCAGGGATGGAGAATTCAAACTCATCCTGCCGTATCGTCCGCCCTTCATTCTGGGCCACGATGTTGCCGGGACGGTCGTCAGGGTTGACCGCAATGTCAGGCGATTCAAGGCGGGCGACGAGGTCTATGCACGGCCGCGCGATCATCGGATCGGAACATTCGCCGAATTCATTGCCATGAACGAAGCCGACGTGGCGCCGAAGCCTGAGAACATCAGCATGGAAGCGGCCGCTTCCATCCCGTTGGTGGGACTGACCGCCTGGCAGGCGCTGGTCGAGGTGGGCAAGCTGAGGCCCGGCCAGAAGGTCTTCATCCAGGCAGGCTCCGGCGGGGTGGGGAGTTTCGCACTCCAGCTCGCCAAGCATCTCGGTGCGGTCGTGGCGACGACGACGAGCGCGAAGAATGTCGAACTGGTCAAGAGCCTCGGCGCGGACTTGGTCGTCGACTACAAGACCCAGGATTTCGAGAAGGTCTTGTCGGGCTACGATCTGGTCCTGCACAGCCAGGACGCCAAGACGCTTGAAAAATCTCTGCGCGTGCTCAAGCCGGGCGGCCTGCTCATCTCAATCTCCGGGCCGCCCGACCCCGAATTCGCGAGGGAGCAGGGGATGAACCCCTTCCTGAAACTGGTGCTGCGTTTGCTGAGCCATGGTGTGCGGAAGAAAGCCAGAAAACTCGGTGTGCGCTTCTCATTCCTGTTCATGCGCGCGCAGGGACAGCAGCTACGCGAAATCACGTCCCTGATCGAATCCGGCGTGATCCGTCCGGTCGTGGACCAGGTTTTCCCGTTCGAAAAAACCGGTGACGCGCTCGCCTATGTCGAGACCGGTCGAGCAAGGGGCAAGGTCGTGATTGCGGTGAAACAATAGTTCCGTAACGGTGCCGCCTGCGTTGCGACGCCATACGCCGGCCGGCACCAAGTGCATCCGAGGAAACGACATGACTGAATCCAACCGCGATACACAGCCTTTCCTGCAGGACGTTGCACTCATTGTCGGCGGTGGCCCGGGCATCAGTTCGAGTTGCGCCAGGCTGTTCGCGGAAAACGGGATGCGTGTCGCCGTCGCAGCCAGGAACCCGGAAAAAGCCGTCCTTGAGACTCTCGAAAAGATGCACGGCGTGCGTCGGTACGCCTGCGATGCAAGCGAACCGGAGGCCGGGGCACAGCTGTTCGCGAATGTCGCTCGAGAGATCGGAGCGCCGAGGCTTGTCGTGCATAACATCGATGGCCGCGTTCCCGGCATTTTCCGCAAGGGCATTCTCGAAGCCGACCCGATGATGGCGCTCGAAACAATCCGAAACTCGGCATTCAGCGCGTTTCTGGTAGGTCAACAGGCAGCTCGGCTCATGCTCGGAAACGAACCCGACGTCAATGGTACGAGAGGAACGATAATCTTTACGAACGCCAGCGCGGCGCTCAAGGGCTTTCCATCGAGTGGTGCATTTGCGATGGCGTGCCATGCCAAGTCCGGACTCGCGCAAAGCATCGCGAGAGAATTGATGCCGCAGGGAATCCATGTGGCGAATGTGCCGATCGATGCCGCAATCGGTTGGACTCAGGAAGACGGCACCCGCGCGCACCGGCTGGCGGGAACGACCGTGGACGACAACATGGCCGACCCTGTCCATATCGCGGAAACCTATCTGCAGCTGCACCGCCAGCATCGGTCGACCTGGGCTTTTGAAGTCGTGCTGCGGCCGTGGGTTGAGAAATGGTAATTACGCTTAGCTGATCCCTCCGAACAAGTGCGCGGAGATCGCCAATTCTAAATTGGAATTCGATTTATGCACCAAGAATTCCGCCATTTGCTGGTACATTCACGTCTGCTCGTCTTGACAGTTCTATTTTAGAACGGTTTACTCCGCGGGCCGATAAGAATGAAGGATGCGGACCTCCCGGTTGAAGGGGGCCGCGCACGCTGCCGAAAACAAGGCGCGAGGGAGGATGGCATGAGGAGCGTGGACGAGCTCACCGCAGCCGAACTGCTGGACGGCCTGCCGTCCAGAGTGCAGGAGGTTTACGCGCCGTTCGTGCGGGATATTCCGGATCATCCGGCCTTCGTGGAAGGCGGGCGTGCCTGGAGCTACCGGCAGTTCGCGGATGCGGTCGACGTTGCGGCAAAGAATCTCGCCGGATTGGGCATCAGGCCCGGTGATCGCGTGATGATTGCCAGTGAGAACAGCGTGGCCCTCGGCGTGATGCTCTTCGCAGCGAGCAAGCTCGATGCCTGGGGTATTCCGGTCAATCCCCGCCTTTCGCCCCGAGAGATCGACCTGATCGGGACGCACAGCGGTGCCAGACGCATACTGTTCAACTCGGCGCTGTCGAAGGAAGCGGCCGACCATGCCAGCCGTATCGGTGCGAAAATCGGCGCCGTGGGGCCGTTCGGCGGAATCGGCATCGGTCCTCTCAATGCGGATGCCGAAGCGGAGCCCGTCGAGAAGGATGGCGCCCACCAGGTCGCAGGCCTCTTATACACCTCAGGCACGACCGGTGCACCGAAGGGCGTCATGCTGAGTCACCGCAATCTCCTCTTCACCGCAAGGACGTCGGGAATCCTTCGCCGAAGCAGTCCAGGCGACCGCATTTACGGCGTGCTGCCGATGTCACACATCGTCGGGTATGCGATCCTACTGATTTCGACGCTGATGCACTGCGGCACGTTGCATGTCGTGGCCAAGGCCGATCCCGCTGCGCTGGCTCATGCCATCGCCGAGCAAGGGATTACGAGCCTGTTCGGCGTGCCTGCCACATATCAGCGGCTGCTTGAGCACAAGGCGGTCAAGGGCATCCAACGGCTCGAACGGGGCAGCCTGCGGATCATGGCGGTGGCTGGCGCTCCGCTCGACCTCGATCTCAAGAAGCGGATCGAGGACGAGTTTGGAATCCCGCTGCTGAACAATTACGGCATAACGGAATGCTCACCAGGCCTCACGGGGGTCCGTTCGGAACAGCCTGTCCCGGACGAGTCGGTCGGCCCGTTTCTTCCCGGCATCGAGCACCGGATCGTGGACGGACAAGGAAAAAAGGTGGCGACCGGTGAAGTGGGCGAATTACACGTTCGAGGTCCGAACATCATGCTCGGCTACTATCGTGCGCCTGACCTGACGGCAGCGGCGATCGATGAGCAGGGATGGTTCAACACGGGGGATCTCGCGCGGGTGAACGGCAAGGGGCATCTCTATATCGCCGGCCGCACCAAGGAGCTTATCATCCGCTCCGGCTTCAACGTTTATCCCGCCGAGGTGGAGGCCGTTCTGAACGCGCACGACCAGGTCGTTCAGTCGGCCGTCGTCGGACGAAAGGTCGAGGGCAACGAGGAGGTCGTCGCGTTCGTTCAGCTTCTCCCCGGTGCGAGCATCAGCGCGGAAGACCTCAAGGCGTACACGGCCCAATTGCTCACGTCCTACAAGCGTCCGACCGAATTGATTGTGCTTGACGCTCTACCCTCGGCCTCCACCGGCAAGATACTGAAACACAAGCTGCGGGAGATGGCGAACGAACAGGCCGCCCCGAAGGCGTCCCGTGCGGCAGCCGCTGGCTGACGGGCGTCAGGAGTGATTTGAACGGCAATATGCCGGTTCAAGAAAGAACGTTAGCGACGGACTTGTCGCTGAAGGGAGATGATAATGTTGAGAAGCGCCATGATTGTAGCCGCGCTCGCGGCATCCATAGCCGGCGGGCATGCGCAGACGCCGGGCGTCACCGAATCCGAGATAAAGATAGGAGCGACGTTCCCTTTCAGCGGCCCCGCTTCGCCGCTCAGCAATACCGGAAAGGGCATGATCGCCTACGTCAATTCGATCAACGAGCGTGGCGGCATCAACGGGCGGAAGATCAACCTCATCACCTACGACGATGGTTACAGCCCTCCCAAGACGGTGGAGCAGACCAGGAAACTCATCGAGAGCGACGAGGTGGCGTTCCTGTTTGGCCCGTTGGGTACGCCCGGCATCAGCGCCACCATCAAGTACGTCAACGCGAAGAAAGTGCCGCACCCGTTTGTCGTGAGCGGGGTCAGCAAGTTCACGAATTTCGCTGAATTCCCGATGACCACGACGGGATTGCCAAGCTACGACACCGAAGGACGAATCTACGCAAAATACATCACCCGGACCCGTCCCGACGCGAAGATCGCGATACTGTATCAGAACGATGATTTGGGTAAGGACTTCGTCAATGCATTCAAGGCCTACCTGAAGGACGATTTCAACAAGAAAGTCGTCGTGTCCTCCTATGAGGTGACCGAACCGACCATTGATTCCCACGTCGTGTCGCTTAAGTCATCTGGCGCAGAGGCCTTTCTGGTCGCCGGCACGCCGAAATTCGCAGCGCAGGCCATCAAGAAAGTCGATGAAATCGGTTGGAGGCCGCTGTTCCTGATCAACTTCGTTTCGAGCTCCGTGTCGTCGACCATCGTCCCCGCGGGGCCGGAAAAGGCCGTGGGCATAGTTGCCGCGACAATCACCAAGGATCCGAACGACAAGAAGTGGGCCGATGATCCGGGCATTAAGTGGTACCGCGACTTTTTTGCCAAATACCTGTCAGGCGCCGATATCGGCGACAACAATTATCTGTTCGGTACCCAGCAGGGACAGATCCTGGAGCAGGTGCTCAAGCAGTGCGGCAACGATCTCTCGCGCGAGAACATCGTCAAGCAATCGCGGAGCATACGCGCGCTGTCTCTTCCGACTTCCATACCGGGTGTCGTGATCAACACGGGCCCGGAAGGCAGCATGGCGTACACGCAGCTACAGCTTCAGCGCTGGAACGGGACCACGTGGGAGCAATTCGGTGACGTACTCAGTGCCGACGCAAAGTGAATTGTACCTTCTGAACATGCGGGGCGGATGATCTAAGCCCGCAAAACGACCACCAGATCATGGAGCACGGATGTCCAGCGACGTTCTTTTCCGGCCTTTCAAGCTGAAAGGGCTGAACATGCCGAACCGGGTCGTGATGGCGCCGATGACGCGCTCATTCTCTCCGGGCGGAATCCCGACCGAAGACGTCGCGCGGTATTACCGCCGGCGTGCCGAAGGAGCGGTCGGATTCATCATATCGGAGGGTACGGGCGTGGATCGTCCGGCATCCCTGAACGATCCGAACGTTCCCCGTTTTCACGGAGAGAAGGAGCTGGCGGGGTGGCGGCGTGTGGTCGACGAGGTGCATGCCGCGGGTGGTCTGATGGCACCGCAGCTATGGCACGTCGGAGCCGTTCGCACCCGCGCCAAGGATTGGTCTCCTCCGGGTCCCTACGACAGTCCGTCCGGCCTGTCGCGACCGGAGAAGAAATTCGGCGAGCCGATGACCGAAGAGGACATCGCAGACGCCATCCGCGCTTTCGCCGATGCGGCGCTTGCCGCGAAGCGCTTGGGGTTCGACGCCGTCGAATTGCATGGCGCGCACGGCTATCTGATCGATCAATTCTTCTGGGAAGGCACCAATCGCCGCGAGGATGCCTATGGAGGCAAGGACCTGCCGGGCCGGGCCCGGTTTGCCGCTGATATCGTTCAGGCCGTGCGCAAGTCGGTCGGATCCGACTTTCCGATATTGCTGCGGATCAGCCAGTGGAAACAGCAGGACTACGAGGTGGAGCTGGCCGATACGCCTCGCGCGTTGGAAGCCTGGCTCAAACCTCTGGTCGACGCGGGGGTCGACATTCTGCATTGCTCACAACGGCGCTTCTGGGAGCCGGAGTTCGATGGTTCCGATTTGAACTTCGCCGGATGGGCCAAAAAGGTGACGGGAGTGCCGACGATCTCGGTCGGGTCGGTCGGCCTGACCGGCGAGTTCATCGCGGCATATGGCGGGGAGAGCTCCCGTCCGGCGTCCCTCGACGAACTGATCCGCCGCCTCGATCGCGAGGAGTTCGATCTTGTCGCGGTGGGGCGGGCGCTGCTTCAGGATCCGCGATGGCTCCTAAAGATACGCGACGGCCGGACGGAGGAATTGATGGCCTTCGAACGGACTGCGTTTGCTGCGCTGAGCTAAGCGTCGCCGCTGAATAAAGGTTGTCCAAATATTTGGTGGCCGGTATTCCGGCGATCTGTCCAAGCTGGTTGCTAAAGAAGATCGGCGCATGCCGGTCGACGGCAGAGGCGTGCGCGTCATTGTGCAGTCGCCTGGAAGCAATTCGGAGACAAACAATGAGCGACACCAAGACCCAAGCCGGCCGAATCCGCACCGAGGTGCACGGGCATGTGTTCAAGATCATCATCGACAACGTGGCGAAGAAGAACTCATTCAGTCCGCAGATGATGGCGCAGATGTCGGATGCGATGACCCTTCTCGATCGCACCGACGATTATTGGGTCGGGGTACTCTGCGCCGAGGGCCCGGATTTCACGGCCGGGCTGGATATGCCGAAGTTCTTCGGACCCAAGGCCGAGAATACCGAGCCAAAGCCCGGCAACATCGATGCGTTCGCCTTGAAGAGCCGGTGCCGCAAGCCGATTGTGACGGCCGTACAGGGGATCTGCTTCACAATCGGAATCGAAATGATGCTGGCTGGCGACATCGTCGTGGCGGCCGACGACGCCAGGTTCTGTCAGATGGAATCCAAGCGCGGGATCGCGCCTCTTGGTGGTGCCCATTTCCGGTATTTGACGCGGGCGGGCTGGGGAGACGCGATGTATCACCTGTTCCTGTGCGACGAGTTCGGCGCAGCCCGGGCTCACAAGATCGGCTTCGTTCAGGAAGTCGTTGCACCCGGCCAGCAGATTGCGCGCGCGATGGAGATTGCGAATTTGATCGCCAAGAACGCGCCGATCGGCATTCAGGTGACGAAAGAGGCCGCGTTGAAATACATCGAGGCCGGCGAGAGAGCCGCGATCGACTACATTCCCAAGATCAAGGATCGCGTCTTCAGCAGCGAGGACATGAAAGAAGGCATCCAGTCTTTCGTGGAACGTCGCTCGGCCGTGTTCCGCGGGAAATAGAATCCGGCGGACCGCACAGTTGGACGTCGCTCACGAGCCGGAGGATTTGACCATGGGAAGCCGTGTTGGGCCGCCTTGTGGCGTCTATCTCTTGACCCTCTTACGACGCGGTTGATGTAGTCGTGGGGTCAAGCAAACTCGGCGATCGTGTGTGGGAGCTTGCGTGATGGAAACTGCGGCGCTCCCTGTAGATTGTGCGAACGTTGAATTGGCCAGCGCGACAGCGGGTCCCGATTTTGGTCTCTCGGCGCACTCGTTAGTAGCTGTCAAGCCGCTGCTTCAAGGGCGGCTTTTGACGAACTACCAAGGGTCTAGGTCGCGGGTTGGCTGCCCGATTGTGATCCGCGCTGGGCGCTTTTCCATTTGGAAAAGCCTGCTAAGCAATTGACCTCACTAGGAGCGAATTCGCACATTTTTTCCAAATGCGGCTTGAAATCGTTGAATAATCAAACTGATTTTGATTCCGCCATTCGGAGGTTCGATCCCTCCCGCCCCAGCCAGGTCTCAAGCTGTTGAGTTCATTCGGTAAGCAGTTTCATCCCAGTCAGGTCTTTTGGGCGCGTTTGGAAAAGGAGATTCTGAGGCTCGGTCCAGAATTGAGCTGAACGGCGTGGCCATGGTGGCTTATCTCCGAGGCTTCCATCCCAACATATACGGCGGAGGCTGCTCGGGCAGGTCTGCTTTGCCCTCATCGTAGAATAGGGTGCTACGGCGAACGAAGTGGACAACCGGTCGAGCTGCGCTTGTGCGGAATTGCAGCCGTGCTGCAGTTTGTCCAGCCGGCGGCCTCGGGGGCGGTCGCTGCCCGCTGCCAGGGACGATTACGACTGCAAATCGCGTGGCCTTCGTTTCCTTGGCCGACCGGAACGAAGTAGACCCCGCACGTCCTGCTGTTGAAAGAGCTCCCCGCACAGGTCACGCAACCATTGGCTCGCCGGGTCGTGATGGAAGCGAGCGTGCCAATATTGCTTCACCGTAAAGCCGGCGATCGCCAGCGGGCAATCGAGCACGCGCAGTCCGTAATAGTGAGCCAGCGTTTCGCCAATGTGCCTCGGCAGGGTGGCGATCAGGTCAGTCGTCCCGACGATTGCGGGCAGTCCCAAAAAGCCGGGGAGCTCGAGCGCAACGTCAAGGACTATCCGCTGCTCCTTTAGCGCGTCCGCAAGCAATTGATGTCCGGTGCCGGAACGAATGAGGACGTGCGCCTCCCGCCTGAAATCCTTTGCGGTGATGCCGTCGCGGATCCGGGCATGTTTTGCGTTCGCCAGGCAGACCCAGTCCTGCGGAAAGAGTGCCTGCTGGAAGTGTCCGGCGTCGAGATCCGAGATGTAGCCGAGCGCCAGATCGGCCTCGCCAGACTGCAGCATTCGTGGGGTATCGCCGCCGATCTGCGCTGCCTCGATGCGGATGCCCGGCGCAACGCGGCGAACGTGGGCGAGGATGGCCGGAAGCAGCGTGATGTGGCTCGCATCCGTCATGCAGATTACGAAGCGGCGCTTTGCAGTCGCCGGATCAAACTCGGGGCGAAGCTCCGCCAGACGACGCAGCGTCTCCAACGCTTGTCTGGCCGTGCCGATGAGTGCCTCGGCGCGCGGAGTCGGCAGCATTCCCTCCGCTGACCGGATGAAGAGCGGATCGTTCAGTTCCTTTCGCAGGCGCGCCAGCCAGATCGAAATGGTCGGCTGGCTTTGACCGAGCTTCTCGGCTGCCTTGGTGACGCTGCCCGTGGCGAACAACGCATCGAAGAGCCGGAGCAGGCGCGGATCCAGCAGGTTCGTCTCGGAGGGGTCCCGGTGCTTCATTGCGATCTGAAATAATGGATATAAGGATCATAGCATATCCAAATACCGGGCAGCCTGCTACCACGCTTCCAACGCCAAAACGGGCGAGGGAGAAGCGTTCGGATGAGGATCTGCTTTATCGGAGCGGGAGCCCTGGGCTCGACCATCGGCGGCACGCTGGCGCGCGGTGGTGCCGAGATTTGGTTGATCGATCCGTTTCAGGCTCATGTCGACGCGGTCAATGCTGCGGGCCTGCGGATGCTCGAAGGCGACGCCGAGACAGTTGTGAAGGTCTCTGCCTGCACCTCCGCGGCCCAGGTCGGCATCGTGGCGGACCTCGTCATTGTCCTCGTCAAGTCCTACCACACGCGGGATGCGATCCGGGCGGCAGCGCCGATCATCGGGCCGCAGACGGTTGTGATGTCGCTTCAGAATGGTCTTGGCCACGAGGACATCCTTGCGGAGGAAGTTGGTCGTGACCGGGTCATGGCAGGCAAGACCTACGTTGGCGGCGTGCTGCTCGGCCCTGGTCATGTTCGCTCCGGGGTCATCGGCAAGGAAACCATCATCGGCGAACTTGATGGGCGCCTGACGGAACGCGCACAGCGAATTTCCGAGACGTTCAATCGTGCCGGCATTCTCACGCTGCTCAGCGACAACATCCTGGGCACGATGTGGGACAAGCTGTTCATCAACGTCGCCGGAGGAGGAATTACCGCCGTTACCGGGCTGACTTATGGCGGCCTCTATTCCCTACCCATCCTGGAAGATTGTGCGCTGGCCGCAATCTCAGAGAGCATCGAGGTCGCGCAAGCTGCCGGCGTCAAGATCTCGATTACCGACCCGCGGCGTGCCTGGACGATGGCGTCCGCTGGACTACCGCCCGAATTCAAGACGTCGATGTTGCAGAGCTTGCAGTCCGGCAACCTGACCGAGGTTGATTACATTCACGGCTCCGTCGTGCGTTGGGGCGCCAAGCTCAACGTGCCGACCCCAGTCAATTCCACCCTCGTCGCGTTGGTCAAAGGGCTCGAATACGCCCGCAGCAACTATCCTGGAAAGGTCTGAGACGATGTCGTTGCCTCGCGCTTATGTCGAACATGTCGCGATCCGCGTGCCGGACGTTGATCGTCACGTCGACTTCTTTCGTGAGGTGCTTGGTCTTGCCATTCGCGACGAGCAGCCCGCCGATGGCGCGCGCCCGCGTCAGGTGTGGGTGCTCGGAAGCGTGCAGCTCATTGAGGATCCGAATTTTGTCGGACCAGAGGGACGTCTCGCCCATCTCGGCATCATGGTCGACGATTATGAAGGTGTGCTCGCCCGTGCCGCCGCGTGGGGCGCCAAGGCATTGCCCGCCGGGCCGAACTGGCTCGAACTGCCAGGCGGCCTCAACGTCGAGATCCTGCAAGCCAGCGCAGGCGCCGTGGAAGCCGCCCTGGCGATCAATCCCCGTGCCTAGAGGAAGACGCGACATGACCGATGAGCGCTACTGGGACGATGCCAAGGTCGGTGACGAATGCGTCACCCCCTCGGTGACGGTCACCGAGGCTATGGTGAATGCCTATGCCGAGCTGACGGGTGACTTCACGCCGGTCCACGTCGACGAGGAATACGCCAAGACCACACCGTTCGGCACGCGCGTCGCGCACGGGCTGTTTGGTTTGTCGCTGGCCGACGGTTTGAAGACCCGTGCCGACTACCGCTTCCTCCCGGGAATGTCGCTGGGCTGGACGTGGGATTTCAAGCTGCCGATCAAGCTCGGCGACACCGTCCACGTGAAGTTCCGCGTCGGCTCGATGCGCGCCACCAAGCGGGAAGGGTGGGGCATCGTGGTGCTGCCCTCGGAGTTGATCAATCAGCGCGGCGAAGTGGTGCAGCTCGGTGAGCACCGGTTGATGATCCCGATGCGCCCAAAGAATGGTGCCGCAGGAGAGCAGGCATGACAGCGCAAGATCTACCCCTCAAAGGCATCCGCGTCATCGACTACAGCCATTTCCTGGCAGGCCCCTTCATGGGCCGCTGCCTCGCCGCGATGGGCGCGGAAGTCATCAAGGTGGAGCGTCCGAAGGCAGGCGATGCAGGCCGCGCCCACGGCTATTTCAAGGACGGACAATCCGGCTATTTCCTGCAGCAGAACATGGGGAAACAGGGATTGTGCATCGACCTGCGCGATGCGCGCGGTCTCGACATGATGATGAAGCTCATCGACACGGCCGATGTCTTCATCGAGAACTACCGCCCCGGCGCACTCGAGCGCCTCGGCCTCGGCTACAAGGCGCTGTCGGCGCGGAATCCCAGATTGATCTACTGCTCGGTCTCGGCCTATGGCCACACCGGTCCCTATGCCGACCGTCCGGGCTTCGGCCTGATCGCGGAGGCAATGTCGGGCGCCCTGGCGCAACTGGGTTCCCCCGGTGAAGCGCCGCCGCTGCTGCGGATGCCGCTGGCCGACATGTATACCGGCATTCACGGTGTGGCTGCCATCAATGCCGCGCTGGTCGGCCGCGCGTCATCCGGGCGCGGCCAGCATATCGATCTGGCGCTGTACGACTGCATGGTCTCGATGCATGACTACGCGGTTCAGCGCTACTTCCTCTCCGGCGGTACCGACCTGCCGAAGCAGACCGGCAGCGGACAGCCGGACTCGACTGTCTACGGCGTCTTTCCGGCCAGGGACGGCAATCTTGTGATCGCTGCGCAAGTCGACGATGCGTGGCGGCGATTGGCGACGCTGATCGGGGGCAGCAGCCTGTCATCTGACGAACGCTTCACCACGCCTGCTGCGCGGAACGCCCATTATGCCGAAGCGATGGACATCGTGCGCAACTGGACGCTGTCGCAGCCGTCTCGGGATGCCTGTCTCGCTGCGCTCGACGAAGCAGGTGTGCCGTCCGCTCCCGTGCAGACCATCGAAGAGGTCGTGAGGGATCCGCAGATCCACGCGCGCGGCATGCTGGTCGAGCAGGAGCATCCCGTGCTCGGCAGGGTGACGTTGCCGAACCTGCCCTTCCGTTTCTCCGATTGCGACACCACGGTGCGTACTCCGGCGCCGCTGCTCGGCCAGGACAATCGCCGCATTGCAGAGTCGCTGGGGCTGTCGACCGAGCTCGTCGAGGCGATGGTGCGTGACGGTGTCCTCTACAACGAAGCCGCAGTGCAGGAGTAAGCCATGAGCGATCGTTATGCGGTGATTGGCAATCCGATCGGCTTCAGCAAGTCACCTCTCATCCATGGGACGTTCGCCAAAATGACGGGAGAGGACCTCGTCTATGAAGCGATCGAGGCACCCCTCAACGGCTTCAGCGAACGAGTTGATCAATTCCGGACAGAGGGCGCCAAGGGGCTGAACATCACCGCCCCGTTCAAGCTCGATGCCTTCGCCTACGCAAACGAGCTTTCAGAGAGCGCCAAACGAGCAGGCGCCGCAAACTGCCTGAAGTTCGAGGGCGATCGGATCATTGCCGAGAATTTCGACGGGATCGGCCTTGTGCGTGACATCACCGTGAATCTCGGCGTCAAAATGGCCGGCCGGCGCGTTCTGATGCTCGGCGCCGGGGGGGCGGCGCGCGGCGCGCTGCTGCCGTTCCTGCGCCAGGAGCCGTCCGAGCTGGTTCTGGTCAACCGAACGCTGTCGAAAGCGGTTGCGTTGGCCGAAGAGTTTGCCGGCTGTGGTCCCCTGATCGTCAGCGGCTATGCCGAGCTGGCCGATCTTGCCGAGGGCTATGACGTCGTCGTCAACGCGACGTCCGCCAGCCTGCGGGGCGAAATGCCGCCGCTTCCGGGCAATGTCTTCCGCGGCGCGGAGCTGGCGTACGAACTCGCCTACGGCAAAGGGCTGACCCCCTTTCTGCGAGCGGCCCGCGCCGAAGGCGTAGCCAAGCTGGCCGACGGTGTCGGCATGCTGGTCGAGCAGGCAGCGGAAGCTTTTGCCTGGTGGCGCGGCGTTCGACCGAGCACGGCTCAGGTCATCGCCGAACTGACCGTCCCATTGAGCTGACGGGCGATGCCGAGCATGCATCCGAAGTCCAGCTTTCTCGTCGGCCTGATCGGCAGCGGCATCGCTGCGTCCCGCACCCCGCCCATGCACGAAGCGGCCGCAGACGCCGCTGGCATCCGCTATATCTACAAGAAGATCGATCTGACAGAGTTGAAGCTCGGTGTGGAGGCGTTGCCGGAATTGCTCACGGCAGCAAGGCGGATGGGCTTTGACGGGTTGAATGTGACCCATCCCTGCAAGCAGGCGATCCTTCCACTCTTGGATGAGCTTTCGCCGGACGCGGAGGCGCTTGGTGCCGTGAACACCGTGGTCGTCAGGAATGGTCGAATGACTGGCCACAACACCGACTGGTTCGGCTTCGCCGAGAACTTTCGCCGCAACATGCAAGGTACGCCGCTCGGTCGTGTCGTCCAATTCGGCGCGGGCGGCGCAGGCGCGGCGGTCGCTTTCGCGCTCATGAAGCTCGGCGTGCAGGACCTGACCATCATAGACCTCGACTTGGCCAAGGCGCAGAGCGTGGTCGACGGCTTTTCCCCTCGATTTGTAGAAGGGCGCTTAAGGGCCGGCCAGGACGTCGCAGCGGCCGTGGCTGCCGCAGACGGAATTGTCAACGCGACGCCGATCGGCATGGACAAGTATCCAGGCACGCCGCTGCCGACGGCCCTGCTGCGTCCCGATCTGTGGATCGCCGAGATCGTCTACTTCCCGCTGGAAACCGCACTGCTGCGCGCGGCGCGTGCCCTCGGCTGCCGCACCGTCGATGGTGGTGGCATGGCGATTTTCCAGGGCACCGAAGCATTCCGCCTGTTCACGGGCATCTCGCCTGATCCAGACATCTTCTTCGCAACTTTCGCGTCCCTGGGAGGGTGACACCCGGCCGATGGGCGAGCGGCACGCACAACGCCCGAGAGGAAACGCAAGATGGGCTACACGCTCGATTTCTCCGTGGTTTGGCACGCGATGCCCGCGCTGCTGTGGGGATGCATGGGTACATTGGGCCTGGCGCTTGCCGGCATGACGCTTGCAATGATCATCGGCGTTGCGGGCGTCGCGGCACGCGATTCCAAGGCGGCGTGGTTGCGTGCTCTCGTGATCGGCTTCGTCGAGACAGTGCGCAACACACCTTTCCTGGTGCAGATCTTCTTTCTATTCTTCGCCCTGCCGCTCATCGGATTGAAGCTCAATCCGACAGCCACCGCCATTATCGCACTCGGCGTCAATGGCGGGGCCTACGCCATCGAGATCATCCGCGGCGGCGTGCAGTCTATTCACAAGGGACAGGTAGAGGCCGGCTACGCGCTCGGCCTGCACAAAGGCCAGGTCTTCCGGTTCATTGTGCTCAAGCCCGCGCTTCGCGCGATCTACCCCTCGCTCACGGGTCAGTTCATCATGCTGACGCTGACCTCGTCGATCTGTTCGGCGGTATCGGCCTACGAATTGACTTCGGTTGCGCAGCGCATCGAGAGCGACACATTCCGCAGCTTCGAGGTCTACTTCTTCGTCACCTTCCTCTACCTCGCAATCTCCTGGCTGTTGATGCTGGGATTCGCGATCGTCTCTCACCGCTTCTTCTCGTATCCGACGCGCTGAAGGGAGAGATCATGACACCGCATTTCGGTCTTCCAGAGTTCGGCTTCCTGCTGCGTGGGCTGCAATGGACGATGCTGCTGACGCTGGTCGCGTTTGCGGGCGGCTCCACGGCTGGCCTGGCCGTCGCATTGCTGCGCACCTGTGGTCACAGGGGTGTGGAATGGATCACCCGCATTTACATCGGGATATTCCAGGGGACTCCGCTGCTGCTGCAGCTTTTCGTCGTGTATTACGGATTGGCGCTGACCGGGCTGAAGCTCGACGCCTTCGTCGCGGTGGCGATCGGTTTTACCGTGAATGCCTCCGCCTTCCTCGGCGAGATCTGGCGCGGCGCGATCCAGGCCGTGCCGCGCGGCCAGACCGAGGCGGCGATGGCGCTCGGACTGCACTATTCGTCCCGCATGCGCGACATCGTGCTGCCGCAGGCGATCCGCATCTCGCTGCCGGCGACCATCGGCTATCTCGTGCAGCTCATCAAGGGCACTTCGCTCGCCGCCATCGTCGGTTTCATCGAACTCGCCCGCGCCGGTCAAATCGTGTCGAACCAAACCTTCCAGCCGTTGCTCGTCTTCGGCGTGGTCGGCGGGTTGTACTTCGTCCTCTGCTGGCCACTGTCGTGGTGGGGCAGCCGGATGGAGGCCAGGCTTGCCCTGGCCAATCAAAGGTAGGAACGGCGCACCTACTTAATCAGATACAGCCATCACCAGCAGGAGGAAAACATCAGATGTCATTTTCAATCAATCGTCGCCAGCTCGGCTTTGCGCTGCTGACGCTGGGGGCCATCGCTGTCGCAGGCGAATCGCGGGCGGGCGCTCTGGAAGACGTGAAGAAGAAGGGCGTCGTCGTCATCGGCATTCAAGGCGACAATCCTCCCTGGGGCTATGTCGATAGCTCGGGAAAGCAGGATGGCATCGATGCCGACATGGGGCGGGCCTTCGCCGAATATCTCGGCGTGAAGGCCGAGTTCGTCCCCTTGGCGGTGGCCAATCGTATTCCTGCGCTGACCACGGGCCGCGTCGACATTCTGTTCGCAACCATGGCGATGCTGCCGGAGCGCGCAAAAGCGGTGCAGTATTCCAAACCCTATGTCGCCAACGAGATTACGCTGGTCGCAGCCCAGGCAACGCCGATCAACAGCAATGCCGACATGAGCAAATTCGTCATCGGCGTTCCGCGGTCCTCCACGCAGGATACTCAGGTAACCAACAACGCCCCGTCCGGGACCGAGATCCGCAGATTCGACGATGACGCCGCCACCATCCAGGCGCTGCTCTCTGGTCAAGTCCAGGCGGTCGGTGCGAACCTGTTTTATCCGCAGCGCCTCAACGCCGCAAAGCCGGAACTCGGGTTCGAGCCGAAGCTTCACTTCACCGCCCTTTACAACGGCGCTTGCACACGACTGGGCGACAAGGAGTGGAACGAGACGGCCAACAAGTTCATCGACGAGATCAAGTCGAACGGCAAGTTGGCCGCTTTCTACGCCAAATGGATGAAGGTCCCGGTCCCTATCTTTCCGGACTCCGTCCCCGGCGTTCCCTTCACCGTCCAGTAGCCACTGCGAGCGGCCGACGCGATCCGCGTCGGCCGCCGCCCAACGGCGGAGGCCAGCATGCAGGACCAGATCCTGATCGAAATGAGGGGCGTGCAGAAGTGGTATGGCGGGTACCAAGCTCTTCGCGATGTCGATCTCACTGTCCGCAGAGGTGAAAAGATCGTGCTCTGCGGTCCGTCCGGTTCAGGCAAATCGACACTCATCCGCTGTATCAACCGGCTTGAGGCGATCCAGCAGGGCAGTATCGTGGTGAACGGTCATCGGCTAGACGACAGCACCAAGGCTATCGATGTCGTACGTCAGGACGTCGGCATGGTGTTTCAGAGCTTCAACCTTTTTCCGCACATGACGGTGTTGCAGAACTGTATGCTCGCCCCCATTCGCGCGCGCCGCATCAGCAAGACCGAGGCGGAAGCGACCGCGCGAAAATACCTCGAGCGGGTGCGCATCGGTGATCAGGCCGAGAAGTATCCGGCTCAACTTTCCGGCGGTCAGCAACAGCGTGTCGCGATTGCGCGCGCGCTCTGCATGCAGCCCAAGGTGATGCTGTTTGATGAACCGACCTCGGCTCTCGATCCGGAAATGGTCAAGGAGGTGCTCGATACGATGATTGGCCTCGCCAACGACGGGATGACCATGATCTGCGTCACCCACGAGATGGGCTTTGCCCGCCAGGTTGCCGATCGTGTGATCTTCATGGCCGAAGGCCAGATCATCGAAGAAGGCGCGCCCGACGCCTTCTTTCGCAATCCTCAGCACACCCGCACCAGGCAGTTTCTCGGCGAAATCCTCGCCCATCACTGAACGGAGTTCTCTCATGAGTCGTCTTGTCTACGTCCTCAACGGGCCAAATCTAAACCTGCTCGGCAAGCGCCAACCCCACATCTACGGTCACGAGACGCTTGCAGATGTGGAGCGGGATTGCCGGACGCTGGCCGGGGAACTCGCACTGGAGCTACACTTTCATCAGTCGAACAGGGAATACGAGCTGATCGACTGGATCCACGAGGCGCGCGAGACGGCGGCGGGTATCGTGATCAATCCCGCCGCTTTCACCCATACGTCGGTCGCCATCCTGGATGCTTTGAACACGTTCGAGGGGACCGTGATCGAGGTACACATTTCCAACGTGCACAAGCGCGAGGAATTTCGCCATCACTCGTTTGTCTCCAAACGAGCTGACGGGGTCATCGCAGGCTTCGGCACTCAGGGTTATCTGCTCGGCTTGCGTCGTGTGGCCAAGCTGCTTGACGAGAAGAAGGGGTAGCATCGTATGGGTGCACCCGTTCGCCTGTCGGTGATGGGAGCGGGTCTCATCGGCAAGCGACACATCGAACACATTCTCGCGCGGCGGAGGCGGTACTGTCGTCGATCCGCGCCGGCGGCCCGAGAGTTCGTTCGCCGAAAGTCTTGCCTTTCATTTGCGCTCGAGTTTCGCGAGACGCTCTTGCAGCTTGAGCATGATCATTGCACTCATTCTGCCGCCATTATCACGCGAGCCAGCTCCGACGGGTTCTCGACAGCCGAGAAGTGACCGGTATTCTCGAGCGTCACCATCTGCGCAGCGGGAATCAGTGACCGCGTGCGTTCGCGCTCGTTCGGCCGAGACCAGTCGCTATCGCCATAAATGAGCGTGACCGGCGCCGAGATCTGCCGATAGTAGTCGCGTGCCTTGCTCCAGGATCGCCAGCCAGCCAGAACCTTGCGTGCGGCCCGCTTGTATCCGGGGCGGCGGGCGACTTGGTCGAACTCGGCGAGCAGGTCGGCCGGCAGCTTGCGCGGGTCGTGATATCCGCCGCCCATGATCTTGCCGAGGATCATCCTGTTCTCGAGCGACGCGTTGATCGCGCCAAGCACCGGGACTTGCAAGCTTCCGATGATGAAATTGGCGAGCCAGTTGCCGCGTCGAAGGCCGTCGCCGTAGCGGGTCTCGTAGTCGTAGGGGTTGATCGCATAAACCCGCTTCACCCGCTGCGGAAGTGACGCTGCCACCGTTAGGGCCAATGCCCCGCCAATCGACTCGCCGACAAGCGTCATGTCCGTGAGGTCCAGCTCCTCGATGAAGCGAATGACGGCCCACCTGAAATAGGGCTCGTCAAAACTCGCGCTCGGATCGATCGGTGAGTGCCCGTGGCCCGGCAGGTCAATGGCGTAGACCGTGTGCGATCCGGCGAGAAGGGGAACGAGGCTGCGGAAATACTCGAGCTGCGTCCGGATCGTATGCATCAGGAGCAGCGGCGGCCCGCTGCCGGTCTTTTGAAAACGTATGCTGAGCTTGTCCGACAGCTTGAGCAAACTTGGTTTGGCTTCGCTTACGTGGAGCATTCGATCTCTCCAGGCTTTGAGGGCGCGTCGTTCAAGCGGCGGCGGTAGCGCGGACCTGTGCGGCTGCCGCGTCCAGAAGGGCCCGCGCGAGATCGGGGTCGTTGACCACGCGCGATAGCGTCACGGCGCCGATCATCGTCGCGAGAATGGCCATGGCCTTGCCTCTGGATGCTTCGTCGCTGTTCTCGGCGATGAAGCGGCCGAGCACCTCGAGATGGGCCTTGATGCCAGCTTCGAACGCCGCCTTCACGTCGGGGCCCTGCCGGGCGGCATCCGAGCCGAGCGCCACGATCGGGCAGCCGTCCATTCGTTCTTCGCGATGGTCAGCGCTGAGATAGAACCCGATCACTTCGCCGAGCGGGTCATCGGGATTGCGCGCGGTCGCCTCCGACCATCGGCCGGAAGCGCTCTCCAATGCGCGCCTGGACGCCTCGACCGCCAAATCCTCTTTCGACGCGAACTGCTTATAGAAGGCGCCCTGGGTAAGCCCAGCACCCTCCATCAGATCCTTGAGTCCAATGCCGTCGAAGCCGCGCTCCCTGAAGAGGCGACTTGCCACATTGATCACGGTTTGGCGGTTCTCCGCGGCTTGAACGCGACTGACGCGCATCATGGACCTCCACTTGGATTTCAATCGATCTATATCTAAAATAGAGGTCGATCGCAATCTATCAAGTAGGGTCGCCGGTGCCGTTAAGTCGGGGGCGATTTCTTGGCGATCACGTTCCTGTCAGTGTCCAAATTTAGATTGCGAGCGAACTCTAATCGGATTATAGAGTTTGAACGCAATCTAAATTACAGCACGGAGACTGACATGAAGAGGGGTATTGCCGTACTGGCCGGTATTTTGATCCCGGCGGGGGTGGCCACGTTCGTCAGTCTCGGCATTTTCGCCCCAAAAGCCTCGGCTGTGAGCGACCCGCGGCAGGAACCGCCGATGGTGAGCCTGGTGACGGCCGCACGGGTGACAGGCACCATCGGCGCGCGGGTGGAAAGCAATCTCGGCTTTCGCGTCGGCGGCAAGATCGTCGAGCGGCTGGTGAATGTCGGTGAGCAGGTGAAAGCCGGGCAGCCGCTCATGCGGATCGACGAAACCGATCTGCGTCTTGCGCTGACGGCGAAGCGCAACGCCGTCGCCGCAGCGCGCGCAGTTGTCGTGCAGACGGATGCGGATGAGCGTCGATACGCCAATCTGGTCAGCGACGGATGGACTTCCAAGCAGCGCTACGAGCAGGCGAAGGCCGCGTCGGATACAGCCAAAGCGCAGCTCGCCGCGGCCGAGGCCGAAGCAGGGGTCGCCGAGAACCAGGCGACCTATTCCGTCCTGGTGGCGGATGCGGACGGAATGGTCACCCAAACGCTTGGCGAGCCCGGCCAAGTGGTCTCGGCCGGCCAGATGGTCGTTCGGCTCGCACAGTCCGGTCCTCGCGAAGCCGTGGTGGCGCTTCCCGAAACCATCCGGCCGGCGATCGGCTCGCTCGCCGAGGCCAGCCTGTATGGAAGTGACGGGCGCCGTTACGTGGCGCATCTGCGCCAATTGTCCGATTCTGCCGATGCGCAGACCCGGACCTACGAGGCCCGCTATGTGCTGGACGGCGAGGCGGCAGCTGCACCGCTCGGGGCGACAGTCACCATTCGGCTTGCAAGCCAGGACAGCCAGGCCGAAGTCCAGGTGCCGCTGGGAGCCGTGCTCGATGACGGCAGGACGACGGGTGTCTGGGTGTTCGACAGCGGCAGCTCGACCGTTCACTTCCGACCGATCAAGCTACTGCGCGTGACCAGCGAAACGGCCGTCATCTCCGGATCAGGCTCTGGTGATGCGATCGTTTCCCTCGGCGCTCACCTCCTGCACGAAGGTGCTCGCGTCAGGACCGTCTCTGACGGCGGGAGCAAATCATGAGCTTCAACCTTTCCGCAGTCGCCGTTCGCGAACGGGCCGTCACCCTGTTCTTCATCATCCTGCTGGCGGCTGCAGGCGCCTACGCGTTCTTCATGCTCGGGCGGGCCGAGGATCCGTCCTTCACCATCAAGACCCTGACGGTCACCACGGTATGGCCGGGCGCGACGGCGCGCGAGATGCAGGACCAGGTTGCCGAACCGCTGGAGAAGCGGCTCCAGGAGCTGACCTGGTACGACCGGGTGGAGACGACCACGCGGCCGGGGCTATGCGTACATGACCGTTACGCTGAAGGACAGCACGCCGCCATCGAGCGTGCAGGAAGAGTTCTATCAGGCCCGCAAGAAGCTCGGCGATGAAGCGCGCAAGCTGCCGGCTGGCGTGCTCGGCCCCTTTGTCAATGACGAATATTCGGACGTGAGCTTCGCACTCTATGCTCTCAAGGCGAAGGGCATGCCGATGCGTGAGCTCGCCAGAAAGGCCGAGGTGATCCGACAGGACCTGCTGCATGTGCCCGGCGTCAAGAAGATCAACATCCTCGGCGAACGTCCCGAGCAGATCTTCGTGGAATTTTCCTATCCCAAGCTGG
The DNA here is from genome assembly GCF_000473065.1 of Bradyrhizobium sp. WSM1743. Lineage (GTDB taxonomy): Bacteria > Pseudomonadota > Alphaproteobacteria > Rhizobiales > Xanthobacteraceae > Bradyrhizobium. Next base: position 137,254 of record NZ_AXAZ01000001.1, read on the forward strand.
CAACCCTCGGCGTCTCGGCACAGGATATCGTTGCAGCCTTGCAGCGGCAAAATACCGTGACCCCGGCAGGCTCGATCGACACAAAGGGGCCACAGGTCTTCATCCGGGTCGACGGAAGCTATGACAGCGTGCAGGCGATCGCCGAGACGCCGATCGTTGCTGCGGGACGAACCTTGAAGCTGTCCGACATCGCCGAGATCCGCCGCGGCTATGAGGATCCTCCCACCTACATCATCCGGCACCAGGGCGAGCCTACGATCATGCTCGCGGCAGTGATGCAGGAGGGCTGGAACGGCCTCGCGCTCGGCAAGGCTCTGGAAGAGAGGTCCGCAGCCATCGCGCGGACGCTGCCGCTGGGGATGACCCTCGACAAGGTGACCGATCAGGCCGTCAACATCTCCTCGGCGGTCGACGAATTCATGATCAAATTCGCCATGGCCCTCGCAGTGGTGCTGCTGGTGAGCCTGCTCAGCCTTGGCTGGCGCGTGGGAATCGTCGTGGCCGCCGCCGTCCCTCTGACGCTTGCGGTCGTGTTCCTCATCATGCTGGAAACGGGCCGGTTCTTCGACCGCATCACGCTCGGCGCACTCATCCTCGCGCTTGGCCTTCTCGTGGACGACGCCATCATCGCCATCGAGGTGATGGTGGTGAAAATGGAAGAGGGCATGGATCGCATCAGTGCGGCGGCCTATGCATGGAGCCACACTGCGGCGCCGATGCTCTCGGGCACGCTGGTGACCATCGCAGGATTCCTGCCGGTCGGTTTCGCGCGCTCGACTGCCGGCGAATACGCCGGCAACATCTTCTGGGTCGTGGGTTTCGCTCTCATCGTCTCCTGGATCGTCGCGGTGATCTTCACGCCCTACCTTGGCGTCAAGATGCTGCCCGCGATCAAGCCGATCGAGGGCGGTCACCACGCGATCTACGACACGCCGAACTATCGGCGCCTACGGCGGCTCATCACCTTCGCCGTGCGCCACAAGTTCGTGACCGTCGGCGTCGTCGTCATCGCTTTCGCGCTGTCCGGCCTCGGCATGGGCGGCGTCAAGCAGCAGTTCTTCCCGACGTCGGACCGCCCCGAGGTTCTGGTGGAGGTTCGCCTGCCGGAAGGCACCAGCATCGAGACGACGACCGCCACCGTCGAGAAGCTCGAACGCTGGCTGCATGATCAGCCCGAGGCGAATATCGTCACCAGCTATGTCGGTCAGGGCGCGCCCCGCTTCTTCTTCGCGATGGCGCCAGAGCTCCCCGATCCAGCCTTTGCCAAGATCGTCGCGCTGACACCGGACGCCGAGGCGCGCGAGGCTTTGAAGCACCGGCTCCGGGAGGCGGTGTCACAGGGCCTTGCCCGAGAAGCGTATGTGCGCGTCACCCAGCTCGTCTTCGGACCCTACACGCCGTTCCCGGTCGAGTTTCGGGTGATGGGACCCGATCCTGCGAAATTGTACGCGATCTCTGAGAAAGCCGTCGAGGTCATGCGTGGCGTCGATGACGTGAGGCAGGCAAATCGCGATTGGGGCAATCGGACACCGGTGCTCCGCTTCATTCCGGATCAGGATCGGCTGAACCTGATCGGTCTCTCTCCAGCGGAGGTGGGCCGTCAGCTCCAGTTCCTCCTCACCGGCATCGCCGTCACGCAGGTCCGCGAGGACATTCGCAATGTCCCAATCGTGGCACGCAGCGCCGGCGGCGAGCGACTGGATCCGACGCGGCTGGCCGACTTCTCGCTGATGAGCCGAGACGGCCGTCCGATTCCGCTCGACCAGATCGGCCATTCGGAAGTGCAGCTTGAAGAGCCGATCCTGAAGCGCCGCGATCGCACGCCCGCCATCACGATTCGATCGGACATCAATGAGGCGACGCAGCCTCCTGAGGTCTCCAAGGACATCATGAAAGCCCTCCAGCCGCTGATCGCATCCCTTCCGGCCGGTTATCGCATCGAGACGGGTGGCTCGATCGAGGAGGCCACGAAGGCCAATGACGCGCTGGCGACCGTCTTTCCCGCCATGATTGCCGCAACGCTGATCGTCATCATGCTTCAGGTCAGATCCTTCTCGATGATGGCGCTCGTCATGCTGACTGCACCGCTTGGTCTCGTCGGCGTCGTGCCTGCGTTGCTTATCTTTAACCAGCCGTTCGGATTCAACGCGATTCTGGGGCTGATCGGACTGGCGGGGATCCTGATGCGCAACACGCTGATCCTGACCGAACAGATCAAGGAGAACCGTGCAGCAGGTCTCGACGACTATCACGCTGTCATCGAGGCGACGGTGCAGCGAACGCGTCCCGTGATCCTGACCGCCCTTGCCGCCGTCTTGGCATTCATCCCGTTGACGCATTCCGTCTTCTGGGGATCGATGGCCTATACGCTGATCGGCGGCACAGCGGTCGGAACGGTCCTGATTTTGCTGTTCCTTCCCGCGCTTTATGCCGCGTGGTTCCGGATCAAGCCGACCGCAGATGATATCCACGATGTTGCGCGCGAGAAGCCGGAATTGCGGCCGGCACTGGCTGCCGAGTAGGGCTCCGCTTCATCCTGAAAACTCTGGGCAAGTGCGGCTAAATAGTCTGCTGCATTCAGGCCCGATGCATTCTTCCGCCGGCTTTTTACTTCTGTCGCTTTTTCTTTTTGGTCTGGAGCAGCGTCCGCATCGCGTCGGCCCAGATCGCTACAAGTCGCTCGCGTGGTCCCGCAGAGCTTCGAAGGTTCTCGGAAATCGCGAGTCCTCTGATGAAATGGAGCGTCAGCGCGATGACGTCGTCATAGGCCTCGGAATCCGTCCACTCGCCGAAGAGCTGGACATAAACGCGCTCGAGATCGCGCCGGGCACCGCGCTCTGCCGCGGTCAATGCCTGCTTCAAGGCAGCATCGGTGCGAGCCACCGCCCAGAGCTCCAACTCGGCGAGATAGGCCGGCTGGCGCGCAGCGAACGCAAGCGCTTCGATGGCGGCAACCAGGGTGTCGGCCGGCCCCGCACCTGCGCGCCCCTGCGAGACGGCCCTCTCGTTCCGGCTGACAAGTTCGGCGACGCTGGCGGCCAACAGAGAGGCGTGCGTGGGAAAGTGATGGAGAAGGGCGCCGCGGCTGACTTCCGCCCGATGCTGTACCGCAAGCGTCGTCGTGCCGGCAACGCCGAGGTCGATCAAGCAATCCACGGCGGCGTTCAGAATCCGCGATCGTGTGGTCTCGGCCGCTCCATCGAGAGCTCCGGTCTTCGCTATTCTGGGCATGCTCTCCCTCAACAGTCAGTATTGACTGTAACACGATAGTCGTTACAGTCAACGCTGACTGTTATTACCTCCGCGAGGTTACGATGCCGAATTTCTCGACTCTCAGTATCGCGGTCCGCGAGGACGCACCGACTATCGCCCGTCTCGTCCTCGACCGCCCGGGTCGGTTCAACGCCATCGACGATGCGATGCCCGAAGAGATCCGAGCGGCGGTCGAGTGGGCAGAGAAAAACGACGACGTGCACGTCGTGGTGATCGAAGGCGCAGGTAAGGGGTTCTGCGGCGGGTATGATCTCGTCGCCTACGCAGAGAGCGGGATCGAGCACCCGTGTCAGCAGGAGAGCGAGCCCTGGGACCCCATGGTCGATTACGCGGTCATGAAGAAAAATACCGAGAGCTTCATGAGCTTGTGGAAGTGCTCCAAACCGACCATCGCCAAGATTCACGGCGCCGCAGTCGCCGGGGGCAGCGATATCGCGCTCTGCTGCGACCTGATCGTGATGGCCGACGATGCCCGGATCGGTTACATGCCGACGCGCGTATGGGGCTGCCCTACCACCGCGATGTGGACGTTCAAGCTCGGACCTGCGCGCGCCAAGGAGATGATGTTCACAGGAAACATGATCGACGGGCGCAAGGCGGCGGAGTGGGGGTTGGCGAACGTCTGCGTTCCTGTGGATCAGCTCGAGGCCGCGACGCGAAAGCTCGCAGACCGGATTGCCGGCGTTCCGAAGAGTCACCTCGCCATGCACAAAATGGTCGTCAACCAGGTCATGCTGACCATGGGTCTTGAGCAGACGCAGTCGCTTGCGACCCTGTTTGACGGCATCACGCGTCACAATCCTGAGGGCTTGTGGTTCAGGCGGTACGCGCAGAAGCATGGTTTCAAGGCGGCCATCGAATGGCGTGACAGCGGGCGCCCGATTCCGGAACGCGACGAGGCGCGCAGCTTGATCAACGAAATGAAGGGGTCGTGACTGACGTCGTCAGGAGCGCGAGCGATGTCGGCGCCATTCATCGAAGAACGTCCGGGAGAAACGAATGAGGATTGAGAACAGTGCGTCAGATGACGTGCAGGCCTATCGCGCGGTCGAGCGGATCTATCATTCCTATCTTACGGGTCTCATCCTTCATCTCTCGTCGCGCGCCGGGGCGGCTCGCGCTGCTGAGATCGTGTTCAGAATGTTCCGCCGCCAGCAAGCAACCCATTTCGTCGCGGGCCTCAAGAAGCTTGGTTTGGACGGGTTGCCCGATGCGGTTGCCAGCGCCCAGTACAATTACCTCGCCAATCAGGTCGGCGGCGTAAAGGTCGAATATGTCTATGAAAGCGACCAGAAGGCGTGGATTCGCTATCCGCCTCCCCGTTGGCTTTGGCATGGCACCGCGATTTGTGGAATTCCCTCGGAAGTGTCTCGCGGGATGCTCAGGGGATGGCACGGCAACAATGGCGTCGTTCTTGGCAATCCTCGCCTGGGCTTCGTCTGCACGGGACAGACCGTCGACGGGCAGCCCGGCCTGGAGGGATATTATCGGGAGTTCGATCGCGAGCTTTCGCCGGAGGAGCGGCTGCAATTTTCTCCCGGAGAGCGGTGCCCTCCATTCAGGCCTGAGCTTGCGCCGCGTCTTCCCGAGACGAATTGGCCAGAAAGTCGCTTGCGAAAGGCGCTCCGCAATTACGCGATGGACTATATCACGTCGATCCTGCCTGAAGTGATGTCGGTGCTCGGACCGGCCGAGGGAGGTCACTTGGGAGGTTTAGCTGCGCGATTGATCGGCATGCACACGTTCGACGATGTTGCGTCCATGCTCGGTGGAGTGGACCGAGGTGTCGCAGGTTTTGCGACCGCATTTACGAGGCTGTTACGAGGCCAAGGCGATGACGCAGAGTTGCATGTTGAAGGTAGCACGGCGATCGTAAGACAAACGACGTGGCGCCTCATGTCTGGTCGGGAGCAAATGTCTCCCGCCATTTTCGATGCGTGGAGTGAACTGTGGCTGGGCGCCGCACTAGCCCACGATCGTTTCATGCGCGTCACCCTGATCAGCCGCCGGGATGCCGGCGATCCGGTCTGGGCATGGGAGATTCGACAGGGCCGTTGAATGAATTGACCTGAATCAGCCAGCTTGTGGAAACGCCAGCGATCCTATAATCGGTGTGGGAGCGACCTTGAACAACTTCAATTGCATGATCCTCCCGTTTTTCATGCAGTTGCGATCGCAGGCGCGCGCTTTGAAGCAATGCGACGCGTCCGCGACATCGCAGCAAGTGAAAAGCCGCACCTCACGCGTGATCAGTTGGTCCATCCCCGGAAAGCGAGCTGGTTCTCCAGGCTGCTGCTCCCGTCAAGCGGGGAAGCCAAGCGCGTCGCGCCTGCCACACGGCCCGTAGATGCTCTCCGCGTTTTGCTCGCGCTCTTCCTGATATCGCTGGGCGCCATCGCCGCCGTGTGGTGGTGGTTGGGGACGCCAGTTCATCTGGTGCGCGCACCGATCGATCCAAACGACAAGGTCCAATGCATCTCATACGCTCCGTTCCGCAGCCATCAGACCTCGCTTTCGTCCGCGACGCAGGTATCGCGTGAGCAGATCGCGGAAGATCTCGCCCAGCTTGCGGAGATATCCGGCTGCATCCGCACCTATGCGACCGATCTTGGTCTCGACCAAATCCCCGAACTTGCAGCCAAAGCGGGGCTGAAGGTCATCCAGGGCATTTTCCTCGACAAGGACCAGCAGAAGAATCGAAATCAAATCTCAACGGCGATACGCCTCGCCAGGGAATATCCCGGGACCGTGATCGCGCTGGTGGTCGGCAACGAGACCTTGTTGCGCAAGGATATAACAGTCTCCGATCTCGCTGACACGATCCGCTCGGTCAAGGCTCAGGTCAGTGTCCCCGTGACCTATGCCGACGTCTGGGAATTCTGGCTGAGCAATCGTGAGCTCTACGACGCCGTCGATTTCGTCACGATTCACATCCTGCCATATTGGGAGAACGTGCCGATCCCGGCGGAATCGGCTGCCACGCACGCCGACGCAATACGCCGGCAGGTCGCGGCGGCCTTTCCGGGCAAGGAGATCCTGATCGGAGAGATAGGTTGGCCGAGCCAGGGACGGATGCGGGAATCGGCGTTGCCGTCCCGTATCAATCAGGCCCGGGTGGTCTCGGAGGTCCTCGACCTCGCCCGGCGCGAGAATTTCCGCGTCAACCTGTTCGAGGCCTACGACGAGTCCTGGAAGCGAGAGATCGAGGGTACAGTCGGCGGATCATGGGGCCTGTTCGGAGGCGAGCAGCGCGTGCTCAAATATCCTGCCGGCATCCCCGTGAGCAACTTTCCGCTCTGGAAGCTGCAAATGAGCGGCGGAATTGCGCTTGCGACCCTGGTCTTCGCTGCCGCATGGTTGACCTCGCGTCGCAAGCCCGGGAGCTCTGGCCTGGCTTCATGGCTCGGGGTCGCAATATCGGCGTCGACAGCCGGAATCCTGTTTGGCGTGGCCGCCCAAAAGGTGTTCTTTGAAAGTGTCGGAGCGGGCGGCTGGCTGCTGTGGAGCTCTCTGCTGGCGGCCGCGACGGTTTCGCCGGTGCTTGGTGCCAACGCCCTTATGTCGGGTCGTCCACCGCCGAGTTTTCAGGAGTTGCTCGGTCCGAAAGGTTACCGGACAGAATCGATGCTCATGACCATGCACGGGCTGGCCTTGATCGTAACCGTCGTGATCGGCACGGCCACCGCGCTCGGGCTTGTGTTCGACCCGCGCCACATCGATTTTCCTTTTGCGGCACTCACCATGGCAGCGTTACCTTTCGCGGCGATGACGCTGCTCAATCCGCCCGGGAAGGGAAGTCGTCCTGTGGCGGAGTCGCTGTTTGCCGGCGTGCTTGTCGGAGCGGCGATCTATGTGACCTTCAACGAAGGCACGGCGAACTGGCAGTCGATGTGGACTTGCGCCGCCTATCTCCTGCTTGCCTTGACGCTGTGGCGGGCGCGTGCCTGAGAATGGCACGACATGCCGCATGTTCCGCAGGACGCATGCGTCTGCACCCGGCCTTCGGTGACCCGATCGACGAACAAGCCAAATGTCCAGATTTTTGACGGCAGCATGGCACTCGATCGCGGCCGGGCGGTTGATGTCGATCAAGACCCCGTCAGGGGCGGCGACGACCTGTGAGTTCTCTCTGGAGTTGAAGACATGCGCGCGCACCAGATCATGTCCCGGCGGGTGATAGCTATTCGGCCCGAGGCCTCGATCGCCGATGCCATCAAGGTGATGCTCCGTCACCACATCAGTGGACTGCCGGTGATGGATTCGGCGGGTAAGCTCGTTGGCATCATCTGCGAAAGCGACTTCCTCAGGCGCGCCGAGCTCGAAACGGAGCACACTCGCAACCGGCTGCTGACGGTCCTGCTCGGAGCAGACCGCATCGCGCGTGAATTCGTCAAGGAGCATGGGCGCAAGGTCGAGCAGGTGATGACGCGCGATCCGGCCGCGATTAACGAGGATACTCCCCTCGAGGAGATTGCCGACCTGATGGAGCGTCGAAACCTGAATCACGTTCCGGTCATGCGCGCTGATCGCGTCGTCGGTATCATTACCCGATCCGACTTCCTGTCCGCAGTTGCCGGTCCACTGACCGGCGCACCCGGCTATTCGGAAGACGACAATCAGATCCGCCGTTCGGTCCTCGCGGCGATGGCCGGGATGCGTTGGCAGCCCGTCGGCTTGAACGTGAGCGTGAAGGACGGCGTGGTGACGCTGCGCGGCGTCGTCAAGGGCGATAATGCCCGCCAGGCGGCCATCGTGGCTTGCGAGAACGCCTCCGGCGTGCGCGGCGTCGACGACCGACTGTGCCTTCAGTCGACCAGTCCCGATCCGGAGGATGATTACGGCGGCGGTGACTTCGTCTCGCTTCAGGCAGAGCCATCCACGTACGATGACGAACCGTTGTAACGCTCGCCCACCCACTACGCCCGGCCGGAGTAGAGATCTGCAAAGCGTTCGCGCAAGACGTTCTTCTGTACTTTTCCCATCGCGTTGCGGGGCAAACCGTCGACGAACACGACGCGCTTCGGCTGCTTGAATTTTGCCAATCGTCCCGACAGCGCGGCGAGAATGGCGCGTTCGTCGACCGATGAGCCCGGCGACCGAACCACCGCCGCGGTGACACCCTCGCCAAAATCGGCGTGCGGCACACCGACGACCGCGCTCTCGGAGACGCCCGGGATCGCGTCGATCTCGGTTTCGATCTCCTTCGGGTACACGTTGAACCCGCCGGTGATGATGAGGTCCTTGCCGCGCCCGACGATGTGCAGATAACCGTTCGCATCGAGCTTGCCGAGATCGCCGGTGATGAAGAAGCCGTCGGCACGGAATTCGGCCGCGGTTTTGTCCGGCATGTTCCAGTAGCCCGCAAAGACGTTCGGCCCTTTCACCTCGATCATGCCGACGTCCCCAACCGGGAGGATTGCGCCGGTCTCGGAATCGGTGACGCGAACCTCGACGGCGGGAAGCGGCCGGCCGACCGAGCCCGCGATGCGAGGCCCCTCATAGGGATTTGAGGCGATCATCCCGGTCTCGGTCATGCCGTAGCGTTCCAGAATCGCGTGCCCGGTCCGCTCCTTCCAGGCCCGGTGTGTCTCGGCCAGAAGCGGCGCCGAGCCAGCGACGAACAGCCTCATGTTGGCGGTGGCTCGCTGGTTCAGGTTCGCGCTTTCGAGCAGGCGGACATAGAAGGTCGGCACGCCCATCAGAACGGTGCTGCGCGCCATCGTTGCCAGAATGCGTTCGGCGTCGAACTTCTGCATGAACAGGATGCGCGCGCGTGCGGCGAAGGTGACGTTGCAGGCCACGAAGAGCCCGTGGACGTGATAGATCGGCAGAGCATGGATCAGCACGTCCTTGCTCGAATAGCGCCACTCCTGGACGAGCGTCAGGGCGTTCGAAGAAAGGTTGCCGTGTGTCAGCATGGCTCCCTTCGAGCGGCCGGTCGTGCCCGACGTGTAGAGGATGGCTGCGAGATCGTCATTCGTCCTGGCAACGGTGTCAAATCGCGCCGGGAAGTCTGCCACGGCATCGACGAGCGAGCCCTTGCCGCGGTGATCGAGTGTCTCGATGTGGCCGCCCGCCTTGGCGGCGATGGCGCGCAAATCGGCCTCTTCCCTGGGATCGCACACGATCAATGTCGGCTGCGCGTCGCGGATGAAATACTCGGTCTCAGCCGGCGTATAGGCGGTGTTGAGGGGCAGATAGACCGCGCCAGTGCGCAGCGTCGCGAGATAGAGCGCGACGGCCTCGACGGACTTCTCCACCTTGGCCGCGACGCGGTGGTCCGGGCCGATGCCGATCCTTGCGAGGAAGTTCGCGAACCTGCCGCTCAGCGCGGCAAGGTCGGCATAGCTCAACGCCGTGCCGTCGTCCTTCTCGATGCAGATCGATTGGTCGGATTCCGCGCCGGCAAGCAGGCGATCGTACAGGTTCGAGGTCATGACGAGATCTTCCGTTGCGAATTGGTGTGAGGACTGGGAACGAGGTCGCGCGACGACAATTTCGCGCGAAGCGCCTTCTTCACCTTGTCGGAGGCTATGACGGTGCCGGCTTCCGCAAAGGCCTCGTGGTTCGCCTCGATGTGCTCGAGCGCATAGAGATAATTGACCATCAGTCCGTAGGACTGTTTCATGCCCTTGGCGGAGGCATCGCCGAGGAAATTCAGCCGCTCGAGGCGCGCGCCGTTGCCGAGATGGAAGCGGGCGACCGGGTCGACCGGCTTGCCCGACGGCAGCTTCGCCTTCAGGAAATAGTAAGCAGCAAGCGCCGTGATCGGCTCCTTCGCCTGCGTGATGTCGCCGCCCTCATCCAGCGCGGCCAGCGCGCGCCTTGTGTCCTCGTCGATCGCGGCGGAGGCCTCGATCTTGAGCTCGCGCCGGACCCAGCCGGCAAAGCCGGGGACCGGCGACAGCGTGACGAAGGTCTTCAGGTTCGGCAGCTCGCGAGCGAGATCCTGCACCACCTGCTTGATCAGGAAGTTGCCGAACGAGACTCCGGCGAGGCCCTTCTGCGTGTTCGAGATCGAGTAGAACACGGCGGTCGTCGCTTCGCGCGCGGCAATCGCCTGGCGCGACTTGTCCAGCAACGGTCCGATCGCGCCGGGAATCTCCTTGGTGAGCGCGACCTCGACGAAGATCAGCGGCTCGTCGACCAGCTGCGGATGAAAGAACGCGTAGCAGCGGCGGTCCGGCGGCTCGAGCCGGTTGCGCAGGTCGTCCCAGTCCTGGATGGCGTGGACGGCTTCATATCTGATGATCTTTTCCAGGATGTTGGCCGACGTGGTCCAGTCGATCGGTCGCAGCACCAGAAAACCCCTGTTGAACCAGGACGAGAACAGATGGACGAAATCGTCATCGACGGCCTGGAGCTCCGGATGCTCGCGCAGCAGCGAGAGCAGCACCTCGCGCATGCGCACCAGCGACGACGTTCCGCCGGGCGCGAGGTTGAGGCGCCGGATCAACTCCTGCCGGCGCGGCTCGGCGGCGGCATGGAGCGCCTCGAGCCTGGCGCGGTCGCCGCCCTCCTTGCGCTGGTAGGCGGCGATCGCGAGCTCGATCGCGCGACGGTCAGGCCCGAACCGGTCGGCGAGGGAGGATAGAAATTTAAGCCGCTGCGGCTCGGCCGCCCGCTCGAAGGCCGCAAGCAGCGATTGCGCGATCGCGACGCCGGAGGCTTCGCCACGACGCGACAGCAGCGCCTCGCCGAGAAGCTCGAGGTCGCGATCCTCGCCGACATCGCGATCCGGCTTGATGCCGAGCACCGCACGGCCGCGTTGTGTCAACGTGTCGATCAGCCCCTGCAGGAATTCGGGCGCCGCAATGCGTCCGGATCGGATGTCGTTCAGCATAGTTCGTGCCTCCTCGGTTATCGCGATGGCGGACCCATCACGAGGTTGGGCAGAAAGGTCGAGATCGACGGGGCAAGGCAGAGCAGGACAACCGCGAACGCCATCAGCACGACGAAGGGCAGCGTTCCCCAGATCACGTCCCGCAACGGGATGTCGGGCGCGATGTTCCTGATGACGAAGATGTTGAGCCCGACCGGCGGATGAATGAGTCCCATCTCCATCACGATCGTCATCACCACGCCGAACCAGATCAGGTCGAAGCCGGCGTCCTTGAGCGGCGGCAGGATGATCGGCGCGGTCATCAGGATGATCGAGACCGGCGGCAGGAAGAAGCCGAGCACGACCACCAGCACCAGGATCGCGCCCAGCAACACCCATCGCGACAGCTGCATCGCGACGATCGTCTGCGCCGCCGCCTGGCTGATGTGGAGATAGCTCATCACGTAGGAGTAGAGCAGCGACATGCCGATGATCAGCATCAGCATGGTCGATTCCTTCAGCGTCGATTCCAGGATCGGGCCGAGATCCCGCGGGCGCCACACCCCGTAGATCGAGGCGATCAGGATCAGCGCCAGGATGCCGCCGAGACCGGCGGTTTCCGAAGGCGTGGCGTAGCCGCCATAGAGCGCGATCATGACGCCGCTGAGCAGCACGACGAAGGGCAGCACGCGCGGCAGCGCGCCGAACCGCATCGCCATGGTGAAGCGCTCGTTCGACAGGATCGGATGCTGTGCAGGATCGGCCGCATAGGCGCGCTGCGCCGCGTTATATTCGGCCTTGAACCTCAGCACCGCATATGTCGCAAACAGCAGCACCAGCAGAAGGCCCGGTCCGATACCCGCGAGGAACAGGCGTCCGAGCGACTGCTCGGCCGCGACCGCGTATAGGATCATGGTGATCGAGGGCGGCAACAGGATGCCCAGCGTACCGCCCGCGGCGATCACGCCCGCGGCAAAGCCGCCGGAATAGCCGCGCTTGCGCATCTCGGGAATGCCGGCAGAGCCGATCGCCGAGCAGGTGGCCGGGGACGATCCCGCCATCGCGGCGAACAGCGCGCAGGCGAAGACGTTGGCGATGCCGAGTCCGCCGGGAATGCGGCCCATCCAGACATGCAGCGCGCTGTAGAGATCCTGTCCAGCCTTCGACTTGCCGATCGCAGCGCCCTTGAGGATGAAGAGCGGGATCGCCAGCAGCGTGATCGAAGCCATCTCCTCGTAGACGTTCTGCGTCACCGTATCGAGCGATGCGCCGGGCATGAAGGAGTACATGAAGATGACGGCGACGGCGCCGAGCGCCAGCGCGATCGGCATGCCCGAGGCCATGACGGCAAGCGTCGCGCCACCATACATCAGTCCGACGGCAAGCGTGCTCATTTGCTCCTCCATGCGTCGAGGCTCGCGGCGAGCTGAAGCGCGATCTGCAGCGTCATCAGCGTCATGCCCAGCGACATCATGCTGTAGGGAATCCACAGCGGCGGGGCCCAGGTCGATCCGGACACCTGTCCGTCGACCCAGGCTTCGTGGAACAGCGTCCAGGATTTCCAGGCGAAGAAGGCGCAGAACAGCAGGCTCGCCGTGTCGACCACGAGCATGCGGATCGCATTGCCGCGTTTCGACAGATAGCCGGTGAGGGCTTCGATGCCGATATGGCCGCGCCCGGCCTGCACGAACGCGGTGGACAGGAAGGTGGCGCCGACGAGCAGGAACACCGCGGCCTCGTCCTGCCAATAGGTCGCCGCATTGAAGAAGTAGCGCGCGGCAACGCTGTAGCTCAGAATCGTGCTCGCGACGATGAGCGCGATCGAGCAGAGCACGACGATCGCCCTGTTGAGCAGGGTCATCGCGCGGTTGATCCGTCCCACCCTGGAGCCGGGTCGCGCCGCCGTCACTGTGGCTGAATGACCGAGATCGATGCCGTGCGCGCTCATGAGCCGGCCTCCATGGCAAGCTTGATCAGGCGTGCGCAGTTCTCGTTCTTGCCAGCGTAGTCCTTCCAGGCCGTCTCGCGCGCAAGCTCGCGCCAGGCCTGAACCGTCTTGTCGTCGAGATCGTGCACCGTTGCGCCGGCGGCTTGGTAGACCTTGGCCACGCGAACGTCGTCATCCACCGCAGCATTGCGGCCGAACGCCTCGAGCTCGGCGCCGACCGAGACGATGATGTCGCGCTCCTCGCTCGACAGCCGGTCGAACACCGCCTTCGACATCACCAGCGGCTCGAGCATGAACCAGTAGCTCTTGGCCCGCCCGGTCGTCAGATGCTTGGCGAGCTCCTCCAGACGGAACGAGGTCAGGCTGGTGGACGAGGTGAGGGCGGCATCGCACGCGCCGGTCTGCATCGCCGCATAGAGTTCGTTGGAGGGCAGCGACAGCACCGAAGCGCCGGCAGCCTGCAGCACGAGATCCATCTCGCGCGAGCCACCGCGGATCTTCATGCCCTTGGCGTCGCCGACCGCGACCAGCGGCCGCGCACGGCTGGCGACGCCGCCGGCCTGCCAGATCCAGGTGACGATGATGAGACCCTTTGCGGCGAGGAATTTGCTGAACTCCTGACCGATCGGCTTGTTCTTCCAGCCGAGGCCTTCGTCGTAACCGGTGACCAGGCCCGGCATCAGGCCGATGTTCAGCTCGGCAAGATCGCCGCCGGCGTAGGAGATCGGAATGAGGCTCATGTCGAGCGCGCCTTTGCGCATCGCCGAGACCTGCGCGTTGGTCTTCATCAGCGACGAGCCCGGATAGATCTCGGCGGTCATCGCGCCCTTGCTGCGCTCCTGGATCAGCGCCGCAAAGCGCCGGCACAGCCGATCGCGGAAGTCGCCCTCGGTCGCGGTGCCTCCCGGAAACTGGTGCGAGATCTTCAGGCTTGTGGCCGCGCGCGCCGCTCCGAACCGGAGCAGCGCCGGGGCCGCGATCCCCAGGGCCAGGGCTTGGCGTCTTGAAATCCTCATTCCATACCTCCCGTTTCAAGATTGCATTTTTTATTTCTAATCTTGCATACAATCCATATATGAACTGCATGCTGTATGTTTTGTCAAGCATATGGTATGGAACTGCAGGATCAGGTGCATACAATGAGCCAGGCCTCCAGACTGAAGCAGTCGATCGAAGACGCTGTGATTGCAGGGGAATTTCAGCCCGGCGATCGTTTGGACGAAGCCTCGCTGGCGGAGCGATTCGGCGTGTCGCGGACGCCCATCCGGGAGGCGCTGCTGCAGCTCGGGGCTGAAGGCTTCATCGATGTTCGCCCGCGACGCGGCGCCATTGTCAGCGTCCCGTCACCAACGCGGCTGTTCGAGATGTTCGAAACCATGGCCGAGATCGAAAGCGCCTGCGGACGGCTGGCGGCGCGACGGCTGACGCCGGACAATGATGCGGCGATGGAAGCTGCTCATCGGGCCTGCGAGACGGCCGCGCGGGCCGGCGACAGCGAGCAGTACTACGCCGACAACCGCAACTTTCACGAAGCGATCTACCGCGCCAGCCGCAACAGCTTCCTGGCCGACCAGGCCTTCGCCTTGCACAAGCGCTTGAGTGCCTATCGCCGCATCCAGCTTCGGGCGCGCAACCGGCTGCTGCAATCGCTGCAGGAGCATGCCGGCATTTTGGAAGCGATCCGCGCCGGCGACGAGCAATTGGCCGCGACCCGTCTTCACGACCACGTCCTGGTGCAGGGTGAACGGTTCTCGGACATGGTCCTTGGCCTTTCACCGGGCAGCCAATCTCCTGCCGAAAGCAGGAGGGAGACCGCGAAATAGACGTGGCTGTTCGCATTTGGTCTGGGACGCAGACCGGTTGCCGTGCCGCGCGCCAGCTTGCTGCCGGCGCTTGCTTCGAACGCCGGCGCGAGCCCCAAAACGGAATGGCTTTAGGTTGAACTGATTGCCGCGGCTCGTTCACCTCTCCGCTTGCGGGAGAGGTCGGCGCGTAGCGCCGGGTGAGGGTTTTCTCCTCTTGGGGATTGTCCCATTGCGGAAGCACCCTCTCCCCAACCCTCTCCCGCAAGCGGGAGAGGGAGCGCACCTCCGTCTCTCGTCGCGATTAAATGGCCCGCAGCCCTTCCTTGGGCATCTCCCGGATCAGCGCATCGATATCGCTCTGCTCGAGCGTCTCCTTCTCCAAAAGCTTCTTTGCGGCGCGGTCCAGGATCGGCCGCCGCGTGCTCAGGATGCCCTGGGTGCGCTGGAAGACCTGGTCGACGATGGCCTTCACCTCGCTGTCGACGGCGGCTGCGGTCTCTTCCGCATAGTCGCGCTCGCGCGTCGGATAGGGGCGGTCGGCGCTTGCGAGGAAGTTGCCGGGATCGCGCTCATAGGCGACGCTGCCGAGTCGCTCCGACATGCCGTAACGCGTCACCATGCTGCGGGCGATGTCGGTGACGCGGCGCAGATCGTCGGCCGCACCGGTGGACAGATGCCCGAAGACGATCAGCTCCGCCGCGCGGCCGCCGAGCAGCACCGCCATCTTGTTCTCCAGCTCCTCCTTGGTCATCAGGAAGCGGTCTTCGATCGGCCGCTGAATGGTGTAGCCGAGCGCGCCGACACCGCGCGGGATGATCGAGACCTTGTGCACGGGATCGGTCCCTGGCAGCGAGAGCGCGACGAGGGCGTGGCCCATCTCGTGATAGGCGACGATCTCGCGTTCCCTGGCGTTGAGCAGGCGGTTGCGCTTTTCGAGGCCCGCGACCATGCGCTCGACCGCATTGTTGAAGTCAATCATGCTCACCGCGTCAGCCGCGCGACGTGTCGCCAGAAGCGCCGCCTCATTGACGAGATTGGCGAGGTCCGCCCCCGTGAAGCCCGGGGTGAGCGCGGCAACGGCGTCTGAGTCGACATTCTCCGCCACGCGCACTTTCTTCATGTGCACGTTCAGGATCTCGATGCGGCCCTTCTTGTCGGGCCGGTCGACCAGCACCTGCCGGTCGAAGCGGCCGGCGCGGAGCAGGGCGGGATCGAGAATCTCGGGCCGGTTGGTGGCGGCGAGGATGACGAGCCCCGAGCGCGAATCAAAGCCGTCGAGCTCGACGAGCAGCTGGTTGAGCGTCTGCTCCTTCTCATCGTGGCCGCCCGCGAAAGCGCCGATGCCACGGGCGCGGCCAAGCGCATCGAGCTCGTCGATGAAAATGATGGCCGGTGCCTTTTCGTGAGCCTGCTGGAACAGGTCCCGCACACGCGCGGCGCCGACGCCGACGAACATCTCCACGAACTCCGAACCCGAGATCGAGAAGAACGGCACTCTGGCCTCGCCGGCGACGGCCTTGGCCAGCAAGGTCTTGCCTGTGCCCGGCGGCCCCACCAGCAGCACGCCTTTCGGCATGCGGCCGCCGAGCCGGCCATAGTCGGTCGGGTTCTTCAGGAAGTCGACGACCTCGCGAAGCTCGTCCTTGGCCTCATCCACCCCGGCGACGTCGGCAAAGGTGACCCCGGTGTCGGATTCGACGTAAACCTTGGCTTTGCTCTTGCCGATGGCCATCAGCCCGCCGCCGATCCCGCCGCCCTCCGCCATGCGGCGGCCGATGTACCACCAGAGGCCGAAGAACAGCAGCACGGGCATGACCCACGACAAAAGGTCGCGCAGAAACGTGCTCTCGATCTGCCCCGTGAAACGGACGTTGTGCTTCTCCAACTCCTGCGCCACGTCCTGATCGACACGCGTGGTGACGAACTGTTTCTGGCCGCCAGGCAGTGGCTCCTTCAGCGTGCCCTGCAGGGTGCGGTCGGAGATGCCGACGGCATCGATTTTCCCCTGGCGCAACAATTGTTGATATTCACTGTACGGGATCACGGCGATCTGGTGCGCCGTGGAGACCAGATACTGAATCAGGAAGACCGCGAAGATCGCGGCGGCGGCATATCCGAGATTGAAGCGGATATTCTTGTTCATGCGAAATCCAGATCCGATGGTGTTGCGCGACGGTCGCGTCGAGGCGCATTTTCACGCGCTCGCGCGGGCCCGGTACGCGGCCCGGACCTGCATCGTATCGACAGAACTTCTCCCGCGGCCTTCTGTTCCGGGGTGAGAGGCGCCTGGCATTCGCAGGGCCGTGCTCAGGCGATCGGGATTAAGGCAGCGATAAAGGCCCGGCTGCCGGCCGGCCCCAATTCCGCCGGTCGAAATGTCCGCCGCCCACATGTGGAGCAGGGATGTCGTGCCTTGCGGCGACAGCCATCCGCTGTAATTTGAGCGAAACATCAAAGGAAGGAATCCATGGGGGGAGTTCTGGAAGGCGTGCGCGTGCTCGATTTCGGGCGCTACATCGCCGGGCCCTATTGTGCGACCTTGCTGGCCGAGTTCGGAGCCGAGGTCATCCGCGTCGAGAAGCGCGACGGCAGCGAGGATCGTTTCGTGGCGCCGGTGGGCGAAGGCGGCGAGGGCGCGCTGTTCCTCCAGGTCAATCGCAACAAGAAGTGCATCACGCTCGATCCGATGAAGGTGGAAGGGCAGGAGGTGATGCGCCGCCTGATCGCGACCGCGGACGTCGTGGTCGCCAATCTGCCGCCGCAGACCCTGCGCGCGATGAAGCTCGATTACGAGTCGTTGAAGGCGATCAAGCCGGACATCATCCTGACCACGGCGACCGCGTTCGGCGGGCCGGGTCCCTGGTCTGACCGCGTAGGCTTCGACGGCGTCGGGCAGGTGATGTCAGGCTCGGTCTACATGACGGGCGCGGGCGATCCGCCGTATCGGGCCGCGGTGAACTGGGTCGATTTCGGCACCGCGCTGCACTGCGCGTTCGGCACTCTCGCCGCGCTGATCGAGCGCGGCAAATCCGGACGCGGGCAGATTGTCGAGGGCGCACTGCTCGCGACTGCCTTGTCCTTCACCAATGCCACGCTGATCGAGCAGGCCGTCATCAACGTCAACCGCGTGCCGACAGGCAATCTCGGCCAGACCGCGGCACCAGCCGACATCTACCGCACCAGGGATGGCTGGGTGCTGTGCCAGGTCACCGGCCAGCCGCTGTTCAAGCGCTGGGCGAGGCTGATGGGCGAAGAAGAGCTTTGGCTGAACGATCCGCGTTTTGCCGACGACATCAGCCGCGGCAACAACGGCCGCATCATCAGCGAGCGGATGGCGCGCTGGTGCGCCGAGCGCACCACGCAGGAGGCCGTCGATACGCTGGGCCAGGCGATGATCCCGACCGGCCCCGTGCTCTCACCGCAACAGGCGCTGGATCATCCGCACATCCGCGCCGCCGGCTTCATGCAGGACGTCGATTATCCGGGCCTGCCGAAACAGGCGCCGGTCGCCCGCGCCGCGGTCCGGCTGTCGGAAACGCCGGGCGAGATCGCAACGCGTCCGCCGACGCTCGGCGAGCACACCGATCTCGTCCTCGCCGAACTCGGCTACGATCCGGCGGCGATCGCGGCGCTTCGGCAGGACGGCGTCATTTAGAGCATGATGGCATGAGGCTTGATCGCTGCAACGACCGAGGTGCACTCCCTCTCCCGCTTGCGGGAGAGGGTTGGGGAGAGGGTGTTTCCGCGATGGGACAATCCCCAAGAGGAGAGAGCCCTCACCCGTCGCTTCGCCATAGCCGAGGCTTTGCCTCGGCCTCTTTTTGAGGGGACGGCCGCCGAAGGCGGCCTACGCCTCTCCCGCAAGCGGGAGAGGTGAACCACCCGCGGCAATCGATTCAACCTAAAGCCATTCCGCTTTGGTCATCACGGTGCAAGCGCTGGGATGGCGGGGCACTCAAAGCGAGCTGCCGCCGCAGATGACCAGCTGCTGTCCGGTGATGGCGGCGGTTTCCGCCGAGAGCAGGAAGGCGACTGCGCCGGCAACTTCCTCGGGGCGGATGTAACGGCCGAGTGGCGGCAGTTTTGGTGCAACATCAGCGCGCGAGGGATCCTTGAACATCGGCGTCTCCGTCGCGGCCGGCGCAACCACGTTGACCGTGACGCCGCGCGGCGCAAGCTCCATTGCCCAGGACCGGGCCAGCGCGATCAGCGCCGCCTTCGTCGCGGCATATTGCCCGCGGCCGGGCGCACCCGATGCGGTTCGGCTGCCGATGAAGACGATGCGCCCGCCCTGTGGCAGGCGCGGTGCCAGGGCGTCGGCGAGGCGCTCGGCAGCATCGACATGCAGCCGCCACATCGCCGCTCCCGCCTCGTGATCGAGCGATCCGAGGTGACCGACCCTCAGCATGCCGGCGGCATGAACCAGTGCGGTCGGCGCGATGCCCGTGACGGCATCCGCGATGGCCCCGACGTCGGCAAGGTCGAGGGACACATGATCGAAGGCCGGATGCTCGAACAGTCCGGGCCGCCGGCTGATCCCGGTGACGCGCCAGCCGTCGCGCAGCAACCGCTCGACGGTCGCAGCGCCAATCCCCGAACTGGCGCCGGTGACGAGAGCGTGAGGCATCATGTCCATCATCTCAGTCCCGGGCGGCGCGCGTCACCCATGGTTCGGTCACGCGCACATATTTGATGGCGCGGCGGTGGAAGGTGAACGCCATGTGGAGCGCGCCGTCGGCGGTCTGCTTGACGGACGGGTAGGACAGCTCGCGATTGCTTTGCTCGCGCGAATTGTTGGTCATGCAATAGCCGTCGCCGGTCTCGACGTTGCGCCTGGTCCAGCTCCGTCCACCGTCGGCCGAGACCGCCAGCGTCATCGGTGCCCGCGGCGCGCCCCAGAATGCGGTGCGTCCGTGCGCCGTGCTGCCGTCGGCGGCGAGAACCGGTGGCAGATCATCTTCGATTTCGTCATAGAGCGAGAGCCGACGCCCGGTTGCGTCATTGGCGCTCGAGTCGTTGAACACGAGTGCGAGATGGCCGTTCGCAAGCCGCGTGAACTGGATAGACGAGTTGTTGTTGGGAAGCGCGGTCGCAACCGGCGCCGACCAGGTGCGGCCGTGGTCCGCGGACCTGCTCTGATAGATGTTGTCGGCCCAGCGGCTGCGATACAGCGCGAGCAGCGAGCCGTCGTCGAGGCGTGCGATGCACATATGCACGCATCCGCGGCTGCCGGGGACGTCGACGTCCCGCCACGTCGCGCCGGCATCCGACGAGATCTTCACCGCGCTGGTGTCCTCGTCCCCGTTCCATTTCCGGCCCGGTGTGCTGTGGCAATAGAACACGGGCAGCAGCCAGTCGCCATTGTGGAGCACGACGACCGGCTGGCGGATGAAGGTGCCGCGGCCGCGCTGCTCCGGGAACAGCGTCTCGATCGGGCCCCAGCTCTTGCCATTGTCACGCGAGAGACGGCGGCGGATCAGCGCGGTGTCCTGGTTTCCGGCGAGCTGAGCCGTCCACATCAGCCACAGCGTGCCGTCGGGAGCGGGAAACAGCACCGGGTTCTGCTCCGAACGTCCCGTGTCATCGGAGAGCTTTTCGGCAGGCGACCACTGTGTCGCGCCACGGGATAGGCGTGAAAAATAGATGGAGATATCCGACATACCCTCCTGCGTGCCGCCGAACCAGACGCAAGCCAGATCGCCGCCCGCGAGCGGCATGAGATTGGCGGCGTGGTTCTGCACACAAGGCGAGGGAATGAAGGCGTCGAACCGCTCGGGATCATCGGCCGCCGGGCGGACGACGCCATCGGCGACGATCTCCATGTCCGCGATCATGTCGAGGTCCTTTCCATCAGGGCGTTTGGTTGCGCCGCCGGGGCGCTGGGCGAGCGGCCCAGCACCAGGCGCTCGATCGCCATCACGATCAATGGCGTCACGGCGGCGACGTACATGTTGTCGATGCCGAACGGGTTGCCCAGCAGGTACCAGACCGTGGTCGACACCGCCGCGCCGATCAGCCCGGCCGTGGCGCCACGGTTGCTGGCAAACAGCGGCAGATAGAAGCCCATCATCGCCACCATCGTGATCGACAGGCGCAGCGCGCGTGTGAAGAACGACAGCTTGAGGATCTCCGGAATGAAGAAGACGAACACCAGCGGCACGATGCCAATCAGCACCGAGAACACGCGGGTCATCTTCAGCTCGCGCTCCGGCGTCGGCTTCCAGTATGGAACGTAGAAGTCGCGCACCACGAGCGAGGCGATCGCGAGCGCCACCGTGCAGACGCTGACGAAGATCGAGGCGACGAGCGAGGTGGTCACGAAGGCCGAGGCCAGCGGCGGCATCTTCTCGAGGAACACCGGCAGGGCGTAGAGGCTGTTCATGTCGGGATAGAGGAATTTCGCGGCGACACCGATCAGTGCGAGGAGGATGCCGAGCGGCAGGCAGAACGCGGCGGCATAGAAGGTCGCCTTGCGCGCGTCGCCGGCGCTCGGCGTCGAGGAGATCGCCTGGACGATGAACTGCGTCGAGAAGATCGCGCCGACCGTGCCGAAGGTCCAGGCAAAGATGGTCGCAAAGCCGATCTTGCCGTCCCAGCTGAAATAGTGGGCGGGCAGCTTGGCCTGCATCGGCGCAATCCCGCCGGTCAGAGACATCGCCACCGCAAAGATGATGAGGATGCCGACGACCTTGATGGCGCTGTGCAGGATCGTCACCCAGGCGACGCCCTTCAAGCCGCCGAATACGTAGTAGAAGGTGCTGACCAATGCGATGATGCACATGGCGACGGGCAGGCTGACATGCAGCGCAGTGGCGATCGCGGCTGCCCCGCTGACGTAATTGCCGACGTTCACCAGCAGCAGGGCGTAGATCATGATCACCGATACCGTGAGCATGGTCGACTTGCCGTATTTCTGCGCGATCGCGGCCGAGATGGTATATTCGCCGGAATTGTAGAGCTTCTTCACCATCAACAGCCCGAACAGCAAGAAGCCGATCGAGGCGCCGAGCACGGCCCAGCCTGCCGCGATGCCCGATTGGAAGGCCTCCTGCGCCGTGCCGACGGTCGACTTGGCCCCTACGAATTCGGACATCATCAGCACGCCGACCACGATGGCCGGCATTGCGCGCGCGCCCGTCATGAACTGATCGCTGGTTCGGCTGCGCAGTTTCAGCGTGAGCCACGACGTGAAGGCGATATAGGCGACGATCATCGTGACAATGAGCGTGCTCTCGCCGTTGAGGACGGCTTGCATCGTTGACGTTTCCTCTGGTGACGCGGACGCGGTGTTGTAAGCCCGCTCTGTCCGATTGGATGGTGTTCGGAATGCGAACAATTGTTCTCAATGTCCATTAGACCTTCCCAGACCTCATGCGTCAAGCGCGCTGAGGCGGGGCCGTCCGGGAGGCGTGCGATCAGCAGGGTTCCGTTTGTTTGGCCAGGGGGAGGGCCGAGATGCGCGGCGAGCCGGCGCTCGCGCGCTACAGCAATTGCTTCAACGCCTGCGCATCAGCCGGTGCCGCGCTCTTCTGGTCGTTGTCGAAATAGACGTAGACGTCGCAGCCTTGCCGCTTCCATGACTTGATGCGCTTCGCCCATTGCGCCAGCATGGCCTTGGTATAGTGCCCGTGATAGCGCCCGCTCGGTCCGTGTCCGCGCACATAGACGAAGTCCGCCGTGCGCCTCCACGGCGCCGGCGCATCGTGATGGTCGGACAGGCATAGCGAGATATTCTCGTCGGCCAGCATTCGCAGGATGCGCGGTTGATACCAGCTCGGATGCCGGAATTCGAAGCTGTAGCGCCGCTTTCGTGACAGCAGCTTGAAGAAGGACGCGAGCCGGTCCGCATTCGCCTCGAATTGCGGCGGCAGCTGGAACAGGATCGGGCCGGCCTTGCCGCCGAGCCGCGAGATGCGGTCCTCCAGCAGCTCGAGGCTGTTGACGGAGCGGTCCGACAGGCGCTTCCAGTGCGTGATGAATTTGGATGCCTTCCAGGCGAACACGAAATCGCGGCCGGTCTGCTCACGCCATCCCTTCACCGCCTCCGGCGTCGGCGTGCGGTAGAACACGCCGTTCAGCTCGGTGGTATCGAACTGCCCGGAGTAGTAGCGCAGCTGCTGCTTCAGCGTCACGCCCTCGGGAAAGAACGGACCGCGCCAGGAGGCATAGTGCCAGCCGGAGGTTCCGATCAGAACGCGCGCCATCTCTCGCGTGCCATCCGTTGCCATTGCCGGAAGGAACGTCCGTGCGGCCGATACGTTGCTCGTGAGGATCAACGCAGGACCGGAACCGATGTACGCGCTGTTCGAAGGCAACAAGCAGATCGGCAATCCCTTTCCGACCGAGAAGGAGGTGTGGGAAGCCGCCTTGATCGAGGGCCTCGTGACCGACGTCCCGGTCGCGGACGAGGAGGGCGGTCACCTTCTGCCTGGCGGATATCATGTCGAGCGGGTGGACGAGGTTTGCGAGCCGCTGCCGGATTGGAAGCTGCCGCGCGAGATCTCGTGATGTTTCGTGGTTGAGTCACTGTCGCGGTTCGTTCACCTCTCCCGCTTGCGGGGATTGTCCCATCGCGGAAATACCCTCTCCCCAACCCTCTCCCGCAAGCGGGAGAGGGAGCGCACCTCCCCCGTTGCAGCGATTAAGCCTCATGTCATGGCGCTCTAGTTCGACGCCAGCGCCGTCTTGGCCACCTCGGCCATCCAGGCGGAGGCAACGGGGAGGATCGCGTCGTTGAAATCGTAGTGCGGACCGTGCAGCTCGGCGCCTTCGCGCAACTCGCCATTGCCGATCCAGATGAAGGCGCCCGGCCGCTGCTGCAAATAGTGGGCAAAATCCTCGCCGGCCATGCTGGGCGCAAGGTCGCGCCGCACCGGCGCCTGCACTTTCTCCGCAGCGATGCGCGCGAGCTCCGCTTCGGCCGGCGTGTTGATCACGACGCCGACACCCATGACGATCTCGGGCGTGACCTTGACGCCAAAGCCGGTCGCAATCCCGGCGCAGGTGCGCTCGATGCCATTAAGGATGGTATCCTTGACCGCCTCGCGGTGGTACCGCAG
Organism: Bradyrhizobium sp. WSM1743; assembly: GCF_000473065.1. Lineage (GTDB taxonomy): Bacteria > Pseudomonadota > Alphaproteobacteria > Rhizobiales > Xanthobacteraceae > Bradyrhizobium. Next base: position 161,161 of record NZ_AXAZ01000001.1, read on the forward strand.
CGTGCCGCGGATGGTGACGCGTCCGGCGATCTGGTTCGGCGCGGTGCCGCCTTCGATCGTGCACAGCGACAGCACGGCGGTGTCGAGCGGATCGACGCCGCGCGACACCACCGATTGCAGCGCGACGATCAAATGGCCGGCGGCTACCACCGGATCGCGCGTCAGATGCGGCATGCCGGCGTGCCCGGCATGGCCCTCGATGGTGATGGTGATGCGCCCGCCGGAGGCCATGACGACGCCGTCATGGACCGCGATGGTGCCTGCGGCAAGGCCCGGCCAATTGTGGAAGCCGAACACCCGCTCCATCGGAAAACGGTCGAACAGCCCGGCCGCCACCATCGCGCGCGAGCCGCCAAATCCTTCCTCGGCCGGCTGGAAGATGAAATCGATCGTGCCGCTCCAATCGGTGTCGGCGGCGAGCAGCGCTGCTGCGCCGAGCAGCGAGGCGGTGTGACCGTCATGGCCGCACGCGTGCATCACGCCTGATGTCTCTGAGGCGTAGGGCAGGCCGGTGTCCTCGGTGATCGGCAGCGCATCCATGTCGGCACGCAGGCCGACCCGGCTTCGTGCGTGCCCGCGCGTCAAGGTCGCGACGATGCCGTGCCCGCCGATGCCGGCCTCGAAGGGAATGCCGAGCTCGCTGAGCTTGTCCTGCACGAAGGCGGCTGTGGCTTTTTCCTGGAGCGACAGTTCGGGGTGCGCATGCAGGTGCCGGCGCCACGCGGTCAGTTTCTGGTGGAGTTCGGGGGACAAGGCAAGTGTCTCTCGCAAGGTGTCGGTTGCCGTCACCATAAAGGATTATCCGCGGCATGCATCCGCCAGCTCGGAATGCCTCGCGTGCAGCAATGTCGTTCGGTGGAAGCTCTGGAGAAGGTGCGCTCCCTCCCCCGCTTGCGGGGAGGGTTGTCTCCGCAGTAAGATTCCCCAAGAGGATAGAACCCTCACCCGGCGCTTTGCGCCGACCTCTCCCGCAAGCGGGAGAGGTGAGGGACCGCTACCCCGCCAGCTTCGCCAGCCCCTTCCAATCGAACCCGATCCCATGCCCCGGCCGATCGGGCGCCAGCGCCAGCCCGTCCTTCAGCACCAGCGGATGCTCGATGTACTTGTCGAGCCCGAATCCGTGCGCCTCCAGATAGGAGCGATTCGGACAGGCCGCGAGCAGGTGCACGGTGATGTCGTGCGCCCCGTGGCTGGTGACCGGCAGGTTGAACGCCTCCGCCAGCCGCGCGATCTTCATGAACGCACTGACGCCGCCGCAATTGGTGACGTCGGGCTCGGGATAGGACACCGCGCCACTGGCGATGTAGTTCTTGAACTCCCACAGCGAGCGCAGATTCTCGCCCGCCGCGATCGGCACGCCGCCGGCCTGCATGATGCGCGCGTGCCCGGCGACGTCGTCGGGAATGATCGGCTCCTCCAGCCAGGTCAGGTCATAAGGAACGAAGGCACGCGCGGCCCGGATCGCTTCCTCGACCGTCCATTTCATGTTGGCATCCGCCATCAGCGGAAAGCCGTCGCCCAGGTGCTGTCGCATCGCGGAGACCCGCGCGACGTCGGACTTGAGATCGGGCCGCCCGACCTTCATCTTGATGGCGCGAAAGCCCTTGGCGAGGTGGTCGTCGGTCTGCTTGAGCAGCGCATCGACGGAGAGATCGAGGTCGATGCCGCCGGCATAACACGGCACGTGCGCATCGAAGCCGCCGAGCAGGCGGAACAGCGGCAGCTTGGCGCGCCGCGCCTTCAAATCCCACAACGCGATGTCGAGCGCGGAGAGCGCCAGCACCACCGGCCCGCCGCGCCCGCCATAGTGCAGCGCCCACCAGAGGTGATGCCAGATCGCTTCGGTGTCGTCGGCCTCGCGCCCTTCGATCAGCGCGGGGATCTCGCGCGCGATAATGTTGGCGACAGAACCGCCATTGCGGCCGACGGTGTAAGTGTAGCCGACACCCTCGGCGCCATCGGCATCACGGATGCGGCAGGTGATCAGCTCGAACGCGGCGATCTCGCCATGCGTGGAGTCGGAGAGCGTAATGGGGAGGGGGATCCGGTAGAGTCCGGTCTCGGTCGTTGCGATGCGCGGCATGTGGCCTCCCTGCTTCTTCTCTTTGCTTCGTAGGGTGGGTAGCTAGCGGCTGCGCGACGCGCAGACCGCTTGCGTAACCCACCTTTCCGCGGAGATTGACAGTGGTAGGTTACGCCCCGGGACTGCGCCTTGCGCAGCCCAGGGCTAACCCACCCTACAAACCCAACTCACCGCATCGTCGCCAGTTGCAGCGCCAGCGCGCAGGCGCGGTCGTATTCGTCGAGATTGATCCATTCGTCGACCGTGTGCGCCTCGTTCTGCCCCGCGCCGAACGTCACGGTCGGAATGCCGTGGCGGACCATCCAGTTGGCATCCAGGCCGCCATTGGCGGCGCGCACGTTCGGAGTTCCGCCCACCGCAGACACCGCCTCGATCGCGCGTTTGACCACCGGCAGGCTCTCCTTCATGCGGAACGGATAATAGTCGGTCTCCGCCTTGAACTTGATCTTGCCGGACTTGCCTTGCGCGTTGGTGACCTTCTTGGCCGCCTTCTCGAATGCGGCCTTGTAGGCCTTGGTGATCTCCTTGAAGAATTTGCCGTCATGGCTGCGGCATTCGCCGCGCACATGGATGTAGTCGGTGACGACGTTGGTGGCATCGCCCGCGGGGCGGCCCTCGCCGCCGGTGACGGGGCCCACATTGCTGGTGCCTTGCTGCTTGCCCTTCACCACCTTGCCGAACCAGCCCCCGGCCCTCACGTCCGCGAGCGCGAGCGCCATGATCATGGTCGAGGAGATGCCGCGCTCCGGCGCGACCCCGGCATGCGAAGCGCGCCCGAAGATCTCGACGGTCCAGCGGTCGGCGCCGACGGCCCCGATCACGACGTTGGACGCCGAGCCGCCGTCATAGTTGAAGGCCATCGCCGGCGCGCCGAGCGCATCGAACTTGACGTGGCGCGCGCCGTAGAGCCCGCTCTCCTCGCGCACGCAGAACAATAGCGTGATCGGCGGATGATCAAGCTTCTGCTTTTCGAGCTCGGCGGCCAGCGTCACCAGCACGCCGCAGCCGCAGCGGTTGTCGCCGCCGAGCGCAGTCCTGGCCTCGTTGACGATCTTGCGCCCGGATTTCTTCGGCTTGGCGCCGGCGCACAGCGGCACGGTGTCCATGTGGGTCATGAACATGATGCGCGGCTGGTTGTGCAGCGCGCCGCGGCCGGGCAGGTCGACGATGAGATTGCCGGTCTCGGTCGGCACCGGAATGCGCGTGTTGGCATCATCGAGCCGGATCGCCTTCGCCGGCACGCCGGCCTCCTTCAGCGCGGCCGCAAGCTCACGCCCGATCGCCGCCTCCTGTCCGGTCACGCCCTCGACGGAGAGAAAGCGCATGAGACGGTCGGTGGCGGCTTTGGTGTCGACGGGCATGTAGCGGTCCTTCGCTGCGATTTCCTAGCATGGGTAGAGCAAAGCGAAACCCATCGAGGCTGATGGGTTTCGCGAAGCGCTCAACCCATCCTACGAACGCGGCGAGGTGTAAGTCAAAAAGATCAACACACCGAATGCCAGCATGGCAGCCATGAACAGCAGCACCGCCGGAAGTCCCGCGAGCGCTGCCACCGCGCCGGTGACCGACTGCATCAAGGCCGCGCCGAGAAAGAAGGCGAGGTTGACGGCCGCGAGCGCCTTGCCCGCGGTTTGCGCGTCGACCAGCTGCCGCGACATGCCGAACAGCAGCGGCTGGGCGGAGGTCGCAAGGCCGATGAGAACGAACAGCACCAGATCGAATTGCGGCGGCATCACGGGCGCGCCGAGCAGCGCGGAGACCGCGTAATGCGGGGCACCCAACGCCATCAGCGCCAGCAGCACCGCCGCGGCCAGATGCGAGCCCGCCACCAGCGCGCGGCGGTGGCCGAGCCTGCGGTCGATCATGCCGATGCACAGGGGGCCTGCGATCATCGCCAGCGTGAACGCGCCGAGCTGGTTGCCGGCCTCGACCCGCGTCAGTCCCTTGACCTGCATCAGCCACGGCCCACCCCACAGGCCGCGCAGCACCAGCGAGGTCGCCAGCGACACCAGCGCCAGCGCGATCAGGCCGCGCAGCGGCCGCGACAGGCCGAGCCTGAGCACCTCGATCATCTGCGCCAGCGGCGAGGATTCGTCCTTGTGCTCGGCCGGCTGGTTCGGCACCAGCGCAAGCACCGCGAGCGCCACCACCACGCCGCCGATCGCGGAAATCCAGAACCCCGCGCGCCAGCCCCAATTGTCGACTACGAAGGCGAGCGGGCTCGCCGACAGCAGCATGCCGATATTGCCGATCGAGAGGATCGCGCCCGACCACAGCCCGAAGCGGCCTGGTGACAATTGCTTGGCGGCCAGCGTCATCGGGCACATCAGCATGCCCGAGGTGGCAACGCCGAGCAGCAGCTGCCCGACGGCAAAGCTTTCCGGTCCTGTCGCAAACCCGGACGCCACCGCGCCAAACACGGTCCCCGCGAGCAGGCTCAGCGACACCGGCCGCACGCCGAACCGGTCCATCGCCGCGCCGACCGGGATCTGCGCCGCCGCAAAGGCGAAATGATAGATCGACGTGAGGCTCGCCAGCGCCTGCGGCTCGATGTGGAAATCCGCCGCCATCAGATCGAGGCTCACGGCCGGAATGGTGCGCAGCAAGGTCGAGAGCATGTGGCCACAGGCGAGCGCGAGCAGCGCAAAGATCAGCGCGCGGGTTGTGGTGCCCGCGTCGTTGGCGGCGGTGGTCATGAGCGTCTCGTCCCGAGAAGATTTCGGATCGGCGTACATGATCGGGGGGCGGGCGCCAATGGCGGCAGCGGGACCCCCTCATTCCGGAATGTGGCTTCTCTGGATCAACGCGCGAAGACCGGGTGCAGGCAGCCGGCAATCAGCATGACCTTTGTCGAGTGCCGGCCGTCACGACGCCCCGCTTTGCAGGCGTTCACGCCGCGGACGGTTGTGAACCAGGACGGCAGCAAAGACGTTATGCTCGGGAAAACGTGGTATCCTGCCAAGCGGGAGGCGCCATGATCTGCGGTGGCAGCGCCAATGTCCTCGTCCGGGAGTGCAAGTCAGACGACCAGTGACGCGGCCCGCCGAGAGCGGAGAAGGAGCAATTCCTTACTGTTCGCGCTCGCGGTTGGATTTCTTGTTTTTGGCGCCGCAGCGGGGGCACTCTATTATGCGTTGCGGCCGGACACCCTCCGGATCGCCGTTGGACCGCCGGGCAGCGACGATTACAGGGTCATCCAGGCGATGGCCGATGCCTTCGGCAGCGAAAGCCGAACTATCAGGCTGGCTCCTATCAAAACCGAAGGGGCGGTGGAGTCTCTCGCCCTGCTAGGGGCTGGCAAGGCGGACCTTGCCGTCGGCCGCGGCGACCTGGAAATGCCCGCCGCGGCGCAGACGGTCGCTGTCTTGCGCAAGAACTTCGTTGTGCTGTGGGCGCCGTCTGGACTCGCCGGCAAGGCCTCGAAAAGAAAGAATGCGCCGAAAATCAAGGAGGTCGCCGATCTCGCAGGGCGCCGTGTCGGCGTGATCGGGCGTACCCCGGCGAACGCCGCGTTGCTGCGCGTCATCCTGAGCGCCGCCGGTGTGCAGGCGGACAAGGTCGCGGTGACGCACTTTGCCACGGAACAGATCCAGGAGCTGGCGCGCGATCGCACCCTCGATGCATTCATGGCGGTCGGGCCGCTCGACAGCAAAATTACATCGGATGCCGTTGTCGCAACGGCGCGGGCACGCGGCGAGCCGAAGTTTCTCGCCATCGAGACATCGGAAGCGATCGCCCTGAAGTATCCCCGCTATGAATCCGAGGAGATTCCGCCCAGCGTCTTCAATGCGGATCCAGCTTGGCCGGATGACAAAGTTGAGACGGTCAGCGTCAGCCATCTCATCGTGGCGAGAAAGAGCTTGTCCGAAACAACGGTCGCCGCCTTTTTCCGCCAGCTCTTTGCTGTTCGCCAGACGATTGTGCGGCAGGTCCCAGGCGCTGCGCACATCACCAAGCCGGACCTCGAGAAGGACACCGAGCTGCAGGTCCATCGGGGCGCGGCGGCCGTCATTGACGGCAATGAACGCACCTTCCTCGACCGGTATGGCGATTACTTCTGGTTCGGACTCCTGCTTCTCTCCGGAATCGGCTCAGCCGGCGCCTGGTTGCGTCGTTATTTGAACCGCGACGAAAGGGAGGACAACACCAGCCATCGCAAGAGAATCCTGGCCATGGTTTCGAGCGCGCGGGCCGCGGAATCCAATCAGGAACTTCTGGCCCTGCAGCGCGAGGCCGACGCCATCATCGCTGAAACGCTGGAGTGCTACGATGACGGCGCTATCGAGGAAGAGGAGCTGGCGGCATTTGGGCTGGTGCTCGACCTCTTGAGCAATGCCATTGCCGAGAGGCGAGCCGCGTTGCAACGTGGCACCCTCGAAACCGTTCGCGGCGCAGTAGCGGGCCATGGCGTTACGCCGCGCGGATAAGGGCGGCCAACTAAACCTGCCGTAGCTGCTTCCGCGGTGCCCTCGACGGTTGCAATCGCCGCCTCGGCATACTCATCTTCGTTCTTGGGGGCTTCCGTCGGCGGACGATAGGAACGGTTCCGGGGCTGGGCGCTAGATGCGTTCGAACGTATCGACGTTCGCTGTCACGGCGCGCCACCAGTTCACCGGCTTCAGCTTTGCCGGCTCGCCCTCTTTGGACGCGCTCAGCGCCTGATCCGCGATCACGAACCAGGCGGTCTCCATTTTTCCGTGGCGCAGCAGTCCGGTGTAGGAGACGGCGCGGTCGCCCGTCGCGGACGAGCCCACCGCGACGAAGGCAATGCAATTGCCTTTGTGAAACCCGGTGATGGGCACCGCCTGCCCGAAAAAGCCGCTGTCTTCGAGCGCAGTCTCGAAACTCCCTTCGATGCGACCGTCCGCATCGTCAGTGATGCGCAAGATCGAGCCGAATTGATTTCGCCAGTTGCCGACCCAAGCAATGTCGGTTGCCATACCGGTTCTCCTACGCCGCATTCGGCACGACGTGCAGTTTGCGCAGCCGATGCAATTCAGTTGCAGCGTCCTTCATCAGGCCATCGGCCGTCTCGCGTTCCTGGCCGACGATGACGCCTGACGCGAAAGCCTGAGCACGGCGGTGCGCAGGCGGCGCCGTCAGCGCAGCCTCGGTCGCCAGTTCGCGGTGCGCCATGAAGTCGTTCAGCGATCCCAGTGCGGATTGAATTTGCTTCAGCCGGTCGGAAAGATCTGCGAGCTCCTTCTGGTCGCCATCGCTGTAGAGGATTTCGAAGAAATCGACGGCATAGCGAATCTTCTTGATCTTGATCCGTAGCTTGTGGCGCTGCATCGGATCGAGATCATTCAGGCGCTTGCCCTCCTTGCGCGCCTTCCGGATACGCCGATCGAGCACCTGCGCGGCGTAAGCGGCGATCGAGCGGTCATCCTTGACGCGCGACCGTCCAGCCTCGATCCATTCGATCGCGTCGATGAGCAGGCGGCGATAACGTGCCGACGCAACCGCATCGCGGGCACGCCTGAATGCCGCCTGCCGCTCCCTGGAGAACTTCGCGCGCAGCGCGCGAGCGCCGCGTCGCGGAACGTCCTTCGCGGTGATCGGCCGGATGCTCTCCGTCAGAAAAACGTCGATTTCGCGCGCTGGCGCCAGTTCGCCGGTGAGCCATTTCAGCTCGGCCTTGATCCGCGCCGTGCTCGCCCGCGGCAGGATGTCGGAGAACAGCGAGGTCGCCGCCCGCAAGCGGCGCAGGCCGACCCGCATCTGATGAACGCCCTCGGCGTCCATGTCACGCACCGGATCGGCGTTCGCCGTGATCTGACGCAGCGTCGAATGTGCGATGACGCGGAACGCATCGCGCGGCGAGAGATCGGGCTTCAGCTCGATCGGCTCGGCCTGTTGCGCACCGCTGCCGTTCCCTGCAACCAGCTGGAAGCCTCGCTCGGATTTCGAACGAAGATCGAGTTCGACTCCCGTGCTGCGTTCGAGCTTGCGCGCCAGTCGGAACAGATCTGCAACGCGTCCGGACTTCAATTCCAGCTCCAGCTCGGAAACCGGTCGCGACCTCCGCCCGGCGCTGATCCGGCCTTGGTCGACTGCAAGTTCGATCTCGCTGTTCCTGACCCGTTTCGCTCGCGCCTTGCGATGAATGTTGGTCTGGAACACCGGCTTCAGCTTGCGAGGGAGTGTGCCGGTCGCGAACTGTCGCAGAGGGGTCTTCCTGGTCTTCTTCAGGTCCGGGCTTGCACCGGAGATCTCGCGCTCCCATTCTCCGCGCGTCACGCCGCCCGTGCCGCCCGCCTTCACGGTTTGCACGTAGCGTCCATCGACTTTGCGGACCCGGAGTGTCAAGCCATGGCGCCTCAGCTTGTGCTTGTTCGTATCGAAGTAGGTCGACACGAGCGTCTGCCCGGACCCGCGGTGCCCGTTCAAACCGTTGGTGCGCAAGACCGATGACAATTGTCGCGGCGCAATCTGGAATTTCAGTTCCGTCTCTGCGTTCATGGGGAGGCTCTTTCCCTTGCCGAAGCAAAGTGGCGCAAGGGGCGTAAGTTCCCTCATGCGAGCATTTCAATCCAGAACGTGCCAGAGCTTGCACGTCATTGAAACTTCACGGAACCGAGTGCGCATGGTCGATTGGAGCAGCGACATCGCACCATTGGAGTTGAGGGAGGCGTCCCTCCAGCCGAATTGCGATCCTTGTCATCGTGCTCGTCCTCGCCGGCGGCGCTGCTTGGAGCCGCTCGATCGACCGATGCGCCAGGCGTGGACGTCATCTCAACCAACAACTTCCGCGTCTCATCCAGCAGCGCCCGGATCGCCTTTCGCTCATCGAACCGCTCTCGTGTGAATGCGCCGTGCTTTCGCGCATTCCGGTTGCCCCATGGTGGTCCCGATCCCGCGGCACCACCGTGCATGCGGCAGCGGGACTTGCCGCGCACCGCGGGCGCGAAGCAGGCGAAGCCGCTGCGCGTGCCGGCGCCGCAGCGCGGGCTTGCCAACATCGCGCGCGTGTTGCGGATGTGACCGGGGCTCATGCGCTGGCGCCTTGCCTTGCGTCAGTCCATTCGCGTTCGCCGGCTTCGCGGGACGGGACGAGCCCTGTCCCTGTCGCGGTGCCCGGATCGGCACCGATCAGATGCGCATGCTGCGTGACGTTCCCCACGATCGCCCGTCCGCCATCCTGCACAGACAGGTTCTGCACCGTGATCGCGCGGTCGTCGCTGTTGCGGTGGCGATTCAGCGCTTCGACCTGGGCGGCGAAGGTGCGGGAGAGTCGGGTCAGTGCGCGGGTGACACCCTCCTGCTGGGCAAGATCGTCCGTGCAGGCGAGGCGACAGGCGCAGCGCATCGCCGCCACATGGACGGAGACCATCTGGGAGACCAGCATGGCTTCGATGGAATCCTTCGGCGCGATGCTCCTGATCGTCGAGATCATGAAGGCGAGGTTGGCCTCATCGGGCTTCTGCCCGATTGCGCTGGCCTTGACCAATTGCCTCAGCATGCCGTGCAGCGCGTCGCGGTCGGCGGCGCCGAGCGCCTCGGCCAGCAGCCGCTCGCCGGCCTGCGGGTCGGGATGGCTGATCGCGATGCGCCGCTTGTAGAGTTTTATGCGCGGGCTCGCGTGAGGGCCGCTGCGATCGTGTGCCGCAAGCGGCGATGTGATGTGGCGTTCGGGAACTGTCGTCATGTGCTGTGTCCTTTGCTAACGCAGGCGCGCGCGAGCGACTGTTCGCTCGTTGCGCGCGAATGCGAATTTCGGGAATGTCGATGAAGGGTTTAGGCGCAACCGCGTCGGGACGGCCGTGGTCGGCCAGGCCATTACGCTCACGATTGTTGCGATGATGCCATCATGCCACTGTTTTGCCCGACGAGTCAAAACCGAATTCGTAAATCCGAAAAACTTCTTCCCCAGGCCCAAGTCCTTGTTCTGACAGGGGCCGTCTACTGTGCATGGGGTTGTTTTCGCATTTTTTGTTTGGAAGCGGCGTGCACGTGCCGTGCGGCGGAATGCCGGCGTCCACACGCGATTGCGAAATCCGGCGCGGCCGCTCATCATGATCTTCGAACGCGTCGCACCAACAAAGCATGCACAAGCGGCGCCAAGAGGTCTGGGGAGAGAACGAATGCAACGAACCGCCCGCCTGCTGGCAGTCATCGCCGGATTATACGCTGCAGCGCTGGCGACAGAGGCCCTCGCGCAGAAATACCCGTCGCGGCCGGTCAAGGTCATGGTCGGCTTCAGCGCGGGCGGCCCGGTCGACGTCGTCGCGCGCATCATCGGCGATCGCCTCGGCAGCAAGCTCGGCCAGCCCTTCGTGGTCGAGAATCGTGCCGGCGCCAACGGCATGATCGCCGCCGAAGGCGTCGCGCGTGCCGATGCGGACGGCTACACCATGCTCGCCTGCAACTCGTCGACGATCACGATCAACAAGACGCTGTTCAAGGAGATCCGCTACGATCCGGAGAAGGACTTTGCGCCGCTCACCACGGTCGTGTCGGCGCCGCTCGTCCTCGTCGTCAATCCCGAGAATCCCAAGACGGCGAATATCAAGTCGGTGGCCGATCTCGTCGCTGCGGCAAAGGCTACGCCCGGGGCGCTCGCTTATGGCTCCGGCGGCAACGGCAATCTCGCTCATCTGGCGATGGAGCTGCTCGGCCAGAAGGCCGGCATCAAGCTGATCCATGTGCCCTATCGCGGCGGCTCGGCCGCCGAGGTCGGCATTCTCGCGCAGGAGGTGCTGGCGGTGTTCGATCCGCTCTCGGCCGTGCCGCTGGTCAAGGCCGGCAAGCTGCGCGCGCTGGCGGTGTCGTCGGCCGAGCGGCTGCCGGCGCTGCCTGATGTGCCCACCGTGGCGGAAGCCGGCTATCCCGGCTTCGACATCTCGTTCTGGGTCGGCTTCTTCATGCCGAAGGCGACGCCCGCGCCGATCCTGGAGATGCTGCACCGCGAGATCGTTGCCGCTGCCAAGGACCCGGCGGTTGAGGAGAAGCTCGGCTCGCAGGGTGTCGTCAGCGTGCTCAGCCAGACTGAATATGCCGCGAAGATCGCGAAGGAGACGAAGGAGCTGGCCGAAGTCGTCGCGGCAGCGAACATCAAGGCGGAGTAGGGCGCGGTCGGCGAGCGCAAGCAAGAACGTCGCGCCTATTCGCCGCCGGCTAGCTGCTCCAGCCGATCGAGCAGCGGCAGTTGTCCGGCGTTGATCTTCTTCCGTGCAGCTTCCAGCGTGAACCATTCCGCGCGGTCGACTTCCGGAAAGGCCTGCCGCTTGCCGCTGCGCGGCGGCCATTCCATCTCGAACGTGTTGCTGCGAATGCTGCGCACGTCGATGTCCAGCTCGGCCGCGAACGCGGTGACGAGCTTGCCCCCGCGCTGCCTGACCTGGCCAAGCGCGATCAGCGGCACGGACAGCTCAAGCCCAAGCTCCTCGGCAAACTCCCGCCGCGCGGCAATCTCTGCGTCTTCTCCGTTCGCGTACTCGCCCTTCGGGATCGACCACGCGCCGAGATCCTTGTTGCGCCAGAACGGCCCTCCCGGATGAACGAGGAGAACCTCGACTTTTCGGCGCTTCCGATAGGCGATGATCCCGGCACTCTTCGATGGCATTGCAGGTTCCGTGCAGGCGTGGGTGGCAGGGCTCGGGAAAACTGGAACAGAGCGTCTTAGCGCAGGTTAGTAGCCAACGTTCATTTTGATATAAGGGAGTGAATCATGATCCGCCTGTTGGCAACCACCGCCTTAGGGCTGGTGCTGGCGAACGCCGCGTTTGCGCAATCGCCAAGCACGAAGTCCGAACAGACGCCGCAATCACAATCGAATACCGCGGCGCCGCCCGCCGCCGCGCCATCCGGCACGGTTGATAGACAACAGACCACATCGCAACCGCAGCAACCATCGACGTCGGGAACGTCGACCCAGAATACGCAGGCCAACACACCGTCTTCCGGCTCCGGCACCTCCAATGCAGCCGGCAACCAGCCTGCGACGCAGCAGAGCGCCAACCCGCCACCGACGAACACGAACCAGGCGCAGGATCGGTCCAATCCGCCGCCGACCAGCAGCAATCAGGCCCAGCAGGCGCCCGCTGCATCTGGAACTAACCAGGCCCAGCCGGCGCCGAACGCGCCAACCAGCAATCAGGCGCAGGGCGAACGTTCGGGCACCAGTTCACAGGCGGCCGCCCAGACTGACGTCAACCTCAACAAGCAGCAGGAGACCAAGATCAGCGCATCGATCTCGCACCTGAACGTGCGGCCGCTGACCAACGTCAATTTCTCGCTGAATGTCGGCACGGTGGTGCCGCGCGACGTCCACCTTTCGACATTGCCGCCTGACGTCGTCGAGATCGTGCCGCAATATCGCGGCTACAGCTTTGCGCTGGTGAAGGATCAGATCGTCGTGGTCGATCCGGCGACTTACAAGATCGTGACGGTGCTGCCGTATTCGGGGCAGTCCACGGCAACAACGACCACACGCGAGCGCAGCGCCAGCAAGTTCTCGGATCGCGATCGCGAGGTGATCCGCAAGCATGCGAAGTCCCGCACCGAAGGACGGAGCGAGGCGCGGACCACCGGCAGCACCGCGCGCACCGAGATCCATATCGGCGATCGCGTCCCGGAGACTGTCGAGGTCGAGGAATTTCCGAGCACGGTGTACCGGGATGCACCCGACCTGCGGGAGTACCGCTACATCCACCGCGACACGCGGACCTACGTCATCGAGCCGCGCGAACGTCGGGTGATCGAGGAGATCGACTAGGTCGCGTGCCGATCGGAAGCCGCTCCATCGAGCGGCTTCTCGAACTTTCAGATCGCAGAGCGTTCTCGAGCGGCGAAGCGGACGGCGCGCGCCTTCGCACGCTTTCCGGCGGCACGTGCCGCGATCATGCTGCGTGCCTTGCCGTGGGCGGTGGCATTCTTCCGCAGCAGGGTTGCAAACCGCTTGCGCGCACGGCTCGCCGCCAGCCGCGCGGTGAGCTGCTCGGCCTTGCGAATGATCGTCGCGACCGAAGGCGTCAGGTTCACCGGAACAAGGGCGACGTCCTTTGTCTTCGAGAGGCTGCCGATGCCTTCGCAGGGCGCTTCGCGCGGCAGGTCGATCCGGATCGCGAGCGCCTCCGAGCGTTCGATCCAGTCTTCGGCCCTGGTGCCGGTGATGATGCGGACATAGTCGCGTGTCTCGCGCGGCAGCTCGCTCTCTTTGGCAAGCCATTTCTGGATGCGGCCGGGACCAGCATTATACGCCGCCGCCGCAAGGCCGAGATTGCCGAAATCGTCGCGCAGCTTGCGCAGGAATTTCGCCGAGGCCGGCAGCGCCTTCATCGGATCGAAGGGATCATCGAGGCCGACCTCGGCGGCCGTCTCCGGCATGAACTGCGCGACGCCCTGCGCACCCGCCGGGCTGACCTCGTTGGAACGAAAGCGGCTCTCCTGCCAGAGCAGGCGCGCGAAGAACGGCACGGGAATGCCGCTGGCTTCGGCAGCTTCCCTCAGCGCGTGACAGAATTGCTCGGTTGGCGAAGCCGCGGCCGGCACGACAGGCTCAATCGTGCGTGCCGGCTCGATCGTCTCCTCGTAAGCCGCGCGCGCGTTCGCGAGCTCAATGGCCTGCACGCTCGCGAGGAAGAGCTCGACCAGCGGAACCAGCGAGGGAGCGCGATCGGCCTTGGGAGTGGAGTTGTCGAAGCTTGATGCCTGCCAGGAGGGCGATGTGCCGACGTCGCACATCAGAATCAGGAACGCAGCGCAAGCCGCGACGAGAAATCGCATCTCGGTAAGAATCCGCAAACTGTGGGGGAACGGGCAGCGGGTTACGCCGGTGACAAGGACTTCTTAACCGCAATTGCGGCGAAGCTGCGATTCCGAAGGGCGACCGGTGTTAGTACGGTGTTCCCGCCGCAGGACACGCGCGGTCGGCCCGCGGATCTACGGGAACCGCAGAGATGCAGCGCCTTGATCGGCATTCGTTCAAATCAGCCCGCAACGAAGGCGAGCAGGGTGCCGTTGGCCTTGGCCGGCGGCACGCAGATCGCGGCTCCGCTCCGCACGGCTGCCGAACCGAGCGCCTTTTCGGTCGCCGCGAGATCGCCGCTGACCAGCACCAGCGCGGCGCCGCCGCGCTCGGAGAGTCCCGCGAGCGGGACGCGGGGATAGCGCTTGGCGAGCTGATCCAGCGTCAGATAGACGAAGTCGGCGCGCTCGCCGCCGGAGGGCACAGTGACCGCGCCGTCGGCGTCGGTCGTCGGTTCGCGGTCGATCAGGCGTGCGAGATGCGCGGCTTCCTGCGCTGGCTCCGGTGTTGCGATCAGCGTCTGCTTGATCCGCTTGGCAGCATTGGCGTGCTTCATCAGCTCGGGGATCCACACGGTCTCGCGGGTCTTGTGCTGACACGCGAAGATGCGCACGCCGCCCGGTGCTTCCGCGGTCGGCCACATGAAGGTGCGGAATTTCGCCGCCGAGACCGTGCCGTTTGGCAGCGTCACGGGACGTTCGAAATCGGTCGGGCCGATCGGCTCCAGGCCCCGCGCACGGATCTCCTCGGCGCCGGCGGCGGAATCGACTGCGGTGAAGGCGATACGCTCGATACCTTCGCCGCGCTTGTCGAGGAAGGTACGCGCGGGGGCATTGAGCTCGGTCGCAGCGAGCACGCCGAGCAGCTCCATGTAGTCGGGGTCGAACATGATGGTGTAGTTGCCCGTGCCCATATGGACGCTGTGGGTGCCGCGCGGGGACACGGTGAAGCCGAGTTGCCGATAGTTCTCGGCGGCCTGGTCGAGGTCCTTCACCATGACCACGGCGTGGTCGATACCGATGATGTTCTTGAGGGCCACTGTTCTTCCCCGATTGCAAACTGACTGTAGGCCGCGCCGGCGGCTGCCGGTCATGTCTACGCCGGATAGGCGGCCAAGTCATTTTCAATTCAGCGCTAGATGCGGAATTTCATTCCGCGCAACGCATCCTCGTGCGACGCGCGTCAGCGCGCCTGCTCGAGATAGGCGGCGAGGATGGCGCGCTCCTCGCCGGTCATTTCCGTGATGTTGCCCGGCGGCATGGCATTCGACCAGGCGGCGACACGCCCGATCAGGCGGATATTGCGATGAATGTGCTCGGGCGCATCGAGCAGGATGCCTTTCGGCGCGGTGACGATGCCGGCCCAGACCGGCTCGGCCGCGTGGCACATGCTGCAACGGGACATCACGATCTCCTCGACATTGGCGAGCGTCGGCGGTGTCGACAATGCACCCGTCTTGACCTCGCGCGGACCGGCCGCGGAGAGGAAGAGGATCGCGATCACGCCGGCCGCCGCCACGCCCCACACCCACCACGGCGATTTGCGCCCGGCATGGCGCTCATTGAAAAAGTGGCGGATCACCGGTCCCAGCGCCAGGATGATCGCGACGATGATCCAGTTGAAGCGGGTGGCGTAGAGCAGGGGATAGTGGTTGCTGATCATCAGCACGACGACGGGGAGCGTCAGGTAATTGTTGTGGACCGAGCGTTCCTTGCTGGCCTTGCCGAGCTTTGGATCGGGCGCCTGGCCCGCGATGAGGCTGGCTACGATCTTTTTCTGGTTCGGGATGATCAATGCGAAGACATTGGCGACCATGATGGTGCCGATGATCGCGCCGATCTGGTTGAAGGCGCCACGGCCGCTCAGCACATGGGTGAAGGCGTAAGTGAGCGCGACCAGGAAAAGATAGCCGCCGATGGCAAAGGGCAGCTCACGCTGCGCCAGCCCAGTGCGGCAGGCGGCCTCATAGAGCAGCCATGCCAGCGCCAGGCTGCAGAAGCTAAACAGGCCCGCCTGGAATGGCGTGAGGTCGAGGATCGACTTGTCGACCAGGAACAGATCGGCCTCGAGATAATACACCACCACCATCAGCGCAAAGCCGGACAGCCAGGTGGTGTAGGCCTCCCATTTGAACCAGGTCAGCTCGTCCGGCATCTGGCTCGGGGCCACCAGGTATTTCATGATCCGGTAGAAGCCGCCGCCATGGACCTGCCAGGCTTCGCCCTGCACGCCATCAGGCAGGTCACTTCTGGACCTGAGGCTGAGGTCGAGGGCGATGAAATAGAAGGAACTGCCGATCCAGGCGATCGCGGCCACCACGTGCAGCCAGCGCAACAGCAGGCTCGCCCATTCCGATATGACGGATCCCCACATGATCTTCCTTATCAGTCGCGACAGCCATGCCGCAGCCTCGATGACTGCAACCGGCCGCCGCTGCCCTCACAATGTGTCGCACCGATCAGCTGCATTTTCCAGTATGATGGGCTGCAGCTGATGCACATCGTGCGGGCATGAGCTGACGTGGGATTCGGCAGGGGCGGACCTGCTGCAGACCATTTGCGGGTGATCGGCGTTGACGCGCGACATTTGCAAGGCGGGGAGAAAGACGACGTGAGCAACAGGATATCGTTCGTGGCGATGCTCGCAGGGCTGCTGGTCGCGTTTGCGGTCGGCGCGCAGGCCGAGCCGGTGCTGCAAGGCAAGGACGCCTATGGCGACTGGCGGGCCGACAAGCCCGGCACGGTCAGACTGATCCGGCCGCAGGATCTGGTCAGGCCGGGCGCCACGCGGTCGGTTGCGAGCTCATCACGCGTGGTGCCGCGTCCGCCGGAGGCCGCGCTCCAGGTGCCGGCCGGCTTCAAGATCGAGCTGTTCGCCGAAGGCTTGCGCGCGCCGCGCATAGTACGCGTGGCGCCGAACGGCGATGTCTTCGTCGCCGAGACGCGGGCCGGCAACGTCCGTGTGTTGCGCGCCGGGGAGGGCGGCAAAGCCACGACCAACGAGGTGTTCGCCAGCGGCCTGCGGCAACCGTTCGGGATCGCCTTCTTTCCGAACGGCGACAATCCGCAATGGATCTATGTCGCCAACACCGACAGCGTCGTCCGCTTTCCCTATCAGGCCGGTGATCTCAAGGCGCGCGGCAAGGCGGAGACGATTGTGGCGAGCCTGCCGCATGACGGCGGTCATTCCACCCGCGACATCGTCTTCACGCCCGACAATAACCGCATGCTCGTCTCCGTCGGCTCGCTCAGCAACGTCGCCGAGGGCATGGGCACGCCGCCGGGCGGGATGGAGGCGTGGTCGAAGACGCAGCCGCTTGGGGCAACATGGGCCAGCGAGCTCGAGCGTGCCGCGGTGCTGGCCTTCAATCCTGACGGCAAGGAGCGAAAGATCTACGCCACCGGCCTCCGCAACTGCGTCGGCCTCGCGATCCAGCCGCAGACCGGCCTGCCCTGGTGCTCGACCAACGAGCGCGACGGCCTTGGCGACGATCTCGTGCCTGACTACGTCACCAGCGTGAAGGAGGGCGCGTTCTACGGCTGGCCGTGGTTCTACATCGGCGGCAACGAGGACCCGCGCCATGCCGGCGCGCGGCCGGACCTCAAGAACAAGGTGACGGTGCCTGATGTGCTGATCCAGCCGCACTCGGCCTCGCTCGGCATGACCTTCTACCAGGGCACGCAGTTTCCGTCCGAATACCAGGGCGATGCCTTCGCCGCCGAGCACGGCTCTTGGAACCGCTCCAAGCGCACGGGTTACAAGGTCATCCGTATCCGCATGAAGGACGGCAAGCCGACCGGCGAGTACGAGGATTTCGTCACGGGATTCGTGGTGAGCGACTCGGAGGTGTGGGGCAGGCCAGTCGGTGCTGCCGTGGCGAAGGATGGATCGCTGCTGATCTCGGAGGATGGCAACGGCACGATCTGGCGGGTGACGCACTGACTTCACCCTCCCCTGCAGGGGGAGGGTCGGCGTGAAGCGCCGGGGTGGGGTGATCTCTCCACTCAGGCGGTGTTCGATGCGGAGAGACCGTCACCCCACCCCGCTGCGCATTCCGCTTCGCTGCATGCGCATCGACCCTCCCCCTCCAGGGGAGGGTAAGAGCCGCGTGCTCACCTACCCCCGTCTCACGCTCGCACCACCATCCACGGGCAGTGTCACGCCGGTGATGAAATTCGCCTCCTCGCTCGCCAAAAACAGCGCGGCGTTGGCGACGTCCCATCCGGTGCCCATCTTCCTGCGCAGCGGCACCTTGCTGTCGCGTTCGGCTTCGACCTCGGCGCGGGTCTTGTGCCATTCGCGGGCGCGGGTGTCGACCGCCATCGGCGTGTTCATCAGGCCGGGCAGGATGACGTTGGCGCGGATGCCGTATTCGGCGTTCTGGTAGGCGAGCTGTTCGGTGAAGGCGATCATCGCCGATTTCGTCGCCTTGTAGGCGACATAGGGATACGTCGTGATCGCCGCCATCGAGGAGATGTTGATGATGGCGCCGCTCTTCTGCGCGCGCATGATCGGAATCACTTCCTTTGCGGCGAGAATGCAGCTCTTCAGATTGATGGCGACGACGCGGTCGAACGCCTCCTCGGTCAGTTGCAGCAATTCGGCATCGCCGCCGGACAGGCTGACGCCGACATTGTTGTGCAGCACGTCGATCCGGCCCCAGCGCGTTTGCGCGTCGGCCACCATCGTCTTGATGTCGGCAGCTTGGGTCACGTCGGCCTTGAAGGCCGCGGCGGTGCCGTGTTTCGCGGTGATCATCGCCACAGTTTCCTGCGCCGACTCCAGATGGTGGTCGACGCACAACACCTTCGCGCCCTCGCGTGCGAAGGTGAGCGCGGTGGCGCGGCCATTGCCCATGCCTTCGCCGGGGCTTTGCCCTGCGCCGACGACGATCGCGACCTTGTCCTTCAAGCGCATCTCGGCTCACTCCCAGGCTCGTCCATTATTTTCGTGCAGATTAGCAATCGTGCCGATCGGAGAGAAGGGCGTGGCTCCTGCGTGCATGTCATTGACATCACATGGAATTGCATATTGCGGGCGGCCTATCGCATGACTGAACCTTGCAATCCAGGAACCGTTCTGAGGCCGCTGCGTTTGCTGCCGGAGCCTTTCCCGCGCTAGGCTCAGTCCCGGGGCTTCCCAACCGCCAATGGCTTGCCGATGAATCTGCTCGATCCGCAAGGGCCTGTGGCTGCGGCCAACAGCACCATCCTGGTCGATTCCGTCTTTATCATGCTCGTGATCGTGGTGCCGACCATTTTCGCGATTCTGGCTTTTGCCTTCTGGTTTCGCGCCTCGAATCCCAAAGCGCGGTACCAGCCCGAGTTCGTCTATTCCGGCCGCGTCGAAATGGTGGTGTGGGCAATCCCGGCGCTCACGGTCATCCTGCTCGGCGGCGTCGCCTGGATCGGCTCGCACCAGCTCGATCCGGCCGCGCCCGTGCCGGGCACCGGCAGCCCGGTGCGGATCCAGGCCGTGTCGCTCGACTGGAAATGGCTCTTCATCTATCCGGACCAGCGCATCGCCACCGTCAACACGCTGACGGTGCCCGTCGGCGCCGAGCTGAATTTCCAGCTGACATCGTCGAGCGTGATGAACACGTTCTTCATCCCGCAGCTCGGCAGCATGATCTACACCATGAACGGCATGGTGACGAAGCTGAACCTGCGCGCCGACAATGAAGGCAAGCTTCAGGGCCTGTCCGCGCATTTCTCCGGCGACGGCTTTCCGGACATGATGTTCGACGTCAACGTGATCTCGCCACTCGCCTTTCCGGAGTGGGTGGCAGCCACCGCGAAGACCGATGCCGTGCTCAATGCGGACAGCTACAAGAAGCTGATGCAGCAGGGCATAGAGAAGGGCCGGCCCGTCTACCGCCTGGACGATCCCCGGCTGTTCGACCTGATCGCGACCCAGCACATTCCGCCGGGACCCGGGCCGGAGCTCGCATCCGAAGCTGGCCGGTCGCACAGTGGAGGCCATGATGCTCGGTAAGCTCGATTGGTCGGCCATTCCGTTCGATCAGCCGATCCCGCTCGTCGCCGGCGCGGTGGTGCTGGTCGCGATCCTCGCCGTGCTGATCTGGGTCGTGGTGAAGGGACATCTGCCCTATCTCTGGCGAGAATGGATCACCAGCGTCGATCACAAGCGCATCGGCGTCATGTACATCCTGCTGGCTTCGGTGATGCTGCTGCGCGGCGGCAGCGACGCCATCATGATGCGGATCCAGCAGGCGGTGGCCTACCAATCACAGGGCTATCTGCCGCCGGAGCACTACAACCAGATCTTCTCGGCGCACGGCACCATCATGATCTTCTTCGTGGCGATGCCGTTCGTGATCGGGCTGATGAACCTGATCGTGCCGCTCCAACTTGGCGTGCGCGATGTGGCGTTCCCGACGCTGAATTCCGTCGGCTTCTGGCTGACCGCGACCGGCGCGCTGCTGGTCAATATCTCGCTCGTGGTCGGCGAGTTCGCACGCACCGGCTGGCTCGCCTTTCCGCCGCTGTCGGAATTGTCCTACTCGCCGGGCGTCGGTGTCGACTATTACGCCTGGTCGCTGCAGATCTCCGGCGTCGGTACGCTGTTGGCCGGCATCAATCTCGTCACTACCGTGCTGAAGCTGCGCACGAAGGGCATGAACTATCTGCGCATGCCGATGTTCTGCTGGACCACGCTGGCCTCGAACCTTCTCATCGTCGCGGCCTTTCCGATCCTCACGGCCACGCTCGCGATGCTGCTGCTCGACCGCTATCTCGGCTTCCACTTCTTCACCAACGAGGCCGGCGGCAACGTCATGATGTTCATGAACCTGATCTGGGCCTGGGGCCATCCCGAGGTCTACATCCTGGTGCTGCCCGCCTTCGGCATCTTCTCCGAGGTGGTCTCGACGTTCTCCGGAAAGGCGCTGTTCGGCTACCGCTCGATGGTGCTGGCGACCATGGCGATCTGCGTCATTTCGTTCATGGTCTGGCTGCATCATTTCTTCACGATGGGGGCGGGGCCCGACGTCAACGCCATCTTCGGCATCGCCAGCATGATCATCGCGGTGCCGACCGGTGTGAAGATCTACAACTGGCTGTTCACGATGTATGGCGGCCGCATCCGTTTTGCGACGCCGATGTTGTGGGCAGTTGGCTTCATGGTCACCTTCATCATCGGCGGATTGACGGGCGTCCTCGTCGCCGTGCCGCCGGCCGACTTCATGCTCCACAACAGCATGTTCCTGGTCGCCCACTTCCACAACGTCATCATCGGCGGTGTGCTGTTCGGCGCCTTCGCCGGTTTCGAATATTGGTTTCCGAAGGCGTTCGGCTTCCGCCTCGACGAGCGCTGGGGCAAGGCCGCGTTCTGGTTCACTTTTCTCGGCTTCTACGTCACCTTCATGCCGCTCTACATTGTTGGCATGCTCGGCATGACCAGGCGCATGCAGCACTATGACGTCGCGGCCTGGCGGCCCTGGATGATCGTTGCGGCAGTCGGCATGGCCGTGCTGACGATCGGCGTGATCTGCCAGATCATGCAGCTCGTGGTCAGCATCCGCAATCGCGAGGCGCTGCGCGATCGCACCGGCGATCCCTGGGACGGGCGCTCGCTGGAATGGGCGACCTCGTCGCCGCCGCCGGTGTTCAATTTCGCCTTCCATCCCGATGTGCGCGGCGAGGATGCCTATTGGGCGATGAAGGCGCATGCCCGGCAGCAATCGTTCGAGCATGAAGTGCCCGAATATCAGGACATCGAGATGCCGCGCAATTCTCCGACCGGCTTCGTCTGCGCGTTCTTCGCCACCATCATGGGATTCGCGCTGATCTGGCACATCTGGTGGATGGTGATCCTGGGGGGTATCGGCGCGTTCGCGACCTTCGTCGTGTTCGCCTGGCGCGATCATGACGAATACGTCATCCCGGCCGAAGAAGTTGCCCGCATAGATCGCGTCAATCTCGAGGAGCGGCGCAGCCTCGTCAGCATGGCGGGAGCAGTCTGATGGCGATGACCGCGACCGCCGACCACGCCCGTGCCGATCCCCATCACATCGGCGTCGTCATCGAGCATCCCGGACCTGCCCCGAAGCGGATCGTGACCGCCTACGGCTTCTGGATCTTCCTGCTCTCCGACATCGTGATGTTCTCCTGCTTCTTCGCGGCCTATGCCGTGCTGGTCGGCCAGACCGCCGGCGGGCCCAAGGGTGCGGAGATTTTCGAGCAGAGGAATGTCGCGATCGAGACGGTCTGCCTGCTGCTGTCGAGCTTCACCTGCGGCATGGCCAGCATCGCCGCCGACGTGCGCAACCGGTTCTGGTTCTATCTCGGCATGAGCGTGACCTGCGTGCTCGGGCTCATATTCCTGGCCATCGAGTTCCGCGAATTCGCCAACCTCGTCGCGCGTGGCTACGGCCCTTCACGCAGCGCGTTCCTGACCACGTTCTTCTCGCTGGTCGGCTGCCACGGCCTGCATGTTTCTGCCGGCATCCTGTGGCTCCTCACCATGATGGCCCAGGTGTTCGCAAAGGGCTTTCGCGCCGACATCTTGCGGCGGATGATGTGCTTTGCGCTGTTCTGGCATGCGCTCGACATCATCTGGGTCGCTATCTTCTCCGTCGTCTATTTGCTTGGGAGTGCGCCATGAGCGACGAGATGCATCTGACCGCCCACCACGATCTCGCTCCGGGCGAGGAAGAGCAACACAGTGTCGGCGAGCGGATCCTGGGCTATGTCGTCGGGCTCGCGCTTGCGCTGCTGCTGACGGCGACGTCGTTCTTCATCGCCGGCACGGATCTGGTCTGGCAACCCTCGATTCCCGTCGCGCTGATCGTGCTTGCGATCGCACAGATGGGTGTGCATCTCGTATTCTTCCTGCACATCACCACCGGCCCCGACAACACCAACAACGTGCTGGCGCTCGCCTTTGGACTGCTGATCGTCTTCCTCGTGGTGGGCGGCACGGTCTGGATCATGGCGCATCTGAACGCGAACATGCCGCCGATGGACCAGATCATGCGGATGCAGTGATAGAACCGCACAAGAAAGAAGAGCCGCTTGTGGTGACAAGCGGCCCAAGTCTAGGGAGGAAACGCCCGAGCAAAGACAATCGGGCCGGAGCCGGATTGCTGCCAAGGAAACGCTCGCGCAAGGCGCTTGCGTATGTTGATAAGTGCAGCAGCTGCCGATGAAGTTCAATTCCGGATCAATATGGTCTCGGAGTACCACTCACGGATGCGTGAACCAACTCGCTCACTTTGGCCGGCGGCAATTATAGGCCTTGCGGAAACCGGCGGCCTGGGCGTCGTCTTCCGAGCAGAACCAGCGGTCGGGCTTGGTGGTCGCCGGATAGCTCGGGCAGCCGCGCAGATGATAGATGCCGATATTGCCGGTGACGCGGGCGCGCACCGCGAGCTTGCCCTTGATGCTACAGCTGGGCGGCATCGTCAGCTCCTCCGGAAACAGCACGGCACGGATCTCCTTGTCGCGGTCGGGCCGGCAGGCGGCGCCGAGCAGCACGCCGTCCTTCTTGCCGCTACGGAAATCTTGCGGCGCAACAAAGCAGCCCTTCCAGATGCCAGCCGCCGCCGTCTTGGCCTCGGTCGCTGCCGGCTTGACGTTGGCCTTGATCGGCTCGCGCGCGAGGGCAAAGCCGAGCTTGATCAGCTGCTCGTTCAAGCTGGCCTTGTCGCCCTCGGCCGTGCAGATGGCGCGGTGCCGCTTGCCAAAACTCTTCTCAGGTCCGACATCGTCGCAGCGCACAGAGCGCTTGTTGATCAGCTTCGTCAGCTGGTCGCGGGCTTCGATGCCGCAGGTCCAGGAATCGGCGTGATCGTCGATGCAGACCTGGTCCAGCTCGGGCGCGTCGACGCCGTCGAGCCGGTAGGTGACGTCGCCGAGCTGGATGGAGTGGCCGTCACGGACCGTCGCGGCGCCGGTGAGCGCCGAGGCTGCCCCGGATGAGGCCAGAAATCCGGGCAAGGCGAAAAACGAAACGAGCGCAAAAGCGCGGGCGGCGGCAAAGAAATTTCGGAAGGACATACGGTCTCGCTATCGATGGCTCGTGCGCCCTGTTCCTAGCATCGGGCCGACGCGATACCAATGGTCTGCACCCTGCGAAGTGCGACATTCCGGCCTCGCGGCTTTACTCGGCCGTCGCTCTGACCCTATCGTTCGCCGGCCTCGCTGACCGCGCAAGGCCGAATCGCCCGGGAAGCGGCGAGGGGGAGGGAATAGGCTGCAATGAAAGACCCCGTTGACGTCCTGATCATCGGCGCCGGCGCCTCCGGCGCCGCGGTGGCGTGGTCGCTGGCCGAGACCAAGATGCACATCCTCTGCCTGGAGCAGGGCGGCTGGATGAACCCGGCGGAATATCCCAGCACGGGCCGGGATTGGGAGGCCAAGTTCTACGGCGAATGGTCGTCGAGCCCGAACGTCCGCGGCCGCCCCGAGGACTACCCGATCAACGACGACAACTCCCCGATCAAGGTCGTCAATTACAATGCGGTCGGCGGCTCGACCGTGATGTACACCGCGCACTGGCCGCGGCTGCACCCTTCCGATTTCAAAGTGAAGACGCTCGACGGCGTCGCCGACGACTGGCCGATCGATTACGACGCGCTGACCCCGTTCTTCGAAGAGAACGACCGCATGATGGGCACGTCAGGCCTGTCAGGCGATCCGCTCTCGCCGCTGACGCATCCGCCGATGCCGCAGCAGCCGCTCGGATTGTCCGGCGCCATCATCGCCAAGGCTATGAACAAGCTCGGCTGGCACTGGTGGCCGTCGGATACCACGGTCGCGACGATGGATTATGAGGGCCGGGCGCGCTGCATCAATCTCGGCCATTGCACGCCGGCCTGCGCGCAAGGCGCGAAAGCATCGACCGACATCACCTATTGGCCGCATGCGATCCGCGCCGGTGTCGAGCTGCGCACCCATTGCCGGGTGCGCGAGATCACCACCGACGACAACGGCATGGCCTCGGGCGTGGTCTACTACGACAAGGACGGCATCGAGCAGTTTCAGCCCGCCCACGTCGTCATCATCGCCTGCAATGGCGTCGGCACGCCGCGGCTGCTGCTGAATTCCGCGTCCGGCCGTTTCCCGAATGGCCTTGCCAATTCGTCCGGCCTCGTCGGCAAGAACCTGATGTTCCACCCCTATGCGCAGATCTACGGCTATGTGAAGGAGCCGACGGACAGCAACCGTGCGCCGCCGACCTGCCTGTGGAGCAAGCAGTGGTACGACACGGACCTGTCGCGCGGCTTCGTGCGCGGCTATGGCGTCCAGTTCGTGCGCGGGGCCGGGCCGGTGTTCGAGGCCGTGGTCAGCGAGCAGAAGGGCATCTTGCCGTGGGGCGAGGATCATCACCGCGTCTTCCGCAAGCTCAACGGCCACCGCTTGGGTTTCTCCGCGATCTGCGAGGACCTGCCGGAGGAGCACAATCGCGTGACGCTCGATCCGGTCCTCAAGGACAGCCACGGCATTCCCGCGCCGAAGGTCGACTACACCATCAGCGAGAACAGCCGGAAGATGATGGAGCATGCGCTGGCGCGCGGCCGGGAGTTTTTGGAAACGGCCGGCGCGAGCGACATCTGCGTCAACTCGCCGATCCCGTGGGGCGGCTGGCATCTGCTCGGCACCGCGCGCATGGGCACCGACCCCGAGCGCTCCGTCGTCAACGAATGGGGCCGCACGCACGACGTGAAGAACCTCTTCATCGTCGACGGCAGCATCTTCGTCACCTCGGGCGGGGTGAACCCGACCTCCACCATCCAGGCCCTCGCGCTGTACATCGCCGACCAGATGAAGCAGCGTCTCGCCAATTTGTTTGATTGAGCATGATGTGGATTCAAGCGAGCGGCGACCTCGGTGCACCTCTCCCGCTTGCGGGAGAGGTCGGCGCGAAGCGCCGGGTGAGGGCTCTCTCCTCTGGGGGAGTCTCTCTGCGGAGACATCCTCTCCCCAACCCTCCCCTGCAAGCGGGGAAGGGAGCAGACCTTCATCGCCGCACGAGCGCTAGAAGAGAACGACATGTCTGATCAACTGCCCCTCACACCACGCCAGCGTCAGGACTTGAGCACCATCGCGGCGATGATCGTTCCTGCCAGCGACGAGTACAAGGTGCCCGGCGCCGACGATCCCGAGATCCAGGCCGACATGCTGGCAACGCTCGGCCGCGACACCAAACAGGTGGCGGCGGCGCTGGACCATCTGGCGCGGCTGGCCGGCATGCCGTTGGCCGACCTCGAGCCGGCCGCGCGCGACGGTGTCGTCCAGCAGTTCCGCATCTCCGGCGGAGTCGCCGCTGCAACACTCGTCCGCGTGGTCCTGCAATGCTACTACCGCGACGACCGCGTGCTGCGCTCGCTGGGGCTGGAGCTGCGCGCGCCGTTTCCCAAGGGGCACGTGCTCCCGGATGGCGACTGGTCGCTGCTCGATCCGGTCAAGGCAAGAGGCGGCTCGCTGCGACGCACACCCTAGCCACCTGGGCAGTCCAGCCTTGCGACCCAGGCGGATCCCTTGCGCCGGCAGGAACAGACCACCATCTGTGTGAGCCTCAAGGACTCTTGCCATGTTGGATCTCACCTCAGATATCGCCGATGACGCACCGTCATCGCGAGCGACGGCGTCTGCCCCGGTCGACGAGCGGGCCCTGCTGGACGCCTATTCCAATGCCGTGATCGACGTGACCGACCGCGTCGGCCCCGCGGTCGTGCGGGTCGAGACCGGGCCCAAGGTGCCGAACGGCCGCGAGCGCGGCGGGCTCGGCTCGGGCATCGTGATCTCGCCGGACGGGCTCGTGCTCACCAACAGCCATGTGGTCGGCTCCTCCAAGGAGATCCGGCTGCGCGACGTCGAGGGTCATGTCGGCGATGCTCAGGTGCTCGGGGTCGATCCCGATACGGACCTTGCGCTGCTGCGCGCCAATGGCGTGCGCCACTTGCCCTATGCCGCGCTCGGCAACTCCAAGAGCCTGCGGCGCGGTCAGCTCGTGATTGCGATCGGCAATCCGCTCGGCTTCGAATCGACCGTGACCGCCGGCGTGGTCTCGGCGCTCGGGCGCTCGATCCGCTCGGTGAGCGGGCGCACCATCGAGGACGTGATCCAGACCGATGCCGCGCTCAACCCCGGCAATTCCGGCGGGCCGCTGGTGTCCTCGAATGCCGAGGTGATCGGCATCAACACGGCCATCATCAACGGCGCGCAAGGCATCTGCTTTGCGGTCGCCAGCAACACCGCGCAATTCGTGCTGTCGGAGATCATCCGCCACGGCTATGTCCGCCGCGCTTATATCGGCGTTGCCGGACAGACCGCACCGATCCCACGACGGCACGCGGTGCTGGCCGGCGTCGAGAACAAGATGGGCGCGCTGTTGATGCAGATCGAGCCGGACGGCCCGGCGGCGAAGGCGGGCCTGCTGCCCGGCGACGTCGTGATCAAGCTCGACGGCGTCGAGATCAACGGCGTCGACGACCTGATCCGCGTGCTCGACCGCGACCGGATCGGCCGGCGGCTCGCCATGGACGTGCTGCGTCTCGGCCGCCTGCGCGCGATCGATATCGATCCGATCGAGCGCAAGCCGGCGCGCTAGGGCGGAGTAGGCGCCGTCTCGTCATCCCACCGCTGTCATGCCCGCGCAGGCGGGCATCCAGTACGCCGCGGCCTATCGTTGAGCCACAACCGTCTCGGCGTACTCGGCGGCCGGTCCCGGCTCCGCCAAGGCTACGCCGGACCACAAGGGTGCTCGGCCGCCGAAGCTTTAGCGAAGGCGGCAAGCCGGGCGATGACAGCGACTGTGTGGCGAGCACGTCCGACAATCTCGTCATTGCGAGCGAAGCGAAGCAATCCAGGCTGTCTCCGCGGAGGGATTCTGGATTGCGTCGCTACGCTCGCAATGACGCGTGGAGAGAGCGCGTGCTCGCTCCGCTACTCCGCCGCAGCCGCAAAGCGGCTGTTCTCCAGCTCCGCCTCCAGCCGCGCCGTCTCGGCCGCCGCCAGCTTGATATTGGCTTCCTTGACATGGCCGAAGCCGCGGATCGTCTCGGGGACGCGGGCGAGCCTTGCCAGGAGCGGGATCTGCGCCGCTTGCAGCCCGAGGATCCGCTGATCGATCATCGCCACATAATCCTCGATCAGCTTCCGCTCGGTGCGACGCTCCTCGGTGCGGCCGAACGGGTCGAACGCGCCGCCGCGCAGGAACTTGAGCTTCGCCAGCACGCGGAAGGCGTGGATCATCCAGCCGCCGAACTCCTGCTTCTGGAGCCGGCCCGTCGCCTTGTCACGCCTGGCGAAGATCGGCGGTGCCAAATGGTACTTCAGCGTGAGGTCGCCGTCGAACTTTTCGGACACCTTCTTGGCAAAGCTGCCATCGGTGTAGAGCCGTGCAACCTCGTACTCGTCCTTGTAGGCCATCAGCTTGAACAGGTTCTTGGCGACAGCCTCGGCCAGCTCCGTCGATGCAGGTGAAACGGCGCTCTCCGCTTTCCGCACCTTGGCGATCGCCGCGCGATAGCGGTCGGCATAGGCCTTGTCCTGGTAGCCGGTCAAAAACTCCGCGCGGGTCGCAATGATGTCGTCGAGCGATTTCGCCGGCGCGGATGCGCGGTTCTTGAACTGGAGCACGCTGCGCACCCGCGACATGTCGTGGGCGGCGAGGCGTCCCCAGGTGAAGGCGAGCTTGTTCATCTCGATCGCGGCGCCGTTGATCTCGATCGCGCGCAGGAGTGCCTCCAGCGACAGCGGGATTGCGCCCTTCTGGAAGGCGAAGCCGAGCATGAACGGATTGGTCGCGATGCTGTCGCCCATCAATGCGGCAGCAATGCCCGTTGCGTCGATGATGTCGAGGTTCTTGTCGCCGACGGCGTCGCGCAGCACGGTCTGCATCGTGCCCATCTCGAAATCGAGATCGGGGTTTTGCACGAAGCTCGCGGTCGGCTGCAAATCGGCGTTGATATAGGCCTTCGTCACGCCGCGCTCGGCGCGGCTGAGCGCAGTGGGACCTGCCGAGACGATCATGTCGCAGCCGAGGATGACATCGGCGCCGCCGGTGGTGATGCGGACCGCGGAAATGTCTTCCGGCTTCGGTGCGATG
Organism: Bradyrhizobium sp. WSM1743; assembly: GCF_000473065.1. Lineage (GTDB taxonomy): Bacteria > Pseudomonadota > Alphaproteobacteria > Rhizobiales > Xanthobacteraceae > Bradyrhizobium. The sequence continues at coordinate 190,068 of NZ_AXAZ01000001.1, forward strand.
CGCACATGGCTCATCACTGCACCGTTCTTCTGCGACAGGCCGGTGAAGTCGAGCGCCGAGCAGCCGCGGCCATCGACATGGGCGGCCATGCCGAGCAGTGCGCCGATGGTGATGACGCCGGTGCCGCCGATGCCGGTGACGAGGATGTTGTAGGGGCCGTCCAGCTCACGCGCGGGCGGTAGCGGCAAATCGGCGAACAGCTGGCCGGAGTCCACCGCCGAGGTCTTCATCCGCTTCAGCGAACCGCCATGGACGGTGACGAAGCTCGGGCAAAAACCCTCGACGCAGGAAAAGTCCTTGTTGCAGTTCGACTGGTCGATCTGGCGCTTGCGGCCGAACTCGGTCTCCAGCGGCTGCACCGAGACGCAGTTGGAGGCCTGCGAGCAATCGCCGCAGCCTTCGCAGACGAGCTCGTTGATAAAGGCGCGCTTGGCGGGATCGGGATAGAGCCCGCGCTTGCGGCGGCGGCGCTTCTCGGCGGCGCAGGTCTGGTCGTAGATGATGACGGTGAGACCCTTGATGTCACGCAGCTCGCGCTGCACGGCATCGAGCTCGCGGCGGTTATGGATGGTCGCGCCTTGCGGGAAGTAATTGCCTTGCGGATACTTGCCCGGATCGTCCGAGACGATCGCAAGCCGCTTGACGCCCTCGGCCCAGACCTGGTGCGCGATCTGCGCGACGTTGAAGGCGCCTTCGGCCGGCTGGCCGCCGGTCATCGCCACGGCGTCGTTGTAGAGTATCTTGTAGGTGATGTTGATGCCGGCGGCGGAGGCGGCGCGAAGGGCGAGCAGCCCGGAATGGGTGTAGGTGCCGTCGCCGAGATTCTGAAAAATGTGCTTTTCGCTGGTGAAGGGCGATTGGCCGATCCAGTTCACGCCTTCGGCACCCATATGCGAGATCAGGTCGGTGCGGCGGGTCGGCATGCTCAGCGCCATGCCGTGGCAGCCGATGCCCGCCATGGCGCGGCTGCCCTCGGGTACGCGCGTTGAGGTGTTGTGCGGGCAACCCGAGCAGAAGAACGGCGTGCGCGCCAGCTTGACCGGGGCGCTCGCGGTGACGGGATTGTCGAACGCCTCGAGCCGGGCGAGGCGCTGCTCCAGCATCGGACTGTGATGTCCGAGCTTGCGCAAGCGCGCCACCAGTGCGGACGCGACGATGGTCGGCGTCAGCTCGCCCTCGCTCGGCAAGAGCGGTGCACCGCGCTCGTCGCGCTTGCCGGTGACGGTCGGCCGCTTCGATGCGTCGATATTGTAGAGGATGCGCATCAGCTGGTCTTCGATGAAGCCGCGCTTCTCCTCGACCACCAGCACGTCCTGAAGACCTTCGGCGAAACGCTTCGCGCCGCTCTCCTCCAGCGGCCAGGTCATCGCAACCTTGTAGATGCGAAGGCCGAGATCCTGCGCATCCTTATCAGTAATGCCCAGGTCGGCGAGCGCCTGGCGCAGATCGAGATAGGCCTTGCCGGTCGCGACGATGCCGAGCCGCGCCGGCTTGGAATCGAGCACGATGCGGTCGAGCTGGTTGGCGCGGGCGAAGGCCTGCACGGCGGCCATCTTCGGGCCGAACAGGCGCTTCTCGGCCTCCAGCGGCGGATCGGGCCAGCGGATGTTGAGGCCGCCGGCCGGCATCTCGAAATCCTCGGGGAGCACGATCTTGACGCGTTCGGGATCGCTGTAGATGGAGGCCGAGCTCTCGACGGTCTCGCTGATCGCCTTGAAGCCGACCCAGCAACCGGAGAAGCGCGACAGCGCGAAGCCGTAGAGGCCGAGGTCGAGATAATCCTGCAGGGTCGCGGGATTGATCACGGGAATCAGCGCCGCTGCGAATACCTGCTCGCTCTGATGTGCCAGGGTCGAGGACCTGGCAGCCATGGTCGTCGCCGGCGAGCGCCAGCACGCCGCCGTTGAGCGAGGTGCCGGCCGCATTCGCGTGCTTGAGCGCATCGACCGAGCGGTCGACGCCGGGACCCTTGCCGTACCAGATGCCGAACACGCCATCGACCTTGGCGCCGGGAAACAGGCCGACCTGCTGGCTGCCCCAGACCGCGGTCGCGGCCAAGTCTTCGTTGAGTCCCGGAACGAAGGCGATGTCGTGCTGCTGCAGGTGCGACTTCGCGCGCCACAGCGCGTGATCGTACATGCCGAGCGGGGAACCGCGATAGCCTGAGATGAAACCGCCGGTGCTGAGCCCCTGGAGCCGGTCGCGTTCGCGCTGCAGCATGGGCAAGCGGACCAGCGCCTGCGTGCCGGACAGGAAGATTCGCTTCGATTCGAGCCGGTATTTGTCGTCCAGCTCGACCTGCAACAGCGCCATTTCGGAAGTCCTCATGTCTCGTTCGGCGTGGGGTTTGCGCTGCGGGAAGGATTGCGGCTGCGCGACGCGATTGTGACAGTCAAAAGCATGGCTCAGCGAAGTCAATATCGCTGGCCGCATCCGTGGCGGTCCTGTTAGTCATGGCTGCCTGTGGAGCCATGACTGCAAACGCGTTCGAGACCGAGATCACGGAGACCGCCGAGGCGCAGATGGTTCGAGAGCGGCTGCCTGTCGGCGCATTACCACAGCATCTTGCTCGACAAGACGAACGCGGTGGTAACGACGATGCTCCTGAACATGGCGACGCTGAAGGACTCTTGTACGCCGTACGAGGACGAATATCGGCGGCTGTATGGGGCGTAACGAGCGACGAGGCTTCACCCTCTCCCCTTGTGGGAGAGGGTGGCTCGCCGCGATAGCGGCGAGACGGGTGAGGGGTCTCTCTCCGCGAGCGACGCTTACGATTGGTGCGCGTGGATAGAGACCCCTCATCCGGCGCTACGCGCCACCTTCTCCCACAAGGGGAGAAAGTTGACCACATTGAACGGCATGCTACCTTTCGGACCGAACGCAAATCATTGTAACGTTTGAAGTATCCCTCACTGAGCCATCGCCAGACCTCATTAGGCGGCAGCACCAGTTTAGGGACACTTTGGCGGACACCGAGGGGCAGGATCAATGGCGCGCAGCGTCTATTCCAATCACCTGAAAAACCGAACCAACCGCCTCAAGCTGCCGATCAAAAAGAAGCCGTACAAGCTGCTGATCGCGCCCGGCATCTTCCTTTGCTATCGCAGGAATGCCGGTCCCGGCACCTGGAGCGTCGAAGCGGGTTGGTTGAAGCGCTTCGCTGTTGCTGACGACTTCGAGGCTGCCAACAACAACACCGTAATGTCCTTCTGGGAGGCACAGAAGCGCGCGCTGGCGCTGGCTCGCGGCAGCGAAGCTGACAGTAATAAGCCGGTCACGGTTGATGAAGCGCTCACCGCCTACGAGACGGACCTCGCGGTGCGCGGTGGCGCGAAATATAACGCGACTTCGGTGCGCAACCATCTGACTCCGGCCCTGCTGTCGAAGGTGGTGATGCTGTTGACTGACATTGAATTGGCAAACTGGCGCAACGGACTGGTGGCAGAAGGGCTCAAGCTGTCGAGCGCCAATCGCATCGGCAAGTCGTTCAAGGCCGCACTGAACCTCGCCGCGAAGCGCGACAAGAGGATCACGAACGTCGCCGCATGGCGGAACGCCCTGAAGCCGCTGAAGACGAAGGGCGGCAGCGCGCCGCCGCGCGACAACTACTATCTGCCGGACGCTGACATCCTCGCCATCGTAAAGGAATGCTACGTCGAGGATTCCGACTTCGGTGCGCTGATCGATGTCCTGGCTGTGACTGGGACGCGGGAGAGCCAAGCTCTGAAGCTGTGGGCGCACGACCTGCGCGACCATGATTCGGAAGACCTGCACGCCATGCTGTGGTGCTCGAACAAGGGCAAGGACCGCGATCCCGAACAGCGCCCGGTGTCGATCACGCCGAAGCTGGCGGCGATGTTGCGCAAGCGTGCGACGACGCGAGGCGGCAAGCGCCCGCTGTTCGATCGTATCTGGAATATGTCGGCGCGCTTCCGTGCTGTGCTCGAACGACTTGATCTCGATCTGTCACTGACGCCGTATACCATGAGGCATAGCAGCATCATCCGGCAAATCCGCAGCAACACCCCGCTGCGGTTGATCGCCTACAGCCATGACACCAGCGTCGTCGAGATCGAGCGCACTTATGCCCGCTATCTCGGCAATGCGTCGCGCGACCTGACCAAGAAAGGTCTGCTTATCGATGCGGAGCCTGATGTGCGACAGGATAGGCCGCACACGGACAACGTGATCCCGCTGGCGCGATGATGCCCCCCGTTTCCCCGTAGTTCTCAGTGTTCAAAAGTCAAATAGCGGTTGATAACCATCTCCCCAAATCACCCCATGTTACTCTAAGCCCCTCAGCGTCATTCGTTGAGGGATTTTTGTTCAATGGCAAACAAGACCAAGGCTGAAGACGCCGAAGCCACCGCCGACATTGCGCGCATGGGTTTTTCCATCGCAGAGTTCCGCGCTTCGTATGGCTTCTCGGAGGGCTTCTATCGCAAACTGCGCAAGGAGGGGAAAGGCCCGCGCGAGATGCGCCTGGGTCGTCGGGTGATCATCTCTGCGACGGCGATCGCCGAATGGGAGCGGGAGCGGGAGCGCGAGGCGGCGATGTAGTTCTTTGGCGTAAAACTCGTTCCGTGACAGTCAGCATACGCGTTGCCTTTGAGCGGCAAGGGAAGAGACCGGCCCGAACGAAACAAAGCGCCAAATCGACCTCTCTAACCCAGGGCAAAAAATTTTTTCGGAAATGTTTATCTTACAAGAGAATACACCCGGGAGTTGTTGACGATTGATTAGCCTGAAGTTTTTCTGCCCACCATGGGCACTATTGGCCACCATGGCCAAAAGTGCCCACCATGGGCACTAATGCACGAAGCTCGCGCGGTGTAGGCGTCTTGACCACTTCGGTGTGCAAGCTATTTTCCTAAGCGGCTTTCGAAAGAGCGAACGCCGAATAGCAGTCAAACGATCGTCCTCTACAGCACGCCGACAGCAAACTCGCTGCTTCGGTGGCGGAGAACTGCGCCCACAAGCAGGATGCAAAGACAGAATGGCACCGCAAAGAGATGACACTGAAGGCCCAGCAAGCGATCGCCTTGGTCGAGCCATGATTGATCGGCTTCGCGCGTCGAAACACGAAACTGAAGCAGCGGACGCGACGCGCGGAGCACAGGCCGGGCGGTTATGGGCCGAACGCGATGCTGAATACGAATGGCTAAAACGATTGGCGGATGAAAGCTGTGTTCGTTCGCAGCCCTTTGAAACTCTCCGGGCGGCGATCGACCCCTACGAACAGATTGATCCGGGTGAAGTCCACGAGATTTGCTTCGGCGAAGAGAACGACACCTCGAACGAATATATCGCCGGTTTCATCGACGGCGCGGTTAAGGCATTTGCGGAGGTCCGGCATGAGATCGACTGAGATCGTGCGGAAGCACAAATTTCCGAAACGCGTTCCGGTCGCCGGCAACCGCGTAGGTTGGGTTGCAGACGAAATTGATGATCGGGTCGATGCGGCCATTGCACGGCGCTCGCACGCGAGCGGCCGAGATTGAGCACGCGGCCTAGCAGCGCGCCCGCATCAGCCTCACGGCGTGAAGCCGTCAAGTTGACGGCCCCAAATGAAAAACCCGCGCCGATCGGCAAACCGGAGCGGGCTGATAGCAAACAGCAAATAGGACAGAGCTGATATGAACGACTTCTACAATTCGACGACCGATGTGTCCACTCGAAACAATTCAGTGGATCAAGAAGGGCTGGCCCGGATCGGCCCCTACGTGATCTGCCGCAACGGCCGAACCGGACCGTCCAGCGGTCAGCGTCGGCCGGTGCCGCGCGACGAGATCGCAATTGCCGCGAAGTTCCTGAGCACGTGTCGCCGCACCCGCTGGGCGCGCGAGCCGGGCTCACCGTCGGCAACTATCCTGTGCCGTCTTGTCACTGATTGGGCGGTCGAGGACAACCTTTGCACCGACGGCGTCAGTGTAGGGGCCATCATCATCGCCGCATTTGAGTTGGGTATTCCCTGCGCGCCCAACGGCGAGCGGGACGCTCTGATCGGCGTGAACTTTTTCGACGCTTGTCTGGGCACGAACTTGCCAATCGACCCCGGCAAGACGCAGGATGATGTCCGCCAGCACTATGCCAAGGAAGGCTACTTTGCGACCGACATCAAGTTCATGGAAGGGATTGCACCGTCGCCGCCGCGCGAGTGGGCGGTGCGCGAGCGCATTCTGAAACGGCAGGTGACGCTGCTCTACGGGGATGGCGCAATTGGCAAGTCCCTCCTCACTCTGCAACTGGCCTGCTCAACCGTTTTGTCGCGCGGTTGGTTCGGCAGCGACCCGGAGCCGGGTCCGGTGATCTACCTCGGTGCCGAGGATGACGAAGACGAGTTGCGGCACCGTCTCCATGACATTGCCGCGCACTATAACGAACCGTTCTCGGAGCTGATCATTAACGGCCTCTACGCGTCGAGCTATGCAGGGCAGGATATGACGCTCGCCCGCTTCGACAGTGATGGCTATATCGAGCAGACGCCCCTCTTTCGCGCCTTGTGGGGTCGCGCGCAAATCATCCGGCCGGTGATGATCATCCTCGACACGTTGTCCGACATCTTCGACGGCGACGAGAACAACCGTGGTCAGGTCGCCGCGTTCGTCGCCCAGTTGCGTAGTCTTGCCATCGCGGCCAACTGCGCGGTGATCGTCAACGCGCATCCGAGCCAAGCCGGCAGCAATACAGGCACGTCCGGTTCGACCGCGTGGCATGGCAAGGTCCGTGGCCGCCTGCATCTGCGCGCGGCCAACAAGGACGAAGGAGAATCGGGCTTGCGCGTGCTGGAGTACAAGAAGGTGCAATACGGGCCGTTGCCGCCGAAGCTCATGCTGCGCTTTCAGAACGGTATCTTTGTTCCAGAGGTGCCGGGCGGATCGACCGACCCGCAGATCGCCGAGCAGCGCGCCGAGCAGGTGTTTCTGGACTTGCTCGACCGCTTCACGCGCCAGGGCCGTAACGTCACCGACAAGAAGGGCACCACCTACGCGCCGGCTTGCTTTGCCAAGGAACGAGAGGCCACGTCCGAGAAGTTGAACAAGGTGGCGCTCGCCGACGCCATGCTGCGGCTGTTCGACGCCGGCAAAATTCGCGTGGTGACGGAGGGACCGAGGTCGAAGCAGCGGTCGCGGATCGTGAAGACGTGAGGGAGTAACAGCCATTTCCACCAAGCCCTTCCACCATGCTCCAGCAGCTTCCATCGACTCTTCCACCCCTCCCCCCATACCCCCCTGCTGCTGGGAGGGGGCGCGGTGCTGGTAGCACCGCGCCCCCTCCCAGCAGGGAGGTCGGGGTAAGGGAGAACTTTGAAATGCTGAGGCGGCTCCCGCTCGCCTTTCCACTTCCTCGGGACGGCCCCCGTCGAAATCAATTGGGCGCGTCGATGGCGCGCCGGAAGCTTCGAAAAGAAACAATGGATCGTGAGTGCCAGGGGTCGCACAGCAACCCAGCGGAACAGGATCAGCGCGAGCGCGAGCGACGCGGCGAATACCTCGTCGCCTACTCGGGCTGGATGTCGTCGACGGGGCGGATTGGACAAGACTGAAAGCCGTTGATCCTCGTCGCGACGGCAACGAGTCCTCTGGTCGTCGCCGTCGGCCGCCCTTGGAGCAGCCGACATGCTGCGGCGATCGCGTCGAAGCCGAAAAGCCGCCCGCTGTTCATTGACCGATGACCGGGGGGCGGGGGGAGCAAAAATCCAGAACGCGGCGGCCCCCGCGACCGCACGGGGTGGCCCGTATGCACTGGGATTAAATTCCTAGAAGGGGGTTGGCCGATTTGCTATTGTAGAGATCAACTTCAAAGTTGAGGGCAGACACACATGGTCGTCAGGTTGACAGCGAGTGATCTGGAATATGGGCGGCGGATCGCCGCAAAGGCAGGGTGCCGGGTGGTTCGGCTTTCGCCCGAAATCGACGATCTGATTCCTATTGCTCGGCTGGAAAGGCGCGTCCGCGAACTGCTGTGGCATCGCGACAAGCCCGAGAACGTTTTGGCTGCGCGCATACTGGTTCGAGAACAGGCGCGGTTGCAGCTTGCCTACGAAAGGCGGCATGGCAAGCCGGCAGACACGAAGGGCATGCCATGAACGTCCCAACTCCCGAAGAGCGCCGTGCGATCGAAGCGAAGGTTTCGCCCCAGCGGCGAGCCGAGATCGAAGGCCTCGTCAAATCGCTGGCACCGGTGATCGGCGATTTCGTGCTGGCAGCAATCACGCCGCTGAAAGACCGGATCAAGGCACTCGAATCGCGACCGACGCTGCGCTACTTGGGCATTTGGGATGAATCGCGGACATATCAGCCGGGGTCCTTTGTCACGCATGCGGGTTCAGTTTGGAATACCGACGTGGAAAACACCGGCGTTCGGCCGGGTGAAGGCGGAAATATTTGGAAATTGGCTGTGAAGCGAGGTTCAAAATGAAAGTATTGGATGAAGCAAACGCCGAGTTGTGCCGCCATCGCGATCTTGCGCTCACCGCCTATGCGCAGCGGCTCCTTGGGCGCGGTGCCGACATTAACGGAGAAGAGTTTCGTGCAGCCTTGTCGAAATACGCCGGCGAGCTGGAGGCGTGGCGGAGCAAGGCTATGGAGGGCTTGCGGCAATTTGTCGAGGCGATGATGGAGCGGCCGTCGGCGACATTGCATTAACTGGCCGATTCGCGCCAACCGTATATCAAGGAGTTCGTAGCGCCGTTAGTCTGCTGTTGTAGGAAAGCGGAAGTCGCGATTGCGTAGTTCGACTTCCGAGTCTGACCCGTTGCTGACGTTCTTCCGCCACCCTTTCCGACTCGGAGGTCACCAACTGTCCCTGTGGACGAACAGCGTGTCTTGTTGCTATGCCGGGCCATGAGCCAAGAGGACGCAAAACGGGCTCTAGCTGATAGACTGAAGCCGCGCCCTGCGACAGCCCGCCACACCATTTGGTCGGCGGGGTGCAAATAGGATCGGCCTCGCAGTCAGAAGGAGGCGACAATGGCTCACTACCTTGCAAGTTACGATCTAAACCGTGTGCGCCTCCGGAACCGTCATGCCATGGTGTACAAACTTCAAAGCTGGGGAGCCACTAGGGTGCTTGAGTCGGTATGGGTCTTTAACAGCGACCTGTCCGTCTCCCAACTTCGAGAGGAATTGCTGGCAGCCTCCGAAACTGGCGATGCCTTTGTCCTCTTCGAGCTTCAGCCTGAGAGCTTATGGGCCTGCGAAAAATGGCTGACGCGATTGGAGACCAGCTTCGGCAAGAGCGTGGTGGCTTAACCGATGTTTACAAACTGGCTTCGGACTTTGGTCTTGGCTAGTTCTCTCGACCATTCTTTGCCTTTTTGCTTGGGCTTTCAGAACAGCTAGAGAAGGGGCTTTCGTTGGTGGACAAAATGCGCCGCGTGGCTGCCGTTGGCGCCGTGCTGACAATGGTTTTTCCCGCAACCGCTACTGCAAGTGAAGGAGCCCATCTCGTCGGCTCTCAGTTAAGCTTGCTGTGGGGATTGCCGTTCACCGGAACTCTCCTATCGATCGCGCTCTTCCCTTTGGTAGCGCCGCATTTCTGGGAGCACCACTTCGGCAAGATCACCGCGTTTTGGGCCGCAACGCTTTTGGTGGCGTGCGCCACGTCGTTCGGCATTTTGGTCACCGCAACTGAAGTGCTTCACGCCGCGGCTTTAGAATACTTCCCGTTCATCATCCTTCTGTTCTCGCTGTTTGTCGTGGCAGGCGGCATCCAACTCGCGGGAAATCTCATAGGCAACCCAACAACGAACACGGCCCTGCTCGGCATTGGGGCGGTGGCGGCAAGTCTCGTCGGGACCACTGGCGCAGCCATGTTGTTGATCCGTCCCCTCATCCGTGCAAACCAAGATCGTCACCACAATAGTCACGTGTTCATATTTTTCATTTTTCTTGTCGCGAACATCGGCGGCTCTCTGACCCCCCTTGGCGATCCGCCCCTGTTTCTCGGATTCTTAAAGGGCGTGGACTTTCTCTGGACGGTGACCGCTTTGTTTCCGCCAATGGCCGTCGCAAGTATTGTGCTTTTGCTGCTTTTTTACTGCATTGACCGCTATCATTGGCGAAAAGAAGGGGCAAAGTGGCCGACCAGTCACGTACCCCGTCAATTGCGGATCGAAGGTTTGCACAATGTCGCGTATCTGGCGGGCATTATGGTTGTAGTGCTGCTGAGCGGCGTGTGGAAGCCGGACGTGGATATTCCACTCGGCCTTGGCGTGGCGTTGCCCTTGGAAGGGCTGGTTCGGGACGTCGTTCTTCTTGCTCTGGGCTACCTCTCATGGCGCACAACGCGTCGGTCAATTCGCGTCGAAAACGCTTTCGCATGGACCCCAATTCAAGAGGTGGCCTTCCTCTTCGCCGGGATTTTCATCACCATCATCCCCGTGCTGGCGATCCTTCGCGCAGGGAAAGACGGTGCATTGGCCCACCTCTTAACGCTCGTCACGACGGCTGACGGACGCCCAAACGAGGCCGCCTATTTCTGGCTGGTGGGGGCATTATCCAGTTTTCTCGACAACGCGCCTACTTATCTTGTCTTTTTCAATCTCGCAGGCGGCGATGCGCAACAGCTCATGGGGCCTTTGTTCAAAACGCTGCTCGCCATTTCGGCTGGCGCTGTGTTCATGGGCGCCAATACGTATATTGGGAATGCACCCAACTTCATGGTTAAAGCCATCTGCGAAGAGAGGGGCATTCGTATGCCGAGCTTCTTCGGCTACATGCTCTGGTCCGGCGGAATATTGCTTCCGCTGTTTGCAGTGATCACCTTCATTTTTTTCAGGTAGCCCGGCCTGCCGTACCGAGTGTCGAACCTTTGAAAATCGCTTGGACCGTCGAGCGGTGAATTGTGGCTGCGATCCAGATCATCAGGCCGACAAGAAAAGCTCCTACACAGCGTCGCCGAATGTCCGGAAGTGTGCCATCGCGTCGGTCGGCGCAGTGCAGCGGCAGGTCTGGAGCCGGGAGTAGAGCCGCCACATTCATCGCCTCCGGTGCAGATCGGCCGTTGAGGTCCGCTGTTAGTGCACTCGGGCGACCCTTACCGACGCTTTAGGGCGCCCTTGGCGTCGGGCCTCGCCTTATCCTTGCAAAGGCGTGGTGACTACCCGCTGGCATGGAAGGCATTTGTAGACTCGTACGGCCCGACGATCCACGATTGCGCGCAACGCTCCCACCGGCACCATTTCACGGGTGCAATTGTCGCAGGTAGGAGGTGGCGGGGAGTTGCTGTCGGCTCGCTTCATAGCGACTAAGCGCATACCCGAAGCTGGACCGGCGAACACTTGGGAATAATACGGGTGGCAGAAGCTGCGGTTGTGACCGGGGCTTTTCTGAAGGAAAATCATCGGCTGCGCGCCGATTGCCTAGCGCCGCGTTTGACCCGGTGCGTTCGCTAGCAGCGGGAACCAAATGGCTGGAAACTAGGTTGATCCTTTTGGATCACGCCTCGACAACGTGATGCCGACACAGGACCTCAGCTTGGCGCCAGCCAAGCTGAGGTCCTTTTTGCGGCTTGTGTACATTTTTATACAAAGCACCGGAACTCAACCCGGGGTTAACGACTCTTCCAAGAGGGTTGGAATGGGAAAAGAAAAACGTGCCACGCTACACCTCCTTCGCCCGAGAGGCGGCAGCAACGCTGCTGCGAATGGCCAAAACAACAAAGGACCCGCAGGTTGCGTCGGGATTGATCCAGCGAGCGGCCGACCTGAAGGACCGCACGGGCGAGTCGCCCCCTGTTGATACTGAGGCAATGGCAGAAGAACCGGCAAGGCCTCTGACAAAGAACTAAGGCCGCCCTGGAGGCGGCCTATGTGTCTTTGAAATCCTTCAGCCTAGTCGCGGTCGTGATGGTGGCGGTGGTGGTGGTCGTGGTGATGATGCTCGTGATGCTCGCGACCACGGGCGCCTCCACCTCCGGAATGCGCAATAGCGTTTGACGTGAGGGAGGTCGAAAGCAGCATAGTCATGGTTGGCGGGGTGACCGCCGCGAATTTTCCGCAAGTTTTGAGAAACTCACGCCGGTCTTCGTCTTCTGAGGGCATCGCGTCCATCCTATGATTGTGAGACAGCAGAGATTAAATTACCACGATTAAATAAATTTAAATACGTTAATAGGTTCCAATATTTTCCGGTAAAGACTCGGTTCCATGGTATCGTCCGGCGTCATAGGCCTGGAGGGCGAGACATGGGGATTTACCTACATTTGCAAACCCACGGGATGCCACCGAAAGAAATTGCATGTATTACAAAGGCTTACGAGCAAACTTTACGTTCTCTGTGTGTTAAAGATCGCGACGATCCGCTCACGGAATTAGTGGCGAAAACAATCATCAAGATCGCCCAAAAAGGGCTCAAAGACCCTGCACAGATTTCGGCGCAGGCGATCACCGAACTCGAAATGCTAGGCGAGCGCCGACTGGGGAACTGAAACAATCCGGAGATCGGGAGGTTGGCTATTGGGCTTCGGGGCTTCGCAACGTGCGAGGCGCGCCATGACCCCTGTCCCAGTGGGCGATGTGTTCCTCACGGTCGCAGTCATGGCCGTGACGTTCGTGGCCGAGATCGGCCTTTTCAGCCTGATCGGAATGTTCTGAATGGAGGGCTCGTCCCGCTCAGGATAGCGCGTGCCGGATGCCTTGTCGTCGCCGTTCGGCGTCATGCGCAATTGCGGAGAACTCGCTATGGACGAAGGCGAGGAACAGCAAGAGCTTCAACGCGAGATCATGCGCTACCGCATGATGGAGCGCGGCGTTACCGACCCGCTCGCGCTTGGCTCCTGCACGACATCCTCGCGGAATTAGAAGCGTCGCTGCAAGCTTTGACGGGCCAGTAAGACGCGCCCCAAGCTGTGCCGCATCCCCGAAGGGAATTCCACGTGACCATTCGCGTCGATCTACGCGGCGCGTTCCTTGTCTGTCTGTTCCTCTACGGCGGTCGCGGTTTCTTCCAACTCCTTTTTGTAATTGCCTGCGAACCTCTCAATACTATCGGCCCACATCCTCAGCATTGAGACCTGAAAGCGCATGATTGGGTTCAAGGCATTCATGCCGATTGCTGTCGCAGCGGCGATGCGTCTTTGTGGTTCGCGCGCGAACCGGTCTGAGTTAGCGGATTTGTCTGCCATGCTGCTCTCTCCTTCCAATGTTGCTTGCCTGAAGCTAGTAAGTGGCGGGTTGTGCATTGCGTGACTCTAAACGTTCGGCCAAAATTTGATCTACCGCGAGTCTCGCCGATCGGTCGTCGTGCAGTTCGTCCAGTTTTTTCAAGTAAGCGACCGCCGCTACTTGCAAGAGATCGAAATCGTCTTCGCCGGTATCACGAAGATTGACGAGGTAGCGATAGAGGGCGGAGCGCCGAGTATCGTTCTCGCTGATGCCGCTGTGAAGCAGCAGGTAGTTTCGCCAAGCGAACGCACAGGCGCCTTCTATGGTCTGAGAAGTCATGTGCACCTCCCAAGGCCAGAGAAAGACTGACGATCCGTTTCGTTCCGCGAAAGCTCCGGCTGTAATATTGTTCCGTAGCTGCGCTGCAGGATGTTTTTTGCAGCGCCTTCGGCGTTCGACAGAGGCCTCAATGTGCAGCTCGCAGAAAACGTTTCCGATCGGGATTAGAATTCCAAACTCGCGCAGGGCAACCCTGGAGCGGTCATCATTGTCCCGCGCGGTTCCAGCGCTCGCATCGCGCGAAACATGGAGCGCCCCTATATTTAGTTAATTTTTTCGGGAGGTTCGTGTGCGGACTGTCCTCCTACTTCTTGGGCTATGGCTACTGATCAACATCTTGTTTGTTGTGATCACGATGCCCCCTCGCAGGCCACGCTTGCCGCCTCGGCCAACGCGGCCGGCCTTGATCGAAGCATTGGATGCAATCAAGCGCCTTCTGAAAACACTGCGCCGCTGAAAAGTCTGACGATTGCGCTGTCATTTAAACCAATCAAACACCGGACTATCACTCGTCACTTTAATCTGCGAGACTTTCAATCGACACAAACAATGGCTTGCGAAGAACAAGCCCGAAGGAGGGTTCGCAGTGGAGAAGGTGCAACGCTTGCGCGCGATGGGTTCGCTGTGCCGTCAACAGACCGCGTACAACAGCATGAACAAATGGAAACTCCTCGCGGACGCGGAATGCTGGGAGCACTTGGCTGAGATTGAGCTGTCGTCCCACTTCCGGGAATGCAACGTCGGTAGCTCGACCAGCTCGCTTGATCTGGCCGGGTGAGAAAACCCTTGCAATACGGGGATGAGAACCGACCCAAGGAGCCAACTCTTCAAACATCGGGGGCGTGCAATGAATAACCGTAATCGGGCGTACAACCGCGTTGTCCTGTGCCTGCGCGCTCGGGCGCTTATTTCTCAGCTTGCCGAACTTGAGACCCTTCGAGGCCGAGTGCGAGAGGCCGAGGAGAATACAGCTCTCGATCAATCGGCAGACTCGGTGAAGTCAACCATTCACTGATTGAATTCGCAGGTCGTCGAGCGCGCGCTGCTGGGAGGGTATGCTGCCACCGGGCGCACGGCCGATCAGCCCTCAATGTGTTTCACCGTCGAAATCGGCCAGCGACCTTCATGTCCTGCGACCGAGATGCGAAGTCCGTGCTGATCATCGAGGAAGACGCGATCAATTGTGCCAGCCTTGCCGTCAGTCAAGACGACGGTCTTGCCGACCAGCTCCGTCTCGGCCTCGTGCAGTTCGCGCAAGATGTTCATCGCTCGCGCGTCGCCGGTACTTGCAGCACTCACAAATGCACCCTGCTTGGTGCGAATTCTTGTATTCTACCACTCTGGTATTTTGACGCGAGCACGCAATCGGGGAGTTCCAGGGCGCGTGAATTGAATTCTGAGACGGTCCCTTGGCTCACTCGTTCTCTTCACCACAGACGTGGCCGTTCGGAACTCTTGCAGTCTGCACCGAGTTACAGAGCCGCCGACAGAAGGGAGAGGAGCGGTCGCGTGCCCGGTATCACGTCACGGTTTCTCGATCGCGCCGGTCGGCAGCACTTGAACAGAGAGAGGCGACAATGAAGGCACCACTACTTCTTGCTGGCGCATTCATCATCGGATGCGCCGCCCCGGCACTGGCCGATGAGTACTATGTCGTGCAGGGTCCGAACCGCCAATGCACCGTTACCACGACACGTCCGGCGGACAAGGAGGTCGTAACACAGATCGGTCCGCTGGCCTTCAAGAGCCGCGTGGAAGCCGAAGATCGCATCAAGCAGACCAAAGTCTGCGAGGAAGGGACAGTTGGCAGTAGCAGCAGCACGACCGTCATCAAAGAGAAATAGTCGAGGGCATCATTCCTGAACGTCTTTGCTATTCGAGAAAAGTCGCGCCCATTCCTGTCGGCGCGACTTTTTGTTCTCCAGACACCAACTGACCAGCGGCTTAGGTTCATTCCGGCGGCCTTTGCCGAATTCCGCCATAACTACGTGAGCAAATGCGCGGATGCTCGAAATCCCAGGCCGCTGCGATCACTGCGAAGAAGAGTTCGCGCAACAAGAGCTGACCGTTCTTGCGCCACCGGCCGGGGACGGCGAGTTGATCTGCGCTCGGTGCATCGAGATCAAGCTCCGTCGAGCTGTCGCGAAGCTGCCGCGTGGTGATAACTGACGCTGGAGACCCGCTGGGGATGAACGCCTTGGCGTTGCTCCCGTTGCCTCCCGATGCCATCGCAAATTCCAAGTTGGCTGGGCCTGACAAATATGGTCGTTGAAGCGTCCCGCTCCGTGTAGCGGTAGGCGGCCCATCCGGCTGCATTGAAAAACGAGAGCAGCGCGCGGACGAGTGGATCAAGACCGTCCGGCAGACCGACTACGATGCGATCGTCGACAGCTTGCGCTCCCAGGACGCTGCTCGCAAGGGAATCGGTCGCGCACACCTGAATTCGCGCCGAGAAACATTCTTGCGACTACGATTCAGCGTCATCGTCGTCCTCCGCGTCATAAGAACTCACGCGAAGCTCGATCGCGTGCGCAATGTCGCTGAACTTTGATTCTTCGATGCCACTGAAGACACGCGGGAGGCGCTCCTCGTCGAACAGGAATACCCGCTTCTCATACATAGCTTTTAATGTATCATTCGTGATGAGTTTCCGCACTTCAGTATTCCGAGGCCACCCACTGGATGACCATTCCAGAAACACTGGCCACATTGGGCCTTCAGAGTTTTCCGTACTAATCAGCTCAAAGATTGCATCGAAGATTGACTTGCTCCCTCCGCCGAAGAAATTCATGATCGAGACGATAGAGAGAGCCCCACAATTTCGAATGATCGTCAAGGCGCTCGCTTCCGGGACATCTATTTTCAGGATGTTAGCTCCGAATAGGAGCCAACAGACCTCACTGTCGTTGCCTAGCCGGCCGTGATAGTCCAGCATAGACTTGATCAGTTCGGACCATCGCTCATGGTCTAAATCGTCCTTGGTCAGTTTGCGCCAGACTAAAACGCGAATGACATAGTCGAGCGTATGCCCAAAGTGAATTGCTGAGCGCATTAAGAACGGTTGGAGCGCGTCCCATTCGTCCCATTGGTGCTCAGACCGATCAAGCTGACGAATGGCGTACTTCAATATGCCGTCATCGCTGTCAGTGAGCGACAATTCGAATGCATACTCAAGCGCAGCCCTCAGCCGCTCCTCTCGACGATGATCGGGAGCTGCTAAAGCAACCTCTAACCGATTTGCAACGTCCGATGGCCATGCATCAGTAAAGCGAAAATTCGCTCCATAAATGCGAGTCTTACTTTCATTAATATCCAGCTCAAACTCTCGTAGGCAGTTTCGATATAACCACAATGCTCGCTCGACTTCCGAATGCGATTGTGCACCGATCCAAACATCGTCAACGTGCCGAATGAATCCGACCTCAGCGCTACCAAACCGGGAGTGAAAATCCGTATCTATACTCGTGCAGATCAGTTCCGCGACATATCGAGAAGCGTCCGGGCCTACCGGGATTCCAATAGTTTGGCCATCCTGCCCTTGTCGCAAAGTGAAGTCGAGACGATTGAAATACACGTCCTGGGCGTCGAATTTTCTTGTCTTCTTGGCGACATCCTTGCCGTGAA
Source organism: Bradyrhizobium sp. WSM1743 (assembly GCF_000473065.1). GTDB lineage: Bacteria > Pseudomonadota > Alphaproteobacteria > Rhizobiales > Xanthobacteraceae > Bradyrhizobium. The sequence goes on from NZ_AXAZ01000001.1 coordinate 207,142, forward strand.
AGGCCCATGAAACCGAATGCGTGTAAATCGAATGATAGAAGCGAGAAATGTCCGTTTTTGCTATGAAACGGTATCCTGCCAGCCTGTTTAGACGTTCGATTTCCAACTGATTGTGTGACGATATCTCAAGCGCTCTTTCACCCTGCGGAGTATGGTTGGGCACTGACAGGCTTGACGGATTGCTTGCGAACAGTTTGTCAAGCTCGGCGACATGTGCATGCAGGAATTCCGCCAAATCGTGAGCCGTAATGGGATGGATGGCTGAGAACGTTCGGCGAGATGCTCCGCGTTTGGAAGCGTTGTAGATCGCCGACCTAAGCGGCTGCTTGGGGTCGGACAAATAGCTTGACGGGTTGGTTGCAAAATATTGAGCGATCTCTTCGGTATGAAAACTGGGAGGAAGGTTCTCGGGGAAATAGCCTATGCGAAGCAAATCCTGCTTGAGCGACATCTATCAGTCTCTGCGGACTATCGCCGCCATTGAGACGGCTGCTGTTTGAAGAAAGATCATTGGCCAAAGAGGACCGAAAAGAACGCCTGATTTCGTTTCTTCGCGTTTTCCAGCAGGGTCTCGTATCCAAGCGCCTGAATGAACACGCGTTGGTTGGCGTGGTATCGAACGAAAACCCGAGGATTCCAGTCATTTATAAAATCGTGCTGCCGAAGAACCTCGATCAGGCTTGGAGTGAGGTCAGCAACAATGTAGGCGATTTTTCGGACGACGCCCGCGAATGAAAAATGCGTGCCGTCCGTCTTGGCCAATCCACCTGCGGCAGCAGCCTTCGAGACGGTGTTGATGACTTGCAGTACAGGATCGCTCTTCTCGGAGCCGAACACATAGTCGTTTCTGCTTGGCCTTTTGAACTCGACCACTGTCAAGGTCGTCGCATTCTCGTCGCCAAGTACCATACTATCATCGAAGAATAGAAGATCGGTGACCTTGTCACCCGTGCGTCGCCTTCCGCCATGCAGGGTTCTATCGCTGGAGATGTAAGGCATAAATGCCAGAGCGTCATCGACGAGCCATAGATTGTGTTCGAAGTAATTTAACGAGACATTGTCGTTGAAGCGCTTGAAGACAAGATCGTGAATTGCATCTTCGGGAGCGTGTCGTCCGTCACCTTGGAACTTGCGCGCGGCCTCCATTAGATCGATTATGTTTCTGCGGTGGATTACATATTCCGCCAACGCTTCTTTCTTGCTTTCGTCAATCTGCTCGACAAGTTTTTTGATCTCTCGCTCGTAATTGTCCGCATTGGCAGCCGCTGCCACAATCTGCTTAGTCAAATCATTGGTTGCGCGATAGCGCTCGATTGCGAGGTCGGAGACGAATTCCTCGCTGGACCAATTATTGGGTTTGGCTGCGACATACTCTTTCACTGAGCGGCCGCGCAAACCAAGTCTGAGGATGGGATTTTCCTTGAGGGCGTCTTCGAGGTCTGATGATTGCTCAGTCTTGATCTTTTCGATTTGACTCAGCTCTTTCGATTGGATCACATCGCTGATCTTCGAGACGATATCTTCCAGAACTCGGGGGCTTACGTTTATGCCTGTTCGGGCGTCGTTGAGCCTATTCTCGAATGCCTCGCTCCGAACCACGGCGATGACGACATATCTTTCACCGACCTCGTCAGAAAAAAACTGACTTCCGATCTTAGCACTTAGATCACGCGGCGATCCAACGATCCGATCCGCGGCCGACAGCAGCAGGCAGTGGCTCTTAAATTGCTGTGATCGTCGCACCCTGGCTAAGGAATAATTTGCCGGCTCTTGCGAGCCATCTATTTCGACTGTGATTAAGCCGGTGTCGAATTGGACAAACATGGAGCCGAAGCGGCTACGAATGTCGATTGGTGCTTCTTGATCAAAGCGAATGGTGATCTCGGGAAGCCAGCGATACAGAAAATAGGGAAGGAAATGCCCGCCAATCTCGTTGGCGATGCCATCCTTATCGAGCTGTCGAATAAGTTCCTGCCAAGTTGTGAGCGGTTGATCGTACGTAACGCGAAGCCCTGTCCCAGAGAATTCTGGCGCTGCCTCAAGGAGGGCGAATTCACGCTCTTCTTCGATATTGAATCGAAATGACCTAGTGTCTTCTGCCGTTAAGAACGCGTACCGGCTTTCATAGACGATCCGAGCAAAAACTTTGAAAGCTATGAAGCGCCCGAAGCCGCGCCCTTTCTGCCTAAGCTTATGTCCAGTGAAGGGGGTCTTGAACGACTTGTAGTTTTCGTCGTTCAGGCCGGCACCGTTATCGGTGACAGAGACCTTGAACTTGGAAGGATTGTTCCAGTCGTGGAAATGGATGTCCACAGTGCCGTTTGTTCTTCCATCCTCGCCAAAGCGTTCCTCGACGCCGTGCATCGCATTCGAGATGGCTTCCAGCACGGGTAGAAGAAGTCCATGCAGGTCCACTTGGACATGGGTGCGCGACAGCACCGCCCGCATGTCGGGTTTTAAGAGTGCATCTGTGCCAGCCACATTGGCCCCCAGCTCAAACGGAGCGAAGGGGAGCCAATCATTTCTACAACCAGGGGTAAAGAATAAATGTAGTCGGACCTAAGCAAAAGGCGTGCATAATCAGGCACTAGGCAAGGGGCAGATGTACCGAAGAGCGGCAAGGCCGTGATAGGTGATTTGGGACACTATACGGACACTAATCGCCTATCACGTTGAACTTACGACATCTTTTGTTCTGTCGTTTCTCCCACAAGGGGAGAAGGAAAGAGGACCGTGCTTCGCCGCTCATCCCTTGGGCAAATGCAGGTCGCAAAGCCGTCGCACAGGGAATAAGCAGACGCCGATCGCCGGCGTAACGTTCTGAGCACGCAGCAAATTCCCTCGCCACCCGCGCCCCACCGCAATTGTACACAATGGCACGGCGCTTGCAGAACTCCTGGCCAAGAGAGTTCTCGCGGGGGTCTGCGTCATGTTGAACTCAGCCAAGCCGACAAAGGGCGTCGTCAGCGCCGAGCCCGAGCCGATCGCGCTCGACTGGCCCGCCACCGCGCTTCTGATCATCGACATGCAGCGCGACTTCATGGAGCCCGGCGGCTTCGGCGAAACGCTCGGCAACGACGTCAGCCAGCTTGCGCGCGCGGTGAAACCGATCGGCATGGTGCTGACGGCGGCGCGCGACACCGGCATGCTGGTGATCCACACGCGCGAGGGGCATCTGCCCGATCTCTCCGACGCGCCGCCGGCAAAGATCGAACGCGGCGCGCCGAGCCTTCGTATCGGCGATCTCGGTCCGATGGGACGCATCCTCATTCGCGGTGAGGCCGGCCACGACATCATTCCCGAGCTCTATCCGCTCGACAGCGAAATCGTGATCGACAAGCCGGGGAAGGGCGCCTTCTACGCCACCGAGCTCGGCGATGTCCTGGAGAATTACGGTATCGAGAATCTCTTGGTGTGCGGCGTCACGACAGAAGTTTGCGTCAACACCACCGTGCGCGAGGCCAATGACCGCGGCTATCGCTGCGTCGTCATCTCCGACGGCTGCGCATCCTACTTCCCCGAATTTCACGAGATGGGCCTGAACATGATCAAGGCCCAGGGCGGCATCTTCGGCTGGGTCGCAAGCTCAGCCGCAGTCTTGGAGGCGATGAAGAGTTCGACCACATTGGGGGTAACATCATGAGCACATTGACGGGGACGGCTGGCAAGTCCGAGATCAATACGTCCGAATTCAAGCCGGCGTTATGGACATCGGGCGACTGGAATGCGTTTTTCGGCTTCGGCACCAACATTCTCGTCAACATGCTGGTGCTCACGGGCCTGCTTCGCTTCGTCCTGAAGATGCCTGATAGCCTCGTGTTCGGCCGCATCCTGCCCGCGCTTGGGCTGATGATGTGCCTCTCCACCTTCTACTATGCGTATCTCGCCTATCGCCTCGCCCAGAAGACCGGCCGCAACGATGTCTGCGCGCTGCCGTCCGGCGTCAGCGTGCCGCACATGTTCATCGTCACCTTCGTGATCATGCTGCCGATCACGCTCAAGACCGGCGATCCGCTCAAGGGCTGGTCGGCGGGTCTCGTCTGGGTGTTCTTCCAGAGCTTCATTCTCATGATCGGCGGCTTCATCGCGCCGTTCATTCGCAGGATCACGCCGCGCGCGGCGCTGCTCGGCACGCTTGCCGGCGTCTCCGTCACCTTCATCTCGATGCGGCCGGCGCTCGAGATGTACATGACGCCGCAGATCGGCCTCGTCTGCTTCGCCATCATTTTGGTGAGCTGGTTCGGCGGTGTGAAATATTGGCGCGGCGTTCCCGCGGGCCTCGTCGCGATCGCGGCCGGCATGATCATCGCCTGGGGCTCGAACCTGTTCGGGCTCGGTCTCGGCGGCTTAAGCATCGCGGGTGTTGGCGCTGCCTTTGCCAATTTCGGCTTTTCTGTGCCGATCCCGGCAGTAAACTATGTCTTCTCCGGCTTCGAATTCCTAGGCATCATCCTGGTCACCGCCATCCCGTTCGGCATCTACGACCTCGTCGAGGCCATGGACAATGTCGAGAGCGCGGAGGCTGCCGGCGACGAATATCCGACGACGCGCGTGCTCACCGCTGACGGCGTCGTCAGCCTGATCGGCTGCCTGATGGGTAATCCCTTCATCAACGCCGTCTATATCGGCCATCCCGGCTGGAAGGCGATGGGCGGTCGGATCGGTTACTCGGCAGCGACCGGCATCATGGTGGTCGTGCTGTCCTGGTTCGGCATCATCGCGGTGCTGCTGGCACTCGTGCCTGTCGTAGCAATCTCGCCGATCCTGCTCTACATCGGCATGCTGATCGGCGCGCAGGCGTTCCAGACCACGCCGGTCAAGCACGCGCCCGCGATCGTGCTGGCGCTGACCCCGCATCTTGCCGCCTGGGCCAAGCTCCAGATCGACACGATGCTCGGCTCCACCATGAACGCGGCGACAACCGTCGGTGGTTTGGCGGCCGACAAGGCCGATGCGGTCAAGGCCGCCGCGATCGCCGCGCTGCCGCAGCAGGGCGTGTTCTATCGGGGTCTTGAGGTGATGGGCGGCGGCTCCATCCTCGGCGGCCTCATCCTGGGCGCGATCGCTGTCTTCATTATCGAGCGCGACTTCGAGAAAGCCTCGGCCTTCGCGCTGGTCGGTGCGGTGCTGACCTACTTCGGCTTCATGCACGGCGAGGCCGTCGGCATCGGCGGCGGCTTTGGCGTGACGCCCGCGGTCGCCCTGGCCTACGCCGTGATGGCCGCTGGCCTGTTCGCCGCCGGCAAGCTCGGCGCCAGCGAACCCTATGCCGCGCATCCGGAGATGTCGGCCGCGCCGGCGGAGTAGGCGCGGCTTTCAATTTCGACGAAGCGGCCGGGCGATGGCCCGGCCGTTCCTGTCTCAAGGACGTATGGCGGGCGTTTCCATCGGCAGGCCATGCGCCCGCGACATCAGGTAAAGCTCGAGCGCGACCAACTCGGGCGAACCGTAGTCATAGGCCTGGGCACGAACGCCGCTCATGCAACTGCGCAGCCGCCGCTCCAGCGACCCCAGCGTCTGCCATTCCAGCCGATAGAGCGGATAGCCGGTCGGCTGCGCTTGCGTGATCGGCGCGCCGGCGAGGCGCTTGTCGAAATTGTCGTCATGGCAGTTGGTGCAGGCGAGGTTGAGCTGCCCCTCGCGCTGCATGTACAGGGCGCGGCCCTGCTCGACAAAGGGCTTGGCTTGCGGATCGTCACCGGCCGTGATCGCGGTGCCGCGCGACTGGTGGGCGATGAAGGCGGACAATGCGAGCAGATCGCGGCTCTCGTAGGGCAGCGGCGCCGCCTGCTGATGATTGGCGCGGCAGAGATTGATCCGCTGATCGAGCGTGACGGGACGGCCGAGGGCCTTGTCGAACGCGGGATAGCGCGCCGCGAGGCCCCTCATGCTGGCGCGCGCATCGCCATGACAATCGGCGCAGGCTTTGTCGGCGCTGCCGGTCTTTTTCGCCCAGAGCGCGTCGCCGTCGAGCACGAACAGCATGCCGGGATTGCTGGTGTCGTCGTCCTGCATGGCCCGCGTGTCGGGCCCCATGAAGGCATAGCCGGACCGGCGCGCATCGGGCGTGATTTCACCGGCAAGCAGGGCAGGGGCCGCGGCGAACAATGTTGCCGCCGCTATCGCGCGCCAAGAGATCATTCGACCGTGATCGATGCCGATGCGGTGGACGAATAGCCGTTGTCGCCGATCCACTCGAACTCGAACTTGCCGCTTTCCTTGGCGACCGCGAAGAACGACAAATACGGGTTCGCCGCGATCGCCGGAAACAGATCGGCGCGAAAAATTTCAGTGCCGTTGTAACGACAGGTGAAGCTCGTGATGATGTTGCGCGGCACCAGCTTGCCGTCGGCGGTGTGGCGGAAGCCGGTCTCCATGATGTGTGAGGTCAGCGTGCGGATCTCGATGATCTCGCCGCGTTTGGCCTTCGAGGGAACGTTGATGAGGGCGGCCATCAGTTCACCTCCTCGGTGCAGGCGGCCAGTGTCACGACGACGTCGGCGGCAATTTGCCAGAACGTGTCGTCGGAGAGGCGCGCTATCGCGACCACCTTCTGGGTGTCGGCGAGCCGAATCCGGGTCGAGACCTGGGCCCGGCCGGAAGAGGGGCCGAAATAGAAATTGCCGATGTTCGGCTGCGGGTTCTTCTCGTTGAAGACGTGGATGCTCTTGACGTGGTCGTCCGCCGTCATGGGACTGGCAACGCTCACCGTCATCGGCACCGTGTTGCCGTTCTCGACCAGTGGCGGAATGTCGAGCTTGACCCTACCGGTGTGAATCTGTGCTTCACCGACCACGTTGCGGATCGCGGTGTTGAGCATCGCCGGCGTTGCCTCGAGCGGCCGCAGCGTGCCGATCGGGATCGTGCCGGCGACCGTCACGCCTCCGGCGAGCCTCAGGAATTGTCGTCGCGTGGTTGGCATGAGCCTAGTCCCGAAGTGTTGCAAGAAAAGCCACGATGTCCTCGATCTCTGCAGCCGACAAGATCGGCTTGCCGGCGAAGTTACGTCCGACGCGGACGAGGCCGTCATTGCGATAGTAGGACGGCATGATGGTGTCCGGATTGAAGCGCGAGGCATCGACCAATCGAAGTCGCAACTGGCTCACCGACCACCTGTTCCCGGCCCCGGAGAGATCAGGCGCAAGGTCGCCCTGGAACCGGGTTTCCGGGAATGGGCCGGAATGGCAGAGGATGCAGGTCGTGGTGCGCGCGAGCACCAGCGCGCGCCCACGCGCGGCATCGCCAGGGAAGCCTGTGAGCGAAGCTGGAATCCCGTCGCCGACGATCTTATAAGGCGCAAGCTCGTTCGCCTTGGTATGCGAGGAGAGGGCGAGGCTCGCTGCGATGAATGCAGCAGTCGCAGATATTGGATGGAATGATCGAGGTCGCCGCGCACTCCTCTTACCTCTCCCGCTTGCGGGAGAGGTCGGCGCGTAGCGCCGGGTGAGGGCTCTTTCCTCTGGGGGAGTCTTCGTTGTGGAAACGCCCTCTCCCCAACCCTCCCCCGCCGGCGGGGGAGGGGGCGCAGCTTGCTGGTGGCGACAGCTTGATCTCATCTTGCGCTAGCCAAAGGTGTCCGCCGTGATGATCTGAAACCAGCGCTCGGCTTCAGCTGCCTCGCGCGCGCGCAATTCGCGCGGAGCGTCGACCGGGCTCGTGGCGCCGCCTTCGACCTCGGCAAAGATGTCGCCCCTCGGCTGGTAGTTGCCGATCAGCGAAAAGCCGTACCCGGGTGCGACGGTGTTGTAGCAGACGCCGGTCAGACGCGGCGTTTCCGGCGTGTGGCCCGCGAGCAGGGCTATGATCGCGCCGGCGCAGACCTTGCCCTGGGCGCTCGCGGCCGCCGCCGATTTGGGGATGCCGCCGCCGAGACAGGCGTCGCCGATCACATGGATGTTTCTGACGAGCTTGGATTCGAAGGTCACGGGATCGATCGGACACCAGCCGGTAGCGTCGGCGACGCCCGCGACCTCGGCGATGCGTCCAGCACGCTGCGGCGGAATGACGTTGGCGACATCGGGGGTGTAGTTGCCGAACTCGGTGACGATGGTTTTGGTCGCAGGATCGACCGAGGTGACGCGGCCGCCTTGCGATAGCGCAATGCGCTCGATCATGTCGCCGTAAAGCTCCTTCCACGCCTTCTCGAACAGCCGCTGCTGCGAGAACGTGTCCTTGGCATCGAGGATCAGAACTTTCGAGCGCGGCTTCTTTGTCTTCAGATAGTGCGCGATCAGTCCTGCGCGCTCATAGGGCGCAGGCGGACAGCGTGAAGGATTAGCCGGGATTGCAATGGCGACCGTGCCGCCGTCGGCCATCCCTTCCAATTGCCGGCGCAGCAAAAGCGTTTGCGCGCCGGCCTTCCAGGCGTGCGGCATCGTCTCCGATGCGACATCGTCGTAGCCGGGCAGGGCTTCGAGATGGAAGTCGATGCCGGGCGAGAGCACGAGCCGGTCATAGTCAAACGTGGTGCCATCACCCGTCGTCACCCTACGCATTTGCGTGTCAATGGTCGTCACAGCCTGAGCGACGATGCGGATACCCTCGGCGGCGAGCTTGTCATAGCCGAACTGCTGCTCCTCGATCTCGCGCAGGCCCGCGACCACCTCGTTGCTGAGGGGGCAAGAGATGTAGGTCTTGTTCGGCTCGATCAGGGTGACCTGCAATTTTGCATCGGCGCGCTTGAGCGCGCGGGCGCAAGCCGCGCCGCCGAAGCCGCCGCCAACGACGACGAGGTGGCCTGCCGATTGCGCGCGCAGGATCGAAGGTGCGGCGAGCGATGTGGCCGCGACGGCGATGCCGAGGGCGGCACTCCGCCGTGTCACCGGCGCATTCATGAGACTTATCCGGAAATTGCTGCGGCGGCGGGCATCGCCGCCGCAGCTGTTCTCACGCGAAGGTGATGTTCTGGTCGCGCAGCGGCACCGAGCGGATGCGCTTGCCGGTCGCGGCGAAGTAGGCGTTGAGCACCGCCGGCGCCGCGACGCCGATGGTCGGCTCGCCGACACCGCCCCAGAAGCCGCCGCTCGGCACCATCACCGTCTCCACCTTCGGCATCTCGTTAATGCGCATCGAATTGTAGGTGTCGAAGTTGGTCTGCTCGATGCGGCCATCCTTGACGGTGCAGCCGCCGTAGAACAGCGCGGAGAGGCCATAGACGAAGGAGCCGGCGACCTGCCGCTCCACCTGCGCCGGATTGACGACGTAGCCGGGGTCGGTGGAGGCGACGATGCGGTGCACCTTGATCTTGCTGCCGTCGGTCACCGAGATCTCGGCGGCGCCCGCGACATAGCTGCCGTAACCCATCACCTGGGCGATGCCGCGATAGACGCCTTGCGGCGCCGGCGTGTTCCAGCCGATCTTCTCGGCAACCGCATTGAGCACCGCGAGGTGCTTGGGATGATTGCCCATCAGCTTGCGGCGGAATTCGAGCGGGTCCTGGCCTGCGGCCTGGGCCAGCTCATCCATGAAGCATTCCATGTAGATCGCGTTATGATTGACGTTGACGCCGCGCCAGAAGCCGGGCGGAACGTGCGGGTTGCGCATTGCATGCTCGATCAGGAGGTTCGGCACCGAATAGCCGAACGCGGCCTCGCCGGATTGGGCGACGCCCTGGAATGCTGCCGGATCCATGCCGTTCTGCAGCGCTTCGGGGCGCAGCGAGAACAGGATCGATTGCCCGGACAGGCGGTAGTGCAGCGCGATCAGATTGTTATTGGCATCGAACGCGCCGGTCATCTTGCACTGGGTGATCGGGTGATATTTGCCGTGCGCCATGTCCTCTTCGCGTGACCAGAGCAGCTTGATCGGCGTACCCGGCATCTGCTTGGCGATCATGACCGCTTGGCGGACATAGTCGGTCTGGCCGCGCCGGCCGAAGCCGCCGCCAAGCATCACCTTGTGGACGTCGCACTTTTCGGCCGGCAGGCCGGAAGCCTCCAGCACTGCCGCGAAGGCTGCCTCTCCATTCTGCGTGCCGCACCAGACCTCGCATTTGTCCGCCGTGTAGAGCGCGGTGGCGTTCATCGGCTCCATGGTGGCGTGGTTCTGGTAGGGATAGCTGTAGACGGCTTCGACCTTCTTTGCGGCTCCGGCAATCGCAGCCTTCGCGTCGCCGTTCTTGTTGCCGACATAGGCCGGCTGCGAATCATTGAGCCCCTCGGCCAGCCACTTCGCAATCGACTCGCTGGAGACCTTGGCGTTGTCGCCCTCGTCCCAGACGATCGGCAGCGCTTCCAGCGCGGTCTTGGCGTGCCACCAGGTGTCGGCGACCACAGCGACCGCGGTGTCGCCGACCTTGACCACCTTCTTGACGCCCTTCATGTCGGCGATCTTGGCTTCGTCAAAGCTCTTCAGCTTGCCGCCGAACACGGGGCAATCCTTGATCGCGGCGTTCAGCATGCCCGGCAGCTTGACGTCGATGCCGTAGACCATCGTTCCGGTGGTCTTGTCGACGGTGTCGAGCCGCTTCACGCCCTTGCCGATCAGCTTCCAGTCCTTCGGATCCTTCAGCTTAACGTCCGCCGGCGGCGTCAGTCTCGCCGCGGCCTCGGCGATCTTGCCGTAGGTCGTGGTCCGGCCCGATGGCGTATGGGTGATGACGCTGTTTGCGGCCGTGCACTCGGACGCCGGCACTTTCCATGCGTCGGCGGCGGCCTGGATCAGCATCACGCGCGCGGTGGCGCCGCCCTTGCGGACATAGTCTTGCGAGGAACGGATGCCGCGGCTGCCGCCGGTGGAGAAATCGCCCCAGACGCGCTTGCGGGCGACGCTCTGGCCGGGGGTCGGATATTCGGTCGTGACCTTGGTCCAGTCGCATTCGAGCTCCTCGGCGACCAGCTGGGCAAGGCCCGTGAGCGAACCCTGGCCCATCTCCGAGCGGGCGATGCGGATCACCACGGTTTCGTCGGGCCTGACCACGATCCAGGCGCCGATCTCGGGCGAGCCGTCGGCGGCGCGAACCACGGCGGGGCCGCCGAAGGGAAGGTCGAGGCCGATGGCGAGGCCGGCACCGACCGCGGCCGTGCCGATGACGAAGGCGCGGCGGTTGAGCCGCGGCGAGATATGCTTGTTCATGTGGGGATTTCCTTACGCGCTTGCGATCGTGTGGATCGCCTCGCGCACCTGCTGGAAGGTGCCGCAGCGGCAGATATTGGTGATGGCCTCGTCGATGTCGGCGTCGGTCGGCTTCGGCTTCTCGTTCAAGAGCGCCGCCACCGCCATGATCATGCCGCTCTGGCAATAGCCGCATTGCGGCACGTCCTGGGCGATCCAGGCCTCCTGCACCTTGTGCAGCATATCGCCCGAGGCGAGCCCCTCGATTGTCGTGATCTTCTTGCCCTCGGCCTCGCTGACCGAGATCCCGCAGGAGCGCATCGCGACGCCGTCGATGTGAACCGTGCAGGCGCCGCATTGTGCAATGCCGCAACCGTATTTGGTGCCGGTCAGGCCGGCATTCTCGCGGATCGCCCAGAGCAGCGGCGTATCCGGCTCGACGTCGAGGGTTAGGGTTTTTCCGTTGATTGTTAGGTTTGCCATCGCAGTCCCCTGATTGGCCCAATCCACCGATTGAACTCAGGGGCGCAATGTGTCCGGCGAACTGGAACTGTTCAAATCAACAGTCCGAGGGGTGGCTGGAATGTATTGCGTCGCTCCTGAGGGGATGGACCGGCGCGTTGTTTTGCCTCATCCCTTCTCGAATGATTCGGGTTGACGCCTTTTCCGTGGGCGCCAATCCGCGGCTTGAAGCGACGTCCGGGGCGGATTGCCGCTGCGAAGAGGCCACAGTTTGTCCTTTTTGCCGGGGTGCAAGATGCGGGCGCTTTGGTACACTGCGCCGACGCAAAAGGAGTTCCATGAACGTGCCGAGTCCCTGCAACGTACTGATGCTCTACCCGCTGTTCTCGGCAGAGTCCTTCTGGAGCTTTGGCGAATCCTGCAAAGTGATGGGTGTCAAGCGTCCCGCTGCCCCTTTGGGCCTGATCACCGTTGCCGCGATGTTGCCCAAGAGCTGGACGATCCGGCTCATCGACTGCAACACGGCGTCCCTCAGCGACAAGGATCTCGCCTGGGCCGACGTCGTCTTCACCGGCGGAATGTTGCCGCAGCAGGCCGACACGCTGCGCCTGATCGAGCTCTGCCGCGCGGCGGGCAAGCCGGTGGTGGTCGGCGGTCCCGATCCCACCTCGAGCCCCCACATCTATGAGCGGGCCGACTTCCGGGTGCTCGGCGAGGCCGAGAGCGTCATCGACCAATTCATCGCGGCCTGGGATAGTGGCGCGCGGTCCGGGGTCTTCACCGCACCGAAGTTCCAGGCCGACGTCACCAAGACGCCGGTGCCGCGTTTCGACCTGCTCAACTTCGAGGACTATCTTTATCTCGGTGTGCAGTATTCGCGCGGCTGTCCCTTCACCTGTGAGTTCTGCGACATCATCGAGCTCTACGGGCGCGTGCCGCGAACCAAGACGATCGAGCAGATGTTCATCGAGCTCGAGACGCTTTACCAGATGGGCTATCGCGGCCATCTCGATTTCGTCGACGACAATTTCATCGGCAACAAGAAGTCGCTGCGGCAATTCCTGCCAAAACTCGCCGAATGGCAGCGCACGCACGGCTATCCCTTCGAGTTCTCCACGGAAGCCTCGGTCAACCTCGCCGACGATCCGGAACTCTTGGAGCTGATGGGGGCGGCGAATTTCTTCGGCATCTTCGTCGGCATCGAAAGTCCGGACCCGGCGACGCTGGTGGCGATGCGGAAGAAGCAGAACACGCGGCGCAACATCGCCGAGAGCATCCATAAGATCTACGCCGCCGGCATGCTCGTCACCGCGGGCTTCATCGTCGGCTTCGACAACGAGAAGATCTCGATGGCAGAGGCCATGATCGAGTTCATCGAGGAGGCGGCGATTCCGGTCGCCATGGTCGGCCTGCTCTATGCCCTGCCGAACACGCAGCTCACGCGCCGCCTTGAGCGCGAAGGCCGGCTGCATCAGGGCCACGATGTGGCGCCGACCATCGGCGCCGATCAGTGCACGGCTGGCATCAACTTCGATCCGGTCCGCCCGTTGCGCGACATCCTGATGGACTACAAGCGGGTGCTGGAGCACATCTATAGCCCGGCGGCCTATGCGGGACGCGTCGACCGCCTGATGACCCTGCTCGACCGATCCAGGCAGCGTCCCGAGCTCGCCGAAGGAGATATCCGCGCCAGGCTCGGGGCGATGGAGACGGTGCACAAGGTGGTCTCCGCCCTTCCCGAGGCACGAGGGCCGCTCTGGCAGACCTTCCTGAACTGCGCCAAGCGCGACACGTCATCGGCGCGCATCGCCGTACAGATGATCGCGGCCTATGCGCATCTCGGACCGTTCTCGCGCAAGGTCATCGCGGCCATCGATGAGCGCCTGGCTGCGCTGGACAACGAGACCGTCACTCCGGCGGCTGTTGGCGTGACGGCGGCCTGACGGCTTACTTCACCGCAAGCCGCAAAAAGCTCATCACGCTGCCGAGCGCAGCAAAACCTGCGCCGAGCGCCAACGCCAGTGTCGCGCCGTCGTGTCCGGCGAGCGCGAAGCACAAAGCGGCGAGCGCCGCGCCGGTCGTCTGTCCCGTCAGGCGCGCGGTGGCGACGATGCCGGAGGCGCTGCCGCTGCGATGTGGCGGCGCGCTCGACATCACCGCCTTCATGTTCGGCGCCTGGAAGAAGCCGAACCCCATGCCGCAGATCACCATCCGCCAGATGATGTCGGCGATGGCGGGATTGGCCGGAAGCATCGCGAGCAGCGCCATGCCGAGGCCGAGCAGCACGAGCCCGATACCGCCGAGCAGGCCGACCGCGTGGCGGTCGGAGAGACGCCCTGCGATCGGCGCCATGATGCCGACCACCAGCGGCCATGGCGTCATGAAGAAGCCGGTCTCGACCTGCGAGCGGCCGAGCACGTCCTCGAAATAGAACGGCAGCGAGACGAAGGCGAGGCCCTGGACTGCGAAGGAGCACACCGCCGTTGCCGCCGACAGCGCGAACATCGGCCTCGCGAACAGGTCGATCGGCAGCATCGGCGCGGGATGATCGGCATGACGGCGGGTGAGGATGAAGCCGAGCACGAGGGCGGTGATCAGCTCGACGCCCACGACCACCGGCGACAGGTTATGCGCGGCGCTGCCGATGCCCGTAATGAACAGGCTGAGGCAGGCGGCGGCGAGGAGCGCGCCGAGAAAATCGAAACCGTGGTCGGCGCGCGGCGTCTTCGGCAGCATCGCAATGCCGATGCCGATGGCGACGAGACCGAACGGAATGTTGACGGCGAACAGCCAGGGCCATGGACCGATCGCCAGGATGGCGGAAGCGATCGAGGGACCGAAGGTGAAAGCGGTCGCGACGACCAGCGCGTTGTGGCCGAAGCCGCGGCCGAGCATCCGGCCCGGATAGACGAAGCGCACCAGCGCCGTGTTGACGCTCATGATGCCGCTCGCCCCCAACCCTTGCAGCGTGCGCGCGACCAGGAGGCTCTCCAGCGACCATGCGACCGCGCAGAACAGCGAGGCGATGGTGAACAGGATGAGGCCGCCGAGATAGATGCGCTGGTGCCCGACGATCTCGCCGAGCGCGCCTAGCGGCAGCAGCGTCGCCACCAGCGCGATCTGGTAGACGTTGACCACCCAGACCGACTGCTCCGGGCTGACATGCAGATCGGCGGCGATGGCGGTCAGGGCGATGTTGGCGATCGCGGTGTCGAGCGAGGCCATCGCCAGCGCGGTGAAGATCGCGGCGATGGCCCAGCGCCGTTGCGTGGCCGGAAGTCCGTCGGCGATGGGGTGGTCGGGCTCTCGCGCGGCGGCAGGTAACGTGATTGTCATTGCGTTAGCGCGTTGCTCCGGCGGTGCGGCTATGCGTGTACTACGGCTCGGCGGCCGGCCACAGGCTCATGCGTGCATGCTGTGTATGCGCCGATGCCGGACGCACCGCGGAAAGGGCAAGGCGAGCGGGGCGCTTCGCCTGTTTTCGGTCCTGGTCACGACGTTCAAAACAAAAAGTCGAAAAACAACCCCATGCACAGTAGAAGCCCCCTTGATCGATAAGGGGATTTTCGAACTGCCTTGCGACGACATTCGCGGCCGCGTTCAAGTTGACCCGTCGGGCAAAACACTGGCGGGACGTCCCGGCTTCGGCCTCGAACATTCCAGCCAGTTGTCGCCAGGTGATAACGCCCGGCCGGCCGACGCCGCGACAGCCGTGGCGGTCACGCCAGCCGCCGATCCCGACGCACTTGCGTCATGGTCTGATCGACCAACGATAACGGGCTTGCGGCTGTCGACTCGCCGCTACTGCCAAATTCGGCGCGGCATCGGCCCGATACCAGTGACTTTTGAACGTCTGCGGATTCGTTTTTCCTCGGCCTTTTCCAGTCGGGTACGAAGGTTCTGAAGCTCTGCCAATTGAGAGCTGAGCGATGAGACACGTTGACGCAGAATCACAATACGGTCGCACACCTGACCACGAGTACTCATGACGCGCCCCTAAACTGTGACTGTTAAAAAAGACCGACGTGGGCGAGAAAACAAAAGGAGCTTAAGCCTATTGGTCCAAATGACCGTAGCACGGGTTCATTCACAAGATGTGAAATAGCTGACACGCACGGCAGGAGACGCGTGGCCCGACCGCGCGGAGCACTGTTGGATCGTGATTTCGAGCGAGAGCCCCAAGTCGATTCCGAGTTCGTCTGCGGAAAACCGCGCTAGAGTACAAGCCCGAGCGCCAACCAGGTTGCAACAGACAAGCAGACGCCAATTCCCAAATACGGCAATGCAATGCGCATCGGTCACTCCTCGGCTCCGAGACGCGACGAGAACACGGTCAGATACGCATATTCGCAGCGCTGTGCCTATATTCCATGCGATGTACGAGCTTTGGCGTGTAACCGCTGGAAGGCAGCGCGCATGATTGAAATCCAGTGCAATGAAGCAAGACTGCCTACCGGAGTGCGGACGAAGTCCGATTGGGCGTTATTGCCGGGTTACCGCGCTGGTGAGGCGGGTAAAGCTGGGCCGTCGGCTGGACCGCCGCAGTTCCCCACTCTTATTTCGAGCGCCCGTTCTGGTTCAAACGAATAATTCAATTTCATTAAAAATTGCGATTTAATTTAGAAAACGAGACGTTGTAAACGTTAGCGCCACATCCTGCGCGAACCCGCAAAATCCAGGGAGGGGCATGTGGCTCGGTGCTTAGCTATCGGTCATGGCGAAGGCAGCGTTCACGCCGCCACGAGGCGGAGCGCATTTCACGGTCCGCTTCTCAGTGGTTCGAGAGCCGAGTTCGAGCTGCAGATGCAGGTCTCCCGTGGAGGAGGGCGATCGCATCTGAGAGCTTTCCCTGTTGCATCCTTCGAGACACAAGCTTCAGGCGGGCTCATCAGGACGAGGATGGAGTGCGCGGCAGCAGTTTCAACGGGCACTGACGCTGATTAGCCTCATCCTGAGGAGGCGCGTAAGCGCCGTCTCGAAGGACGAGGCGTGTGCGCTGGCCGCCGCAACGAGTCATATGCGATTAGCCCTGGCATGGAGAAGGAGCCTTGTTCGGCGCAGCGAGTGCGTTCCGGGCAGGTGGGGGTCCCACACCGGCGGGCGCACCCAAATGATTTAATTTGACTTTGCATTTGGCCAAAATTATATGGATTTTAATTGATTTATTCATTTAATTCGAGCGCCTCGCCGCGCCGGGACATCGTTACGATCCACGCGTGTCATCGGGTGCCGAAACCATGCGAACAGGCCGAGCGATCGCTCCATTGGAGTTGCTCTCGAGAGAGGCGTGATGCATGCGCCGATCAATCGACACTGCGCCCAGGGATGGAGAAAACATCTGGATAGAAGATGCGGCGGGGGCTGTTGAAGCCGGTCACTGGTCGCCCAAGGCGGGTGGATGGGTTGGGAAGGACGGCTCTCCAATCTGCTTTTCACCGACCCATTGGTATCCCGAAACCGATGATGTCGATCCGGAGGACGAAAAATCGGGCAGTTCGCTCGCTGCAGCGGTCGTTCTGGTCCCCGTCATCTTCGTTGGGGTGGCCCTGCTCGGTGCGTTCGACCCGTTCAAGGCACAACCGGTTCCGGAAATGACGCGCATCAACGGCGAGAGCGCCGTCGCCCTCAGCCAGCGGTCGGAAATCGCGACCGGATCGCTAGCAGTCCTTCAGCGCGACACGACCGAGGCGCTGATGCTGGCGGTGCCGGCAAGCGCGGTGCGTGCTGGGCAAGGGCCTGACGCAGACGCTCCGCGCAGTGACGCACTCGCCGGTGAGCTGGCCGGCGCGCGCAAGGAGCTTGACGAGGCGGTCCAGCGCACGCGCACGGCGGAAATGGTTGCGGAGGAGCTGCGGCAGTCCCTTCAACAGGAGCAAGCCCGCAGCGCCGCTTTCGCGGACGAGCTTGCCGGAACCCGCCGCGAAATCGAGGCCCGTATCGCGCAGGCGCACAACGCGGAGGAGGTGGCCGCGCAGCACAGAGATGCGGCGGCGCGGGAGATCGCTGAACTGCAGCAGTCGTTGCAGCAGGAGCGGGAAAAGAGCGCCGTCCTGACGAAGCGGATGAGCGCCGCGCAGGCGGTAGCGGCAAGCGCCGAGCAGGAACGCTACGAGGCGCAGTCACGCGCAGCGGCGCTCGCAAGCGAACTTGCCGGCATACCTCGCGGATCGCTCACGGCCGACGGTGCGGCGGCGGAGCAAAGCGAGGCGGCGGGACAGGAGATCGCGGAATTGCGGCAGTCGCTGCAGCAGGAGCGCGAAAGGAACGCAGCCCTCGCGCAACAGGCGGACACCGCGCGGTCGGCAACGGCGAATGCTGAGCAACAACGCCGTGCCCTCGAAGAGGCCCAGGCTCACGCTGCCGCGCTGGCCAGCGACCTCGCGGAAACGCGCCGGGACATCGAAATCCTGAACGGGCAATTGCGCGAGGCGAACGATGCGGCCTCGCAGCAGAGACAGGCAGCAAACCGAGAGATCGCCGAACTGCGGCAGTCACTGCACCAGGAGCGGAGCAGGACTGAAGCCAGGGAGAGAGACCTCGCCTCGGTATCGCGCCTCACCGATGAGCGCGCCCCGGTGGAGCAAAGAAACCAAGGCCCGATCCTGTCGACGGCGCAGAACGGGGTCGCAGCGGAGCCGCCGATGAGTCCAGGTCAAAACGAGGTGGAGGACCGATTGATCCCGCGTGCCAGAGCGTTGCTCGATCAGGGCAATATTGGTGCAGCGCGGATTGTGCTCGAGCTCGCTGCTGAGAAGAACATTGCGCAGGCGACCTTCATGCTCGCGGAGACATACGATCCGGCGGTTCTGTCCGCTTGGGGTGCCTATGGAACGCGCGGCGAGGCGGCTAAGGCGCGAGAGCTCTACGCGAAGGCACAGAGGAGCGGTATTCGCGAAGCCAAGCAGCGACTGGATGCATTGCATCACTGAGAGTGGGCTTTTGCATTTACTGGGACGCGTGGTTGCGGTGGGTCATCCGGAAAGGAACGACATGAACAAGGTGCCAAGGTCGCTCTCGTCGCTCTCACTCGCCGCACTGGTGGCGATTGCCATGCTGCTTCAACCGGCTTGCCTGGAAGCACAAACCGCAAGAACCGCCAAGGCGGACGCACAAATAGCCCAACGGCCGCTCCCTCAGGAGAGCGAAAAGGACCGGATGAACGCCTGGACCGTCGGGCTCGCCGGCGGCCTGCTCGAGGGCGCGCCGATCCGCCTCGCCGCAGAAATGGCCCGTGTCGTCGACGACGGAGCAGAGCTGCATCTCTTGCCGATCGTCACCCGGGGCGCCACCGATAATCTGAATGCGCTGCTCTATCTGCGTGGTGTCGATACCGCCATCATCAATTCCGACGCGCTCGACGAGTACAAGCTTCAGGTTCCGCAGATCCAAAGCCGCATCGCTTACTTGCTCAATTTGTTCCCGTCCGAGTTGCACATTTTCGTGCGGCCGGAGATCACGAGCCTGCAGGATCTCGCCGGCAAAAAAGTGAACTTCAATACCCAGGGCACCGCAGCCGCGCCTATTCCGGACCGCTGATCTTCAGCCGCCTCGGCATCGACGTCGACAAGACGTTCATTCCGCATCAGCTTGCCTTGGAACAGATGCGCAAGGGTGAGATGTCGGCCGTCGTGTTCATCACGTCGAAACCGGTCGACGCCTTCGTACGCGGTCGTTGGGAGGCTGGATTCAAGTTTCTCCCCGTCCACTACGACAGGAGATTCGAGGACTATTATCTGCCCGCGACGTTGGACGCGATCGAGTATCCCAATCTGATCAAGCAGGGCGAGCGGGTCTCTACCATCGCGGTGCCGACAGCGCTCGTTGCGTTCAACTGGCGGCCAGGCTCGAATCGCTATCAACGCGTGGCGCGCCTCGTCGACCACCTATTCTCGCGAATTGACCGCCTGCAGGCGCCAGGCTTTGATCCGAAATGGCGTTCGATCAATCTCGCCGCAACCATCCCGGGGCTCACCCGCTTCCAAGCCGCGCAGGAATGGCTGCATCGCAAGGCGCACAGTGCCCAGGCGAAGCCATGAAAATTGCCGCTCCTCCGCTCGCCGTCGCCTTCAACGTTGCCTGCGGAATTGCCTACGCGCAAAGCACGAGCGATTCCGTGGAAACACTTCGGGCTTGCTCGGCGATGGACGGATCAGCCCGGCTGGAATGTCTTCAGGATTCATCACGCAAATCTCCACCGCCTGCCCGGCGGGTGTCGGACGATAACTGGCTGGTCAGCGAGACCACCTCGCCAGTCGACTATTCGCCGATCGTCACCGCCACCACATCTTCTGTCAGCGGCCCGGATGGAGCCGCGATGCAGCTCGCGATCCACTGCCGCAGAGGCCGCACCGAAGTCACAGTCGCCGGACCGGCGCTGTCACCGCGCGCCAGCGAGTACATCATCTCCTTTCGGCTGAAGCGGATACGCCAATGCAACTCACGGCAGCTTCGCCGTCATTCGGCTCCGGCGTCGCTTTGGGAGGCGACGTCGTAAAGTTGCTGAACGCGCTACCCGAGGACGGTCACATCGTTGTGCGCCTTTTCACGCGCACAGGTCCGGTGCAAGACGGACAATTCCTGCTCAGCGGATTCGAAAACGTGCGCAAGAAAATGGCGGCTGCATGCAAATGGCCACATACCGTCGCCAGACCGGGAAGGTGATGGTCAGGGAACGGGGAGACACGAGATGAGCAATCTGAAGTTGGCGATGGCAGTCATCAGCGGCTTGGCGATGCTGCTTCTGGTCGGACCAAGCGCGCAGGCGCAACAGGACAACCAGCTGAATCCGCAGTCGAGCGCGAAGAGCCAAGTGAGCTATTCCAAGCATTCGGTCAGACAGAAGCAGGCGAGCAAGCCGAGGCAGGATCACGCGACCAAGCAGAACGCTGCGCAGGACACGAGGGTGGCCGAGGCGACAAAAACCGAGAGTGCGAAGCAGCCGCACCGGCTGATCCTGCAGGTCAATTCCAACGAACCTGCGATGATGAACCTCACGCTCAACAATGCGACCAACGTCGCGCAATATTACCGCGATCTCGGTGAACCAGTGTCGATCGAGGTTGTCACCTTTGGCCCCGGTCTTCACATGCTGCGCGACGATACCTCGCCCGTAAAGCCACGCATCGAGGTGCTCGCGATGAGCAATCCCGAAATCTCCTTCAAAGCCTGCGGCAACACCCAGGAAAACATGCGTAAGGCGGAGAGCAAGGACATCAATCTGATCCCACAGGCGACGGTGGTCAAATCGGGTGTCGTCCGCGTCATGGAGCTGCAGGAACAGGGCTGGAGCTACGTCAAACCGTGAGGTCCGGCGGCAAACCCAAGACAGTTGCATATGAAAGTGGTTGCCCTGCGGCCCATCCTTCGAGACGCCCGCTTTGGCGGGAGGGCGGAGTGTGCGGTAGCAGTTTCAACGGCCCCGATGCCAATTAGCCTCATCCTGAGGAGACCGCGGAGCGGGGCGTCTCGAAGGACGAGGCGCTTGCTCGGGCCGCTTCAAGAGATCATACGTGATAGCCCTGCCGGCATCGGAACCGCACGCGTTAGCGGGCCGAGGCGATTCAGGCACCCGCCTCTAGAACTGGTACCTCCGCAAGCCCCCATCCACCGGGATCACCGTGCCCGTGATGTAGCGCGCCACCGGTGAGGCCAGAAACACCGCGAGCGCGGCGAGGTCTTCCGGCTCGCCCCAATAGCCGACCGGGATTTCTTCTTCCGCAAAACGCTCGCGATAATCTGGCGGATAGTTGCGCCGGATCTGTTCGCTCATGATGCGGCCGGGCGGGATGCAGTTGATGGTGATGCCGTGCGCGCCGATCTCGCGCGACAGGCCCTTGGCCCAGGCGTGCACGGCGGCCTTGGCGGCGAAGGCGGCGTTGAGGCCTTCCGGCTCGGACTTGCCGGTGATGTTGACGATGCGGCCCCATTTGCGTTCGATCATCTGCGGCAGCAGCGCGTGCGCGATGCGCCGGTAGCTGGTGAAGTTCAGCGCGATCGCCTCGTCCCATTTGCTGTCGGGCGCATCGACGGGCAGGGGACGGCTGCCACCGGCGTTGTTGACGAGGATGTCGACATGGCCGAGCTCCTTCAGCGCAAAGGCCGCGATGTTCTCGGCGGCGTCCTTGGCCATCACGTCCTGCGCGAACGGCGTGATCAATCCGCCTCCAACTTCGTTCACCAGCTCGGCGAGCAGGTCGGTGCGCCGCGCCACGCCGACCACGCGCACGCCTTCGGCGGCGAGGCCCCTGGCAATGGCGCGGCCGATGCCGATGCTCGCGCCCGTGACGACAGCGGTTTTCGATTTGAGCCCGAGGTCCATTGTCACACGCTCTCTTGGTTGTTGCTTTTGCTTTTTGCCGTTCGTGTCCTGCCCTGTCCCGGGGGCTTGCGAATTGCCCGACCGGGACGTGCAGTGGTAACCAAGAGCTCTGGCGAAGGAAACACGAAAAAGAAAAGGCGTCGAAGGATGGTCTGGGATCCGCAGCAATATCTGAAGTTTTCCGGCCATCGGCTCCGGCCCGCCGTCGATCTGTTGATGCGGATTCCGGATTTTGCTCCGCGCGCAATCGCCGATCTCGGCGCCGGCGCCGGCAATGTCACCAGATTGATAAGGGAGCGCTGGCCGGATGCACGTGTGACCGGCGTCGAGGGCTCGGCGGAGATGGTTGCCGCGGGACGGAAGGCCGCGCCCGACGTGGAATGGTCACATGAGGATCTCGGCCATTGGAATCCCACTGGGCAGTACGACCTGATCTATTCCAATGCCGCACTGCACTGGCTGCCCAATCATGCGGCACTGTTTCCGTCGCTGATGGAGAAGGTGGCGCGTGGCGGCATGCTCGCGGTGCAGATGCCGCGCAATTTTCTCGCGCCTTCGCATGTGCTGATCGGCGAGACCGCGCTTGACGGTCCGTGGCGGTCCAAGGTGGAGCATCTCGTCACCCCGCCGCCTGTCGAGGGGCCTGCCTTCTATCACGATCTGCTCGCGCCGATGTCGGCCAACATCGACATCTGGGAGACCGAATATCTGCAAGTGCTCGAAGGCGAGAACCCGGTGAAGGAATGGACCAAGGGGACCTGGCTGACGCGCTATCTCGATGTCCTGCAAGGCGATGAGAAGGCCGCGTTCGAAGCCGCCTATGGTATGCGCGTCGCAAAGGCCTATCCGAAGAATGCGGCGGGGCAGACGCTGTTCCCGTTCCGGCGCCTCTTCATGGTTGCCCAGCGCAAAGGCTGATGGCACTGCCGCAATGCGGCATAAGCGCTCGTTCCCTTGAACTTGCGCGGGCGCCGGGTTGCGCATCCGGCGGTCGTCAAGTTAGCTTGGCTTCGGCAAAATTGGGCTTAGGTCTAGTTGTTCGGGTGGCGGATTGCTGCCACTACTGACCTGAAAAACAAAAAAGAACCCGCTTCAGAGGTTATTGGGAGGTACCTTCATGCGCAAGCTGCTTGCTGCGGTCGCTGCCGCGGCTGTTCTCCTGGCTCCCGCCATCGCCCAAGCCCAAAGTCCTGTTGTCATCAAGTTCAGCCACGTCGTCGCCAACGACACCCCGAAGGGCAAGGGCGCGCTGAAGTTCAAGGAGCTCGCCGAGAAATACACCGACGGCAAGGTCAAGGTCGAAGTCTATCCGAACTCCACGCTCTACAAGGACAAGGAGGAGATCGAGGCGCTGCAGCTCGGTTCGGTGCAGATGCTAGCGCCCTCGACCGCGAAATTCGCGCCGCTCGGCATCAAGGAGTTCGAGGCGCTCGACTTGCCCTGGCTGTTCAAGGATGACCAGACCTATGCCAACGCGATGAAAGGCACGGTCGGCAAGTGGCTGTTCCGGAAGCTCGAGGCCAAGGGCATCACCGGCCTCGCTTATTGGGACAACGGCTTCCACATGGTCTCCGCCAATCGCCCGCTGACGAAGCCGACCGATTTCCAGGGCCTCAAGTTCCGCATCTCGGGATCGAAGGTCGCTGATCAGTATTTCCGCCTGGTCGGCTCGATCCCGCAGATCATGGCGTTCTCGGAAGTTTACCAGGCCTTGCAGACCGGCGTGGTCGACGGCTGCGAGAACACCGCGTCCAACTACCTCACGCAGAAGTTCTACGAGGTGCAGAAGGACATCACCGTGTCCTATCACGCGCATCTGCAATACGCCGTGATCGTCAACTCGAAATTCTGGTCCGGCCTGCCGCCTGATATCCGTACTCAGCTCGACAAGGCAATGGCGGAGGCGACCGACTACACCAACTCGATCGCGCGCCAGGAGAACGAGGAGGCGCTGGCCGAGATCAAGAAGACCGGCAAGACCAATCTGCATTATCTCACCGACGCCGACCGCAAGGCCTGGCAGGAGGCGATGCAGCCGACTTATAAATGGGCCAAGGGGCGGGTCGGGCAGGAGGTGCTCGATCTCATCGCCAAGGAACTCGACGTCAAGATGAACTGACGGCTGCGGCCCAACAAGAACACTACCAACGGTCGGGGGTGATCGCTCCCGGCCGTTGCGCTTGAATGATCCAATCCGGGGGGACCAAGTTGCTGCGCGTGCTGAATCGTTTTCTCGATCATCTCGAGGAGTGGCTGATCGCGACGATGATCGCGGCTGCGACGTCGCTCATCTTCGTCGCGGTGCTGCACCGCTATGGCGCCGGACTGTCGATCGACATCGCCAAATGGGCGGAGGCCCGCAACCTGGCCTTCCTCGCCGTCCCCGCGCGCGCGACGTTCGCCTGGCTTGCGGCGCTCGACCTGTCCTGGGCGCAGGAACTCTGCATCTACATGTTCATCTGGATGGCGAAGTTCGGCGCTGCCTACGGCGTGCGGACCGGCATCCATGTCGGCGTCGACGTCCTGGTCAACATCCTCCCCGGCGGGTCGCGCCGGCGCGTGATCACCTTCGGCCTTCTCTGCGGCGCGTTGTTCACCGCCATCGTCGCCTATTTCGGCGCCGCGTTCGTCAGCCAGATGTGGCAGACCGGCCAGCAGTCCAACGATCTCGAAGCGCCGATGTGGATGGTGTATCTCACGATTCCGCTCGGCTCCGGCTTGATGTGCTTCCGCTTCCTGCAGGTCGCCTGGTCGTTCTACCACACCGGCGAGCTGCCGCATCACGACATGGCCGGCGTCGAAGGCGTCGAGGTGGATCCGGTGCATCCGGCCCCGGTCACGCCCAGCCAGGTCGTTCGCGACGAGCGCAGCCCGCTCGGCTGGATCCTGATGCTGCTGCCGGTGCTGATCGTCGCCATATGCTTCGCGCATGCAGGCCACATCATCACGCTGCCACAGGGCATGCGCGTCCTCATCGTGTTCGCGCTTCTGCTCTCCTTGATGCTGACGGGCATGCCGATCTCGATCGCGCTGGGTCTCACCGTGCTCAGCTTCATGTTCACGCTGACCGACGTGCGAACGGAATCGGTGGCGCTGAAGCTGTTCACCGGCATCGAGAATTTCGAGATCATGGCGATCCCGTTCTTCATCCTCGCCGGCAATTTCCTGACCCATGGCGGCGTCGCACGGCGGATGATCACCTTCGCGACCTCGCTGGTCGGCCATTGGTACGGCGGTCTCGCACTATCGGGCGTGGTTGCCTGCGCGCTGTTCGCCGCGATCTCCGGCTCCTCGCCGGCGACCGTGGTGGCGATCGGCTCGGTGATCCTGCCCGCGATGGTCGCGCAAGGCTTTCCGAAGCGGTTCGGCGCGGGCGTGATCACGACATCGGGCTCGCTCGGGATTCTCATCCCGCCGTCGATCCCGATGGTTCTCTATGCCGTCTCGACCAACAGCTCGGTCGGCAAGCTGTTCATCGCCGGCATCGTGCCGGGATTCGTGCTGGCCTCGCTGCTCGGCGCCACGACGTTCTACCGCGCCTGGCGCAACGACTATCCGCGGATGCCAAAGGCCACCTTCATCGAGCGTCTCGACGCGTTCCGCAAGTCGATCTGGGGCATCCTGCTGATCGTGATCGTGATCGGCGGCATCTACAGCGGCCTGTTCACGCCGACCGAAGCTGCGGCCGTCAGCGCGGTCTACGCCTTCATCGTGGCCGTGTTCATCTACAAGGATCTGAAGCTGCGCGACGTGCCGCGCGTGCTGCTGTCGTCGGCAAATCTCTCCGCGATGCTGCTCTACATCATCACCAACGCGGTGCTGTTCTCGTTCCTGATGACCTACGAGAACGTGCCGCAGGCGCTGGCGCAATGGATGATCGACCAGGGCCTGGGGTGGATCGGCTTCCTGCTCCTCGTCAACCTCCTGCTGCTGCTGGCGGGCAACGTGATGGAGCCGTCCTCGATCATCCTGATCATGGCCCCCATCCTGTTTCCGGTTGCGGTCAAGCTCGGCATCGATCCGGTTCATTTCGGCATCCTGATGACGGTCAACATGGAGGTCGGCCTGTGCCATCCGCCCGTCGGCCTCAACCTCTACGTCGCCTCCGGCATCGCCAAGATGGGCATCACCGAGCTCACGGTCGCGGTGTGGCCGTGGCTCCTGACCATGCTGGGATTCCTCGTGGTGGTGACGTATTGGCCGGGCCTGTCATTGTGGCTGCCGCGGCTGCTGGGGATGTAGCGGCGCGAGTTGCACGAGCAGTGGCGCGACTCATACCCTCCCCTGGAAGGGTCCGGGACGCGCGTAGCTCGCCCGTAGGTCGACTCACATTGGCCCGATGCGGCTCGCCGAGCTGATGGGCCTAATGGACGAATTCCCGCGCATAGCGCGCGGTGGTGGTGTAGGGCGGTGCGTCTCGTTCTTTCATCGCTCTCCGCACACTCGCTGTCATCGCCCGGCTTGACCGGGCGATCCAGTATTCCAGAGACCGCAGTGCTTGAGCCGAGAAGCCGCGGAGTACTGGATGCCCCGGTCGAGCCGGGGCATGACAGTGTGCCATGAGGAGAGAGCAGCCCTTACTCCGCGCTGCTCACCAGCTTGATCCGCGGCGCCTGTGCCTCGGTCAGGCTGCGATAGGCCGCGAGATAGTCCAGCGCCATGCGCCGTGCCGTGAAGCGCGTCTCGAACTGCTTGCGGATCGCGGCGCGGTCGAGTTGCGGAAGGCGGTTCACCACCCCCGCGGCACTGATGACATCCTCGACGATGAAGCCGGTAAGGGCCTCGTCGATGATCTCCGGCACCGAGCCGCGGTTGAAGGCGACCACCGGCGTTCCGCACGCCATGGCCTCGATCATGACGAGGCCGAACGGCTCCGGCCAGTCGATCGGCAGCAACAGGCCGAGCGCGCCGCTCAGGAAATCCGACTTCTCGTGATCGCTGATCTCGCCGATGAACTCCACCAGGGGATTGTTCTCGATCATCGGCCGGATCAATTCGTCGTAATAATCCTGGTCGGCGCGATCGACCTTGGCCGCGATCTTCAGCGGAATGCCGCAATGGGTTGCGATCTTGATGGCGCGGTCGACGCCCTTTTCCGGCGCGATGCGGCCGAGCACGGCGAGATATTCCTGTTTTGCCGGCTTCGGCGTCAGCAGATTCTCCGGCAGGCCGTGGTGGATTGTCGTCACCCAGTTCGCCTGCGGCACTGGCCGCCGCTGCGCGTTGGAGATCGAAATGACGGGCATCTTGGAGAAGGTGTTGAAGACCGGCTGATGCTCCGGCAGATCGAGCCGGCCGTGCAGCGTGGTCACGAATGGCGTCGGCTGCCGATGGAATAGCGACCACGGATAGTAGTCGAGATGGAAGTGGAGGAAGTCGAACTCCTCGTCGTCACATTTTTGCCGCACCCGCTCCAGCAGCACCATGTGCAGCGCATTGGGATCGCGCACGGAACCGTCGAGACGGAGCGCCTTCGGCCACAACGCATCCAGCTTGCCTGACGTCTGCGAGTCGCCGCTGGCGAACAACGTCACGTCGTGTCCAAGGGCCACCAGCTCTTCCGTCAACCAATGCACCACCCGCTCGGTGCCGCCATACAGCTTGGGTGGAACAGCCTCCGTCAACGGAGCTACCTGCGCGATGCGCATCTCACCATCTCCTCTGCGATCATGAATGTTGAAACCCCCGCCTGTACGGCACCGGCAAATGCCAGACGAGGGAACGTTCCCGCACCTGCGAAGTTCCTTCCCCCAAACGTTACATATTCGACACGTGGGGAGATCGTCGCGATGCTGCCACTACATCTTCGCAGATCGTCCGCATCCGCATGTCGTGATGAGCTTGCCCGGGAACCGAGGCGAAGTGGTCGATGTTCACTCGACCAGTAACGAAACGAAAATCAGCATAACGGGGCGACAGCCATATGGATCAGCTTTCTGGATACGCGCGCAGGCCATTTGCCTTTGTCTTGCGCTACCTCCGGCGTCGTCTCGCGTCGCATTTGGTGATCCTGACCGCGGTCGTGGCGGCCGTTGCCTGCTCCGTGGGCACCCAGTATGGCGTCAAGTCCCTGGTCGACAGCCTGGCGGCCGGACCATCACATGGTGGCAGCGTATGGCTGGCATTCATTTTACTCATGTCGCTGATCACGGCCGACAACTTCCTGTGGCGGATCGCGAGCTGGACGGCGAGCTTCACCTTCGTTCGTGTCACAGGTGATTTACGCCGTGACATATTTCGTCATCTCACCGGACATGCGCCGAGCTACTTCTCGGACCGGATGCCCGGCATGCTGACGAGCCGCATCACGGCGACGTCGAACGCGGTGTTCACCGTCGAAAACATGTTTGTTTGGAACGTGTTGCCGCCCTGCATAGCCACAATTGCGGCAATTGCCCTGATTGGAACCGTCAGCCCCTACATGGCCCTCGGGCTGATCGTGATCGCCGGCGGCATGGTCATTGCGATGTTTCGTCTGGCAGCCGCCGGCAAGCCGCTGCATGACGATTTCGCCGATAAGGCCGCGGTGGTCGACGGCGAAATGATCGACGTCATCAGCAACATGCCGCTGGTGCGCGCCTTCTGCGGCATCAGCCACGAGCATGAGCGGTTCGATGCGACGGTGAACCAGGAACTGACCGCGCGAAGCCGCAGCCTGCGTTATTTGGAGAAGCTGCGGCTGTTGCATGCCGCTATAACCGTGCTTTTGACGATCGCGTTGATGGCCTGGGCGATCTCGCTCTGGCAGAAGGGCGAAGCGACGACCGGCGACGTCGTATTGGTCTGTACGCTTGGCATCTCCATCCTGAGCGCCACGCGCGATCTAGCGGTGGCGCTGGTCGACGTCACCCAGCATGTCGCGCGGCTGACGGAGGCGATCGCCACGCTGCTGGTGCCGCACGAGCTTCGCGATCACCCCGAGGCCGAGCCGCTGGTGAAGAGCGGCGCCGCGATCGCATACAGCAACGTCACCTTCGGCTATCCCGGCGGCGAGAAGATTTTCGAGCGGTTCAGCCTGCGCCTGCAGCCCGGCCAGCGTGTCGGACTGGTCGGGCAGTCCGGCGGCGGCAAATCGACGCTGTTCACGCTGCTCCAGCGCTTCTACGACGTCGACGATGGCAATATCACCATCGACGGCCAGGATATCTCGAAGGTGACGCAGCTGAGCCTGCGCGAGGCGATTTCCGTCGTGCCGCAGGATATTTCCTTGTTTCATCGCTCCATTCGCGAGAACATCCGCTATGGCCGGCCGAACGCGACCGACGACGAGGTGCTGCGCGCAGCGATCGCAGCGCGCTGCGACTTCGTCGAGAGCCTGCCTGATGGCCTCGACACCATGGTCGGCGACCGCGGCGTCAAGATGTCCGGCGGGCAGCGCCAGCGCATCGCCATCGCGCGCGCCTTCCTGAAGGATGCGCCGATCCTGCTGCTGGACGAGGCGACTGCCGCGCTCGACAGCGAATCCGAGGAGGCGATCCGCGAGGCGCTGTCGCGCCTGATGCGCGGCCGCACCGTGATCGCGATCGCGCATCGACTTGCGACGCTGCGCAATTTCGACCGCGTGGTGGTGCTCAGGAGTGGTAAGATCATCGAGGACGGCTCGCCCGAACGTCTGATGCAGAGCCATGGGCCGTATCGCGAGCTGGTCACGCAGGAAATGAGTCGGCTCGCGCAAGCTGCCGCGTAAACCAACAGTCGCGTTCTCGAGTCGGTTGCGTTTCGAAACAAGCGCAGGGGATCAGCTCATGTCGGCCGAAGCCGTAACCCAATTCGCCTCCGTGACGCGGACCTCGGAGCAGGTCGCGGAACAATCTTTCTACATCCCGATGACCGGGCCGTCGGCGCGTCCGCGGCGTTCACTGAAGCACGACGACACTTTCATCGTGCTCGACAGCCATGGCGACATCGGCGCGTCCGCCGGTGGGCCGGATGGCCTGTTCCATCACGATACGCGCTACCTCGCGCGGCTCGAGCTCGTGCTGGATGATCTCCAGCCACTGCTGCTCGGCTCGAACCTGCGCGACGACAATTCGGCGTTGACCGTCGACCTCACCAATCCGGACATCTACCGGCAGGGCAGCCTGGTTCTGCAGAAGGACCTGCTGCATATCGTGCGAACGATCTTCCTGTGGCGCGGCACGGCCTATCAGCGCATCGGCGTGCAGAACCATGGCGACCAGCGCACCAGCTTCGACCTGACGCTGCTGTTCGGCAATGACTTCGCCGATCTGTTCGAGGTCCGCGGCGAGCGGCGACCGCGCCGCGGCGTCGGAACCAGCCGGCTGCTCGGGCCGACCGACGTCCTGTTCGACTATCGCGGCCTGGACGACGCCGAGCGGACTACCGGACTGCATTTCGATCCGCGTCCGACGCGACTCTCGGTCAACGCCGCGACCTGGGAGCTCGACCTGGAGCCGCACCAAGCCAAATCGCTGTTCGTGGCCGTATCCTGCAACCGGCCGGCGACGGAAAAGCCGGTACGGTTCTTCCCGGGTCTGCTGGCGCACCGCCGCGAGATGCGGCAGTCGACCATGGGCGCGGCCAGCATCGAGACCTCCAACAACATCTTCAACGAGGTGCTGTGCCAGGCCATGGCCGACCTCAACATGCTGATGACCGAGACCCCGCAGGGGCGGTACCCCTATGCAGGCATTCCCTGGTACTCGACGACGTTCGGGCGCGACGGCCTCATCACCGCGCTTCAGATGCTCTGGGTCGATCCGCGCATCGCCAAGGGCGTCTTGCGCCGGCTCGCGCATTTCCAGGCCACAGCGATCGATCCGTTCGCGGACGCCGCGCCCGGCAAGATCCTACATGAGATGCGCGGCGGCGAGATGGCCGCGCTCGGGGAGGTGCCGTTCGCGCACTATTACGGCAGCGTCGATTCGACCGCGCTGTTCGTGCTGCTCGCAGGGAGCTATTTTGAGCGCACCGGCGACGAGGCCACGTTGATCGAGCTGTGGCCGGCGATCGAGGCGGGTCTGGCCTGGATCGACGGTCCCGGCGATCCCGACCAGGACGGCTTCGTCGAATACCAGCGTGCGACCGAGAAGGGGCTCGCCAACCAGGGCTGGAAGGATTCCTACGACGCGATCTTCCATGCCGACGGCCAGCTTGCAGAGGGCAATATCGCGCTCGCGGAAGTCCAGGGCTACGTCTTTGCCGCCAAGCAGCTCGCCGCGCGTTGCGCGCTGCGGCTCGGCAAGCCGGACCGCGTGCGCGAGCTCGAGAGCGAAGCCAGGGCGCTCGCCGAGCGTTTCGAGAAGGCGTTCTGGTGCGAGGAACTCGGCACCTATGCGCTGGCGCTCGACGGCAAGAAGCAGCCCTGCAAGGTCAGGACCTCGAACGCCGGGCAGGTCCTGTTCAGCGGCATGATCCACGAGGACCGCGCGCGCCTCGTCGCTGCCGATCTGATGCGGCCGCATTTCTTCTCGGGCTGGGGCATCCGCACCGTCGCGCAAGGCGAGGTGCGCTACAATCCGATGTCCTATCATGACGGGTCGGTCTGGCCGCACGACAATGCGCTGATCGCGCTCGGGCTCGCGCGCTACGGCCTCAAGCATTCGGTGGCGCATGTCTTCAAGGGGCTGTTCGATGCTGCGACCTATATGGATCTGCGCCGGCTGCCCGAATTGTTCTGCGGCTTCCGGCGCGAGAAGCGGCGCGGCCCGACGCTCTATCCGGTCGCCTGCGCGCCGCAGGCCTGGGCCAGCGCGACGCCGTTCACGCTACTGGAGGCGGCGCTCGGCCTCGAGTTCGACGTGGCGCGCGGCGAGATTCGCCTGCGCAATCCGCATCTGCCGGCGTTCCTCAACGAGGTGATCCTGCGCGATCTGCGCCTGCGCGAGTCCAGCGTGGATCTTCGCGTCAGCCGCCACGGCGACGACGTGGCACTGGAGGTGATGCGTACACGCGGCCAGATCCAGGTTTCGATCGTGCTGGCGCGCTAGCGGTGCGAGGAGGAGTTCATGCGTACCACCGGATGGTTGGTCCCGAGCGTGGCGATCGTCGCGGGGTTGACGGTCGCCGTAT
This sequence comes from Bradyrhizobium sp. WSM1743, assembly GCF_000473065.1. GTDB lineage: Bacteria > Pseudomonadota > Alphaproteobacteria > Rhizobiales > Xanthobacteraceae > Bradyrhizobium. Next base: position 239,006 of record NZ_AXAZ01000001.1, read on the forward strand.
CGCGCGCGGCGGAGGAGCCGCCCGCGGCGCCACCTACACCCCCGAGTGAAGCAAACGCACCGGCAACGGTGCAACCGCCGGCTTCCACTGTGCCCGTCACTCCCAAGGACGCCGCGCCGCCGCCCTCGGTGACCATCATCGGCGCGAGCGAGGCCCATGGCGTGCTCGGCCGCGACGTCCGCAGCGCCGCCGGCGAGGACATGGGCCGTATCGTCGACGTCATCGTCGATCGTACCGGTCATGTCCGCGCCGCGGCGATTGATTTCGGTGGCTTCCTCGGCGTCGGCAGCCGCAAGATCGTGGTGGACTGGAACGCGCTGCGCTTCGGCAAGATCGCCAACAAAAAGGACAGCATCACGTTGGAATTGACCAAGGCGCAGGTCGCGGCCGCGCCGGAATACAAGGAAGATACGCCGATCGTCGTGCTCGGCGCGTCCGGCAGCCTTCAGCCGCTGCAAGCGATCCAGTGAGGTGCAGGGAGGGCTGACCGCCCGTGCTGTTGTCGAGGAAGCCGAACCATGCAGATCGCGGCGGCCGCGTCGAGCAGGACAAAGTCGCTGCGCCATCGCCTGCAGGCATTCCGGCGCCGTCGCGCCAGAGCCTGCGCGGCCTCGACTGGTTCATCTTCTTCCTCGCCGACGTGCAGACCGGATTCGGTCCCTTCATCGCGGTCTATCTGACGACGCAGAAATGGACCCAGGTCGAGATCGGCCTCGTGCTGTCGATCGGCGGCATCATCGCCCTGATTGGCCAGATGCCCGGCGGCGCGATCATCGATGCCGCGAAATCGGAGCGTCTCGTCGCCGCCCTCGCGATTACGACCATCGGCGCCTGCGCGCTGGCCTATGCCGCGATGCCGATCTTCCCCGTCGTGGTGACCGCCGCCACGCTGCATGCGATGGCAAGCTGCGTGCTCGGGCCCGCGATCGCCGCGATCAGCCTCGGCCTCGTCGGCCCGCTCGCGATCGGCGAGCGGCTCGGCCGCAACGCGCGCTTCGCTTCGCTCGGCAACGGCGTCGCGGCGGCGGTGATGGGCACCGCGGGCTATCTCCTGTCGAGTCGCTCGGTCTTCCTGGTCACCTTCCTGCTCGCGATCCCGACCCTGATCGCGCTGTCGCGCATCCGCGAGAATGAGGTCGACATCAGGCGCTGTCACGGTGAGATGCCGCCCGAGGCCGCCGACCGCGGCGACACCAATGTCTGGCACCTGATCCGGCAGCGTCCGCTCATCATCTTCGCGCTCAGCGTGCTCCTGTTGCAGCTCGCGAACGCCGCGATGATGCCGCTGATGGCAAGCGCCGTGACGGCGCGGTCCGCCCAGTGGGCGACGGTGCTCGTCGCCTTTTGCATCGTCGTTCCGCAAGCGATCGTGGCGCTGCTGTCGCCGACGGTCGGGCGCAAGGCGCAGCTCTGGGGCCGGCGGCCCCTGCTGCTGATCGGATTCGGCGCGCTGGCGATTCGCGGCCTCTTGTTTGCGACGGTGCGCGATCCGTATCTCCTGGTGCTCGTGCAAGTGTTTGACGGCATTACCGCGGCGGTATTCGCGGTGATGATCCCGCTGATCGTCGCCGACGTCGCCTTTGGCTCGGGGCATTTCAACTTGGCGCAGGGGATCGTCGGCACCGCAACGGGCATCGGCGCTTCGTTGAGCACGGTGCTTGGCGGCTATGTCAGCGACAAATTCGGCAATGCCACGGCGTTCATCGGGCTGTCGGGCGTTGCCGCGGCGGGGCTCTTGCTCATTTTCTTTGTGATGCCGGAGACACGGCGCACGGTCTGAACCATGCCAAAGAAAGGGCCGGCGGAAACGGATTCGGCCGGCCAGAAGTCACGGGGACGAAACCGATCAGGCATCCAGATTGTGCAAGCGCGCGGTTGCGGAGCACGATTGGCGTCACGCCGGCCGAGGCGGTACAGCCCAGGCGTTAGCGCTTCAAGGCGAGCGTGAGCAGAGCCGCAGCGGCGAGCGCCGCGCCGATACCGGCCACGCACGCATGCCAACCGTACTCATCGAACAGCCGCCCGAGCACGGCCGTACCGACCAGTCCGCCGCAGAAGTAGCATGCAAGATAGGTCCCGCTGGCGATGCCGCGGTTGTCGGTTGCCGCCTGTCCGACGAAGCCCGTCACGGCGGCTTGCGCGAAGAATGTGCCAACGCCGACCAGCACCATGCCGGCGAGCACCTCGCCGAGATGTGGCATCAGCATCAGCGGCAGGCCCAGTCCGGCGACAGCGAGCGCGCTCCAGATCGTGGGCCGCGTTCCCAGCCGCGTCGTCACTCTGCCGGCCAGAAGCGTCGTGACGACCGACGGCAGGAAGACGAAATAAACGAGGCCCAGATCCATCATGCCCAGCGACAGCGGCGGCCGCACCAGCACGAAGTTGACAAAGGTGAAGGTGCCGATGAAGGCGAACAGGATGCAGAAACCGATGCCGAAAGCGGCGCGCAGGTGCGGATTGCGCCAATGCGCGAAGGTGGCGGAAAGGGGCGAAGCCGCCGGCATCATCGCATGCATCGGCCGCACGCGCTGGATTGTGAAATAGACCAGCACCGCGCCGGCCAGATTGAGCGCTGCGAAGAAATAGAAGTTCCAGTTGAGGCCGAGGCCATCCGCGACCGCCGCCGAGATCAGCCGGCCGATGAGGTTGCTGGCGACATTGCCGGTGATGTAGGCGGCAAACGCACTGCCGGCGTCCGTGGCGCTGCATTGCTCGCCGAGATAAGCGAGGGTGAGCGCGAAGGCGGACGCCATGCACAGGCCCTGCGTGATCCGCAAGGTGGTGAAGACGGCAAGATTGGGTGCGGACGCCAGCAGGCTGGTGGGGACCGCAAGAAGTGCCAGGCTGAGCAGGATACCGGTCCGCCGGTCGATATGCGGGCTGAAGAAGCCGACGACGAGACCGGCGACCGCCATGCCGAAGGTGCTGGCATTGACGGCAAAGCCCATCGCTGCGGGGGTGACGCCGTAGTGCCGCGTCAGCGAAGGCAGGATCGCTTGCGTCGCGAAGAGATCGACGACGGTCAGGAAGGCGGTGAGGCCGATCACGAGCGAGCGAAGCGCGAGGCCGGGCGAGTGGGGATCCATCGCTATTGCGGCCGGTTTGATGGGAGCGGAAAGATCGGTCATGGAATCGCGTCTCCTCAATGTCTGTTGTCACTCCGGGGTCGCTTCGCGACCCCGGATGACGCAGGGCTATCGGATATGGCACCTTGTCCAGCCTGACCGCGCGCCTCGTCCTTCGAGACGACCGCTTCGCGGTCTCCTCAGGATGAGGCTAAGCGACATCGGTGCTCGCTGCGGCTGCTGCCGCGCACTCCGTCCTCATCCTGAGGAGCCCGCCTAAAGCGGGCGTCTCGAAGGATGACCGCAGGGAACTCGACATCAAATGCTATCGCTCTGCGGAATGACGGGACACCAAAGGCTCGTTACATGTGGTGGTCGTTCGGATCCTTGCGGACGTCGCCGACATAGAGAACGACGGTCTCCTTGCCGAGGTTCTTCCACCAATGCGAGGTGCCGTAGACTTCGGGACGGATGTCGCCGGCCTTGTGCACGATCGGATCGACGCAGTTGGAAGCGTATTCGACGATCTCGCCCTGCTGCACGAAGATCAGGGCAGGGCGGTCGTCATGGCTGTGCCAGGGCACGATGCCGCCGGGCTCGATGGTCAGCTTCCGGAAGCGCAGCTCGCGCCCCTCGATATGTGCGGGCTGCTTGCCGAGATCGATCGCGCCGAGCGTGACGTCGGTGACACCGACCGGCTTGTAGTCGACCATCTGCTGCGCGTTCGGCTTGATCTTGCCGGCCGGGCATTCGCCGGCGAGCACCGGCGTCGCAAATGTCAGCGCTCCGAGAACGGCAACGCCTGCCCAAACCACGCGCGACACGGTGTGATGCCTAGACATGGAAAGTCTCCTGTGTTGGCCGCAACCCCGCTGGTCCGGCTATGACGGGAGCTTCATCGAAATCGCGTCCATCCTAAAATGCCGGCTTGCTTTCGATGCGATAGCCCGGCGCTATGCCGATAGGCGGCGGCTATCGAACCGATTGGGCATCGGCATTTCCGCCTTCGCAGCATCTGGCGTCCGATGGCAGCGCGCCCGATTGGCGGGCGTTCACGTCGATCCGGAGGAGCACCCTATGACGAAACTGTCCAAAACCTTGATTTTTACCGCCGCCTTCGCGGTGATCGCCACGTCGGCCTTCTCGGAAGCGGCCTGGGATTTGAAGGCCGGCATGGCCTATGTCTATGGCGGGCCCGGCAAGATGTCGGCGATGGCAATGGCCCCGGCCGAGAAGAACCACGAGGCCATGATGAAGAACGCAAAGAAGGTGCCTGAGAACACCGTCTTCTTCATGGACAAGGGCACGCTGTACTCAACCTCGGGGCGGTTGGATCCGACCGGCAACTTCTACGTGAACTGAACCGATCCGGGCATCGCGGCCGGCCCTTGCGGGCGGCCAAACCGGGAAACTAGTATTCGCCCTAGGAATGCCGGAGCAGGAAGATGACGTCTCTCTCACCAGCCGACGCCGAACAGCTCAGGCTCGCCTTCCAGCGCTGCCGCGACATGGACGGGACGCTGAACGAACAGCTCCGCGCCTATGCCGATGCCAGTCGCGAGGTCTTTCCCGCCTACGGCGAGGCGGTCGATCGCCTGGTGACTCGCTTGAGCGGCAACGGCGGCGGCGAGACCGCGCCGCGTCCGGGCGATGCGATGCCGCCGTTCATGTTGCCTGACGAGGGCGGGCGCCTCGTGACGCTGCCCGCGCTGCTGGAGCGGGGGCCCGTCGCGGTGATGTTCTTCCGCGGCCATTGGTGTCCCTATTGCCGGCTCAATGTCCGCGCCGTGGTCCAGGCGCTGGACCGCATCAAAGCCATGGGGGCGCAGGTCGTCGCGATCATGCCGGAGACGCAGGAATATACCGAGCACCTCAAGGCCGAATCCGGCGCGCCATTTCCGATCCTGACCGATCTCGACAATGGCTATGCGCTGTCGCTCAATCTCGCGATCTGGCTCGGCGCTGAGATCCAGCAGCTGCTGTCCTATCAGGACATGGCGAAGTTCCACGGCAATGACGGCTGGATGCTGCCGATCCCGGCCGTGTTCGTGGTCGGCCGCGACGGCATCGTGAAAGCCCGCTTCGTCGATCCAGACTTTCGCAAACGCATGGAGATCGACGATCTGATCGAAGCGCTGGAGAGCGCGAGCCGGGAGAACTGAGCACGTGCACGTTGACGTGCCCTCGCCCCTTGTGGGAGAGGGCAGCGACGCTGGCAGACGCGAACTCGCTTGGGTGAGGGGCAGCCTCCAAGCTTGCCGTGCGGATAGATACCCCTCATCTGCGCCACCTTCTCCCACAAGGGGAGAAGGGACAGCTGTGTCTGCTACCCCGCGATCTCCCGCCAGTCCGCGCCGCGCAGCATCCGCATCACAGCATTGGCGACGGCTGTTCGCTGCCGGCCGGCGACGCCGTAAAGGCTGACTGTGCGGCGTGCGTCGAGCCCAGTGACGGCGGCGCGTTTCAGGCTCTCCGGCACTGGCGAGGTGTGCGGCACCATGGCGACGCCCATGTCGGCTTCGACCAGCTCGATCAAATCGCGCTCGCTCGAGACCTCATGACCCTGTTCGATGTCGACGCCGTGCTCGCGCAGGCTCGCGGAGATGCGGCGCGCGTGCTCGCAGAAGGTCCGGCTCAGCAGCTGCTCCGATCGCAAATCGTCCAGTTCGATCGAGCTGCGGCCGGCCAGGCGGTGCCCGTCGCCGACGACGAGCTCGAAGCTTTCGGTGAACAGCGGCCAGACGTCGAGGCGGTCCCAGGCCTCGTCGATCTCCGCAGCGATGCCAAGCTCGGCTTCGCCCTTCTTCAGGAAGTCGCCGACCTCCCGGCTCGAGCCGCGCAGGAAGCGGAACTCGAGCCGGTTGAACTGCCGTTTGATCTCGTTGAGATGCGGAATCAGCAAGGCGAGGTCGATCGAATGCGTCAGCGCAATGCGGAGCGCACCGATCTCTCCGCTCTTGAACGAGGAGGCGAGCGAGCGCGCGCCTGCTGCGGCGTCATAGCACTGCTTCAGAAGCGGATGCATGCGCTGACCGAGCTCGGTCAATTGCGCGGCCGGCCGTTCGCGGCGGAACAGGTCACCGCCGAGCTCGGCCTCGAGCTGCTTGATCGCGCGCGTCAGCGACGGCTGCGTCACGTTGCATTCCTCGGCGGCGCGCGTGAAATTCAAAAGCTGCGCCACCGCGAGGAAATAGCGGACCTGATGCATTTCCATGGATCGGCTCCCAGCAGGATCGACCGGAAATCTAGCCGATCGGGAGGGGAAATGACATCCCGGCCGCAATAGCGCGCGCCTATGGAATCGGAAGCCAGCCGGTATTTCCGTTTGGACCGGCGATCCTTCAGGCTCCAGCGAAGGCCCGGCTCGGTCCCAAAGCCCGGCTATCGCGACGGAGATCCTACATGAACATCCCGCTGAAATCGCAGACAGCTCAGCCTGCACGCGCGCTGGCCGGCAAGGTGGCGCTTGTCACGGGCTCGACCAGCGGCATCGGCCTCGGTATTGCACGCGCTCTGGCTGCGGCCGGCGCCGACATCGTGCTGAACGGGCTTGGCGTCGCCAGCGAGATCGGCCGGACGCGCGAGCAGATCGCCGCCGAGTTCGGCATCAAGGCCAGCTACTCGCCGGCCGATATGACGAAGCCCAAATCGATCGCCGAGATGATCGCGGCGACCATCGCCCAGTCGGGCCGGCTGGATATTCTCGTCAACAATGCCGGCGTCCAGCACGTCGCGCCGCTCGATCAGTTTCCAGTCGAGAAGTGGGACCAGATCCTCGCGATCAACCTATCCTCGGCTTTCCACACCACGCGGCTCGCGCTGCCGGCGATGCGGCTGAACGGCTTTGGCAGGATCATCAACATTGCCTCGGCGCACGGCCTGGTCGGCTCGCCGTTCAAGGCGGCCTATGTCGCCGCCAAGCACGGCATCGTCGGTCTCACGAAGGTGACGGCGCTGGAGACCGCGGAAGAGGACATCACCTGCAATGCGGTCTGCCCGGGCTACGTTTATACCCCGCTGGTCGAGGCCCAGATCGAGGGACAGGCCAAGGCGCACGGCATCTCGCGCGATCAGGTCATCCGCGACGTTCTTCTGGCGCAGCAACCCAACAAGCGCTTTGCCACCGTCGAGGAGCTTGGCGCGCTCGCGGTCTTCCTGTCGACGGACGCGGCTGCGTCGATCACCGGCATCGCGCTTCCGGTCGACGGCGGCTGGACCGCGCATTGACATGAGACAGGTTAGTTCGGGCCGGCGTAACAAGCTGCCGTCGACGCGAATATTCGATCGGTGCAAGCTCACGAGGAGCGAGACATGGACGGTATGCAGGACAACATGCAGGGCAAGGTTACGGATCTGCCCGGCCAGATCGTGCTCGTGCTCCAGGGCGGCGGTGCGCTCGGCTCCTACCAGGCCGGGGTCTACCAGGCGCTGCACGAGGCCGGCATCGAGCCGGACTGGATCATCGGCACGTCGATCGGCGCCATCAATGCAAGCTTGATCGCTGGCAACGAGCCTCGTCAGCGGCTCGCGCGCCTGAAGGAATTCTGGAAACGGATGGAGCAAAATCCAGTGTGGAATCTGCGCACCGCGTTTCCCGGCTTCAACGAAAAGCTGGCCTATTGGTCGACCGTCACCAATGGCATTCCGGGCTTCTTTCGTCCCAATCCGCTGGCGCATGCCGGGGATTCATTTCCGTTGGGCGCCGATCACGCCGGATTCTATTCGACCGCGCCCCTTGAAAAGACACTGCGCGAGCTCGTCGATTTCAACCTGGTCAATCGTTGCTCGCCGCGGTTGACGGTCGGCGCGGCGCATGTCCGCAGTAGCCAGATGCGCTACTTCGACAGCCGCGACGGCGAGCTGACCGTGAAGCATGTGATGGCCTCGGGCGCGTTGCCGCCGGCGTTTCCGGCGGTGCGCATCGACGGCGAGCTCTATTGGGATGGCGGCATCCTGTCCAACACGCCGACCGAGGCGGTGTTTGACGACAACCCGCGCAAGGACTCGCTGATCTTCGCCGTGCATCTGTGGAATCCCGTCGGTGCCGAACCGACGACGATGGCGGAGGTGCTGAACCGGCACAAGGACGTGCAATACTCCAGCCGGATCGCGAGCCAGATCGCCCGCCAGCAGCAGGCTCATCGCCTGCGCCATGTCATCAACCAGCTCGCGGCGCGGTTGCCTGAGAGCGAGCGTAGTGACCCCGCCGTGCGCGAGCTGACGAGCTACGGTTGCCCGACCCGCATGCATGTGGTGCGCCTGCTGGCGCCGCAGCTTGACCGCGAGACCCATACCAAGGACATCGATTTCAGCCCCTCAGGCATCATGCAGCGTTGGGATGCAGGCTATGGCCACACGAGGTCCGTGCTCGCGCGAAGACCGTGGATCGGCGAATTCGATCCGCTCGCCGGCGTGGTGCTGCACGAGCATATGGACGAGATGCCGATGGCGGCGGAATGAGGGCCTCGTTCGTCATTGCTTTGCACGACGACGATTTCGCAGGCGCGCGGTCCGGAGTATGGTCGCCGTGTCTTCGTCGGGAGGCTTGCAATTGGTCGGTGAGAAGGATCTGGAGGAGTCGCTCGATACGCTGCGTGCGCACGCGGCGGGACCCGTCGCGGGCGTGTTCGGTCCGGCCTCACTGACCTGGCGGATCGACCGGGAGGCCGTGATCTTTCTCGGCGCCGGCCGTGCGCTGCTGCTGCAGCTGGCCCATCCATGGGTGGCGACGGCGATCGCCGAGCATTCGCGCACCCTTGCCGATCCGATCGGCCGCTTCCATCGCACCTTCGACATCGTCTTTACCATGGTGTTCGGCTCGCTGGACCGGGCGCTGCTGTCGTCCCGGCAGCTGCATCGGCGTCACAGCATGATCGTCGGCGAGATGCCCGAGACCGTGGGTCCGTTCGCAGCCGGCTCGCGCTACTGCGCCAACGACATCCCCTCGCTGCGCTGGGTCCATGCGACGCTGGTCGAGACCGCGCTGATGGCGCATGATCTGGTGCTGCCGCCACTCTCGGCGGAGGAGCGCGATCGCTATTGGAGCGAGGCCAGGCTGTATGGCACCCTGTTCGGATTGACGGGGGATGATTTGCCGGCGGACTGGTCCGGCTTCGTCGCCTACACCACGGCAATGGCGCAGTCGGAGACGCTGACCGTCAGCCCTGCGGCGCGCAAGATCGCCGCGCAGATCTTCAGCGGCGCCCGTCCGTGGTTGCGACCACCGCAATGGTATCGCGCGCTCACCGCGAGGATGCTGCCCGAGCGCTTGCGCGCCGGCTTTGGTTTTGAGCTCGACGAGCGCGAGACCCAATCCGCCGACAATGCGCTGCGATGGATCAGGCGCGTCTATCCGAAACTGCCTGATCGGCTGCGCTATGTCGGTCCCTACCAGGAAGCGCAGGCCCGGCTGCGGGGCGAGCCGCAGCCTGATTGGATGACACGGTGTCTCAACCGCGCCTGGATCGGCCGACCGCAGATGGACGTGCGCGGGAAGGGGTGAAGGCTAAGATCTCGTGTCCCGGACAAGCTGCAACGCATAGCGCGTTGAAGACGCGCGTGAACGCGCTTGTGGCGTTGCAGCGCAGAGCCGGGACCCAGATGCCACGGGCTCCCATGCAACGTGGGCCCCGGCTCAGCAGAGCACCGTCGAAGAGACGCTGCGCTGCGTCCGGGGCACGAGAGCGGATTGAGGCGCGCAACTTTTTCCGCGTCGTCATTGCGAGGAGCCCTTGCGACGAAGCAATCCAGACTGCCGCGGCGGAAAGATTCTGGATTGCTTCGCTGCGCTCGCAATGACGGAGTATGCGGAAACGCCTCAGGCTCACACCGACGCCAGCTTCCGGTACAACGCGCTGTAACAACCCGCCGAGATGCTCCAGGAGAACGAGCGCCCCATGGCGGTGCGGCGCATGGAGTCGAGCTGGTCGTGCGCCATGAAGGCCGAGAAGGCCCGGCGGACGCCGCCGAGGAAAGATTCGCGCGAGGGTTTTGGGAACAGGAATCCGGTCTCGCCATCGGTGATGGTCTCGGCCAGGCCGCCTGTCTGGTGCCCGATCGGCAGCGAGCCGAAGCGCTGGGCATACATCTGGCTGAGGCCGCACGGCTCGAAACGCGACGGCATCAGCGTGAAGTCGCTGCCGGCGAAGATGCGGCGCGCCTGGGCATCGTTGAAGCCGATCACGACCCCGATGGCGTCGGGGCGGCGGCGATGCGCGTCGATCAAGGCCTGCTCGAGCACCGGCTCGCCGGAGCCGGTGACCACGATCTGCCCGCCGGCATCGACGATCTCGTCGGCGGCCGACAGCACGAGGTCGATGCCCTTCTGGTGCACGAGGCGGGCGACGATGCCGAACATCGGGCCGCGCGAGACCGCAAGCCCGAACTGCTTGCGCACGTAATCCGCATTGGCCCTCTTGCCGACCCAATCGCCGGCGCCGAACTGCTGAGCGAGCTGGGCGCAGGAGCGCGGGTCCCAGCTCTCGTCGATGCCGTTGAGGATGCCGGTGAGCTCGGCCGCGTCGGAGCGGATACGAAGCAGGCCTTCCAGGCCGCAGCCGAATTCGGCCGTGGTGATCTCCCGCGCATAGGTGGCGCTGACCGTGGTGAGGTGCGAGGCATAGATCAGTCCGGCCTTGAGGAAGGAGACCTGGTCGTAGAACTCGACGCCGTCGATGTGGAAGGAGCTCTCCGGTGCGCCGATCCGCCGCAGCGCCTCCTTCGGGAAGAGGCCCTGATAGGCGAGGTTATGAATCGTCAGGATCGACGGCAGCTTGGCGCCTTGCCAGGCAAGGTACGCCGGCACGAGCGAGGCCTGCCAGTCATTGGCATGGATCAGGTCTGCTGCCCAATTCTTGTCCAGCTTGCCCATGGCGAGCTCAGCCGCCGCCGAGGCAAAGCGTGCGAAACGGATGTCGTTGTCGGGCCAGTCGCGCCCGGACTCGTCGCCATAGGGGTTGCCGGGCCGGTCGTAGAGCTGCGAGCACAACAGCACATAGACCGGCAGGCCATCCTTGGTCGCGGCCCGGCCGAGCGAGCAGGCCGGCATCTCCGCGAATGCAGGACAGCGGCCAACGATCTGAATATGCGTGAGTTGCTCGATGATGTCGCGATAGCCGGGGAGCATGATCCGGATATCGGCGAAGGAGCGAAGGGCACGCGGAAGGGCGGCGGAAACGGCGCCCAGTCCGCCAACGCGGACGAAGTCGTCCATCTCTGTGGTGACGAACAAGACCCTCAAGAACAGCTGCCCTTTTCCGATCCCGTTCGCTGCTATGCAAGAACGGGTCCAGTTGCCCTGGAATTCTTAAAGCCTGCCCACGCGCCGCGCCTGTTCGGTAAACACTTTCCTACTCAGCCGCCGCCCTCTAGGGTCGCCGCATCAACAACAAAGAACTTCGATGGTTCCTGAGAGAGCCAAGGACGTGAGCAGGCATGCAGCTACCAGACAAGCATGAGGGGACGACGACAAAGGCTTTCGCAGGCCTGCGGGTCCTGGATTTTTCGACCACGATCGCCGGTCCCCACTGCGCGCGCATGCTAGCCGACATGGGCGCCGAGGTCATCAAGATCGAGACCGACGGCGGCGAGACGATGCGGACACGGCCGCCGCTGCGCAATGGCTGCAGCACCGCCTTCGGCCAGCTCAATGTCGGCAAGAAGAGCGTGGTCCTCGACCTCAAGTCCGAGGACGGCAAGCAGGCGGTGCGCCGGCTGGCCGCCACCGCCGACATTCTGGTCGAGAACTTTCGCCCGGGCGTGATGCACCGGCTGCGGCTCGACTACGACAGGCTGTATCAGGTCAACCCGAGGCTGATCTACTGCTCGATCTCCGGCTATGGCCAGACCGGCCCCTCGGCCGAGCTGCCGGCCTATGCGCCGGTGATTCATGCGGCTTCCGGCTACGACATGGCGCATCTCGCCTACCAGCCGGGCCGCAGCCGTCCAGACTATTGCGGCATATACCACGCCGACGTCGTCACCGGCACCTACGGTTTTGGCGCGATCGCGTCCGCGCTCTATCAGCGCACCGTGACCGGGCTCGGCCAGCACATCGACGTCTCCATGCTGGAATCAATGCTGACCCTGACTCTGACCGAGTTGCAGAGCTCGCAATTCGCGGTGACGCCGCCGCCCCGCCCGATGTTCGGACCGACGGAAACGGCAACCGGCTATGTCATGATCACGGTCGCCAGCGAGAAGACGTTCCAGGCTCTGATGGGAGTAATCGGCCGCCCCGAATGGGTCTCCGATCCACGCTTTGCCACCTATGCTCCGCGCCGCGCGAACTGGGCGGAGTTGATGGACGGTGTGGAGGTCTGGTCGCGGCAGCTGTCGACCGATGCATGCCTGCTCGCACTTGGCGCTGCCGGCGTTCCGGCCTCGGCCTATCGCACCGTGTCAGAGGCGCTGGCCGATCCGCAGCTCGCGCATCGGCAGGCGCTCTCGGAGGTGCGGGACGAGGGCGGCTCGTTCCAGGTGCTCAACCTGCCGTTCCGGATGTCGAGGGCCGACACGACGCCGGCCAAGACGGTGTCTGTGCTCGGCGCGCACACGGAAGCATTGCGCGAAGAGATTGGGCTCGCCAGCGAGGTGTCAATTCCGACAGGCAAAACGGCTGCGACAGGCTGAACGGCTTCGTGCCGCAAGCAATGCGGCCTTGCGCGCCGTCGGGTTGCCATCTTCGACCGCCGTAAACTAGACAGGAGCGAGTTTGTCTCGCTCCGCCGGCCATGGCATGGTGGGCGTGACAATAAGAATATGCCGGGAGGACGCCAATGAAGAGTTTCAAGGTCGCCGATTTCAAGGCGCCGCTGCAGGAGGTCGACGAGGCGACGCCGCAACCGTCTGGCACGCAGGTGCTGATCAAGGTAAAGGCCGCCGGTGTCTGCCACAGCGACCTCCACATCTGGGAAGGCGGCTACGATCTCGGTCATGGCCGCAAGCCGCTGTCGCTGAAGGACCGCGGCATCAACCTGCCGCTAACGATGGGGCACGAGACTGTCGGCGAAGTCCTCGCCTTCGGCCCCGACGTGAAGCCGACCGACCAGGGCGACCTGAAGCTCGGCGACGTCGGCCTTGTCTACCCCTGGATCGGCTGCGGCAAATGCGCGACTTGTCTTGGCGGTGACGAGAACATGTGCCTGACGCCGCGCTCGCTCGGCGTCTATTGCGACGGCGGCTATGCCGACCACATGCTGGTGCCGCATCCGCGTTATCTGCTCAACCTCAGGGGGCTCGATCCCGCGACGACCGCGCCCTATGCCTGCTCGGGCGTCACAACCTACAGCGCGCTGAAGAAGGTCGAGCAGCATTTCGACACGCCGATCGTGATGTTCGGTGCCGGCGGCCTCGGCTTGATGGCGCTGTCGCTGCTGAAGGCCATGGGCGGCAAGGGCGCGATCATGGTCGATATCGACGCGAAGAAGCGTGAAGCTGCCGAGAAGGCCGGCGCGCTGGCGACCGTCGATCCCAAGGCGGCGGATGCGCTGGAGCAGCTTGCGAAGAAGGCGGGCGGGCCGATCCGGGCCGTGATCGACCTCGTCGGCAACTCTGCCACGACGCAGCTCGGCTTTGATTGCCTCACCAAGGGCGGCAAGCTGATCATCGTCGGCCTGTTCGGCGGCGGTGCGACCTGGGCGCTGCCGCTAATTCCGATCAAGGCGGTGACGATCCAGGGCAGCTATGTCGGAAACTTGCGCGAGACGCAGGAGCTGCTCGACCTCGTGCGCACCAAGAAGGTGCCGCCGATCCCGGTGACGCGGCAACCGCTCGCCAAGGCCAACGACGCGCTGCTGCAATTGCAGCAGGGCGCCGTGGTCGGCCGCACCGTGCTGACGCCGTAACGATTTCCGTCATTCCGGGGCGATGCAAAGCATCGAACCCGGAATCTCGAGATTCCGGGTTCGGTCCTGCGGACCGCCCCGGAATGACAACCCTTGGCTCAGGAACCCCCATGTCCGCAAACAACGCCTTCCACATTGCCGTGCTCGCCGGTGACGGCATCGGTCCCGAAGTCATGGCGCCGGCGCTCGAGGTGCTGCGCAAGGTCGGCGAAAAATCCGGTCTCGGCTTCCGCTTCACCGAAGCGCCCGCCGGCGCCAACAATTATCTCGCCACCGGCAAGTCGATGCCGGATAGCACGATCAAGCTCTGCGAGGAGGCGGACGCGATCCTGCTCGGCGCCTGCGGCTTGCCGTCGGTGCGCTATCCCGACAATACCGAGATTGCGCCACAGATCGAGCTGCGCTTCATCTTCGATCTCTATGCCGGCGTGCGTCCGGCGCGGCTCATTCCGGGCGTGCCGAGCCCGATCGTCGGCGCCGATCAGCGCGGTATCGATCTCGTCGTGATCAGGGAGTCCACCGAAGGCCTGTTCGCCTCGATGGGCAAGGGCGTCGTCACCCATGAGGACGCGCGCGAGACCATGGTGATCACGCGCCGGACATCGGAGCGCCTGTTCGAGTTCTCGTTTCGCCTTGCCGAGCGACGCAAGGCGCGCGGCAAGCCGGGAATGCTCACCTGCGTCGACAAGGCGAACGTGTTCAAGGCTTTTGCGTTCTTCCGCGGCATCTTCGATGAGATCGAGAAGAAGCATCCTGATGTGAAGACCGACCGGCTCTATGTCGATGCCTGCTCGGCGATGCTGGTGAAGCGTCCCTGGGATTTCGATGTCATGGTGATGGAGAATATGTTCGGCGACATCGTCTCCGACATCACCGCGAGCCTGATCGGCGGTCTCGGCATGGCGCCCTCGGCCGACATCGGCGACAAGTATGCGGTGTTCCAGCCGTGCCACGGCACTGCGCCCGACATCATGGGGCAGGGCAAGGCCAATCCGACCGGCATGATCCTGTCGGCGGCGATGATGCTGGACTGGCTTGCCGACAAGCACGGCCTCGAGAGCGCGGCAGAAGCCGGTGAGACCATCGAGCGTGCGGTGGACCAGGTCTATGCCGGCGGCATCAAGCCGATGGAATTCGGCGGCAGCAACGGCACCACCGACATCACGAAAGCGGTGCTGGCGGCGCTGTAGTCAACGAAAAGGGGCCCCGCGGGGCCCCTTTGTCGTTCACCAACGGTGCCAATGGCGGTGACGCCAGCCCCACGGACGCGGACCGTAGAAGCGCGGGCCGCCGTAATAGCCGTAGGCGCGGTAATAGTTCGGGCGCCACCAGCAGCGGCCCCAAGGGTTGCACACCCAGCGCACCTGTTCGACCTCAGCGGCCGGACCGCTTGCAATCTTGTCCGCCTGCGGGATGCCGTTCGGCATTGCCGCGAGGGCCGGTCCCGACGCGAGCGCCACACCACCCATGGCGGCCAGACCAAGAACAGCGAATTTTAGTGTCATCGCAATCTCCCTCTTTGGTGGCGGGAGAACTTTCGCCAGATCAACTGGTTGCCGCCGCATTGAGCTGCGCGTGGAATTTAATCTTCCTGAATGTCGGTTCAGCTTCAGCGGCCCCGGAATTGCGGCTTGCGTTTCTCCATGAAGGCCTGCCGGCCCTCGCGGAAATCCTCCGAGTCCATGCAGGCATTGCCGATCGCCTTGATCGCCTCCATGTCACGCCGGCTCTCGTCCTTCAGCACCTGCGCGATGGTGATCTTAGCGGCCTTGATCGCGAGAGGGGCGTTCTGCGCGATCGTCTCCGCAATCGTCATGGTCTCGCCCCAGAGCTCGCCCTCTGGGAACAGGCGCTCCACGAGACCAATGCGCAGCGCCTCGGCGGAATCGATACGCATGCCCGTGTACATCAGAAGCCGCGCCCAGGCCGGCCCGACCAGCGACACCAGATGTCGCAAGCCGTCATAGCCGTAGGCAATGCCGAGTTTGGCTGCAGGGATGCCGAACTGGCTGCCATGCGAGGCGAGGCGGATATCGGCGAGCATCGCGACCTGCATGCCGCCGCCGAGGCAAAAGCCGTCGATGCAGGCGATGGTCGGCTTGGGGTAGTCGGCGAGCAGCGCACGCTGGGCGGCGCTGCGCTTGGCGTACTCCTCGGACGCCGCCGCATTGTGCCTGACCTTCTCGAATTGGCTGATGTCGGCGCCCGAGACGAACGCCTTGCCGCCGGCGCCGCGCAGGATCACGACGCGCACGGTGTCGTCGTCGCGCAAGGCCGTCAGCGCCTCGCCAAATCCCTCCCACATCTCCAGCGACATCGCGTTGCGCTTGTCGGGATTGTTGAAGGAGATCACGCCGACGCCACCGGCCCTGTGCTTGAGGATCTTGCCATCGGCGTAAGGTGTTCCGGTCGTGCTGAAAATGTCGGACATCGCGCGCTCGCTGGTCGTAGGCCGAGCGCAATGTGCGGCGCAGCCGCCGCCGCGGTCAACCGGGGCAGCGTGGGAGAGCCTGCATCCGCCTGTGCTGCGATTGCATGGCGCGCGCGAAGTCCGGCGGCAAACGACCAAGAAGAAGGGGCAGCCAGGCCGTCCCGAGACACACCGCGCGCAAGCGCGCGGGCGCACACATATCTCATCCGATCTCGTTCAATCCGGCCGCGCCCCCGTGACGCGGCGGATTGAACATCGGCCGTAAAGGCCAGGCCGTCGATCGGCCTCAGCTCTCGTTCGCCGCGATCGATTCCATCAGCGAGACGAGCTGACGCTGCACCGTCTGGTCCTTGATCTTGCTGTAGGCGCGCAGCAGGCGGAGGCTGAAGGCCGAGTCGAGGAAGAGCAGGCTCTCGACCTCGCGGGCCTTGTTGTCGCCGTCGTAGAAGAAGGTCACGGGCACGTCGAGGGCGGAGGCGATCTGCTGAAGCCGAGCCGCACCGACGCGATTTACACCCTTCTCGTATTTCTGGACCTGCTGGAAGCTCACGCCGAGCTTCTCGCCGAGCTCAGCCTGCGAGATCTTCATCTCGACGCGCCGCAGACGGATCCGCTTGCCAAGCTCGATGTCCGGCTTGCCGGCGCTGCGCTGCTTCATTCTTTTCGCCGCTGCTTTCATCTCTGTTTTCACCTTTGTTCTTCGGTTGAAAATCCCCCGAAGAGCTGGGTCAGGGGTTCGCCCATATACGAGTCCTTGAATTCATGCGGGTGCACGAACTCTTCCTTAAACCACGGGAAGCGAGCCGGATTGAAAGCCTCGATCAGCCAGTCAATCATGTGCCGCACGCGCGGGATACGGCCGCTACCGGGGTGGTAGGATAGCCAGATATCCAGCGGTCGGTTCAGCTCGACCTCCAGTGGAATCAACTTCCCGCCAAGCGCAATGGCGTAGCTCGGGAATACGCCGATGCCGGCGCCATTCGCGACCGCCCAGTAGTTGGCGCTTGAGACGTTGGTCTTCATGACCAGAAGGTCACGTTCCGGAACGCCCGGGAAGAAGCTCTCGAAGGATTCCTTGGCGGCAAGCTGGTCGGCGAATTGCAGCACCAGGCGATGCTTGATCAATTCCGCCGCTGAGTGCGGCGCGCCATGCTTTGCGATGTATTTCTCGGAGGCCCAGAACATCAGATGCATGCGGCCGAGCCGCACCAGCTTGATGTCGAGCGCCGAGGGACGCGACAGATGGATGGCGACGTCGGCCTCGTGGCGCGAGACGTCGGCCGAGCGCATCGCGCAATGCAGGTCCACCAGGATCTTCGGATAGGCTTGCTGGAATTCCACCAGTCGCGGGGCCAGCCAGAATGTGCCGAGCCCCTCGGTGACGGCAACGCGGACCTCACCGGACAAGGCGTTGGCCATCGAATCGCTGGCGCGCAGCACGTCGAAGGTGGCCGCTTCCATGCGCTCGACGGCGGAGACCACCAGAGCACCCTCATCGGTCAGATGGGTGCCGTGAACGTCGCGGGTGAACAGCGTGGTGCCGGTCTGGCGTTCGAAATCGTCGATCCGTCGGCGCACGGCGTTGATCGACAGCGACAAGCGCTCAGCCGCCGAGCGAAAACTTCCGCAGCGAACGACTTCCAAAAATATGCGGGCGGCATCCCAATCCGAGAGGCCGCTGAGATTTGTCTTTGGGCGTTCCGCCACAGGAACGCCCCTTTCCGCCAAGGAGTGCATACAAGTCCCTTCAGGAAGCTAAACTGGCAGAATCTGGCGCAAACCACAACCACGACGGGTTGGGGAATGACGAGTTTTGAACGTCATCCTTACTGCTGCGTGGGTGGTATTGGGATGCTGCCGCGGGCTGGGAATTCGGGCAGACGATCGGCCTGACTGAGGGGTTTTGGCGTGAGTTCCGTTGCGAGCCGTGGAGTGGCTGCGGGATTGCCGGCGCTGTCCGCAATGGAAATTTTTGCGCGAGAGCCGATGCCGTCTCCCTCGATGGATCGATCACACCGCATCACGCGTTTGCTCCCGGACCACTTCGGCGATCTCCAACGGTGCTGCATGGCGATGGCGGCCGAAGCCGCAGTTCCACCGCAGAATCACACTGAAATCAGGTTCGGAGGCGCAGTCGCCTCGTGCTATCTTTGGTCTTTCATGGGGGCCGAAGGGGGCGTGACAAGTACGTCTCGCAGGCCGAATTAACGGAAAGAACGCCGTGTCGCATTCAGACGAACAGTTGCAGTCGGTGCTGGAAACGCTCGAGGAGTGCCGCAGGGTTCTCAATGAGTGCAGCAGCCGTGAGTCGGCCGAGATGCTGTCCATCGTCATCCTCGACGTCAGGATGAAACTGAAAGGAATTGACAGTGCCGATCTCAGGGCACTGTGCGACGAAATGCTGCGGAGCGCTGCGAGTGAGCCGCCGCCCCCTTCCAAGCAGACGCAGGACCAGCCCCGGCGTCCGCTGCTCCGCGTGGTGAAATAGCCGCGCCGCCGAATCTCCCTGTTTGGCGAGGTTTGTGCGCGTCCCGATGCCGCATCTGTGATCACGGAGGGCATCGGGAGGAGCCTTGGTTCTGTGCGCCTCTGTTGCGCATTCTCCGGCATCGGCTACACCAGAGCCGGTTCGGCGCCGGGCCGGGCGCATTGCTTGCGCGCCGTACCGGCACCTGAGATGGCTCCGACTGCATCATGCAAAATGTTTCGATCCCGGCGGCGCTGATTGCCGGCCTCGTCAGCTTCCTCTCGCCTTGCGTCCTGCCTCTGGTCCCGCCCTATCTGATCTACCTCACGGGCGCCACGATCGAGCATGTCGAGAGCGACGAGCCGGCCGCGGCCTCCAAGCGCGCGATCATGATGTCGGCGCTCCTGTTCGTGCTCGGCTTTTCCACGGTGTTCGTGGCGCTCGGCGCCAGCGCCTCGCTGATCGGCGGGCTGATCCGGGCCTGGTCGGCGGAGCTGTCGATCATCGCCGGCATCGTCATCATCATCATGGGCCTGCACTTCCTGGGCTTGACGCGCATCGGCCTTTTGATGCGCGAGGGACGGCTGCCGATCCCCAAGCCGGTCGGCCTCTGGGGCGCCTATATCATGGGCCTCGCTTTCGCCTTCGGCTGGACGCCCTGCATCGGCCCGATCCTCGCCGCGATCCTCTCGATCGCCGCGGCGGAAGCCACGGTGACGAAGGGCGCCGGCCTGCTCGCGGTCTATTCCGCGGGCCTCGGTATTCCCTTCCTGATCGCCGCGCTTATGATCGAGCAGTTCTCAGCGCTGTTCGCGCGCATGAAGGGCCAGCTCGTCAATGTCGAGCGCGCCATGGGCGTCTTGATGGTGATCACCGGCATCGGCTTTCTCACCGGCGCGGTCTCGAATGTGAGCATCTGGCTGCTGGAGACGTTTCCGGCGCTGCAGACGATCGGGTGAGGCGCGCGGGAACCGGGTTTTCACGGACGAAATAGCAAAGGAACCGTTGAGACCTGCGGGGCATGCTGTCACGGAACGACGAGATACCAAACCTTTCCGGTGCCGAGACGTTGCATCAGGGACAACTCGCATGGTGGAGATCACGTGACCGAGACACTGCGCTTAGAGCCCTTGCCGAACAACGCGGCTTTGGTTGCCTGGCAATTTTTGGGGCAGCCGTTGCAGGAGTGGCCGAGCTGGGTTCAGTCGAGTTGCTCGCTGCAGAAGGATGCCGATGGAAAATTCGAACTTCGGCACGAGCGGCGCAGCGGCACTCAAATCGTCTATCTCGGCGAGTGGCTGGTGAGAGATCTCGATGGCGGCATAGACTTTTACACGGACGCTGAGATCTGGGCGCGGTTCGCCGCGAAACGCTAAAGCGCGATGAGATTGGACCGGCTCGTCCATCGCGCCTTAGTCTTTTTTGTTTGAGCTCCAGGCGATCAAAAGCCTGTGTCGTTGGTGGGGCAAAAAGCCTCGCCGGTAGGACTCACCCACAGAATGCAATCTGTGGTAATATTTCATTTTACTGCACCCTGAGGGGCATTCTTCAAGAACGTATACTGAAACGAGAATTTTAGACCAATCGACATCTTCGGCGCCCCTCTCCCCTTACAGCATTTTGAGCAGGAGCAAGCGATGGGAACCGACGTGAACGTTCATCCCGGTCATGGCAAGGCCGGACGTCAACCGACGCGACAATTTCTGGATACGCTTTCCGGACACGACGATCCGGGCATGTTCGGTCGGATGTTTCCGACACTGGAGCCGCTCGCTGTCGACGACGGCCCGCTGCATGAGCTCGCCGATGCGATGAAGGATCCCGCTCCCGGCGACGCTGCGGGAAACAATCTCAGCGTCCCGGCCGGCTTTACCTATCTCGGGCAATTCATCGACCACGATATCATGCTCGATCTGACCTCCTTTGGCGAGAAGGAGGCCGATCCGACGGCGGTCACTAATTTTCGCACGCCCGCGCTCGATCTCGACAGCGTTTATGGTCTCGGTCCCGACGGAAGCCGCCACCTCTACGCGCGCAATTCGGCGAGCGACAACGGCAAGACTCCGGGCCCCAAGCTCCTGATCGGCAAGACCGTCAACGTCGATGCCATCACGGGAGATCATCGCAACGACCTGCCGCGCAATCCCGAGGGGTTTGCCCTCATCGGCGATCACCGCAACGACGAGAACCTGCTCGTCGCGCAAACCCATCTTGCGATGCTGAAGTTTCACAACAAGGTTTGCGATCAGCTCGCGGCATCGGGAAAGCCGCAGGGCGAGATATTCGAGGAAGCACGCCGGATCGTGACCTGGCACTACCAATGGATGGTCCTGCACGATTTCGTGGAGCGGATCACCGAGAAGGGGATCGTCGCGAAAATCCTCGAGCAGGGGCGGCGTTTCTACCGCTTCAGGAAGACACCCTACATGCCCGTCGAGTTTTCCGCTGCGGTCTACCGTCTCGGCCACAGCATGGTTCGCCAGGTCTATAGTCACAACAGGATCTTCACGCCGGGTGGCCTCACTCCTGCGACGCTCGATCTGCTGTTCAGGTTCACCGGGCTTTCGGGAGGAATCATCGGTGATCTGGAGCCTAACCCGATTCAGCCGCCGCTCCCGCTTCCGGTGCTTTCGAGCAACTGGATCATCGACTGGCGGCGCTTCTATCAGGTGCTGTCGAACAATCCTCCGGGCGTGACCCTCAATCCATCGCGCAAGATCGACCCCTTCGTCGTGCCGCAACTCCACACACTGCCTGGTGACGGCGGCAGCCTGCCGTTCCGCAACCTCAAGCGCGGCGTGTTGCTGGGATTGCCGTCGGGGCAGGACGTCGCCAAGGCCATGAAGATCAAGAATCCACTGACGCCGGAAGAAATCTCGAAGGGGAGCGACGGTGCGGTGGCGAAGAAGCATGGCCTGCACCAGCACACTCCGCTATGGTACTACATCCTCAAGGAGGCGGAGCAGCGGGGCGGCGGCGAAAGGCTCGGGCCGGTTGGCGCGACGCTGCTTGCCGAGGTCTTCGTCGGCCTCGTCCATGGCGACCACCAGTCGTATCTTTGGGTCAAGGGCAAGAACTGGAAGCCGACGCTTCCATCGCAAGTGCCGGGCGAATTCACGATGGCCGATCTGCTGCGTTTCGTCGGGGATATCAGTCCGATCGACGGCATCTCGACCGTCTAGACCAGACGCCCGGCGATCGCCGGTCGCGTCAATGAAGCCGGGCCTTGAGACGTTCCCGGCATTGCAGACGATCAGTTAGACCGGCGCGCATCGCGCGCCGGTCTGGATGTTTGCAACAGGCTCAAGGCTTGAACACATAGCCTGGCGTGATCGCCGCCGTCTCCGGGATCGGCGGCAGGTCGGCAAACAGCTCGGGACGGTCCTTCATGACCTTGAGAATGTGCTTCGGCTCGATATGCGCATTGACGTCGAAGGTCGACTTGAGGATGCCGAGCCGGGAGAGCCGGTCCTCGGCGCTCCAGAGCGCGCGGTAATTGTTCGCCGACAGCCGGCGGTCCGCCTGCTGGATGTTGAACTGCATCGCAGCCTCGGCGACGTCCTGCTTGAGGCCGGGAATCCAGCGTGTGGCAACTTGCGCCGCCTGCTTCGGGTTCTTGCGCATCCATTGGTCGGCCTCGGAGACGGCCGCGAGGAATTTCTCGATGGTCTCGCCATTGGCCTGCACCCAGGGGCGTAGCGCGACGTTGAAGCCGAGATAGGAGATCACGTCGCCGCCGCGGATGATCTCGACCGCGCCGGGCACATCCTTGCCCGCGACGATCGGCCAGGGATCCCAGCCCGAGAACGCGTCGATGCCCTTGGCGAGCAGGGCGACGGTCATGTCCGGCGGCGGCGTGTTGACCAGCGTCACGTCGTCGGGCTTCAGCCCGGCCTTCTCCAGCGTCGCCAGGATGTAGAGATGGTTGATCGTGCCGAAGGACGCTGCGATCTTCTTGCCCTTCAGCGTCGACAGGTCGCCCTTGACGATGCCTGAACCTTCGCGCGCGATGATCGCCATGGTCGCATCGGAGCCGGCCTTGGTGGCGTTGCCGCTGTAATTGCCGAGCGCGACGAGGTCCATGCCGCGCAGCACGGCGCCGATCATGGGCACGCCGACCTGCACGATCTCGCTCTCGCCGGCCTGCAATGCGTTCAGCGCGTCGACGCCGGTCGCGTAGGGGCGCGCGATCGTGACGTCGAGCCCGTACTTCTCGAAGAAGCCGCGCTCGAGCGCGATCGGCAGGCCGATCTGGTCGATACCGGTGACCATGCCGGCCTTCAGCTTCGTCAGGGTCTGGGCGCTTGCCGGCACCAGGCCGGCGAGAAGCACTAGTCCAAGCAACACGAGTCGTTTCATATTCTCAGCCTCCCTCTTTTATCGGCCCCACCGCCGTCACCCAATAGGGTCGGGCCACGGCGTTGAGGTCCGTTCTTTTAACGCCACGCAGTTCGATCGAATGCTCGTCCGTGCCCGAGACGCGTCCGTATTGCTGGAACGCGAGCACGTGGAAGCGCTCCGGCGTGAACGGCAGCTCGATCTGCACGTTGACCTTTTCCGATGTGACCGTCAGCTCCGGCGAAATCTTTCCCGGCGCTGCGATCGTCAGCCAGAGTTGAAACAGCGCCCATGCGGCAATCGCGCCGAGCACGACGCGGGCCTTGGACGAGCGCAAGGCTTCGGAGGCGATGCTCATGCCGCGCGCACCATCTGCAGCACGCGCGCCGAGAGCTGCTTGAAGCGGTCGTCCTTGACAAGGTCGTCCCAGACCCGAGGCCGCGGCAGGTCGACCGCGATCTGGTCGAGCACGCGTCCCTTCGATAACACGACGACGCGGTTGGCGAGAAACACCGCTTCCGCCACGTCATGGGTGATGAAGATCACCGTCGGCTTGCGCTCCTGCCAGATGCGGGTCAGTTCCTCCTGGAGCGTCATGCGCGTCTGCGCGTCGACGCTGGCGAACGGCTCGTCCATCAAGAGGACGTCGGGGTTGTTGGCGAGTGCGCGCACCACGCCGACGCGCTGCTGCATGCCGCCGGAGAGCTCGTTGGGATAGCGGTGCGCCGCGTGCGAGAGCCCGGCAAGCGCGAGATATTCGCGCGCGATGCGGTCGCGCTCGGCCTTCGGCACGCCGCGCATCTTCGGGCCGAAGCCGACATTGTCGAGCACCGTCTTCCAGGGAAACAGCGCGAACGACTGGAATACGACGCCACGCTCGGGGCCAGGCCCGTGCACCGGCTTGCCGTCGAGCAGGATGTCCCCCTTCGAATAGGGGATGAAGCCGGCGATCATGTTCAGGATCGTCGTCTTGCCGCAGCCGGAGGGACCGACCACCGAGATGAATTCGCCGGGCTCGACGTCGAGCGAGACGTCGTGGACGGCGGTGACATGCGCGCCCGCATAGGGGTCGAAATAGGTCTTGCCGAGATTGCGCAGCGAAAGCATCTTCATGATGTCACCAATCCCCAACGCTGGCCGGTCGCGCGCTCGAGCGGCGCGAGGATCCAGGCGTCCACGATGTACCAGAGCAATCCGAGAATGATCATGCCGAGCAGGATCTCGACGGTCGAGCCGGCGCGGCGGGCGTCGAACATCATAAAGCCGATGCCGGAGGTGCCGACGATCATCTCGACCGCGATCAGCGCGCGCCAGCCATAACCGAGCCCGTTGCGCAGGCCCGTGATGATGTTGGGCAGCGCGCCCGGCAGCGTCACCTCCCACAGCACGCGCGCGCGCGAAGCCCCGAGGCTCAAGGCAGCACGCGCCAGATCGCGCGGCACGGATTCGACGCCGAGCACGGTGTTGAGCACGACCGGGAACAGTACGGTGTAGACGATGACGAAGGTCATCGTCGTCAGTCCGAAGCCGAACCAGATCAACAGGATCGGCAGCCAGGCGATGTCGCCGATGGCCTGGAAGAACAAGAGCACCGGCCAGCAGATGCGGTGCGCCCAGCGGCTGGTGCCGATCAGGATGCCTAAGGGAATGCCGAGCGCCATGCCGACCGCGGCGCCGGTCGCGAGCCGGATCAGGCTGTCCTGGAGATAGTCGGGCAGGATGCCCTTGTAGGTGAGCGTGAAGAACGCGCGCACCACATCGCCCGGGCCGGGGAAGAACGCGCGTGGAAACAGTCCGGCTTCGCTGACGGCCGTCCACAGCGCCAGCACCGGGATGAAGGGAATGATTGCGGCGATCCCCGGCCAGCGCCGGGTCAAGCGGGCATAGCCGGCCCAGATTTGCAGCATCAGGTTCATGCGCGCCTCACCATGCCCCAGCGCTCGATGGTCGCGCGTTCCAGCGGGACCAGCAGCAGACGGTCGATCAGAAGCCAGAGCACGCCGATCACGATCATGCCAAACACGATCACCTCGGTGCGGTAGAAGTCGCGTGCGACGAACAGCATGTAGCCGAGCCCGACATTGGTCGCGATCATCTCGGCGGCGATCAGCCCGCGCCAGGCGAAGCCAAGGCCCGTCCGAATGCCGGTGACGATATTGGGGAGCGCGCCCGGCAGCAGCACTTCGGTCAGCAGCGCCCAGCGGCCGGCGCCGAGCGAGGCGGCCGCGTTGCGCAGCGTGTGTGGAATGGTCCTGACGCCGAGCAGGGTGTTGTAGGCGACGACGAAGAACACGGCGTTGAAGATCACGAAGACGATCGCGCCAAAACCGTAGCCGAACCACAGCGTCGCGATCGGGATCCAGGCAATGCCGGCGAGCACCGAGAAGAAGCGGAACAGCGGCGTGAGGAAGGCCGCGACGGTCGGGCTGACGCCCATGGCGATGCCGAGCGGCACGGCAGTTGCGATGCCGATCAGTGTGCCGAGGCCGACGCGCAAGAGGCTTGCGCCGACATGGGCGAACAACGTGCCGTCGCGGATCGAGTCCAGTGCGGCCGCCCCGACCGCACCGACCGAGGGAAACACGCGCGGATTGACGTTGAACAGCGGGACGACGACGGCCCAGATCGCGACCAGCGCAAGCAGCGGCGCGACGAACATCGCAGCTCCCAGCAGCGAGTTGACGCTGCGGATCAGCCGCGACGATCGGCCCTTCAGACTGCCCGTCACCTGCATTTGACCTCCCTGACGCTCAGCCATGCCTGTGCCGGCATTTCACGCTGATCATTCCCGACATCGTAGCTACGTTTCGCGCAATCGCATATCTCTGTCGGTTGCGACCCTCGCGTTCCCGGGCGGAGCGAGGATCCGGGCCGAGCCCTTCATGTCACCGTCCATGGCGCTTCCTCTTGCGCTTGATGCTCGATTTCCTGGTCACGCGGAGGTCCGATCCGCCCGCCTTACGGGTCGCTGCGGCGCTGGCCGACTTGCGGCTCGAAAGCTTCAGTCGTGTGTAGCCCAGCAGCCGTTCCATCGCTGCGCGCGCCTTCTCCGGGTTGCCGCTCTCGATGGCCCGCGCCGCCGCCGCGTGGTTCGGTAGATTATCCCTGAACCAGCCGCCGGGGCCTCCGACGGCGACGGTGAAGACCGTGCTCAGGATGGTATCGATCGCGCCGCGAAAGCCCTGGAGTACCGGATTGTGGGTTGCGTCCAGGATGGCAAGATGGAAAGCCTTGTCGGCTGCGAGGGCGCTGGCCTGGTCCTTTGCGGTCTGCATCGCAGCCAAGGCCGTGTCGATCCGCCAGCGGTCGTTCCTGGTCGCGCGTTCGGCGGCAAGAGCTGCGGCGGCAGGTTCGATGATCGAGCGCACCTCCTGGATCGCCAGCAGAAGGTCGCGATCCGGCGCGTCCTGGCCGACCAGCCAGCTCAGCACGTCGCGGTCGAGCAGGCTCCATTCGTGGCGCGGCAGCACGTGCGTGCCGTGGCGCGGCCGCACGCTGACGAGACCCTTTGCGGCAAGCGTCTTGACGGCCTCGCGCACCACGCCGCGCCCGACGCCGAAGCGGGTTTCGAGTTCAGGCTCCGGCGGCAGGGTCGTCCCGACGGGAATGAGATCCTGGGCGATCTCGCGGCCGAGCGTCGTCAGCACGGCGCGAATGCGGCCGGGCTTGATCGGCTTGTCGACGGGGCTCGGGCGCGCTCCTGCCACTCGTACGTCTCTCCCGTCCGGCCTGTCGCGGCCGGTTCATTTGTCTTTGGCTGCCACGCCCGGCAGCTGCACAATCATCCGATGTTTAACATCGGATGATTGGGTGAGGGCAAGCGCAATTGTCGCAGGACCAGCTGTGCTGCGTTGCGATATGCGGTTGGGGAGGCCGTAGATCAGGACGCCTCGTCCAGCGTGCAGATCACCGTGCAGACCACACCACGCGGCAGGAAGTCGACGGTTGCCTCACCGCCGAGCTGGTCGCGCGCACTGCGCTCGATCAGGCGCGAGCCGAAGCCGCGTTGCACCGGCGCCGTGACCGGCGGCCCGCCGATCTCGGTCCAGATCAGCCGCAGCCGCGGCGTCGGCCCATCAGCGAGGACCTCCCAATCCAGCGTCACCCGACCGGTCTCGTTGGACAGCGCGCCGTATTTCGCGGCATTGGTGGCGATCTCGTGCACGATCATCGACAGCACCACGGCGAGTCGCGGCGACAGTGGCACGGCCGGGCCGGCCATGCGGATGCGATCGGAATTGCTGAGCAGGAACGGCCGGACCGCGCGGGCGATGACGTCTCGGAGCTCGGAGCCCGCCCATTTCTCCTGGCTCAGGAGATTATGCGCTTCGGCCAGCGCGCCGAGCCGGCCCTCGAACTTGGCCCGCTCGTCACGGCTGGCGCTGCGGAAAGTCTGCACCGCGATTGCCTGCATCAGCGCCAGCGTGTTCTTGACGCGATGGTTGAGCTCCTCGATCAGCAGATTGTGCAGCATCTCGCCGCGCGCGATCGTGGTCGCCATCCTGACTGCGAAAGTGAGGCCAACCAGCAGCAGGATGCCGCCGATCAGGCTCGTGATCGCGATGTTGCGCCAGAGCGGCGCGATCAGCGAGCTCTCGGTGACGCCGGCCACGACCGTCCAGCCGGTCAGCTGCGATCTGGTAAAGGCGGAGGACAGCGCGACGCCGTCGAGCGAAACGGTCGAAAGCGCGGCCTCCGGCGTGCGCGACATCGCATCGTAGAGTGCGCCGGAAGCCTGCTTGCCGAACGTCTCGCCAGGGTTGGGTGTGCGCGCGAACACGCGGGCCTTGGTGTCCAGCAGCGACACCGTCCATTGATCATTTGGCCGCTGCTGCTCGACCAATTTCTGGAATATCGCGATCGGCGGACTGAAGGAGAGCGCATAGACGACGTCGCCATTGCGCAGCACGGGAACTTCCACGGTCACGATCAGCCGTTTCTTGGTCGAACCGACGAACAGGTCGCATATTGCGGAGCCTTGCTTGCAAACACCCGCTCGACGATCTCGCGATTGTTGCGCGGTGGTAGATTCGCCGTCTGCGTCGTGACGGTCGAAAACAGCTGCTGGCCGGATCTGTCGGCCAGCAGAAGAACGCTGTCTCCGCCATATTGGCTGATGAACCCGACTGCCAGCCGGCGGAAGCCGTCGAAATCACCGCTTTGCAGGGATTCGCTGAGCGCGAGCACCTGCAAGCCACCCGTTATCCGCTGCACTTCGGAATCGAGCACGATGCGCATGCTTCGCACCATCTCCAGCACCCGGCGCGTCGCCTCGCTGCGATCCTGGCGATAGTTGGAATAGGCAAGGCCGACGGCAAAGACGATCAGCGGCAACATCGTTCCCGCGACGAGGAGAGCGAGCCGGACCGGCAGGGTGAGTTTTGACAAACGCAGGCGTCCCGGTTCCAGCGCGGCAGCGCCGGATATGATTTTGGGAGACCATACGGTCGCGAGTTGCGCTGCGCCACGATTTTCGCCACCCGCGAAACGATCCGGAGACGGGATGTTGCAGCGCAGTCGGGTGGCGCCTCAGCTCATGCCGGCCGCGATCAACAGCAGACACACGGCGCGAACGGCTGCCAGGCCGGCGATCCGCTCCTCGCGATGCGATGTCATGCAGTCAACTCCGCGAGAGCGGCCGCCGAGACGGCTGTCCGTCCGTCCTGATCAATCGATCTCCTGCACCACGATGCGTGAGCCGGGATCCACCAGCATCACGCGATCCCCGGAATAGACGTAGCGATACTTCGTCAATGACGGGCCCCAATCCGCCGGAACGGCCTCGAGCTCGACGTCGCTTGGGATCGTCGCTCCGACGATGATTTTCTCCTTCGTCGTGACCGGGCGGATGCGGTGTTCGGTAACGTAGGACTTGATCCTGGTCCGGTATTCCGGCTCGATCTGAACCGCGGCCGCGTGCCCGGTTCCGGTGGTGGTCACCACGGTGGATTGCGCGAAAACGCCGGTCGAGATCAACGCCGCCGCAGCGGACAGCAGGAACAGCTTCTTCATCTTGTCCTCCTCTCGGGAATAGCGCCGCACCAACATCTCATCGCGAGTGGTGTTCCCGGCGGATAGGAACAAATTGCTACTTTTTCCCGTTTCTGAATCGGCCAGGTGGCAAGCCTGGTAATTGGAGGAGGAGAAAATGAAGTTGAGAATTGCGTCCGCAGCGCTGATGGTTGCTGCACTGTCCCTGCCGGCATTCGCAGCCGACGAGTTCTACGTCGTGCAGGACGTCAAGACCAAGAAGTGCATCGTCGTCGACAAGAAGCCGACGGACACGTCCATGACCGTCGTCAGTCCCTCGGGCACTATTTACAAGACGCGCGCCGAAGCGGAAAGCGGCATGAAGACCGTCAAGGTCTGCACGTCTAATTAGGGAGAATGTGATGCCCGTATTTATTCTCTGGGCAGTGCCCGCGATCATCGTGATCGGCGGCGGCATCTATCTGATTGGTCATATGCACTAGCTTCGTTTTGGAAGCCGAGCGGGCCTCTGCGTGCAGTGCACAGGCCCGCAAGTCCTCCGCCTGCCAGGAGAGCTTGCCGCGCGCCAGCTGAAGCGCAAGTTGCAGTGCAACAGGCCGGGCAGGAGTAGTCGCGCGAAGAAGACTACCGCGAGCGCACGCGAAATGACTTCCGTCCCGCTGAGGTTTTTCATACGCTTGCCTCTCGCACGCCGCATGGCGGCTGCGCTCACGGCCCGGCGACAGGGCTGGAGCATCAAAGGGAGGGGAGACGATGAAGCGAAGGTCATTTCTCGCTGGTATCGGTGCAACCACTGCGGCAGCCACGATCGGCATGCCGTCGATCCTCAGCGCGCAGGCGCCGATCACGTTGAACGGCGCGGTCCAGTTCAATGACGACCATGCCTTCAATCGGGCGCTGATCCGGTTCGAGGAGCTGGTGAAGAAGTACTACGGCAAGCCCGTCAACTTCACGCTGCACAAGAACTCCTCGCTCGGCCTCGAGAAACAGTATTTCGAGTACATGTCGCAGGGCAAGGCGGTCGATTACGGCATCGTCTCGCCGGCCCACATGTCGACCTTCGCCAAGGCGGCCCCGTTCATCGACGCGCCCTTCGTGTTCAAGGGCATCGAGCACATGAACAAGGTCGTCGAAGCCAACATCCTGGCGCCGATCGCCGACGAGGTCGCGACCAAGGCCGAGGTCGTTCTGATCGGTTATGCCGGCGGCGGCATCCGCAACATCTTCGCCAACAAGCCGCTCAAGACTCTCGCCGATCTCAAGGGGCTCAAGGTTCGTGTGCAGGGCGCGCCGATCTGGTCGAAGACCTTTGCGGCCGTCGGCATGAGCCCGACCGTGATCGCCTATAACGAAATCTACAACGCGATCCAGAACGGGGTGATATCGGCCGGCGAGAACGAGGCGGCCGGCGTCGAGGCGATGAAGTTCTACGAAGTGGCCCCGTATCTCAGCCTGACTCAGCACGCCGTCTCGATCCGGCCGATCTGCTTCTCGGTGAAGACGCTGAAGACGTTGCCGAAGGATTTGCAGGATGCGATCATGAAGGCCGGGAAGGAAGCCGGCGACTACGGCCGTCAGCTGGAGTCGAGCGAAGAGGTCGTCAAGCTCGACACGCTCGAGAAGGCCGGCAAGCTCAAGCGTGTTCCGTTCGAGGAGCGGGACGCCATGAAGAAGCTCGCTGACCCCGTGATGGTCACCTACGCCAAGGAGATCGGCGCGGAAGGCATTTTCGAGAAGATCAACGTCGTCTGAGGTCGTGCGTCCGCCACGATGGTCTGGGCAGGCCCCGCTTCCTGCCCGGACGTGGTGGATGAGCGCCGTACGGAGCTCCAATGTCCGAAATGCACGTCCCGTCCACACCGTCGCTGTGGCGTCGCGTCACCGCGGCCTATGCGAAACTGCTGGAATTCCTGCTGGCCGCCTGCGTCGGCATCCTGGTTGTTCCGGTCACGCTGCAAATCGTCTCGCGCTATACGCCGTTCATTCCCTCCTACATCTGGACGGAGGAGATGGCGCGGTTCCTGTTCGTCTGGACGATCATGATCGGCGCCATGGTGGGCATCCGGGAGGCGCAGCATTTCGAGGTCGACGTGTGGCCCGACCTGTCGCGGCGGTCGGAAGCCGCGGTGCGGATCATCGCGCGGCTGGGCGTGCTGGCGCTGGCTCTCGTGTTTGTTTGGGCCGGGATCGAATTCACACGCTTCGCCTGGAACAGGACGTCTGAGCTGGCCGATCTGCCGCTCTGGCTGATCCACGTCGCCTGGCCGGTGGCCGGCGTGACGTGGATCGTGTTTGCGGGCGAACAGATTCTGGATGAAACGCGCATTCTGGTCGGGGCACAGAGATGAGCGGCACTGTACTTTCTGCCGGACAGGCCGCGATGGTGCTGTTCGGGGTCTTCATCGGTCTGCTCATCGTGCGGGTGCCGGTCGCTTTCGCGCTCGGCCTTGCCTGCGTGCCGATCCTGCTGATCGAGCCGCGCCTGTCGCTGATGATGCTCGCGCAGGAGACCTTCAATGCCTACAATTCATTCATCCTGCTGGCGGTCCCATTCTTCCTGCTGACGGCAAACCTGATGAGCATCGGCGGCATCACCGACCGACTGGTGGCGCTGTCGCGCTCGATGGTCGGGCACTGGCCGGGGTCTCTGGCGCAGATCAACGTCGTGCTGTCGGTGTTCTTTGCCGGCATCTCGGGCTCCTCCACCGCCGATGCGGCGAGCCAGTCCAAGATCTTCATCGATGCGCAGAGCAAGGAGGGCTACGACCTGTCGTTCTCCATCGCCATCACGGCGGTGTCTGCGGTTCTGGCTGTCATCATCCCGCCCTCGATCCTGATGATCGTGTGGGGTGGGCTGATCTCGACTTCGATTGCGGCGATGTATCTGGCCGGCATCGTGCCGGGCCTGCTGATCGCGGGCGCGCAGATGGCGACGGTGCACGTCTATGCCGTGCGCCGCGGCTACCCGACCTATCCGAAGGCGACATGGGTCGAGATGCGATGCGCCATCTGGCGGTCGATCCCGGCGCTGATGACGCCGTTCATCATCGTCGGCGGCATTCTGCTCGGGTGGTTCACCGCAACCGAGTCCGCCTGCGTTGCGGTGCTCTATTCCGTCGCGCTGTCGGCGTTCTTCTATCGCGAGACAGGTCTGCGCGAATTGTACAAGGCCTTGCTCGACACCGGGCGTCTGGCCGGCGTGGCGCTGTTTTGCGTCGGCACCGCAAGTGCGTTCGGCTGGCTGCTTGCCTATTACAGGATCCCGCAAGAGCTGCTGGCCAACGTCTCGACATGGGGCATGGGTGCCGTCGCGGCGGGCTTCTTCATTTCCTTCTGCTTTCTCGTGGTGGGCTGCTTCCTGGACGCCATCCCGGCGATCATTATCGTCGGCACCGTGCTGGAGCCGCTGGCCAAGTCCGTCGATCTCCATCCAGTCCAGTTCGCGATTATCTCCATCGTGTCGCTGGCCTTCGGGCTGGTGACGCCACCCTATGGCCTCTGTCTGATGATCGCATGTTCGATCGCCGGCGTTCGGCTGCGCTATGCCCTGAAGGACACGGTGATCATGCTGATACCGATGCTGCTCGTGCTGGCGGCGGTCATCGTTTGGCCCAGCGTGTCGCTGTTCCTGCCGCGTCTGATCGTGCCGGAGATGCTGAAATGAGCGATGCGATCCCGCGGCAGGCGGGCTATCGCATTTGAGAGCTTTTCCCTGCGGCCATCCTTCGAGTCGCCCGCTTTAGGCGGGCTCCTCAGGATGAGGATCGAGTACGTGGCGACAGTTTCAACGAGCACTGACGCCGATTAGCCTCATCCTGAGGAGGCGCGTAAGCGCCGTCTCGAAGGACGAGGCGTGCGCGCAGACCGCCGCAACGAGTGTTAAGCGATAGCCCTGCCGCGGCCGCGGGCCGCGGGATCGCTGCAATCGGTTACAGGTTGCTCTCGGTGATTGCGGCGTAGACCATGCTGCGCAGCTCGCGCCGGATCGGGTAGGCGCTCGACGGCAGCACTTGCGTCATGAAGATGGTGATCAGCTCCTCGGCCGGGTCGATCCAGAAGGAAGTCGTGGCCGCGCCGCCCCAATTGTATTCGCCCGGGCTGCCGGCGATCAGCGTTTCGGCCGGACGCATGGTCACTGCGAAGCCGAGGCCGAAGCCGATGCCGTTATAGGCGGCTTCGGAGAACAGCGAGCGCGACACCTCGGGCAGCGCGCGTCCGCCGGGAATGTGGTTGGTGGTCATCAACGCCAGCGTCTTCGGCCCGATCAGCCTGACGCCGCCGACTTCGCCGCCGTTGAGCAGCGCGCGGCAGAAGGTGAGATAGTCGGCGACCGTCGAGCACAGGCCGCCGCCGCCGGAGATGAAGGAGGGCGGTGACAGGAACGAGCTCGTCGTCGGATCGTCCTGCAGCGTCAAGCCCTCGCGGCGCTGGCCGGCATGGAAGGTCATGCCACCGCCAGGGTCCGCCGAGTAGCAGGCCGCGAAGCGATGCGCCTTCGAGGCCGGCACGTGGAAGTCGGTGTCCGTCATACCGAGCGGATCGAGAATGCGTTGCTTCAGGAACTGTTCGAATGGCACGCCCGAGATCTTGCCGATGAGATAGCCGATCACGTCGGTCGCAACCGAATAGTTCCAGGCCTCGCCCGGCGAGAACTCCAGCGGAATCTTTGCGAGGCCCTCGATCATGGTCTGGAGCGTGCCCGACTTTTCGACCTCGCCGATCTTCTCACTGCGATAGGCGGCATCGACGTTGGAGCGCTGCTGGAAGCCATACGTTAACCCGGACGTGTGGCGCAGCAGGTCGACGATCAGCATTGGCCGGGACGGCGGCCGGGTCAGGAAGGCCGGATAGGTGCCGGCAACGAAAACGCCGAGATCCTTCCATTCCGGAATGTATTTGGCGACGGGCTCGTCGATTGCGACGAGGCCTTCCTCGACCAGCATCATGAAGGCGACGCTGGTGAGCGGCTTGGTCATGGAGTAGATGCGGTAGATGGTGTCGTCCTTCACCGGCACCTTGCGCTCGACATCGGCAAAGCCCTGCACCGAGCTGTGGGCGATCTTGCCGCGGCGATAGATCAGGAGCTGTGTGCCCGGGAAACGGCCGGCATCGATGTACCGGCGCTTGAGATGCGCATCGACGCGGTCGAGCGCAGCCTTGGACATGCCGACGGATTCGGGCGAGGCGGGGCTAGGGGCGAGCATCAGTTCCTCCGGGGCGTTTTGTCGGAAAATTGATACCGAAATGGCGGCCCCATTCCAAGTCGCTTGCACTTAACGAGGCCGGGCCGGCTGGTGTAGACTCCGCCTCGGAACGCCTCCAAGGAGCCCGCCTGGGCCAATGAGAAAAACGCGAGGGCAACAAAGCACCATGACCCAGTTCAACGAGACCGAACTCACCGAAGCCGTCATCAAGAGCTTCAACCAGACGCCGAACCCGCGTGCAAAATTCCTGCTCCAGGAACTAGTGAAGTCGCTGCACGATTACGTGAGCAAGACCGGCCTGACCTTCGAGGAATGGGAATACGCCATCGATTTCCTGACCCGGACGGGGCAGAAATGCACCGACACCCGCCAGGAATTCATCCTGCTGTCCGATGTGCTCGGCGTCTCCATGCTGGTGGACGCTGTCAACCATCGCGACCGCGACGGCGCTACCCAAACGACGGTGCTCGGCCCGTTCTATGTCGGCGAGCACAAGGTGACCGCGCACGGCACCGACATCTCGCCGAACAATCAGACCGGCGAACGCATGTTCGTGCAGAGCCGCGTCACCGATCTCAAGGGCAAGCCGCTCGCCGGCGTTCCCGTCGATGTCTGGCATGCCGATGACGACGGCTTCTACGATTCCCAGAAGCCGAACTATGAGGAGGTCGGCGCCTCGGCGCGCGCGCGCTTCATCACCGACGATGATGGCCGCTTCTTCTTCCGCACCATCCTGCCGTGCAGTTACCCGATCCCGACCGACGGTCCGGTCGGCGAGATGATCGTGCAGACCAATCGCCATCCGATGCGCCCGGCGCATGTGCACTTTCTGGTCAATGCCAAAGGTTATGAGCCGCTGATCACCCACGTCTTCATGGACAGCGATCAATATCTGGATTCCGACGTGGTGTTTGGCGTCAAGGACGACCTGATCGCCAAGGTCGAGCCGCGCAACGATCCTGAGATGCCCGACGGCACCAAGGCGAGCGGGCGGTGGCATCTGATGACCTACGAATTCCACCTGAAGCCCGGCGGCGGCATGGCGCCGAAACCGCTGGGCGTGAAGGCGGCGGAGCCGGCGTGATCCAGTCTTGTCCTTCTATCGCAGCCGGAGCGCTGCGAGCAGCACGATGACCGCGCAGGCCAGGATTGCCGTGGTCAGCTTCCAGAACAGCAGCGGATTGCGCTCTAGAAGTGGCGTGGTCCGCGTGGCGAGATAGGCCGGATTGGGATTTCTGAGCTCGAACACGAACTCGGAGAGATCTTCGTGGCGCTTGTAGGGATCGGGATGCAGCGCTTTCCTGAGCGCGCCATCGATCCAGCCCGGGATGCCCCGCTCGGCATCGATCGCAGAGCGGTATTGCAATTTCCACGCGTCGGATCGTCCCCGGATTTTGGCAAGCTGGGCGCCGTATGGCAGATGTCCGGTGAGCATCTGGTAGCAGATGGCCGCCAGCGAGAACATGTCGGACCGGGGCGACCCGCCTTCGCCGAGGAAATATTCCGGCGCCGTGTATTGGACCGTGCCGAGAATTTCCGCATCTGCCGATCTCGGCGCGGCTTCGGCGACGCCCGCGACCCTGACCGATCCGAAGTCGATGATCTTCGCGGTGCCTGTCTTGTCGATCAGGACGTTGTCGGGCCTGAGATCCTGATGCAGCATCTCCATGCGGTGGAAGGCGCGAAGCCCGGTGGCGATCTGCTCGATGATCCTGCGCACCGTCTCCAGATCGGGGCGCGGGTTGTCGAGCATCCACTGCCGCAGCGTCTGCCCCTCGACGAACTCGGTCGCGACGTAGAGATAGTTGCGCCGGGTCGATCGCGACCGCGGCTTGAGCACGTACGGACTGTCGATCCGCCGCGCGATCCATTCCTCCATCAGGAAACGCTTCAGATAGGCCTGGTTGTCGCGCAGGTCGATCGACGGAATCTTGAGCGCGACCGTTTCCTCGGTCTCCATGTCGACCGCGAGATAGATGTGGCTGCGGCTGCTGCCGTGGATTTCCCGGATGATCCGGTAGCCGTCGAACACGGCCCGGGGCTCCAATAGAGGCGGCAGGGGCAGCGCCGAACTCTGATCGAAAACGCCCGTTTCTTCCGGCACCGCATCGATCCGCAGGATCTGGACGGTGATGTTGTCGTCGCTGCCGCGCCGGTAGGCTTCCTCGACGATCGCCTTCGCGGCACCGTCGAGCTCGGCCGCGTGCTCGTTGATGGCGCTCGTGATGAAGCGCGCATCGACGAATTCGTAGGCGCCGTCGGTCGCCAGCAGGAAGGTGTCGCCGGCCTGGATCTCGATCGTCTGATAGTCAATCTCGAGCTGCGGATTGATGCCGAGCGCACGGCCGAGATAGGTCTGCTCCGACGACACGATGATGCGGTGATCGTCGGTCAGCTGCTCCAGCGCCTTGCCGGCGACGCGGTAGATGCGGCAGTCGCCGACGTGGAAGATGTGCGCGGTGGCCGCCTTGATGACCATGGCGCTGAGGGTGCAGACATAGCCCTTGTCGCGGTCATAGGCATATTGGC
The DNA here is from genome assembly GCF_000473065.1 of Bradyrhizobium sp. WSM1743. Classification (GTDB taxonomy): domain Bacteria; phylum Pseudomonadota; class Alphaproteobacteria; order Rhizobiales; family Xanthobacteraceae; genus Bradyrhizobium. The sequence continues at coordinate 275,875 of NZ_AXAZ01000001.1, forward strand.
TCTTGCGCGTCTGCGCATGCAGCCAGGAATTGGTCGCCTCCAGCACGCGGCGGGCGGAGGTCTTCACCGTCCAGGATTCCGACGTGCAGTGATAGTCCATCAGGAAGCTCTTGACCGCCGACTCGCTGGCGATCTGGCTCACCGTGCTGGAGGAGATGCCGTCGGCGAGGACGGCCGCGATGCCTTTCAGGCTGAGCAGCGGCTCCTCTGGAATGAGGACGCCGTGAAAATCCTGGTTGACGGGCTTGCGACCCTTGTCGGAATGCTGGCCGACCGAGATCAGGAGTCCGCGGGTCATCGTCGCCACCAAGGCAAAGAGAGCCTCACCATACCCGGGCGAGGCTCTCTTGTTGAGGTGCGTGTGATCAGGCCGCGACGCGGGGCTTCGCAGCCTTGTCGGCCTGGCGCTTCGGCAGGGTCATGACGTGCGTGGCATAGAGGGTCATGCCCGTGAAGGCGAGTCCGCCAACGAGGTTGCCGAGCACGGTCGGGATCTCGTTCCAGATCAGATAGTCCATGATCGAGAACTTGGCGTGCAGCATCAGTCCCGACGGGAACAGGAACATGTTCACCACGGAGTGCTCGAACACCATGTAGAAGAACACCAGGATCGGCATCCACATCGCGATGACCTTGCCGGAGACCGAGGTCGAGATCATGGCGCCGACGACGCCGGTCGAGACCATCCAGTTGCAGAGCATGCCGCGCATGAACAGTGTCGCCATGCCTGCCGCGCCGTGCGCGGCATAGCCGAGGGTTCGGCCCTCACCGATATTGCCGATGGCCGCGCCGACCTTGTCGGGCGCCTGGGTGAAGCCGAAGGTCGTGACGAAGGCCATCATGAAGGCCACGGTGAAGGCGCCGGCGAAGTTGCCGACAAAGACGAGGCCCCAGTTGCGCAGCACGCCACTGAGCGTGACGCCCGGACGCTTGTCGATCAAGGCGAGCGGGGAGAGCACGAAGACGCCGGTGAGGAGATCGAAGCCCAAAAGATAGAGCATAACGAAGCCGACCGGAAACAACAGCGCGCCGACCAGCGGCTGGCCCGTGTTGACGTTGATCGTGACGGCGAACCAGGCGGCGAGAGCAAGGATGGCGCCGGCCATATAGGCCCGGATGACGGTATCCCGGGTGGACATGAAAATCTTGGACTCGCCCGCATCCACCATCTTGGTGACGAATTCCGAAGGCGCAAGATACGACATCAATGGTTCCTTTTGCTTCGTAAGTGAGATCGCACGCCCCCTCAGAGAGCGCGGCTGAACGTCATCGGCCGTGCGGGCTGGGGCCGCGCACGAGGGCTATGGAAAGTCTGGAAGCCTTGGGAATCGCGTCACGAGGACTTTAAAGCCGGGAGGGCCGCGAAGCAGTTGAGCTTCCGGGATGCAGCCGCCAGAGGCTGCAACAATGCGGCAAGCCGCAGTCTTCGTTGACGCTGCAGGTAATGCAAGTTGCATGCCGTCCGAGCGAATTGGGAAAATGTAGATATATCAATATGATATTTCGTTGCCTGATCCGCCCATAATACGATCGGGGCCTCTTGCATGGGCGGCTGCACAAGATTTGTGCGCCGCACAAGGAATGAGCAGATCGCAAATTTCGGATGCGGAACTCTCCTGCGACAGCTTGGCGCGGTCTCCTTAAGGTACTGATTATTCGATGTTTCTTCCGGCGTCTGGCTTGGCACGAAGCTTGAATGGTTCCAAGCCGACGCCATTGAAGCCGTCCCGCGAGACTTCTCATCCGATTTGCTGACGCCACCAGACGGGGGTCCTCCCCGTCGTGCGTTCGCATGCGCCAAAGACGGCGCCACGGACGGACGGGCTGCTCGCGTGCACAGCCGCAAATCATTCCGCAACGACGCAAAGGACGACACTGCCTATGACCAAGCGCACCCGCCGGCCCTCCGAAACGACTGGCCTCAGCCGCCGTCAATTGTTGAAGGCCACCGGCTCAACCGCCGCACTTCTTGCCGCAGCAAAACTGAATTTCCCTGCCGGCGCCTTCGCTCAGGACGCGGGCCCTGAGGTCAAGGGCGCCAAGCTCGGCTTCATTGCGCTCAGCGACGCCGGCCCGCTCTTCGTCGCCAAGGACAAGGGCCTGTTCGCCAAATACGGCGTGCCTGACACTGACGTGCAGAAGCAGGCCTCGTGGGGCACCACGCGCGACAACCTCGTGCTCGGCTCCGAGGGCAACGGCATCGACGGCGCCCATATCCTCACCCCGATGCCGTATCTGATCTCGGCCGGCAAGGTGACGCAGAACAACCAGCCGACGCCGATGTACATCCTGGCGCGGCTCAATCTCGATGCGCAGTGCATTTCAGTCGCCAAGGAATATGCCGATCTCAAGCTCGGCACCGATGCAGCGCCGTTCAAGACGGCGCTGGAGAAGAAGAAGGCCTCCGGCAAGGCGGTGAAGGCCGCGATGACCTTCCCCGGTGGCACCCATGACCTCTGGATTCGCTATTGGCTCGCCGCAGGCGGCATCGACCCCGACAAGGATATCGAGACCATCGTGGTGCCGCCGCCGCAGATGGTGGCGAACATGAAGGTCGGCACCATGGACTGCTTCTGCGTCGGCGAGCCCTGGAATCTCCAGCTCGTCCACCAGGACATCGGCTACACCGCGGTCAACACCGGCGAGCTCTGGAGCAAGCATCCGGAGAAGTCGTTCGGCATGCGTGCGGCCTTCGTCGACAAATATCCGAAGGCGACCAAGGCGATCCTGATGGCGGTTCTGGAGGCCCAGCAATGGGCCGACAAGGCCGAGAACAAGCAGGAGCTCGCCACCATCATGGCCAAGCGGCAGTGGATCAACTGCCCGGTCGAGGACGTCTACGACCGCACCGCCGGCAAGTTCGACTACGGCAACGGCAAGGTGGTCGAGAACTCGCCGCACATCATGAAGTACTGGCGCGACTTCGCCTCCTATCCGTTCCAGAGCCACGATCTCTGGTTCCTCACCGAGGACATCCGCTGGGGCAAGTATGAGGCGAATTTCGATACCAAGGCGCTGATCGCCAAGGTCAACCGCGAGGACATGTGGCGCGATGCGGCCAAGACGCTCGGCGTTGCGGCTGCGGAAATTCCGACCTCCACCTCGCGCGGCAAGGAGACCTTCTTCGACGGCAAGGTGTTCGATCCCGAAAATCCGGCTGCCTATCTGAAGTCGCTCGCGATCAAGCGCGTCGAAGTCTGATGGAGCCCTGCGACCGCCCATTGGGCGGCCGCGTCCTTGCCAAGCCGGAGAGAGATAGCGATGAACATGACTGCCACGAAGATCGAGGTTGAGACCGCGACGCCTGCCGCGACCGTCGCGCCAGTCGTCGCGCTGACGCCGAAGCGTCCCCCGCGCGCCGAAGCTTACGCACGCATGGCACGCGAGACGGCCGTGCGCGTGATCCCACCACTGGTCGTGATCGCGCTGCTCACGCTGGTGTGGGAGCTGGTCTGCCGGAGAGCCGGCTCGGCACTGCCGCCGCCGTCAAAAGTGTTTGCCGACACCAGGGAGCTGATCTTCGATCCGTTCTTCGATCATGGCGGCATCGACAAGGGCCTGTTCTGGCATCTTTCCGCCAGTCTCCAGCGCGTCGCCTTCGGCTACTCGCTCTCGGCCATCGCAGGCATCGCGCTCGGCGTGCTGGTTGGGCAGTCCGTCTGGGCGATGCGCGGGCTCGATCCGCTGTTCCAGGTGCTCCGCACCATTCCGCCGCTCGCCTGGCTGCCGCTGTCGCTCGCGGCGTTCCGCGATGGCCAGCCCTCGGCGATCTTCGTCATCTTCATTACCTCGATCTGGCCGATCATCATCAACACCGCGGTCGGCATCCGTAACATTCCGCAGGACTATCGCAACGTCGCCGCGGTGGTGCAGCTCAACCCGCTCGAGTTCTTCGCAAAGATCATGATCCCGGCGGCGGCGCCCTATATCTTCACCGGCCTTCGCATCGGCATCGGCCTGTCGTGGCTTGCGATCGTCGCAGCCGAAATGCTGATCGGCGGCGTCGGCATCGGCTTCTTCATCTGGGACGCCTGGAACTCCTCGCATATCAGCGAGATCATCCTGGCGCTGTTCTATGTCGGCATCGTCGGCTTCGTGCTGGACCGCCTGATCGCGGGCCTCGGCAAGTTCGTCACCCGCGGCACCGCGCAGAACTGAGGAGAGGGGACATGACCGCCTATCTGAAGCTCGACCACATCGACAAGGTCTTCACCCGCGGCGCCGCCACCACGGAGGTGCTGAAGGACATCAATCTCACGATCGAGAAGGGCGAATACGTCTCGATCATCGGCCATTCCGGCTGCGGCAAGTCGACCCTGCTCAACATCATCGCCGGACTGACCGGCGCCACCACGGGCGGCGTGCTGCTGGAGAACCGCGAGGTGAACTCGCCGGGGCCCGATCGCGCCGTGGTGTTCCAGAACCACAGCCTGCTGCCGTGGCTGACCGTCTACGAGAACGTCAGGCTCGGCGTCGACAAGGTCTTCGCCAAGACCAAGTCCCGCGCCGAGCGCGACGCCTGGGTGATGCACAATCTCAACCTCGTGCAGATGACCCATGCCAGGGACAAGCGTCCTTCCGAAATCTCCGGCGGCATGAAGCAGCGCGTCGGCATCGCGCGGGCGCTGGCGATGGAGCCGAAGGTGCTGCTGCTGGACGAGCCGTTCGGCGCGCTGGACGCGCTGACCCGCGCCCACTTGCAGGACTCGGTGATGGCGCTGCATCAGAAGCTCGGCAACACCATTCTGATGATCACTCATGACGTCGACGAGGCCGTGCTCTTGTCCGACCGCATCGTGATGATGACGAACGGGCCGAGCGCGCGCATCGGCGAGGTGCTGGAGGTGCCGCTGACGCGGCCGCGCAAGCGGCTCGAGCTCGCGACCAACACCACGTATTTGAAGTGCCGGCAGCGCGTGCTCGAATTCCTCTACGAGCGTCACCGCTTCGTCGAGGCCGCGTAAACGAAGGTTTAACGCGCGATATGCTTTCGCCTAATTAATCGACATCTCGCTCAATCCTTGTGCGTCGCACAAGGATTGAGCGGATCGCAAATTTAGCGTGCGGAAAAGCCCTGCAAATAATTCGGGCGGTACGAATAACGCCCTGAAATCCCTGTATTTCCAGTGAGCGCGCAACTGGCACGGAAATTGAAGCGTGTTTGCGCGACGCCAACGACGACGTCCCTCAACATCATCAATCAGCATCGTGAACTCGCCACCGGGGTGAAGCCTCGGAGCGCGCCTCCGTGGCCGGAGGTTGAGCCTGCAACGACGCAGCGGTGAGCTTAGAAGGGATACTCAATGACGAAGAATCCTACTTGGATTTCAGACTGGCGCCCCGAAGATGAGGCGTTCTGGAATGCGACTGGCAAGACCATCGCGCGGCGCAACCTGATCTGGTCGATCGTGGCCGAACATATCGGCTTTTCGGTCTGGCTGATCTGGAGCATCGTCACCACCAAGCTGCCGCAGGCTGGCTTCCACTACTCCACCGACCAGTTGTTCCAGCTCGTCGCGGTGCCGGGCCTGATCGGCGCCCTGATGCGCTTTCCCTATACCTTCGCGGTGACGACCTTCGGTGGCCGCAACTGGACCATCTTCAGCGCGGCGATCCTGTTCATTCCGACCTTGTCGCTTGCCTATTTCGTCAGCCAGCCCGACACGCCGTTCTGGCTGATGCTGCTGATCGCCTCGACCGCGGGTCTCGGCGGCGGCAATTTCGCCTCCAGCATGACCAACATCTCGTTCTTCTTTCCCGACCGGATGAAGGGGTGGGCGCTGGGACTGAACGCGGCCGGCGGCAATATCGGCGTCTCCAGCGTGCAGCTGCTGACCCCGATCCTGATGACGCTCGCCGTCTTCAACCTGTTCCAGGCGACGCCCGTCGACGGCATCTATCTCCAGAATGCCGGCCTGATGTGGATGCTGCCGATCGCGATCGCGGTGTTCGGCGCGGTGTTCTTCATGAACAACCTCACCACTGCGAAATCGTCGGTGAAGAACCAGCTCGCGATCGTCAAGCGCAAGCACACCTGGATCATGGCGTATCTCTATATCGGTACGTTCGGGTCCTTCATCGGCTACTCCGCCGCGTTCCCGCTGCTGCTCAAGACGCAGTTCCCCACCGTGACGATCTCGATCGCCTTCCTCGGCCCGCTGGTCGGGTCGCTGTCGCGTCCGCTCGGCGGCTGGCTCGCAGACCGGGTCGGCGGCTCCATCATCACGTTCTGGAATTTCATCCTGATGGCGGGCGCCACGGTCGGCGTGCTCTACTTCGTCGGGCAGAAGGATTTCATCGGCTTCATGTCGATGTTCCTGATCCTGTTCGTGACAACGGGTATCGGCAATGGCTCGACCTACCGCATGATCCCCTCGATCTTCCGCGAGGAGAATCTGTTCAAGGTGCGGGGCAAGGGCGATGCGGCACGCGCGCTGGCGCTCAAGACCGCGAGCATCGAGAGCGGCGCGGCGGTTGGCTTCATCGGCGCGATCGGTGCCGTCGGCGGCTATCTGATCCCGAGCGGTTTCGGCAAGTCGATCGCCATGACCGGCGGGCCGCAGCTCGCGCTCGTGATCTATCTCGCCTTCTACGCCTCCTGCCTCGCTCTGACCTGGTGGTTCTACCTGCGTCGCAGCCCGCAGGGTGAAGGCGCGCCAAGCCTCGCCGAGGCGCGTGTGTGAGCACGACCACTTGGCACGAATGTCGCTTCTCCCCGTACGCGGGGAGGAGTCTCTCTGATGACGTTTGACCCATGAACTTTTTCCGCAATGGCGCGGACGAAGGCAGACCGAAACAGACAGGAGAACATTATGACGCCCGAACAGATCACGCTCATTCAGCAGAGCTTTTCCAAGGTCGCGCCGATATCGGAGCAGGCTGCGGTGCTGTTCTACGATCGTCTGTTCGAGGTGGCTCCGTCCGTGCGCGCGATGTTTCCCGAGGACATGACCGAGCAGCGCAAGAAGCTGATGGGCATGCTCGCCGCCGTGGTCGGCGGCCTGTCGAATCTCGAGACGATTCTTCCTGCGGCCTCGGCGCTCGCCAAGCGCCACGTCGCCTACGGCGCCACGGCCGAGCACTATCCCGTGGTCGGCGCGACCTTGCTGTGGACCCTGGAGACGGGACTTGGCGAGGCCTGGACGCCCGAGCTCGCCACCGCCTGGACCGACGCCTACGGCGTGCTGTCCGGCTACATGATTTCCGAGGCCTACGGCGCGCAGGCGCAGGCTGCCGAATAGGAGATGCCTTGTGAGTGAACCGCTGGTCATCGTCGGTAACGGTATGGCGGCCGCGCGTCTGGTCGACGAGCTCGCCAAGACCGCGCTCGGCCGCTACGCGGTCGCCGTGATCGGCGAAGAGCCGCGGCTCGCTTACAATCGCGTGCTGCTCTCCTCCGTGCTGGCCGGCGAGACCGGCTCGCATGAGATCGAGCTGAGGCCGGCCGACTGGTGGCGCCATCGCGGCGTCACGGTGCGCTATGGCTATCGCGTCACTGAGATCGATGTCGGCCGCCGCGAGCTCAAGATCGCCGGCGAGGAGAGCATGGAATATTCCAAGCTCGTGCTCGCCACGGGATCGACGCCGCTGCGGCTCAACGTGCCGGGCGCCGATCTTGCCGGCGTGCACACCTTTCGCGATACCCGCGATGTCGACCTGCTGCTGACGCTGGCTGCAGCGAAGAAGCGCGTCGTCGTGGTTGGTGGCGGCCTGCTCGGACTTGAGGCTGCCTACGGCCTCGCCAAGGCCGGCGCGCCGGTGACGCTGCTGCATCTGATGGACCGGCTGATGGAACGTCAGCTTGATGGGCCGGCCGCCGATCTGCTCAAGACGCTGGTCGAGCGCAAGGGCATCCGCATCCTGCTCAACGCCAGCACGAAGTGCATCCATGGCGACGGTCACGTCGAGGCCGTCGAGCTCGCCGACGGCAGCCGCATCGAGGCCGATGCGGTGATCTTCGCCGCCGGCATCAAGCCGAACGTCGCGCTGGCGAAAGAGGCGGGGATTGCGGTCAATCGCGGCGTCGTGGTCAACGACGTGATGCAGACCTCCTCGTCCGACATTTTCGCGCTCGGCGAATGCGCCGAGCATCGTGGCACCTGCTATGGCCTGGTCGAGCCCGCCTATGAGCAGGCGCGCGTGCTGGCGCGGCATCTCGCCGGCCGCCCCGCCGCCTATCAGGGCAGCGTGGTCTCGACCAACCTCAAGGTCTCCGGCGTCAGCGTGTTCTCCGCCGGCGACTTCATGGGCGGGGACGGCAGCGAAAGCCTCGTGCTGTCTGACCGCAGGCGCGGCACCTACAAGAAGCTCGTCATCGCCGACGGCCGGCTCACCGGGGCCGTGCTGATCGGCGATACCGTCGATGCGCTATGGTATCTCGAGCTGATCCGCAACCGCGACAAGGTCGCGGCGATCCGCACCGACATGATGTTCGGCCGCGCGCTTGCGCAGTCTTCGAAAGCGGCTTGATATGACGGCCATCGATCCAAACCTCCGCACCACCAAAACGACCTGCCCCTATTGCGGAGTCGGTTGCGGCGTGCTGGCGACGCCCGACGGCAAGGGTGGTGCGGCGATCGCAGGCGATCCCGACCATCCCGCCAATTTCGGCCGGCTGTGCTCGAAGGGCTCGGCGCTCGGCGAGACCGTCGGGCTGGAGAGCCGGCTGCTCTATCCGATGATCCGATGCAAGGGCGTGCTGGAGCGGGTCGCCTGGAGCGATGCGCTCGATCACGTCGCCCATCGCATGCAGCACATCGTGGCGCGCGACGGCGCCGATGCGGTTGCGTTCTATCTCTCCGGCCAGCTCCTCACCGAGGACTATTACGTCGCCAACAAGCTGATGAAGGGCTTTGTCGGCACGGCCAACGTCGACACCAATTCGCGGCTCTGCATGTCGTCCTCGGTCGCCGGTCATCGCCGCGCCTTCGGCGCCGATACTGTGCCCGGCTGCTACGAGGATCTCGACCAGGCTGACTTGCTCGTCTTCGTCGGCTCGAATGCAGCCTGGTGCCATCCGGTTCTGTTCCAGCGCATGCTGAAGAACCGTGGGGAGCGCGGCGCGCGCATGATCGTGATCGATCCGCGCCGCACCGACACCGCCAGCGACGTCGATCTGTTCCTCGGCCTCAAGCCAGGCACTGATACCGCGCTGTTCTCGGGCTTGTTCGTCCATCTCGCCGACAACGGCGCGCTGGACCGGGACTATATCGCGCAGAACACCAGCGGTTTCGACGACGCGCTGGCGCGCGCGCGCAACATCGCCGGCAGCGTCGCTGCGACGGCGCTCGCCACGGGCCTGTCCGAGCAGGACGTCGCCACCTTCTTCAAGATGTTCCGTGACACCGAGAAGGTCGTCACGCTCTATTCGCAAGGAGTCAACCAGTCGGCTCAGGGCACCGACAAGGTCAACGCCATCCTGAACTGCCATCTTGCGACGGGGCGCATCGGCAAACCCGGTGCCTCGCCGTTCTCGCTCACCGGCCAGCCTAACGCGATGGGCGGCCGCGAGGTCGGCGGCCTCGCCAATATGCTTGCCGCCCATATGGGTTTCACGCCGCCCGACATCGATCGTGTCAGGCGGTTCTGGAAGGCTCCGCGCATTGCCACTCATGAGGGGCTGAAGGCGGTGCAATTGTTCGAGGCGATCAACCGCGGCGAGGTCAAGGCGCTGTGGGTGATGGGCACCAACCCGGCGGTGTCGCTGCCAGATGCCGACATGGTTCGCGATGCGTTGAAGAAGCTCGAGCTGTTCGTGGTCTCCGAGAACGTGCTCTCCAACGATACGGTCGAGGCCGGCCCGCATGTGCTGCTGCCCGCGCTCGCCTGGGGCGAGAAGTCGGGCACGGTGACCAATTCCGAGCGGCGCATCTCGCGCCAGCGCTCGTTCCTGCCGGCGCCGGGCGAGGCACGCCCCGATTGGTGGATCTTGAGCGAGACTGCAAAGCGCCTCGGCTTCGGCGACAGTTTTAATTACAAATCCGCCGCCGATATCTTCCGCGAGCATGCCGCGCTGTCGGCCTTCGAGAACGGCGGCAGCCGCGATTTCGACATCGGTGCGCTGACCTCGTTGTCCGACGAAGCCTTCGATGGTTTGAAGCCGGTGCAGTGGCCGGCGCGCGAAGGCGGAATGCCCAGCGAACGCTTCTTCGCGCAAGGCGGCTTCTTCACCAATGACGGCAAGGGCCGCTTCGTCGCGCCGGAGGTGCCGGCGCTGCGCGGCGAGACCGGTCCGTCGCGTCCCCTGCGGCTCAACACCGGGCGCATCCGCGACCAGTGGCACACCATGACGCGCACCGGCCTCAGCCAGCGGCTGGGCGCGCATCTGCCCGAGCCGTTCGTCGAGATTCATCCCGACGACGCCAGCAAATACGGCATCGCCCATGATGGCTATGCGAGGATCACCACCGATTACGGCCAGTGCATCCTGAAGGTTGTCGTCAGCGAGCGGCAGCAGCGCGGTACGCTGTTCGTGCCGATCCACTGGAGCGCGATGAACACCTCGCATGGCCGCGTCGGCGCGCTGGTGCAGTCCTTCACCGATCCGTTCTCGGGGCAACCGGAATCCAAAGCCACGCCGGCTGCGATCGCGCCTTACGAATTCGTCTTCCGCGGCTTCGCGCTGTCGCGCAAGCAGCTCGACCTGCCGTCGAACCTGTTGTGGACCCGCGTCACGGTCGCCGGCGGCTTCGGCTACCTCTTCGCCGACAACGCAGATCTTTCGCGCTGGCCCGCCTGGCTGGACAACGTCGCCGGCGAGGATGTCGCGGAGTACCGCGACTTCGGTGGCGGCGTCTATCGGGCGGCCTCGTTCGCTGGCGACCGTATCGAGACCTGCCTGTTCGTCGGCCCCGCGCACGATGCCGGCGATTGGGAGGTGGTGAAGGGCCTGTTCGTGGCCGATCAGGTCACCGACGATCAGCGCCGCATGCTGCTATCGGGCAAGTCCAGCGAAGGCGCGGCCTCGACCGGCCCGATCGTCTGCGCCTGCTTCGGCGTCGGCCGCGGCACAATCTGCGACACCATCGCTGGCGGCGCACGCACCGCCGCCGAGATCGGCGCCAAGCTCAAGGCCGGCACCAATTGCGGCTCCTGCATCCTCGAGCTGAAGCGGTTGATTGCGGCGACGGAAGTGGCGGTGAAGCAGGTGAAGGTCGCAAGCGTGGCGGGGTAGGCGCGACGTTCGGTCGTCGCCGCATAGTCTGCTGTCATCGCCCGGCTTGACCGGGCGATCCAGTACTCCGAGACGTCTGTGGTTCACCGAGAAGCTGCGGCGTACTGGATTCCCCGCCTTCGCGGGGAATGACAGTGGGGCGAGGAGCCATGCCTTCCGTCCCAATCGACGCGACCGCGATTGTGCCTTATGTTGCTGCGCTCTTCCCCTCGACATGCTCACAACAACAATGATGTACCTGGAAACGCCGCCGCGCCTGGTCGAGACCAGGCTCTTCTCCGCGATGCCCGACAAGTTCCGCCGCAAGGGCGTGCGGACCGATTGGGCCGACGCCAACCGGCCGGGCATTGCGACCGACAGCTTCATCGAGGGGCCATCCTTCGACCGGGACGGCCATCTCTATATCGTCGACATTCCCTTCGGCCGTATCTTCCGTATCGCGCCCGATGGCGAATGGTCGCTCGTTATCCAATACGAGGGCTGGCCGAATGGACTGAAGATCGCAGCCGACGGCAGCATCCTGGTGGCCGATTACATGCACGGCATCATGGAGCTCGATGTCAAGGCCGGCCGGATCAAGCCCATCCTGACCGCGCGCAATTCGGAATCGTTCCGCGGCTGCAACGACCTGCATGTAGCGTCGAACGGCGACATCTATTTCACCGACCAGGGCCAGACCGGATTGCATGATCCCAGCGGCCGGGTCTATCGCCTCGCATCGAATGGTCGGCTCGATTGCCTGATCGACACCGGCATCAGTCCGAACGGCCTGGTGCTCGACCCAACCGAAACCGTGCTGTTCGTCGCGATGACGCGCGACAATGCGGTCTGGCGGCTGCCGTTCATGAAGGACGGCAGCGTGTCCAAGGTCGGCCGCTTCTGCTCGCTGTTCGGCACCAGCGGTCCCGACGGCCTGACCATGGATGCCAAGGGTCGCCTGTTCGTCGGCCACGCCTCGCTCGGCCACGTCTTCGTATTCGCGCCCAACGGCGAACTGATCGCGCGGATCAGGTCCTGCGCGGGGCCGAATTGCACCAATGTCGCGATCGGTGGCGCAAGCAGGGATCGGCTCTATATCACGGAGTCGTTGACCGGCAGCGTGCTGGTGGCGGATATCGGAGAACTCTAGCGCGCGAAAATCGTGAGCGGCTCTTCGCCTCTCCCCGCTTGCGGGCAGAGGCCGGAATTCGCGAGAGCAAATTCCGGGTGAGGGGGAGCCTCGCGAGTCCAGCTGTTGACGAACTTGCGGAAGCAGCCCCTCACCCCAACCCTCTCAGCGCGAGCGAAGCTCGTCGCGACCCCGTAAGAACGGGGACAGGGAGAACCGACAACGGAGCGAACATGAACACAAAACCCTTCGGCAAAACCAAGGCCAACGTTTCCGTCATCGGGCAGGGCACCTGGTATCTCGACCACGGCGACCGCAAGCGTGCGATCGCGGCGCTTCAGCGCGGGCTCGATCTCGGCATGACCCATATCGACACTGCCGAGATGTATGGCGATGCCGAGCTCGTCATTGCGGATGCGATTGCGGGCCGGCGCGACGAGGTGTTCCTCGTTTCAAAAGTGCTGCCGAGCAACGCCTCGCGCCGCGGCACCATCACCGCTTGCGAGCGCTCGCTGAAGCGGCTCAAGACCGACCGGCTCGACTGTTATCTCTTGCATTGGCGCGGTTCCTATCCGCTCGAGGACACCGTTGCCGCATTCGAGGAACTGGTGACATCAGGCAAGATCAAGTCCTGGGGCGTCTCCAATTTCGATGCTGACGATCTCGACGAGATTTTCGCTGTCTCAGGCGCAAGCCGCATCGCCTGTAATCAGGTGCTCTATCATCTCAAGGAGCGCGCCATCGAGCATGCGGTGATCCCGTGGTGCGAGCGGCATGGCGTTGCCGTCGTCGCCTACTCACCGTTCGGCCATGATGATTTCCCCGCAAGCAGCAACAAGGGCGGCGCCGTGCTCGCGCGCCTCGCGGAGGCGCGTCGCGCGACGCCGCGTCAGGTCGCGCTGAGCTTCCTGACCCGTGCGACTACGGTGTTCGCGATCCCGAAGGCCTCATCTGCGGAACATGCCGGCGAAAATGCGGCGGCAGGCGATCTCGTGCTGACGAACGACGAAATCGCTGCGCTCGAGGTGGCGTTTCCGCGCGGGCCGAAGCCGCGTAGCCTGCCCATGCTGTAGTGCACAACTGGCAATATTAACGGAGCATTGACGCGCGCGGCGATCAGCGCATATCGGCATCCTGTTTTCGGAAGTTGTGAAAGCGGCGCATTTATCGTTTTTTAGAGGCGCTCGATTCGCATTTTTCCCGAGTTCCAGCCGTGACCCCGCCGCCAGCCGCAGCCGCAAGGCTCGATAGTATTTCCGTGCCCATGCCCGAGAAGAAGCATGTCGGCCGCCGCGCACCCGCGCGCGTCGATCATCCGTTCAAGGGCATCGCACTGATTTTGCTGTCGACGGTGTTTCTCGGCTGCTCCGACACCGCCGCGAAATATCTGTCGACCAGCCTGCCTTCGATCGAGATCACCTGGATCCGCTTCCTCACCTTCGCGCTGATCTTCACGCCGGTGATGCTGCGGTCCTCGCCGTACTACGCGATGCGCACCGATCGTCCCGGATTGCACGTGATGCGCGGCGCGGTGCTGCTCGGCTCCTCGCTGTTCTTCATTACGGGCCTCGGCTTCCTCCCGATCGCGGAGGCTTCCGCCACCGGCTTCGTCGCGCCGCTGTTCGTCACCGCGCTCTCGATCGTCTTCCTCGGCGAGAAGGTCGGCATGCGCCGCTGGTTCGCCACCGCGCTCGGCCTCGTCGGCGTGCTGATCATCCTGCGCCCGGGCACCAGCGCGTTTCATCCGGCGGCGTTCTTCCCTGTCGTCTCGGCGGCCTGCTGGGCCGGCACGCTGATCCTGACGCGGATGATGAGCGGGCGGGAAGCCGTCGTCACCACCATGGCCTATTCCTCGCTGACCGGCCTTGCGATCCTCACCGCCATCGTGCCGTTCGTCTGGGTGACGCCGTCCTGGACCGCGATCGCGCTCGGCATCTTCATCGGCGTCGCCTCGACCGCCGGCCAGTGGATCGTCGTGCTGGCCTATCGCTATGGCGATGCGTCGGTGCTGGCGCCGTTCTCCTACTCGCAATTGTTGTGGGTCAGCATTCTCGGCTTCTTCATCTTCGGCGAGGTGCCGAGCATCTGGACCATCGTCGGCGCCGCCTTCATCGTCGCCAGCGGTCTCTATATCGCCCATCGCGAGCGCGTCCGCCGCGCCCAGCTCTTGGTGCTCGAAGAGCGCTCTCCGAACGCCTGACGCAAGTTCGCGGCTTCCGCGTCGTGCTATCAACGCTCCCCTAGAGGAGAAAGCCCTCACCCGGCGCACGGGACGATGCTGCGCATCGCCCGGACACGCCGACCCCTCCCGCATCCGCCTTCGCCAAGGCTTCGGCGGACAGGAGCGGGAGAGGTGACCGCCGCGGCTACACCGGCAGCGCAATCGAGTACTTCACCTGGCTCAGCGCAAAGCTGGATTCGATCGAGGCGATGCCGTCGAGCCGGGTCAGCTTGGTCTTGAGGAACGTCTCGTAGGAGGCGAGGTCGGCGGCGACGACGCGCAAGAGATAGTCGCGGTTGCCGGTCATCAGATAGCACTCCAGCACCTCGTCCCATTTCGAGATGGCGCGCGCGAAGCGGTTGAGATCCTCCTCCTTCTGCCGCGCCAGCTTGATCGAGATGAAGACGCTGACATGCAGCCCCAGCGCCTTCTGGTCCACAGTCGCGACATAGCGGCTGATGACGCCGCGCTCCTCCAAGAGCTTGACCCGGCGATGGCAGGGCGAGACCGAGAGCCCGACCTTGTCGGCGAGCTCCTGCATCGTGAGACGGCTGTCGTTCTGAAGGTGGCTGAGGATCTTGCGGTCGATGGCGTCGAGCTCGGGCATTGGGATGGAACCTGTCTTTTCCAAAGGTGCATTGGTAAAATATCCCAATATCGGCGGGTATGGCGCGAAAAATTGAGAAGTTTGGCGGCGTCCGCAGGCGTATCATCGGCGCACCTGTTTTCCGGGAGCATTGCCATGCCCGTTGATTCCGCCCGTCTGGACACATTGACCGCACTGGCCCGCAAGGCACTGTGGCTGTCGTCCTGGACCATCCATCACGCCAACCACATCCGCCCGAACGCGGACGGGCTCAAGGTCGGCGGCCACCAGGCTTCCTCCGCCTCGCTCGCCACCATCATGTCGGCACTGTACTTTCACGTGCTGCGGCCTGAGGACCGCGTCGCGGTGAAGCCGCATGCGAGCCCGGTGTTCCACGCCATCCAGTATCTGTTCGGCCGGCAGAGCCGCGAGAAGCTGGAGAATTTTCGCGGCTTCAAGGGCGCGCAGTCCTATCCCTCGCGGACCAAGGACGTCGACGACGTCGATTTCTCCACCGGCTCGGTCGGCCTCGGCGTCGCGCAAACGCTGTTCTCGTCATTGGTGCAGGATTACGTCAAGGCACACGGCTGGATGAAGGATCGCCGCGAGGGACGGATGATCGCGCTCGTCGGCGATGCCGAGATGGACGAGGGCAACATCTTCGAGGCGCTTGCCGAGGGCTGGAAGCACGGCCTGCGCAACACCTGGTGGGTGGTCGACTATAACCGCCAGTCGCTCGACGCCGTCGTGCGCGAGGGGCTCTGGGAAAAATTCGAGACCATGTTCCGCAATTTCGGCTGGGACGTCGTCATCGTGAAATACGGCCGGCTGATGCGCGAGGCCTTTGCCGAGCCCGGCGGCGAAGCGCTCAAGCGCTGGATCGACAACTGCCCGAACGCGCTCTACGCGGCGTTGTGCTTCCAGGGCGGCGCGGCCTTCAGAAAACATCTGCACGACGAGATCGGCGACCAGGGCCCGATCACCAAACTGATCGACAAGCGCAGCGACGAGGAGCTGCTGGCGCTGATGTCGAATCTCGGCGGCCACGACATGGCAAGCATGCTGGAGGCCTTCGATGCCATCGATCACGATCGTCCCGTCTGCTTCATCGCCTACACCATCAAGGGCGTCGGCCTGCCGTTCCAGGGCCACAAGGACAACCACGCCGGCCTGATGACGGTCGCGCAGATGGAGAAATACCGCGACAGCCAGAACATCCGGCCCGGCCATGAATGGGACAAGTTCGAAGGGCTGACGCAGGATGCGGCCGAGCTCGAAGCTTTCCTCGCGCGGGTGCCGTTCAACCAGGACGGCCGCCGGCTGAGTGCACCCGTCGTCGAGGTGCCCGCGCAGCTCGCTTTCAAGCCATCGCCGCAGATGTCGACCCAGCAGGGCTTTGGCCTCGTGCTGAACGAGATCGCGCGCAGCGACAGCGAGCTGGCCAGGCGCATCGTCACGACCTCGCCCGACGTCACCGTCTCCACCAATCTCGGTCCGTGGGTGAACCGGCGCGGCCTGTTCGCGCGTGCCGAGAAAGCGGACTTATTCCGCAGCGAGAAAATTCCGTCCACGTACAATTGGGACGCTTCGCCCAAGGGCCAGCATCTCGAGCTCGGCATTGCCGAGATGAACCTCTTCATCATGCTCTCGGCGCTCGGCCTGTCGCACCAGATCAACGGCGAGCGGCTGTTGCCGGTCGGCACGCTCTACGATCCCTTCATCGAGCGCGGCCTCGATGCGCTGAATTATGCCTGCTACCAGGATGCGCGCTTCATGGTGGCGGCGACGCCGTCGGGCATCACGCTCGCTCCCGAGGGCGGCGCGCACCAGTCGATTGCGACGCCCTTGATCGGCATGGCGCAGGATGGGCTCGCCTCGTTCGAGCCGGCCTTCGTCGACGAGCTCGCCGTGATCATGGCTTTCGGTTTTGATCACATGCAGCGCGATCCGGGCGAGGGCGGTTCCGTTTACTTGCGCCTCTCCACGCGCTCGATCGAGCAGGCGCAGCGGATCATGACGCCGGAGCTGAGGCAGGGCATCATCGACGGCGCCTATTGGCTGCGCAAGCCGGGCCCGAATGCCGAGGTCGTGATCGCCTATACCGGCGCGGTCGCGCCGGAGGCAATCGAGGCGACCGGCTTCATCGGCGAGAGCCGCCGCGACGTCGGCCTGCTCGCGATCACCTCGGCCGACCGGCTACATTCCGGCTGGACTGCCGCGCGAAAATTGCGGCGCGATCGCCGCGGCGTGCAGCATCTCAGCCACATCGAAAAGCTGCTGGCGCCGCTGCCGCGCGACTGCGGCATCGTGACCGTGATCGACGGCCATCCTGCCGCGCTCGGCTGGCTCGGCAGCGTCCGCGGCCACCGCGTCGAGGCGCTCGGCGTCGAGCAGTTCGGCCAGACCGGCAGCATCGCGGACCTTTATCGCCATTATGGCATCGACGCCAACGCCATCATCGATGCGGCCGAAAGCCTCACCACCGGCGCGCCGGTGCTGCATCGGAAGATGGCGGTGTAGTTGAAGTAACCAGTCGCATGGGCCCCGGCTCTGCAGCGCACCGCTGAAGGAGCGCTGCGCTGCGTCCCGGGCACGTGAGTGGATCGCCTCGGTAAAATCTCGTGTCCCGGACAAGGCGCGACATGAAATGTCGCGACGCTGCGCCGGGACCCAGAGCCGCGCTTGCCTCGTTCCTTCTATCGGCTCATATAACCTCCGTCCGCCGCAACGCTGGCCCCGCATATGGCGGGTTCAATTGCCGGCGCTTTCGTGCAAGGATGCCTGCCGAAACGCCCCCTCCAAGCCCGCAAGAAGAGGTTAACGATGGTCAATCGCATGCAATTCTACATCGACGGCGCCTGGGTCGATCCCGCCGTCAAGAAGTCCACCGCCGTGATCAATCCGGCGACGGAAGAGGCGATGTACGAGGTTGCGCTGGGCTCCAAGGCCGATGTCGACAAGGCGGTCGCCGCCGCCAAGCGCGCTTTTGCGAACTTCTCCCAGACCAGCCGCGAGGAGCGCGTCGCGCTGCTCACCAAGATCATCGAGATCTACAAGGGCCGCCTCAAGGAGATCGGTGCCGCCGTCTCCGACGAGATGGGCGCACCGCTGCCGATGGCCGAAAAACTCCAGGCCGGCGCCGGCCTCGGCCATCTCATGACCACACTCGACGTGCTCAAGAACTATCATTTCGAGGAGCCGGTCGGCACCGCCATGGTGCTGCGCGAGCCGATCGGCGTGGTCGGCATGATCACGCCCTGGAACTGGCCGCTCAACCAGATCGCCTGCAAGATCGCGCCCGCGCTCGCCGCCGGCTGCACCATGATCCTGAAGCCGTCGGAGTTCACGCCGACTTCGGCGCTGATCTTTGCGGAAATCCTGCATGAAGCCGGCGTGCCGAAGGGCGTGTTCAACCTCGTCAACGGCCTCGGACCCGAGGTCGGCGCCGCCATGAGCGAGCACCCCGACATCGACATGATCTCCTTCACCGGCTCGACCCGTGCCGGCATCGATGTGGCGAAGCGCGCCGCGCCGACGGTGAAGCGCGTCAGCCAGGAGCTCGGCGGCAAGTCGCCGAACGTCATCCTCGAAGGCGCCGACCTCACGAAGGCCGTGACCGGCGGCGTGATGCACATGTTCAACAACTCCGGCCAGTCCTGCAACGCGCCCTCGCGCATGATCGTGCCAGCCTCGAAGATGAAGGAGGTCGCCGCAATCGCGAAGGCGGTCGCCGACAAGACCAAGGCGGGCGATCCGCGCGGCGAGGGCACCACCATCGGCCCGGTCGTCAATCGCGGCCAGTGGGACAAGATCCAGGCGCTGATCAAGAAGGGCATCGACGAGGGCGCAACGCTCGTCGCCGGCGGTCCGGGCCTGCCCGAGGGCGTCAACAAGGGCTTCTATGTTCGTCCGACCATCTTCGCCGACGTCACCCCCGAGATGACGATCGCACGCGAGGAAATCTTCGGACCGGTGCTGACCATCCTCGGCGCCAAGGACGAAGCCGACGCCGTGCAGATCGCCAACGACACGCCGTACGGACTTGCCGGCTACGTCTCGGGCGCCACGGTCGATGACGCCAAGCGCGTCGCGCGCCAGATTCGCGCCGGCAACGTCAACCTCCAGGGCGTGCCCAATGATCGCACCGCGCCGTTCGGCGGCTACAAGCAGTCGGGTAACGGCCGCGAGTGGGGCAAATACGGCCTTGAGGACTTCCTCGAAGTGAAGGCCGTCGCCGGCTTCAACGCGGCGTAAGTTTCTGCGGCTGAATGAACATGACGCCGGAGCGGGCAACCGCTCCGGCGTTTTTGTTCGGGCTCAGGGCTCGTGCCCCGGACGCAGCGCAGCGCCTCTTCGGCGGTGCGCTGCAAAGCCGGGGCCCATTCTGCAGTGGTTTGCGCGGCCATATGGATCCCGGCTCTGCGCCGCAACGCCGAGAGCGTTGCAGCGCGTCCGGGACACGAGAGGAACGCGCGTCGTCCACCCATCCGAAGTGCCGAGACTATCCCCCCACCGCACCCTGCGTGTTCACATACAGCGCGTAAATCGACTGGCTCGCGGCCATGAACAGGCGGTTGCGCTTGACGCCGCCGAAAGAGATTGGCGCAACGTTCGGGCAGGGCGATGCGGCCGATCATGACGCCGTCGGGCGCGAACACCACGACGCCGTCGAGCTCGGGATCGCCCATGCCCCAGCCGCACCAGAGATTGCCGTCGATGTCGCAGCGCATGCCGTCGGGCGTGCCCGGACCGGCATCAATGTGGACGCGCTTGTTCGAGATCGTGGTGCCCTCAGGCGAGACGTCATAGGCGAGGATCTTGCGGTTCGGCACGCCGCGCGATTCCACGACGTACAGAATCTTCTCGTCCGGCGAGAAGCACAGCCCGTTCGGCCCGAGCACGCCTTCGGCGACGATGGTCGCCTTGCCGGTCGAAGGATCGAGCCGATAGACGTTCGGCTCGATCTCGGGCTCCGCCTTGTAGCCTTCGTAATTGCCGAGCAGGCCGAAAGTGGGATCGGTGAACCAGATCGAGCCGTCCGATTTAACAACGACATCGTTCGGCGAGTTCAGCCGCTTGCCGTTGAATTGATCCATCAGCACGGTGATCGAGCCGTCATATTCGGTGCGCACCACGCGCCGCCCGCCATGCTCGCAGGTGATCAGCCGGCCCTGACGATCCCTGGTGTTGCCGTTTGCGAAGTTGGAGGGTTTTCGGAACACGCTGACCGCGCCGGTCTCTTCCTCCCACTTGAGGATGCGCTGGTTGGGAATGTCGCTGCACAGGAGATAGCGTCCGTCGCCGAACCACACCGGACCCTCGGCCCAGCGCAGGCCGGTCGCCAGCCGCTCCACCGCCGAAACTTTCAACCAGTATTTTTCGAAGCGAGGATCCAGTGCTTTTATCGCGGGATCGGGGTAATAGGTCGCCGGCCGCCAGCCTTGGCTGAAATCCGGAGAGTGGGACGATGCATCGTTCATGTGCAGCTCTCTTTGTTTGCGTTCCCTCTGGACAAACCTGCTATCATTAGAGACATGTGACCGCAAATCGGCCACCACAGGCGAGGGAAGACATGCCGCGTATTTTGATGACGGGAGCTTCGGGCGGAATCGGCACGAGCCTGCGAAAACTATTGCCGCCGATCTACCCGGATCTCCTGCTCTCCGACATCAAGCCGCCGGCCGATCTCGGCGCGAACGAGAAGTTCAAGGCGG
The DNA here is from genome assembly GCF_000473065.1 of Bradyrhizobium sp. WSM1743. GTDB lineage: Bacteria > Pseudomonadota > Alphaproteobacteria > Rhizobiales > Xanthobacteraceae > Bradyrhizobium. Next base: position 296,677 of record NZ_AXAZ01000001.1, read on the forward strand.
CGGACCTCGCCGACCTCGCGCAGTGCGAGGCGATCTGCGAGGGTGTCGACGGCATCATCCATTTCGGCGGCTATTCGGTCGAAGGCACCTGGGATCAGATCCTCCAGGCCAATATCATCGGCGGCTATAATTTGTTCGAGGCGGCGTACCGCAAGGGCGTCAAGCGCGTGGTGTTCGCCTCGTCGAACCACGCCGTCGGCTTCTATCCGCGCCACCACAAGATCGGCACCGACGTCACGCCGCGACCCGACGGGCGCTACGGCGTCAGCAAGGTGTTCGGCGAGGCCGTCGGCGCGCTCTATGCCGACAAGCACGGGCTGAAGGTGACGTGCCTGCGCATCGGCAATTTCGGCGACATGCCGCTCGACCAGCGCCGGCTCGCGATCTGGCTCAAGCCGGACGACCTCGTGCAGCTTTGCCGGATTGGACTCGAACATCCCGACATCCATTTCGAAATCTTCTACGGCGCCTCCTTCAACGAGCGCGCCTGGTGGGATAACCACCGCGCCTACGAATTCGGCTATCGCCCCACGGGACGCGCCGAGGATTTCCGCGAGCACGCGATGGCCGAGCAGGCCAAGCTGAAGCCGGATCCGGTCGGCGATTATTTCCAGGGCGGTACCTTCTGCAGCATGGAGTTCGACGCCGACCCGAGCCGGATCATCGACTGGAATAAGCGCTAGGAAGCGCGCTCGACACGGCGCGAGCGGCCGAAGCTCTGCTTGGCCGCTCCAACTCTACGTTCGCGCCGGATCAGAACAGGCCTGGGATCAACATCGCCACCTTCTCCCTGTAGTGCCGGTACTGATCTCCGAACAGAGTGACCAAGTCGCGCTCCTCCAACCAGATGCCGACGAAGATGTAGGCGGTCGTCACCAGCGCGAACAGCAGATGCCCGAGCGTCATGGTGGGCGTCGACCAGAACGCGATGATGAAGCCGAGATAGATGGGATGCCGGATCAGGCGGTAGAGGCCCGGCGTCCTGAACTTCATCGGCTCGGCGAGCCTACCTGCAAAGTGGTTGACGACTTGCGTCAGTCCGAACAATTCGAAATGGCTGATCAGGAACGTGCTGTACAGCACGATGAGCCAGCCGGCGGCGCTGCCGGCGACCGCGGCGTAGGCTGCCATGGGCGTCTCAATCTCCCAAACGACGGTTGTGATGGGACGCCATTGCCAGAACAGCAGGATCAGGCTCAGACTTGCCAGCAGGACATAGGTGCTGCGCTCGAGCGCGGGTGAGGCGAGAGCGGCGAACAGCTTCTTGAAGCCCTGGCGAGCCATGCCGCTGTGCTGGACGGCAAACAGAGACATCAGCGCGAGGTCGATCATGAGGGCCTGTCCGGTCGAGCCCGTGGCGCCGCCGTCGATCGTCTTGGGCACGACGAACTGCGTAATGAAGCCGATGGCGTAGAGAAAGGTCCCGAAGAAGATGAGATAGGCGAGGACGCCGTAGCCGAGCACGAAGCTTCGTGTAGCGAGCGAGCTTGCAGTCCGAGTAGGTCCGTTTTGCATGGTGATGGACATGATCAATCTTCCAGTTCAGTGGTGAGGGGTTGAACGGCTGTTTCAGCGGGCGGCATCACCGCCACCTTCGTCACGTTGCAAAGGCTGTCGGAACCGTCGCGGCCTTGCATTTGCCGGGGCTTTTCTGGACCGCTACGCCGCCGCGCACGCTTTCGGTAAGAGGGGAGCCGAACGTCGTTGCAGCCGAAGCCAGAACGAGCGACATCATGACGACCCCGATCGTCCCGATCGCCAGCACGGCGGTTCTGGACTTGAAGTTTCCGAGCTTGAAATGCTTGAAATCGGAGCTCTTGGCTTCGGAAGCGTTGGATGAGATGAAAGAATTCATGACTATTTCCTCGAATTAAAATTGTTGCGGGGACGCGGGTCTCGAACCATGTCGTCGCCGCTGGCCCTGGTGCCGCCGCAACCCTTCGCGAACTGCATTGCGGCCTTCTCGCGGTTCGCCAGCATGCTGGCGACAGACTGATTGATGAGCCGGCGAAGCCGCAGCAGGATGCCGGCGAGATATCTCTGCGAGGGGCTCAGTGCGGGCGGCGCCTGAGACTGAATGGACATTTCCATATCCTTTCATGGAATCACGAGTCGAGGACGCCGCCCGCGCTGATCTGCTATTCGGCGGCGGCCGTCTGCGGGGACGGATCAGTGCGAACGACCACGGTCGTGGCGACCGTGTAGAATTCCTCGCCTGGCATGCCGACGCGCCGTGCATGCTCGCGGATCGACTCCCCGTCGCGCGCTTCATAGATGCAGAAGGTGCCGATGCGACCGTCGGCCTCATGGACCACATAGCTGCGGATCCAGCGAACGCGGTCGGACATCTGCTCGTTGCCGATCCGCGCGGACTTCGCGCCCGCGGCTTCCAGTTCGCTCAGGTTTGCCCAGGCGCTCGGGCGGCGAATGACATAGAGTTCCATAAGGCGTCTCCTCAGGGTTGATGCTGCTGCCAGTCGGTCGGTCGTGACCGACGGCCGTGAGGAGCTATAGGCGAGGCCGGCGCTGATCGTCCTGACCGGGGCCTGATCATTGCCTGATCCTTGTGTGAACCTTTTCCGTTCCTTCCAGACACAACGATATGACCCTCAGGTTTGGACCCTTCGAGCTCGACGAAGCGGGCCGCGCGCTTATTCACGCGCAGCGGGAAGTCGCGTTGCAGCCGCGTGTGTTCGATCTGCTGGTCTACTTGACGCGTAACCGGGACCGAGTCGTAACCAAGGAAGAGCTGCTCGATACCCTCTGGCCTGACGTAACCGTCACCGACAACTCCTTGCAGCGGGCGGTCAGCATCCTGCGCGGCGTGCTGCGCAAGGGCGGCATGGATAGCGCCATCCGGAACATGCCGGGCAGAGGCTATCGTTTCTGCATCGACGGCTTGTCGGAGTCGCGGGTTGCTCCCGAGACGACGAACGAGCAAGGTCCGGACGTGCGGGCGCAAGCGCAATGCGCGACTGCCGTGCAAGCCTGGGACAAAGCCGCAGCGCTGTTCGAGGCGGCCGATGCCGTCCAACCGCTCGATGGCGCCGACTTGCACCAATGGGCGCTGGCCTTGCAGTGCACCGGCAAGGCCGATGCGGCCCTGCCTCTCTTGGCTCGCGCAGTCGCCGCCCATACCACGGCCGGCAACGTGCCGCTGGCCGTCGTCGACGCCGTCACACTCTCCTGCTTGCACTTCGAGCGCGGCCAGGCGGCGATTGCCAAGGGCTGGCTGGCCCGGGCGGAGGATTGGGCCTCCGAGATCGAGGACCCCGCCACGACTGCGTTAACTCTCTGGATGAAGTCGAAGGTCGCCGCGTTCGACGGCGAGCCTGAACAGGCGCTTTCGCTTGCCGATATCGCGTACAGCACGGTCCGACACAAGGACGCTGTTGGCATCGAGGCGCTGAGTCTTGCTTATCGCGGGTTCTACCGGCTGTGTCTGGGCGATACACGCGCAGGACTGGCGGATCAGGACCTCGCCGCTGCGATGGCGCTCTCCAGCGGCGATATCGATCCGATCGTTGGAGGCATCCTCTACTGCAACATCCTGTGGGCGGCGCGGATGTTCGGAGATTGGGCAAGGGCCGACCAGTGGACGCAGGGCTATCAGAAATATTGCACCGAGAGCGGGATGGAATTGACCGGCTCCTGCCAGCTTCATCGGTCAGAAGTCCTTGGCGTCAGGGGCTCGCTTGGTGAAGCCTTGTCGCGCATTCAAGATTCGCTGGCACGGCTGACCAGCGATGCACCATGGGCGATCGGAGATGCCAATCGCGTGCTGGCGGACGTCCAGGCTGCGATCGGTAATGACGACGCCGCGCTCGAAGCCTACGAAAAGGCCTATGCGCTCGGCTGGTGCCCGGAGCCCGGCCGCGCCATGCTTTTATTGGAACGTGGCGAGGCTGAGGCCGCCTACGCGAGTCTCGAACGTAGCTTGATCGGAAAGACGTGGTGGACCCTGCAGCGGCGAGGAATCTTGTTCGCGCATCTGGCGCTCGCTGCCGCGCATACAGGCCGCCATGAGCAGGCCCTGGAGCTGATCGAAGAGCTTTCCGGAAGTCCCGACCGATGGCCGATGCCGTCGATCCGGGCATTGACGAACGAAGCGCAATCGGTTCTCGCCGATGTGCGCGATGATTACGACTCTGCGCTGCGGCATTTGCACCTGGCCCGGCAGCTGTGGTCGAGCATCGACGGGCGCGTGCAGGCCGTCAGGCTGAGACTCCGTATCGCGACGTTGCAATTGGCGCATGATGACGTTCGAGGCGCTTCAGCGGAAATTCACGCAGCCCAGCTCGTGGCCGTCGAACTGGGCTCGCGGAAGTTCGAGGCTGAGTGTGCGGCTCTGCGACGCGAGGTCGATACGCGAACGACCGGACGGGCTGCCTAGCGAAAGTCCGTGATCCGTGCCAAGCCTGCCAACGGCACGTGATTGTCTTGTCCGGTTCAACTGGCGCCGCCGCTGCTCTGGCGTCCCGCCCGCGAGCACGCCATGGCCGAGCAGGCCAAGCTGAAGCCGGATCCGGTCGGCGAGGTGCGGCCGGACCAAACGCCGGCTTACGGCTCAATGCGGGTAATTCTGGTGCGCATGTACGTGCGCGCTGCGCACACACCGATGGTCAGCGCCGCGCGTGCGGCTCGTGTGATCGCAGAGGTGTTGCACGTCATTTTGCAACGCGCGCTTCCTGCTTCTTGGTCACATGCCAGAGCACCACATGGTAATGCGGCACGTCCACCCCAGGGTGACCCGCGTTGAAGTAGAGGCTGACGTGGTCAACTGCTGTTGCGGATCCCGCTCCCTCCAACAATTTGTGATCGTCGATGTCCTTGTTCGGGACCATGTACACGGTCGCCACCAGACGATCCCTGCGATCGAAGCACAGGAACGGCCCCAGCGGCAAAGTGTCGGGCTTCACGAAAATGATGCCGAGGCCCGGAAAGAACTTTGGGAAGTTCACGAGATCGCTGACCCGCTTGTATCCGTTTTTTTCGGCGGCCTTCCGCGGATTTGGCGGCGGACGAACGATTTCGTGCTTCCTGTGCGCCTTGGTGCTTCGGTGAGGGGCTATCGTCCTGGTTCGCTCGGTCTTGTCGGCCGGTGGCGCATTGGCCGGTGCGAGTGTCTGCGGCGCTGGTGGAAAGAAGGGAGCAAATTGGGCGGCAGAATGCCTCACGTCGGCGATCAAGGCGAGCAACGCAGCCAAGGCTGCGCTCACAAGCGCGTTGCGCATCGACACCTCCCACATTTGCCTGCCAAATTTTGCTCACTTATCCGGATTGCGTTCTCGCCAGCGCAGGAAATCCCGGAATAAATCTTCCCGGTCTGGCGGATTGGCGCTCGGCTTTCCTTCGAGGAACCGGCCGAACGCCTTGCGAAGCGCGGCCTCGCCGCCGGATTGCTGCTGGAGCCAGCGCTCTGCCGGTCGGAATCGTTGCCATCCGGGGAGCTGCGCGGCCAGGTTCACCTCGCGCCATTTGGGGTGATGTGCGCCCGCTAGAAATTCAGGAAAGCGCGTGAACAATGTCTGGACGAAAAATTCCAGCAACCGAAACCGCTCGCTGCCGCTCGGCCAGTTGTAGGCGAAGAGAGCGGATTTGATCGCGATCGTGTCGACGCTTGCTTCGGCGGCGATCATATTCGGGTAGTCCCTGTGGCGGAGCGTCGATGGCAGATAATCTTGTTGCAGCAGCTCCTTGAAGTAGGGGATTGGCAGGAGGTGAATATTATCGAGTTGCGAGACCTGCGCCAGGAAGCTGACCGGTTTTCCTGAGACCAGCAGAGCTGCGGAGAGATCTCCCTTCCTCAGACCATCCAGCGCGGCCTCCGGTCCCAAGTTCGTCTCGCTGATCTTGATGCCCAGACGGTTCAACACTTCGCGGCCGAGGATAGCGCCGGCACTGCCGTCGTCCCCGAGATTGACCCTCTTTCCCGAAAGCTCCGTCAGGCTTCCGATCTCCTGCCGCGCGAGAAGATGGAACTCCTCGATATGGAGCAGGGCAATGTAAGTCAGCTTGTCGGAAATATCCCCGAAAGTCCTTGTCTCCCGGAGCCGGTCGACCAGAACGACGGGCGCGATCGCCACGTCGGCACCTGCGAGGGTGAGCACATCGAGGACGTTGCGGACACCGCCGTTTCCCACCATCGGCAGGACCCGCAATGCGACTTGGCCCTGAGGGCCGGTCTCTTGGCCGCCGGCGAGCGTGGTGGCAATGTCCTGAGCAATCGCGAATTCAGTGCATTGCGGCGTACCGGTAACGAAGCCCACCGTATACGGGTCTGCAGATCGCCCCGTCTCCTTCCTGGGAGTGCCTTCCTTTCTCGGAGACACCTTCGTGGACTCGCTCGGAGCAGCGGGCGGTCGCTTTTGCGCGAAACAATCCTGGACCTGCCCGCCGAAGTAGGCCGCTGCAATCAAAGCGATGAACAAACCGGCCCGCATCGCTCCGCAGACCCTCATTGTTCAACCTGCTCGGTCAGCCCTCTCGTCGGACGTGACATGCCCCGAGAGACTGTCACCTGCCGCGTCCGAAGCAAGACCGAGGCTAATGCTTGGCCTTCCAACGCGGCCGGGGCAGCGGCGTTCCGTGATGGATGCCTGCAGCAGAAGTTTGCCGACGAGCGCCCGGTCTCGCCCGCAATCCATTCCTGTGCCAAGCGGTGCCCGGAGCCGGAAAGCGCGACGCTATCGGCCGACCTTATTGACAATCGAGGGGCACGCTGTACGACGATTGTAAGCTAGAAGGAGTGGCACGATGACGAGTGGCTTGCGCAAGGGTTTGACGAGCTATGGCGATGCCGGCTTCTCGCTGTTCCTGCGCAAGGCGTTCATCAAGGCCATGGGCTATTCCGACGACGCGCTGGAGCGCCCGATCGTCGGCATCACCAACACCTATAGCGACTACAATCCCTGCCACGGCAACGTGCCGCAAATCATCGAGGCCGCCAAGCGCGGCGTGATGCTGTCGGGCGCGATGCCGTTCGTGTTCCCGACCATCTCGATCGCCGAGAGCTTTGCGCATCCAACCTCGATGTACCTGCGCAATCTGATGGCGATGGACACCGAGGAGATGATCCGCGCGCAGCCGATGGATGCGGTGATCGTGATCGGCGGCTGCGACAAGACGCTACCGGCGCAGGTGATGGCGGCGATCAGCGCGGATCTGCCGACAGTAGTCATTCCTGTGGGGCCCATGGTGGTCGGCCACCACAAGGGAGAGGTGCTGGGCGCCTGCACCGATTGCCGGCGTCTGTGGGCGAAATATCGCGCCGGCGACATGGATGATGCCGAGATCGAGGCGGTGAACGGCCGTCTCGCACCATCGGTCGGCACCTGCATGGTGATGGGCACGGCCTCGACCATGGCCTGCATGATCGAGGCGATGGGCCTGTCGCTGCCGATGAGCGCGACCATCCCCGCGCCGCATGCCGAGCGCTTTCGCCTCGCTGAAGCGAGCGGCCGGGTTGCGGCCGAGATGGCCAAGACCAAGGGGCCGAAGCCGAGCGAACTCTTGACGCCGGCATCGTTCAAGAACGCGCAGGTCGTGCTCCAGGCGATCGGCGGCTCGACCAACGGCCTGATCCATCTGACCGCGATGGCGCATCGCTCGCCGCACCGGCTCGATCTCGAAGCGTTCGACCAGATTGGCCGCGAGGTGCCGGTGCTGGTCGATCTCAAGCCGTCCGGCGAGCATTACATGGAGCACTTCCACCACGCCGGCGGCGTGCCGAAGCTGCTGGCGCAGCTCGGCGATCTCATCGATCTCGATGCCAAGACCATCACCGGCCAGACCCTGCGCGATGTCGCGGCGAATGCGGAGGACGTTCCCGGTCAGGACGCGATCCGCCCGCGCAACGATCCGATCAAGAAAGAGGGCGGCCTCGCCATCCTGCACGGCAATCTCGCGCCGCGCGGCGCGGTCATCAAGCAGTCGGCCGCGAGCCCGAAACTGCTGCAGCACACCGGGCGCGCGGTGGTGTTCGAATCCGTCGAGGACATGACCTTGCGTGTCGACGATCCCGATCTCGACGTCACCGCCGACGACGTGCTGGTGCTGCGCAATGCCGGCCCGAAGGGCGCACCGGGCATGCCGGAAGCCGGCTATCTGCCGATCCCGAAGAAGCTCGCGCGCGGCGGCACCAAGGACATGGTGCGCATTTCGGACGCGCGCATGAGCGGCACGGCGTTTGGCACCATCGTGCTGCACATCACCCCGGAGTCCGCCGTCGGCGGGCCGCTGGCGCTGGTGCAGAACGGCGACATGATCCGCCTCGATGTGGCCAAGCGCAGCATCGAGCTGCTGGTCGATGCGGCCGAGCTGGAGCGGCGTCGCGCCGCGTTGAAGCCGGTTGCCGCGCCCGAGGAAGCAAGGCGCGGCTACGCCTGGCTGTTCAACGAGACCATCCTGCAGGCCGACGAGGGCTGCGACTTCGACTTTATGCAGAGGACGGGGCCCGCAAAGGGCTGAGCCACCGACCGCGTGGCCGCTACTTCCCCTTGCTGGTGAACTTCTTTACGGCGGCTCGGAACGCCTCCGTGTTCATCGCCATGATGATCTTGTGCTCCTCCGCATCCAGCTGCTGCTTCACCGCTGTGGTCGCGGCCTGGTAGACCAGCTGCTTGGTGCCGGCGATCGCCGCCGGCGGGTTCTGCGCGAGACGCTCGGCAAGCTGCCGCGTTGCCGCCTTCAGCTCGGCGGCAGGAACGGTCTTGGCGACGAGGCCCCATTCATAGGCCTGCTGCGCGGTAAAATTGTCCTCGGACAGGAAGATCTGCAGCGCCCGGCGCGATCCGACCGTACCGACGATGCCGACCGTCGAGCCGCCATCCGGCGACACTCCGATCTTGGCATAGGCCGGCGTGAACTTGGCATCGTCAGCGGCGATGCAGAGATCGGTGACGAAGGCGAGACCCATGCCGGCGCCGGCGGCCGAGCCGTGCACGCTGGACAGCGAGATCTTCGGCATCCGCCTGATAATCTCGATGAAGGCGTGGTAGTGCTTAAGGAGCTCGCCAACCACCGGCGTCACCGTGCCGGCTTCAGCGGCGGCTCCGATCGTCTGCAAATCGCCGCCGGCCGAGAAAGCGCGGCCTTCGCCTTCGAGCACGACGACGCGGATCTCGTCCGCGCCTTCGATGTAGGCCGCGAGCTGTTCGAGCTTTTGCGCGATCGCAAGGTTGATCGCGTTGAACGCGGCAGGCCGGTTGAGCGTGATGGTTGCGATCGGGCCGTCGATCCGCAGCAGGGCGGGATCATCGGGCTTTGAGACTGGAGCGGTCATTTGGAAAATCTCCGGCAGAGGTCGAGGCCCGAACTAAATCGCAGAAGGGCAGGGGTGACAATCCCCGGCCGCTCCTCTTGCGCCGGGCCGAACGATAGGCTCAAATAGGTCCGCCTTCGCCAAGGGACGGACACGAGCGCCGGCTCCGCCAAAGGCCAGCAAACCGAAATCAGCGAGAGAGGAGACGACATGGGTCACGCTCGTGTCTCCGGAAGTGGGCTGCTGCAATGACCGGCCCGGTGATCATCGTCGGGGCCGGCCATGGCGGCTACCAGGTCGCGGCATCGCTGCGCCAGGCGGGCTTTGCCGAGCGCGTCTGCCTGATCAACGACGAGGCGCATCTGCCCTATCAGCGGCCGCCGCTGTCCAAGGGCTACATCAAGGGCGCGGCGGGTCCGGAGAGCCTGACGTTCCGGCCCGAGAAGTTTTACCAGGACCAGAAGATCGAGCTGATCGCCGGCCGCGCCGTCTCGATCGACCGCGCGGGGCGCAAGCTGCTGCTCGCATCCGGCGAGACGCTGGCTTACGGCCACCTCGTGCTGGCGACCGGTGCGCGCAATCGCCTGCTCGATCTGCCCAATGCCAACCTGCCCGACGTGAAATATTTGCGCATCCTCGACGACAGCGAGGCGCTGCGGCAGATCGTGCCGTCGAAGACCCGTGTCGTGATCATCGGCGCCGGCTTCATCGGCCTCGAATTCGCCTCCACTGCGCGGATCAAGGGCCTCGAGGTCGACGTGCTCGAGCTCGCCCCGCGCGTGATGGCGCGGGCGGTGACGGCCGAGGTCTCGGAGTATTTTCAAGAACGCCATCGCGAGGCCGGCATCCGCATCCATCTCGGCGTGCAGGCCACCTCGATTGAGGCCGAGGGCGGTAAGGTCACCGGCGTCTCCTTGAGCGACGGCCGGCATCTGCCGGTCGACCTCGTCGTGGTCGGCGTCGGCGTGCTGCCGAACATCGAGCTCGCGGCCGAGGCGGGGCTTCCGGTCGCCGCCGGCATCATCGTCGACGAATATCTTGCCACGGCCGATCCAAACATCTCCGCGATCGGCGACTGCGCGCTGTTCGCAAGCCCGCGCTTCGGCGGCTCGCTGCGGCTGGAATCGGTGCAGAACGCCACCGATCACGCCCGCTGCCTCGCGGCGCGGCTGACCGGCGACAAGAAGCCTTACGACAGCCATCCCTGGTTCTGGAGCGATCAGGGCGACGACAAGCTCCAGATCGCGGGGCTGACGACCGGATATGATCACGTCGTGCTGCGCGGAGACCCTGCAAAGAAGGCGTTCTCGGCCTTCTGCTACAAGGGCAACAGGCTGCTCGGCATCGAATCGATCAACCGCGCCGGCGATCACATGTTCGGCCGCCGCTTGCAGGCCATGGACCGCACCATCACGCCGGAGCAGGCCGCGGACGAGAGCTTTGACCTGAAGGGCGCGTTGGCATAAGTGCTTAGCGCTACAAGACCGCCGCCACTTCCTTCGCCGTCGGCATCGACGGCCCTGCGCCCATGCGCTGCACGCTGATGGAGGCGGCGGCGTTGGCGAAGGCGAGGGCGGCCCGCAAGGGCACATCGTCGGCCAGTTGCGCGGCCAGCGCGCCGACAAAACAATCGCCGGCGCCCGTGGTGTCGAGCGCCTTCACCGCGCGCCCCTGCACGGCAATCTCCTCGCGCCCCGCCAGCGCGAGCACGCCGCGCTTGCCGAGCGTGACGCAGATGGTCTGGTCCTCGCGTGCTTGAAGCTGCCGCGCCACGGCAATGATCCTTGCCGCCTCGTCGCTCTCGGAGAGCTCGCTGCCTGCGAGGAAACCGAGCTCGGTCTCGTTCAACACGAGGATGTCGACGAGCGCGAGCAGCTCGCGGGACATTGCCTGTGCTGGTGCGGGGTTGAGCAGCGTCGTGGCCCCGGCAGCACGGGCGCGCCGGAAGAACGCGGCGATGGCCGGCAGCGGAATCTCGAACTGGCTGACGGCGACGTCGCCCGCCAGCAGCGGCACGACGTCGACGTCATTAGCGCCGACCAGCCCGTTCGCCCCGGGAATGACGACGATGGTGTTGTCGGCCTCCGCCACTGTGATAATGGCCGTGCCGGTGTGCGCCTCCGCCGTCTCCTGGACATAGCCGAGGTCGATGCCCTGCTCGCCGAGAAAGGCCTTCAGCTCGCCTCCAAATGAATCCTTCCCCAGCCGCCCGATCAGCGTGGTCCGCGCGCCGAGCCGCGATGCCGCCACCGCCTGGTTCGCGCCCTTGCCGCCCGGAAAATACAGCACCTGGCGGCCGGCGACGGTCTCGCCGACCCTCGGACGGCGATCGGCGGTCGCCACCACATCCATGTTGATGCTGCCGGCGACGAAGACACGTCCCATCGTGATTCCTGCGACCGCTAGACCCTGACTTCGAACTCGTGCCTGACCTTGGCGATGTCGACGAGCGTTGGCAAGCCGGCCTCGTTGCCGAGGCGCTGGATCTTGAAGCTCGAGGCGGCGCGGGCAAAATCGAAATGCTCGCGCCAGCTTTTGCCGGGATGGGCGAGATAGGAATAGACATAGGCGCCGTGGAACACGTCGCCGGCGCCGTTGGTGTCGATCACGCGCTCGCGCGGGATCGGCATCGCCGGCATCACCTGCACCGTCCCTGTTTCGTCGTACCAGAGCAGGCCCTTCTCGCCCATGGTGACGCCGCCGATCTTGCAGCCGCGGCTCTTGAGGTAGTCGAGCATCTTCTCCGGCGTCAGGTCCATCTGCTCGCACAGCCGCTCGGCAACGATCGCGACGTCGATGAATTCGAGCAGCTCATGCGTGTTGGTGCGTAGGCCGCCGCCGTCGAGCGAGGTCAGGATGCCGGCCTCGCGGCACACCTTGGCATAATGGATTGCGGCATCCGGCTGGTGGCCGTCGACATGCAGCGCGCGGCAGCCGCCGAGATTGAGCATCGGGAAGGGATGGATGTGGTGGTCGTCGCGGCAGCGGACGATGGCGCGCTTGCCGTCGTTGGGCATGATGAAGGAGAGCGAGGACTGGTTGACCTTGCGCCCATGCAGCGAGATGCCGTACTTCGCGCACATGTCCTGGAACATGCGCCCCAGCCAGTCATTGGCTGCCGTGGCGATGAGATCCGGCACGATGCCGAGCTTGGCGCAGCAGAACGCCGCCGTCACCGCATTGCCGCCGAAGGAGACCGCGTAGTCCGAGGCCACGTGTTTTTCGTCGCCGGTCGGCATGTGGTCGGTGATGAAGACGACGTCGATATAGGTCTGTCCGATGAAGAGAGCCTGCATTGCTTGTCCGTGATGCGCTTGTGGTCCCGGCCGGCGAGATTACTCTAGCACCGGTTCCGCTCCGGAGGGGCGCTGAAATTATTCGCAAAACTGCCGTCCGAAGCGCTTGAGGTCGGCATGATGGGGGAATACGACCATCACGGGTCAATGCCAAGCCCCGGACAAACGCCGTCTTTCGGTCCGCGGGTTCCAAGTCGATCAAAAGGGTGCAGGATGATCACCGGGCTCGATCACATCGTCGTTCTGGTGAGCGATATCGGTGCGGCCAAGACGGCGTATCAGACGCTGCTCGCCCGCGCGCCGGCCTGGCAGAACTCCGGCGAGGGCGCCGATCGGGTGCTGTTCACCCTCGACAATATGACCATCGAGCTGATGGCGCCGAGCGGCTTCAGCGTCGCCGCCGACCGCATGCGCGCGCTGCTCGACGACCAGGAGGGCGTGCTCGCCAGCTTGTGCTTTCGTGTCGCAGACATCGGCAAGATGCACCGGCGGCTGGAGCGGGTGGCCTTGAGGCCGGATCCGGTCGCGGAGGTCGAAAGCAGCGACGCCGTCACCGATGCCGTGCTGCACTGGAAGCGCACCCGCGCCGCCACCGAGCTGACGCGCGGCGTGCGCATGTTCTTCCTGCAGCTCGCCGACGAGCGTCCCAAGTCGGTCGCGACCGACATCGCGCCGATCGACGCACTCGACCACGTCGTCATCACCACCGAGGATTCCGAGCGCGCCGCCGCGCTCTACGGCGCGCGGCTCGGGCTCGATCTCGCGCTCGACCGCTCGCACCAGGACTGGGGCCAGTTGATGTTCTTCCGCTGCGGCGACCTGATCGTCGAGGTGGTCCGCCGCCCCGTGGCGGGCGGCGATGCCGCGCATGACCGTCTCTGGGGCCTGAGCTGGCGCGTCGCCGACATCGACGCCACGCGCGCCCGCCTGATCGCTGCCGGCCTCGACGTCTCCGAGGTGCGCAACGGCCGCAAGCCGGGCACGAAGGTGATGACGGTGCGGAATGGGACCTGCGGGATCCAGACCGTGCTCCTGGAGCGCTCGCCGAAGCCGGCGGATTGAGGCCGTCGTCCAAGGCACGCTCGTGCCCCGGACGCAGCGCAGCGCCCTTAGCGATGCGCTGCAGAGCCGGGGCCCACATATCCAAGTGAGCAGTCGACGGCTTATGGGTCCCGGCTCTGCGCCGCAACGCTAAGGGCGTTGCAGCGCGTCCGGGACACGAGACATTCTCAAACGCCTACCCGCGTGTTACACGCGTACCTGGACCACCCAGCGAGCACCCGGTTTGGCAAAGGCAAAGCGAACCCTGAAATGGCAGCGCGACCCCGAGGGGATGCGGCTGCGCATTCTCGAAGCCGCCAAGCAGGAGTTTTCCGCCCATGGTCTCGCCGGCGCGCGCGTCGACCGCATCGCGGCGAAAGCCGGCGCCAACAAGCGCATGCTCTACTACCATGTCGGCAACAAGGACGAGCTGTATCTGGCGGTGCTCGAAGGCGCCTATGACAAGATCCGCAGCGAGGAGCGCGGGCTCGATCTTGAGCACCTCGATCCGCCCGAGGCGATCAGGCGCCTGATCGAGTTCACCTGGAATTACTTCCTGCGCAATCCCGAATTCCTGTCGCTGCTCCAGACCGAGAACCTCGCGCGCGCCAAGCACCTGAAGAAATCGACCAAGGTCAAGTCGATGCACTCGCCCTTCGTCGAGATGATCCGCACCGTGGTGCGGCGCGGCGTCGATAGCGGCGACTTCCAGGTCGCGGTCGATCCGGTGCAGCTCTACATCTCGATCGCGGCGCTGAGCTTCTTCTATCTCTCCAACTCGGCGACGCTCAGCGTGATCTTCGGCCGCGATCTCTTGGACAAGAAGGCCAAGGACGAGCGGCTGGCCCACATGGTCGGCCTCGTGCTGGCGGCGCTGACGGGGCAGTCCGTAGCGCTGTTCGATGTTGCCAAAGCGCCGAAGTCGCGCAGCGCGGTGGTTCAAACGGCGTAGTTCTCCAATGTCTCTTCCGTCATTCCGGGGCGGTTCGTAGGACCGAACCCGGAATCTCGAGATTCCGGGTTTCCCATCGCCCCGGAATGACAGCGCTGGCGTGCCGGAACCCGCCGCAAAACGCCACAGGGAAAGCTCTGGACAGTATTTATCCAACGGGTTAATTTTCTCCCCGCAACGAAGAAAATGCCGGGAGTGAAAATTGGCCGACCCGAAGCCGCAGAGTGCGGTGTCCAAGATGCTGAATGCGGCCTGGGTTCGGCCGTTCCTGTTCCTGGTCTTCATCGTCGTCGCCTGGGATCTCGCGATCCGCCTGTTCAAGATTCCGGCCTACCAGATCCCGTCGCCGGCCGACGTCGTCGCCGTGCTCCGCACCGAGTGGCCGGAGCTACTGCGCCAGTCCTGGCCGACCACCTATGCGACCGTCTGCGGCTTCCTGCTGTCGGCACTGTTCGGCATTCCCGTGGCGATGCTGATCGCGGGCTCGAAGACGGTGGAGAGCTACGTCTATCCGCTGCTGGTGTTCTCGCAGTCGGTGCCGAAGATCGCGATCGCGCCGCTGTTCGTGGTGTGGTTCGGCTTCGGCATCATTCCGAAGGTGATCTCGGCGTTCCTGCTCGGCTTCTTCCCGGTGGTGGTCTCGGCGGTGCAGGGCTTCAAGTCGGTCGATCCTGACATGGTCGATCTCGCCCGCGCCATGCAGGGCAGCCGCTTGCAGGTGTTCCGTGCGGTGAACCTGCCGCACGCACTGCCGGCGATCTTCTCCGGTCTCAAAGTCTCCGTGACGCTCGCCGTGGTCGGCGCCGTCGTCGGCGAGTTCGTCGGCTCCAATTCCGGCATCGGCTACGTCATGCAACGCTCGATCGGCACGTTCGACCTGCCGACGATGTTCGCGGCGCTGGTGATCCTGGCGTTGCTCGGCGTGGTCCTGTTCTGGATCGTGGACCGGATCGAGAAGCTGATCATTCCCTGGCATGTTAGCCAGCGTGAGGACGTGATTTTCGCCTCTTAAACTTAAGCAACGGCCATCAATGGCCGAAACATAACGGCAAGGGAGAGTGACGATGAAGCGGTGGATTGGGGCTGCATCTTTGGCGTTGATGGCGTTTGCAGCCGTGCCGGCGCAGGCAGCCGACAAGGTCGTGCTGATGCTGAACTGGTACGTCTATGGCGAGCACGCGCCGTTCTATTACGGCAAGGCCAAGGGGATCTATGCCGCCGAAGGCATCGACCTCGAGATCCAGGAGGGCCGCGGCTCGGCTGCGACCACGCAGGCCGTCGCCGCCAAGACCGCCGACTTTGGCTATGTCGACGTGCCCACCATGATGCGCGCGGCGATCAAGGGCGCGCCCGTGGTTGCGACCGGCGTGCTGCTGCAGACCTCGCCGATGTCCGCCATGGGTTTCGTCGACAAGAACATCAAAAAGCCCGAGGACATCAAGGGCAAGACGGTGGCGATCACGCCCGCGGACTCCATGACCCAGATCTGGCCGCTGTTCCTGAAGAAGACCGGCCTGAAGGAGAGCGACTTCAAGACCGTCGCCGGCGACGGCCAGACCAAGCTCAACGCCGTCATCAACGGCCAGGCTGACCTCCTGCTCGGCTACGTCATGGACCAGTCGATGAAGATCAAGGACGCCACCGGCAAGGACGTCTATCCGATCAAGTTCGCCGACTACGGCATCAACATGGTGTCCTCGGGCATCATCGCCAACACCGACTATGTGAAGGCCAATGCCGATCTCGTCCGCCGCTTCATGTCGGCGACGACCAAGGCGGTCGAAGCCGCCGAAAAGGAGCCGAAAGCCGCGGCGCAATCGATCCTCGATGCCAATCCGAAGGGCGGCAAGATCGACACGCTGACTCAGGGCTTCGAGCTGACCATTCCGCTCTACCGGACCGCGGAGACCAAGGCCAAGCGGCCGTTCCAGGTCACCGACCAGAACATGACCGAGACCGTCAATCTGCTGGTCGAATATGGCGGGCTCGACGCCAAGGCCAAGGAGAACTCGAAGGCCTTCTACACCAACGACTACCTGCCGAAGAGCGGCTCGTGAAACAGCCAAGATCGTCATTCCGGGGCTCCCGAAGGGCGAACCCGGAATCTCGAGATTCCGGGTCTGGTCCTTCGGATCATCCCGGAATGACGGTTCTTATCGTCGAGCGGACTTGATCGAATGAAAGCAGCAGAAGCGATATCTTCCGTGCAGCCGGCCGCACATTTGAGACTGGTGAGCGACCGGGCCGGTGACGCGTCGGGCATCAAATTGTCCGGCGTGTCCAAGATCTACCGGACGCGCGACGGCGACGTGCCGTCGCTGCGGCCGCTTGACTTCCACATCAATGACGGCGAGTTCTTCGTCGTAGTCGGTCCTTCCGGCTGCGGCAAGTCCACGCTGCTCAAGCTGATCTCGGGCCTGCTGCCGCCGACATCGGGCGAGATCCTGGTCGAGGGCGAGAAGGTGACGACGCCGCATGGCAATGTCGGCATCGTGTTCCAGAACGCGCTGCTGCTGCCCTGGCGCAACATCCTCAAAAACGTGATGCTGCCGATCGACATGAAGCGGCTGCCGCGTCAGGAGTATCTCGATCGCGCCAAATCGCTCTTGAAGCTGGTCGGCCTCGAAGGCTTCGAGAAGAAGCTGCCCTGGCAGCTTTCCGGCGGCATGCAGCAACGCGCCTCGATCTGCCGCGCGCTGGTGCACGATCCCAGGATCATGCTGATGGACGAGCCGTTCGGCGCGCTCGATGCGCTGACGCGCGAGCGCATGAATGTCGAGCTGATGCGGATCCAGCGCGAAACCAAGAAGACGGTGCTGCTGATCACGCACTCGATTCCCGAGGCGGTGTTCCTCGCCGACCGCGTGCTGGTCATGACCGAGCGCCCCGGCGCTGTCGCTGCAATCTATGACGTGCCGCTGCCGCGTCCGCGCTCGCTCGACGTGATGGCCGACCCGGTGTTCACGGAGCTGGTGCAGCGCATCCGCAAGCATTTCTTCTCGCAAGGTGCGTTGGATTAGGTGCGAGTGATGTTCTCCGAAGCCACCACGAGCACGGTGCGCTCCCTCCCCCGCTTGCGGGGGAGGGCTGGGCAGAGGGTGTTTCGACTCGCGAGAACCCCCAAGAGGACAAAGCCCTCACCCGCCGCGCTGCGCGCGTCGACCTCTCCCGCAAGCGGGAGAGGTGCACTGCCGCCTGAGCCATATCCCGGGAGCCAAGCAGCACCATGCCCCCGCGCCTGAAGCTGCGAGACATCGCCTTCTTCGAACGCCCCGTGCAGTTCGCGCGGCCGTTCCGCTTTGGCGCCATCACGATCAACGCGACGCCGCAGCTGTTCGTCCGGGTCGAGATCGAGGTCGAGGGCAGAGGAAGCGCGATCGGCGCCAGCGCCGAGCTGCTGGTGCCAAAATGGTTCGACAAGCGGCCGGAGCTTTCGCCGACACAGACGGTGGATGGGCTGCGACGGTCGCTGGAGATTGCGCGCGGGCTCTATCTGGCGCGAACCGGGTATCAAACAGCGTTCGATCTGCATGCTTCGTGCATCGGTGCCCAGATCGCAACCTGTGCGAAGAAGAACATTCCGGCGCTTGCCGCGGCCTATGGCCCCGCGGAGATCGACAAGGCCATTCTCGATGCGCTGCTCCGCGCCGTCGAGACCAGTTTCTTTGACGGGATGGCCGGTAATATCGCCGGCATTGATGCGCGGCTGTCTCCTGACCTGAGCGAGAGGGACATCAGGACGTTTCTTTCCGGCCGGGTGCCGCTGGGGCGTGTTGCGGTCAGGCACACCGTCGGTCTTGATGATGCCGTGGAAGGTGAGGGCGGTGTTGCCGATCCACGCGAGAACGCCGGTGCTCGCTATTTCAAGCTCAAGCTGTCGGGCGATCCCGCCGCCGATGCAGCGCGGCTGGCGCGGATCGGCAAGGAGCTCGACGCGCTCGGACGCGAGTACAAGGTGACGCTCGATGCCAATGAGCAGTACGCGGATCTCGCTGCGTTGCAGGCGCTGATGGATCGGCTCGATCATGACGCCACGTTGCGCCCGATCGCCACGCGCCTGCTCTATGTCGAGCAGCCGATGCCGCGCGATATCACGCGGCAATCGCCGCTGGGATCGCTCGCCGCACGTGGCTTCATCATCGACGAGGCCGACGATTCCTACCATGCGTTCCCGGCAGCGCGGGTGCTCGGCTATCGCGGCATTTCGTCAAAATCCTGCAAGGGCCTCTACAAGTCCATCGTCAATGCGACGCGCGCGGCGAAATGGAGCGCGGAAGGCGAGACCTTCTTCGTGACAGGTGAGGACCTGACCTGCCAGGCCGGCCTTGCCGTGCAGCAGGATCTCGCGCTCGCCGCCTTCATCGGCGTCACCCATGCCGAACGCAACGGCCATCACTATGTCGATGGCTTTGGCGACACGCCGGCCGCAGAAACGCAAGCCTTCGCGGCCGCGCATCCCGATCTCTATGCCGATGCCGGCCACGGCATCCGCCTCAAGATTAACAACGGCGATCTCCTGACCGGATCGCTTCACGCAACGGGCTTCGCCACCTCGGTTCATCCGGACTGGTCGGCGCTCCGCCCGTTCGAACAGCCAAGATCACTCTGGGAGCAATTAGCATGACCACCCAACGCCTCGGCCTCATCATGAACGGCATCACCGGCCGCATGGGGCTCAACCAGCATCTGATCCGCTCGATCGTCGCGATCCGCGACCAGGGCGGCGTCCGCCTGAAGAACGGCGACCGCGTCATGCCCGATCCGATCCTGGTCGGCCGCAGCGCCGAGAAGGTCGAGGCGCTTGCGAGGCGCTACAACATCACGCGCTGGACCACCGACCTCGACGCCGCGCTCGCCGACAAGAACGACACCATGTTCTTCGACGCCGCGACGACGCAGGCGCGCCCCGGTTTGCTGACCCAGGCCATCAACGCGGGCAAGCACGTCTATTGCGAGAAGCCGATCGCGACCAATTTCGAGGAAGCCGTCGAGGTCGTGAAGCTCGCCAATGCCAAGGGCGTCAAGCACGGCACGGTGCAGGACAAGCTGTTCCTGCCCGGCCTGAAGAAGATCGCCTTCCTGCGCGATTCCGGTTTCTTCGGCCGCATCCTCTCGGTGCGCGGCGAGTTCGGCTATTGGGTGTTCGAAGGCGGCTGGCAGGAGGCGCAGCGGCCGTCCTGGAACTATCGCAGCGAAGACGGCGGCGGCATTATTTTAGACATGGTCTGCCACTGGCGCTATGTGCTCGACAACCTCTTCGGCAATGTCCAGAGCGTCAGCTGCATCGGCAACACCGACATCCCCGAGCGCTTCGACGAGCAGGGCAAGACGTACAAGGCGACCGCGGACGATTCCGCCTACGCCACGTTCCAGCTCGAGGGCGGCATCATCGCCCACATCAACATGTCCTGGGTGACGCGCGTTTATCGCGACGACCTCGTCACCTTCCAGGTCGACGGCACGCTCGGCTCGGCGGTCGCGGGCCTCACCGACTGCATGATCCAGGCGCGGCAGGCGACGCCGCGTCCGGTGTGGAATCCGGATGAGAAGCGGCTGCACGATTTCTACGGCGACTGGCAGAAGCTGCCCGACAATGTCACTTACGACAACGGCTTCAAGGAACAGTGGGAGATGTTCATCCGCCACGTCTACGAGGAGGCGCCCTACAAGTTCACCCTGCTCGAAGGCGCCAAGGGTGTACAACTCGCCGAATGCGCGCTGAAGAGCTGGAAGGAGCGGCGCTGGATCGACGTCGCCCCGATCAAGGCCTGAGGTCTATTGGATAAGCCCCGATGTCTACTAAGCCGTCAATGCGAGGAGCCCGCGACAAAATTGCGAAGCAATTTTGCGCTGGCGACGAAGCAATCCAGACTGTTGCCGCGGAGGCATTCTGGATTGCTTCGCTTCGCTCGCAATGACGGGGAGAGGTCCGGAAACATGAACAAGCCCGTCCAACCGATATCGTCATTGTCACTCAAGCTGCCGAAGGCCGATCGCTCGATCGAGACCTACCGGCTCGCGGCCTCACGCAAGTTCCCCGCAAAGCTCGAGGGGCCGCTGAACCGCATCGCCTTCTCGGCCGTGCACACGGTCGCCGATCCCTTTGCCGACAACGATCCGTGGCTCTCGGTCGCGGTCGACTGGGACAAGACCATCGCCTTCCGCGAGCATGTCTGGGACCTCGGCCTCGGCGTTGCCGAAGCCATGGACACCGCACAGCGCGGCATGGGGTTGGACTGGCCGACCTCGCTGGAGCTGATCACGCGCTCGGTCGGCGCAGCCAAGCGGCGCAACGCGCTGGTGTTCTCCGGCGCCGGCACGGATCATCTCGCAGTGGAGGAGGCCAGGAGCCTCGACGACGTCATCCGCGCCTACGAGGAGCAGATCTCGGCAGTCGAGAAGGTCGGCGGCCGCATCATCCTGATGGCCTCGCGCGCCCTGGCGAAACTCGGTCGCAACGCCGGCGACTACGCAAAAGTCTATGACCGCGTGCTGTCGCAGGTCCGCGAGCCCGTGATCATCCATTGGCTCGGCGACATGTTCGATCCGGCGCTGACCGGCTATTGGGGCACCAGGGATCTCGACAAAGCGATGGACGCGGCCGTCGCCATCATCAACGGCAATGCCGCCAAGGTCGACGGCGTCAAGGTCTCGCTGCTCGATAAGCAGCGCGAGATCGACATGCGCAGGCGCCTCGACAAGCGCATCAAGATGTATACCGGAGATGACTTCAACTATGCGGAGCTGATCGCCGGCGATAGCCAAGGTTTTTCGCACGCGCTGCTCGGCATTTTCGACGCAATCGCGCCGGCGGCGTCTTACGCGCTCTCGCGGCTCGCAGCGGGTGACGAAGCCGGCTTCCACGACGTGCTCGGGCCGACCGTGCCGCTGTCGCGTCACATCTTCAAGGCGCCGACGCGCTTCTACAAGACCGGCGTGGTGTTCATGGCGTATCTCAACGGCCATCAGGATCATTTCACCATGGTCGGGGGACAGGAGAGCACGCGCTCCACGTTGCATCTGGCGGAGCTGTTCCGTCTCGCTGACAAAGCCGGCCTGCTCGCCAACCCCGAACTCGCGACGCAGCGGATGAAGACCGTGCTCGCCACCCACGGTATCGAATCCTGATGCGTGATTTCTCCTTCGACCACCGCTGGCTGTCGCTGAACACGGCGACCGTCCGCAAGCAGGGTGATCTCGTCGAGATCATCGATGCCTGTGCAAAGCATGGCATCCGCGCCATCGATCCCTGGCGTGACCAGGTCGCGGCTGTCGGTCTCGACCGCGCCGCGCGCGCAGTGCGCGATGCCGGCCTCGATCTATCAGGCTATTGCCGCGGTGGCATGTTCACCTCGGATGCCTCGCGCCGGGGCGAGGTGCGGGACGACAACATGCGCTGCGTCGACGAGGCCAAGGCGCTGGGCGCCTCCTGCATCGTCCTCGTCGTCGGCGGTCTGCCGCAATATTCCCGGCCGGGCAGCGAGGCCTCGAAGGATCTCGTGGCAGCGCGCGGGCAGGTCGAGGAAGCTCTCGCCGAGATGCTCGACTACGCGAGACAGGCAAAGCTGCCGCTGGCGATCGAGCCCTTGCATCCGGCCTATGCGGCAGACCGTGCTTGCGTGAACACCACGAAGCAGGCGCTCGACATCTGCGACCGGCTCGATCCCGGCCGCAGCGGCATGCTCGGCGTCGCGCTCGATGTCTATCACATCTGGTGGGATCCGGAGCTGACGGGGCAGATCGCGCGCGCCGGCAAGGATCGCCTGCTCGCCTTCCACGTCTGCGACTGGCTGGTGCCGACCAAGGATATCCTCAACGACCGCGGCATGATGGGCGACGGCGTCATCGACATCAAATCCGTGCGTGAAGCGGTCGAAGCGCAGGGCTTTGCCGGCTATTCGGAGATCGAGATCTTCTCCAACGAATGGTGGGGCAAGCCGATGGACGAGGTGCTCCGCACCTGCATCGCGCGTCACAGGACGGTGGTTTAGAACACGATGAAATTAGGTTTGGTCGGCTGTCTGTCGTCACCTCTCCCTGCGGGAGAGGTGGTTCGCGCTCTGGGCGGGCATCGATTCAACCAAAACTCATCCCGCTTTAAGATCCCGGTGACTCAGGGCGTGATCCGCGATGAACGGGGGATCGAGCGCTCCCTCGATCCTCGATGCGAGAGAGCGCTCCGACAAGTCATTGGGCGCGACTGAACCGTAGCAGATGTGATCGTCTAAGAGTGCAGCGGTCTGATGTTCTGGTTCATGTGGAAGAAGTTCGTCGGATCGTACTTGGCCTTCAAGGCGGCGAGGCGGTCGTAGTTGTCGCCGTAAGTGGCCCTAAGTCTGCTGTCGTCTCCATCCTCCATCATGAAATTTACATAGCCGCCGTCGGCCGAGTAAGGATGCACGGCCTCCCAATAGCCCTTGGTCCAGCGCGTGATTTCGCCGGCTTTTTGCGGGTTGGGATCGATGCCGGCGATGACCATCGACCAGGTCGCGTCGCGCGTGTTCCAGGCGGTGTCGCTCTTGCCGACGCGATGGACGGCGCCATCGATCGGATAGAGATGCATGAGCGACAGCGCGCTCGGTGCTTTTCGGGCCTGCTCGATGTGGGCGTCAATTGCTTCGTCGGTCAGTTCTTTCACGAAATCGCCGCGCCAGTACCACTGCAGACCTTTCGGGAAGAACGGATCGAACATCGACTGGAGCGCCGGATAGGGCATTTCGCCCATCCAATTGAAGAGCGGCGGGGGCAGCTCACCGAGCAACCCCGCTATGACCGTCTTGCCGTCTTCTGTCGGACCATTGTAGCAGGCAATGATGGCGCAGGCACGCTTGCCCTGATGATCCGGCGGGAACGGGTCCATCGGCGGAACGGTCTTCAAGCCGACAAAGGCCCCGACCTCCTCGGGAGCGCTGCGGAGGAAATCCCTGTACTTCTGCATCACGGTCCGGGCATTTTCGATATCCCAGAAGATCGGACCGGCATATACCATCTTCACAGGATGAGCCTGGAACAGGAAGCTCGTGACGATGCCGAAATTGCCGCCGCCCCCGCGCAGGCCCCAATAAAGGTCAGCGTTCGCCGACTTGTTGGCGGTGACGATGCGTCCATCGGCGAGCACGACATCGGCCTCAAGGAGATTGTCGATGGTGAGGCCATGCTTGCGTGTGAGGTATCCGGTGCCGCCGCCGAGCGTAAGGCCGGCGATCCCAGTGGTCGATACAATGCCGGCCGGCACGGCAAGCCCGTAGATATGCGTGGCGTGGTCGACATCGCCTTGCGAGCAGCCGGGACCGACGCGGACGGTACGAGCGCCGGGATCTACCCGCACGCCTTTCATCATCGACATGTCGATCATCAGTCCATCTTCGACACTGCTGAGGCCCGGCCCATTGTGGCCGCCTCCGCGGATCGCGACCTGGAGATCATTGTCCCTTGCAAAATTGACCGCTGCGACGACGTCAGCGACGTCGGCGCATCGCGCGATCATCATTGGACTCTTGTCGATCATTCCGTTGTAGAGGCTCCGCACGGCGTCATAGTCGGCATCCGTTCGCCTGATAACCGGGCCGCGCATATTGCCGATGAAGGTTTCGGTGGCCATGCTCTGCATGATGTCCTCCTATTCCACCCATGATCGGTCATTGGGTCGGAGGTTACTCGCAGGGCTCCTCGAGCGTTCTCCGCCCGTTATGAAAAGATAGATCAAGCGCAGCGCGATAGCCATCGCAAATCGACTACGCGCATGCGTCTATTCGACCCCGGTCGCGAATGCCCCATTGCGAGCCAGAACACAGGCGAAGCAGCGAGCTTGGTGGGAGTACCACCAATGATGAGGTGGACTGCCATCAGCTTTCAGGCAGAATATCATCATCCCGATGCCGCAGCGCGCCACAGTCCGTGCCAGATCGGATGCGGTAATCAGTGGCATCAACGATCAGCAGGCACGGCGGATGTATCCATGCCTGTTGATCTTGAATGGCCCCGACGTGCAACCGTCGGGGCCAATTGTTGTGATCGGCGTGACAAGGATGGTGAGCTTGCCGAAGGCACCGGCGTGCTTTGTTGCGGCGAAAGACCGCCAGGGACGTTCGTGCGATTCAATGCGCCGGGCCAAACCATTTTGCGATTAATTCGCCGGGACCGACTGTGCAGTGAAAAGTCAGACGATTGCGCTGTCATCGATTCACCGTCAAACACCGGACTATCACTCGTCAATTCGATCTGCGAAGCTGTGACAACACCACAAATGCGCTTGCAAACAAGCAAGCGTGAAAGGGAGGTTCGCAGTGGATAAAGTGCGACGCTTGCGTGCGATGAGCTCACTGTGCCGCCAACAGGCCGCGTACAACAGCATGAACAAATGGAAGCTGCTCGCAGAAGCAGAATACTGGGATCATCTGGCTGATCTCGAGTTGTCGTCTCACTTCCGACTTTGCAACGCCATTGCATCGAACGAAATCGAGCAGCCTCAAGCGATCACAAACCCTGAATGATGCTGGGCGGAAGACGATTTCCGTATGAGGTCAGAGCGAGGCTGTCGTTTGCCGCTGCTCTCTCACAGAGAGCTGCGGCGGACACATACATGGTCTCGTCGAGCTTTGAAGCAGGACGACTGCATCACCCGGCGTCGTTCGGCCCTTGCACAAGTTGCAACGAGAGAACGCGACGCTGCCCTCACCGGCTTGCCGTCTGGGATAGCGTGTTGAAGCGGGCCTTCTGTTCGCTGCTCAGCGTTGCGTAGAATTCGTCCAGCGCAGGTTCGACCAGCTTGGCGGCGGCGAGCATGGCTTGGAGACGATCCCCCATGGCTTCCAGGCGTCCGACTGGTGTCAACGGCACACTGTCCGGGCAGACGGCTTGCAGTGCTGCGACTGCCTGTTTCGTCGCTTCGTCCAAGCGCTCGAGCGCATCCTTCTGCCGGCCTGCCGGGCGGACAACGGCGCCGATGCGTTCGATCGGCAACTGGGTCAGGCCGGACTTTGGATCGCCGCAGCCCTCGCTACTCGCTTCCTGCTGCTGGGACGAACGGTCACCGACATTGGGTCCGAGCGCGTTGAAGCGGGCCTGCTGTTCGTCGCTGAGCGAGTTATAGAAATTCTCCAGGGCTGGTCGCACGATCTTGACGGCCTCCAGCGTCGCGCTGATGCGATTCATCATCGCGCGCAGGCGGCCAGGGGGAGTCATTGCATAAGTCTCCGCACAGGAGTCCTTGAACACGGCGGCAGCATTGGTCGCCGCGGTCTTCAGCTCGTCGAGCAGTGCGCGTTGCTCCGGTGTCGGCTGCACCGCTCGCGCGATATCATCAAGCGGCCAGGCGGTCACGCCCTTGTCGGGTGTGCCGCACAATTGCTGCAGCGTTCGCGGGCTCACGCTGGCGCGCGGACGCGCGCGGCCGCCGCCGGCTCGCGGATAGTCAGAGCGGTCGATGCTGGCATAGGCAGAATAGGGGCCGTCACCACCCCAGAACACGGTATCGACGAAATCGTCATACGCGTAGGCCCAATAGCCAGGCTCGTAGGCATAGGACCAGAACGTGTAGTTGAATATGTCGGAATAGGCGTAAGGCCAGAACACCGGCCCAAGCCACGCAACGAACACCGCGGGATGGCGGTGACGCCAGGCCTGTCGGGGAGCCCAGCCGCTCTCGCGGGTAAGGAACGCCGCTTGGGTCTGCGCCGTCGCCTGCTCGCGGAACCGCTCCGCGAACCGGCCGCGCTGGGCGGCCTCCACGGCGGCCGCAGCCGCCGGCGTCCGCCCGGCCGGAGCCTGGAGCCCAAGCCGCTGCTGGCGCGCCAGGTCAATCTGCTGCGCGCGCTGCTCACGGTCAAGCAAGCGGTTCTGGGTCTGGAGCATGCGTTGCTGCAGGCGTTGCTCCTGCACGGCTTCCGGCTTTTGCGACTGCAATTGCTGCACGCGCTGCTGGAGGCGTTCGATGCGGGTCTGACGCTCCGCGGTCTGGCGCGACAGCATCTCGCGCTGCCGCTGCTCGACCTGCTGCGAGCGCTGTTGCATGCGTTGCTCGCGCTCAAGCAGGCGGCTCTGCGACTGCAGCAACCGCTGCTGTTCCTGTTGCGCCCTTGCGCCTTCCGGCTTCTGCGATTGCAATTGCTGCACGCGCTGCTGCAAGCGGTCGATGCGGCCTTGGCGTTCCGCGGATTGGCGCGAAAGCGTCTCGCGCGGCGGTCCCGCTCGCTCGCTCACGGCCGGGGGTGCACTTGGGCGCGAGGGGGCGGCGATATGCGGCGTCGGCCGCGGTGCCATCGCCGGCCGTTGCGGAGCTGCCGGCGCCCGATGAAATTCAGGTCGCGGTGCCGCGACGTGCGGCGCCGCCCGCGGCGGCGGCGCAGCGACGTGTGGGGCTGGGCGCGGCGACGGTGAGGCCATGCGAGGCGCCGCATGGTGCGGCGCCATGGCCGGCCGCTGCGCCGCCGCCGGGGGATGGAACGCCGGCGCGGCGGGACGTGCCATGGCTGGCGGCGCGGCGGGCCGTGCCATGGCTGGCGGCGCCGCCGGACGGGCCATGGCCGGTGGTGGTGCCGCTGGCCGTACTGCCGGCGCTGCGGCTGGACCCGGTGGCCCGCCCCTGCCATGTCCCTGGCCGGGTCCTTGGGCGAACGCTGTGATGCTCGCCGCCAGCATCGAGACACCAAAAACAGCCGTAAGGCAAACGCCACGCGGAAGCATGATTGTAGCTCCCAGCTCGTAATCGCCCACGACATTCAACGCACAGCTGGCGGAATCGTTCGTTGTTGGCCACGACCGGCATTGCGATCTTCCGACGCAGGCCTCAAGATTCTGCGTCAGGTGGTGGCGAGCCGCTCCAGCGCCCAGTCGACACGGTAGGATGCGCGGTTGAGAAAGATCGGCAGCCCCTGCTTGTTGGCGTAGATGGGGCGGTAGCGCTCCGTGTTGTAGCTGCTCGCAACGTCCAATTTGCGCGGACCGAGCTTGGCGTCAGGGATGGGCACGAGGTCGTAGCGGCCCTCGACCAGCGCCGACATGAGGCCGGTCTTGCCTTCCAGCATGGCATCGTAGGCCATGTTACCGAAAGTCAGGGCCACAAGCTTGTCGATGAAGTCCGGATCGCCCGATCGCAAATCGTAGGTGAGATCGGAGATGATCGTCTCCTCGCCGGTGCGCTGCTTGATCTCGTCGGCAAGCGATTCCGCCACGTTGGCCTTCTTGCGGTGACCGTAGGCGTCAGGCTCGCCGTATTCCCGCAGCTTGTAGCCTTCCCACTGAGCTCCCTCGCTGAGCACGATCAGCGCGTAGTTGCTTGGATTGGCGCGCTTGTCCTCGATGAGCAACCGGATCAGCTTGTCGAGATCGACCTTATACTCCGGTATGACGCATCGTATCGAGGTCGCATACGCGGTGTAGAGTGCCGTAAATCCGGCATCGCGGCCAAAGACGCGGAAAATGCCAATTCGCTCATGCGAGCCGACGGTAGTGCGCTGCCGCTGGATGGCATCGCTGGCGCGGGTGATCGCGGTCGAGAAGCCGATGCAGTACTCGGTGTTGCGGACGTCATTATCCATCGTCTTCGGGATGGCGATGATCTGGACGCCGAGTTCGTTGAGCTTGGCCGCATAACTGAGCGTGTCGTCGCCGCCGATGGCGATCAGATGTTCGATGCCAAGTTCCGAAAGGTTAGCGAGCACCCGGCTGGTGAGGTCCCACGTCTTTGTCGCGATGCCGCCGTTGGTGCTCAGCGAGACCGGAACATCATTGCCGACGAGATGATCAGGCAGCTTTTGTATTTTGGAGGGATTGACGCGGCTCGAGTGCAGCACGGTGCCGCCGCGTCGGTCGATCGTTCGAGTGTTTTCACGGTTCAGCGGGATGACGTAGTGGGACCTGCTGTTTGGGTCGTCGAGGTTCAGGTGCGTGAGGGCCTCCCAACCACGGCGCAGACCGACAACCTCGATGTCGTCCTCACTGCCGCGATAAGTCACGCTCTTGATGACTGCATTGAGGCCGGCGACGTCGCCGCCGCCCGTGAGAATGCCGATGCGTTTTTTGGCCATATCCACCTCCCGGATAGGCATGTCGTCATAGCGCCTGCATCTGTCGATTGAACGGTGAACGTCGCTCTAGCTTCTGATTGAAGGCGGTCGCTACTCGGCCGCTTCCGGTTTGCGGTCGTCGCGCAGTCGAAAACGCTTCAGCAGTCCGGACACGGTGTCGCGGAAGCCGCCATATTCCAGTTCGGAATAGGGCAGCATGGCGGCGCCAGACCAACCTTGGCTGCGCATCTCGATGGCCTTGCGCTGGGCGCGCCGGCGGACCTCATCCCAAGCCGGGTTGTCGAAGAAATCGGTGCAGGACTCGGCAAACCGGCCTTCCCTGTCGATCGAAAAGCCGACGCAAGAAACGATCGGCAGGCAGTACATGCCGGTAACGGGGGTGTTGAGTGGCACCGGCATGAGCGGCATCACATGCGAGCCGCGTGCATCGCCGCCCACGAAGTGCGCCTTGGCGAACGGCGAGATTATTTCCTCCGGAGCTGGGAATATCCCCTGGTTCCTGACGATCGCGACTGGATCATCCTTGCCGGTGTACTTGCCTGCGATCGCGTGGAGGCGCTGTGCCGAAACGGCCACGACGACCTCGCCATGGGTTCGAGAAATGATGCGATCGATGCCAAAGCGCTCGTTGTCGCGAAGCAGGGCGGCGATGTGGTAGCTGTCGGCGGGTGCGTCAAGCTCGAGTAGGCTGTCGCCGGCTGTGTTGTCCATGTCGATGATATGGAAACGGAATCCCTTGATCATCGGAGGCAGCATCAGCCCAGCGCAGTACATGGGGTCGGCAAAGGCGAGATAGAGCGGCAGGTTGTAGGCGCCGGGACCGCATTTGTCGGCCGCGAACACCATAAAGGACTCCGCGGGTCGCACGCTGGAAAGGCTGTGGTCGAAGCTGAGCTCGGCGACGCCTGGGCCGGCGCCGCGAATGTTCCCGGAAGGCGCGTCGGCGAGAAGATCCTGACCAGCGCCATAGAGCCCGGAGGTCTTCGCGACCGAGGTGGCCGCGAGGAACGTCTTCCAGGCGAGTTGATGGACCTCGGAGCTTCCTTCACCCCGTGTGTGCGTCATGATGATCGCAATGTCGTCGCCGGTGTGGCAGATGAAGCCGTCGATCAGCAGACCATTGCAGATCGCCTTGGCAACCTCGCCCTCGACAGTCGCGATCATGCGTGAAGACGGTTTCGTGTGCCCGCCAACGGAGCCAACGTCAGCTTTGATGACTGAAAGAGTGAGTCTCATGAGCATTTCTCCGATCCGCGCAGCTCTGCGCCTCCGGCCTCGGCGCTTGCTGCGCCGGGCACGGCGCTGCTCATTCGCGGACAAAAACGTCCGTCGCTCCGATAGGTTCCACGCACCCCGTTCATCCGGTTGCCGGGATCATGCAGAGTTTTGCCTTAGGACCATCGTCACTATTTGCTGCGCTGCACGAGTCCGGTTCTGGCCGGGCCGCCAATTGTCGTAGGCCACGGCCGCCATAGCGATCTTCCGACGCCGGCAGTCTCAGGAGAGGTCCTGCGTCAGGGTGGTGGCGAGCCGCTCCAGCGCCCAGTCGACCTGGTCGCTTGTGATCACCAGCGGCGGAGCGATGCGGATCGTTTGCCCATGGGTGTCCTTGGCGAGGATACCCTTGCCCTGGAGCGCCTCGCAGTAGCGGCGGGCGCGGCCGGCCTCGGGATGCAGCTCGACCGCCAGCATCAGGCCGCGCCCGCGCACCTCGCGGATCGTATTGGCACGAATGGCTTTCAAGCCTTCCAGAAAGCGTGCGCCTTGCCTCGCCGCGTTCTCGATCATGCCTTCCTCGACCAGCACGCGCATCGCCGTGCGCGCCACCGCGCAGGCGAGCGGGTTGCCGCCGAAGGTCGAACCATGCTGGCCGGGTCTCAACGTCCCGAGCACGTCGTTGTTCGAGAGCACGGCCGACACCGGATAGAAGCCGCCGGACAGGGCCTTGCCGAGCAGCGTCACGTCCGCCTCTATACCCTCGTGCTGTTCGGCGAGCAGCTTGCCGGTGCGGCCGAGCCCGGTCTGGATCTCGTCGAGCACCAGCATCATGTTGTTGGCGGTGCAGAGCTGGCGCACCTTCGCGAAATAGCCGGCTGGAGGAATGACGACACCGGCTTCGCCCTGGATCGGCTCGACCAGGAAGGCGACGGTGTTTGGGGTGATTGCCTCCTCCAGCGCCGCGGCGTCGCCGAACGGGATGATCTTGAAGCCCGGCGCGAACGGCCCGAAATGTGCGCGGGTCTCGGCGTCGGTTGAAAAGCCGACGATGGCCAGCGTGCGCCCGTGAAAATTGTCGGCGCAGACGATGATCTCGGCCTGGCCGTCCGGCACGCCCTTCACCTCATAGCCCCATTTGCGCACCGACTTGATCGCGCTTTCGACCGCCTCCGCGCCGCTGTTCATCGGCAGCACCTTGTGGGAACCGGTGAGCGCGGCGATCTCCTCGTAGAACAAGGCGAGCTGGTCGTTGTGGAAGGCCCGCGAGGTGAGCGTCAGCCTGTGCGCCTGTTCGACCATGGCGGCCAGGATCTTGGGGTGGCAGTGGCCCTGGCTGACCGCCGAATAGGCCGAGAGGCAGTCGAGGTAACGATTGCCGTCGGTATCCCAGACCCAGACACCTTCGCCGCGCGACAGGACGACCCCGATCGGCTCGTAATTACGGGCCCCAAAGCGTGCTTCCGTTGCGATGAAATCAATGACCGACGAGCTCATCTGTCGTCACTCCATTGCCGCGCGCGGGGGCGTCAACCGATTGCAGCGGCGGCCTTCAGCTTGATTTGGGCATCAGCCTGCCGTCTTGGAAGCCTGCATGCGTCCGATGGTGTAGCCCCAACTGATTTGTTAGAGATGTCAGAGGGTTCTCTACTGTGCATGGGGTTGTTTTCGTCATTTTTGCTTTCGGCCCTCAGCCGATCGCACAGGGCACGCTCAAAAAGCCACGAAACCGGACCCGTCCGCCGCGCACAGGCTGGCCGCCGACGGCATAGTTTGGGAAGCGCGCCAGGAAGCGTGAGATCGCAATCGCCCCTTCCAGCCGAGCCAGCGCCATGCCGGCGCATTGATGCGCGCCGGTGGCGAAGGCCAGATGCCGGTTCGGCGTCCGCGCGATGTCGAAACGTTCGGGGTCGGGAAACTGCGCGGGGTCGCGGTTGGCCGCCCCGATGCACAGCGTCACCGACGTGCCGGCCTCGAGCATGACGCCGCCAAGCTTGACCCGTTCGGTGGTCATGCGGTTGCCGAGCTGGTTGGAGCTCTCGTAGCGCAGCATCTCCTCGACGGCGGTCTTGATCATGTCGGGGTTATCGATCAGCCGCTGCTTCTGGTCCGGATGGCGGTCGAGCGCGACGAGGCCGTTGCCGATGAGATTGGTCGTGGTCTCGTGGCCGGCATTGAGCAGGAAGATGCAATTGTGCAGCAGCTCCTTCTCGGTCAGCCGCTCGCCGTTCTCCTCGTCGTTACCTTCCCCTTGGATGAGACGCGTCAGCACGTCGCGCTCGGGATTGCCGGGCTTCGCGCGCCGGCGCGCGACCAGCGTTTCCAGATAAGCGAGAAAGTCCGTCACCGCCTTGTTGCCGCGCGCGGCGGCTTCGGGCGACACCACTGGCTCGAGGGCGCCGAGGATCGCCAGCGACCAGTCGCGCAGCGGTCCGCGTTCGTCGTGGGGAACGTCGAGCAGATTGCCGATGACTTCGATGGGAATGGAAGCGGCGAAGTCCTCGATCAGCTCGCAGCGCCCCTTGGCGGCGATGGCGTCGAGCAGCCCGTCGACCAGCTTGATGAGATCGCTCTCCATCCCGGCGATCGCGCGCGGCGACAGCGCGCCCATGATCAGGCGGCGCACCCGGGTATGAGCGGGCGGGTCGTTGAAGACGAGGCTGGTGGTGTGGTGCTCGTAGAGCGGGGTGTCGCCGTATTTCGGCGCGAACTCCCGCTTCTTGTCCGAGCTGAAGGATTTTGTGTTCTTGTAGGTGGTGACGAGATCGTCATAGCGGGTCAGGAACACGGTGCCGTTCGGCAGGCGCTTGACCGGCTCGTTCTCCCGCAGTGCACGATAAGTCGGATAGGGGTTGTCGTAGAATTCAGGCGTCAGCTTCTCGAGATCGAAGCTTGCCGCCAGCGCCTTCGCATCTGCGTTCATCCCGTTATACTCGCCGGTTAAAGCCGTTATGCCGTTTTTGTTGTTCTGGTCGGCGCGTGCATGCGTCTACAGTCTTTGCATCTTGCTAGCCGACCGGACAGGAAAATGCACGCACGCGCTGACGCTGCCGACACGGCGCCGAACTGGCCCGACGATATTTTCGCGACATTGCAGCGCTTCGACGTCCGGCAAGTGCCGTACGTGCCCGACGCCGGCCATTCGAAGCTGATCCAGCGCGTGCTGGACTCCTCGACCATGCGCGGCATTCCGCTGACGACCGAGGAGGAGGGCGTGGCGCTTCTCGCCGGCGCGTGGGCCGGCGGCCAGCGCGGCGTGCTGCTGATGCAGTCGAGCGGCGTCGGCAATTGCATCAACATGCTGTCGCTGATCCCGATCCTGCGCTTTCCGTTCCTCACGCTGGTGACCATGCGCGGCGAGTGGGGCGAGTTCAATCCGTGGCAGGTGCCGATGGGATCGACCACGCAGGGCGTGTTCGAGCTCTCGGGCGTCCATGTGCTGCGCGCCTCGCACGCAGCCGAGGTGCCGGCGGTGCTCGAAGCCGCCGCAGCGCAGGCCTACAACGCGCTCACGCCCACCGCCGTCCTTTTGTCGCAGCGCCTGATCGGCGCCAAGGTTTTCACCAAATGAGCAAGGCCAATCTCCTCGACCGCCGTCAGGTGGTCTCCACCCTGCTTGCGAACCGCAAGGACGTGGTCGCGATCGGGGGCCTCGGTGCCTCCACCAACGACATGTGCGCGGCCGGCGACCATGCCCGCAACTTCTATCTCTGGGGTGGCATGGGTGGCGCTGCGATGATCGGGCTCGGACTTGCGCTGGCGCAGCCAAAGCTGCCGGTGCTGGTCATCACCGGCGACGGCGAGATGCTGATGGGCTTGGGCAGCCTTGCCACCATCGGCCTGCAGAAGCCGGCCAACCTGTCGATCGCAGTGCTTGACAACGAGGCCTATGGCGAGACCGGTGGCCAGACCAGCCACACCACCGTCGCCGCCGACCTCGTCGGCATCGCCAAGGCGTGTGGCATTGCGGACAGCCGGGCCGTCACGACCATGGCTGAGGTCGAGGCCTTTGCCAAAGCCGTCCACGACCTCTCCGCCGGGCCGCGCTTTGCCAATGTGAAGATCGACAGCGCCGGCCTGGAGCGAATTCTGCCGACCCGGGACGGGACCTACATCGTCAACCGGATCCGCGGGGACCTGGGCTTCCAGCCGATCTAGCCCGGCGTTGCTCCCTCGAGGGGGGCACCTGCACGCAGGGCGGGTGGCGGGGCGAATTTCCCCTGAATTTGCAACGCATTCAGGTTGCGATGCAACATAGTGCTTGACTTCTGCGTGGGTGAGTGCTTACTCACCCAGCATGAGCTCATTGCGTATGACGAGCGACCTGAGGCGTCAATTGATCCTCGGCGCCGCAAAGCGCTGCTTTGCCCGGCACGGCTACAACGGCACCACGACGAAGAGCGTGGCTGCCGCCGCTGCCATTTCCGAAGCGCTGCTGTTCAAGCATTTCCCGTCCAAGGCGGCGCTCTACGCCGAAATCCTCAGCGACGAATGCGAGGCAGATCCGGCGTTGATGGAGCTGCTCGAGCGGGAGCCGTCGACCGCCACTCTGGTCGAAGTGATCCGTGGCATGGTCGAGCATTTCCTCGAGATCGCCGACGGTCCCGACCAGGAAGAAGCGCAGCGCCTGCGACTGATGGCCACGAGCCATTTGGATGATGGCGAATTCGCCCGTCTGCTATATGCCAAAATCGAGAAACTGATCGGGGCGGTCTTCGTCGCCTCGCTCGAGCGTGCGGTCGCCGGCGGTGACGCGCGTCCATTCAGCGGCGATCCGCTCAACCTGTTCTGGTTTGCACATCACACGGTGATGACGGCTGCGCTGACCAGGCTGCCGGCCACACCTTGCCTCGCTTACGGCAAGGCTGGCGACCTCGAGCGGCAGCTCTGTGAGTTTCTCCTGAGGGGTATCGGACTTAACGACGCTGCAATTGCTTCGCATCTGGGCCGCAATCAGGCCGCGGATGCTGGCAAGGCGGCGATTGCAGAAAGTGCATGACATGAACATCGTAGCCGAACACAAGATTTCGGGCGAACCGATCGACAACAAGGCTCCCAAGCGTCCGGTCCGGCCGGTGCGCTGGTTCATTATCGTCGGCACGCTGCTGGCCGTGCTCGTCGGTGGCCTCGTCTGGTTCAATTTTTTCCGCGGCCAGATGATCAAGCAGTTCTTCGCCAACAACAAGCCGCCGCCCACGGCCGTCAGCGCGGCCGAGGCGAAGTCCGAGGTGATGCCGAACCTGCTCACCGCGGTCGGCAGCCTTGTCGCGGTGCACCAGGTCGACGTCAGCGCCGACGTCAACGGTCGCGTCACCGAGATCAAGTTCGAGCCGGGCACGCATGTCGAAGCCGGCACGCCGCTGGTGCAGCTGTTCGACACGCCCGAGCAGGGCGACCTCGCCAATTACAAGGCGCAGGCGACCGTCGCGCAGCTCTCGCTTGAACGCGCCAAGCAGCTGGCCTCGCGTCAGTTCGGCCCGCAGGCGACCGTCGACCAGGCGCAGGCCGCTTACGACCAGGCACAGGCGGGCATCGCCAAGACCGAGGCGCTGATTTCGCAGAAGCTGGTCCGTGCGCCGTTCTCCGGCGATCTCGGCATGCGCAAGGTCGAGGTCGGCCAGTATCTGACCGCCGGCACGGCGATCGTCTCATTGACCGATCTGTCGGAGCTGTGGGCCAACTTCACGGTGACCGAAAAGGATTCCGGGAGCCTCAAGGTCGGCCAGACCGTTCGGCTGAAGGTCGACGCCTATCCGGGCCGCACCTTCGAGGGCAAGATCACCACGATCGAGCCGCAGATCGCGACCGACACCCGCAACATCCGCGTGCAGGCCACGATCGCCAATCCCGAGAGGATTCTGAAGCCCGGCATGTTCGTGACCACCACGGTGGTGCTGCCGGAGAAGCCGGCGGTGATCACCGTTCCGGAAACGGCGGTCGACTACACGCTGTACGGCGACTCCGTGTTCGTGATCACCGAGAAGAAGGAAGAGGACGGCAAGACCAGCCTCTCCGCGGTGCGCACCTTCGTGCAGACCGGCAACCGGGTCGAAGGTCGTGTCGAAATCGTCAAGGGCCTCAAGACGGGCGACAAGGTCGTCGCCGTCGGCCAGCTCAAGCTGCAATCGGGCGCGGCGGTGTCGATCTCGACCGACCCCGCCCCGCCGATTCCGGCGCAGCCGCCGCGCTACTGATCCACTGCATTCAAGTGATCCGGCTCGGCCGGATCACTTCTCTTGAGACATAGAATCGAGATCGCCGCGATGGCCTTTACCGATATTTTCATCAAGCGTCCGGTCCTGTCGGTCGTCGTCAGCCTGCTGATCCTGCTGATCGGTCTGCGCGCCGCCATGGTGCTGCCGATCCGGCAATATCCGAAGCTGTCGAACACGGTCATCAACATCACGACCGTCTATCCCGGCGCGTCCGCGGACCTGATTCAGGGCTTCATCACTACGCCAATCGAGCAGGCGGTCGCCTCCGCCGAGGGCGTCGACTACATCACTTCGTCCTCGGTGCTCGGCACCTCGACGATCCAGGTCTACATCAAGCTGAACTTCGATCCGAACCAGGCGCTCACCGAGGTGCTCGCAAAGACGAACTCGGTGAAATACCTGATCCCGAAGGAATCCAACGACCCGATCGTCACCAAGACCACAGGCCAGACCACGGCGGTGATGTATCTCGGCTTCTCCTCGGAGGAGCTGTCCGGTTCGGCCATTTCCGACTATCTGACGCGGGTGGTGCAGCCGGTGCTGTCGACCGTGGACGGCGTGGCGTCAGCCGACATTCTGGGCGGCCAGACCTTTGCGATGCGGCTGTGGCTCGATCCCGTGAAAATGGCGGGCCGCAACGTGTCGCCGGCTGACGTTGCGGCGGCGATCCAGGCCAACAACTTCCAATCCGCGGCAGGCCAGACCAAGGGCTACCTCATCGTTTCGAACGTTTCGACGAATACGGGCCTGACCGACGTCAACCAGTTCAAGAAGATGATCGTCAAGGCCAAGGACGGCGGCTTCGTGCGGATGGAGGATATCGCCACCGTCGAGCTTGCCGCCCAGAGCACGGATGCCAGCGTCGCCTTCAACGGCGAGCACGCGATCTTCATCGGTGTGCAGGCAACGCCGCAAGGCAACCCGCTGACTCTGGTGAAGGGCGTGCGCGCGCTGTTCCCCGAGCTCGAGCGCAATCTGCCGCCGTCGATGAAGATGAAGGTCGCCTACGATTCGACCAAGTTCATTCAGTCCTCGATCGACGAGGTGGAGAAGACGCTCGGCGAAGCCGTGATCATCGTGATCGTGGTCATCTTCCTGTTCCTGGCCTCGCTCCGCTCGGTCATTATTCCCGTCGTCACCATCCCGCTGTCGATGATCGGCGTCTGCACCCTGATGCTGGCACTGGGCTTCAGCTTCAACCTCTTGACCCTGCTCGCGATGGTGCTCGCGATCGGCCTCGTGGTCGACGACGCCATCGTCGTGGTGGAGAACATCCATCGCCACCTTGAGGAGGGCAAGACACCGGTCCAGGCCTCGCTGCAAGGTGCGCGCGAAATCGTCGGGCCCGTCATCTCGATGACCATCACGCTTGCTGCGGTGTACGCGCCGATCGGCTTTCTCGGCGGCCTCACCGGTTCGCTGTTCCGCGAATTCGCCTTCACACTCGCCGGCTCGGTGATCGTGTCGGGCGTGATCGCGCTGACGCTGTCGCCGATGATGTGCTCGGTGCTGCTGAAGAACACCGAGGAGGGCCGCTTTGCCAAGCTCGTGAACCGGGTGTTCGGCGCGATGACGCGATGGTACGGCCGCAAGCTCGATCGCTCGCTCGACTACCGTCCCATCACGTTCCTTTTTGCGGTCACGATCCTTGGACTGGTCGGCTTCCTCTGGTTCCATACTTCGGCGGAGCTAGCGCCCGAGGAGGACCAAGGGATCGTGTTCGCGGTAACCAAGGCGCCGAAATACGCCAACATCGACTATGTCGATTTCTACGGCGACAAGCTGGATAAGGAGTTCCAGAAATTTCCCGAGACTGATCTGCGCTTCGTGCTGAACGGCATCAACGGCCCGCAGGGCGGCATCGCCGGCATGCTCTTGAAGCCCTGGGACGAGCGCAAGCGCTCGTCGATCCAGCTGAAGCCGCTGGTGCAGGCCGAGCTCTCCAAGATCGAGGGCGTGCAGGCCTTCGCCTTCAACCTGCCGCCGCTGCCGGGCGGGCCGGGCGGCTTGCCGGTGCAGATGGTGATCAACTCCACCGCGGGGTTCCAGGCGGTCTATGAGCAGATGGAGAAGCTGAAGGACGCTGCGCGCAAGAGCGGCATGTTCATCGTCTCCGACAGCGATCTCAACTTCAACCAGCCGAACGTAAAGGTGACGATCGACCGCACCAAGGCGCAGGATCTTGGCGTCAACATGCAGAATCTCGGCGCCACGCTCGCGGTCTTGCTGGGCGGTAACTACATCAATCGCTTCAATCTGGAGGGTCGGTCGTACCAGGTCATTCCGCAGGTGCCGCGCGGCAAGCGGCTCTCGCCGGAATCGCTCGGCGGCTTCTATGTAACCACCAACACTGGCCAGCAGCTTCCGCTGTCGACGGTGGTCTCGATCGAGACCAAGACCGATCCGAATTCACTGACGCATTACAATCAGCTCAATTCGGCGACGTTCTCGGCCGTGCCGATGCCTGGCGTGACCATGGGCGCTGCGGTCGACTTTCTGGAGGGCGAAGCAAAGAAGCTGCCGCAAGGTTTCAGCCACGACTATCTCTCGGAAAGCCGGCAGTACGTGCAGGAGGGTAATCAGCTCCTCATTACGATGGGATTCGCGCTGATCATCATCTTCCTGGTGCTGGCGGCGCAGTTCGAGAGCTTGCGTGACCCGCTGGTGATCATGATCTCGGTGCCGATGGCGATCGTCGGCGCCCTGATCCCGCTCTACTTCGGCGTTGCGACCATGAACATCTACACGAAGGTCGGTCTGCTGACCCTGATCGGCCTGATCACCAAGCACGGCATCCTGATGGTGGAGTTCGCCAACGAGCTCCAGGTCAACGAGCGGCTCGACCGCCGCTCGGCCATCGAGATGTCGGCCCGTATCCGCCTGCGGCCGATCCTGATGACGACGGCCGCGATGGTGACCGGCCTGATCCCGCTCTTGACCGCGACCGGCGCGGGCGCGGCCAGCCGCTTCTCGATCGGCCTGGTCGTCGTCGTCGGTATGTCCATCGGCACGCTGTTCACGCTGTTCGTGCTGCCGGCTGTTTACGTGGTGCTGGCGACCGACCATCGCGCGGCGGCCGATTCCGAGCGGAACAAGCAGGTCAACGAACTCGACCTTGATTCAAAGGTGCTGCGGCCGACCTAAAGCCCGCACGGCAAGCTGGTTCCGAGGGCGGCAGCGGTCATCCGCTGCCGCCCTTTTTCGTTGTGCCTCGGGCAAGCCCTTCGCCGCGCTTGCGAGAGACAAGGTCCTGTCTTCTTGCTAGGTTCCGCGGGATGAGCCTTTCCCTCCACCCCGATACACCTCAAGCCGGGACGCTGCCGAGCGCGGCCCCGGGCGAGGCCGCGTCCGGCGGAACGGCGGGCCGCGGAATCAGGACCCGGCTCTTCGCCAAGTACGTCGCGCTGTTCGTGGCCGTCGTCGCCATCGCGCTGCTCGCGAATGGCTTGTTCGAGGTCTTCTTCTATTATCGCGAGCACAAGGCCTCGCTGATCCGGGTCCAGCACGAGCAGGCCGAGGCGGCCGCGGCCAAGATCGGCCAGTTCGTCAAGGAGATCGAGAGCCAGCTCGGCTGGACCACGCAATTGCCCTGGTCGGGAGGCTCGATCGAGCAGCGCCGCTTCGACGCGCTGCGGCTGCTCCGCCAAGTGCCTGCCGTCACCGAGATCGCCCAGGTGGATTCGACCGGCAAGGAGCGGCTGCGGGTCTCGCGGCTGGCGATGAACGCGCTCGAAAGCGGGCTCGATCTGTCGAGCGATCCGAAGTTCACCGAGGCGGTCGCGCACAAGGTCTATTACGGGCCGGTCTATTTCCGCCGGGAGTCCGAGCCCTACATGACGCTGGCGCTGGCGGGAGCGCGCAAGGATGCCGGCGTCAGCATCGCGGAGGTCAATCTCAAGCTGATCTGGGACGTCGTATCCCAGATCAAGGTCGGCGAGCACGGCCACGCTTACGTGGTCGGTCCGGAGGGACGTCTGATCGCGCATCCCGACATCAGCCTCGTCCTGCGCAATACCGACATGTCCAAGCTCGCGCAGGTGCGGGGTGCCCGGGCCGGTGGCGGCACCATGCCGGACTCATTGCAAGAGGCGACCAACATCCAGGGGCAGACGGTTCTGACAGCCTCCGCCCCCATCGCGCCGCTGGGCTGGACCATGTTCGTGGAGCTT
Organism: Bradyrhizobium sp. WSM1743; assembly: GCF_000473065.1. Lineage (GTDB taxonomy): Bacteria > Pseudomonadota > Alphaproteobacteria > Rhizobiales > Xanthobacteraceae > Bradyrhizobium. The sequence goes on from NZ_AXAZ01000001.1 coordinate 336,854, forward strand.
CCTGTCGAAGAGGCCTACGCTTCGCTCTATGCCTCGCTGCAACGCCTTGCGATCGTGCTGCTCGCCGCGTCGATTTTGGCGGTGCTTGCCGGGGTTTTCCTGGCGCGCCGCATGGTCGGGCCGATCCAGGCGCTGCGCAGCGGCGCCGAGCGCATCGGCGGCGGCGACTTCTCCCAGCGCATCTCGATCAAGACCGGCGACGAGCTCGAAGGCCTCGCCGACCAGTTCAACGAGATGGGCGCACGTTTGCAGGAATCCTATGCCGACCTCGAGAACAAGGTCGAACGGCGCACTGCGGAATTGAGCGAGGCCCTGCAGCAGCAGACTGCGACCGCCGACGTGTTGAAAGTCATCAGCCGTTCGGCGTTCGATCTGCAAGCCGTGCTGAACACACTCGTCGGGTCGGCGGCTCGCTTGTGTGACGCCGATGAAGGGACGATCTTTCGGCCTAGCGATGGAGTCTTCTATTTGGCCGCAAGCTGCGGGCTTGACCCGGAGCAAGAGAACAAGCTCCGGACCTTCGCTTCCGTGCCCGAGCGGGGAAGTGTGGTTGGGCGCACGCTGCTCGATCGAAAGACGGTCCATGTCCCGGATGTGCAGGCCGATCCGGAATTTGCACCCTCGTCCGCTCGCAGGCGGTCCAACGTGCGGACGATGCTTGGCGTGCCTTTGCTCCGGGAGGGGACCCCAATCGGGGTATTCGTCTTGACGCGACACATGGTGCGTCCCTTTAGCGAGAAGCAGATCGAACTCGCCACCACCTTTGCCGATCAGGCCCTGATCGCGATCGAGAACGTCCGATTGTTTGAGGAGGTCCAGGAGCGCACCAGAGAGCTATCGCAGTCGCTCGACGACCTGCGCACCGCGCAGGACCGTTTGATTCAGACCGAGAAGCTCGCTTCCCTCGGCCAGCTCACCGCCGGCATTGCCCACGAGATCAAGAACCCGCTCAATTTCATCAACAATTTCTCCGCGGTCTCGACCGAGCTGATCGATGAACTCAACGCGACCCTGCAATCGGCCGCGCTCGACGGCAAGACAAAGGAGGAGGTTGACGAGCTGACCGCCATGCTCAGGGGCAATCTCGATAAGGTGGTGCAGCACGGCAAACGCGCCGATTCCATCGTCCGGAACATGTTGCTGCATTCGCGCGAAGGCTCCGGCGAACATCGCGCCATCGACATCAATGCCGTCGTGGAGGAAAGCCTCAATCTGGCCTATCACGGCGCGCGCGCCGAGAGGCCGGCCTTCAACGTCACGCTCCAGCGCGCGTTCGATCCCGCTGCCGGCATGGTCGACATCTATCCGCAGGAGATCACGCGCGTCTTCCTCAACCTGATCTCGAACGGCTTCTATGCCACTGCCAAGCGTAAGGAGAGCGAGGGCGATGCCTTCGAGCCGACCCTGAACATTGCAACCAAATCTCTCGGCGACAGCGTCGAAATCCGGATCCGCGATAACGGCACCGGAATTCCACCCGAAGTGAAGGAGAAGATGTTCAATCCCTTCTTCACCACCAAGCCGGCCGGTGAGGGCACCGGGCTCGGGCTTTCGATGAGTCACGACATCGTGGTGAAACAACACGGCGGCACGATCGACGTGAACACCACACCTGGCGTATTCACCGAATTCATCATCACGCTGCCGCGCGCGATGGCAGCGGGCGACACTACCGGAGGAAAGTCTTGAACGTTTACATCCTGGTCGTCGATGACGAGCCCGACGTCGAGGCGCTGTTCCGGCAGCAGTTCCGGCGCGACCTGCGCGCCGGCCGCTTCCAGATGGAGTTCGCGCTCTCGGCTCCCGAGGCGCTCAAGCGCGCCGCCGAGGTTCGCGATCCCTCGCTGATCCTGATCCTGTCTGACGTCAACATGCCCGGCATGAGCGGGCTCGACATGCTGCCGAAGGTGCGTGTTGCGCATCCGGACGTTCCCGTCATCATGATCACCGCCTATGGCGACGCGGAGACGCGCCGAAAGGCGATCGAGCGCGGCGCCGTCGGGCTTCTCACCAAGCCGATCGACTTCGCGCTGCTGCGCCAGGAGATCGACACGAGGCTCGAGCAAGCCGCATGACTGCGACCATCCTCTTCGTCGACGACGAGCCGGACCTTGAGGCTCTGATCCTGCAGAAATTCCGCAGGCAGATTCGCGATGGGCAGCTCGCTCTCATCTTCGCGCGCGACGGCCTGGAGGCGCTGCAATCGCTCGAGCAGAACCCGCATGTCGACATGGTGGTTTCCGACATCAACATGCCGCGGATGGACGGGTTGTCGCTGCTGGCGAAGCTCCAGGAGACCGAAGACAAGAAATCGACCATCATCGTCTCCGCCTATGGCGACATGAGCAACATCCGCACAGCCATGAACCGCGGCGCATTCGATTTCCTGACCAAGCCGATCGATTTTGCCGATCTGGAAGCCACGATCGAGAAGACCATCCGGCATGTGGAGATGCTGCGCGACGTGCGGCGGCGCCAGATGGAGGCCGAGCGCGCCCATGCCTCGCTGTCGCGCTTCTTCTCGCCGGAGATCGCAAGACGCCTGGCGACGAATGTCGACGGCAACGGCATGGAGGTGCAGTGGCGCGATGTCGCCAGCCTCTTCACCGACATCACTGGCTTCACCTCGCTGGTCGAGACTGCGGCGCCGCAGACGCTGGGCGAGCTCCTCAACGAATATGTCGGCGGCATGACCGAGATCGTCTTTGCCCATGAGGGGACGGTCGCCAAGATCATCGGCGATGCGATTCAGGTGCTTTTCAACGCACCCGGCGACCAGCCCGACTATGCGACGCGTGCAGTCGCCTGTGCCCATGATCTCGACGCGTGGGCGGAGGACTTTTCCTCGCGCTGGAAGGCGAGAGGTGTGAATTTCGGGACCACCCGCATCGGTGCCCATGCTGGTCCGGCGCTGGTCGGCAATTTCGGCGGCAACCGCTTCTTCGACTACACGGCCTATGGCGACTCCATCAACATCGCGGCGCGTCTCGAAGCAGCCAACAAACATCTGGGCACCCGCATTTGCGTCAGCGCCAGCGTGGCCCAAGCGGCTGAGAATTTTCAAGGCCGCCCCGTGGGCGACCTGATACTGCGTGGCCGCAGCGAACCGCTGCGCGCGTTCGAACCGTTGCCGCAGGCCAAGTTCGAAGCGCCGGAAACGGCGCTTTATTCCGAGGCTTTCGCCAAGATGGAGGCCGGCGATGCCGCTGCCATGCCGGCCTTTGCCGCGCTGGTCGGCATGCACGCCGACGATCCGCTGGCCGGTTTTCACCTGAAGCGCCTGCTGAACGGCGCCAAGGGCACTCGCATGCAATTGGAATAGGAGTCCGTCATGACGCGCGAATTCTCCGCTGGCAACTACCGTTTCATTCCGTCCGTGTTCCAGTATTCCGCGGGCGCGGCCGCAGATGACGGCTACGAGATCGAGCGCGTCCGCTTCGACCGCCTGGTGCCGCTCGCGGAAGGATTTGCGCTGGCCGCAAAATTCATCGGGGAGGCGGGGCGTCCGCTGACGGCATTCTGCGCCTGCGAGCTGCGCTCACCGGCGGCCTTCAGCGAGGAAGGCTTTCGCGCGTTCAACCTGCACTATGTGAAGACGCTGTCGGAATGGGGCATCTTCGACGGCACCACCAATCCGGTGGCGCGCAGCAATGTCTGTCCGGAGATCGATCCGCCGTCCGAGCCGTCCTTCTACGCATTCTCCTTCACGCGCCCGACGCGATCAAACGCACCCAGCTTCGTCATCGCCGGCGGTGCGGAGGCACGCGAGGGCAGCGGCACTTATGTCGCGCGCACGGTGCGCTACCGCGACCTCAGCCCGGAGGGGCTGCGCGAGAAGGTGCGGTTCACCACCACGTCGCAGATGGAAAACCGGATGGCGGCTTTCGGCTTCGGCTGGAAGGACACGACCGGCGTGCAGGCCTATTCCGTGCACGACTTCCACCACGCGCTGGTCGACGAGCTGGTCCGCCGTGGCGCGCTGCGCTCCGGCCTGACCTGGCATTTCGCCCGGCCACCAGTGGTCGATCTCGAATACGAGATGGATTGCCGCCGCGTGATGCGGGAGGTCGTTATTTGATCCGTCGACGGTCGATATCGACCTCTCCTGTAGGGAGAGGTCGGCGCGTAGCGCCGGGTGATGGGTCATGTTCCCTCGATGGAGCTGATCCCCTCACCAGAATTGCTTCGCAATTCGACTTCTCCCTCCGGGAGAGGTGAACGAACCTTGCCGTTAGCTTTTTTCGTCGCCTCAACGCTGCCTGGGATCGAGCGCGTCGCGCAGGCCGTCGCCGAGCAGGTTCAGTGACAACACCACGAGAAAGATCGCAAGTCCCGGCCAGACCGCCATCCAGGGCGCCTGGGTCAGGAAGCGTTGCGCGGCGTTGAGCATGCTGCCCCAGGATGGCGCCGGCGGCTGCTGTCCGAGGCCGAGGAAGGACAGCGCTGCCTCGGCGATGATGGCGGCCGCGATCGACAGAGTCGCCTGCACCAGCAGCGACGGCAGGATGTTCGGCAGGATGTGAGCGAATGCGATCCGCCAGGGCGGGTTGCCGAGCGCACGCGCAGCCTCGACATAATCTTCCGCCTTGACGCTCAGCACCTGGCCGCGGGTCAGGCGGATGAAGATCGGGGTTGCCGAGATGCCGATCGCGATCATGGCATTGCCGAGGCTCGGACCGAGGAACGCGGCCAGCGCGATCGCCAGGATCAGGAACGGGCAGGCCAGCATCGCATCGGTGATACGGCTGATCAGCGCGTCGGCAAAGCCGCCGCGATAGCCGGCGAGCAGGCCAAGCGGCACGCCGATGCCGAGCGCGATCGCGACCGAGATCAGGCCTGCGAGAAGGGAGGCGCGCGCGCCGTAGACGACGCGGCTCAGGATGTCGCGGCCGAGCTCGTCGGTGCCGAACCAGTGCGCCGCAGTCGGCGGCTTGCGAACCAGGCTCCAGCTCGTTGCGACGGGATCATAGGGCACGACGATGGGCGCGAGAACTGCGAGCGCGATGAAGGCCGAGATCACGACAAGCCCGAACACCGCCGCTTTGCGCTTGAACAGCCGCCGCCGCGCGCGGCGCGCCGGGCTGTCGAGCTCGTGGGCCTGCGTGGCGGGGCTGGCTGGGAGCGCTGCGTCGGTCATCGCCTAGCCCTCAGCCGCGGGTTGACGAAGATATAGGCGACGTCGGCGACGAGGTTCAGCGTGATGTAGACGGTGGCGGTCACGAGCACCACGCCCTGGACCACGGCGTAGTCACGGTTGAAGACCGCGTCCACGATCAGCTTGCCGAAGCCGGGAATGGAGAAGATCTGCTCGGTCAGCACCGCGCCGGACAACAAAGTGCCGAGCTCGAGCGCGCCGAGCGTGATGATGGGCGTGAGCGCGTTGCGCATGGCGTGCTTGAGGATCACCACGCGCTCGGAAAGCCCTTTCGCTCGCGCCGTGCGGACATAGTCGCTCTCCAGCACCTGGAGCATGGCGCTGCGGGTATGCCGCATCAGAATTGCGGAGATTGCATTGCCGAGCACGAAGGCCGGCATGATGGTGGCGGCGAGGCTCGCGCGCCAGTCCTCGGTGAGCGGTACGTAGCCCGACGCCGGCAGCCAGCCGAGCTTGATCGAGAACAGGAAGATCAAGAGGATTCCCAGCCAGAAATTCGGCGTCGAGATGCCCCAGAGGGCGAACAGATTGGCACCATAATCCCACGCCGTGCCCTTCTTCACGGCGGAGACGATGCCGGCGGGAATGCCGATGAAGAACGCGATCAGGATCGCCATCGAGCCGAGCTGGAGCGTGACCGGCAGCTTCTGCGCGATCAGCTCGCGCACCGGCATCTTGTTGCGCAGGGATTCGCCGAAATCGCCCGACAGAACTCCCTTGAGCCAATAGACGTATTGCACGGGAATTGGCTGGTCCAGCCGGTGTTGCCGGCGGATTTGCTCGATCACGGCGGGATCGCGCTCCTCGCCGGCCATCACCAGCGCCGGGTCGCCCGGCAGCAATTGCTGCAGCGAGAAAATCAGTACCGACACGAAGAACAATGTCGGTACGATCTGCGCGATCCGGCGAGCGAGGAAGTTCAGCATGATGCCCCACGTGTCCCGGGCGCTGCGCAACATGCAATGTTGCGCTGCTGAACCGGGACCCAGCGGCCGCGGTTCGCTGTCGCCGTGGGTCCCGGCTCAGCGGTACGGCGCCTGTGCGCTGCGCCGCGTCCGGGACACGAGCACATCGCCAGCTCCGTCACTTGAACTTCAACCCGACCACGCGCACGAGGCCATCGGGCATTTGCCGGTAGCCATCGAGCTTCTTCGTGTGCGCGATCAGCAGCGTGCGGTGATAGATGTAGATAATCGGCAAATCGTCGAGCAGGATCTTGGCCAGCCTTGCGTAGATAGCTTTGCGCTCCTCGACATTGGAGGTGGCTCGCCCCTCTTCCATCAGCTTGTCGGCCTGTGGGTTGGAATAGCCGCCGTCGTTCTGCGGCGCCTTGCTGCGCATGAAGATGTAGGAATTGCCGTCGGGGTCGATGCGGCCGCTCCAGTTGATCTGGAATATCTGGAACTCGCCGGCCTGGGCCTGCTTGAAGGTAGTCGCGAATTCGACGGCGCGGATCTTGATGTCGAAGCCGGCTTCCGCCGCCATCGACTGAACGACCTGTGCGACGGCCTCGTTCTCCGCGCCCTTGGGGATCATGTAGTCCACCGTCACAGGCGTGGTGACGCCAGCTTCCTTCAACAGTGCCTTCGCCTTCGCGATGTCGCGACCGTGGACCGGAAACGCCTTCTGGTAATATGGATGCGTCGGGCTGACCCATTGATTGCCGGGCGTGAATTCGCCGTTGAAGACCACCTGGTTGAGCGCTTCGCGGTCGATCGACAGATCGAGCGCCTGGCGGACCTTGGCCGACTGGCTCAGCGGTCCCTTGTTCTTGTCGTTGCCGATGTTGACGGTGAGGCCGTAATAGCCGAGCTCGGGCGCCGTCGACAGCACGAGGCGGGAATCGGCGCGGACGTCCTTGATATCGGTGGCGAGCACGCGCTCGATCAGGTCGAGCGCACCGGACTTCAGGTTCGCAAGCCGCACCGTCGCGTCGACGATCGGCAGAAACACGACGCGGTCGATACGGATATTGTCCTTGTTCCAGTAGTCGGCAAATTTCTCGAACACCATTCGGTCCTGCTGGACGCGCTCGACAAACTTGTAGGGACCAGCGCAGACCGGATGCAGGCCGAACTTGTCGCCGGCTTCCTTCGCCGCCTTCGGCGAAACCATCATGCCGGAGCGATCGGTGAGCTGCGCGATCAGGGGTGAGTAGGGGGTCTTCAGCACCAGCTTGATGGTGAGGGGATCGACCACCTCGACATGGTCGACGCTGGCAAGCTCCGATTTGCGGAACGAGCCGGGCAGCGTCATGTGGCGCTCGAGCGAGAACTTTGCGGCCTCCGCATCCAGCGGCTCGCCGTCGTGGAATTTGACCCCCGGGCGGAGCTTGATCATCATCTCCTTGCCGTCGGCCGAGGTCTCATGGGACAGCGCGAGCTGCGGTACGATGTTGAGCTTCTCGTCGATGTCGAACAGCTTGTCGCAGATGGCGGAGAACACGATGCGGCCGACATAGGTGCGGCCGACACTGGGATCGAGAATGTCAGGGTCTTCGGCGATGCCGATGCGAAGCGTTGTCTGCGCCTGGGCGGTGCCCACGAGCGACGTCAGCAAGGCCGACGCCAGGATTGTCAAACGCATGAAGCTCATCGCTCTCAACCTCTGTTTCACCCCTGTGCGGGGGGCTCCCCAACTGAACTAACCCCGCCGCCGCGTGCTGCTTCCGGCCCGCCGCTGAAGGCGGCGACCAATTTTTCCAGGACCGGCGAGAAGCCGCCGTCCATGGGAACGATCGCCGCGGAGGACGGCAGTTCCGACGTTCGGTGGCAGGCCGTTGCATGTCCAGTGCCATCCGGCACGAGCTGCGGCATCTCAGTGCGGCAGCGCTCGATCACATAGGGGCAGCGGGTGTGAAAGCGGCACCCCCGCGGCGGATTGAGCGCGCTGGGAATCTCCCCCTGCAGCACAATCCGGCTGCTCTTTGCCCGCGGTTTAGGCACGGGGATCGCGGACAGCAGCGCGCGGCTGTAGGGATGGCGCGGTGCGGCGAACAGCGCGTCGGCTTCCGCGGTCTCGACGATCTGGCCGAGATTCATCACCGCTACGTGGTCCGCGATGTGCTTGACCACGGCGAGGTCGTGCGAGACGAAGATGTAGGCGAGGCCGAGCCGGTCCTGGAGCGCGCGCAATAGGTTCAGGATCTGCGAGCGGATCGAGACGTCGAGCGCCGAGACCGGCTCGTCGCAGATGATCAGCTTCGGCTCGACCGCGAGCGCGCGGGCAATCGCGATGCGCTGGCGCTGACCGCCGGAGAATTCATGCGGATAGCGTCGCGCGAGGCGCGGCTCCAGCCCGACCAGCCGCAGCAACTCGGCGACGCGCTCGGCCCGCCGCGTCGCCGGAACGAGTTCGTGCAGCGCTAGCGGCTCGGTCAGGATCTGGCCGACCGTCATGCGCGGATTGAGCGAGGCATAAGGGTCCTGGAAGATGATTTGCGCTTCACGCCGGAAGGCGCGCAAGCCGCCGGCATCGAGCGAGAGGAGATCGCGGCCGTCGAAGCGAACCGTACCGGCATCTGGTTCGATCAGGCGCAGCACCAGGCGGCTGACGGTGGACTTGCCGCAACCGGATTCGCCGACGAGCGCCAGCGTCTTGCCGGCTTCCAGCGAGAAGGACACGCCATCGACCGCTTTGACATGCGCCAGCGCCCGGCCGAACAGCGAGCGCTCGGCGACGAAATGCTTGACCAGGCCTTCGACCTCGAGGAGAGCGGTCATCGTTTGCGATCCCCACGAAACCCGAGTTCGTGTCCCGGGCGCAGTGCAAAGCGGAGCTTTGCGCTGCTGAACCGGGACCCAGTCTGTCGCGGCATGGGCCCCGGTTCAGCGCTGCACCACTGCGCTTCGCTTGTGCTGCACCGCGCCCGGGGCAGGAGTGGAGAGAGCAGCGCCATCACGACACCAGCAGTTCGAGTGGCGCGCGGATGCAGCGCGAGAGGTGACCGGGGCTGACCTCGATCAGCGGCGGCGGAGCCTTCGTGCAGGCGTCCAGCACGAAGGGACAGCGTGCGGCGAAGCGGCAGCCGGCGGGCGGCTGCGCCATGTTCGGGACCATGCCTTCGATCGTCGCAAGCTGCTCGGCGCGCTGGTCGAGCCGTGGGATCGAGCCGAGCAGGCCGACGGTGTAAGGATGCTGCGGCGCGGAGAACAATTCATCCACAGGCGCGCGCTCGACGATCGCGCCGGCATACATCACCGCGACCTCGTCGCAGACCTCGGCGACGACGCCGAGATCGTGGGTGATCAGGATGATGGCAGCGCCGCTTGCGGCCTTCAACTCGCGCATCAGCTCCAGGATCTGGGCCTGCAGGGTGACGTCGAGCGCAGTGGTCGGCTCGTCCGCGATCAGGAGGCGCGGATCGCAGGCGAGCGCCATCGCGATCATCACGCGCTGGCGCATGCCGCCGGAGAGCTTGTGCGGATATTCGTCGATGCGCCGCTCGGGCGAGGGGATGTGGACGCGGCGCAACAGCTCGATCGCCCGCTCGCGCGCGCTCTTCCGCGAGCCACCGCGGTGGCGCAGAATGGTCTCGATGACCTGGTCGCCGATGGTGAAACTCGGGTTGAGCGAGGTCATCGGCTCCTGGAAGATCATCGCCAGCCGGTTGCCGCGCAGATCGCGCAACGTCTGGGCCGGGGTCTTCAGCAGGTCAAATCCGTCGAAGCGGATCGCGCCTGATATCTCCGCGCTCTGCTTCGGCAGCAGGCCCATGATAGCCAGCGACGTCACGCTCTTGCCGCAGCCGGACTCGCCGACGAGGCCGAGGGTCGCGCCATTGGCGACGCTGAGATCGACGCCGTCGACTGCGTGAGTGACGCGGCCGTCGTCGCCATGAAATCGTATACGGAGATCGCTGATCTCGATGAGGGGGCTCGCGCTCATGATTGCCCTGCGCGTGATGCTGCGATGCTGGCGTCGATGACGCTGCGATCGGTGTTGCCGGCCGGGTTCTGCCGCGTCGGCATGGAGGCGCGGAAGTGCACCCAGAGCTCATGGCTGACCCGCTCGAGCCGTTCGAGCTCGCTGAGCGGATCGGGATGATCGTCGGCGCGAATGTCCAGTGCCGGCCATTCCTCCTGGCCATGGATCAACAGCGCCGCCGACTGCTTGCCGCGCTTGTCGCCGCCGGCGGCTTCGCCTGCGCGCATCGCAGCGAGCAGGCGGCGCGGGAAGGGAAGGCTGTCATTGGCGATGTAGGTCTTGGCCGTCTCGTCGAGCACGTCGGCGCCGGTGAGCATGTTGCCGGCGATCGAGAAGCCGCTGCCCGTGACGTGGCCGCACCAATCGATGCAGTCGCGCCCGGTATGCGCGGCGATTGCGCCGCTGGCGTCCATGATATGGACCTGGCGGCTGTCGCGGCCGTCATCGGTCGCCAGCAGCGTGGCGAGCACGTCGTGGGCGTTGAGGCCCTCGCGCAGCAGCTTGACCCCATCGATGCCGTAATAGGGATTGACGAAGGCCTGCGTTGCGATCGCGCCGAGGCCGGCCGCGATATACGGCACGCGCGCGCCAACCGCGAAGAACCGGGTCGCGACAGCGATGCCGAACAGGCCGGTGGCAGGATCGCGCGCGATGATCGACCAGGTCATGTGCTGCCTTCAGCGCCCCGCGGCGTAGCCCTGCATGCCGCGCGGATTGGCGGCGGCGCGCCGGCGTACCCCGACGCGCGAAGCCGCGGTGAGGCGCCCTTCCGACCAGTCGGGACCGACCTCAACGATATGCCCGCGCCCGCGCAGGTTCTCGATTGTCGCCTTCGGCACGCGGTTCTCGACCACGAGGACGCCGGGCCGCGCGGTGCGCGGCCAGAACGAGATCGGGAAATGCTCGGAATGCCAAGCCGGCGCATCGATCGCTTCCTGGAGATTGAGGTTGCAATGGACGTGGCGCAGGAAGAATTGCGTGATCCACTGGTCCTGCTGGTCGCCGCCGGGCGAGCCCCAGGCGAGGTAAGGCTCGCCATCGCGCAGCGCCATGGTCGGAGAGAGCGTGGTGCGCGGCCGCTTGCCCGGCGCGAGCGCGGCGGGATGGCCTTCCTCCAGCCAGAACATCTGGGCGCGGCTGCCGAGGCAAAAGCCGAGCTCGGGAATGATCGGCGAGGATTGCAGCCAGCCGCCCGACGGCGTCGCGGACACCATGTTGCCGTCCCTGTCGATGATATCGAAATGCACGGTGTCGCCGCGCACCTCGCCGAAGCGGCCCACGGTCGGCTCGCCGGCGCCGAGCGCACCGACGGCCTCACGCTGGCCCTCGGCGCGGCGCAGCTTGACCACGCCGCCAAAGCCCTCGACTGAGCCGGGAATGAAATCGAGCGAAGCCTTGTCGGTGACGAGCTTGCGGCGTTCGTCGTTATAGGCATCCGACAGCAGCGTCGCGATTGGAATCTCGTTGAACTTGGGATCGCCGTAGAACTTTTCGCGGTCGGCGAAGGCGAGTTTTGCGCATTCGATCTGGAGATGGATGAACTCCGGCCCGGTCGGCTCGAGCCCGTCGAGCGCGAAACCCTTCAGCAGCGCGAGCTGCTGCAGCGTCACCGGGCCCTGGCTCCAGACGCCGGCCTTGCAGACAGTATAGCGGCCGTAATCATAGGTGAGCGGCGCTTCGATGGTCGGCTGCCAGCGCGCCATGTCGTCGGCGGAGAGCACGCCGCGATGCGGGGAGCCACTGACGTCCATCACTTCCTGCGTCCGGCAGAACTTGTCGATGGCTTCGGCGACGAAGCCTTGCGACCAGGCTTTTCGCGCGCGCTCGATCTCGGCATCGCGGCCACCGCCGCCGCTTTCCGCTTCGCTCAGGATCCGGGCGTAGGTCGCAGCCAGCGTCTTGTTGGTGAAGAGCGTGCCGGGCTTCGGCACCGCGCCGTTCGGAAGATAGACGGCGGCCGATGTCGGCCAGTGCTGGCGGAACAATTGCTCGACTGTCTGGATCGTGGCGCAGGCGCGTTCGACCAGCGGATAGCCGTCGCGCGCATAGGAGATCGCGGGCTCCAGCACGTCGCGCACGCGCATCGTGCCGTAGTCGCGCAGCAGCATCATCCAGGATTCGAAGGTGCCGGGGACGCAGGCAGCGAGCAGGCCAGTGCCCGGCACCATGTCGAGACCTTCGCTTCTGTAGTGAGCGATGGTGGCGCGCGCGGGCGCAGGGCCCTGGCCGCAGATCACCTCGGTGCGGCCGCTCTTGATGTCATGCACGATGATAGGCACGTCGCCGCCGGGGCCGTTCAGATGCGGCTCGACAATCTGAAGTGTGAAGGCAGTCGCAACGCCGGCATCGAAGGCATTGCCGCCCTTCTCCAAAATACCCATGCCGACCGCGGTCGCGATCCAGTGCGTGGTGGCAACGACCCCGAACGTGCCCTCGATCTCGGGCCTCGTCGTGAACGGATCGGGATTGATATTGCTGCCCATGGGCCTTCACCACCTTATTTCCGGCGCGCGCAATTGATCACAGCCGATGCCGCGCCGCCAATGCGCAGGCCGCATGGCACGCGCGCGTCACGCCGGGACCGGCGCGGTGTTGACCGCGTGGCACGCGACGCCGTCGATCAGTTCCGGGATTTCCTTGCGGCAGAGATCGAACGCCAGCGGGCAGCGCGGATTGAAGGCGCAGCCGGAGGGCGGATTGATCGGGTTCGGAATCTCGCCCTTGACCGGAATGCGCTGCCGGCCGCTCATGGCGAGATCAGGCACCGCGCCCAGCAGCATCTTGGTGTAGGGCATGCGCGGACGGGCGAACAGCTCGCGTCCTTCCGCGATCTCGACGATGCGGCCGAGATACATCACGCCGACGCGGCTCGCCATGTGGCGCACCACGGCGAGGTTGTGGCTGATGAACATGTAGGTCAGGCCGAACTTGTCCTGGAGATCGCGCATCAGATTGAGGATCTGCGCCTGCACGGAGACATCGAGCGCCGACGTCGGCTCGTCGCAAACGATGAACTCGGCATCCGATGCGAGCGCCCGGGCGATCGCGATGCGCTGGCGTTGGCCGCCGGAGAATTCGTGCGGGTATTTCAGCCGGTCGTCGGGGTGCAGGCCGACGAGGCTGAGCAGCTCGCCGACGCGAGCCTGGATGTCGCGCTCGCCCTGGATCAGGTCGAAAGCGCGGATCGGCTCGGAGATGATGGCATCAACCCGGAAGCGCGGGTTCAGGCTCGCATAGGGATCCTGGAAGATCATCTGAATGCGGCGGCGCAGCTTCCGCCGCGCTGGAGCTTGCCGCGGATCTGTCATGGAGACGCCGTCGATCAGCACGTCGCCGGAGCTTGGCGGCAGGAGACCAACGACCATCCGCGCTACCGTGGTCTTGCCGGAGCCGGACTCGCCAACCAGGGCAAACGTCTCGCCCTTCCTGATGTCGAAGGTGACGTGATCGACGGCCTTGAGATATTCGAGATGCCCGCCCTCGAGCACGCGATTCAGCCAGGGTTTTGAGACGTCGAAGACGCGGCGCAGATTGGTGGCCTGGACGAAGGGCATGCTCATGCCGCGCTCTCCGCCGGCAGGTTGTCATAGAGATGGCAGGCGACCGATTGCGCGCCGCGCGGCAGCGGCTCCGGCCGCTCGACACGGCAACGATCGAAGGCGAACGCGCAGCGCGGATTGAACGAGCAGCCGCGCGGAATCGCCGACAGGCGCGGCATCGAGCCCGGGATCTGCACCAGCCGCTTGTCCTCGCCGGCAAGCGTCGGGATCGCGCCCATCAGGCCTTTGGCGTAAGGGTGCAGCGGGTTCTTCACAACGTCCTGCACCGGGCCGATCTCGGCGATGCGGCCGGCATACATCACCGCGACGCGGTCGGAGGTTTCGGCGATGACGCCCATATCGTGGGTCACCAGCATCACGGCGGTGCCGTGATCGCGTCCGAGCCGTTTGATCAGCGAGATGATCTGCGCCTGCACGGAAACGTCGAGGGCGGTGGTCGGCTCGTCCGCGATGATCAGCTCCGGCTCCGCGCAGATCGCGAGCGCAATCACGACGCGCTGGCGCATACCGCCGGAGAATTCGTGGGGATAGCCGTCGATGCGCTTTTCCGGCGCGGGGATGCCGACCTCGGCCAAGAGGTCGATGGCGCGGCGGCGGGCGGCCGTTTCGGAAAGATTGAGATGGGTGCGAATGGTCTCGACGATCTGGTCGCCGACCCGGTACAGCGGATTGAGCGATGTCAGCGGATCCTGGAAGATCATGCCGATGCGCTTGCCCCTGATACGGCGCATCTCCTCCGGCGGCAGATTGTCGATGCGCAGCCCCGCCAGATGAATCTCGCCGCCAGCAATGCGGCCGGGCGGATCGATCAGGCCGATCACCGAGAGGCCGGTGACGGACTTGCCGGCGCCGGATTCGCCGACGACGCCGAGCACCTCGCCCTTGGCGATGTCGAAGGAGACGCCGTCGATGGCGCGCAGTGTGCCGCGGCGGGAGGCGAACTCCACGTGCAGATCGCGTACGGAAAGGACGGGTTCGGTCATGGACGAGGCGTACTCATCGAAGCTTCGGGTTAAGCGCGTCGCGCAGCCAGTCGCCGAGCAGATTGATCGACAGGATCAGCGCGGCCAGCGCGAGCCCGGGGAAAGCGACGATCCACCATTCACCCGCGAACAGGTAGTTGTTGCCGATGCGGATCAGGGTGCCGAGCGAGGGCATGGTGTCGGGCAGGCCGACGCCGAGGAAGGACAGTGTCGCCTCGGTGATGATGGCAAGCGCGAGGTTGATCGTGGCGATGACCAGGATCGGGCCCATCGTGTTCGGCAGCACATGCCGCAGCATGATCTTCGGCGCGGGCAGGCCGATCAGCTGCGCGGCGGCCACGTAGTCCTTGTTCTTCTCGACCATGACCGAGCTGCGCACGGTCCGGGCGTAGCCCACCCAGAAGCTCAGGCCGATCGAGATCACCAGCACCGCCAGCATGCTGGTGGCGTCCAGCCGGTTGCCGAGGATCGATTTCGCGATGCCGTTGACCAAGAGCGCGATCAGGATGGCAGGGAAGGTGAGCTGCACGTCGGCGATCCGCATGATCACGCTGTCGACTGCGCCTCCGAAATAGCCGGCGATCAGGCCGAGCGCGATGCCGAGCGCGCCGGCGAAGATCACGCCGGCCACACCGACGGCGAGCGAGATGCGCATGCCGTAGAGGATGGCGGATAACACGTCGCGGCCCTGCTCGTCGGTGCCGAGCAGGAACGGGCTCTGACCATCGGCGGTCCAGAGCGGCGAGATCCGCGAATTGATCAATTGGAGCTGGGCCGGATCGAACGGGTTCTGCACCGCAAGCACGGATGCAAAGATCGCAAGCAGGAAGAACAGGACCGTGATGGCCGCTGCCACCATGGTGAGCTTGGAGCGCCGGAACGAATAGAAGAGGTCGCTGTCGAGCGCGCGGCTGAACCAGCCGTGGGCGGCATGCGTCGGCTGCGCGCCTTGCTTGTCGGAATTGGAAACGACTGCGTCGGACATGCAGGGTGCCTTATGCGGCGCGACCGACGGTCGAACGCAGGCGCGGATCGACCACCGTGTAGAGGATATCGACCACCAGGTTGATGGTGACGAAAATCAGCGAGACCATCAGCAAATAGGCGGCCATGATCGGGATATCGACGTTTTGCACGGCCTGCACGAACAGAAGTCCCATGCCCGGCCATTGGAACACGGTCTCGGTGATGATCGAAAATGCAATAACCGAGCCAAACTGCAGTCCGGCCACGGTGATCACCGGAATAAGAGTGTTCTTCAGCGCGTGGCCGAAATGGATGGCGCGGGTGGTCAGCCCCCGGGCGCGGGCGAAGCGGATATAGTCAGTTCGCAGCACCTCCAGCATCTCCGCGCGTACCAGCCGCATGATCAGGGTCATCTGGAACAGGCCGAGCGTGATCGAGGGCATGATCAGCGCCTTCAGTCCGGACAGCGTGAGCAGGCCCGTCGTCCACCAGCCGAGCTTGACCACCTCGCCGCGGCCGAACGAGGGCAACCAGCCCAATGTCACCGCGAACAGATAGATCAGGAGGATGCCGATCAGGAACGTCGGCAGCGAGATGCCGATCAACGAGATCGCCTGGAATAACTTAGCCAGCACGGTGTCGCGCTTGAGCGCGGAATAGACGCCCATGAGGATGCCGAACACCATCGCGAACACGGTCGCGCAGATCGCAAGTTCCAGCGTCGCGGGCATGCGCTCGCTGAGCAGCGCCGAGACTGGTTGACGAAACTGGTAGGAGACGCCGAACTTGAACTGCGCGGCATCGGCGAAATAGCGCACGAATTGCACCGGCACGGGATCGTCGAGGCCGAGCGACTTGCGCACGATCGCGCGCTCGGCCGCCGAGGTGTCAATGGAGACGATCTGGTTGACGGGGTCGCCGGCGAAGCGGAACATCGAGAACGCGATGATGCCGACGGCGAACATGACGCCGATGGCCTGAACGGCGCGGCGAAGCGTGAAAGCGAGCATGCCTTCCACTTTCCTTGGGTCTGCATACGGCCGACGTCCTTGTCAGCCGGAAAAGGAAAGATCCCGGAAGCCTGACTCTGCCGGGACCTCGTGTTCAAACGACGCTATTCCTTCTTGGTCGCCCAGTGGAACATGACGAGATTGTCGGCACGCTGCGGCAGGTTGACCTTCTTCGAGACGCCCCAGGCCAGCGCCTGCTGGTGCAGCGGGATGTAGGACCAGTCCTTGTTACCGATTTCGTAGGCCTGCTTGATCAGCTGGTTGCGCTTGGCGGTGTCGGTTTCGACCAGCACCTTGTCGGTGATGGCATCGAACTCCTTGTTGCAATAGCCGCCGAGATTGGCCTCGCCGCGCGAGGATTTCGCATCGTCGCGGCAGCCCATGATGTCGTAGAGCACGTTATGGGAGTCCATCGTGCTCGGCGTCCAGCCCAGGAGGTAGAACGAGGTCTGGTAGCCGCCCTGCTTCAGCACCTTGGCGAAGTACTGCGCCTTCGGCTGCGCCAGCAGATTGATCTTGACGCCGATGCGGGCGAGCATGCCGACGACGGCCTGGCAGATCGCGGCGTCGTTGACGTAACGATCGTTCGGGCAGTCCATGGTGACCTCGAAGCCATCGGGGTAACCGGCCTCGGTCAGGAGCTTTTTGGCGCCGTCAGGATCGAATTTCGGCCGCGTGAACTCCTTCGACAGGATGAACAGTTCCGGGGCGATCATCAGGGCCGACGGTGTCGACAGCCCGCGCATCACGCGCGTCTTGATCAGCTCGATGTCGATCGCCTTGTAGAAGGCCTCGCGGACACGGACGTCCTTGAAGGGGTTCTTGCCCTTGATGTTGGAGTAGAGCAGCTCGTCACGCATCTGGTCGAAACCGATAAAGATGGTGCGCAGCTCCGGCCCCTTCAGCACCTGGGCATTCGGGCTGGAGTCGACGCGGGAGATGTCCTGGATCGGCACCGGCTCGATGACGTCGACTTCGCCCGAGAGCAGCGCGGCGACGCGGGTGGCGTCGGAAGAGATCGGGGTGAAGATGATCTCCTTCAGATTGCCTTCCATCTTGCCCCAGTAATTGGGATTGGCCTTGAACACCGTCTTCACGCCGGGCTGATGGCTTTCGATGATGAAGGGACCGGTGCCGTTCTCGTGCAGCGAGGCATAGCTCGGCGTGGTCGCCGCCACCGGCGTCGGATCGACGACGTTGTTCTCCTCGGCCCATTTCTTGTCCATGATGTACCAGACATCCCACGAGTTATGCAGGATGGGATTGGGCGAGGGCAGGACGAAATCGACGGTGTAGTCGTCGACCTTGACCACCTTGACGTCGGGGGCAAGGCGGGTCTGCATGTTCGACCCCTTCTTGCGGACGCGGTCGGCCGAGAACAGCACGTCATCGGCGGTGAAGGGGTCGCCATTGTGGAATTTCACGCCCTTGCGCAAATGGAAGCGCCAGCGCGTCGGCTCCGGGGTTTCCCAGCTTTCCGCCAGCGCCGGGATGATCTTGAGATCCTTGTCGCGCGCGGTGAGGCCCTGATAGACGTGGCCGAGATGGGCGTGGGTGGTGCTCTCGTTCAGGGTATAGGGATCGAGCGACTTCAGGTCACCCTGGTTGGCATAACGTAGCGTCTGGCTCGACGCAGGCGAGGCCGCCAACGCAAGCGTACCGGCGAGCGTCGCCGCAAACAGACTTCGACCGACTGACATTCTTGACCCTCTCCACACCGCCACGCCGGTGATTTTTGATTGTTCGGCGGGGCTGACTGATCCATGTTGCCCAGAGTTCTCGACCCGTGCAAGCGCCATTCCAGCAAGGAACGCGCCAAGTTGCACCGCTGTGCAGCAATGCTGCCCGTGTCGCCCGGCATGGAGGACCGCGCCTTTCGACTTTGGTTGACCATACCGGCTGATTGCAGGACCGGGCATATCGCGCCGGCATCAGGTCGCTTGCGTTGCGCCGCAACTCGCGGCGATACTCCGACAGGCCGCTCGAATCTCATATGGAGGGGACATGAAGGTTAACATCGAAATCGACTGCACCCCCCTCGAGGCCCGCCAGTTCTTCGGTCTGCCTGACGTGGCGCCGATGCAGACGGCGGTGATGGACAAGCTGCAGCAGCAGGTTCTCAGCAATATCGAGAAGGTCTCGCCGGAATCCCTGATCCAGAGCTGGTTCACCTTCGATCCGAAGATCGCCGAGCGGTTTCAGGACATGTTCGTCGCGATGGCCGGCCTGGGTGGCACGCGCAGCAACGACAAGAAGAAATAGTGCAGTCCTGGCGGGACGGGGCGCAGGATCCGGGCCGGCTTCGTCCGCCGGGTCTCGGCCTGCTGCTCGCCGAGGCCCGTGGGCTATTCGAGTTGAATGCGAGCCTGCTGCTGTCGCCACTCCTGATGCGCGCGCCGAGGGGCGACGGCCATCCGGTGCTGGCGCTGCCGGGTTTTCTCGCCAGCGATCTCTCGATGGTGCCGATGCGGCGTTATCTCAGCGAGCTCGGCTATGAGGCACATGCCTGGCGGATGGGCCGCAATCTCGGCGGGCTCGGGCGGATGCGGGATTCGCTGCGCGCCCGTCTGGCTGAAATCCATGCCGCCACGGGGCGCAAGGTCAGCCTGGTCGGATGGAGCCTTGGCGGCGTCTATGCCCGCGATCTCGCACTATGGGCACCCGATAGGGTCCGTTACGTCATCACGCTCGGCAGCCCTTTTGTCAACGACGTGCGGGCGACCAACGCCACGCGGCTTTACGAGGCACTGTCCGGCGAGAGGGTGGAGGATTTTGCGGAAGCGCGTGAGGCGATTGCCGGCGAGCTGCCGGTGCCGACGACGTCGATCTATTCGCGGGCTGACGGCGTCGTGAACTGGCGAACCTGTCTGCTCCGCCCCTCCGACCGCGCCGAGAATATCGAAGTGCACCTGGCAAGCCATATCGGGCTCGGGGTGAACCCGGCGGCGCTGTGGGCCGTGGCGGACCGTCTGGCGCAACCGGAGGGGGAATTTTCGCCATTTGACCGGGCCGGGCCGTTTGCCATTGCATATGCCCCGCCGGAACAGGCAGTATCGGCCTGACGAGAAACGCCGCCTAAGGCGCCCGTCACATCTTGCGGGAGGGAACCTATGGCTGACGGTAAGAAGCTGTCGTCGCTGGACGCGTCGTTTCTGTATCTGGAAACGCCTGAGATGCCGATGCATGTCGGCAGCATGGCGATCTTCCGCCTGCCCGACGACTACAAGGGTGACTTCTTCGAAGACTTCAAGGCGATGATCGTCTCGCGCCTGCACATCGCGCCGATCCTGAAGGCACGGCTGGAGAAGGCGCCGCTCGACATCGACCATCCCTCCTGGGTCGATGACGACCAGTTCGACATCGACCGTCACATCTTCCGTGCCAGCCTGCCGCAGCCACGCGACCGCGCCACGCTCGAGCGCATCGTCGGCTGGATGCACGCCAAGCTTTTGAACCGCGCGCGCCCGCTCTGGGAGTTCTACGTGTTCGAGGGCATGAAGGACAACGAGGTCGGGCTCTATTCCAAGATGCACCACGCCGCGATCGATGGCGGCGCCGGCGCGGCGCTGACCAACATGATCTACGACATCTCGCCGATCCCACGGAAGGTCGACCCGCCGACGGCCGGAGCCAAGCCCGGGCAGGAACCGCGCGACATCGCTGCGAACCTGCTCGATTCCTATCAGCAGCTGTTCAGCCAGCCGCTCGATGCTTCCCAGGCGGCGAAGAACCTGCAGCTGCCGCGCACCGGCAAGAGCGATATCGGCTCGATCCTGTTCGACAACGCGATGTACCAGATCGAGAGCGCGGTGCGCTTTGCCGGCAACATCCCGACCGTGCTCAAGAGCGTTTCTGACGTGCTCGGCAAGATCGCCGATCCCAGATCGCGCGAGAGCCTTGCCAGCATGGTGTCGCCGCCGACGATGCTGAACAAGACGATCTCGTCGGAGCGCAGCTTTGCCGGCGTGTCGATCTCGCTGTCGCGGGCGAAGGTGCTGGCCAAGCAGACCGGCGGCAAGCTCAACGACGTCGTGCTGGCGCTCGCCTCCGGCGTTGTCCGCCGCTACCTCCTGCAATATGGCACGCTGCCGGCCAAATCCCTGACCGCGGCGGTGCCGATCTCGCTGCGCGAGGAGGGCAACACCGAAGCCAACAACCAGGTGTTCGGCATGATCTGTTCGATCGCGACCAACATCGCCGATCCCAAGGCGCGGCTGGAGGCGATCATCGCGCAATCGACCAAGTCGAAGGAGATGTCGCATCCCTTGCGCGCCTTGATGCCGCAGGTCTCCAACATCTCGATGCTGGGCGCGCCGATCATGGTGCAGATCCTGGCGCTGCTCTACAGCCGCTCCAATTTGTCGGACGTGCTGCCGCCGGCCGCGAACATCACGGTGTCCAACGTGCCCGGGCCGCGACAGACGCTCTATGCCGCCGGCGCTGAGCTATTGCACATCTTCCCGGTGTCAATCGCGACGCATGGGCAGGCGCTCAACATCACCGTGCAGAGCTATCGCGGCCAGCTCGATTTCGGCTTCATCGTCGGGGCCAACATCATTCCGCATGTGCAGGTGATGTGCGACATGCTGCCCGAGGAGTTTGCCGCGCTAGAAGCCGCCTATGCGCCGCCGGCGGCCGAGGTCAAGGGCGCCGCCGAATAGGAAGTTCGCCATGATCGAGATGCCGCCGCTGAAGTTCGTGCAGACGAACGGGATCCGTATGGGCTATTACGAGGCCGGCCCGCAGAGCGACAAGCCGCCGATGGTGCTGTGCCATGGCTGGCCCGAGCTTGCCTTCTCCTGGCGCCACCAGATCAAGGCGCTGAGCGAGGCCGGCATCCGGATGATCGCGCCCGACCAGCGCGGCTATGGCGCGACCGACCGGCCCGAGCCGGTCGAAGCTTACGATATCGAACATCTGACTGGCGATCTCGTCGGACTGCTGGATCATCTGAACATCGACAAGGCGGTCTTCGTCGGTCACGACTGGGGTGGTTTCGTCGTCTGGCAGATGCCGCTGCGGCACATCGATCGGGTGGCCGGCGTGGTCGGCATCAACACGCCACACACCAACCGGGCCTGGGCCGATCCGATCGAGCTGTTGCGCGCGCGCTTCGGCGACAAGATGTACATCGTGCAATTCCAGGATCCCGCGCGCGAGCCCGACAGGATATTCGGCAGTCGCGTCGAACAGACCTTCGATGCGTTCATGCGTAAGCCGGTGCCGCGCCCGGCCGACGCGCCACCGGAGGAGGTGGTTGCCGGTGTCGGGGCTTCGCCGCGGCTCAATCTGGCATTTCCCCAGATGATTGCCGGCTATGACGCGAAGCATGATCCGCGTACGCCGATTCTGTCGCCGGAAGAGAAGAAAGTCTTCGTCGATACCTTCACCAGAACCGGCTTCACCGGCGGCATCAACTGGTACCGCAACATGTCGCGCAACTGGACGCGTGCCGAAGGGCTCGATCATACGGTCCGCGTGCCGTCGCTGATGATCATGGCCGAGAATGACGCGGTGTTGCCGCCGTCGTCCGCTGATGGCATGGAGAAGCTGATTCCCGACCTCGAGAAGTATCTGGTGAAAGACAGCGGCCATTGGACGCAGCAGGAGAAGCCGGAAGAAGTCAGCGCCAAGCTGATCGAATGGCGTAGAAGGCGGTTCGGCTAGCTCGTCATTGCGAGCGAAGCGAAGCAATCCAGGAATGTGTCCGCGGAGACACTCTGGATTGCTTCGTCGCAAGAGCTCCTCGCAATGACGAGGGCTACTGAGGGGGAAAAGCTTTTAATGTCATCCAAGAACCGTCTGGACCCGATCCCGCAGCCGCCGACCAAGCCGGTGGTCGGCAACATGCTGTCGCTGGACTCGGCGGCTCCGGTGCAGCACCTGACGCGGCTCGCCAAGGAGCTGGGTCCGATCTTCTGGCTCGACATGATGGGCTCGCCGATCGTCGTCGTCTCCGGCCACGATCTCGTTGACGAGCTCTCCGATGAGAAGCGCTTCGACAAGACGGTGCGCGGCGCGCTGCGGCGCGTGCGTGCGGTCGGCGGCGACGGCCTGTTCACCGCCGATACCAGGGAGCCGAACTGGAGCAAGGCGAACAACATCCTGCTCCAGCCCTTTGGCAACCGCGCCATGCAGTCCTATCATCCGAGCATGGTCGACATCGCCGAGCAGCTCGTCCAGAAATGGGAGCGGCTCAACGCCGACGACGAGATCGACGTCGTTCATGACATGACCGCGCTGACGCTGGATACGATCGGCCTGTGCGGCTTCGACTACCGCTTCAACTCGTTTTACCGGCGCGACTATCATCCCTTCGTCGAGTCGCTGGTGCGTTCGCTCGAAACCATCATGATGACGCGCGGCCTGCCGTTTGAGCAGCTTTGGATGCAGAAGCGGCGCAAGACGCTGGCTGAAGACGTCGCCTTCATGAACAAGATGGTCGACGAGATCATCGCCGAGCGCCGCAAGAGCGCGGAAGGCATCGATGACAAGAAGGACATGCTCGCCGCGATGATGACCGGCATCGACCGCTCCACCGGCGAGCAGCTCGACGACGTCAACATCCGCTACCAGATCAACACCTTCCTGATCGCGGGCCACGAGACCACCAGCGGTCTGTTGTCCTACGCGCTTTATGCGCTGCTCAAGCATCCGGACATTCTCAAGAAGGCCTATGACGAGGTCGACCGCGTCTTCGGCCCCGATGTCAATGCGAAGCCGACCTACCAGCAGGTGACGCAGCTCACCTACATCACGCAGATCCTCAAAGAGGCGCTGCGGCTGTGGCCGCCGGCGCCGGCCTACGGCATCACGCCGCTGAACGACGAGACTCTCGGCGGCGGCAAGTACAAGCTCCGGAAGGGCACGTTCGTCACCATCCTGGTGACGGCTCTGCATCGCGATCCCTCCGTCTGGGGCCCCAATCCTGATGCCTTCGACCCTGAGAATTTCAGCCGCGAAGCGGAAGCAAAACGGCCGATCAATGCCTGGAAGCCGTTCGGCAACGGCCAGCGCGCCTGCATCGGCCGCGGCTTCGCCATGCACGAGGCCGCGCTCGCGCTCGGCATGATCCTGCAGCGCTTCAAGCTGATCGACCACCAGCGCTACCAGATGCATCTGAAGGAGACGCTGACGATCAAGCCCGAAGGCTTCAAGATCAAGGTGCGTCCACGCGCCGATCGCGAACGCGGCGCCTATGGCGGGCCTGTCGCGGTTGCGTCCTCAGCGCCGAAGGCGCAGCGCCAGCCCACCACGCGCCCCGGCCACAACACGCCGATGCTGGTGCTCTACGGCTCCAATCTCGGCACCGCGGAGGAACTCGCAACGCGCATGGCGGACCTTGCCGAGATCAACGGCTTTGCCGTGCATCTGGGCCCGCTCGACGATTATGTCGGCAAGCTGCCGCAGGAGGGCGGCGTGCTCATCATCTGCGCCTCCTATAACGGCGCGCCGCCGGACAATGCGACGCAATTCGTCAAATGGCTCGGCGACGATTTGCCGAAGGATGCCTTTGCCGGGGTACGCTACGCCGTGTTCGGCTGCGGCAACAGCGACTGGGCCGCGACCTATCAGTCGGTGCCGCGCTTCATCGACGAGCAATTGTCGAAGCACGGCGCGCGCGCAGTCTATCCGCGCGGCGAGGGCGACGCGCGCAGCGATCTCGACGGCCAATTCCAGAAATGGTTCCCGGCGGCGGCCCAGGTCGCCACCAAGGAATTCGGCATCGACTGGAATTTCACCCGCACCGCGGAAGATGATCCGCTTTACGCAATCGAGCCTGTCGCGGTGACCGCCGTCAACACCATCGTTGCCCAGGGCGGCGCGGTAGCCATGAAGGTGCTGATCAATGACGAGCTCCAGAACAAGAGCGGCCCCAATCCGTCGGAGCGTTCGACGCGCCACATCGAGGTGCAGCTGCCGTCCAACATGACTTATCGGGTCGGCGATCATTTGAGCATCGTTCCGCGCAACGATCCGACGCTGGTGGATTCCGTTGCCCGCCGCTTCGGTTTCCTGCCCGCCGACCAGATCAGGTTGCAGGTCGCCGAGGGCCGCCGCGCGCAATTGCCGGTCGGCGAGGCCGTGTCGGTCGGCCGCCTGCTCAGCGAGTTCGTCGAGCTGCAGCAGGTGGCGACCCGCAAGCAGATTCAGATCATGGCCGAGCACACCCGCTGCCCGGTCACCAAGCCGAAGCTGCTGGGCTTCGTTGGCGAGGAATCCGAGCCGCTCGAGCGCTACCGCAGCGAGATCCTAGCCAGGCGCAAATCGGTGTTCGACCTGCTGCTCGAATATCCCGCCTGCGAACTGCCGTTCCATGTTTATCTGGAAATGCTCTCGCTGCTGGCGCCGCGCTATTACTCGATCTCCTCCTCGCCGTCGGTCGACCCGGCGCGATGCAGCGTCACGGTCGGCGTGGTGGAAGGCCCCGCCGCCTCCGGCCGCGGTACCTACAAGGGCATCTGCTCGAACTATCTCGCCAACCGTCGCGCGGGCGATACGATCTACGCCACGGTGCGCGAGACCAAGGCGGGCTTCCGGCTGCCCGATGATCCGTCCGTGCCGATCATCATGATCGGCCCGGGCACGGGACTTGCGCCGTTCCGCGGCTTCCTCCAGGAGCGCGCCGCGCGCAAGGCGAAGGGGGCCACGCTCGGCCCGGCCATGCTGTTCTTCGGCTGCCGGCATCCCGATCAGGATTTTCTCTACGCGGTCGAGCTGAACGCACTGGCGGGCGCCGGCATCACCGAGCTCTTCACCGCATTCTCGCGTGCGGATGGGCCGAAGACCTATGTGCAGCACATGCTCGCTGCGCAGAAGGACAAGGTCTGGCCGCTGATCGAGCACGGCGCCATCATCTATGTCTGCGGTGATGGCGGCAAGATGGAGCCCGACGTGAAGGCGGCCCTCGTCGCGATTCATCGCGAGAAGAACGGCGGCGATGCGGTCGCTAGTGCGCGCTGGATCGAGGAGATGGGCACGAAGAACCGGTATGTGCTGGACGTCTGGGCGGGAGGGTGATTGTTCGCCCGATCGTGCTAAAGCATTCCTATGATTCCCTGGGAAAAACTCGACACCGCCAAAATCCCCGGTTCCGACGAGGAGCTCCGCCTGATGCGGCGGGGCAAGGAGTTCTCCATCAAGCTCGGCACCAACGAGCTGATGAACAGCCGCCTGTCGGGCTCGGAAGCCGCGCTCGCCACGCTCGCGGCGAAGCAGATCGAGAGGGTCGCAAAGCCCGTCGTCCTCATCGGCGGCCTCGGCATGGGTTTTACGCTGCGCGCGGCGCTCGCCGTGCTCGGACCTAAGGCGAAGATCGTAGTCTCCGAGCTTGTCCCGGCGGTCGTCGCCTGGGCACGCGGCCCTATGGCTGAGGTCTTTGGCGACAGCCTCGATGATGCCAGGGTGAGCATCCGGGAAACTGACGTCGGCGACATCATCCGGGCGCAGCGATCGGGCTTCGATGCCATTCTTCTCGACGTCGACAACGGGCCGGAGGGGCTGACCCGGAAGGACAATGATGCGCTCTATAGTGCGAGCGGGCTCTCGGCCGCGAAGGCAGCGTTGCGGCCGGGCGGCGTGCTCGCCGTCTGGTCGTCGGGACCCCATCCGGTGTTCACCAAGCGGCTTCGCCGTGCCGGTTTCGACGTCAACGAGGTCAATGTCCGCGCCACCGGCAGAGGCGGCGGCGCGCGCCATGTGATCTGGATCGCACGGAAGGGTTAGCGGCGAAGCCTAGGACTCCCTTCTGCTCATGCGATTGGCAGCTTTTGTCAGTTCGTCGTCATAAGGCGCGCGTTCGAGAATACGGGCAATCTCCCGCTCCATGCGTTTGCCCATGTCCGGACCAAGGCGTCGCATCAGTTCGATCTGCCGCGGAAACGCAATGCGCCGGCAGTCTTGATCTTCGATGCGATGCATCTGCTCGTACGAAAAGGCGAGGTTAAAAGTGACGTACTCAAATATCCAATAAAGAAGGTCATCATAGTCGGCGCTCGACCGACGATCTATTTCCTGGCCGCGTTCAACAATTACATAGTGATAAAGACCGGCATCGACCTCGACATGCGGATGGCCGGCGTCGCGCGAGGTGCCGTAGGTCGGGAGGTCGTCTTGGAAGGCCCCAACGCGGGTCGCCAACCTCGCAACGTCGGCTTCGATATCCTGCAAGGTTTTCATGCGGGGCGGCCCGGGTCACGCCGCCTGCGCCGCCGCGCCATGCGCGTGCTTGTCCATCGCGTCGATAATCTCCGGCCAGAAGCGCATGGGTAGCGCGTGGCCCATGCCCTCGATCATCAGCAGCTTTGCGTTCGGGATCGACGCCGCCGTGTCCTTGCCGCCCTCCGGATGGACCAACGGATCGACGGCGCCGTGAATGACCAGCGTCGGAATCTTCACGGCGTGAAGACGCTCCTTGCGGCTGCCGGAGGCAAGCACGGCGCGGAGCTGGCGGCCGACGCCGGCCGGATTGAGCCCGCGCGCGAACACGCGCTCGGCGCGGCCAGGATCGAGCGCTTCCTCTTCCGGAAAATGCCCGGCGCGCAGCACTTTCCAGGTCTGGCCGTAGCGGACGATGAACTCTTCCTTGCTGCGCGGCGGCGGCGCCATCAGCATCGCCGCGGCCTCGCGTGTCGGCGGCGGTATGCGAGGATTGCCCGTGGTCGACATGATCGAAGTCAGCGAGCGCACGCGGTGCGGAAACGACAGCGCCACCTCCTGCGCGATCATGCCACCCATGGAGGCGCCGACCAGATGCGCTGACTTGATACCGAGCGCATCCATCAGGCCGACCGTGTCCTTGGCCATGTCGATCAGCTTGTAGGTTGCGGCCACGGGAATCCGCAAGAAGCGCAGCTTCAGCAGTTCGAGCGGCGTGAGGCGCTTGCCGCCGGCGAGATGGCTCGACTTGCCGATGTCGCGATTGTCGAAGCGGATCACGCGGAAGCCGCGCGCGGCGAGCTGCTCGCAGAACGCATCGTCCCAATGGATCATCTGCGCCCCGAGCCCCATGATCAGCACCAACGGCTCGGCAGTGTCGTTGCCGAAAATCTCGTAGCAGATGTCGATGCCGTTGGCGCGGACGGTCTGGGGCGGCTGATGGGCGGTCACGGGGTCCCTCCTGCTGATCGATGCTGTATCGCACGGTTTCGTTCCGCGAAGAAGCCGCCTGCGCGACGCCGCGCCCGCTGCTTGCCGGTTGACCGGCACCTCGCGACGGTGTGGTATGGCGTGAAAAGAAGGGTGCAAAGCCCTCCACATTGGGAGGATGCTGATGACCGACAAGATCACCGATCCGGTCGCCTTGTGGCAGAAAATGGTTGGCGAGATGGAGAAAGGGTTCAACTCCTTCGCCACCAAGGCGATGGAGACGCCCGAATTCTCGCAAGCAATGAACCGTGCCGGCGGCGTTGCTGCAGGTGCTCAGAAGCAGTTCGGCGATCTCATGGAGAAATACCTGCTCTCCATGAACCTTCCGAGCCGCGAGCAGATGACCGGTATCGCGGAGAGACTTCAGTCGATCGAAGGCCAACTCGGCGAGATCAAGTCGATGCTGAGCCAGATGTCGGCCAATTCGGGCGCGCAGCAAGTCGGCGCTGCGCCGCGACCGCCGCGCACGAAGCGTCCGCCCTCCGAAGGCGGAGACCAGAAATGAACGCGCCGACGGGACTTGATTTCGCCGCGATCCCGGAGCGCATTCAGTCCGAAGTGCAGCGCGCTATCATGTGCAGCATCAAGGGCGTCGAATATTTCTCGACCTCGGGCCCGTCGCTCGGCTCGACGCCCAAGGACGTGCTGCATTCGCGCGGCACGATGAGCCTTTATCACTACCGTCCGATGTCGGACGAGATCTACCGCGTGCCGGTGCTGATCGTGATGGCCACCACCAACCGCGGCTATATCCTCGACCTCGTTCCGGGCCAGAGCTTCATCGAGTTCCTGCTCAGGCGCGGATATGACGTCTACATGCTGAACTGGAGCGCGCCGCGGCCGGAGGAGAAGGGCCTGCGCATGGAGGACTATGTCCTCGACTTCATCCCGGATTGCGTCCGCCGCGTGCAAGCCGATTCCGGGGAGCAAGACGTCTCCGTGATCGGCTATTGCTTCGGCGGCGTGCTGTCGCTGCTCTACGGCTCGATCCACAAGGACGGGCCGATGAAGAACCTGATCTGCTTCACCACGCCGATCGATTTTCGCGAGATGAAGCTGTTCTCGAATTTCTCCGACCGCCGCTATTTCGACGTCGACCATCTCGTCGACAGCGTCGGCAACGTGCCGCCGGAGATGATCCTGTCGTCGTTCGAGATGCTGCGCCCGGCCTCGCGCACGGTGAGCCAGATCCAGCTCTGGGAGAATATCTGGAACGACGAATTCGTGAAGTCCTACCGCATGTTCGACCGCTGGGCGACCGACACGCTGCCGCTGGCCGGCGAGTACTTCCGCGCCATCACCAAGGACCTGATGTGGGACAACAAGCTGTTCAACGACACCATGTCGGTCGGCGGTCGGCCGGCGAAGCTTGAAGACATCACGGTGCCGATCCTGCATGCGGTCGCCGAGCATGACCACATCGTGCCCTATGACGCCGCCAAGCACCTCATCGCCAAGATCGGATCGGCCGACAAGGAAGAGGTGATCCTGAAGGGTGGTCACGTCTCGCTGGTTGCCGGTGCCAACGCGGTGAAGCGGCTGTGGCCGAAACTGGACTCCTGGCTGGGGAAGAGATCGACATGAGCGAGCAGCGTTCCTATCCGCGTCACGTCAAGACGGACGCCGGCGACATTGAGATCCGCCTGATGGCGCCCGCGGACGAAGCCGCGGTGCTGGCCTTCGGCAAGGGCCTGCCAACCCATGATCTGCTGTTCCTGCCACGCAACATCAGCGAGCCGAAGGTGCTGTCGGCCTGGATCAAGGAGATCGAGCGTGGCGCAATTCAGAGCCTGCTCGCAGTCAGGGACGGCAAGGTCGTCGGCTGCGGCACGCTGGTGCGCGATCCGCACTCCTGGTCACCCCATGTCGGCGAGATCCGCATGGTGGTTTCGCCCGAGGTCCGCGGCAGGGGAGTGGGCAAGGCGCTGTCGCAGGAGACGTTCGCCCTCGCGCTCGGGGCGGGCCTGGAAAAGCTCTCGGTTCAGATGACCGTTGATCAGCAGGCGGCAATTGCCCTGTTCGAGAGCCTCGGCTTCAAGGCCGAGGCGCTGCTGCGGGACCATGTCCGGGACGTCGACGGCAAGACCCACGATATCGTCGTGCTCGGCCACAACGTCGCGCAGGTCCAGGCCCAGATGGAGGCCTACGGGCTGCCAGGCGCCGTCCAGCACTAAGAGGCCCATCCAGCACCTGCGGAGCGATCCTCGGGAACCCAATTGGCGAGGGAGGCGTCACGATGCCTCTCGTTAAGGCTGTTCACGATTTCGTGATACCGCAGTGCAATATGAATATTGCATCGCACAATTAACTTTGCCATATAAGCCGTGCCCCGGGCCAATGCGGACGGGGTGAGCCCATAGCTCAGACCAATGAGGATGGAGAGAACCCCCATGACCACTGATACCAATACCGCTTTTGAGGGCTTCAAGGACGCTTTCAAGAACATCCAGAACCTGGAAGTTCCCGAGGCCGCCCGCGAATTCGTCAAGAAGACTGCCAACACCGCCAAGGACCGTGCCGCCGAAGTGTTCGCTGGCTCCGAGCGCGTGACCGCCGCCGTCGAGAACGCGGTGACCGAGTCCGTCACCGAGGCCGGTAAGATCAGCCGCAACATCCAGCAGGCGATCTACGAGGACGCCGAGGCGTTCTTCTCGGGCATCGACAAGCTCGCGTCCGCCAAGTCGATCAGCGAGGCCGTCGAGGTCCAGTCGAGCCTGCTCCGCGCCCGCGGTGAAGTGTTCGTCTCGCGTGCCAAGGCGACCGCCGACTATCTCAGCAAGCTCGCCGCCAACGGTGCGAAGTCCGCTCAGGACAATTTTGCCAAGGTCTACAACAAGACCGCCTGATCTGGCGCCTGAGTACAAACTGAATTTGAGGCCCGCTTCGGCGGGCCTTTTGTTTTTTTGCGCTGCCGTCACTGTGACCGTCATTCCGGGGCGATGCGAAGCATCGGACCCGGCATCTCGAGATTCTCAGGTGCGCAATTGCGCACCATAGTTCGGTCCTGCGGACCGCCTCGGAATGACGTAATCTAGAATTTATCATGAACGCTCCCGCCACTTTCTCCTTCGACACCCCCGGTGATGCCGAACGCGCGGCCGAGCTGCGCCGCGTGAAAGCGCTGGCGACGCTGGTGCTCGCCTCGACACTTCTGCTTTTCATCGTCGCGAAATGGCTGCTGCCCGTGCATCCCGTGTTCGGCTTCATCGCAGCCTTCGCGGAAGCCGCGACCATCGGCGGGCTCGCCGACTGGTATGCCGTGGTCGCGCTGTTCAAGCGGCCGCTCGGCCTGCCGATCCCGCACACCGCAATCATCCAGAGCAACCAGGCCCGCATTGCCGACAAGCTCGGCGAATTCATCCAGGTGCACTTCCTCGAGGCAGGGCCGGTCGAGGCCAAGCTGAAGGAGATTGATTTCGGCTCCTTCGTTGCCGACTGGCTGCGCGATCGCAAGCGCAGTGACGACCTCGCGCGTTTCGCGCTGCGCCTCCTGCCTGAGGCCGTCTCCGCGACCGAGACCTCCGGGCTGATGACGTTCATCATCCGCCGCCTGTCCTCGCAGCTCCAGGCGATCGACCTTGCGCCACTTGCGGCCGGCACGCTGCGCGGCTTCGTCGCGGAAGGCCGGCACCAGATCCTGTTCGACGATCTCTTGCGCGTGATGCACGAGACGCTGAATCAGAAAGAGACAATGGCGATGATCCGCGAGAAGGTGCGCGCGGAATTGCCAACCCTGCTGCGGCTCTACCGCGCCGACAAGTTTCTGGTGAACAAGATCGTGGCCTCCGCCACCGCCTTCTTCAACGAGGTGCGCAGCGATCCCAAGCATCCGTTCCGCGGTGAGTTCGATCGCATGGTGCTGAGCTTCGTCGACCGGCTCGGCACCGACCAGGCCTATATCGACCGCATCGCCGGGCTGAAGCGCGATCTGCTCGCGCGTCCCGAGCTTGCCGATCTCGCGCGTACCGTCTGGGCCAACACGCGCGCCTTCATCGAGCGCAGCGCATCAGGTGAGACGCAGGTGTTGCAGCATCATCTCGCCGGCATGTTCGTTGCGGCTGGCGAGGCGCTCGCCGGCGATGCCGAGCTCCGCGGCGAGATCAACCAGGGCCTGGTGACGGTGCTGCGCAGCTTCGTCGCCGACCAGAAGAGCGGCGTCTCCACCTTCATCTCCGATCAGGTCAAGGCGTGGAATATGACGCAGCTGATTTCGCTGATCGAAATCAACATCGGCCGCGACCTGCAATACATCCGGTTCAACGGTTCGCTGATCGGCGGGCTCGCCGGGCTTGCACTCTACTTCGTAGAATTCCTGCTCCGATTGTTGTGACTTTTGCGTCACGGCCGTTAGCATCAGCGCGTGGGCCTATTGTCGCCTCACGTCTCTCCCGCTTGAATGTCGGGAACCGGCCGCCTAGCTGATTCATGTTGCGCTGCGGAACGTTCAAGAAGCCGGCGTATTGGAATTCATGCCCATTTGCCGGCATCGCTGCCGGCGGCCTCGCAAGTCTTCCCAGGGGGAACCATTGATGACCGCAACTGCCCAGACGCTGCGTCCGCCGTCCCGAACCCTGATGTTTCTGGAAGGGCGCGCGATCCACGAGTTCGGCGCATTCCTCGGCGCACTGCCGCTGCTGAGCCTCGCGCCGCGCGGCGATGGACATCCGGTGCTGGTGCTGCCCGGTCTCGTGGCTTCCGATGCGTCCACGCGCGCGCTGCGCGCGTTTCTGACCGGCAAGGGCTATGCGGTGAGCGGCTGGCGTCAGGGCCGCAATTACGGCCTGCGTCCGGGCGTTCAGCACGCGATGGTCGATTTGGTCCAGGAGCTCAGCGACAAGGATGGCCGTAAGATCAGCCTGGTCGGCTGGAGCTTAGGCGGCCTCTATGCGCGCCAGCTCGCCAAGATGATGCCAGAGCGCGTGCGTCAGGTCATCACGCTCGGCAGCCCCTTTGCGGGTGATCCCCGTTCGACCAATGCCTGGCGAGTGTATGAATGGGCGAGCGGCCGCCGCGCCGACGAGGTCGATCCGCAGTTCGGTGGTGAGCTCGCCGTCCCGCCGCCGGTGCCGACCACCGCCATCTTCAGCCGCACCGACGGCATCTGTGCCTGGCAGGGCTGCATGGAGAAGACCGGCGCGCAGACCGAGAGCATCGAGGTCGAAAGCAGCCATTGCGGCATGGGGCATCATCCGGCCGCTGTTTATGCCGTGGCCGACCGTCTCGCGCAGAAGGAAGGCCAGTGGCGCCCGTTCGATCGCAGCGGCTGGCGGAGCGTGGTCTATCCCGATCCGCATAGGTGATCTTCGGCTCTCCCCGCGCGCGGGGGCCGACACGCGAAGCGTGGCGGGTGAGGGGGACTCTCCGCGAGTCCAACTGCCACACCGTATCCGCTGATGCAGCCCCTCACCCCGACCCTCTCCCCGTAAGAACGGGGAGAGGGAGAAGGAAGCGGCGCGCGGCAGCCGCCGCTCCCGTCCATTGTCGCGACCGCGCCAAACGCGCTATGCCTCGCGCATGGCGCATCCGCTCTCCCGCATCATCGACCAGCTCAAGCGCGAGCCGTCGCGCACCGGCTCCATCGTCATCACCGTGTTCGGCGATGCCATCGTGCCGCGCGGCGGCTCCGTGTGGCTCGGCACGCTGCTGGAATTCTTCGAAGGCCTGGACATCGATAGCGGCGTCGTCCGCACCGCGATGTCGCGCCTCGCGGCCGACGGCTGGCTGACGCGCGAGAAGGTCGGTCGCAACAGCTTCTACCGGCTGGCCGACAAGGGACGCCAGACCTTCGAGGCCGCGACGCGCCACATCTACGATCCGCCGCCGTCCGACTGGACCGGACGTTTCGAGCTGCTGCTGATCGGCAACGGCGAGGACCGCGACGCCTCGCGCGATGCGCTGCGCAATGCCGGCTTCGGCAGTCCGCTGCCGGGTGTGTGGGTCGCGCCATCAGGTGTGCCGGTGCCGGACGAGGCCGGGGGCGCCATCCGTCTCGAAGTCTCGGCCGAAGACGACAGCGGCCGCCGCCTGCTCAGCGCGAGCTGGCCGCTTGAGCGCACCGCGGATGCCTATCTGAAATTCATGAAGACGTTCGAGCCGCTGCGCGCCGCGATTGGGCGCGGCACGGATCTGTCCGAGGCTGACGCCTTCACCGCGCGCATCCTGCTGATCCACTATTATCGGCGCGTCGTGCTGCGCGATCCGCTGCTGCCGGAAAGCCTGCTGCCGGCGGATTGGCCGGGCAGGGCCGCCCGCGCGCTCTGCGGCGAGATCTATCGCGCGCTGCTTGCCCCGTCCGAGCAATGGCTCGACTGCCATGGAACCAATGAGAGGGGGCCATTGCCGCCCGCGCGAAAGCTGCTGGAACGGAGGTTCGGGGCCTGACCTTTATGTTACAGAAATATCTTGCATGACGTAATTTTTGTTATATATTGTCTCCCAATAATACGGGAGGACGCGCATGTACACCCAGGCGCTGAACACGGCCGAGACCGACGATCGCGGTCTGGAGGACGCAGGCAAAGCCGCGCAGTTCCAGGCCCGTATCGATGCCGAGGAGCGTATCGAGCCGAACGACTGGATGCCGGCGGCCTATCGCAAGACGCTCACCCGTCAGATCTCACAGCACGCCCATTCCGAAATCGTCGGCATGCTGCCCGAGGGCAACTGGATCACGCGCGCGCCGACGCTTCGCCGCAAGGCGGCGCTGCTCGCCAAGGTGCAGGACGAATGCGGCCACGGGCTCTATCTCTATGCCGCCGCCGAGACGCTCGGCTCATCGCGCGAAGAGCTGGTCGACGCCATGCTTGCGGGCAAGGCCAAATATTCCTCGATCTTCAACTATCCGACGCTGACCTGGGCCGATATCGGCACCATTGGCTGGCTGGTCGACGGCGCCGCGATCATGAACCAGATCCCGCTGTGCCGCTGTTCCTACGGGCCCTATGCCCGCGCGATGATCCGCGTCTGCAAGGAGGAATCGTTCCACCAGCGCCAGGGCTACGAGATCATGGTGACGCTGTGCCGCGGCTCGGACGAGCAGAAGGCGATGGCGCAGGACGCGCTGAATCGCTGGTGGTGGCCGGTGCTGATGATGTTCGGCCCGCCGGATGCCACGAGCCAGCACAGCGACACCTCGACGAAATGGAAGATCAAGCGCTTCTCCAATGACGAGCTGCGCCAGAAATTCGTCGATGCGACGGTCCCGCAGGCGCAATATCTCGGCCTCACCATTCCCGATCCCGGCATGACGCAGGACGCCGACGGGCACTGGCGCTATAGCGAGATCGACTGGAGCGAATTCAAGCAGGTGCTTGCCGGCAACGGCCCCTGCAATCGCGACCGCATGGCAGCGCGCCGCAAGGCGCACGAGGAGGGCGCCTGGGTGCGCGAGGCGGCAGCCGCCTATGCCGCCAAGCGCGCGCAGCGTCAGAGCGCGCAAGCCGCGGAATAGGAGACCAAATATGGCCACGCCGAACACGCCGCTGTGGGAAGTCTTCATTCGCAGTCGCAACGGGCTCGCGCACAAGCATGTCGGCTCGCTGCACGCCAGCGACGCGACGATGGCGCTGCAGGCTGCCCGCGATATCTACACCCGTCGCGGCGAGGGCCTGTCGATCTGGGTCGTGCCGTCGAGCGCGATCACCGCGAGCGATCCCGCCGAGAAGGGCATGATGTTCGAGCCGGCGGAGTCGAAGATCTACCGGCATCCGACGTTCTACGAGGTCCCCGAGGAAGTAGGGCACATGTGATGGCCGTCGCCAATATCCAGGTCTCCGAAACACCGCTGGTGCTCTACGCGCTGCGCCGCGCCGACGACGCGCTGATCCTCGGCCACAGGCTGTCGGAATGGTGCGGACACGCGCCGATGCTGGAAGAGGACATGGCGCTCTCCAACATCGCGCTCGACCTTATCGGCCAGGCGCGCGAGCTCTACAGCTACGCCGCCAAGGTCGAAGGCAACGACAATGACGAGGACAAGCTCGCTTATTTGCGCGATGTCAGGCAGTACCGCAATCTGCTGCTGGTCGAGCAGCCGAACGGCGATTTTGCCCAGACCCTGGTGCGGCAGTTCTTCTATTCGGCCTTCGCCGATCTCTACTGGCGCGCGATGATGAATTCGCGCGATGCGACGCTGGCGGCGATTGCCGCCAAGTCCGAGAAGGAGAGCGCCTATCATCTGCGCCATGCCTCGGAGTGGATCATCCGGCTCGGCGACGGCACGGACGAGAGCCATGCCCGCGCGCAAGGAGCGATCGAACACCTCTGGGCCTTTACCGGCGAGATGTTTGCCGTCGACGACGGCGAACGCGCCCTGATCCATGCCGGCATTGCCATCGACCCCGGCAGCTTGCGTGGTCGCTGGTTGCAGACGCTTTCGGACGTCGTCAATGAGGCCACGCTGGTCCTGCCGCAGAACGACTGGATGCAGCAGGGCGGTCGCACGGGTCGGCACAGCGAACATCTCGGCCATCTCCTGTCGGAGCTGCAATCGATGCAGCGAACCTTTCCGGGGCTGACATGGTAAGGGTGCTGGATTGCGATAGCGATCTGCGCCGGCGGGCCTGGGACGCTGCGGCCAGCGTGGTCGATCCTGAAATTCCGGTGCTGACCATCGCCGATCTGGGCTTACTTCGTGAGGTCGTTCTCGACGGCAATCATGTCGAGGTCGCGATCACGCCGACCTATTCGGGCTGCCCGGCGATGAACATGATCGCGCTCGAAATCGAGGTCGCGCTGGAGCGCGCCGGTTTTCATCAGCCAAAGGTGCGTACCGTGTTGTCCCCGGCCTGGACCACCGACTGGATGAGCGAGGAGGGGCGCGAGAAGCTGCGCGCCTACGGCATCGCGCCGCCGCAGGCTTCAAGCTCGCGCCGCGCGCTGTTCGGCGCGCAGGCCGTGGCCTGCCCGCAATGCGGCTCCGAGGACACCGAGCTGCTGTCCGAATTCGGCTCGACCTCCTGCAAGGCGCTCTGGCGCTGCAAGGCCTGCCGCGAACCCTTTGACTATTTCAAGTGTCATTGAGAGACGAACGATGCCAATCCCGTCGTCATTGCGAGGAGCTCTTGCGACGAAGCAATCCAGACTGCCTCCGCGGAAAGACTCTGGATTGCTTCGCTTCGCTCGCAATGACGACGGAGAGACCGAACGAGGGTGCCCGTGATGTCAGCAGCCGCACCCCGCTTCCATCGCCTGGTCATCAACGATCTCCGGCGCGAGGCGGCCGACGCTATCTCGATAGCGTTTGCCATTCCCGGCGAGCTCGCCGGCGACTACGCCTTCACGCCCGGCCAGTACCTCACGCTCCGCACCACGCTCGACGGCGAAGAGGTGCGCCGCTCCTATTCCATCTGTTCCGGGCCTGACGACGACGAGATCCGCATCGCCGTGAAGAAGGTCGATGGCGGCGCGTTTTCGAACTGGGCGGCGGACGAATTGAAATGCGGCGACGAGCTCGACGTGATGACGCCGACAGGCCGCTTCGGCCTCGTGCCGCCAGCAGATCGCGCGCGTATCCATGTCGGCTTTGCCGCAGGCTCCGGCATCACGCCGATCCTGTCGATCGTGAAGGGCGTGCTTGCGCGCGAGCCGGACAGCCGTTTCTTCCTGTTCTACGGCAACCGCACCACCGACAACATCATGTTCCTCGAGGCGCTCGAGGAGCTGAAGGACCGGTTCATCGATCGCCTCTCGATCTTCCACGTCATCTCCGGCGAGGAGCAGGACATCCCGATCCTGCATGGCCGGCTCGACGGTGACAAGGTGAGGGTGCTTTTGCTATCGCTGGTGCCGGCGGCAAGCGTCGATCATGTCTTCATCTGTGGTCCATCCGGTATGAGCGAAGAGATCGAGGCGACCTGCCGCGAGCTTGGCATCACGGATGAACGCATCCATGTCGAGCGCTTCGTCTCAGAATTCGGTGGCAAGCCGCGGCCGAAGAAGGTGGTTGCGCCCGATGCACCGCCGAAGGCGATCGCCTCGCTGATCATCGACGGCAAGCGCCGTGACGTGCCGGTCGCCGAGGACGAGGCCATCCTCGATGCCGCGCTGCGTGCGGGGGTCGATCTGCCCTTCGCCTGCAAGGGCGGGATGTGCTCGACCTGCCGCGCCAAGCTGGTCGAGGGCGAGGCGTCGATGGACATCAACTATTCACTGGAACCGTGGGAGCTCAAGGCCGGCTTCGTCCTGACCTGCCAGGCCAAGCCATCGTCCGAGCGCGTCGTGGTCGATTACGACCATGTTTGACAGTCTTGGCTAACCAGCAGAACATCATGTGCAAACATCTGGCCGGGAGAAGCGCGTGAACGTCAAAGCCGCCCTGTCGCCTGAGGATATCGCCCGCGCCTGCGCTGAGGCGATGTGGGCCGAGGATGACGCCTCCAAAGGTCTCGGCATGGAGATCGTCGAGATCGGCCCGGGCTTTGCGACGCTGGCCATGACGGTGCGGCCGGACATGGTCAACGGCCAGCGTATCGCCCATGGCGGCTTCATCTTCACGCTGGCCGATTCCGCCTTTGCGTTCGCGTGCAACTCGCGCAATGAGCGCGTGGTGGCGGCGCAGGGGCAGATCACCTTCATCAAGCCCGGCAGGCTCGGCGACCGAATCGTTGCGAAGGCCCGGGAGATCACCCGCGGCGGCCGCTCCGGCATCTACGACGTGCGTGTCACGGCGGGCGAGGTCGTCATCGCGGAATTCCGCGGGCATTCGCGCGTCATTCCGGGCACGTGGCTGCCGGCGCAATAAATAAGACCAAAGAACAAAAGAATAAACCAATGCGGGGAAACGAGGATGGCTCTGACGAGACGCAAGGAAGGTGGCAGCATCTATAGCGCCGAGATGGACGCGCATGAGCGCGCCTCGCGCGACGAGATCATGGCGTTGCAGAAGCAGCGGCTGGCCTGGTCGCTGAAGCACACCTACGACAATGTCGCGCATTATCGCAAAGACTTCGACAAGGCCGGCGTGCATCCGTCGGACTTTCGCGAGCTCTGCGATCTCGCGAAATTTCCATTCACGGTGAAGACGGACCTGCGCGACAACTATCCCTTCAACATGTTCGCCGTGCCGCGCGAAAAGCTGGTGCGCATTCACGCCTCGTCCGGCACGACGGGCAAGCCGATCGTCGTGGGTTATACGCAACGCGACATCGATACCTGGTCGGAGGTGATGGCGCGCTCGATCCGCGCCGCCGGCGGCCGTACTGGCATGATCATCCACAATGCCTACGGCTATGGCCTTTTCACCGGCGGGTTAGGGGTGCACTACGGCGCCGAAAGGCTCGGCTGCACGGTGGTGCCGATCTCCGGCGGAATGACTGAGCGGCAGGTGCAGCTCATCAACGATTTCCGGCCCGACATCATCACGGTGACGCCGAGCTACATGCTGGCGATCCTCGACGAATTCAAGCGGCAGAAGCTCGACCCGCGCCAGTGCTCGCTCAAGATCGGCATCTTTGGCGCCGAGCCCTGGACCAATGCGATGCGAGGCGAGATCGAGGACGCCTTCGACATGGATGCGACCGACATCTACGGCCTGTCCGAGGTGATCGGCCCGGGCGTCGCGCAGGAGTGCATCGAGACCAAGGATGGCCTGCACATCTGGGAAGATCATTTCTATCCCGAAGTGATCGACCCCCAGACGGGTGCGGTGTTGCCGGATGGCGAGAAGGGCGAGCTGGTCTTCACCTCGCTCACCAAGGAAGCTTTTCCAGTGATCCGCTATCGCACCCGCGATCTGACGCGGCTGCTGCCCGGCACGGCGCGGCCGGGCATGCGGCGGATGGAGAAGGTGACGGGCCGCTCCGACGACATGATCATCCTGCGTGGCGTCAATCTGTTCCCCACCCAGATCGAGGAGGTGCTGCTCGCGACCGACTGGTGTGGCGGCCATTTCATCCTGGAACTGACCCGCGAGGGCCGGATGGACGAGCTCACCATCATCGCGGAGGCCCGGCCGGAGAGCTGGGACGGCCGCGGGCTCGTCGATCAGGCGGACCGGATCTCGACCCACATCAAGAATACAATTGGCGTCAGCTCCAGGGTTCAGGTGGTCGCCCCGGCCACGCTGGAGCGCTCGCTGGGCAAGGCCAAACGGCTCTACGACAAGCGTCCCAAGGACTGACTTGACGGATTGACTCGACCGGCTCCAGAGGCGACAAGGCCCGCGAGAAATCGCGGGTCTTTTCATGTCACCAGCCGATGCCAAAACCGTGGAGGCGCGCTGTGTGCGCCTCAACGCCAAAGCTGAAAACGCCGCAGCGCTTGCACCTAGCGTCGAGCGCCAGACGCTTGCGCGCGGGCCGAACGATCTCCTCATCGAGATCAAAGCCGCAGCCGTTAATCCGTCCGACGTCAAAGCTGCGACCGGGCTGATGCCCTATGCCGTGTTCCCCCGGACCCCCGGC
Source organism: Bradyrhizobium sp. WSM1743 (assembly GCF_000473065.1). Lineage (GTDB taxonomy): Bacteria > Pseudomonadota > Alphaproteobacteria > Rhizobiales > Xanthobacteraceae > Bradyrhizobium. Next base: position 377,003 of record NZ_AXAZ01000001.1, read on the forward strand.
CGCGACTACGCCGGCGTGGTGGTCGACGGGCCCGTCGGCACAATGGGGCGCGAAGTGTTCGGCTCCTCCGGCGATCTCGGCATCCGCCGTGACGGCACCCATGCGAGCCATCTCGTGGTCGAAGCCGATGCGGTCGTCGAGAAGCCGAAGACCGTGTCCTGGGAGGAGGCCGCCGGCATCGGCGTGCCCTTCGTCACCGCGATGGAAGGCTTTCGCCGCGCAGGCGTGCCGAAAAGCGGCGAGACCGTGCTGGTGTTCGGCGTCAACGGCAAGGTCGGCCAAGCCGCGGTGCAGATCGCGACCTGGCAGGGCGCGCGCGTTATCGGCGTGGTGCGCAAGGCGGAAGCTTATGAAGGCCATGCCAACGCGCCCATCGAGGTGATCGACGCCTCTGCGACCGACGTTGCGGCGCGCGTGCGCGACTTGACCGGCGGCAAAGGCGCCGACATCGTCTTCAACACCGTCGGCGATCCCTATTTCCAGGCCGCGCACAAATCGCTTGCGCTTCGCGGCCGCCAGGTCCTGATCGCCGCGATCGACCGCATCGTGCAGTTCAACATCCTCGAATTCTATCGCGGCCAGCATACTTATGTCGGCATTGACACGCTTGGCCTGTCGTCGGCCGCGACAGGCGCAGTGCTGCGCGACCTCGGCCCTGGCTTCGCCATCGGCCATCTGAAGCCGTTCCCGATCAAAGCGAATGCGATCTATCCGCTGGAGCGCGCGAAGGAGGCGTATGTCGCGGTCGCCGGCTGGTCGCGTGACCGCGTGATCCTGAAGCCATAACACACCGTCATTGCGAGCGCAGCGAAGCAATCCAGGAATGCACCCGCGGAGACAGACTGGATTGCTTCGCTGCGCTCGCAATGACGGAGAACGTCGAGAGATCTGAGAACAATCGATGGAATCCACCCAGTTCGTCATCCTCGCCGGACTCGTCATCGGCCTCGTCTACGGCGCTGTCGGCCTGCTCAGCGGTTTCTGCTTGATGAGCAGCATGCGCGGATGGCTGGCGGAGGGGGACGGGCGGTTGGTGCGGACCTATGCACTGGCGATCGCCGTTGCGATCGCCGCGAGCCAGTTCCTCGCCGTCAGCGACATGGTCGATCTCAGCAAGTCGATCTACCTGCAACAATCCTTCTCCGCACCGGTGCTGTTCCTCGGCGGCCTGCTGTTCGGCTACGGCATGGTGCTGTCGAATGGTTGCGGCTCGCGCGCGCTGGTGCTGCTCGGGCGCGGCAACCTCCGCTCCTTCGTCGTCGTGATCGTGCTGGCCATTGCTGCGCAGATGACGCTGAAGGGCCTGATCGCACCGGCGCGCATTGCGCTGGTCCAGGCTTCGCAAACCACGGTCAACGCGAATTCGCTACCGTCGCTGCTCGCGACGCTAGGCCTCACGGAAGCACCTGCGCGCGCACTGGCTACTGCGGCGATCGTCATCGTGCTGGTTCTGTTTGCCTTCGCGCATCCGGCGTTCCGTCGCTCGCCGGGCCAGATCGCGGCAGGTGCCGTCGTCGGTCTCCTTGTCGCAGGCGGCTGGTACGTCACCGGCTATCTCGGTGCCGACGACTTCAATCCCGTCCCGGTGACCTCGCTCACCTTCATCGCGCCGATCGCTGATAGCCTGCAATACGCCATGCTTTCGACCGGCCTGACGCTGAATTTCGGCGTCGCGACGGTTGCCGGCGTCTTCGCCGGCAGTCTGGTGACGGCACTCGCAACTCGCCGCTTCAAGCTTGAAGGCTATTCATCGCCACGCCACATGCTGCGCTCAGGCGCCGGTGCCGCGCTGATGGGGATCGGCGGCGTGATGGCGTTCGGCTGCTCGATCGGGCAGGGGCTCACGGGCGTGTCTACGCTCGCGCTCGGCTCGTTCGTCGCGGTTGCCGGCATCCTGCTCGGCACCGCGGCGGGCCTGCGCGGAAGCTTGCGCGTTCAGCCGCTCGCGGTGGCCTGACTGCGCAACAGCCGATCGCCTAGCGTTGCAAGACCGATGCCGGTGACGATCAGTCCGGCCGCGACGGCAAGGCTCGCGTCGATCGGCTCACTCAGCAGGATCGCGGCACTGGCGATGCCGACGAGCGGCGTCGCGGTGGTCCCGAGCGATGTCGTCAGTGCAGAGATGCTCTTGTTGACCATCGACATCGCCCAATAGGCCAGCGCCGTCCCGATCAGGCCCGAATACAGGAAGAGCGATACGAGCCTCCATGACCACGCGACTTGCGGCGGCCCCTCGACGATCATCGCCAGGGTCGTAAGCACGGCCGTGGCCACGAGCACCTGCCAGAGCAGGAGCTGGAGCGGGGACGCGATCCAGCGATGCGCGCGGATATAGATGATGTTCGCGGCCCAGGAGATCGCGGCCAGGATCACCATACCCGCTCCGAGCAGGACGTTGACGTTGGTCCAGTCGATCGAGGACGGATTCAGGATGGCGGCAAGCCCGATCAATCCAAGCAGGGCGCCGGCAAGCTTGGGCGCGGTCAGCGTATCCTTTCCCAGCAAGGGCGCGGCGATGGCGACCCAGAGCGGCGTAGTGTAGCCAAGCACGATGGCCTTGCTCGCCGGCAGGAACCGCACCCCGGATGCAACCAGAACCGAGAACAGCGTCATGTGCAGCAGTGCCACGCTCAGGACCACGGGAATGTCGCGGCGCTCCGGAATCACCAGATTGTTGCTGAGGCCAACGATCACGAACAATCCGACCAGCGCGATCCAGCTCCGGATCGCTGACGTCCACAGTGGCGGAAGGAACTGGACGAGCTGCTTCGTCACCGACCAGTTCACGCCCCAGGCCAGCACGACGATGAGGAACAGGCCGACGGCCGCGCGAGGGGACAGGGAGTTCATCTGGAGGTCCTTGAAGCGATGCGGCTGGCCGGATAGCATCCCCGCTGGCACCTGAAAAAGTGCCAGATTGGAGAAGAAATAGGTGCCAGTTTCGGAAGGTATGATCGGAGGCCTGATCGACCTGAAACGGACCGAGGGGGAGGGCTTGGCGACGCAGCTGACGGGTCAGCTCCGAAGCCTGATTGCGAGCGGTCGCCTCGGTAAGGGCCGTGCGCTGCCGTCGAGCCGTCGGCTCGCGAGCGACCTCGGCGTGTCCCGCAACACCGTCACCTACGCGTTCGAGCAGCTCGCCGCGGAGGGATATCTCAAGGCGTCGCATGGGCGTCGCCCGGTGGTGGCGATCGACGGCGGCGAACGCATCGAAGGGGCGCGCTCGGTCGCGTCGAGCCCACGTTCCGCCAGACCGCGGATATCGCCCTGGGCTTCAAAGCTCCAACAGACGGACTGGCCGATGTCCTATCAGGCGCCGCTAAAGCCCCTGCGTCCGGGGCATGGCGATGCCAGAGAGTTTCCGAGTGAAATCTGGGGGCGCTGCCTGCGCCGCAGCGCCGTACGCGCCGCCAAGCGCGAGCTCGGACCGGTCAACCGGCCGCGCCTGCGTGAGGCGCTGGCGCACTATCTCGCGACCAGCAGAGGCGTTCGCGCCGGCGCAGACCAGATCCTGATCCTGCCGAGCGCACAGGCCGCGCTGACCCTGATTGCAGCTGCCGTCATCACGCCCGGCGATGAGGTCTGGGTCGAGGATCCCGGCTATCCCGGCGCCGCAGCCGCCTTCCGTGCCTCCGGCGCGCACGTGACCGGCATCAGGCTGGACGAGCAGGGCATGCAGCGGACACCGGGTCTCGCTGCACCAACACTGATGTTCATGACTCCATCGCACCAGCATCCGACCGGACGACTGATGTCCCTGACCCGCCGCACCGAGTTTCTCGCCCTGACCAGGCCCGGCAAGACCTGGATCGTGGAGGACGACTACGACGGCGAATTCCACTACGACAGCCGGCCAGTGCCAGCGTTGCAGGGCCTCGATGCATATGGCCGCGTGTTCTATGTCGGCACGTTCTCGAAGGCGATGACCTCGGATATCCGGTTCGGCTATCTCGTCGTGCCGCCGGCACTCGTCAGCACGCTGGAGATCGCGCAGCGGCATATCGGACTGATCGCGTCAAGCCACATCCAGGAGGCGCTCGCCGAATTCATCGCCGACGGGCATTTCCTGGCGCATCTGCGCCGGGTTCGTCGGCTCTATCACGCGCGCCGCGATCATCTCGTCGCGGGGCTGGAGCGCCATCTCGGCGAGGTGCTCGCGGTCGAGGTGCCCTCGGGCGGCATCCAGCTCGTGGCGCGCCTCAAGCGCGGTCGCGCCGATCAGGCTGCGGTAACGCGGCTCGTTGAGGCGGGCGTTGTCACGCGAGCCATATCCAGCCTGGCGCTCGGCAAGCCGCGCGATCACGGCCTGCTGCTCGGCTTTGCGGCGTGGCGGGAGAACGAGATCAGCGCGGCGTTGCGGACGATGGCGTCGTGCTTCTAGCGCACCGCTTCACGCCACGGCCTTCGTCAAAATGCGGATCTCCGATGTCAGCGTGCGGTGCACCGGGCACTTGTCGGCGATCTCCATCAGCTTCTTGCGCTGCTCGGCATCGAGCGCGCCGTCGATCGTGATGTCGCGCTCGATCTGGTCGAGCATGCCCTCGCGTGTCTCGCACTCCGCACAATCCTTGGCGTAGATCTTGGAATGTTTCAGCGTAACCGTGACGCGGTCGAGCGGCAGCGATTTGCGGTCGGCATAAAGGCGCATGGTCATGGAGGTGCAGGCGCCGAGGCCGGCGAGCAGGAAATCATAGGGCCCGGGACCGGCATCCTCGCCGCCCGCCGCGACCGGCTCGTCCGCCACCAGATGATGCGGCCCGACGGTGATGATCTGGTTGAACTTGCTCTTGCGGGTCTCCTGCACCACGACCTGGCGCGGCGCCTCCGGGAGATCCATCACCTTCGCCGCCTTTGCCGTATCGATATAACGGCTCGCCCAGGCGGCGATCACGTCGGCCGCGTAGAGCGCGTCGGCAGGCTTCGTCAGAAGATGATCGGCATGGTCGAGCGAGACGAAACTCTTGGGATGTTTTGCCGTGACGAAGATCTTCGTCGCATTGTCTATACCGACTGTGTCGTCGACCGGTGAGTGCATCACCAGCAGCGCCTTGTGCAAACCGGTGACGTCCTTCACCAGCTCGTGCTCGGCGATGTCGTCGAGGAATTCGCGCCTGATCCGGAACGGGCGGCCGGCGAGCGAGACTTCGACCTCGCCCTGCGCGCGGATGTTGTCGAGATGCTCCCTGAACAGACCGGTGACATGGGCGGGATCGGACGGCGCTGCGATGGTCACGACCGCCCTGGCCTCGGGAATCTTGCCGGCAGCAGCAAGGATCGCGGCGCCGCCGAGACTATGGCCGATCAGGATCGAGGGCGCCTTGCGTGTCTCGCGCAGGTGATCGGCCGCGCGCACGAGATCGGCGACATTGGATGAGAACGTCGAATTGGCGAAATCGCCTTCGCTGGATCCGAGCCCGGTGAAGTCGAAGCGCAGCACCGCGATGCCCTTGGCCGCCAGCGCCACAGAAATCCGCTTGGCAGCCAACGTGTCCTTGCCGCAGGTGAAGCAGTGCGCGAACAGCGCGAAAGCCGCGGGCTCGCCGTCAGGCAGCTCCAGCGCGGCTGCGAGCTGATGGCCGCCTTCGCCAGTGAATTGAAAGCGTTCCGTGGGCATGGGCTTCCCCCCGTCGTTGCTTGAACCTAATCGCCCGAGTAACGCTGCTCGGCCCAGGGATCGCCGCGGTTATGATAGCCGCGGACTTCCCAGAAGCCCGGCGCGTCCTCGGTCAGGAACTCGATGGCCTGGAGCCATTTCGCGCTCTTCCAGAAATACAGATGCGGCACGACCAGCCGCACCGGCCCGCCATGCTCCGCCGTCAGCGGCTGGCCGGACCAGCTGTGGGCGAGCAGCGCGTCTTCGGCGGCAAAATCCTCCAGCGCGAGATTGGTTGTGTAACTGTCATAGGAATGCAGCACGACGAAGCGCGCATCCTCGCGGGGCTGGCAGGCTGCGAGCAGTTCGCGTGTGGCGAGTCCCTCCCATTCATTGTCGTAGCGCGACCAGGTCGTCACGCAATGGATGTCGGAGGTGAAGCGGGCCTGTTTCTGCGCGGTGAACTCTTCGAAGGTCCAGAACACGGGAGTTTCGATCGCGCCGTAGACGTCGAGCCGCCACCGCTCGCGCGACACCGGCGGCACGACCCCGAGATCGAGCACCGGCCAGTCCTTGGTCAGATGCTGGCCGGGCGGCAGGCGCTGATCTTCCGGACGCGTGACCTTGCCGGTGAGGAACCGGCCCTCGCGCGCCCACTTCTCCTTGGTGCGCGTCAGCTTGCTGTCGGATGGCGTCTCGTCGGTCATGGCCTACTCGTGGCGATGCATTGCGGAGGCGTGTTTCGTGTCGCGCATGGTGGAATAGATGATCAGCGACAGGCAGATGATGCCGGCAAGATAGAAATAGAACCAGTCCTCGTGCCCGATGCTCTTGAAGTAGAGCGCGATCGCTGGCGCAGTGCCGCCGAAGATCGAGACCGTGATGGCATAGGGCAGGCCGACGCCGAGCGCGCGGACATTGGTCGGGAACAGCTCGGCCTTCACCACGGCGTTGATCGAGGTGTAGCCGGCGACGAACAGCCAGGCGCAGCAGATCAGGATGAAGGCCATGAAGGGCGACTTCGTCTCCTTCAGGGTCATCAGCAGCGGAACAGTCGCGAGCGTGCCGGCGATACCGAAGAAGATCAGCAGCGGCTTGCGGCCGATCTTGTCAGAGATCGCACCGTAAATCGGCTGGAGGATGGTCGCGAAAATCAGCGTGCCGAAGATCACGAACGTGGTCTGGTCCTCGGTCAGCCCGACCGAAAGCTTGACGAAGGTCTGCATGTAGGTGGTGAAAGTGTAGAACGCCGCGGTGCCGCCGGCCGTGAGGCCGACGACCAGCAAGAGCTCGCGCGGATAGCGCAGCAAATTGGTGATCGAGCCGGTCGGCTTCACCACTTTCTTGGCCTCCTCGAACGCCTCGGTCTCGTGCAGGCCGCGCCGCATCACCGCAGCGAAGATCGCAAGCCCCGCGCCGATGGCGAACGGGATGCGCCAGCCCCAGGCCTTCAGCTCGTCCGGCGTCAGGAAGACCTTTTGCAAGAGCAGCAGCACGATGATCGCGGTGAGCTGGCCGCCGATCAGGGTGACGTACTGGAAGCTGGAATAGAAGCCGCGGCGCTTGGGATCGGCGACCTCACTCAAGTAAGTGGCGCTGGCGCCATATTCGCCGCCGAGGCTGAGGCCCTCGATGACGCGGGCGAGCGCCAGGATGACCGGCGCGGCGAAGCCGATCGTGGCATAGGTCGGCGTCAGCGCGATGATCAGCGAGCCGAAGCACATGAAGACGACGGACAGCGTCAGCGAGATGCGGCGGCCGAAATGGTCGGCGAGATAGCCGAAGAACCAACCGCCGAGGGGGCGCATCAGGAAGGTCGCCGCGAACACCACGGCGGCGTTCAATTGCTGCACGACGGGGTCGTTACCTGGGAAGAACGCGGGAGCGAAGTAGAGCGCAAACGCCGTATAGGCGTAGAAATCGTACCATTCGACGAGATTGCCGACGGAGCCGATGAAGATCGCCTTAATCCGCCGTTCGGCGTCGGCGACGTCAAAATGCTCAGAGGCCGGGTTGGTTGCTTGCACTGTCACGTCCGGCCTCTCTGTATCTCTGCTGGAGAGGCCTACATCGCCTTTCCGAGCAAAAATGGCAACTGGCGGGGGCCCCTCACGGTGCCCTGTGACCAAGTCACCGCGCCTGCCGGATCGAGCCGGAAGTCGGGAATCCGCTTCAGCCATTCCTCCAATGCAACCTGCATTTCCATGCGCGCAAGGTTGGAACCGATGCAGCGATGGATGCCGAGGCCGAAGGCCGCGTGGCGATTCTCGCGTCGGTCGATCACGACTTTGTCAGCGTCCGGAAACATCTTGGGATCGCGGTTGGCGACCGGGAAGGACAGCAGCACCATGTTGCCCGGCTTGACCGGGCAGCCCGAAATCGTCGTCTCCTTGACCACCTCGCGCGCCATCGTCACCGGCGAATAGACGCGCAACAGCTCCTCCACCGCGGTCGGGATCAGCCCGGGCTCGGCGATCAGCCGCTCGCGATCGGCCGACGTCTTCGCAAGATGCCAGAGCGAGGAGCCGATCGCGCTCCAGGTGGTGTCGATGCCGGCGATCAGCAGCAGGCGCAGCGAGCCCAGCACGTGGGTGTCCTCGAGCGGATTGCCGTCCTTGTCCCTGGCATTCATCAGGTAGGAGATCAGGTCGTCGGTGGGCTTGCTCTTGCGCGCTTCGATGTGGCCGCTGAAATAGGCGCTCATCTCCTGCACGGCCTGGAGCAGCTTGCTCTCGTCCTTGATGCCGAGCTCCAGGATCATATGGATCCAGTTGATGAAGAGCTCGCTGTCGCTCTCGGGAATGCCGAGCATATGCGCGATCGCGCGCACCGGAATGTGTTTCGTGTAGCGCGCCGCAGCGTCCACGCTCTTTGCGGCGATGAAGTCATCGATCAGCTCGTTGCAGATGGTGCGGACCCGCGGCTCGAGCTTCTTCATCGCATCCGGCGTGAACGGCGGCAGCAGCAATTGCTTGGCCGGTTTGTGCTGGGGCGGATCGGAGGTGATGGGCGGGGCGGCGTTCTTGCTGGTGATTTCCGGCCGCACGTCGCGGACGATGATCCGGCGTGAGGAGAAATGCTCGGTGTCGTTGGCGATCTCGCGCACGGCTTCATAGGTCGTCGGCAGGTAGCAGCCGAGGAAGCGTTCCGTGTGCACCACGGGACTTACGGCGCGCAGCTCGTCCCAGATCGGGAAAGGGTCGTCCGTCCATTGTGGATCGGTGTGGTCGAAATCGTGGACCCAGTCGGTCACGGGCGGATGAGCAGCGGGCTGGTTGACGTCGGACATGGCAGGGAATCCCTTGGCTCGTGTTCGCTGAAAAGCACGCGGGACGGCAGCGGCCGCGCTACTCCTCGATCACGTCGATTGCGATTTCAGGACAATTGGACTTGGCAAGCCAGGCCTTGTCTTCCAGCCCCGGCGGGACAGTGCCGTCGCCAGCTTCGTGCGCGTTGCCATATTCGTCGAGCTCGAAAAGTTCCGGCGCGAGTGCCTTGCAGCGGGCATGGCCCTGGCATTTGTCGGGATTGACGTGAACCTTCAATCGCTCTGCCATTGCGGCTTCCTTGGTCGTGTGCGCGCGAGGGCCCGAAGGCGGCGCGTTTCCTCATCTGAATTCTATTTAAGTTATATGCTATTACATTCGCGACAGGCTTCCCCTGTCAAGCGCAAACTTATAGGCTTCGCCTCGACATGCGTTCACAACTCGCCCGCAAACCCGAGAAGACCTACCACCATGGCGATCTTCGCGATGCGTTGATCAAGGCCGCGCTGCACGAGGCAGAGCAGGGCGGCGCCGAGGCGATCAGCATCAAGGCGCTTGCAAAGAAGCTCGGCGTCTCGCAGCCGGCGCCATACCGGCATTTTGCCGACCGCGAGGCGCTGCTGGCGGCAGTCACTGCGGAGGCATTCCGGCAGCTCTCGGCGCTTCTGCGCGAGGCGATGGCAAAGCCGTCGAAGCAGTCAAAACTCTCGCGATTAGCGCAGGCGACGCTCGATTTCGGTCTGCGCCGCAATGGCATCTACCGCTTGATGTTCGCTTCGCGCACGGTGTCCTGCGCGGCCAAGGGCAGCGAGCTGCACGAGGCGACGCGGGAGACCTTTGCGCTCGTGATCGAAGCTTTGGAAGCGCCCGCTGTCGGCTACTTGCGCGAACGCCAGGCGCTCAAGATCTGGGCGGCGCTGCACGGCGTTGTGATGCTGGCCGAACAGGGCCTGTTCACCGGCGAGGCGGCGCACGCCACGCGCGAGGAGCTGGTCGAGGATTTCGTCAACGAGACGAAGGCTGCGCTTGCGGTCGCGATCAAGGATGCGCGACGTCGGACAAAGGCCGGCGCTTAGGCCTTCCCCTTCAGCAGTCTCATCAGCTTGTCGACGGCGCTGTCCGGCGTCGTCACGACGGGACGGCCGGTGGCCTCCGCAACCAGCGGCGCAGTCGCCGCAATGCTGAATTGCGCGAGCGCGATGACGTCGCAATCGCGGAGGTCCTTTGACGCTTCGACGATCAGCCGGTCATGCGTGGCGCGGTCGCCGCGGTCGAGCGCGGCCAGCGCGCCTTCGGCAAGTTTCGGCACGATTTGGACCGAAGCGGGAAACTCGGGCGGCATCGACGCCAGCGTCGGCGGAAAGGTCGAGAGCAGGCTGATGCGCTGACCCATGGTCACCGCTCTCTCGATCATGGCCTCGTTCGGCTTCAGCACCGGCATCGGCGCATGCGCGCGCGCGACCGCCTCGATGCAGGGGCCGAAGGCGGAGCAAGTGAACAAGATTCCATCCGCTCCCGTCGCCGCCGCGTAATCGCCGAGCGCGAGGAAGCGCTCGGTCATGGTATCGGTGAGCGAACCGTCGCGCGCCAGATCCGCCGAAAGGCTGTCATCGAGCAGGTTCATCAGCCGCGCTTCTGGCCACGCCTTCGCAAACGCCGCTTCGATCGGCGCGATGGAGTGCTTGAGAGCGTGGATGAGGGCGATGCGAGGGGGCGTCGTCATTGAAGGTGTCTACTGGTCTCGTGCCCCGGACGCAGCGCAATGCGTAGTATTGCGCTGCAGAGCCCGGGCCCATCCTGGCCTCCGGGTCCCGGATCTGCGCAGCAGCGTTGCTCGCTGCAGCGCGTCCGGGACACAGGACGCCTTTACTTGAACGGAATGGCGTACATCAGGCCGCCCTTGCTCCAGAGACCGTTGAGGCCGCGATCGAGCTTGAGCGGGCTCGCTTTGCCGACATTGCGCTCGTAGATCTCACCGTAGTTGCCGCCGGCCTTGATCGCGGTGACCAACCATTTGTTGTCGAGCCCGAGCCGCGACCCGAGGTCGCCAGAGGCACCGAGCAGCCGCTGGATCGCGGGCATCTGCGACTTCGTCATCTCCTCGACATTAGCTTGCGTGACGCCGAGCTCCTCGGCCTCGATCAGGCCGTAATGCAGCCAGGTGATAATGTCGCTCCAGACTTCGTCGCCATTGCGGGTAAAGGGGCCGAGCGGCTCCTTGCTGATGGTCTGCGACAGCACGACGTAGTCGGCCGGGTTCGGCGCCGCGGTGGTCACCGCGCCGGCCAGCGCGGAAGCGTCCTGGGTCATGGCATCGCAGCGGCCGCCGAAGAAGGTTTGGTACATGGTGTCGACGCGATCGAACACCAGCGGCTTCCAGTCGATGCCGTTGGCGCGGCCGTAATCGCCGAGGGTGACTTCGTGCGTGGTTCCTTGCGCGACGCAGACGGTGGCGCCCTTGAGGTCTTTCAGCTCCTTCACGCCGAGGTCCTTCTTCACCACAAAACCCTGGCCGTCGTAGAAGTTGATCGGACCCTGGCGCAGCCCCAGCGTCACGCCGCGCAAATATGTCTGCGTCGAGTTGCGGTAGAGCACGTCGATCTCGCCCGATTGCAGGGCGGTGAAGCGGTTCTGCGCCGTCAGCGAGACGTAGCGCACCTTGGTGGGGTCGCCGAGCACCCCGGCCGCGAGCGCGCGGCAATAGTCGACGTCGAGGCCCTTGTAATTGCCCTGCGAGTCCGGAGCGGAGAAGCCGGCAAAGCCGGCGCTGACGCCGCATACCAGCGTGCCGCGGCTCTTCACCGTGTCGAGCGTCGCCGCCGATGCGACGACCGTCGATGCCGCGAGCACGCTCGCTGCGATAACCACTTTCCTCATCATGTGACTCTCCCCTCAGTGATTGACACTACGCAACACGTTGTCGACGGCCGTGCCGAGCTTGTCGACGATCAGGTCGATCTCGGCTGCGGAAGCGATATAGGGCGGCGCCAGCAGCACGTGGTCGCCGCGCACACCATCGACTGTGCCGCCACCGGGATAACATCCGAGCCCGTTCGCGAAGGCCTCGGCCTTGATCTTCTGGTGCAGCTTGAGCCCGGGATCGAACGAGGTGCGGCTGGCACGATCGGCCACGAGCTCGATCGCCCGGAACAGGCCACGGCCCCTGATATCGCCGACATGACGGTGATTGCCGAAACGCTCGGTCAGCCGCTGCTCGAGCTGCCGGCCGCGCTCCTTGACTTGTTCGAGCAGGCCGTCCTGCCGGATCACGTCCTGCACCGCGAGCGCGGCCGCGCAGGCGAGGGGGTGTGCAAGATAAGTGTGGCCGTGCTGGAATGCGCCCGAGCCCGAACGGATGGTGTCGACGATCTTGCCGCTTGCGAGCATCGCACCGATCGGCTGATAGCCGCCGCCGAGCCCCTTCGCGATCGCCTGGATATCAGGCGCCACGCCCTCCTGCTCCCAGGCATGCGTCGTGCCGGTGCGGCCCATGCCACACATGACCTCGTCGAGGATGAGCAGCGCGCCGTGCCGATCGCAGATCTCGCGCACCGCCTTGAAATAGCCGTCCGGTGCGGTCACTGCGCCGGCCGTGGCGCCGACAACGGGCTCGGCGAGGAACGCCGCCACGGTGTCGGGTCCGAGCCGCTGAAACTCGGCCTCGAGCTCGGCGGCGAGGCGCGCGACGAACTGTGCATCCGACTCGCCCTCGCGCTTTTCGTGATAGGCGAAGGCCGGCGTCACGTGGCTGAAAGCGGTCGAGAGCAGCGGCGCATAGGGCGCGCGGCGCCAGGCGTTACCTCCGGCAGCGAGCGCGCCGAGCGTGTTGCCGTGATAACTCTGCCGCCTAGCGATGAAGTGTTGCCGCTGCGGCTCGCCGCGCTCGATGAAATATTGCCGCGCCAGTTTGATGCTGGCCTCGATCGCCTCCGATCCACCGCTGACGAAATAGGTGTAGGCGAGACCGCCGGGCTCGTGTCCCACTAGCGCTTCGGCGAGTGCTTCCGCCGGCTCGGAGGAGAAGAAAGCAGTATGCGCATAGGCGAGAGTGGACGCCTGCTTTGCCATCGCCGCGATCACGCGCGGATGGTGGTGGCCGAGGCAGGAGACCGCCGCGCCGCCAGAGGCATCGATGATGCGCCGGCCGTCCTCGGCGAAGAGATAAACGCCTTCGCCACCGATTGCCTTGGGCGGCGTTTCGCGGAGCGAGCGATGCAGCACGCGGCTGGTGCGAGCGGCCATGGATCAACCTTTCTCCGAGACGTAAGTCGAGGCCGCAGTAAGCCGCGCTTCGGTATTCTCCAGACGTTTCTTGGCGGCCGTACCGCCGAGCGAGAACGTCACCGCAGCGAGCGACTGGGCGATTGCGATGGCGCCGGTGAGGCTCGGGAAGAAGCCGGGCGATGATGCCGCCTCGAACAGCAGCACGTGGTCGGCGCCCTCGGCCATCGGCGCCGAGATGCTGTCTGCGATTGCGATCAGCGTTGCGCCGCTGCGATGAGCGGCTTGCGCGACGCGGACGCTCGCATGTGTGTAAGGCAGGAAGCCGATGACGATGACGGCCTCGCCGGGCCGGAACGCACCGAGATCTAGGTCGTCGGGCCCGGACGCGCCGACGAGCTGCACCTGTTCGGGCCGGAACAAACGCAACTCGTAATTCAGCAACTCCGCAACGCTGCGGCAGCTTCGATAGCCTGCGATCCAGATTCGCTTTGCGTCGTGCAGCGCGCGCGCTGCTTCGGCGATCGGCTGTGCGGGGATGCGCGGAAGGCCGGCGGCCTCGGCCTCGAGCTTGTCGATGATAAGTGCGACATCGGCGTTCGGCCCATGGCGCCGGCCTTTTGTGCGGCCGGAGAAGGGTGCGGTCTGCGACGGCCGCCGTGCCTCGGTCAGCGCCGCGCGCAGCTCGTCCCAGCCAGAATAGCCGATCGCCTTGGCAAGCCGCGTGAACGCGGCTGGATCGGCGCCGGCTTCGGCCGCGAGATCGCGCATCGAGCGGGTGGTGGCGTCGTAATCATTGGCGGCGACGAAGCGTCCGACCTCCTGCAAACGCAGGGGGAGCGATGGCAATGCGATGCGCAGTTCGCTCAGGGGCGAGGATTTCGCGGGCTCAGCCATGAAACATTCGTTGCATGAATTTAAGTTTGGTGCAACACTTGACGTGCGCCGCCGGAAATCGCTGCATTTGAGAAGGATTTTTGTGCTGTGACCGCCGATCATCCCAGACTGCCGCCGCGCCGCCGCTTCTTTGCGCTCGGGCGCAACGAATTGCAGGGCTTGTTCTGGCAGGTGCTGGTGGTCGGGATCGCGGTCGCAGTGATCGCCTTTCTCTGGTCCAACACCGTCACCAACCTGTCAGCCCGCCGCATCACCACCGGCTTTGCCTTTCTCGGCCGAGAGGCGGGGATGCCGATTGCCGACAGCCTGCTCGCCTACAATCCCAGGGACACCTATTTCTGGGCGTTCGTCGTCGGCATCGCTAACACTTTGCGCGTCGCCGTGATCGGCATCGTGCTCGCGACGATCTTGGGCACCCTGATCGGGATCTCAAGGCTGTCGGCCAACTGGCTGCTGTCGCGGCTTGCCGCCGTCTATGTCGAAACGCTCCGCGACATCCCGCTGCTGCTCCAACTCCTGTTCTGGTACGTGTTGATGCAGGCTCTGCCGGCCGCACGCGCCGCGTGGCGGCCGATCGAGGGTGTATTCCTCTCCAATCGCGGCCTGATCCTGCCGGCGATCCCGTTCGGGCCGCCGCAGCTCGCGGTGCTCGGCACTGCGGTGCTGGGTTGCGCAGTGTTCTATGTCATCCGGCGATGGTTGGTCGCGCAGCAGATGCGCGACGGCAGGCCGCGGCCGGCCTGGTCGTTTGCGCTCGGCCTCATCGTCGTGATGCCGGTGGCGGTCTCGCTCGCGCTCGGCGTGTCCTGGTCGATCGAATGGCCGCAGCTGCGCGGCTTCAACTTCGTCGGCGGCCTGACGCTCGCGCCGGAATATTTCGCGTTGCTGATCGCGCTCGTCACCTACACCTCGGCCTTCATTGCCGAGATCGTCCGCAGCGGCATCCAGTCGGTGCCGCGCGGGCAATGGGATGCTGCCAACGCGCTCGGCCTGCGCCGCAGTTTCATGCTGCGGCAGATCATTCTGCCACAGGCGCTGCGCGTCATCGTGCCGCCGATGACGAGCCAGTATCTCAATCTGACCAAGAACTCCTCGCTCGCGGTCGCGATCGGCTATCAGGACGTGGTCTCGATTGCCAACACCACGCTGAACCAGACCGGGCAGGCGATCGAAGCCATCGCGCTGATCATGGCGGTGTTCCTGACCATCAGCCTTTCGATTAGCTTCTTCATGAACTGGTACAATGCGCGCATCGCGCTAGTGGAGCGCTGATCATGACCGCGATCACGGACATTCCGGAGGCTCCCCGTGCTGCCCGTCGTCCGCAGCTTGGCAATCCGGTGCTGCGTTGGCTGCGCACCAACCTGTTCTCGTCAATTCCCAACGGCATTCTCACGGTCGTGCTGCTGGCGCTGCTCGCCAAGGGCATCCTCAGCTTCGTGCAATGGGGCATGGCGAACGCGGTGTGGCTGACGCCGGCGCACGATTCCAGCGCCTGCCGCGCCGTGCGTGGCGTCGGCGCCTGCTGGGCGATCATCCCCGAGAAATATCGCTTCATCCTGTTCGGCACCTATCCGTTCAACGAGCAGTGGCGGCCCGCGCTGTCGGTCGTGCTGTTCATCGCGCTGTACTACCTCTCGACCCGCCGCGCGCTATGGCGGCGCGAGCTCGTTTTCCTCTGGATCGGTGCGCTGGCGCTGATCAGCGTTCTGATGTGGGGCGGCGTGTTCGGCCTGTCCTTCGTCTCGCAGGACCGCTGGGGCGGACTGCCGGTGACGCTGATCCTGGCGACGTTTGGTCTCGCCTTCGGCTTTCCGCTCGGCATCCTGGTCGCGCTCGGCCGGCGCTCGAAGCTGCCTGCGATCCGCTCGCTCAGCGTGCTCTATGTCGAGCTGATCCGCGGCGTGCCGCTGGTGAGCCTGTTGTTCATGGCAAGCGTGATGTTTCCGCTGTTCATGCCCGCCGGATTCAACATCGACAAGCTGCTGCGCGCGCAGATCGCGATCATCCTGTTCGCCGGCGCCTATCTCGCGGAAGTCATCCGCGGCGGGCTTCAGGCCGTGCCGCGCGGGCAGTATGAAGCCGCAGACGCGCTGGGCCTGTCCTACTGGCGCAAGCACCGGCTGATCGTCCTGCCGCAGGCGATCCGCCATGTCATCCCGCCGCTGGTCAACACCTTCATCGCCTTCTTCAAGGACACCAGTCTCGTGCTGATCATCGGCATCTTCGACCTGCTGACGACGGCAAAGACCGCGATCATCGATCCCGCCTGGCAGCAGTTTTCAGTCGAGGTCTACATCTTCGTCGCCGCGATCTATTTTGTCTTTTGCTTCGCGATGTCGCGCTACAGCCGGAGCCTCGAGGCGCCGACAACGCCGAAGTGACGATTCCCTCGTTTGGTGCCGCTTGTTTGCGCTTGCGCCGATTGCCGATCTTGGGCTGTAATACCAGAGGTTGCTCCTGCGGTCGATTTGGCGAGGCTGTCATGCGCGTGGCCGTTTTGCGGCAATTCACCGCCGCCCTGATCTGCGTCCTGATCATCACAACCACTCTCGGCGTGTCATCGTGTGCCGCCGAGGGGTTACGGCGCTATCGCGCGCCGATCGGTGAGAGTTCGATTTCGGGAATTTCGTCGGGCGCGTTCATGGCCGTTCAGTTCGGCACGGCGTGGTCGTCGGTGATCAAGGGCGTCGGCGTGGTCGCAGGCGGCCCTTACTGGTGCGCGAAGGCGGACGCGCTCGACGCCGCCACCTGGTACTGGGGGCCGATCTGGCGTGCCACGGGTGCATGCATGAAAGGGCCGGCGTCAGATCTGGATACGAAGGAGTTTACGGCAAAGGCCGACGCGAAGGCCGCAGCGGGCGAGATCGACCCCCTCAGCAATGTCGGCAGGCAGAAGATCTATCTCTTTCACGGCTACAATGACGCGATCGTCGACAAGGCCACGACCGATGCAGCCGCCGATTTCTATCGCCACTATCTGGGGGATGCCAATCGCGGCAACTTGTTCTATCAGGCCACGCTCGGCGCGGGCCACTCGTTCGTCGTGACGAAACAGGGCGTACCCGGGCTCAACGACTGCAAGGCCAACACGGAGCCCTATATCGACCAATGCGGCTATGACCAGGCCGGCGTCATCCTGCAGCATATTTACGGCCGCCTGAATCCGCCCAGTCCCGCGCAGCTTGCAGGCTCGGTGAAGAGCTTTGATCAATCGATCTATACCACGCCGCATCTGCCCGACGCGCTGAGCATGGGCGATACCGGCTATGTGTTCGTACCTCAGGATTGCGAGCAGGGCAGTCCGTGTCGCGTCCACGTCGCGCTCCACGGATGCAAGCAGGACGTCGCCGATATCGGACGCAGATTCGTGGATGAGGCAGGCTACAATGAGTGGGCGGACACGAACCACCTGATCATCCTCTATCCGCAGACGAAGACCAGCCCATACTGGCCAAGCAATCCGCAGGCCTGTTGGGATTGGTGGAGCTACGTCGACCATCAGGATAGCTACGTGACGAAGTCCGGATCGCAAATCAAGGCGATCAAGGCGATGCTGGATGCGCTCACGGCCGGGGCCGCGGCGCCCGCCGGGGCGACCGCGCCGTCGCTATCGGCACCGCAGTCGCTCACGGTGATCGATACGTCGGATAGCGGCGCTGACCTGGCCTGGTCTCCAGGGGACGACGTCACAACCTACCGGGTTTCACGTGCGGGGCCAGATGGCGCGTTCCAGGCGATTGGCGACGTGACAGGAGCGAGCTTTGGGGATTCCGGCCTGACGCCGCAAACAACATATCGATGGCGTGTCTCGGTCGTTCTGAACGGGGCGGCGGGCCCGAGCTCCGACGATGCGACCGGCACGACGCGATCGACACCTCCTCGCTGCGATGATCCCGGTTCCTGCCCGATCGCCAAATAGCGAACCGAGCAACCGTCCTGCGTGCCGCGCGATGACTGGCAGGGTGCGACGGGAGGTCGTGCCGCGCTCACCCGCGATTTATCAATACAGCTCATAACTCCATGCGAAATTGAGCCGGTTATCCGGCGGAACCGCGTTAAGGGTCGTCTCTTGTCAGACGGTGTGTCTGGCATTTCCAGCGCGACCGGGCGCGGTCACCGTGCACGACGTCTGGTGGCGATCGACCCGGGCCGCATCGTCAACCCCGGCATCATCGAGGCGCAGGTCAATTTGGCCATTGCGCTCGGCCTGTCCTCGGTGCTGCTGGAGAAAGTCGTCTATGCCAAGGGCGTGCCGCAGGCGCGCAACTTCGACGGCTACCCGATCCTGCCACCGGACCGCATGCCACGTGTCCACGTCCGCATCGTCGAAAGCGGTTCGCCGATGGGCGGCATCGGCGAGCCGGGGCTGCCCGGCGTGCCGCCGGCGGTGGCCAATGCGGTTGCCGCATTGACGGGCCAGCGCATCCGCAGCCTGCCGCTGTCGAAGATGAAGTTCGGGGCCAGCTGAGGCGCCGCGTCTGCCGCGCCGCTCCCCTTATACCTTCACCTTCGGATCGATCGGCGTCGTGCCGCGCAGGCCCAGAATATCCTCCAGCACCTTCGCCCCGGCGATCACCTGCGCATCGGCGCGCGGCGCGCCGACCACCTGCACGCCGACCGGCAGGCCCGATGCCGTGAAACCGCACGGCAGCGACAGCGAGGGGCAGCAGGCGAGCGTGATGGCGTAGACGATGCCGAGCCATTCGATGTAGTTCTCGAACCTTTTGCCGGCGCATTCGGCAACGTAGCGGTATTCGATCGGGAAGGGCGGCACGATCGTGGTCGGCACCAGCAGCAGATCGTAGCTCTTGAAGAATTCGACCGCCCGCGCGGTCATGCCGACGCGTTGCGCCTCGGCGCGCGCGAGCTGCTCGACCGTGAGCTTGAGGCCTTCCTCGATGTTCCAGATCACCTCGGGCTTGAGCAGGTCGCGCTTGGTGCGCAGCAGATTGGCCTTGGTGATCGCGAAATCGAAGGCGCGCAGCACATGAAAGCACTGATGCGCCTCGCGCCAGTCCGGATGCGCCTCCTCCACGATGGCTCCGGCCTCCGCGAAACGTTCGGCGGCCTTGCGCGTGATCGCCTTCACTTCGGGATCGACCGGCGTGATGCCGAGATCGGGCGAGTAGGCGATGCGCTTCGGTTTCTTGCCCGCCTGTGCCGCCGACAGGAACGAGGTTGCGGGGGCCGGCAGCGACAGCGGATCGTCCGCGTAGTCGCCGCTCATGGCATCCAGCAGCAGCGCGAGATCCTCGACGTTGCGCGCCATCGGGCCGACCACGCCGAGATTGCGATCGATACCTGACTTGGGCGTATGCGCGACTCGGCCGATGCTCGGCCGCATGCCGACGACGCCGCAGAACGCCGCCGGGCTGCGCAAGGACCCGCCCATGTCGGAGCCCTGGGCGAGCCAGGCCATGCCGGTCGCGAGTGCCACCGCGGCGCCGCCGGAGGAGCCCGCTGCCGATTTCGTCGTATCCCAGGGATTGAGCGTCGCGCCGAACACCTCGTTGAACGTGTTGGCGCCGGCGCCGAACTCGGGCGTGTTGGATTTTGCGTAGACCACCGCGCCGTTGGCTTCGAGGTTCTCGACCATGAGGTCGGATTTCGCGGGGATGTTGTCCTTGAAGATTGGCGAGCCCTGCGTGTTCAAGACGCCTGCAACGTCGGTCAGATCCTTGATCGGGACCGGCAGCCCTGCGAGCAGCCCGCGCGCCCCGGCCGGCTTCCGCATCAGCGCCTTGGCGCTATCCCGCGCGCGATCGAAGCACAGGATCGGCAGCGCGTTCACGTTGCCATCGACCTCACCGACGCGCTTCTCCAGCACGTCCAGGAGCTCGAGCGGCGAGACGTCGCCGGAGCGCAGCTTGTCGACGACGGCGCATGCTGTTTCGCGGATCAGGTCTTGAGACAAGTATCTTACTCCTATGCGTATTCTAAGCTCGTCATTGCGAGGAGCGAAGCGACGAAGCAATCCTGGCCGTTGCCGCAGAGCCAGTTCTGGATTGCTTCGCTTCGCTCGCAATGACGGAGAAATTCTAACCCCATCCCGCGCTGATGCCGCCGTCGACCGTGTAGATCACGCCCGAGGTATAGCCGGCGCGATCTGACGCCAGGAACGCCATGAGGTCGCCGATCTCGCGCGCATGCGCAGGCCGGCCGAGCGGCAGGCTCTTCTGGAATTCCTTGTAGCGGCTCTCGTCGCCGAACTCGTGCATCGCCCGCGTCTTGAGCAGGGTGACATGGCGGTCGGTGCCGACGGGGCCGGGATTGATGCCGACGACGCGGATGTTGTGGGCGAGGCTCTTGCCGCCGAGCGCACGCGTGAACGCCATCAGCGCCGCATTGCCGGCGCTGCCGCAGATGTAGTTGGCGTCGAACTTTTCGCCGGCGGCGCCGATGTCGTTGACGATGACGCCGCCGCCCTTCGCTTTCATCTGGGCATAGATGTACCGCGTCAGGTTGATATAGCCGAACACCTTCAATTCCCAGGCGTGCCGCCAGATCGCTTCGTCGATCTTGTCGATCGAGCCGCCGGGGATGTCGCCGGCGTTGTTGACCAGCACGTCAATGTCGACAGCTTCCTTGGCGAGCCGCGCCACGTCCTCAGGCTTGCGCAGGTCGACGATGCTGGTCGTAGCGTCGATCTGGTGCGCTGCGCGCAAGCGGTCAGCCAGCGGCTTCAGCGCTTCGCCGCTGCGGGCCGCCAGCAGGAGATGCGCGCCTTCCTCGGCAAACGCCTCGGCGGCGGCTGCGCCAATGCCCTTGGACGCGCCGGTGATCAGGACGCGCTTGCCACGCAGATGCAGATCCATGAGGGGTACTCGTTCGTGGGAACAGGATCAAATCAGTAGGCGCTCGGCCGCGCCATGGTCAACATTGCAGTGCAGCGTTGCACTGCCGCCGCGTTTGGTCCATTGCAGTGCGGTCAAAACGCGGCGGCTGCCGGACCAATTAAGGACGTTCTCGATGAGCAAGAAACAATACCGGATCGCGGTCATTCCCGGCGACGGCATCGGCAAGGAAGTCATGCCGGAAGGCCTGCGCGTTCTGGAGGCGGCGGCGAAGAAGCACGGCGTCTCCGTGCATTTTGACCATTTCGACTTCTCGTCTTACGACTATTACGAGAAGCACGGCCAGATGATGCCTGATGACTGGAAGGAGAAGATCGGCAAGCACGATGCGATCTATTTCGGCG
This sequence comes from Bradyrhizobium sp. WSM1743, assembly GCF_000473065.1. Lineage (GTDB taxonomy): Bacteria > Pseudomonadota > Alphaproteobacteria > Rhizobiales > Xanthobacteraceae > Bradyrhizobium. The sequence goes on from NZ_AXAZ01000001.1 coordinate 398,181, forward strand.
CGGTCGGCTGGCCGGCCAAGATTCCGGACCACGTCTCGCTGTGGGGCTCGCTGATCAAGTTCCGCCGCGAGTTCGACCAGTATGTGAATCTTCGCCCGGTGCGGCTGATGCCCGGCGTGCCGTCGCCGCTGGCGGGCCGCAAGCCCGGCGACATCGATTTCTGGGTGGTGCGCGAGAACACGGAAGGCGAATATTCCTCGGTCGGCGGCCGCATGTTCCCCGACACCGACCGCGAGTTCGTGACGCAGCAGACAGTGATGACCCGCACCGGCGTCGATCGCATCCTGAAATTCGCCTTCGAGCTCGCGCAGTCGCGGCCGAAGAAGCACCTGACCTCGGCGACCAAGTCCAACGGCATCTCGATCACCATGCCCTATTGGGACGAGCGCGTGGAAGCGATGGCCAAGAAGTTTCCGGGCGTGAAGTGGGACAAGTACCACATCGACATCCTCACGGCGAATTTCGTGCTGCATCCGGATTGGTTCGACGTCGTGGTCGGCTCGAACCTGTTCGGCGACATCCTCTCCGACCTCGGCCCGGCCTGCACCGGTACGATCGGCATCGCGCCGTCCGGCAACATCAACCCCGAGGGTGATTTCCCCTCGGTGTTCGAGCCGGTTCACGGCTCGGCGCCTGACATCGCGGGGCAGGGCATCGCCAACCCGATCGGCATGATCTGGTCGGGCGCGATGATGTTCGAGCATCTCGGCGAGAAGGAAGCGGGAAAATCGATCGTCGAGGCAATCGAGCGCACGCTGGCCGAGCGCACGCTGCGCACGAAGGATCTCGGCGGCAATGCCGACACGACCGCCTGCGGCAAGGCGGTTGCGGATATGGTGGACTAGTTCGCCGCTTCACCCTCTCCCCTTGCGGGAGAGGGTGGCTTCGATGCGAAGCATCGAAGACGGGTGAGGGGTCTGTTTCCGCAGATGCAGACCTATCACTCGTAAAATTGCTCGCGGAGAGAACCCCTCATCCGGCGCTTCGCGCCACCTCCCACAAGGGGAGAAGGGAAGGGCAGCAGTGCTTTTGGCCTACGCCTCAAACATACGACTTCCGCGCCGGATCGAAGATCGGCGGATAGTCGTTGTCATCGAGTAGATCGAGGAAGGGATCCAGCCCTTCGGACTTAATCAGCGCAAGCTCCTGATGCGAGATCAGGTTCACGGTCAAAATCTCCACGGGATCGCCCGCGATCTTCAGCGCCTCGGCGATCTCCTTGTCGGGGCCGATGATCGGTGTGAGAAACAGGAACGTCTGGAAGTCCGTTCCTGCAACCGGCGGCCACGGAAGCGCGACGCGATGTCCGAAGCCGAACCAGGTCGTGTCGACGAACGGAAGATTGGCCAGCCAGCGCAGATTGGCGCAAACCTCTTCCGTCGGCTCGCGGACATACCACATCAGCTCGGCGCGAGGCTTTGCGTCCCCGGGGACGCCGTGCATCCGTTGCTCGCTCATGCCGTTGGTCAGAAGGACATAACCTTCGTCGGAGCCCTCCTGACAGACCGGGACGAAATCGCGGCCGAAGGCGTGGATGTCGATGCGGCGCTCTGCGTAGTCCGTGAATGTGCGCTCAGGCTCGCCGAGCTCGCTCTCATAGACGGCGAGCCGTTGCTGGTAGAGATCGGATCCGGGCGACGGCCGGTTTGAGCCGGACACGAACTTTGCGAGACGGGAGAGCATGTGAACCTCGGGGGCGGATGTGGTCGGGATATCCGCGTTGTCGCAAGGTCATGCGGGGCGGTTCAAACCCCTCCCGCGAGCACGTCGACATTTCGCCGCCGTCCAGCTTCTCTTGCGCGATTGGTCATGAGGAGCGAGGCGACGCCGAGGAACGCGCCTCGTTCCGATCAACCCGCGATCTTCTCGATCGCCGCCTGATCCAACCCGAACTTCTTCCCGGCCTCCAGAATCTCCTGCCAGGTGTTCGGATCGACCGGAATGCCTTCGGCCAGGCGCTTCTTCTTGGTCTCGCGCTCGGGCTCGCCGGCGATTCTGACCTTGTCGACGCCGGGGGCAGGCGGCGAGCCGGTGTGCCAGGCGACGAAGCTCTCGACTTCGCGTGCGAGGTTTTCACCGGTGCCGAGCTTGGTCGGGTCGATGATGATCGACAGCATGCCGTTGAGGACATTGTACTTGCCGTCGGACGGGCCCTTGACCACCTGACCGCCGGAGAGTGCGCCGCCGAGGATTTCGCAGACCAACGCGAGGCCCGACCCCTTATGCTCGCCGAACGGCAGGATGGCGCCGTACGGCGGGATCACGGTGTAGCGCGGATTGACCGTTGGGTTGCCTTCATTGTCGATGATGGTGCCGGGCTCCAGCTCGACGCCCTTGTTGTGGGCGACGCGGGTCTTGCCCTGCGCGATCCTGCTGGTGGCGAAGTCGAGCACGATCGGGTCCTTGCCCGTGCGCGGGATGGCGACGCAGAACGGGTTGGTGCCGTGGCGCGCATCGCTGCCGCCCCAGGGCGCCACGATCGGACGCGAGATCACGTTGACGAAGTGGATCGAGACCAGCCCGTGGTCGATGCACTGTTCGGCCCAGTGGCCGATGCGGCCGATGTGGTGCGAGTTGGAGAGGCCGACGAGACACACGCCGTTGCGCTTGGCGCGCTCGGCCGCCAGCTCCATCGCTTCATGGCCGATCACCTGGCCATAGCCGGTGAGGCCGTCGAGGGTGAGGAGCGGACCCGTGTCGAGCACGATCTTGACGTGCTGGTTCACGGCGAGGCCGCCATTGGTGACGCTCTGGACATAGCGCGGGATCATGCCGACGCCATGGGAGTCGTGTCCCTTCAGATTGGCCTCGACGAGATTGGTGGACACGAGCTCGGCTTCGCGGTCCGAGGAGCCGCCGGCCTTGACGATGGCGCGGATGGCGTTGGTGAGCGGCTCTGCCTTGATGGTGCGATAGTCGGCCATTGTTGTTGCTCTTATCCTTTCACGATCCGGCGGCAGTGGACCAACGCCGCTTCAATCAGGTTTTCGCTCGCCTCCGGCGTGCGGAACGCCGAATGCGCCGACAGCGTCACGTTCGGCAGCTTCGTCAGCGGATGGTCGCCGGGCAACGGCTCGATGTTGAAGACATCGAGGCCGGCATGGCGAATGTGGCCGGATTTCAGTGCGTCGATCATGGCGGCCTCGTCGACAACAGCGGCACGGGCGGTGTTGACGAGGATGACACCATGCTTCATCGCAAAGATCTTCTCGCGCGTGATCATGCCGCGCGTCTCGTCATTGAGCAGCAGGTGCAGCGAGACGACGTCGCTTTTGGCCAGCACCGTGTCGAGGTCGGTGAATTCGACGCCCGGATAGCTCTTGGTCGAGCGGTTCCAGGCGATCACCTTCATGCCGCTGCCGCTGGCAATGCGCGCAACTTCGGCGGCGATGCCGCCGAAGCCGATCAGGCCGAGGGTCTTGCCGGTGAGCTGCATGCCGTCTTCGCGCAGCCAGTTCCCGGCCCGCATCTCGCGGTCCATCATCGCGATGACGCGGGCCGAGGCCCACATCAGCGCGATCGCGGATTCGGCAACCGCCGTGTCGCCATAGCCCTTGATCAGATGGACGGAGATGCCGAGCTGACTAAGCTCCTCCGGGTTCATGTAGCTGCGCGCGCCGGTGCCGAGGAACACGACGTGCTTCAAGCCGGCGCACTTCTTTGCGACATCGGTCGGCAGCGCGGTGTGGTCGACGATGGCGATCTCGGCGCCGTCGAGGATCTCAGGGTATTGCTCGGGCTTGATATCAGGGTCCCTGTGGATCCGGACCTTGGGGTCGCCGGGCCTCGTTAGCCGCTCCATGATCGCCGCGAGGGCTTCATTGGCGTCGACGAAAACTCCGCGCATGGCTCTCTCCGGTCAGGACGCGACGCCGGCGATCGCCAGCACGGTATGCATGAGGACATTGGTGCCCGCGGCGCAGTCGCCTTGCGTCGCATCCTCCAGCTCGTTATGGCTGATGCCGTCCTTGCAGGGCACGAACACCATCGCGGCCGGCATGATTGTGTTGAGGTTGCAGGCGTCGTGGCCGGCGCCGGAGGTGATGCGGCGAGAGGAATAGCCGAGCGTCTTCGCGGCGTTCTCGACTGCCGCAATCAGCTTCGGATCGAAATGCGTCGGTGGCTTGCGCCAGACCAGATCGATCTTGACCTCGACCTTGCGGCGCGCGGCGATCTCGGTGATCGCCGCCCGAAGATCGCGATCGAGCGCGTCCATGATCCCGCCATCGGCACTGCGGCAGTCCATGGTGAAGGCGATCTCGCCGGGAATGACGTTGCGCGAGGGATTTGCGATCACGGCCTCGCCGATGGTGCCGACCGCGTTGGGCCCATGCTTCTTGGCAATCGCTTCCATCGCCAGCACGATCTCCGACAGTGTCGCCAGCGCATCGCGCCGCAGCGGCATCGGGGTCGAACCCGCATGACTCTCGAAGCCGGAAATCTTGCCGTCGTACCACAATACGCCCTGGCCGGAATCGACAACGCCGATGGTCTTGCCTTCCGCTTCCAGAATTGGCCCCTGCTCGATGTGCAGCTCGACGAAGCAGCCGAGCTTCTGGAAGCCGACCGGCTTGTCGCCGCGATACCCGATGCTGTCGAGCGCTTGGCCGACGGTCATGCCTTCGGCGTCCTTGCGCGACAAAATGTCGTCGGTGGTGAAGTCGCCGACATAGGCGGCGGAGGCCATCATCGCAGGTGCGAAACGCGAGCCTTCCTCGTTGGTCCAGTTGACGACGCAGATCGGCGCCTCGGTCTCGATGCCGGCATCATTCAGCGTGCGGATCACTTCCAGCGCGCCGAGCGTTCCCAGGATCCCGTCATATTTGCCACCGGTCGGCTGGGTGTCGAGATGCGAGCCGATGCCGACAGGCGGCTTCGACATGTCGCGGCCCTTGCGAAGGCCGAACATGGAGCCGAGCGCGTCGACGTGGACTTCCAGTCCGGCATCCTCGCAGGCCTTGCGGAACCAGTCGCGCACCTGCTTGTCTTCGCTGCTGAGCGTCAGCCGCCGCACGCCGCCCTTGGCGGTCGCGCCGAACTGCGCGGTCTCGTGGATGGAGCCCCACAGGCGGGCGGAATCGATTTGTAGATTGGTGGCGGCTCGGCTCATGCGTCAGTCCATTTTAATCTGTCATTCCGGGGCGATGCGACAGGACCGCAAAGCGCGGCCTGGAGCATCGAACCCGGAATCTCGAGATTCCGGGTCTGGTGCTTACGCACCATCCCGGAATGACGGGAAAAGGAAAAGGTTGTCCGGCGCCTTTTTCAATGACGCGCCTGCGCGGGCGCGTCAACCGCGAGGCTGCTCTGCGCAATCTGCCGTGCAAGCTCGGCGACGCGCTCCACGGCGACGACGTCGGGCGAGGCGAGCCAGCTCGCGGTGAAGGTCAGCGGCGCGATCGCGAGATCGGTGTCGAGCAGTTGCAGCCGGCCGTCGGCAAGCTCGTTCTCGACGATGGCGTCGGGGATCACGGCGATGCCGAGTCCCTCGACCGCCATATGGATGACGGTCGCCAGCGAGGCGGAGGCATGCAGGCGGATCGGCGGCAGCTCCGGCCGGTCGAACACCTCGCGCACGACCTCGTAAGGCTTGGTCTTGCGCGGGAAGGTGATGATCGGAAACCGCGCGAGCTCCGCCGACGTCAGCGGGCCCTTGCCGAGCCCCAGCGCGGGGCTCGCGAGGAAGCCGATCGGGTAGTCGGCGAGCACGCGGTTGTGCACGCCGGAAGCGGACAGCGGCCCGACGACGAAGGCGAGCTCGATCTCCTGCGCGAGCAGGCGCGCGGTGAGGTTCGGCGTGATGTCGACCTCGATCTCCAGCGACAGGTTCGGATAGACCTCGTTCACGCTCTTGACGAGCCGCGGCAGCCAGGTGTGCACGATGGTCTCCGCGACGCCGAGCCGCATCACGCCGCGCATCGCCGAGCGGTCGCCGATCTCCGCCATCATCGCGGCGCGCAGGCCGATCAGCTTCTCCGCATAGACCATCATCTGCCGGCCGCTCGGCGTCGGCGAAGCGATGCGATGATCGCGGTTCAGGAGCTTCACGCCCATCTCGCGCTCGAGCTGGGCGATGCGCTGGGAGATCGCCGGCTGGGTGGTGTTGAGCCTTTGCGCGGCGCCGCGGAAGCTTCCGAGCTTCACAACCCACAGGAACGTCTCGATCGACCTGAAGTCCAGCATTGGAACGATTTTCCCAATCGATAAATCAGATTTATCGAGATTGATTAGAAACGAAGATTAGACATTATAGCACGCTTGGTGTTGGCTTGTCTTTGTCGAGTTTATAGGCAGGTCGATCACATGACTGTTTTGGTGGCAGCGCAGCAAACTGAAACGCCCGATGCCCTTCCGAGCCGCAAGGCTCGGCTCGCCTACCGCGAGGGGCTGGTCGCCTCCACCGCCGGCGTGGCCGCCGGCTACGTTCAGGGCAATCTGGCGATCCTGCCGGCGGAATATGCCGGCGCCTTTCACCGCTTCTGCCAGCTCAATCCGAAACCGTGCCCGATCATCGGCATGTCCGCCGTCGGCAGCCCTTTCATCCCCTCGCTCGGCGCCGATCTCGACATCCGCACCGACGTTCCCCGCTACCGCGTCTGGCGCGACGGCGAAGTCGTCGACGAGCCGACCGACGTGAAGAGCTACTGGCGCGACGATCTCGTCACGTTCGTGCTCGGTTGCTCGTTCTCGTTCGAGGAGGCGCTGCTCGAGGAGGGCATGCCGATCCGCCACATCGAAAAGAACGTGCGCGTGCCGATGTACCGCACTAACATCGCCTGCGGCGAGGCCGGTCCGTTCGCCGGCCCCATGGTGGTATCCATGCGTCCGTTCAAGCCGGCCGATGCGATCCGCGCGGTGCAGATCACCTCGCGCTATCCCGCAGTGCACGGTGCGCCCGTGCATCTCGGCCATCCGCACCTGATCGGCATCAAGGACATCGCCAAGCCCGACTACGGCGACCCCGTACCTGTCGCCGAAGACGAGATTCCGGTATTCTGGGCCTGCGGCGTGACGCCGCAATCGGTTATCAACGCAGCGAAGCTGCCGTTCGCGATCACGCATTCGCCCGGCCTGATGCTGGTGACCGATCTGAAAAACAGAAACATGGCCGTGATTTAGTAGGCAGCGTTTGCTGCTTCTTCGGGCTTTACGCTCTTTGCCAATCGCTTCATTCGATACGCGCAAAAAATCGGATAACAGGGGACCTTAGCCAATGACGATGACTCGCCGCGACGTACTGCTCGGAGCCACCGCCGCCGCTGCGCTGCTGCCGCTAGCTGCGCGCGCGCAAACGTCTGAGGTGGTGATTGGCGCAACCTATCCCCTGTCGGGCTCCGGCGCGCAGGTGGGTGTCGATGCGCAGCGTGCTTTCGAGACCGCGATCGACATCATCAATAACGACCAGGACTTCGAGCTTCCGCTCGCGAAGGGCGTAGGTTTGCCCGGCCTCGGCGGTGCCAAGATCCGTATTGTCTATGCCGACACCCAGGGCGATCCGCAGAAGGGGCGCGCCGAAGCCGAGCGGCTGATCACGCAGGAAAAGGTTTGCGCCATCCTCGGTTCCTATCAAAGCGCGGTCGCGGTGACGATCAGCCAAATCTGCGAACGCTACCAGATTCCGTTCATGTCGGCGGACAACTCCTCGCCGAGCCTGCATCGCCGCGGTCTGAAATATTACTTCCGCGCCTCGCCGCATGACGAGATGTTTTCGGCCGGGATGTTCGACTTCCTCGATGCGATGAAGAAGAAGGGCGCCAAGGCGCAGACGCTGGCGCTGTTCCACGAAGACACCATCTTCGGCACCGACTCCGCCAACGCCCAGACCAAGCTCGCGACCGAGCGCGGCTACAAGATCGTCGCCGACATCAAGTACCGCGCCAACTCGCCGTCGCTGTCGGCCGAGGTACAGCAGCTCAAGGCTGCCAATGCCGACGTGCTAATGCCGTCGAGCTACACCACGGACGGCATCCTGCTGGTCAAGACCATGGCCGAGCTCGGCTACAAGCCGAACGCGATCGTGGCCCAGGCGGCCGGCTTCTCCGAGAAAGCGCTCTACGACGCCGTTGGCGACAAGCTCGAGGGTGCGATCACCCGCGGCAGCTTCTCGCTCGATCTCGCCGCCAAGCGGCCGATGGTCGGCAAGATCAACGACCTATTCAAGGCCAAGTCGGGCAAGGACCTCAACGACAACACGTCGCGGCAGTTTATGGCCATGATCATCATGGCGGACGCTATCAACCGCGCCAAATCGACCGACGGCGAGAAGATCCGTGACGCGCTGGCCGCGACCGAGATGCCGGGCGACCAGACCATCATGCCCTGGAAGCGCGTCAAGTTCGACGAGTCGGGCCAGAACAACGATGCCGATCCGGTCCTGCTGCAATATGTCGGCGGCAAGTTCGTCACCGTCTTCCCGTCGCAGGCGGCGGTGGCGGATGCAATTTGGCCGATGAAGTAAGCGATCAGGTTGCGGGCGGGGGACGAAGCGACGTGACAGCTGAAACGATTATCCAGAGTCTCGCGAGCGGCCTGCTGATGGGGCTGCTTTACGGACTGATCGCCGTCGGCCTGGCGTTGATCTTTGGCCTGATGGACGTCGTCAACTTCGCCCATGGCGAATTCCTGATGCTGGCGATGTACGTGACATTCTTCCTGTTCACGTTCTTCGCGATCGATCCACTGCTGTCGGCGCCGCTGGCCGCCGCTGCCCTGTTTGTCCTGGGGGCGGCGGTCTATCTCCTGATCGTGCGGTTTGCGATGCGTGCCAAGGCCAATGTCGGCATGGTGCAGATCTTCGCCACCTTCGGCCTCGCGATCGTGATGCGGGGCCTAGCGCAGCTGTTCTTCACCGCCGACTACCGCAGCGTTCCCAACTCATGGCTCGGCGGCAAGACGGTATCGGTCGCCGGGATCTACCTGCCGCAGCCGCAGCTGTTCGGCGCGCTGGTCGCGATCGCCGCGTTCGGCGGGCTCTATCTATTCATCAACCGCACCGATTTCGGCCGCGCGCTCGAAGCGACCCGTGAAGATCCCGGCGCGGTGGCCCTCGTCGGCATCGACAAGAACCGCGTGTTCGCGCTCGGCTGGGGCCTCGGCGGTGCGCTGGTCGGGCTTGCCGGCGCCATCATGGCGACCTTCTTCTACATCTATCCCGACGTCGGCGCGTCCTTTGCGCTGATCGCCTATGTCACAGTGGCGCTCGGCGGCTTTGGCAGCGTGTTCGGCGCCTTTGCCGGCGGCATCGTCGTCGGCCTGGTCGAAGCCACCACTGCGTTGATCCTGCCGCCATCGTTGAAGTCGGTCGGTATTTACGCGGTCTATCTGCTCGTCGTGTTCATTCGGCCGCGTGGCCTGTTCGGGTCGATGTGATGGACAAGCAATTCGTCGCGCGGCGCCGCCGCGACCTCATCACCGCCGCCGGTCTCGCGGCCGTCGCCGCGATCGTGCCGCTGTTCGTCAAGGACGTCTACGTCCAGAACATCATGGTGCTGACGCTGATGTACGCGGCGTTGTCGCAGAGCTGGAACATCCTGTCCGGCTATTGCGGGCAGATATCGCTCGGACACGCGCTGTATTTCGGGCTCGGTGCCTACACCACCGCGCTGCTGTTCACCAAGTTCGGCGTGCTGCCGTGGTTCGGCATGATCGCCGGCGGGCTGATCTCCGCCGCAATCGCGATGGCGCTCGGCTATCCCTGCTTCCGCCTCGGCGGCCACTACTTTGCGATCGCCACCATCGTGATCGCCGAGATCGGATTGCTGCTGATCCAGAACTGGGATTGGGCCGGCGCGGCCCTCGGCATCGACATTCCCGTGCGCGGCGACAGCTGGCTTAAATTCCAGTTCACGCGCTCGAAACTGCCATACTTCTACTTCGCGCTGGTGCTCGCCTGCGTCGCCTGGTTCGTCACCTGGTGGCTGGAAGATTCCAAATGGGGCTATTGGTGGCGCGCGGTGAAAGACAATCCGCAGGCGGCCGAGAGCCTCGGCGTCGTCGTGTTCAATTCGAAGATGGGCGCGGCGGCGGTCTCCGCCTTCCTGGTCGCGGTCGGCGGCAGCTTCTATGCGCAGTTCGTTTCCTACATCGATCCCGGAAGCGTCATGGGCTTCCAGTTCTCGCTCTTGATGGCGTTGCCGGCAGTGCTCGGCGGCATCGGCACGCTGTGGGGACCGATGCTCGGCGCCGTCATCCTGATCCCGATCACCGAGTTGACGCGCTCCTATATCGGCGGCTCCGGCCGCGGCGTCGACCTCATCGTCTACGGCGCGCTGATCGTCCTGATCGCACTCGCGCGGCCGGAAGGGCTGGTCGGCCTGTTCTCGCGGCGGCGCAAGGAGGCCACGCGATGACGGCGCTCCTGGAAACCCGCGGCGTCTGGCAGCGCTTCGGCGGCCTGATCGCCAACAGCGACGTCTCGATCTCCGTTGGGCGCGGCGAGATCGTCGGCCTGATTGGTCCGAACGGCGCCGGAAAGTCGACGCTGTTCAACCTGATCGCCGGCGTGTTGCCGCCAACCCAGGGCTCGATCGTCTTCGACGGCGAGGACGTCACCAATCTGCCGGCGGCCGCGCGCTGCCAGCGCGGCATCGGGCGCACCTTCCAGGTGGTCAAGAGCTTCGAGACCATGACGGTCATCGACAACGTCATCGTCGGGGCTCTCGTGCGCAACACCGTGATGCGCGAGGCCCGCCGCAAGGCGCATGAGGTGCTGGAGTTTACCGGCCTCGCCGCGCGTGCCGACGTGCTCGCCAGCGACCTCGTGCCGGCCGAGAAGCGCCGTCTCGAAGTCGCGCGGGCGCTCGCAACGGAGCCGAAGCTGCTGCTGCTCGACGAGGTCCTCACCGGCCTGACGCCGACCGAGGCGCAGACCGGCGTGGCGCTGGTGCGCAAGGTGCGCGATTCCGGCATCACCGTGTTGATGGTCGAGCACGTCATGGAGATCGTGATGCCGCTGGTCGACCGCGCCATCGTGCTCGACCTCGGCAAGGTGCTGGCCGAGGGCAAGCCCGCCGACGTCGTGCGCGATCCCAAGGTGATCAAGGCATATCTGGGAGATCGTCATGCTGTCGGTGCGTGAAGTCACCACCGCCTATCAGGGGCTGGTTGCTATCTCCGCGGTTTCGATCGAGGTACAGAAGGGCGAGATCGTCTGCGTCGCCGGCGCCAACGGCGCGGGCAAGTCGACGCTGCTGAAATCCATCGCCGGCGCCGAACGCCCGCGCGCGGGCTCGGTGACGTTCGACGGCAAGCGCCTCGACGGCTTGGCGCAGCATCACATCACCGCAACAGGCATCGCCTATGTGCCAGAGAATCGTCGCCTGTTCCCGCGCCTGTCCGTGCGCGACAATCTTCGCCTCGGCAGCTATCTCTATCGCGGCGAGGCGAACCGCGAGGGGCCGCTCGATCTCGTCTTCCAGCTGTTTCCGCGCCTGTCCGAACGCCTCGAGCAGCGCGCCGAGACGCTCTCTGGCGGCGAGCAGCAGATGCTCGCGATCGGCCGCGCCCTGATGACGCGCCCGCGGCTGTTGATGCTGGACGAGCCCTCGCAAGGCATCATGCCAAAACTGGTGGACGAGATCTTCCAGGCGGTGAAGCGCATCCGCGACGCCGGCATGACCGTGCTGATCGTCGAGCAGCGCATGGCCGAGTGCCTGGAGATCGCCGACCGCGCCTACATCCTGCAAACCGGCCGCGTGCTGATGCAGGGCCCCTCCGCGGAGATCAAGGGCAATCCGGACGTGAGGAAGGCGTATCTGGGGCTGTAGGCGCAAGCCCACTGCCGTAGCCCGGATGAGCGCAACGATATCCGGGGCCGCTGGTCCCGCATGTCGCTTCGCTCATGCGGGCTACAGGCGCTGCCACGTCCTCCGTCATTGCGAGCGTAGCGAAGCAATCCAGAATCCCTCGGCGTAAAGACTCTGGATTGCTTCGCTGCGCTCGCAATGACGAGGGTAGAGCGGGGCTTAATCCTCGTGCCCATGCTCCGGCAACGTCACCCCGAACACCTTGACCAGATCCGTCACCTGCTCCGGTGACAGATACCGCGGGTTCGTCCCGCGCAGCAGCAAGTACAGCTTCGCCGTCTCCTCCAGCTCTTCCGTGGCGAACACCGCCGCCTCCAGCGTGTCGCCGGCGACGACCGGGCCGTGATTGGCGAGCAGCACGGATGAGTACTTTCCCGCCAGCCCCTTGATCGCGTCCGCGACCGCGGGATCGCCGGGGCGGTAATAGGGCACGAGCGCGGTGGCGCCGCATTTCATCAGGTAATAGGCCGTCATCGGCGGCAGCGCGGCGCGCGGGTCGATCTCGGGGAGCATCGAGAGCGCGACCGAATGCGTGGAGTGCAGATGCACGATGGCCCGCGCACTCCCACGCGTGTCATAAAGCGCATTGTGCAGCGGAACTTCCTTGGTCGGCGCGTCGCCCGAGACCAACCGGCCCTGGCTATCCAGCCGCGACAGCTTCGCGGGGTCGAGGAAGCCGAGCGAGGCGTTGGTCGGCGTCACCAGCCAGCCGCCATCGTCCAGCTTGACGCTGATATTGCCGGAGGATCCCGGCGTCAGCCCGCGCTCGAACAGGGACCGTCCGAAGCGGCAGATATCCTCGCGCAGCAATGTCTCGTTGCTCATGGCCGTCATGCCTGCTTGTCTCATGCTTTGGCAGCGCGGCCAAGCCGTGTTATTCGGTTGCCAAGCTGCCGCAAAGGGCGGCTATTCGGGAAACGTTCAAGGGTTAATTGCATGTCCGCCTCCACGTCACAAAATCAGCGTATCGCCGTCGTCGGGCTCGGCTCGATGGGTTTTGGCATGGCGACCTCGCTGAGACGCGCCGGCCATGCCGTCACCGGCTGCGACGTTTCGGCGGACGCTGTGGCGCGGTTCGTCAAGGATGGCGGCGCCGGCGCCAAAACGCCGGCCGAGGCGGCCAAGGACGCCGACATCGTCGTGAGCGTCGTCGTCAATGCGGCGCAGACCGAGGCGATCCTGTTCGGCAAGGATGGTGCCGCCGAGACCATGCCGAAGGACAGCGTCTTCATATCCTCGGCCACCATGGATCCCGACGTGGCGCGGCGCCTCGCCAAGCAGCTGGAGGCGACCGGCCGGCACTATCTGGATGCGCCGATCTCGGGCGGGGCGCAGCGCGCTGCGCAAGGCGAGCTGACGATCCTTGCCTCCGGCAGTCCCGCCGCTTTTGCCAAGGCGCGGCCCGCGCTCGATGCCATGGCGGCAAAGCTTTACGAGCTCGGCGATGCCGCCGGGCAGGGTGCGGCGTTCAAGATGATCAACCAGCTTCTCGCCGGCGTGCACATCGCTGCCGCCAGCGAAGCCATCGCGTTCGCCGCCAAGCAGGGCCTCGACATCCGCAAGGTCTATGAGGTGATCACGGCGTCCGCCGGCAATTCCTGGATGTTCGAAAACCGCATGCCGCACGTGCTCGACGGCGATTACACACCGCGAAGCGCGGTGGAGATATTCGTCAAGGACCTCGGCATTATCCAGGACATGGCGCGCAGTGCCCGATTCCCGGTGCCGGTCTCCGCCGCCGCGCTCCAGATGTTCCTGATGACATCAGCCGCCGGCATGGGCCGCGACGACGACGCGTCGGTTGCGCGCATGTATGCGCAGGTCACCGGCGTCAAGCTGCCCGGCGACAAGTAAGCAAGAGGAACTCTGATGCCCCGTTTCGCCGCCAATCTCTCGATGATGTTCACCGAGGTGCCATTCCTCGACCGCTTCGATGCCGCCGCGCAAGCGGGCTTCACCGCCGTTGAGTTCCTTTTTCCTTACGAGCATCCGGCCGAGGCGGTCGGCGAGCGGCTCAAGCGTAACGGACTGACGCAGGCGCTGTTCAACCTGCCGCCGGGCGACTGGAATGCCGGCGAGAAGGGCTTTGCGGCGCTCCCGGCGCGGTTCAATGATCTCAAGGCGAGCCTGGAGACAGCGCTGCCTTACGCCAAGGCGACCGGCGTCAAGCGGCTGCACCTGATGGCCGGCATCGCCAACCGCGGCGAGCGCGTTGCGATCGAGGCGTTCTACAAATCGGTGGCCTGGGCCGCGGAATTCTTCGCACCCCATGGCATCGATATCGTGCTCGAGCCGATCAATGCCCGCAACGTGCCCGGCTACTTCCTCAACGATTTCGGCTTCGCGCGGGATCTGATCCAGGAGCTGCGACTTGCGAACCTGAAGCTCCAGTTCGATATCTATCACTGCCAGATCATCCATGGCGACGTCACCATGCGGCTGCGCGAGATGATGCCGATCATCGGCCACATCCAGATCGCCAGCATTCCCTCGCGCAACGAGCCTGACGGCGAGGAGCTGAACTATCCGTTCCTGTTCGAAGAGCTCGACCGGCTCGGCTATGCCGGCTTTGTCGGCTGCGAATACAATCCGCGCGGCAAGACCACCGACGGCCTTGCCTGGTTCAAGCCTTATGCTGGAGTGAAGCCGTGACACTTGCGTTGGGCTGCATCGCCGACGACTATACCGGCGCCTCCGATCTCGCCAACACGTTGACGCGCGCCGGCTTGCGTACCGTGCAGACCATCGGCGTGCCCGCGGACGATCTCGCGCTGCCCGAGGTCGACGCCGTCGTGGTGTCCCTGAAGAGCCGCTCGATCGAGGCGGGCCTTGCCGTGTCGCGCTCGCGCGCGGCGGAGGCGTGGCTACGCGGCCGCGGCGCAGGCCACGTGTTGTTCAAGATTTGCTCGACCTTCGATTCCACCGACGCCGGCAATATCGGCCCCGTCATGGACGCGCTGCGCGCCGATTGCGGCGAGGCTGCCGTTCTGGTGACGCCGGCGTTTCCGGAGACCGGCCGCACCGTCTATCAGGGCAACCTCTTCGTCGGCGCCGCGCCGCTCAACGAGAGCCCGCTGAAGGACCATCCGCTCAACCCGATGCATGATTCCAACCTGGTGCGCGTGCTGGCGCGTCAGAGCAGGACACCGATCGGCCTCGTCGATCTCGCCACCGTCACGCGCGGCGCCGATGCGGTCCGGGCGCGATTGGCCGAGCTCGCAGGCAAAGGTATCGGCGCTGCGATCATCGACGCCGTGTTCGACCGCGACCTCGAGATCATCGGTCTCGTCGCGGCCGAACATCGGCTGTCGGTCGGCGCCTCCGGCATCGGTCTTGGGCTCGCGCGCGCGTTGGTGTCGACGGGCAAGGTCAAGACGGCTGCGGCGAGCAGCGAAACCGGCACGGCGGTCGGCGGATCGGTGGCGTGTCTTGCCGGCAGCTGCTCGCAGGCGACGCTTCAGCAGATCGCCAACGCCGAACGCATCATGCCGGTGCTCCATCTCGACCCAGACCGTATCATTGCGGGGTCAGGCGAAGCGCAGCGCGCGCTGGACTGGGCAAGACCACGACTGGCCGAGGGTCCGGTGCTGATTGCATCGAGCTCGACACCCGATCAGGTCGCCGCGCTGCAAGCGCGCCACGGTCGCGACGCCGCCGGCCATGCGATCGAGCAGGCCATGGCCGATATTGCAGAAAACCTCGTAAAATCGGGTGTGCGGCGACTGATCGTTGCCGGCGGCGAGACGTCCGGGGCCGTTGTCGATCGGTTGAAGATTCCTGGGTTTCTCGTAGGAGTGGAGATCGCGGCGGGCGTCCCGGTGCTGCGCGCGGTCGGCGCCGACAGCGACATGCTGCTCGCACTGAAGTCCGGAAATTTCGGCGGCGGAGAGTTTTTCTCCGATGCGCTTAGGCTCATGCGCTGAGCGCAGAGCATTCTTAGCTGCCTGTTCATTTCTTTCGGGCTCCGTACTCGTACGGAGTCGTAGTTAACATCTGCACAGGTGCTCTGGTGTTGGATGTCGTTGCTGCTCCCTTTGGTTGATTCGTAGAATTTCCGGACGCGCCACCCGCGCCAGTACAAAGAGACCCGATTATGCTCGCCACCATTTCCATCCGCGCCAAGATCATCAGTGTCGTGGCGTTCCTGCTGGTTGCGATGGCTGGCATGGGCCTGCTCGCCGTCATGAAGATGCGGTCGATGAACGCCAACACGGTCGACATCACCACGAGCTGGATGCCGAGCGTGCGGGTGCTTGGCAACTTGCGAGCCGGGGTGATTACCTATCGCGACGTGATCCGCGAACACATGCTCGCCGAGACGCTGGAAGAGAAGCTCACGAACGAGAAGACGCTGGCGACCATGGTCGAAGCCAACACCAAGCTCCGCCAGAAGTATGAGCCGATGATCACCTCGCCGGAGGAGCGCGCGCTCTACAACGAATGGTCCAAGGTCTGGGACGAGTACAAGGCGGGTACTCAGGAAGTGATGGCGCTGTCGCGCAAGGAAGCCGGCAAGGTCCCGCACGAGGCTCATGAGCTCAACATCAAGGTCAACAAGATCGGGCTCAAGGCCGATGAGATCCTGAACAGGGACATCGAGCTTAATACCAAGGGCGGTGATCAAGCTGCGCAAGATGCGGCCGACAGCTATTCCTTTGCATTCATGTTGGTCTCGATCATCCTCGGCGCCGCGGTTATCGCCGGTATCGGTATCAGCTTCTATCTCGTCCGGGACATCTCCAGCGGCATCAACTCGATCATCCAGCCGATGCAGGCGCTGGGTAAGGGCGATCTCTCCGCCGAAGTCCCCCATCGCGGCGAGAAGACCGAGATCGGCGCCATGGCCGACGTGCTCCAGATCTTCAAGGAGGCGCTGATCGCCAAGAAGGCCGCGGACGTAGCCGCCGCGGCCGATGCCGAGGCCAAGATCGAGCGTGGCCGTCGCGTCGACAACATCACCCGCGAATTTGAAACGATGATCGGGGAGATCGTCCAGACCGTGTCGTCGGCCTCGACCCAGCTCGAAGCCTCCGCCTCGACCCTGACTGCGACCGCCGACCGCTCGCAGCGACTGGCGACCACAGTGGCGGGCGCCTCGGAGGAAGCCTCGACCAACGTGCAATCGGTGGCCTCGGCGACGGAGGAGATGGCCTCCTCGGTCGGCGAGATCAGCCGTCAGGTGCAGGAATCGGCGCGGATGGCGGGCGATGCCGTCGGCCAGGCGCGTTCCACCACCGAGCGCGTCAGCGAGCTTTCCAAGGCCGCCTCGCGCATCGGCGATGTCGTCGAGCTGATCAACACCATCGCCGGCCAGACCAATCTCCTGGCACTGAATGCCACCATCGAGGCGGCGCGTGCGGGCGAAGCCGGTCGCGGCTTCGCTGTCGTCGCCTCCGAGGTGAAGGCGCTGGCCGAGCAGACCGCGAAGGCAACCGGCGAAATCGGCCAGCAGATTTCCGGCATCCAGGCGGCGACCAACGATTCGGTCGGTGCGATCAAGGAGATCTCCTCGACCATCGAGCGCCTGTCGGAAATCTCCTCGGCGATTGCGGCGGCTGTGGAAGAGCAGGGCGCGGCGACGCAGGAAATCGCCCGCAACGTGCAGAAGGCGGCGCAGGGCACCCAGCAGGTCTCGTCCAACATCACCGACGTGCAGCGCGGCGCGACCGAGACCGGCACGGCCTCCTCGCAGGTGCTGTCGGCGGCGCAGATGCTGTCCAACGACTCGAACCGGCTGAAGACCGAGGTCAGCAACTTCCTGACCAACGTCCGCGCGGCGTGAGACGTCTGGCCGCATGGCTGCGATGTCGATTTCGCAGTGCGGTAGCAGGGAAGTGAATGCGTGAAGGCCGCCGGAGGTTAGCGTTTCCGGCGGTGCTCAGGTAAAGGGGAAACAGGATCCCCGTGGGGGCGGATTCCGTATCTCTGCCTGACCTGGAACTGCCTGGCGCATGATTGCTCTGGTCCGTATTGCCCTGAGCCGACCTTATACGTTCGTCGTGCTAGCGCTGCTGCTGCTGATCATCGGACCGCTCGCGGCGCTGCGGACGCCCACCGACATCTTCCCGGACATTCGCATTCCCGTGATCGGCGTGGTCTGGCAGTACACCGGCCTGCCGCCGGACCAGATGTCTGGCCGCATCACCACGCCGTTCCAGCGCGCGCTGACGACGACCGTCAACGACATCGAGCACATCACGGCCAATTCCTATAACGGCTTCGGCATCATCAAGATCTTCTTCCAGCCCAACGTCGACATCCGCACCGCCAACGCGCAGGTGACCGCGATCTCGCAGACGCTGCTCAAGCAGATGCCGCCGGGCGCGACGCCGCCCTTGATCCTGAACTACTCGGCGTCCACCGTGCCGATCATCCAGGTCGCGCTGTCAGGTGAGGGGCTCACCGAGCAGAACCTCGCCGATATCGGCATCAATCAGCTTCGCACGCCGCTGGTCACCGTGCCCGGCGCGGCGATCCCTTACCCCTTCGGCGGCAAGCAGCGCCAGGTCCAGATCGACCTCGATCCCACCGCGCTCCAGGCCCGCGGCCTCTCCGGCCAGGATGTCGCCAATGCGCTCGCCGCGCAAAACCTGATCACGCCGGTCGGCACCCAGAAGATCGGTCAGTTCGAATACAACATTCAGCTCAACAACTCGCCGCTCCGGATCGACGAGCTCGGCAATCTGCCGATCAAGACCGTCAACGGCGCCATGGTCTATGTGCGCGACGTCGCCACCGTGCGCGACGGCAATCCGCCGCAGACCAACATCGTCCATGTCGACGGCAACCGCTCGGTGCTGATGATGGTGCTGAAGGCGGGCGCGACCTCGACGCTCGATATCATCGCCGGCATCAAGCAGAAGGTCATCGACGTCAAGGATCAGATGCCGGATGCGCTGAAGATCGGCTTCATCGGCGACCAGTCGGTGTTCGTCCGCGGCGCGATCCAAGGCGTCGCCTTCGAGGGCGTGATCGCGGCGCTGCTCACCAGCGTCATGATCCTGTTGTTCCTCGGCAGCTGGCGCTCGACGATCATCATCGCGGTGTCGATCCCGCTCTCCGTGCTCGGCGCCATCATCATGCTGTCGGCGATCGGCGAGACGCTCAACATCATGACGCTCGGCGGTCTCGCGCTCGCGGTCGGCATCCTTGTCGACGACGCAACCGTCACCATCGAGAACATCAACTACCATCTGGAGCAGGGCAAGCCGGTCGAGCAGTCGATCCTCGACGGCGCCAACCAGATCGTGACGCCGGCCTTCGTCTCGCTGCTGTGCATCTGCATCGTGTTCGTGCCGATGTTCTTCCTCACCGGCGTGGCACGCTTCCTGTTCGTGCCGATGGCGGAAGCCGTGATGTTCGCGATGATCTGGTCGTTCATCCTGTCGCGCACGCTGGTGCCGACCATGGCGAACTATCTGTTGCAAGCGCACGTCCATCACGAAGGCGGACCGCCGAAATCGCGCAATCCCTTCATCTGGTTTCAGCGCGGCTTCGAAGCGCGGTTCGAACGTATCCGTGGCGGCTATCGTGGTTTGCTCGCTCTCGCGCTGGCGCACCGCGCGGTGTTCGTGATCGGCTTCCTCTGCGTGGTCGGCGCGTCCTTCGCGCTGGTGCCGTTCCTGGGACGCAACTTCTTCCCGGCGGTCGATGCCGGCAACATCCTGATGCATGTCCGCACGCAAGTAGGCACCCGCGTCGAGGAGACCGCGAACCAGCTCGCCGATGTGCAGAAGGCAGTGCGCAAGCTGATCCCGGGCGAGATCGAGACCATGACCGACAACATCGGGATGCCGATCTCCGGCATCAACATGACCTACAACAACACCGGCGTGATCGGCCCGCAGGACGGCGACATCCAGATCAAGTTGAAGGAAGGCCACAAGCCGACGGAAGAGCACGTGAAGGTGCTGCGCGAGCAGCTGCCGCGCCTGTTCCCCGGCGTCAGCTTCGCGTTCCTGCCGGCCGATATCGTCAGCCAGATCCTGAATTTCGGCGCGCCGGCGCCGATCGACCTGCAAATCCGCGGCCCCAATCTGAGCGCGAATTTCGCTTATGCCAACAGCCTGCTGGCCAAGGTCCGCAAGATTCCGGGCGTTGCCGACGCACGCATCCAGCAGTCGCCGAACAACCCGACCTTCAACATCGACGTCGACCGCACCCGCGCCCAATATGTCGGCCTGACCGAGCGCGATGTCACCAACAGCCTCGTGGTCAATCTCGCCGGTTCATCGCAGGTCGCGCCGACCTACTACCTCAATCCTGACAACGGCGTGTCCTATTCGATCGTGATGCAGACGCCGCAATACCAGATCGACTCGCTCAGCGCGCTGCAGACGCTGCCGATCACCGCAGCCGGCAATGCGCAGTCGCCGATCCTCGGCGGCATATCCGACATCAAGCGCTCGACCTCCAGCGCGGTGGTGTCGCAATACGACATCCAGTCGATGGTGCAGATCTTTGCGACGACTTCGGGCCGCGATCTCGGCGCGGTCGCCGCCGACATCCGAAAATTGATCGCCGACACTGCGAAAGAGGTTCCGAAGGGCTCCTCCGTGGTATTGCTCGGCCAGGTGCAGACCATGAACAGCGCCTTCACCGGTCTGCTGTTCGGCCTGCTCGGAGCCGTCGTGCTGATCTACTTCCTGATCGTCGTGAACTTCCAGTCCTGGTCCGATCCGTTCGTGATCATCACGGCGCTGCCGGCCGCGCTCGCCGGTATCGTCTGGATGCTGTTCATGACGGAGACCACGCTGTCGGTCCCGGCGCTCACCGGCGCCATCATGTGCATGGGCGTTGCCACTGCCAACAGCGTGCTGGTGATCTCCTTCGCCCGCGAGCGCTACGAGGAGCTCGGCGATCCCATCACTGCTGCGCTCGAAGCCGGCTTCGTCCGGTTTCGCCCCGTCCTGATGACCGCGCTCGCCATGATCATCGGCATGGCGCCGATGGCGCTGGGGCTGGGTGAGGGCGGCGAGCAGAATGCGCCGCTCGGCCGCGCCGTGATCGGCGGCCTCATCTTTGCAACCTTCGCCACGCTGATGTTCGTTCCCGTGGTGTTCAGCATGGTCCACAAGAAACAAGGCGCCAAAGCCGCCGCCTCATTGGAGACTCCGCATGTCGCCCACTGAATCCCGCTCGGCGGTGTCGCACCGGAAACTGGGCATCTTCGGCGTGGTGGCGCTGATTGCGGCAGGCCTTGTCGTCGGCACCGGCATCAGGGCCCGCGAGGAGCAGGGCATCAAGCTGAAAGAATGGACTGACGACCAGGCCGTTCCCAGCGTGGCGGTGACGCTGCCCAGCGTCAAGGACCTCAACGCCACCATCGATCTGCCGGGCCGGCTGGAAGCCTACTACCGTGCGCCGATCTTCGCGCGCGTGTCGGGCTACCTGAAGAGCTGGAGTGCCGACATCGGTGCCCGCGTCAGGGCAGGTCAGGTGATTGCGGAGATCGAGGCGCCCGATCTCGATCAGCAGCTGCTGCAGGCCCGCGCCGATCTCGCCAGCCAGCAGGCCAGCGCCAGATTGTCGGAGGCAACGCTCAACCGGCGCAAGACGCTGGTCGCTTCCAACTTCGTCTCCGCGCAGGAGATCGACGAGCGCACCGCCGACCTTTCCAACAAGAACGCCGCGGTCAATTCGGGCAAGGCCAATGTCGAGCGGCTGGAAGCGCTCGCCGGCTACAAGAAGATCACCGCGCCGTTCGACGGCGTCGTCACCGCGCGCGACACCGATGTCGGCGCGCTGATCAATGCCGGCGGCGGCTCAGGCCCGGCGATGTTCGTGATCTCCGACATCACCAAGCTGCGCGTCTACGTCAACGTGCCCCAGAATTACGTGCCGGCGATCAAAATCGGCGCCAAGGCCACCATCACGCTGCCGGAATATCCAAACCGGACGTTCCAGGCGACGGTGGAGGCCTCCTCGCAGGCCGTCGACGTCGCCTCCGGCACCACGCGCATGCAGCTCGGGCTCGACAATTCGTCAGGCGAGCTGATGCCCGGCGGCTATGCCAGCGTGAAACTGAGCCTCCAGCGTGACGCCGCGCCGCTCAGCATTCCCGCCAGCGCCTTGATCTTCAACGGCAGCGGCCTGCGTGTCGCGACCGTCGGTGCGGACGACAAGGTGCGGTTCAAGAGCGTGACCATCGCCCGCGACCTCGGCCGCGAGATCGAGCTCGCCTCAGGCATCGCGCCGGACGATCGCATCATCACGGCGCCGCCGGATGGTCTTTCCGACGGTGATGCGGTCCGCGTCGTCGGCGCCGGCGCCAAGGGCAAGCCGGCGACCGCGTCGGAGAAGCAGCCGCCGAAGAGCTAGGGCGGTCTCGTGCCCCGGACGCAGCGCAGCATGAAATGATGCGCTGCTGAGCCGGGGCCCATCTCTCCTAGCGGTATACGTTGCTGTCTGGGTCGTCCCGGCTCTGCGGAGCGGCACTTCGCACCGCACCGCGTCCGGGACACGAGAGCCGGCTACGCCACCCGCCACTCCGGCACGCCATCCCCAGCCATCGTGATCTCGCCGAACGAACCCACCGGCGTGCGATCCATGTTGAGCAGATGCGCCAGCGTCGCGCTATCGCTCGCCGGAATTCGCGCCAACGTGCGGCGATCATCCAGCGTCCGCAGCATCACCACGCCGTGCTCGACATCGCCGCCGCGGCCGTAGAGCACCGTAAAGCTCTCGACCTTGCCCTTGCCGTTTGCCTCCGTCACGAACTCCGGGACCGCGCGCTTGTTGCGGTCGGCCTCGCCTTGCACGCTCGTCTCCTGCGCCAGCGCCTCGCGCGGTGGCGTCTTCGAGACCACCAGCGCATGATGCTTGGTGACGAAGCCGCCCTGGCCATAGAGCAGGCCGAGCCTTGCGCCATCACGCACACGCCGCACCATCGCACAGGCCGCATGCGTCATGTAGGTGTTGAGCGGAGCGCCGAAGAAGGTGAGCCCGCCGGTCATGGTTGGCTGCACATCGGCACCTAAGCCCAGCGTCCGCCGCGCCATCTTGGGCACGCACGGAAAACAGCTGTAGAGCTCGATCGCGTCGAATTGTCTGCCGTCGCCCCCGGCGAGGTCCGTCACCGCTTTCAGCACCGCGTTCTGCGGATGGCTCTCGTAGAACTGGTCGCGCAGCAGATAGTCGCGCGGCTCCTCCGCCGAGGCGCCGCCGAGCGGATAGACCAGTTTGTCCTCGGCAATCCCGGCCGCCCGCGCCTTGGCAAGACTGGTGAGCAGCAGCGCGCCGCCCATATTGACGCTGGGATTGGCAACCATGAGCTTGTTGTAGGGCCACGCGATCAGGCGGTTATCGGCAGTCGGCGTCGTGATCTCCTCGGGCGCATAGCGCCGCTTCAGCCAAGCATTGGGATTTTGCCCGGCGGCTTCCGAATAGCGCGACCATAGCGTGCCGGACTCCGCCATTGCCTCGCGCGGCGTCTGGCCCCACTGCGCAGAAGACGCCGCCTCATAGAACGGATAGACGGTGACGGGACGAAATACGCCGAGCTTCACCGCTAAGGGCTTCTGGAACGCCGCGCCGCGCTTGGGCTCCTCGACATCATGGGCGAACGGGGTCCATGGCAGCTTGACGCCGGCACGCTCCGCCTTGGTCGCAGTCGACTGCGCCTCCGCGCCGCAGACTGCCGCCACGCCGCATTCCCCGCGCGCGATGCGCTTGGCCGCCTCGTGGATGTAGCGGATCGGGCTCTCGCCGCCGACCGGGCCGTAATAGCAATGCGCGGGCGAGATGCCGAGGCGCCGTGCCAAAAGCTTCTCCGGATCGCGATAGCGCCAGCTCAGGAAGTTGACGACGTCGAGCGACTGCACCTCGCCGAGCAGCTTTGCACCGGCATCGGCCTCGGCGCGCCGCAGCGCCTGTTCGAGCAGATCGAGCGGCTCGAGGCCTTCCGTGATCTCCTTGGGGCGGTCGACGATCTCGCCGATGCCGACGATGACGGGAATGCGGTCTTCAGGAATATTGGTCATTTCTTCTTGCTTCACGTTTCAGTCTCGGGCACGCCGTCGTCCTTCGAGGCCTTCGCTGCGCTACGGCACCTCAGGATGACGGCTGCGGGGGAAGCGTCATCCTGAGGTGCGAGGCCGGCGGCGCAACGCGCCGTCGGGCGAGCCTCGAAGGATGGGCCGCGAACACCACGCCGGCCACAGCAACTACTCCGCCACCAGCGCATTCATGTGCTCGACGGCTTCGGCAAAATCTTCCTTGAACTCCTGCACCACGGCACCCGCCGACTTCACGCTGTCGATCAGGCCGACACCCTGGCCGACGAAATAGCTGACGAGATCGCGCGCCTTGGCGTTGCCGCTTGCGGCAGCTCGGTCGATGGAATGGAAGGCGTCGCGGCTGATGATGCTTTGCAGCGGCATCGGCAGCGCGCCCGGGCTGTCCGGCGCGCGGTCCCAGGCATCGGTCCAGACCGAACGGAGCTGCCGGGCCGGTTTGCCGGTGCGGCCTTTCGAGCGCACCGCGTCGCGCGAGGAGGCCGCGATCATCTTCTTGCGAAAGATCTCCGTGGTCTCGGCCTCGACGGTGGCGAGCCACACCGAGCCGGTCCAGGCGCCGGCCGCGCCCATCGCCATGCAGGCCGCCATCTGTCGTCCGGTCATGATGCCGCCGGCCGCCAGCACCGGCACGTCGCGGATGGGCTTGATCGCCTTGATCACCTCCGGCACCAGCACCATGGTCGAGACCTCGCCGCAATGGCCGCCGGCCTCGGTGCCCTGCACCACGAGGATGTCGATGCCGGCCGCGACCTGGCGCAGCGCGTGCTCCTTGGCGCCGACCAGTGCCGCAACGGGGACGCCGTGTTTCCTGCCCATCTCGATCATCGCCTTCGGCGGCACGCCCAGCGCATTGGCGATCAGCCGGATCGGATGATTGAAGGAGACCTCCAGCAGCTGAAGCGCGGTCTTCGCATCGAACGGTTGCGGTTGATTGTCTGCCACTTCAGTGGCGGTCAGCTCGATATCGTATTTCTTCAGAAGATCGCGCGTGTAGTCGCGGTGCGCCTGCGGCACGCGCGCTTCCAGGCTCTTCCAGGTGACGTCCTTCTCGCCTGCGGTCGAGATGTTTTCGGGGATCAGCACGTCGATGCCGTAGGGCTTGCCGTCGACGTGATCGTCGATCCATGTCAGTTCGCGTTCGAGCGTGTCGGGCGTGTGCACGGTCGCGCCCAGCACGCCGAAGCCGCCGGCACGGCTGACGGCAGCGACGACGTCGCGGCAATGGCTGAAGGCGAGCAGTGGGAATTCGATGCCCAGCATGTCGCAGATCGGCGATTTCATGGCTCTCTCCCGGCGGCAACCGTCGCGTTCTCGTTGGCTTCGGAGCGATGCGAGACGACGCTAGCTGATCGTCACCTGCGATGCCATGCCGGATTCGACGACGCATCTTGCGTGCAGACGTCGTGCGATTACGCCTGCAGCACCGACGTCTCCTGGCGGATCAGTGACGAGGTCGCGGCGGTGACGCCGTCATTCCGGGCTCGCCCTGCGGGCGCCCCGGAATGACGGCGGGGAGGGGGTGCCATGACAAAAAGTAGAGTTGGCCCGTCCGACAATGCATTTCGGCGCCCTTGTCATCGGCCATCCGCGGGCTAATTAATGCAGACGCATCTTTCCGCCGGAGCCCCCGCATGACCGACGCCCCCGCCTACGTGCCGCCCAAAGTCTGGACCTGGAACAAGGAGAATGGCGGGCAGTTCGCCAGCATCAACCGCCCGATCGCCGGCCCCACCCACGACAAGGAGCTGCCGGTCGGCAAGCACCCCCTCCAGCTCTATTCGCTGGGGACGCCGAACGGGGTGAAGGTCACTGTGATGCTGGAGGAACTGCTGGCGCTCGGCCACAAGGGGGCCGAGTACGACGCCTGGCTGATCAGGATCGGCAATGGCGACCAGTTCGGCAGCGGTTTTGTCGATATCAATCCGAACTCGAAAATCCCCGCGCTGATGGATCGCTCGGGTCCGGAGCCGATCCGGGTGTTCGAGTCCGGCTCGATCCTGTTCTATCTCGCCGAGAAGTTCGGCGCCTTCCTGCCGAAGGACATCAAGACCCGTACTGAAGCCATGTCCTGGCTGTTCTGGCAGATGGGCAGCGCGCCCTATCTCGGCGGCGGCTTCGGCCATTTCTACGCCTATGCGCCGACCAAGATCGAATACGCCATCGACCGTTTCGCGATGGAGACAAAGCGCCAGCTCGACGTGCTCGACCGGCGTCTCGCCGACAACGAATATCTCGCGGGCAAGGAGTACACCATCGCCGACATCGCGGTGTGGCCCTGGTATGGCGCGCTCGCCAAGGGGCTGGTCTATGGCGCCGGCGAATTCCTCTCGGTGCAGGACTACAAGAACGTGCAGCGCTGGACCGACCAGATCGCCAAGCGTCCGGCCGTGAAGCGCGGCCGCATGGTCAACCGTGTCTCCGGCGACCCCGCGAGCCAGCTGCACGAGCGTCACGACGCGAGCGATTTCGAAACGAAGACGCAGGACAAGCTCGCGCCCGCGACGTAGCGTCTTTACCTCTCCCCGCTTGCGGGGGGAGGTCGAATTCGATCGCAGATCGAATTCGGGTGAGGGGGTACAGGTCTCACTGCCATCTCATCTGTGGAGAGAGGCCCCTCACCCCAACCCTCTCAGCGCGAGCGAAGCTCGTCGCGACCCCGTAAGAACGGGGAGAGGGAGAGGAGAGACCTTCACGCCATGCTCAGCTCATGGCGTCCCACCACCATCCAGTGCACCTCGTCCGGACCGTCGGCAAAACGCAGATGCCGCACGTCCTGATACATCTCCGCGAGCGGGGTCCAGTGCGAGATGCCGGTGGCGCCGTGCATCTGGATGGCCTGGTCGATGATCTTGCAGGCGCGCTCGGGCACCATGGCCTTGACCATGGAAACCCAGACGCGGGCTTCCTTGTTGCCGAGCACGTCCATCGCCTTGGCGGCCTTCAGCACCATCAGCCGCATCGCCTCGATTTCGCAGCGCGCCTGCGCGATGATCTGCATGTTGCCGCCGAGATGGGCGATCTTCTTGCCGAAGGCTTCGCGGGTGAGGCCTCGCTGCACCATGAGGTCGAGCGCCTTCTCGGCCTTGCCGATGGTGCGCATGCAGTGATGGATGCGGCCCGGTCCGAGGCGGAGCTGCGAGATCTCGAAGCCGCGGCCTTCACCGAGCAGGATGTTCTCCTTCGGCACGCGGACATTGTTGAAGCGCATGTGCATGTGGCCGCGCGGCGCGTGGTCCTGGCCGAACACGTACATGGGGCCGAGCACCTCGACGCCGGGCGTGTCGCGCGGCACCAGGATCTGCGACTGCTGCTTGCTCGGCGGTGCATCGGGATTGGTCTTCACCATCACGATGAGGATCTTGCAGCGGGGATCGCCGAGACCTGAGATGTAGTACTTCTCGCCGTTGATGACCCATTCGTCGCCGACGAGCTTTGCCGTGGTCGAGATGTTCTTGGCATCGGAGGAGGCGACGTTCGGCTCGGTCATGACATAGGCCGAGCGGATCTCGCCGTTGAGCAGCGGCTTCAGCCACTTCTCCTTCTGCTCCTTGGTGCCGACGCGCTCCAGCACCTCCATGTTGCCGGTATCCGGCGCCGAGCAGTTCATGGTCTCGGACGCCAGCGGGCTCTTGCCGAGCTCGGCTGCGATATAGGCATAGTCGAGATTCTTCAGGCCCTGGCCGGTTTCGTCATCGGGCAGGAAGAAGTTCCAGAGGCCTTCCTGCTTGGCCTTGTTCTTGGCCTTCTCCAGCACCTCGAGCTGCTTCGGCGTAAAACTCCAGCGATCCTCCTTGCCTTCTCCTGCCTTGGCGAACTCGATCGACATCGGCTCGACGGTGTCGCGGATGAATTTCTTGACGTGATCGTAGAGCGGCCGGACCTGATCCGACATGCGGAGATCGTTGAGCTCGTCGCCGGGATTGAGGGTGTAATTGGTGGTGCGGGGAATGTAGGTGTGTTTTGTCATTGTTCCTCCCGGGGACGCTGAGATCATGCTGGGGCAAGAATAGTCGCAGCGTTGCGAAAGTGCGAGCGCGCATTTTTCACGTAGGGCCATGCCATGCGATGGAATATCGCGAGGCCGTTTGAAATGTTGTTTGAATGGTGTGGGGGGCGGCAGGCGCGCGCCTCACTCTCCGCGGTCATCGCCCGACTTGATCGGGCGATCCAGTATTCCAGAGACCGCAGTGATGAATCGAGAAGCCGCGGCGTACTGGATGCCCCGGTCCCGTCTTCGCCAAGGCTACGCCGGGGCAAGAGTGCTCGGCGCGCCGGAGCTTTAGCGAAGGCGGCAAGCCGGGGCATGACAGCTGTGGGTGTGGCTAGCTCACGCCGGCATCCGATGCATCGCGCAGATCTTGTTGCCGTCGAGGTCGCGCAGATAGGCGAGATAGAGCTTGCCGCCCGGGCCCTGGCGAATGCCGGGCGGATCCTCGATAGATTTCGCGCCAGCCGCGACGCCCGCTGCGTGCCATTGATCTACCTGCTCTGGCGAATTGCAGGCAAAGCCGATCGTGCCGCCATTCGCGCAGGTCGCCGGCTCGCCGTTGATCGGCTTCGACACCGAGAAGACGCCGGTCTTGGTGATGTAGAAGATGCGATGGCCGTCGCCTCTGGCTGGCCGCACCTCGAGCGTGCCGAGCAGCTGGTCGTAGAACGCCTTGGCCTTGTCCAGGTCGTTGGTGCCGATCATGACGTGTGAAAACATTTGCCCGTTCCCTCAGAATTTGTAGCCCGGATGGAGCGTAGCGAAATCCGGGGTCTTGCCTCACGTTACGCCGGTCCCGGATTGCGCTGCGCTCCATCCGGGCCACGAAATCTCAAAACGCCGTATAGCCGCCGTCGATGACGAACGTATCCGCTGTGTGATAGGACGACGCCTTGCTCATCAGGTACACCGCGATGCCACCGAAGTCAGATGCCTCGCCGAAGCGGCGCTGCGGAATCCGCGGCATGACGTTGGCGACGAACTTGTCGTTGGCCATGAGCCCTGCGGTCATGTCGCTCTTGATCCAGCCGGGCAGGATCGCGTTTGCGGTGACCCCGTAACGCGCCAGCTCGACGCCGAGCGCGCGCACCAGCGCGTTGATCGCGGCCTTGGTCGCGGCATAGTGCTCGTTGCGCGCGGTGCCGAAGATCGAGGCGAGGCTCGAGGTCGCAACCAGTCGGCCAAAGGCATCGCCGGCATTGGCGCGATCCGTCATGTGCTTCGCCGCGGCCTGGAACGCGTGGAACACGCCATCGAGGTTGGTCGCAAACATCGTGCGCCATTCCTCCTCGGTGCGCTCGATGAAGGAGCGCCGGCCGCCGCCGCCGATGCCGGCATTGGCGAAGCAGCCGTCGACCCGGCCGAAGGTATCGAGCGTCGCCTTCAGCGCGGCATTGACCGAGGCCCGGTCGGTGACGTCGCAGACGCGGGTATCGACCTTGCCGGAAAGACCGGCCAGGTTCGCGGCAGCAGCCTTGTTCTTGTCGGGATTGCGGCCCCAGATCGAGACGTTGCAACCCTGGCCGGCAAGCGCCTGTGCAATGCCGAGCCCGATGCCGCCATTGCCGCCGGTGATCACGGCGACGCGGCCGGAGAGGTCGAAAATGTTCATGGCGCGTTTCCTGTTTCTTGGTCTGCGGCCCATCAGCCGCTGCGCACAAGATTGCTTGCTATGCTCCGATCACCATGGACAAGGTCGCGACAAAAATCAAATATGCGCCCCGGCAAAATGAATTCCGGTCTGCGAAACTGACGCAGGCGCAACTGATGAGGAAACCATGCAGTTCAAACACGTCACGCTCGATTTCGATGGATCGGTCGCGATCCTCAAGCTCGACCATCAGGAGGTGATGAACGCGGTCTCCGTGGACATGCTGGGCGGCCTCGCCGAAGCACTCGATGCGATCGAGGAGAAGAGGGACGAGGTGCGCTGCGTGGTGCTGACCGGCGCGGGCCGCGCGTTCTGCACCGGCGCCAATCTCCAGGGCCGCAACAATCAATCGAAGAAGACCAAGGCCGGCCTGACGTTGGAGACCGGCTTTCACCCCTTCCTGCGCCGCATCCGCAATCTGCACTGCCCGATCGTGACCGCGGTCAACGGTCCCGCCGCCGGCGCCGGCATGAGCTTCGCGCTGCTCGGCGACATGATCCTGTGCGCGCGCTCGGCCTATTTCCTGCAGGCCTTCCGCCGCATCGGCCTCGTGCCGGATTGCGGCTCGACCTGGCTCTTGCCGCGGCTCGTCGGCCGCGCGCGCTCGATCGAATTGTCGCTGATGGGCGAGCGGCTGCCGGCCGAGAAGGCGCTGGAATGGGGCCTGGTCAACCGCGTCTACGACGACGGCGTGCTGATGGAGGAGGCGATGAAGCTCGCGCGCGAGCTCGCCAGCGGGCCGACGGTCGCACTGTCGCTGATCCGCAAGCTCTATTGGGACAGCCCCGAAAGTTCCTTCGAGGATCAGCTCAACCTCGAATTCCAGTGCCAGCTTCGCGCCGGCGACACCCAGGATTTTCGCGAGGGCGTCGGCGCATTCCTGGAGAAGCGTCCCGCGCAGTTCAAGGGCAAATGATCGAGACGGAGCTTTCGCGCAGCGTCAAGCGCTGGTGCAAGGGGGCAACCGGCGTCACAGGCGCCGCAAAACTGTCCGGCGGCGCCAGCCAGGAAACCTGGCGCTTCGACATCGTGCATCCCGATGGGCCGATCGGCGCGATCCTGCGTCGCTCACCGAAGGGCTATGGCGCGGCGCCGTCGCGTGCGGCCGGTCTTGCCGCTGAAGCGCAGCTGATGCAGCTCGCGTTTGAGGCCGGCGTGCCGTCGCCGCGCGTGATGCATGTGCTGACGCCGGAGGACGATCTCGGCACCGGCTTCATCATGCAGCGGGTCGAGGGCGAGACCATCGCGCGCAAGATTCTGCGCGATGAGGAGTACGCGGCGGCGCGGCCGCATCTCGCACGGCAGATCGGTGGCATTCTCGCTGGCCTGCATCGACTGCCAAAAGACAAGCTGCCGGCGCTGCGCAGCCGCGGCGCGACCCAGGAGATCGCCGAGTTCGAACGCGACTATCGCAGCCTGAACTGGCCCAAGCCTGTGTTCGAGCTGGCGTTGCGCTGGCTGCGTGACCACGATCCCGGTCCTGCGGCCGAGACGACGCTGGTGCACGGCGACTTCCGCAACGGCAATCTCATCATCGGCGCGGATGGCGTTCGCGCGGTGCTCGACTGGGAGCTCGCTCATCTCGGCGATCCCATGGAGGATCTCGGCTGGGTCTGCGTCAACTCCTGGCGTTTTGGCGAGATCGACAAGCCGGTCGGCGGCTTTGGCTCGCGCGAGGAGCTGTTCGCGGGCTACGAGGCCGCGGGCCGCAAGGTTGATCCAGCGCGCGTCAAATTCTGGGAAGTGATGGGAACACTGCGCTGGGGCATCATGTGCGGCGGCATGATGCAGCGTTTTCGCGAAGGGCCCGACCATTCCATGGAGCGCGCCATGATCGGCCGTCGCGCCTCCGAGACCGAGATCGATCTGTTGCGGCTCCTGGCGCCGCGCGGGAGCTGACGCATGCAGGACGAACCGACGCCGATCGAGCTGACGAAAGCAGTCGCCGACTTCCTCCGCAGCGACATCGCGCCGCTGATCTCCGGCCATCAGGCCTTCAAGCTGCGCGTCGCCATCAACATCCTCGATCTCGTGACGCGGCAGCTGACGCAGGAGGAGGGGAGTGACGCGAAGGAGGTGGAGCGCCTGCGCGCGCTGCTCGGCATGGACGGAACGGTCACCGAGCTCAACCGCGCGCTCGCCGAGCGAATAGCGAAAGGCGAGATTGACCTCACAACGCCCGGACTCGCCGAGCATCTCTGGGCGACCACGCTGGACAAGCTCGCCGTCGATCAGCCGAACTACGCCTCGTACAAGCGGGAGCTGGAGCGGGGCGAGTAGGCAGCGCCACATTTTCTGCTGTCATCGCCCGGCTTGACCGGGCGATCCAGTATTCCAGAGACGGCAGTGAGCCACGTAGAAGCCGCGGCGTACTGGATGCCCCGGTCGAGCCGGGGCATGACACCGGTGATGTTGGGCGCGCTCGACGTCGTGACGGTACACCTTCTACTTCCCCACCCATTTCGGCGGCCGCTTCTCCGCAAACGCCTTTGGGCCCTCGATATAATCCTGCGAGGCCACCATCGCCTGCACCGCCGGATACTCCCGCTGCTCCGCGATGGCCTGCTCCAGCGAAACGGCGAGCCCCTTCTGGATCGCCTGCTTGGAGGCCCGGATCGACATCGGCGAGTTCTTGGCGATCATCTCGGCCCAGCGCAGCGCGCCCGCGAGCGCCTCGCCCTGCGGCACCACCTCGTTGACGAAACCGAGCTCAAAACCTTCCTTGGCGCTG
Organism: Bradyrhizobium sp. WSM1743; assembly: GCF_000473065.1. GTDB lineage: Bacteria > Pseudomonadota > Alphaproteobacteria > Rhizobiales > Xanthobacteraceae > Bradyrhizobium. The sequence continues at coordinate 430,372 of NZ_AXAZ01000001.1, forward strand.
ACATGGCGCGCGGTAAGGATCATGCCCATGGCGCGTTTCAGGCCGATCTGGCGCGGCAGGCGGTGCAGTCCGCCGGCAAGTGCGGCCAGGCCAACGCGTGGCTCGGGCAGGGCGAAGGTCGCGTTCTCCGCGGCAATGATGAGGTCGCAGGCTAGCGCAATCTCGAAGCCGCCGCCCATGGCCACGCCGTTCACGGCGGCGATGATCGGCTTGTCGCAGTCGAAGCGCGAGGTCAGGCCGGCAAAGCCGCCCTTGTCCCAGCCGCGCTTGCCACCGGCCGCCTGCCACTTCAGGTCGTTGCCGGCGCAGAACGCCTTGTCGCCGGCGCCTGTGACGATCGCGATCCACTGTTCGGGATCGGCAGAGAAATCGTCGAATACTTTCTGCAGCTCGAAATGCGCGTCGGTGTGCAGCGCGTTGTAGACCTCAGGCCGCGACAGCGTAACGATCGTGATCGGACCCTTGCGTTCCACCTTTGAGAATTTCAGCTCCATCGTGCGCTCCCGGATTTTCTTTCGAAGGAATATTGGCGCCATACTACCGTGCGGGTGCGCCCGAGCACCATCGAATTGCGCTGGTGCGCCTTGCGTCGTCATCACGTCTCGGCTTGCTTGACTTGCACGCGCTCTTCTCACCTTAATCGTGCCAAGCAAAAGCGCGCCTAGCGCCTTAACGCAAAACGATAAAATCAATCCGGGAGAGAACCTGTGGATTTCTCATTGCCTGCCGATCTCGTCGCCTATCTCGGAGAGCTCGACCGTTTCATCGAACGCGAGATCAAGCCGCTGGAAGAGGCCGACGACAACATCCGCTTCTTCGACCATCGCCGCGAATGGGCGCGCACCGATTTCGAGAATGGCGGCCTGCCGCGCCACGAATGGGAAGCGCTGCTGCGCAAGGCCAAGGATCTCGCCGATGCTGCCGGGCATTTGCGTTTTCCGGTGCCAAAGCAATATGGCGGCAAGGACGGCTCCAACCTCTGGATGGCCGTGATCCGCGAGCACTTTGCCGCGAAGGGCCTCGGCCTGCACAACGACCTCCAGAACGAGCACTCCATCGTCGGCAATTTCCCGGTCGTCACCATGCTCGACCGCTACGGCCGCGACGATCAGAAGGCGATGATCGACGGCTCGATCAAGGGCAAGTACCGCATCACCTTTGGTCTGACCGAGCCGCATCACGGCTCGGACGCCACCCACATGGAGACACGCGCGGTGCCTGCGACCCGCGACAACGTCAAGGGCTGGATCATCAACGGCGAGAAGATGTGGACGACAGGCATGCACGTCGCCACGCATTGCGCGCTGTTCGCGCGCACGTCGGGCAATGACGGCGATGCGCGCGGCATCACCTGCTTCCTGGTGCCGGCCAAGAATCCCGGCGTCAAGGTCGAGGAGTACATGTGGACCTTCAACATGCCGACCGATCACCCCCGCGTCAGCTTCACCGACGTGTTCGTGCCCGAGGATGCGCTGTTCGGCGAAGTCGGTCGCGGCCTGTCGCTGGCGCAATGCTTCGTGCACCAGAACCGCATCCGCCAGGCCGCAAGCTCGCTCGGCGCCGCCGTCTACTGCATCAACGAGAGCGTGAAATATGCGCGCGAGCGAAAGCCGTTCGGCAAGGCGCTCGCGGAGAACCAGGCGATCCAGTTCCCGCTGGTCGAGCTCGCCACGCAAGCCGAGATGCTGCGTCTTCTGATCCGCAAGACCGCCTGGGAGATGGACCAGCTCACCGAGGAGCAGGTCGAGCGCACGCTCTCCGACCGCGTCTCCATGTGCAACTACTGGGCAAACCGCCTCTGCTGCGAATCCGCCGACCGCGCCATGCAAGTCCACGGCGGCATGGGCTACTCACGCCACAAGCCGTTCGAGCACATCTACCGCCACCACCGCCGCTATCGCATCACCGAAGGCAGTGAGGAGATCCAGATGCGCAAGGTGGCGGGGTTCTTGTTCGGGTATATGGGGCCGGGGAAGCATTGAGGCTGGACCGTAGGGTGGGTTAGCCGTGCGATTGCGCGAAGCGCAATGCTCGGCGTAACCCACCGATCTCTATCCGCGCGGGCAGCAAAGAGGTGGGTTACGCCTGCGGCTAACCCCACCCTACGGGCCGCGCGATCAATTCACCCTTCGATCCTTCCCCGCCCAATACGGCTCGCGCAATTGCCGCCGCAAAATCTTGCCGCTCGGATTCCTTGGCAGCGCCGGCAGAAACTCCACGCTCTTCGGCGTCTTGTAGCCGGCGATGCGCTCGCGGGTGAAGTTGATGATGTCGGTGGCGGTCGCCTGCTTGCCCGGCTTCATCACCACGACAGCCTTCACCGCTTCGCCCCATTTGTCGTCGGGCACGCCGATCACGGCCGCCTCGGCGACGTCAGGATGATCGCACAGCGCGCTCTCGACCTCGGCGGGATAGATGTTCTCGCCGCCGGAGATGATCATGTCCTTGATGCGGTCGTGGATGTAGAGATAGCCGTCCTCGTCCATGTAGCCGGCATCGCCGGTACGCAGCCAGCCGTCACTGCGCAGGGTCGCGGCGGTCGCCTCCGGCAGATTCCAGTAGCCCGCCATGTTCGAGCCCGAGCGCGTCGCGATCTCGCCGACCTGACGCGGCGGCAGCGGCTTGCCGTCGGGATCGAGGATCGCGATCTCGACGCCCGGCAGCGCCTTGCCGGCCGAGCGCATCCGCTCCAGCCCTTCGACGTGGTCCTCCGGCGGCAGCGCGACGATGGTGCCGGTGGTCTCGGTCATGCCGTACATCTGCACGAAGCCGCATTTGAAGACCTCGATGCACTCCTTCAGCAGCGCCGCCGGGATCGGCGAGGCGCCGTACAGCATGTATTTCAGCCTGGAGAAATCCACCGTCTTGGCGCGCGGCTGCCGCACCACGAACTGCATCGCCGCCGGCACCATGAACAGCTTTGTGATGCCCGACTGCTCGAAGAAATCCAGCACCTTGGCCGGATCGAACTCGCGCGCGATCACGCCGCGGGCGCCGTGATAGAGCCCCATCACGCCCCAGCCCGAACCGCCGATGTGGAAGATCGGCATCGCCACCAGCGAGACGTCGTCGGTCGACCACCGGTTCCATTCCGGCTTGTCCTCGGCGTTTCCGGTCTGCACCAGGTTGAGGAAGTTCGCGTGGCTCAGCATCGCGCCCTTCGGCTTGCCGGTGGTACCCGACGTGTAGAGCTGGATCGCGATGTCCTTGGTGTCGATCGGCACTCTTGCATCGTCGCCGCTCTGCGCATCGCGCCAAGCCGCAAAATCCTGCCACTCCGGCGCGCTGCCTTCGGTGGTGATGATCGTGCGCACTCCCAGTATCTGATCCCTGATCTGGCGAACCTGTGTGATGAACTCCGGCCCGACGAACAGCACCGGCGCCTTGCAATCCGAAACGATGAAGGCGACTTCGGGCCCGGCGAGCCGCCAGTTCACCGGCGCCATCACCACGCCTGCCTTCATCGCACCCATCAAGAGCTCGAAATAGGTGTCGCTGTTCTTGCCGAGATAGGCGATGCGGTCGCCCTTCTTCACGCCCATCGCGAGGAGCGCGTTCGCGACCTTGTTGGTCTTGATGTCGAACTCGGCGAAGCTGGTGGTGCGGCCCTCGAACTCATAGGCAATGGCGCTGCCGCGGCTCTTCGCACGCTCGCGCACCATGTCGGCGAGGTTCGCCAATGGCTGTGTGGACATGTTTCTCCCGTGGCTCTTGTTTTTATGCCCGGGAGTGTGGCGTCATCCGCGGGTGAAGACAAGACGCCTCGCTGTCGTCCCGGACAAGCGCGCCCAAAGCGCGCGCAGATCCGGGACCTCAGCGCGAGCGCTTGCGCTCGTCGCGGTAGCCACAGGGAGAGGTTTTGCGAAGACTCGGAGTTGCCGGTCTCGCGTCAAACTTCTCCCTGGGGTTATGGGTCCCCGCCTTCGCGGGGACGACAGTTGGATGCGAGGCGAAAGCGTCGGCCCTCGCTCTCGCAGCGCGGATCACCCCCGCTTCGCCCGGTCCTTCTCGTTCTGCGCCATGATGCTCTCGCGCGCGGTCTTCCAGTCGTCGTCGCTCCAGTCGCGGAGCTGGTAGAAATTGCCACCCATGGCGAGCGCCTGCGCGCCGTCCATGGCGATGGTCTCGCCGTTGATCCAGTCGCATCCGCCCGAGATCAGGAACACGGCAAGGTTCTGCAATTCCTCCATTGTGCCGACCCGGCCCATCGGGTTCATCGCCCTAGTGCGCGCGCCGGCTTCGTCGCCGGGCTTGATGCGCTTGCTCATGCCCTCGGTCGGGATCTCACCGGGTGCAATGGTGTTGAGGCGGATGCCGTAGCGGCCCCATTCGGTCGCGAGCGACATCGTCATGGCATGGATGGCGGATTTGCTCATCGCCGACGGCACCACGTAGGGCGAGCCGTTGCGCACCCAGGTCACGGTGATGGAGACGACATTGCCGGGCTGCTTTAGCGCGATCCAGCGCTTGCCGACCGCGTGCGTCACGTAGAACGTGCCGTGCATGACGATGTTGGCGACCGCATCGAAGCCGCGCGGGGACAGTTCCTCGGTACGCGAGATGAAGTTGCCGGCGGCGTTGTTGATGAGATCGGTGAGGGGGCCATCGCGAAAGATGGTCTCGATCATCTCCTCCACCGCGAGCGCGTTGCGGATGTCGACGCCGTGGCTGGTGACGCGGCCGCCATAGAGATCCATCAATTCGGTCGCTGTCTCGTCGCACACGATCTTGCGCCGGCCGCAGATGTGCACCTCGGCGCCGAGCTGGAGGAAGCGCGCCGCCATCGATTTGCCGAGCCCGGTGCCGCCGCCGGTCACGAGAATGCGCCGTCCGGCCAGAAGATTTTCCTTGAACATCGCTGTTTCTCCCGTACGGATTGTCAGTTAATTGGTCGATTGACTAAATCCGGCCGTCAGCCTTCTGTAAAGCGGCACTGAACAAGAACAGGGGAGAATTCGTCCATGGAAGATCGCGTCTCGATCTCGATCTCGGAAGGCGTCGCCGACGTGCGCCTGGTGCGCGCTGACAAGATGAATGCGCTGGATCAGCCCATGTTCGAGGCCCTCGTCGCCGCAACCGACCGGCTTTCCAAGGAAAAAGGCCTGCGCGTCGTCGTGCTCTCGGGTGAAGGCCGTGCCTTCTGCGCCGGGCTCGACATGGGGCGTTTTGCCGCCATGAAGGAGAAGGGCGGCAACGGAATTCCGGGTGGCGAAAATCGCGACCTCACCAAGCGGACGCATGGCCAGGCGAACTTTCCGCAACAGGCGGTATGGGGCTGGCGCCAGCTTCCGGTTCCGGTGATCGCGGCCGTGCATGGCGTCGCCTTCGGCGGTGGCTTCCAGCTCTCGCTCGGTGCCGACATGCGCTTCCTCGCGCCCGATGCGCGGATGTCGGTGATGGAGATCAAATGGGGCCTCGTGCCTGATATGGCGGGCACGCCGATCCTGGCCTCGCTGGTGCGCGACGACATCCTGCGGGATCTCACCTACACTGGCCGCATCTTCTCCGCACAGGAGGCAATGACTTACGGCCTCGCCACGCGCATCTGCGACAATCCGCGCGCAGCCGCGCTCGAAGTCGCGCGCGAGATCGCCGGCAAGAGCCCGGACGCGATCCGCGCCGCCAAGCGGATGCTGAACAATCTCTCGGTCGATCCAGGGCCCGCGCTGCTGGCCGAGTCCGTCGAGCAGCAGAAGCTGATCGGCAGCGCCAACCAGATCGAGGCGGTGCGTGCCAATCTGGAGAAGCGCGCGCCGAAGTTTGCGGATTGATCTCCCGGTCGTTCCGGGCGATGCGCAGCATCGAACCCGGAACCTCGAGATTCCCCGGTGCGCAATTGCGCACCTGAGGTCTGGTCCTTCGGACCATCCCGGAATGACAAACTCACAACAAAGAAAAACAAAAATGAGCGAAACGTCCCCATTCCTCGGTATCGTCTCCGGCGAGCGCCGCCGTTCCCACGTCGAGGTCACCGCCCGCGCCGACCGCATCGCAAGCGGCCTCGCCAAAATCGGCGTCCGCCAAGGCGATTGCGTCTGCATGCTGATGCGCAACGACATCGCCTTCCTCGAAGCTGCCTACGCTGCGATGAGGCTCGGCGCCTATGGCGTGCCGATCAACTGGCACTTCAAGCCGGAGGAGATCAATTACATCCTGAACGACTCCGGCACGTCAGTGCTGATCGGGCATGCCGACATGCTGCACGCCCTCCGCGATGCGATCCCAAGTGGCGTCACCGTGCTCAGCGTGCCGACGCCGCCGGAGATCCTGTCCAACTACAAGATCGATCCCGATCATCTGACGACCCCGGACTTTGCGATCGATTTCGAAGCCTGGCTCGCGCAACACCAGCCCTATGACGGCCCGGTCGTGCCGCAACCCATGAACATGATCTACACCTCGGGCACAACAGGCCATCCCAAGGGCGTCCGCCGCAACGCGCCGACGCCGGAGCAGCAGGCCGCCGGCGAGCGCATGCGCGCCATGATCTATGGGCTCAAGCCAGGTGCCCGTGCGCTATTGCCGGGCCCGCTCTATCATTCCGCGCCGAATTCGTTCGGCATCCGCGCCGGCAAGCTCGGCGGGGTGCTGGTGCTGATGCCGCGCTTCGAGGCGGAGAAATTTCTGCAAGCGATCGAGCGCTACAAAATCGACACCATCTTCATGGTGCCGACCATGTTCATCCGCCTGATGAAGCTGCCGGAAGAGGTGCGCAGGAAGTACGACGTCTCTTCCTTGCGTCATGTCATCCACGCCGCCGCGCCGTGCCCGGCCGACGTCAAACGCGCGATGATCGAGTGGTGGGGCCCGGTGATCCACGAGTTCTACGGCTCGACCGAATCCAGCGCCGTCACCTTCGCAACCTCCGAGGATGCGCTGAAGAAGCCCGGGACCGTCGGCAAGATCTCGCCCGGCGCCGAGCTGCGCTTCATCGGCGAGGACGGACGCGTGCTCGGCGTCGGCGAGATCGGCGAGATCTATTCCCGCATGGCGGAGCTGGCCGACTTCACCTACCACAACAAGCCAGAGAAGCGCGCCGAGATCGACCGCGACGGCTTCATCACCTCCGGCGATGTCGGCTACATCGACGAGGACGGCTACGTCTTCATCTGCGACCGCAAGCGCGACATGGTGATCTCGGGCGGCGTCAACATCTATCCGGCCGAGATCGAGTCCGTGCTGCACGCCGTTCCCGGCGTGCATGACTGCGCCGTGTTCGGCATCCCCGACGCCGAATTCGGTGAGGCGCTGATGGCCGTGGTCGAGCCGCAAGCCGGCGTGACGCTCGATGCCGCCGATGTCCGCGCGCGATTGAAGGCCTCGCTCGCCGACTACAAGGTGCCGAAGCACATCGAGATCCGCACCGGGCTGCCGCGCGAAGATTCCGGCAAGATCTTCAAGCGCCGCCTGCGCGATCCCTATTGGGAGCAGGCGGGGCGGAAGATCTGACAGTCCGTAGCCCGGATGGAGCGTAAGCGTAATCCGGGATCTCTCGCCGCGGAGAGATCTTCCCGGATTACGCTGCGCTCCATCCGGGCGACGCCTTGCCAGCATTGAAGCGTCTTAGCGACGACAGATTTCGAACCTATATAGACGGGATCATCCATCTCCGGATCATCCCATGACCCCCGTTTCCATCCTGCTCAACATCCTCTGGATCCTCATCGGCGGCGCCTGGATGGCGTTCGGCTGGCTGGTGGCTGCGGTCATCATGGCCGTCACCATCATCGGCCTGCCCTGGGCGCGCGCGGCGTTCAACATCGCGGTCTACACGCTGCTGCCGTTCGGCTCGCGGGCGGTCAGCCGCTACGAGGTTACCGGTGTCGAGGATATCGGCACCGGTCCGCTCGGGGTGATCGGCAACATCATCTGGTTCGTGCTCGCCGGCTGGTGGCTGGCGCTCGGCCATCTCGTGACGGCCTTGGTGCTCGCCGTCACCATCATCGGCATCCCTTTCGCATGGGCCCATCTGAAGCTCGCGGGCATTGCGCTCTGGCCGATCGGCAAGGTGATCGTGCCGGCGTGATACGAACTCGTAGGATGGGTAGAGCGACAGCGAAACCCATCAATGCTGATGAGGAAGCATGATGGGTTTCGCAAGGGCTCAACCTATCCTGCGCGCTTGCTGCCAGTTACCTCCTTAGCTGATGATCTCCTTGACCTTGATGCCGCGCAAGGCTTCGATGCAGTCGGCCACCAAATGCAAGAGTTCTTGCCGCTTTATGTTTTTCACTTGGCGGCCTTCCATATTGACGAGAATGAATCTCGCCATCTCGTAGGCGACTTCAAACTGCGATTTGCCGGTAACGTCGACATCGATTTTTTCAGCCATTTCGCTCACCGCTGGCTGTGCTTGGAAAGCAGCTGCACATGGGTAAACCTATAGGAAAGCGGGTGGCCCGGTCGAGTCCAGATCCGGCCCCCGGCGAGCCGCATTGAACTCGCCAGCTCCGCTCGCCATGTGTGGGAGACAGCTTGGAGCAGACAATGAAGAAGCTTTTCACCTGTGTGGCGACCGTGGGCTGCTTGGTCGCCTTCAACTCCGTCGCGCAAGCCCGCTCTGCATTCGACGGCTCCTGGGACCTCATCTTCGTGACGCAAAGAGGACCTTGCGATGCGACCTATAATTTCACCGTCAACATCACTGACGGAATAGTTACACATCCGAATTTAGTCAGGTTCAGAGGCTATGTGGCGCGTTCCGGCGCAGTTCGGGCGTCGGTGACGGTTCAGGACAAATTCGCCTCCGGCTCAGGTCGGCTCTCGAGCCATTTTGGCCGCGGGACGTGGAGCGGCCATTCAGGAAACGCGCGCTGTTCAGGCTACTGGACCGCACAGCGCAATTGAGGGCGCTGAGCCAAGGCCGGCGGTCGCCCGCAGAGAGCAGAGCTCGTAGGATGGGTTGAGCCCTTGCGAAACCCATCAATCCATCCGCGATAACGAAGCTGGATGGGTAGAGCGTAAGCGAATCCCATCAAACCGTCTGCGGATGACGAAGCATGATGGGTTTCGCAAGGGCTCAACCCATCGAAGCGGAAATTGAGCAGCGCAGCGCACGCAATCGCGCGGCTACTTCTTTTTTGGTGTCAACCAGTCCTCGTCTTCCAGGGACGGTGCTTGTTTCTGCTGTTCCAGGATTTTTCTGTACTCCTCCGGGATCACCTGGCTGCGAGATGCTTCTTGCAGCGTGTGTGGGAACCAGGTCGCAATGCCGGGGAAAGCAATCATCAGGCCAACGCAGATCACCTGCAGTACCATGAACTGGAACATGCCAGCGTAGATCGTCGCGAGACTCCAACCCTTGACCACCTGCTTGAGATAGTACGCTGACATGGCGACGGGCGGCGACAGGAAGGCGGTCTGTAGCACCACCGCAACCAACGCTCCGAACCATATGAGGTCGATGCCCATGCCTTTCACGACGGGATAGAAGATCGGCAGAAACACCAGGATGATGGCCGGCCACTCAAACGGCCACCCCAGCAGGAAGACGAGAAAGAGCACGACGATCAGCATGAGGCTCGGCGGCAGCTGCAGGCCGAGCATCGACTCGGTGATCCAGTTCGCCGAGCCGAGGCGGGCGAACACCGCGCCGAAAATGTTCGACGTGACCGCCAGCAGCAGAACCATGCTCGACGTCGCCATCGTCGAGGTCATAGCGCGCTGCAGTCCGCTGAACGAGAACCTGCCATATGCGATGGCGAGGATCAGTGCGCCGACGCTGCCGATGCCTGCCGCCTCCGTCGGCGTCGCAAGTCCCCCGATGATGGAGCCGAGCGTCGCCGTGATGAGCCCGAGCAGCGGCAGCGTGCCGACGACCACCTCGCGCGCAATGTATCCAGCGGAGTGGATCCGCTCATCCTTTGGCACTGGCGGCCCGAGCTTGGGATTGATGAAGGAGCGACCCATCAGATAGGCGATGTAGATGCCGGCCAGCAGAAAGCCCGGCCCGAAGGCTGCAGCATAGAGATCGGCGACCGAAACCCCGAGCACCGGCCCCATCACGATCAGCATGACCGACGGGGGAATGAGAATACCGAGCGTGCCGCCCGCCGTGATGGTGCCCGCTGAAAGCTTGGCATCATAGCCCGCCTTCGTCATGATCGGCGATGCCATGATGCCAAGAACGGTGACGGCCGCCCCGACGATGCCTGTCGCCATCGCGAACACGGTCGAGGTCAGGATGACGACGAGGAAGAGTGCGCCGCGCACTGGCGCAAGCAGCATGCGGAACGCCGTAAAAAGGCGCTCCATGAGTCCCGCCTGCTCGGTGATGAAGCCCATGAAGATGAACAGCGGTACGGCGGCGAGGAGTTCTTCCTTCATCATGCCGATGGTCTGGAAGTAACCAAGCTCGAAGACCGTCCCGCCCATGCCCCAGTAGCCGAACGAGAAGGCGAGAAACAGCAACGTGAACGAGATCGGCACACCGATGAAGATCGCGCCAAGCAGCACCACAAGCATGATGAGGCCGATGAGCGCTTCTGCGGTCATATCTCGACCTTCTCCTTATGCTCCAGTTCGACGCCGGTGCGCGCCATGTAGATGCTCTTGATCAACTCGGACACGCCCTGGACCAGCAGCAGGAGGCAGGCGAGCGGCACGACGAATTTGAACGGCCACAGCACGGGCCGCCAGGGTGTCTGGTCCGAAGTCTCGTTGATCAGCCACGCGTAGTGAAATTCGTTCCAGCTGATCAGGAGCAGCATGATCAGGCTCGGGAAGAAGAAGACGACATAGGAGATCGTGTCGATCCAGCCCTTCCTACGGATCGAGAACTTCTCCCAGAAGAAGTCGGTACGGATATGAGCGCCCTTGTGCAGCGCGTATGCGGCGCCAAGCATGAAGAGCGAGCCGTACAGCATGTAGGTTGCGTCGTAGGCCCATATGGTCGGCGCGTTGAACAGGTAACGCGCTCCAACCTCGTAAGCGACGGCGAGAACCAGTGGCACCGAGAGCCACGAGATGATCGTGCCGGTCCGGTCCGTGAAGCCGTCGATCATCCGGATGATGGCCAGCAGCGCCGGCGGCTGCCTGCCTGTTATCTCAGCCATGCCTCGCCCCTTTCGCCGATCGTTCGCGCGGCACAAAGCAGCCGCCTGCGTGCGAATTGAGGGCGGTCAAATCGGCCGCCCTCGGAGGAAGTCCCTATTTCTCGGTCGGGAAGTAGTAGTTCGCCATGAAGGAGTATGGCGGGAAGTAAGACCTCTTGTACGGCACCACAGCGCTGGCATAGGCCTTCTGCGAGTCGTGCACCTTCTTGAAGAACGGGTTCTTGGCGCCCTCGGCCGCCGCGATCTCGTCCCACTTCTTGATGAAGGCCAGCAGGATCTCCGTCGGCGTGCGCAGGATCTGTACGCCGTGCTTCTGCTGCATCTCAATCAGCGCATCGGCGTTCTGGCGCTGCCACTTGGTCCACCAGACCAGGAATGTCTCGTTGGCCGCCGACTTGATGATTTCCTGATGTTGCGGGCTGAGCTCCTTCCACACATCGCCGTTGATGACGAGCTCGCCGACCGTCACGTTCTCATGCAAGCCGGGTGAATAGTGATACTTCCAGACGTTGTGGAAGCCGAGCTGCAGGTCCTCGATGCCGCCGACCCATTCGGCGCAATCGATCACGCCGCGTTGCGCGGAGGGAATGATTTCTCCGCCCGGCATGTTGACCACCGTGAAGCCGAGCGCCTGCCATACTTCGCCGGCCATTCCGGTCTGGCGGCATTTCATGCCCTTCATGTCCTCGATCGTCTGAATCGGCTTCTTGAACCAGCCGAATGCCTGTGGCCCCGCAGGTAGGATTGGAAACACGACGAGGTTGAGCTTGAGCTCCTTCTGATAAAACTCGTTGTAAAGATCGAGGCCGCCGCCGTGATAGAGCCAACCCATCACGTCCATGAAGTCCATGCCGAAGGTGCCGCCGGGACCGCCGGTGAACAGGATCGCGGTCTTGTTCTTGCCGGTCCAGTAGCCGGCCCACGCATGCGCTCCGTCGAGCACCTTCTTGTGGGTTGCATCCAGCACCTCGAACGCCGGCACGACCTGGCCGGCGGGCATCGCCTCGATCTTCAGCGCGCCGGCTGATAGCTTGTTCACCCGGTCGGCGAAATAGGTGAAGTTGTCATAGAGCGTGAGCGAAGCCGGCCATGTGGCCTGCATCTTCAACACCTTCGTCTGCGCCATGACTGTTGTGGTGGATACGACAAACGCCGAAGCGATCAGGGCAACGGCGATCAACCCCAGAAACAAGCGTTTCATGAGCCATCTCCTCCCTTGGACAACGTGACCGCGGCGAACTATTCTCTTCGTTGTTCTTGGTCGCCAAGTCTTCAAACCACGTCTGTCACCATTCTGCCACTATCGCCGCAAGTTGTCATCTTGCTTTCTGGCCGCAGCAAGCGCTGGAATTGGACATGGTCGTGAGGTTCTCTTGGGCCTTAGGCGACGAAATCTCCATTCGTTTGTTACGCTGGCTGTCGGTGGCAATCTCCGGTGCTGCGGGCCGCGACCAGGCGATGCTGCGCGCCCATGCCTCTCGTTGCCCGCGGGCAAAACACGCCAAATGCTGGTCAAGGGATGGGAACGTAAAATATTCTGATTGACCGAATTATCGGTTTCGGGTAAACCGCAGCACATCCTGGCCCGTCAAAGGGACGTTTCGCGATCGTCACGATACGTAGGCCGGGATGCGATGGACGCGGCAGCGCCGGCGCGTGACGGGGTGGCAGGGCGGGCTGCGCCTGTGAGCCATCACGATCCGCGGTACGACACGGCGCGGTCACAGCGTTTCTTTTCGGCATTGGGGGCGAGCACGCGCGAGCTTCCGACTGTTTGGGGAGGGACGTCCGCGGACGGCAAAAGCGTGTGGTCCTGACGCCCGGGGTCTGTGCGTCAAGGCTTGCGGTGGTGAAGCGGCCCAACCGGGTGCGCGCATCAGTCATCTGCAAGGCGACGGGGGCAATAGTGCATCGCTCCCCGGGGAGAGCGCGCCATAAGCCGTAAAACCATTGCGCAGGGAAGGCCGGGAGCCCGGCATCACCTGTGGTCACCCCGCGTGCGTCTTGTCGCGTGCGGACCTTCGGGTGCCAGCCGGCGCCCGGCCTTCCCTGCGCCCTTTCTTCTTGATGAGGGCGAAAACGGTCAGCAAAGCTCGGGCGGAACGCGCCGCGAGAACGTGAAGGCATGCCTATAAAAGAGAAAGCTCTCGTGCCCCGGACGCAGCGCAGCGCGACGTGTCTTCGCGGCGTGGTGCGCTGCAGAGCCGGGGCCCATATTGCGGCAATGTGTTCTGTCGCATCTGGGTCCCGGCTCTGCGCGGCAACGCTTGCGGCGTTGCTGCTTGTCCGGGACACTTGATCATCACCCCAGCCCTGTGCGCCGCCACCAACTTCGTCTTGCGCTGCGGTAGAAAAATATCGCACACTCGACGGGCCGGGGAGCCATTGGGAGCTCTAATAGGGGAGCGAGCCATGTCCCTCCAGACCGTATCATCCGACACCACCGAGCATCGCCCCAACCGGCCTGAGGACGTCCAGGCGATGGAAGCGGATGCGCGGCTGCGGGACGACATCCGCCTGCTCGGGCGCATTCTCGGCGATACCGTGCGCGACCAGGAGGGCGCCGACGTGTTCGACCTAGTCGAGCGCATCAGGCAGACCTCGATCCGGTTTCACCGCGACGAGGACCGGCTCGCCCGCCGCGAGCTCGAGCAGATCCTCGACGGCATGTCGATCTCCGAGACCGTGCGGATCGTCCGTGCCTTCAGCTATTTCTCGCACCTTGCCAACATCGCCGAGGACCAGAACAACATCCGTCAGATGCGCGCGCGCAGCGCCGCCAAAAGCGGCGGCTCCGGCGTGCTGGCGGAAACGCTCGCCCACGCCAGGGACGCCGGCATCGACCCCGACCAGCTTCGCAGCTTCTTCAAGACCGCGCTGGTCAGCCCGGTGCTGACCGCGCACCCGACCGAGGTCCGCCGCAAGAGCACCATGGACCGCGAGATGGAGATTGCAGCCCTGCTCGACCGCCGCGAGCGCGTCGCGCTGACTGGGGAGGAGGCAGATGCCAGCGACGAGCAGCTCCGCCGCGAGGTGCTGACACTGTGGCAGACCAATTTGCTCCGCCGGACCAAGCTCACCGTGCTCGACGAGGTCGCCAACGGCCTGGCGTTCTACGACTACACCTTCCTGCGCGAGGTGCCGCGGCTCATCAACGCGCTGGAGGACCGGCTGGAGGAGGGCGGCGAGCAGGCCGCCAGCGAGCTCGCCTCGTTCCTGCGCATGGGCAGCTGGATCGGCGGCGACCGCGACGGCAATCCCTTCGTCACCGCCGACGTGATGCGTGGCACGCTGCGGCTGCAGTCGAGTCGGGTGATGCAGTTCTATCTGAACGAACTGCACGTGCTCGGCGCGGAGCTGTCGATCGCGGCGCACCTCGCCGACGTCTCCGAGGAGCTGCGCAACCTGGCGGAGCGTTCGCCGGACACTTCGCCGCACCGGAGCGGCGAGCCCTATCGCCTGGCGGTCTCCGGCATCTATGCCCGCCTCACGGCCACGGCCGAAAAGCTCGAGGTCGAGATCACGCGCCGGCCGGTCGGCAAGGGCGCGCCCTACGAGAGCGTGAAGGAATTGCAAGCCGACCTCGACGTGCTGCACCGCTCGCTGATCTCCAACAACGCCCGTGTCATCGCGCGCGGCCGGCTGCGGCTGCTCCGCCGCGCGGTGGACTGCTTCGGCTTCCACCTGGCCCGGCTCGACATCCGCCAGAACTCGGCCGTGCACGAACGCACCATTGCCGAGCTGATGGACGCCGCCAATCCCGGCATGTCCTATCTGGCGCTCGGCGAGGACGCACGCATCTCGCTGCTCACGAACGAATTGCGCTCGACGCGCGCGCTGGTGTCGCCCTTCGTCAAATACAGCGACGAGACCATGGGCGAGCTCAATGTGTTCCATGCCGCCGCGGAGGCGCATGCGAGGTTCGGCTCGGACGCCATTCCGCAATGCATCATCTCGATGTGCAAGGGCATGTCCGACATGCTCGAGGTCGCGGTACTCTTGAAGGAGGTCGGCCTCGTCCATCCCTCCGGACGCAGCGCCATCAACATCGTGCCGCTGTTCGAGACCATCGAGGACTTGCAGGCTTCAAGCGGCATCATGGACCGCATGCTGTCGCTGCACGATTACCGCCGCCTCGTCGACAGCCGCGGCAGCGTGCAGGAGGTCATGCTCGGTTACTCCGACAGCAACAAGGACGGCGGCTTCGTCACCTCGGGCTGGGAGCTCTACAAGGCCGAGATCGGACTCGTCGAAGTGTTCGAGCGGCATCACGTGCGGCTGCGCCTGTTCCATGGCCGCGGCGGCTCGGTCGGCCGCGGCGGCGGGCCGAGCTATGACGCCATCATCGCGCAGCCTGGCGGCGCCGTGAACGGCCAGATCCGCATCACCGAGCAGGGCGAGATCATCTCGTCGAAATATTCCAACGCCGAGGTCGGCCGCAACAATCTGGAGATCCTCGCCGCCGCGACGCTCGAAGCAAGTCTCCTGCATCCGCGCCAGAGCGCGCCGCGCCGCGAATATCTGGTCGCGATGGACGAGCTTTCGAATCTCGCCCTTGGAGCTTATCGCGGCCTCGTCTACGAGACCGAAGGCTTCGTCGATTATTTCTGGGCCTCCACGGTCATCAACGAGATCGCGACG
Organism: Bradyrhizobium sp. WSM1743; assembly: GCF_000473065.1. Lineage (GTDB taxonomy): Bacteria > Pseudomonadota > Alphaproteobacteria > Rhizobiales > Xanthobacteraceae > Bradyrhizobium. Next base: position 446,067 of record NZ_AXAZ01000001.1, read on the forward strand.
CTAAACATCGGCAGCCGTCCGGCCTCGCGCAAGAAGACCCGCGCGATCGAGGACCTGCGCGCCATCCCCTGGGTGTTCTCCTGGGCGCAATGCCGCCTGATGCTGCCGGGCTGGTACGGCTTCGGCAGCGCGGTCGAGCAATGGATCGCCGCGCATCCAGAGCAGGGCATGCCGTTCCTGAAAGAGCTCTACAAGGAATGGCCGTTCTTCCGCATGCTGCTGTCGAACATGGACATGGTGCTCGCGAAGAGCTCGATCGCAATCGCCTCGCGCTATGCCGAGCTCGTGCCCGACGAATCCTTGCGCGAAAAGATCTTCGGCCGCATCCGCCGTGAATGGCATTCCTGCATCGAGACGCTGCTCGACATCATGGGCCAGGACCGATTGCTGCAGGGCAATCCGCTGCTGGAGCGCTCAGTGCGCCACCGCTTCCCCTATCTCGACCCGCTCAACCACGTGCAGGTCGAACTGCTGAAAGAGCATCGCGCGCAGAACCCGGACGAGCAGGTGCTGCGCGGGATTCAGCTGACGATCAACGGGATCTCGGCGGGGTTGAGGAATACGGGGTAATCTCAACCCGTCGTTCCGGGGCGATGCGAAGCATCGAACCCGGAACCTCGAGATTCCGGGTCTGGTCCTTGCGGACCAGCCCGGAATGACGGCGCCACTAACTCACGGCTTCATCGCGCCCTGCACACTCGTGTAGACGGCATAGAGCGATGTCGAGCCGCAGATATAGAGCCTGTTTCGCTGCTGGCCGCCGAAGCACAAGTTCGCAACCGTTTCCGGAATATGGATCTTGCCGAGCAATTCGCCCGACGCCGTATAGCAGCGCACGCCGTCCTCGTTCGGATCGCCCCAGCCCACCGAGCACCAGACCCGCCCTTCGGTGTCACAGCGGACACCGTCGGTGATGCTCGGTTTTGGCATGTCTGCAAAGACCTTGCTGTTCGATACCTTCCCCGCGGCCACGTCGAGGTCGAACACGCGAATATGGGATGGGTTGTCCGGCCCATCGGTGAAGCCAGTGTCGCAGATGTAGAGCTTCTTCTCGTCCGGCGAGATGGCGAGCCCGTTGGGCTCGACAAAATCGTCGACGACGACTTTGACCTCGCCGGACTTCGGGTCGACCCGGTAGACGTTCTTCTTGTCCTGCTCGGGCTCCGCCTTGATCCCCTCGTAGAAGCCGCCGATGCCATAGGCGGGGTCGGTGAACCAGATCGCGCCATCGGCAGTCACGACCGCGTCGTTCGGGGAGTTCAGCCGCTTGCCGTTGTATTTGTCGGCGATGATGGTGATCGAGCCGTCGAGCTCGGTCCGCGTCACGCGCCGGCCGCTATGCTCGCATGTGATCAGGCGTCCTTCGCGATCGATCGTGTTGCCGTTCGAGTTCATCGACGGGGAGCGGTAGACGCTGAGATGACCGTCGTCCTCCGAGAAGCGCATGATGCGGTTGTTCGGAATGTCGCTGAACAACACGTATCGCCCGGCCGCGAAATACACGGGGCCCTCGGCCCAGCGGAAGCCGGTTGCGACGCGCTCGACCGCCATGGTGCCGGCGAAGGCCGGGAAGCCGGGCGGGCCGAAGGACGGCGGCCCCTTCTTGGCCGATTCCAGATGAGAGTCGGGGTAGCGGCTGCCCGGCAGTGGTCCGAGGGGCAATGGCGCGGTCGATCGCGTCGGTGCGCCGGTCTGGCCCAGGGGGGCGACGGAGGCTGCCAGGGCTCCGTTCATGGTGACGCCCGTCGCCGCGACGGCGGCTGCCGCGCCCTTCAATAGGGTGCGGCGCGCAAGAGAGGGCTCGTTGGTACCTGCGGGAATGGTCAGTGGTTTCGTCATGGTTGCCTCCCGATTTTTTGTTGGGAGGAAACCATCCGCCCGCATTCGGGCGTAAAGCAGGCGATCTCCGGCTGGACAACCGGAGCTCGCAATGCAGCAAAATGCCGGGATCGGTTAGACCGGATCCCACGTGAAGATGTCGGCGGAGCGGTCGAGCTTGTAGAACGAACCCTTCAGCGCCGGCATGCCGTGTTCCGCGATCGATTGCGGTGTCCAGCCTTCGCTCCGCTGCACCGAGCGGATCGGGCGGTTCTGGCTGAACAGGAAGATCTCGTTCATGCGCACGCCAAAGATCTGCCCCGTGACGTCCTTGGCGGAATCGCCGAGCAGATAGCCGCAGAGCGGCGCGATTTTCTCCGGTCCCATCTGCTTGATCTTCTCGACCCGCGCCTTCTCGGCCTCGGTCTCGGTCGGGATGGTGCCGATCATGCGGGTCCAGGCGAACGGCGACACGCAGTTGGAGCGGACGTTGAAGCGGCCCATGTCGAGCGCTATCGACTTCGATAGTCCGACGATGCCGAGCTTGGCGGCGGCGTAGTTGGCCTGGCCAAAGTTGCCGATCAGGCCGGAGGTCGAGGTGAAATGCACGAATGAGCCTGACTCCTGCTCGCGGAAGATCCGCGCCGCGGCGTGGCTGACGTAGAACGAGCCCATCAGATGCACCTTGATGACGGCCTCGAACGCTTCCACGCTCATCTTGTGGAAGATCATGTCGCGCAAAATGCCGGCATTGTTGACGACGCCATCGAGCCGGCCGAAATGATCGGTCGCGGTCTTCACGATCTTGCTCGCGGGGATCGCTTCGGCGACCGACTCGAAATTGGCCACGGCCGTGCCGCCGCGCTTCTTGATTTCCTCGACCACTTCCTCCGCGGGCGCGGCGTTTGAGCCGGCGCCGTCGGCAGCTCCGCCGGGATCGTTGACCACGACCTTGGCGCCTTCCGCGGCGCACAGCAGTGCGATCTCGCGCCCGATGCCGCGGCCTGCGCCGGTGACGATGATGACCTTGTCCTGCAGTGATTTGCTCATGTGGAGTCTCCTGTTGTCTCTGTCATTCCGGGGCGTGCGAAGCACGAACCCGGAATCTCGCGGTTCCGGGTCTGGTCCTTCGGACCACCCCGGAACGACGAGAAATCACCTCTCGTTCGTAAACACGATCGTGCCACTCGCCGCGAACATGCCGCCGACACCGTGGCACACCGAAATCTTCGCGTTCGGCACCTGCGCCGGCGCGATGCCGCGCATCTGGCGCACGCTCTCCTGCAGCGCATACATGCCGTACATGCCCGAATGCATGTAGCTCAATCCGCCGCCATTGGTGTTGAGCGGCAGTTTCCCACCCGGCCGCGTGTTGCCGTCCGCGATGAACTGGCCCGTCTCCTCATAGGGCATGAAGCCGAGGTCGCCGAGGCCGAACAGCGGCAGATGCGCGAAGGCATCGTAGATCATGAGATGATCGACGTCGTTGTGCGCGATGCCTGCCTCCTTGAAGGCGAGGGGGCCGGCAACCTTGAAGGCGCGCGAGGAGTTGAACGTCTCCATCTGGCTGACCATCGGCGTCTCCACGCTCTCGCCGGTGCCCATGATGTAGACGGGCTTCCTCGGAAAATCCTTGGCGCGGTCCGCCGATGTCAGGATCAGCGCGCCGCCGCCGTCGGTGACGAGGCAGCACTGCAGCAGCCGGAACGGATAGGCGATCATGCGCGAGTTGAGGACATCAGTGACCGTGATCGGGTCCTTCATCATCGCGCGCGGATTCCTCGCCGCCCATTCCCGCTGCACCACCGCCACTGAAGCAAGCTGCTCGTGCGTGATGCCGTAGGTCTTCATGAAGCGCAGCACGGGAATTGGGAACATGCTGGGCGGGCCGTAGACGCCATAGGGCGCCTCGAACTGGCCCTGCAGGCTGTCGGCGGAGATCGAGCGCGGCAGCTTGCCGATCATCGACTTGCCGCTCTCGGCATGGGTGATCAGCACGGTCTTGCAGAGACCCGCCTCGATCGCCGCCGCGGCGTGGCGAACATGCAGCATGAACGAGCAGCCGCCGACCGAGGTGCCGTCCACCCAGGTCGGCTTGATGCCGAGATAGTGGCAGACCTGCTGCGGCGTCTCGACCGCGGTGGCAAAGCCGTCGATGTCGGAGAGCTTCAGCCCGGCGTCCGCGATGGCATTGAGCGCCGCATCCGCATGGAGCTGGAGCTGCGAGGTGTTGGGGATGACACCGAGCTCGGTGGTCTCGGCCGCGCCGACGACGGCAACCTGGTTCCTGCGCATGACTTACCCCTTCGCCGGACGGAAGACGGGGAGGGTGATCTTGTCGTCGAGTTCTTGGAAGGCGACCTCGAGCTTCATGTCGAGCTCGAGTGCCTCAGGCGTCTGCGGGCAGTCGATGATGTTGCTCATCATCCGCGGGCCCTCGTCGAGCTCGACCACGGCGATGGCATAAGGCGGCGTGAAGCCGGGCGCGGCCGGACGATGGTTGATCACGTAGCTGTAGAGGAAACCCTTGCCGCTCGCCTTGAAGATGCTGACCTTGCGCGAGGCACAGGACGGGCAGAACGGGCGCGGCGGGAAGTAGACATGCGCGCAGACGTCGCAGCGCTGCAGGCGCAATTCGCCCGCTTTCGTGCCGTCCCAGAAGTGCTGGGTCTCCGGCGTCGGTTTCGGTCGCGCGCGCTGCGGTTCGGCCATATTGACGGCTCCTCCCAAGGACAGGCCTCGCGCCCGCCTGTTTCGATCTTGATGCGACAATCGACCATCGTGCGTCAACGGTCCAGCAATGCGCATGCATGCCATCATGCGCACAATGCTTGTGTCGAACCGAGCCAGCGCTATAGATTGCGCGCGCCAATATTCCGTGAGACAGACATGCCCGATTTTCCGACGCTGGCGAAGCTCGCCGAAGACCTCGAAGGCGGCCGCACTACCGCCCACAAGCTGGTCGAGGCCTGCATCGCCAGGATCGCCGACCCTGCCGGCGAGGGCCGGCGCACCTTCATCCATGTCGACAAGGACGCGGCGCTGACGACCGCCGATTCCATGGATGCTCTGCGCAAGGTCAAGGCGGCGCCGTCGCGCTATGCCGGCATTCCCATCTCGATCAAGGATCTCTTCGACATCCAGGGGCAGACGACGCGCGCGGGCTCCCGTGCGCTCGACGATTCCGATCCGGCGGAGCACGACGCGGCGGCGGTCGCGCGGCTGCGCAAGGCCGGCTTCGTGCTGATCGGCCGCACCAACATGACCGAGTTCGCCTATTCCGGCATCGGCATCAATCCGCATTACGGCACGCCGAAGGGCGCCTGGAATCGGGCCGAGGGTCATGTGCCCGGCGGCTCCTCCTCGGGCGCCGCGGTGTCCGTGCTCGACGGCATGGCGCATGGCGCGCTCGGCACCGACACCGGCGGCTCCTGCCGCATTCCCGCCGCCTACAACGGCATCGTCGGCTACAAGCCGACGCAGCGCCGCGTGCCGCTCGACGGCTCGGTGCCGCTGTCGTTCTCGCTCGACAGCATCGGGCCGTTGGCGCGATCGGTCAGCTGCTGTGCCATACTCGATGCCGTGCTCGCCAACGAGCCGATCACGGCGCTGAAGCCGCGCCCCGTAAGAGGCATGCGGCTCGCTGTGCCCACCACGATCGCGCTCGACGATCTCGACGCGGAGGTCTCCGCGACCTTCGAGCGCGCGCTGAAGACGCTCGCCGACCATGGCGCCATCATCGAGCGGATCGAGATGTCCGAATTCCACGACATCGGCCCGATGAACGCCAAGGGCGGCTTCGCCGCGTCCGAGAGCTATGCCTGGCACCGCTATCTCATCACGGCCAAGGGCGACGTCTACGATCCCCGCGTTGTCGTCCGCATCATGCGCGGCGAGGCGCAGAGCGCGGCGGACTACATCGATCTCCTCAACGAGCGCCGCTCGCTGATCGCCCGCGTCAACGCACGCATCGCACCCTATGATGCCCTGGTGCTGCCGACCACCGCCAACACGCCGCCGAAGATCGCCGATCTTGCCGACGACAAGGCGTTCACCACTCAGAACCTGCGCGCGCTGCGCAACTGCACCCTGATCAACATGATCGACGGCTGCGCCATCTCGCTGCCCTGTCATCGCGCGGGCGACGTCCCCGTCGGCCTGATGCTGGCGGGCGCGGGCGGCTCGGACCGCCGCATCTTTGAACTTGCTGCCGGCATGGAGGCCGTCATTCGTGTTTGACCTCACTTTCACCGTCGACGCCCAGGACACCACCACGCCGCTGACGCTCGCGATCGACCAGATGGTCATCGCCGGCTGGACCGGCCGCGACCCCGTCGCGCGCGACAAGCACATCGCCGAGCTGCAGGAGATGGGCATCGCCCCGCCGGCCTCGACGCCGATCTACTACCGCGCCTCCGCGCGGCGGTTGACCCAGGAAGACCGCATCGAATGCTGCGGCGGCGATTCCAGTGGCGAGGTCGAGTTCGTGCTGATCGGCTGGCAGGGCCGCATCTTCGTCGGCTGCGGCTCCGATCATACCGACCGCAAGGTCGAGGCCTATAATGTCACGGTCTCCAAGCAGATGTGCGACAAGCCGATCGCCTCGACGCTGTGGGAGCTCGAGGACGTCGTCGGCCACTGGGACAAGATGATCCTGCGCTCCTACGCCACGATCAAGGGCGAGCGCGTGCTCTACCAGGAGGGCACGCTCGACGCGATGCTCCCGGTCAACGATCTCATTGCGCGCGGCTTTGAGGGCGGCAAGTTCCCCGACGGCTGCGCCATGTTCGGCGGCACATTTGCGGCCAAGGGCGGCATCCGCCCGGCGGAGCGCTTCGACTTCGAGCTCGAGGACCCCGTGCTGAAGCGGACGATCAGGCACGGCTACGACGTGACGACGCTGCCGGTGAGGGGCTGATCTCTCTCCGCGTCATTGCGAGGAGCTCTTGCGACGAAGCAATCCAGGCTGGTTCCGCGGAGGGATCCTGGATTGCTTCGCTACGCTCGCAATGACGCGGAGGTAGTCATCGGAAATCGGGTGGCGGGCGAGGGCCGGGCTGCATAGGTGATTGCCATGACAATGACCGCACGAAAATCGGCCCAAACCTCCGTTCCCGACCTCGCCGCCCACGTCGACGCCCTCGACTGGCCACAAATCACCGCCGAACTCGACACCCAGGGCTGCGCCGTCCTGAAGAACCTGCTGATGCCGGACCAATGCCGCGCCATCGCAACGCTCTACCCTGACGATGCACACTTCCGCAGCCGCATCGTCATGGGCCGGCACGGCTTTGGCCGCGGCGAATACAAGTACTTCTCCTATCCGCTGCCCGATCTGATCGCGCAGCTGCGCCCGGCGCTCTATGCGCACCTGCAAGGCGTCGCCGATCGCTGGAACGAGGCGATGGGGATCGACATCCGCTATCCCTCAGCGCACGCGGCGTTTCTGAAGCGCTGCCACGAGGCCGGGCAGGCGCGGCCCACACCGCTGCTGCTGCAATACGAGGCGGGCGACTACAACTGCCTGCACCAGGACCTCTATGGCGAGCACGTGTTCCCGCTCCAGGTCGCGATCCTGCTCTCGGAGCCCGGACGCGATTTCACCGGTGGCGAGTTCGTGCTGACCGAGCAGCGCCCGCGCATGCAGTCCCGCGCCGAGGTGGTGCCGCTCGCGCAGGGAGATGCGGTTGCCTTCGCTGTGCATCACCGCCCGGTGCAGGGGACACGCGGCACCTACCGCGTTAATCTCCGCCACGGCGTCAGCCGCATCAGGTCCGGCCAGCGCCACACGCTGGGTGTGATCTTCCACGATGCCAAATGAGCGTTGCGATTGACAAGTGATCTGTTCGACAGCGTCGTCGAGGCGCAGCCCTCGCGCGAGGAGATCGCCGACGGCGCCGTGCTGCTGCGCGGCTTCGTCAAGCCGATCGAGACCGAGCTGATCGAAGCGGTACGCGCCATCGTGGCGCAATCGCCGTTCCGGCGGATGACCACGCCCGGCGGCTATCAGATGTCCGTGGCGATGACCAATTGTGGCGAGCGCGGCTGGATCACCGATCACACCGGCTATCGCTATGATCCGATCGATCCGCGCACCGGCGCGCCATGGCCAGCGATGCCGCCGGTGTTTTGCGATCTGGCCCGCCGCGCCGCGGAGCAGGGCGGCTTCAAAGACTTCGCGCCCGATGCCTGCCTCGTCAACCGCTACGAGCCCGGCACGCGGCTGTCGCTGCATCAGGACAAGGACGAGCTGGATTATTCGGCGCCGATCGTCTCGGTCTCGCTCGGCCTGCCCGCGACCTTCCTGTTCGGCGGCATGGCGCGCAGCGACAAGCCGCGCCGCTTCCGGCTGGCGCATGGCGATGTCGTGGTCTGGGGCGGGGCGAGCAGGCTCGCCTATCACGGCGTCGCGCCGCTTGCGGAAGGCGAGCACGCGCTGCTGGGAAGGAAGCGGATTAATTTGACGTTCCGCAGGACGCGGTGATCCCTTCCTTCTCCCCTTGTGGGAGAAGGTGCCTTCCTGTCCAAACCGGATAGATTGGTAACACAGTAGACCGGATGGACGGGTGACAGTTCTCTATCGGCTGGGAGGATCAGCCGATGCCTTGGCGAGAGAGCTGTGCAATGGACCAACGGGTACGCTTCATATCGGAACAGCGAACCGGCTTGTGGACGATGACGGAGCTTTGCGAGCGCTACGAGATCAGTCGCAAGACCGGTTACAAGTGGCTGGATCGCTACCGGTTGGAGGGGCCTGGCGGGCTTGAGGATCGTTCCCACGCCCCGCGCGTGCATGG
>NZ_AXAZ01000002.1 GCF_000473065.1 Bradyrhizobium sp. WSM1743
CCAACATCCCTTACCCGCCGAGGTCTGCGAGAGGATGAGACGACCATGGAGGACGGTCTTCCCGGCGCATGCGAACACTGGTGACCCGAATGGCCCGCTCGAGGCCTGTCCGCTAATCAGCTCGAATGCGCGCTGATATCCATGATGGCCCGGAGCCCAACACGCTCCAATCAGAGGCCGGATACATTGATGCAAGACCGCATCTGCCAGGTTGACGAAACCGCTTGCAACGCGCGGCCGGACCATACATTCGGGTCAAATGCGAAGAACTCAGGCTGAGCACATCAAGTCCGCGACGGTCCACTGATCCGACCTCGTGAGTGTGCAGCCACATCGCCAATTGCGGCCACGCTGGCGCTCGTCTCAGTCCGGGCTTGCGGTTCGCGGTCCCGCTTGCGGGCATCGACGGGCAAGCTGATCAGCGAGGTCGTCGAGACTTCTCGTACCTAAGCGACCGCCATTTGCTCTTGCCCGGTAAATGGGGCGCGAGCCGTTTACCGGCGTTTACCGGCAAGCCTGCCTCCGGAGTAGCCTGCGCCCGGAAAACGCACAGGCGGCGCTCCAATCAAAGCGCAAAATCGCCCGGGTGAAATACGCTCACAGGGGGCGGTCGCGCGTCCCCGCGCCGGACTGACAGCGCCAAAGTACCTTTTGAGGATCGCCCGAGCGACATAGCTTCGGACCGCGAGGTTGGTTTCACCTAACCTTCGAACGCTAGAGCGGCCTGCATTGATCGATGTAGAGCCAGATGCCCTGATGCTCGTCCTTCTTGTCGCGCGAGTACGAAGGAATTTGTGAGGCCGATGAAGCGGCGGTGCAGTACATCGATCCAGCCTTGATAGCTGGCATATACGGGCTAGCGGGTTTATCCTTGTCATACACTGTCACAGCGATGAACCCGATCTTGATTTTCTTGCCATTGACCTCAAAGCTTTCTCCGACCGCAAGGCGCGGCGGCGGCACGAACCGACTGCAAGGTCCGGTCGACTGAATGAGCCAACCGCCCGCCTCCGAACATTTAACTTTGCCGTCGACAGCCTCGATCGATGTGGCCTGATAGGTCCGAGTGTCATCGGCCGTGGCTGATGCGGCCGAAAACAAGAGTACAAACGATGCGGCGGTGGCAGAGCGGATCATCGTGTCGTCGTCTCCAGCAGATGGTAAATTGTCGCTACAATTCCGAAGTCTTTTGTGTCGGGCAAGTGCTACCAAATGCCTAATGCGCCAATCTCTGCTAACCGTTTTCCTCCGCTTCATCGGAGCATCGGGCCGGTCGCCCGCCGAGCCTGACGCATTCGCGAAACCGCCATGGCTCGACGAAGCTGCCCGACCATATCCCGCGCTCGCCACGCCGCGCTTCATCCTGCGCCGCAGCATAGCGCCCCCTGCTGTAGCGCGGCCAATCCAACGCCAATCCCTGGCGAACAAGCCAATCACCAAGGTCAGTACCGCCCACGCCGCAGGTCGCGACTGTTCTTCCATACCGGTCATGGTCGGTAGGCGCGCACGTCACAGGGCGTCCAGCGATGAACGCATCCAGCGCGTTCGCAGTCTTCGCCCCGCACCGGTACTGCAGGCTATCCGCGCCCCGGCAAAGCTGGCCGCTCTCTGGCGCGTCGATGCCCCAAAGGCGGATGCGCGTGCCGTGGATTTCGATCGTGTCGCCGTCGATGATGCTGGCTTGGCCGGTCAAGTCCACGGCAGACACCTCGCCGATCGCGGTAAGGGTCATGGCGAAGGTCACAATCAATCGCCAAATGCAGTTGAGTGCGCGCTTCATTCCACGCTGATCAAAATTCTCTGGCGCAACTCTCGCAGCAGTTCCGATGCCGTCATGTCTAACAGCGATACGGTGTCGCCGACCAGCCGCAAATTGGTCTTTATCCTGGCTCGGATGACATCGTGGTTTTCGCGATGGATGCCTTTGATCGTGCCGAGAACGGCAGCGCCCGATTTTCGTGACCCGGTCTGCAACAGATCGATATTAGTTGCGTGAAATCCAAATCCAAGAAAGATGATCATCCGCGCATCAGCTAACACTCCCTCTACAGCTTGAACGTCATGGAGGGGACGCTGCTCGGTGTATGTCCGCATGGCGTCGATGCGCGTGAATGGATCGAATTGGGCCGTCGTTCCGAATGCATGCTGATCGGTGCTGTTGAATGACAATGCACCGATTGAACCATACGGTCTTATCATGTTGAGGTTTTGTACGATCTCCTTAGCCTCATCTGCGGTGGCGGACGCCCGCTCTTGCAAGGCCCAATACAGATAGTGTTCGATGCAACGATCGTAGTTGAAGTTTATGAAAGTGACGTGGTCAAACGCCGTTCTAAGCTGCGATCGTTGAATGCGTGAAAGGGCCATGGATAGCAACTGAGATAGCCATTTCCCGTCAGCGCGGTCCACGTCCAGCCTGCCAGTCTCCTTCGATATCGCAAGAGTGCTGTTTCGTTCTGCCTCCAGAATTTGGCCGATGATGGCGATCTTGCCGACCTCGACTGCCTCCGGTGTCGCGCCGACATAGTGCAACGCTTCATCTATTGAGATGAAAGACCCGATGGCAGCAGCGAGCACGTTAGAGGCCCGCGTATACACGTTCCGCCGCTCTTGGTCCGGCACGCGCCGTCTAATGTGATCCAGCAGATCGTGATCACCGCCGATCAAGCTGCCATGCTGAAAACGAAACCGTACTTTTTGAGCGATTTCAGCCTTGAGAGTACCGCCAAGCGGTAGGCCATATTCATAGCTGGCACCCGCGCCGATCACAAACACGATGGACTTGCTAAACAAACCTATGCTCCTATGGTGCGATCACGCCGCAGTTTTATCTTCCTTGTCCGCGCCACGCATTACTATCCTGAGCGCATCGTCAGCCAACGGCCGCTGCAAAGCCTTCGCCTCATCCCACGGCGCGCGCATCCAGACATCGCGCTCCTCGTCGGTGGTCAAGATGACGGGCATTGCCTTGGGGTGGATAGGCTCGACGACTGCGTTCGGCGCGGTGGTCAGGAAGCCGTAAACGAGGTGTGGGCCGGGGATCGGTTTGGACTTCGTGCCCCGGTCGCCCCTGAACTCGGTCCAGATGCCCGCGAACGCGAACAGCGGCCGGTCCTCATTCAGCGCGAACCAAACCACATCCTTTTTCTTCGTCTCAGGGTTTGGCTCGGGTGCGTATTCGGCAAAGCTGTTGGCCGGGACCAAGCATCGGTTCTCCGGCTTTAGCCATCCGCGCCAGTGCGGCGACGTCGTGTTGCGGATGTTAGTGACGGGCGGCCCGCCCGTGCGCGACGGTGGCGGCATTCCCCACCGCATCAAGCCCATCTCACGGCCAGCGTCGCTATTGCGGATCACCGGAGCCGGATAGTCTGGAAATACACCCGGCATCGGAGCCAGGTTGCCGACATAGCGATTAACCACGCGAAACAGAGCGCGGATCGCCTCTTGGTTCGTGGTGACGCTGTAGAGATTGCACATGCGCGAGGCTGTTACGTTAGCGGCAATCGCCATGGACCGTCGCTAGGAAACTTCCACCAACCGCCCGGCGTCCTACCTCTCGCTGCGCTGGCCCCTATGGCCGACTACTCGGTCGAGAGACGAGAAGGCGGAAAACATCGCCTGTAAGTCGACAGCACGAAACACGCTCGTTGACCTCATATAGCGATATTCGAAAGTCTTATGTTTTTCGGCCAGCAAGTCGACCAACAGGTCGCCTCCGGTGTCAAATAGTCCTTTGGACCTACACAGGTCTCGCAGTTTTGCGAGATCGTGCCGAATGCTGTGGTGTCTCAACTCTGCGTCGGTGTAGCCTTTGTAGCCGAGAAACGCCTTGAAGTACAATTCAGTGGCGAAACCGCAGAGCATGTGAAACGCCAAATAAAAGGGCGTATCATCTGGCGTCTGCAGGCGATGCGGGTTGCTCATCATCGCATGAGCTGATTGCACGTACCCCTTCGCCACGGAGTACGGTTCCGTCGGATCGAGGCTCATTTAATCTCTCTCCCGACCACCACGCTGACCATCAAAGTTTGATGTCGTACCACTCGGGCATCCCTTCGGCCGAAAACCGTTCGTGTGAGAAGGGGAGTGCCCAACTTGGCAGGTTCACGCTTTCAAATTGCTCCCATACATACAAGCCCAACAATGGATAGCGACTGTCGCAGGACCAGCCGACCTTGGCTTCTTCCGCGGTGAAAATACCATCCCCCTTACGCTTCCAAATTCTGACGAGCGAGCGCTTATGCCCGCTTACGAGTGCAGCACGATGAGCGCTCGCAATTGCTTCGCGGATGGCGTAGTCGCGGTCGCTCAACCAAATCTCCAAAAAGGGTTGTCGACTTGGGCTCCGGTAGGTGCATAGGTGTGGTAGAACCACATCCCAAATTCGCTGTCACTCTCGTCGAAGTTCAGTTCGACCTTCCATTGTGGGTAATTGACCAAGCCGGATATCTCATATCCGTGGTTGCCATCTAGGATGTGAGTAGAGCTCTTGCCGAAGCCGGTCCGCTTTGTCACGCTCGTGATGTAGATGTCGAAGCAGTCTCGTTCTGCAAACGATGCTTGTGTCTTATCATCCCAGCATGGCTTGTGCTCTTTAGCGCTGCCGCGAGAAGTCTTCTTTCGTCCGAACATTTTGCCCCCCAAGCCGATGCGGTTCATTTGCATTTCGGACATGGTTTTTCCCAACCAAATGTCCCATCTGCCTTTTCGACGATCTTAGGATATCCCTGGCGCTCGCGTTCCGCGCTGCATTTCGGCCATCGCTTTGTGGCCCAGTGACTTAAAGTCCATGAAGCAGGAAGAACTCCGTCCATGCCGCTCGTGCCTCCTTCGGCTTCCGTGTCCTTCACGTAAAGGTAAAAAACACCGCCTATAGGCACCTCGCTCATAGTATTGGGACATGTGCGCCCCAGTCGCAGTCCGTCTTCGTCAGTTTCGTCCTTTGCTAGGCCTGCGAAGATCAAACCGTTCGCAAACAAGGCACGCCTAGCAACGGGCTCGCATTGTTTCCATTGTCCCGCCTGATAGGGCGTGCTCGGACTTGGCTCCGCAAAGCCCTTTGTCTTATTCGCTCGTTCCCAACAGGCCTCGTAATATGCTTTTCCCGTCATGCTGCCCGACGCTTGCCAATCGGTATAGAGCCAGTACCCGGCCCCAAGTGCCAGTATCAGAAAAAACAGTTCTCTCATGACTTTCCCCCGCCGCGCATCATCATGCTTCACGGGAGGATCAAACGCAACGCAAACGGCTCGCAAGGTTTCACACGCAGGCCGACTGTGGCGAGCCTGAGTAGAGATAGATGACGTAGAAATAACCGTCCCGCGCGCAATAAAAAATAGAAGCATTGCGTTGCGCCGCGTGGGTGTCGCTCGATCGGCCGGGCGTCAATTGGGACTTTTCCCAGTGCTGCATGAGACCTTCGACGTAAGTAGAAGCCCGGTATCCAAGCCGCGCGCAACTCACGCTAAGAAGCGCTTCGCACCGGGGCTGGGCCATTATGTGGATGCGGGTCACTCGGCGGGATTAACCATTCCGCATGCCAGCACCGGATTTTCCCGGATGGACCTGTTTCCAATATCTCGATTGAAGTCGAGCCATTTCTTTTGCTCGTCGCGACTACCCGGCACTGGATCTCGATTGTCGGTCTTTGCGCGCGCGCTCCCAGGAACAGACGCTACTGCAATGAAAAACCTACTGCTCACCGCCTTCGCCATTGCCCTGTCAGTGACTACTGCGGCCGCTCAAGTCTCTATCCCGAGCGGTGCTTGGAGTGCCTATCGCGACAAGACAAGCGACAGCAAAACGATCTGCGGCATGCAAACCTATTTCCCTGCGGCGAAAGCCAGCATCTTCGTGAAGTTCATCGAGGGCGACGATCGCATCCGGGTTCACATGATGAAAGATAGCTGGCGTTTCCCCTCCGATCATTCGATCGACATCCAATTGACAGTCGGGTTCGACGGATACTCGCAAGTCGTCAACGCGCGCGGTGGCGTTTCTGAGAAAGGCTATCCGATGGTCGAATTCTCACTAACTAGTGGCATCGACGAGTTCTTGCGCCAATTCGGCGACGCGAACTACATGTGGATCGAATACCCGCAGGGCGACGAGCCGCGCTGGTCCGCGCGCATGATTGGCAGTCGCAAGGCCGCAATGCTCTTCAAGGTTTGCACGCTCGCGGTGCTGGACCAAATGAGCGCGAGGAAGCCCACCCAACCGTATGGCTCTGCGCCGGCCAAGCCCACGCAACCCTTTGGGTCGGCGAAACAGCCGACCCAACCGATCAAGCAGCCTCCATCAAAAAATGACGATGGTTCAATCTAACGATAGGCTTTAGACCGTCGCGGTCGCCCGATCAGGCCACGAGCCGCAGCTTGGGATCAATGGCCTTCACAGGAGGCTCGCCAATGTTCCGCCGTAACTCGGCCGCCACGCCGTTGAGTACCGCGCGCTTTTCCTTCAATCGCTTGCTGTGATTGTAGACCTTGCCGGTGACGGTCGGCACGATCAGTTTTCTGCTTTTTGCACGCGGCGTGATCGAGACACTTCGCTGTCAATCCATCATCAAAGCCGACATTGATCCACCACCGCTTGTCGCGTGGCACGGCGGCCTTGATCTCGGTCAGGGCCGTAGCTTTCGTTTCCAAGGCGGCTGCGGAACAGGAGAGTGGACGCTTCGAGGCTCGATCGGCGGTGGAACGCCCAATGGGCGACTGTCTTTGATCCGTTGGAGCTCTTCCTCTTCCTCCCGTTCCATTTGCTCAAAAGCCCGATGGATACGCACATTCTCCTCGAATTCCTTGTTTTGCTCGCCTTGCCATTTCGCGAGCGCAACCGGGTCCTCCGGATCTGCACATCCGTTCCTGCGCATTTCCTCGACCCATTCGTCGAACTGCGCCATCCGCTCAAGCTCTTCGGCTTCCACCTGCCTAAGATATCTAAGTACCCGCCCGGTCTTTGGTTTGTCGTTCATCGAGTGTCCCCCTGTGCCGGGATGCGGTATAGCAGGCAGGAGAGCGTGCGGAAGCCCTCCGTTTGGCTGAGGGCCACGGCGCCGCAGCGTGTTTCAAAAAGAAAAAGCCCGACCCCGGCGAGGCGGGATCGAGCCGACGATCAGGCGATCAGAGCGCGGCTGCCAGGCGGCGAGCCGCACTCCGGTGTCCGGGTTGCCGCAATGGTGCAGGCTCGGCGGCAGCCGCGCCGCTTCTCAAACTTCGAGAGAATGCGCGGCGAGGATCGCCCGCTTCATCTCGTTGCCGGTCAACGTCTCGCGTTCAAGCAGCGCACGCGCAACGCCCTCGATCTCGTTCCACCACTGGCCAACAAGCTGTTCGGCCTTCGCTTCCACATAGCGCCAGTACAGCTTGGCGACTGTGCCGTTGCCGTGCAGGTCGTCGATCAACCCGGCGACGGTCCCGAAGTCGTAACCGCTTGTCAGGTGCGCCGTGTTTCCCTTGCGCCATGCCGAGTGCGGCGCAAAACGTTTTTGCGCATACGGGCCAGCGAGGATGATTAGGATCAAGGTCTCGTCGCTCGTCTTGCCGATGGTCGCGCGGCCCGATGCGATGTTATCCGGCTTGATCGATAGCCGCTTGATCCGGACGCCGAGCCGGTGGGCGGCTACGGCATGACCGGCCTCATGATGTGCGATGATCTCACGCCGGGTCGCCATCGGTGCCGCTCCCAACCTCGCTCAATGCCGCCCTGATCTCGCCATCAGTTGCCGCCACGTCAAGCAGTCAGGTGCGGCAGCCACACCGTGGCCCGCGAAGGTACGGCCAGCTTGCCCGCCCGGATCGTCCGCAGCACGCCGGACCATTCCGCCACGAGGGCGGCAGCCTTTCACCAAGTCGGCCGCGCAGCTTGACTGCCTTGACGTCGGCAACTCCCCTTGCCCGGCGGCCAATTGTACGGCTCTCGCGTTCTTGGTCGTGCACCCACCGCGATCAGTGCAGTGTGCCGGGCGGATAATCGATGACCTTGATCAGACCGAGCGCTTCATACTCCTTGCTCTTTTCCTCGCTCCAAGCAGATGTCGCGCCCTTGATGTCCAGATAATCGATCACGGCACGGGTCCTATCCTTCATCAGAACTTCAACCTCACCGTAGTACTGCCAGCCGCCGCCACGCCCGCCGTTGTTACCCTGCGCGGCTCGGACCATTACACCCTCAACGACTTCCCCGGTTTTCAATGAGAGCAAGACCAGTCCGCCTATAGGCATTTCGGCCGAAATCTTCGCGATATGCCGAACCTCGTCGACCGATGAAGTCCATCTTGCCATGATCGAATTGCTCCACTTTAGCGCACCAGTAATATCCGGATATTTAGGACAATTCAGGTTTGGTGCAAAGAAAATGCAGCGAAGCTCATGGCGCGGGACGGCGTCCCCGCGGCAACCACGCGGGCAGCCGACCCAACCTAATCATCGCTCGCCCCGGCGTAGTCCAGTGCGACGAGCCGGCCATCGAGATATCCCCAATCGCTTTCTTTGTACTCGAACGGCTCTCCGGGACCGCCCGGCATGTAATCCCAATCGGGGAAATCGTCGTTCGCGAGCCGTTGAAGCTGATCTTCCCGCGTGAGCGGTACGGCGCGCCGCATGACGTTGATCAAGCCGAAAGGTGCGGTCCAGAGGATAGGGCAAAGCATCTCGCGCCTTTCTGGCGTCGCGCGATCCCATTCGCGCCGTTCGCGCCGATTGCCATCGCGTCCGCGCTGCGATCGGGCAAACTTGACGGCATATCGACGGACGCAAAGGGTCAACCGCGTTGTGCCCGCCGTGTGCCATTCGATGTTGAGCATTCGGAGGATCAGCCTGCCCAAGCCACGTCGCCGAGCCGATCGTCCGGCATCGGGTCGCGGGCATCTTGGGAATTCCCAAGATAGGCCGCCCGCCGTTCAGCCCTCGCCCGGCGTCCATTCGGTCTGCGCGGCGAGCGAACCACACTCTCAGGCGTGAAGCTCTGCCGCGTGCCGCAGCAGCCGCAGCGCAGTTGCTTCGCCGCCAGGTCGGCGATGGCGGCGGTGATGACGGCGGTGTGGCCGCACTTGCAGCAGCGCACGGGCCACGATTGGGCGAGAGGTAGCAGCATGGCCATTACGTTACGCCGTTCGCGTTCCGGTGTCACGGTGCGTTACCCTGTCACGGTGCGACCGTAACGCTCGACCGTAACGTGCCGCGTTGCCGTCTTTGCCGGTGCGCTTGGCAGGTGGCGCATGTGCGCCAGTTGATTTGCGCGCTACCGCACCTGCCGCCGCCTGCCTCGCGCGCAACCGAAACAGATGCAGTCCTAGACCGGATAGAGAGGCCCGCCGCTTCGCGCTCCCTGTCCTCGCTTCGCTCGGCGCTCCGCTTCGCTCGCGGACAGCGACCGGCAGCCTGCCCTTTCCCATTTCGTCATGACGGAGGGAGAACGGGAGGCGGGGCACACTTCGCCCTACGCGGGCGAAGCGTCGTCTGCATGACGGCATGGAGCCACGGTGCGCAGACACACTGGATCGGCGAGCTAACTTCCCGTGGGTACTCCCGGAAAGTCCGCGCCGGGGTCAGCCGGTCGGCGCTCTCGCTACTTCATCTGACGGCGGCGGCATCGCAGCCGATCCAGTGGCCGCGTGTCGCGTGCGGCTCCTGTCCGGGCCGCGTCCTGTTCTTCCTGCCGGTGCCCTCCGGCTTGTTCCACGCCGGTCATGGTCCCGGCGATCGGCCCTCTAGGCGGGCTGGCTATGGACGCAAAAAGCCCGCGCGCGGGGTCAGCCGCAGCGCGGGCCTTCGTTAGTCACTCGGCTCAGAAGTGCTTTAAAACAAGAATTCGAGTTTGAGAGCGTTAGTCGCTGTAACCCATTGACAGAAAAGGCTCCTGCCCTTTCTGCCGGGATCGCCAGCGTTTTCCTCGCAAGATCATCTGTTGACGAAGTATCGGCTTCGTTCTGGCCTGCTTTCTGTGTTGCGCGCCGCTACAAGCCACAGCGAGCAAAATCAAGCCGTTACCAGCTAGTACAAACCACTGCGCGCAACGCGGACGCAACACGCCGCTTCCTGATTTGTTCGCCAGAGTTTGGTGCCGACGCAGAAGCCCCGCCGTCACAAGGCTGTGGCATAGCCATTGCATTCTAAACGCCAACCGGGATTTCAGTGCTCGGTTAGACAATAGACGGTGCCGAGACGCGTATTTCGAGCTCGGCACCGCTCTTTGGCCGCCGCCCTTACAATGCGTTCTGCCCGCTTTCGATCCTTTTGACGCATCCGCAGCCTTGAAGTTGGCTCTCGCCAAGCGCATCGCCTCAGCATCCCACTCGGGATGAAGCTGGCAATGCTTCCTGAAGCGTTGCGGGGGTCCGCATATCCGGGCGTCGGCCTCTTGATCACCACTGGCGCCGCAGTGAACGTGACAGGATGGCATTCCGAGAACGTGGACCGACCGATCTTCGTCAACATCTCGGGCGGCAATACGACGGTGCAACTCTTTCAGATCACCGGCGGGGCCAACTGCAGCTCGGTTGTCACGCGCCAGGGCGGTAGCACTGCCAATGTAACCGTGCTCGGTCGCATTCATCCAAACGGATGTACAAATGCCATCAACAATGGCGGCACGCCCACCACCGGGCTCATCGTCGACAACACGAAGATCTGAGGCAGACCCGATGACCAGTAACCTGCCTGCCAGCCGGCCGACGGCTGAGAAGCCCGACAAGCCAAAGCCGATCTCCAAGGTCCGAGCCGCGATCGACGCGATGGTACGCGGCGACGCCAGGACACGATCACGGCAGCCGCAGAGCAAGCGGGCCTTTCCCGGGAGCATCTGTCGCGCGAGCTCAGCAGGCCGCACATCGCAGCTCTGTTGCAGGAGAAGGTCGCGCGCAATCTGGCGATGAGCAGCGCGCGCCGGTGCCACGAAGTGGATTTGCTCGACAGCGCCAACGACATGGTGCGCGACCGCGCGTCCAGCTTCATCTTGGGCTTGACCGGTCACTCGCCGGCGGGAGCCCCTGCGGTAAACGTCAACATCGAGGCCAGAGCCGGCTACGTCATCGACCTGAGCGACGACCAGCCCATGAGGATAGTTTCGCCATGACCAAAGCAGCGAAAGCCGAGGGTCAGCACGCTGCGGGAGGGACGATCTCGAACTTTGAATTCGGAAAATCTAGGGGTTAAATCATTCTGATTCCCGCACAAATTGCATGCCCTTCAAGGGAACCAACCGAGGGTAAGGCTAAATTTCGACGTAATTCCAAATAGTTACATGACGGTCACGCCCCTTGAAATAGGGCTTGCGCCCCCTACGTTCTTGGGCAAGAATTCAAGCCACTTAAACGACAGGCGGTGAGCATCGCCAACGCCGGAACGGTACACCCGTTTGATCCATATGGGGTCGCAAAAGCGGGCACCAACCTCGGCGAATGCCGCTCAAACGCTGTCGATCATAGCAAGGCAAAAATGCCAACTGATCGCCCCCGAAGGCTGCTTCCGAGGGCGGAATCTGGAGCCACCTGGAGTGCTGGAACAGCGGAACGCTGCCGGCGCGACGGCGTTTCTCCGGTATCGCGTGGTTCTGCGCCGCCTTCGAGGCGACGCGGAAGATTTGCTGTCTGTGATTTGGCTCAAGGAATTTTTAATGCTTTCTTTTAATGCTTTCGTTGAAAACTTTTGAAACGGATTTCCGAAAGAGCGAATCGGATACAAGCTGGAACGCAGGAAGCAAAGGAGGACTGGCATGACCGCGCTGATCGCTACCGGTTCTCGTATAGTTTCGGACGGCTGGCGTCTGCTCACCGACACAGACCACCCGGATAAGCTCGCTGTACGCGTGTTTGCGCTGACTACGGCGGTTATAACTTTGGCAGTCACGATCCGCGTTATTTTTTAGCTATCGAGCTCTGAGCGACCTAAGCCTGAAACGGCTTGGGTCGCGAGGCCAACGATCAGACCGAAAAAGACGTATCCGGTCAAAGCCTCAATCCCTGCGATGATTCTCATTTCGGGTAGCGCCGTGAAATCGCCGTAGCCCAACGTCGTCCAAGTCACGATCGAGAAATACATCGCGTTTCTACCGGGCGCATCCACTCGAAGCGAGCCGTCTGGCAGCGGCGGCGGCGTTGGCCCGCCGTACATCAGCCCGTACCCTCTGTACATCGCGGCGAATACGAAGATCAAAGCGATTTGCTGAGCTAGCAAGATCCAGAACGACTGTCCTGGGCGCATCTCGAGAACAAAGAACCCCAATATTAGCGAGAGCGACGTGAGCAGACATAGGATCATCACGAACCAGCAATAGCCAATCTCGTTCGTGAAATCGTCCCATCGCAGGAAAAACAGAACGAGCCCCAACCCTAGCGTTGCGAACATCGGGAAAAGGATGAAGAGCAGTGCCTCTGTATGGTGGTCGATAAGCGCAAGAAATCGAGAAAACAGCCGTCCTAGTCTAAGCAACAATGGTTTCCCCCACGATCTCAATCGCCCAAAAAAAATGTCTGATGAGTGAACCGCAACCGCAGGGCGAGCGCAAGCACTTCAGCGTGCCAATTGCCAAACTACCGCTAGGCCCAGCAGGATGAGCATGCAAATCGCAGTGCCGCGGCCGATGCGGTTCATGTCAGCGCGGCCGCAATTGTCGCAACGTGTATTCGCTCAATTCAACCATGCACGGCTTGTAAGTGCCGCAATCCGGCGGATCTCGGGTAGTTCGCGGGCAAGTTCAACGACGGACCGCCACGTCATGAACTGTAAAACAACCAGAAGAAGAAATAGCATCAACAAAAGGTTTGTCCGCAGCCAACGCAAGGCAGCGCGAAATCCGTCCCGAGCCCCTGGCTTAAATGGCATGATCGATCATCCCCCAACTGAATTTCCCGCAACTCGAGGGCGAGTGCAAGGGCCATGCTGGTCGGAGGCCTCAGCCCTCTGGGAGGCGCGCAGTAACTCATTTGAGGCGGCGGCGCAGTCCAAAGTGGCTCTGTCAATACGAGCGAATCGCGAGGGCTCGGCGTTCAAGGTGGCCCACAGCTCTTATGCGGTTTCCCAACTTCAGGCGATCCTCTTGTTCCATGTTTCGGAAAGAGTCCGCGTCCAGCGTGAATGTCACTTCGTTTCCACGTACCGACTGATAGGCAACAGTGCACCGCTTATCGTTTGTCTGGATGATACGACCATGATCGGTGACTGGGTGAACCTCAATCAACTTCCTGGCGCGAACTATTTTGTCGCCCGCTTCATGGCCTACGACGACGAGCGATCGTTTTTCGTCTGTGTTTGATGTGATCGCCAGTTCAGAGAGCTTGTTTCTCTCGGTGGGCACAATGCTGCGAATTTGCTCAAGAGTGTTCCTGTGCCATTGCAAGGCTGATCTCGCCTCTCTCGGCAGACGCCGATGGTTCGGAGATGTTATCGACGAAATCGCTTCCGTTGGATTGTATCTCGGAGGCAAGCCGTTCAGCAGCATCTTCACCCGATCGACGCTTTTGCAGAACCTTCTTCCGCACTACGGGGGCCTGAAGCGCGAGCACTAGACTGCTGAATTTCGGAGGCGCGACGTGAAACTCTATCGATGCACTTTTCAAGTTGAGAAGGCCTGGCGGTAAGAGGATGCGGCGCGCCGTCTCGTGCGTCTTGTTCACAAGAGCCGTCAGCATGCCGACGGGCATATGAGATCTGCCGAGCGACACCCACTGAAATGTCAATGCAAGCAACGCTCTCGCCTCGATAAGCGAATCCCATATCAGCTTAGCTTGAGGCATCAAACCGATGCGCCGAGCGGGAAGAAACCGTTCGCTCCACAACCGGATCTCGTCTTTCCAATAGCGACTTACGTGCAGATCTGGGGTGAGCTCAACGACAAAAATCTGATCGGAGCTTAGCGCTCTCGTAGCGACAGTTTGCCGGCTCTAAGAGCGAGCAAGTGGTCGTCATCGATCTGGCTTGCGTGAAAGAAGCTGTTCTCGTCACCTTCATCGAACTTTACGAACAGCGTCCTTGAGAGCCCCACCTGGGCAACGAAAACAACGGGACCGTCGAAAGAGTAAAGAACCTCTTGCGGCACGAGCGGATCGTCGCTCCAAGGTGGAAATCCCTCATGGTCAGGCTGCCAGGTCATGCTTCCGGACCAAGGAACAACGAAAAATCGTCAGCCGTAAGCACGACGTCTGCCTTCTTCCAATACGTATGATGGCCAGGCTGGTCATTAGAGGGAGTGTGCATCAGCTCCCCATTGTCCTCGTCGACGGTGAACTTTACGATTGAGCATCTTCGGAAGAAGGGAACAATCTTCCGGGCGTGGCGCGGGCGATTTCCTTGCGAACGTCGTCCGCTTCCGCGATCTCGCGGCGGATGACGCTGTCAAAGGCTTCGGTGATCAGGTCTCGCACGGGTTATTACCACCTTTTAGGAGCGTGCCGGGGCCATCAGATGCCGGCTTTTTCCGGTCGCGTTGTTCAAATACGTAGAGCGCTCCTTACGGAGCGCTCTACGATCGACAGTTACGCCTTCGCAAACTGCCGGCGCGCAAGATGGCTTCGCATCTTGCTCGGACGCTTTGATGCTCGGTGCGCATGTGCATCGAGTAGATTTCCTCAAGCCCAAGGAAGACGTCTTCAACCGCTCCGGAGCCGCGCGCATTTTCGAGATCCTTTTCGACCCGCGCCAAAATCTTCAACTCTTTGGCGCAAGCTCTGTCCGGCTTCTGTTTTGTTACCGCTTTCATTGTCGTTTTCTCCGTCGATCTTTCTGAGAGCGAGATAGTCGTCCGGAGCCAGAGCAACGACAGGCGCTCCCTCGCGCCTTTAGGCTTGCGAAACTAGACATACGCGCGAGGACTCCCGACTTTGGGGAAAACGATTACGCCTGCCGTACGAGGTTTTCTGGACCTCATCGCGATAATACGAAATGCCATTCGGCCACGTCAACGTTTAAGTTGCATTGTTTTGTAGGACACGTATTGAGTCATCAATTATATCGACACACAAAGGTGCACCGTGTTTGAATCGCGCGATGAAGCGCAGAATCAAACGGAACTCGCAGATGTGGACGGAAAGCGAAGCTGCTCAAGTGCTGCGTTGCTCGACGAGCCACGTGAGACATCTGCGGGGTCACTCGTCAGCTCGGGTGTTATCCAGGCCGCCCCGGCCTCTCACAAGCCGATCTGGAAACATACGTCGCGGCAGTGAAGATCATCAGAGTTCGACTGCCTGGAACAGCCAAGGGGTACCCGCTGACACGCGGCCGCACGTGCTGCGGACGCGGGGTGCACTGATCTTGCGAAATCGAACAGCGGCGATTGTCCGAGCTAAGCCAGCTACCCCAGCTCAAGCAGCAAGTCAGGCAGCGGGAGCGGTTCGGGCGGATAACGGACGTTGAACGACCTTTTTGCGCACGACATAGTCTCGATGCGCCGAAATCCCGCGATGCCGATCGGATAGTCTGCTGAGCACCACGGGGCTCACCAACCGATCGAGGTCGCACAAAGCGCAATGACAGAGTTGCGCCTGCCTACATTAGCTTTTCGCATCGGCTGCGCTGGGCTGGCGTTGCTCGCCGGCATGGCCGTGACAGACGCCTCTAGCTGCAATCGGCGGGATGCGCTCGGCGCGACGCGGGTGCTCGCTGTCGATGCCACGCTTTTCCCGCGCGTGGGGCTGAAGAGCTTTCCAGAGACGCTTCCTCTGGCGGACCATGAAGTCGTCCTCACCTTCGATGACGGACCGCGACCGCCGAACACGGATAGGGTGCTGGCTGCGCTCGCACAGGAATGCGCGCGAGCCACGTTCTTTCTGGTCGGCCGATCCTCGGCGGAATTTCCCGAGCTCGTGCGGCGTATGGCCGCCCAGGGCCACACGGTAGCGCACCACAGCTGGTCGCATCCGATGATGTCGAAAGTCCCGTTCGAGCAGGCGATTGAGGACATCGAGCGCGGTATAGCCGCCGTTGAAATGGCGCTCAACGGTGTGTCTACCAAAATGCCCTCGACACCGTTCTTCCGGTTCCCCTACTTCGACGCGACACCTGCGACGCTCGATCTCTTGCAGGCGCGCGGAATTGTCGTGTTCGGAGCTGACCTTTGGGCGAGCGATTGGGAGAACATAACTCCAGAGCAGGAGCTCACAATCCTGATCGAGCGGCTCGAGGCCGCTCGTAAGGGCATCATTCTGCTGCATGATGCGCAGGCGCGGACGGCGGCCATGCTGCCTTGGTTCCTGCGCTACCTGCATCAGAACGGGTATCGGATCGTGCATCTGGTGCCGGCTGCCGCCAAGAGCGCTGAAGCCCCATTGACGTCTTGGCACCACGCCTTCCCGCAGTGAAGGCGCGCGAGAAGTGTCGGAGATCAACTCCTGGGGGCACAGACGGCTACGGACGACATCGTGGCCTGATCGGGTTCGATTTGCGAAGCCTCACGGTGACGAAGCTGTTCCTGCGGCACGGTGATCATGCCGCCCTGGACGCCCCCGCGCCAAAGCGAAACAAGAGCTGCCCCACTTCGGCGGCTGGCCTGGCGCCGCGGGGAAACAGGCCGCCCTTCTGCGTCCCGATGCGGATCTCGGCAGGCTTGTCTTCCACTCGCGCCGGGACGACCGCCAACGCGGTGAGCGCGAGCGCTGCGGTGACAATGACTCGTCTCGTAATCATGTTTGTCCTTTCAGGTTTGATCAAAGAGTGATTGCGACCGTGCCGTCGGCCTGCCGTCGTCGATCAAGAAGCGCCCTCACCGCGCGCTCGGCAGCCCGAGCGGAGCCGAAATGACCGCCATCAAGGCTGTCAAAGGCACGTTCCGACGAGAAGAAGCAAAAGCCGCGCTCGTCGGCGACAACGATACCGGCGGTTCGATCTGATATTTCGATAACATAGGCTCGGGACATGAGTGGTCGATCGCCGGGTTTCGGCGCTCCTGTCTGACTGTCGATGGATTTGGATTTGTCGATACGATCAACAACAGACGCCGGTCGCCGCCGAGACGCAGCGATGGGGCATGCGGCGTCGCATGTCACTCATCAACTGTCCGTCTTTCGTTCGCATTGCGGTGACCCTGAGCAGCACAATCTGGTCGGTTCAATATCCGGCAGAACAGCACTACCGTCAATGAAATGGATATCCAAAAGTTGGCGCCTCGGCGCGACACCGTGTTTTGCGGCAGATCGAAAAGGAGCAAAGTTATGGCGATGTCGGTTGGCCGCCGCTTGCTGTTCGAAACGCGCCGGCTTCCCGCCCAACGTGAATTTTCAGGTCAAAACCGATCACCGATGTCACACGCGCAACGTGGAACACGACAGCATCGCGCGTGGCTCATCGTCGTTACGTCAGTCTGCAAGAATGGATTTCTCTTTGGCGCCCCTGCCGGCGGAATTATCTTCCTGCAAGGAAACTGCCGCGCGTTTTCGGTTTCAACGTTGCATAAACCGCCGACATTCGGGTCCGGCCCGCACCAAGACATGCTATGTTCCACAATATCTGCAATGCGGAGGACAGTCTATGCAGCCGACAGCGTCTTGGCTTCAGGTTCTTCGTCGTATGACTCGGCGAGTACAGAGACGGCGCCGAAGACTTGCGCGCTCGGCGGCGGCCGACGGACGAGATAATCTCCACGAGCTCTTTCTATTCGGGCCGCACGGCTAACCGCGCCTCACGCATCGACCACGCTTGGGTCGAAATAGTGGCCCAACTCCACGCTGGCGCCACCGCATCCAGCACCGAAATTAGGTCACGTAACGGCACTTTGAAAATTATCCCTAGCACCGCACAATCGTGTGCGGCCGGCTGATCGGTAGAGCCACAGCATGACGGGTTCCGGCGAGCGTCACGTGATCATCATCGGCGGCGGCGCAAGCGGCGTCCTGCTGGCTTATCAGCTACTGCACCAGCCAGTGCGTGAACTTCGCGTCACCTTGATCGAACAGCGCCCCGAGATCGGCCGTGGCATCGCCTACCATACCGACAACCCCGACCACCTGCTCAATGTGCGCGTCACCAATATGAGCGCGCTGCCAGACCAGCCGGATCACTTCTGGCGCTGGTTGCTCTCACGCGAGGTGGTTGTGCCCGCATGTCCAGATCCCTATTGCTTTGTGCCTCGGCGCATCTATGGCGACTACATCGCGAGCCTGCTCGAACAGCAGGCATCGGATCCGGCGGACGCGCCATCTCTCTCGATCGTGCATGGCACTTGCGTCGGCATCAGCGAAAGCGACGCCGACGTCCTGGTCACTCTGGAGGATGGCCGCGCGCTTCTCGGAGACACCGTCGTCCTCGCGACCGGACATGACACAAGAGCTAGCAGTCCGGGGCATGCAGATCCCTGGGCGCCGCCTTCAGCCGCTCCCATCTCCCCCGATGCAACGGTTCTGATCCTCGGCACCGGACTGATGATGGTCGACTACGTCCTGTCGCTGCTCCGCGATGGGCACCGAGCGCCGATCATCGCGATGTCGCGGCGAGGCCTGCTCGCAAAACCCCATCGCCGGGTCGATGCTGTGCGCGGAGACCGAGGTTCCGCTCGGCGCCGGAATCAACAGGTTGCTGCGCTGGCTGCGGGACCGCATTGACCGCCACATCGCTGAGGGAGGAGACTGGCGCGGTGTCATCGACGGTCTCCGTCCGTATACCCAGCGGCTATGGCGCGAGCTTTCACCGATCTCCAAGCGTCGCTTCCTGGAGCACGCGCGCGCCTGGTGGGACGTGCATCGCCATCGTATGGCGCCCGAACTGGAGGGGCGGATCACCCAAGCCATCTATAAGTGGCAGCTCACCCCGTTGGCGGCGAAGGTGACCCGCGCCGCCTTGGAGATCATTGCGATCCCCGATATCCGCAACCAATGCCGCGCGGCTGGCCAAAACCGACAGCGAGCAATCGCCGGAACCCGTCGTCAGCTCACCAGCGTCTAGCTGCCGAAGCCGGCTGGAGTCGATGGCTTTTCCAGCCCGTTCATGAGCCGCACCAGCCTCGATTTGCCGGCGCCGGAGCGCCCAATCACACCGTTGATCGAGCCGCGCGGGATTGCAAAATCGATGTCCTGCAGCGCCTGCACGCTGGGATTGTCGCGGTAGGCGCGATAGACCTTCGAGGCCGCCTCGTACCGCACCATGGCGTCGTTTGCGGCCGGTGCAGGTGCGACGGGCGGCAGAAATTCGATAGGCCGCACCGCAGTCAGGGATTGATGTGCGTCCATTCAGTCATCCAGTTGCAGGTGGCCTCGGCCGCTCGGGTGCAGCGAGACCGTCCAGCGGTCATGCTTCTGCCTGCGCAGGCCGTTGGCGCCGGCAACGGCGCCGCTGTCGTCCACGAGCAGTTCGAGCGCAGGACTGTGATCGAGGATGGTGACGCCGGCCTGCTTGGTGCGCTTGAGCATCAGGCGCATACATTCAGGCCCCTGCAGCGAGTTGCGTTGCGACCGGCCGCGCTCGTCCATCGGATAGGGATAGCCCCAATCGGTGGACGAAGCTTTCTCAGCCCTTACCGGCGGAAGAAGATCCGTGTCGCCGGATACCGGATGTTTCGCCGTTGCGATGAGGCGCGACACGAGATTCCGCGCAAGGACGGCCAGCGGAGACCGATATTTTTGTCTTGCTGGTGGCCGCCCGCGTTTCAGTCTCTCACGCGTGTCCCATCGGCATCACTGGCGCCATTTAGCGGGCGCCGGTCACGAGCGTCGGCCTGTCGTTGGCTTTGGTCGGCGGCGCCGCGTGCACCCGCGGGATGATCTCCTTGGCAAAACGCTCCATCTCCGCCTCGAACGGCTGGAATTGCAGCATGAACAATTCGATTCCAGCGGCATGGAACGCCCGAATGCGGGCCGCCACCTCGTCATAGCTGCCGACCAACCCCGCGGCGGTCCCGCCATTGCTGCCGACCCTCGCCGATTTCTGCATGGTCTGCATCATGACGACCTTCGGGTCGGTGTTCTGCTTCTGGATCGCCTTGATCTGCGCATCCTTCTTCGACAGATCGAGCAGCCGCTCATAGGCGGCTTGCGCCTCGGCGTGCGTTTCGCGCGTGATGACAAAGGCGGACAGGCCGAAACGGAGCGGCGCCCCGGCACGCGGCCGGGCCGCCACGTCGGCAATCAAGCCGGCGACATCCTCGAGCGGCTGTCCGTTGATAAACCAGACATCGCCGTGATCGGCAACCAATGCGCGCGCCGGTTCGGATTCACCGCCGACATAGATCAACGGCCGAGGCCGGTAGAGGCTCGCCGGCCGCAACACATAGTCGCGGACGTCGAAATGCTCGCCCTTATAGGTCAGCCGCTCGCCTTGCATCAGGCGCGAGACCACCGTGATCCATTCGCGGCCGTAGGCATAGCGGGCGTCGTGCTCGGCGAAACCGATGCCCGCCCTGTCGAGCTCGGGCCGATTCCAGGCATTGACCAGATTAATGGCGAACCGGCCTTGGCTGATGTTCTCGATCCCGAGCGCAAGCTTGGCCAGCACGACCGGATGGTAGAGATAGGGCTTGATGGCCGCGATGATCTCGATCCGGCTGGTCAGCGCCGCCAGTGCGGCCGCCGCGCTCCAGGCGTCGAGCTGATCGAGATCCTCCTGGTGCGGATTGATCGTATGCTGCGCGATCAGCGTGGAATCGTAACCCAGCGCCTCCGCCGCGAGCACGAGATCGCGATTGCGCTCCCATGATGCATCGTATGGCTCTTCGGGATCCTGATAGGCAGCGCGCGAACCGTGCACCAGCGCCCAGATGCCAAAACGGAGCGGTCGTATCGTCATCGGCTGTCTCTCCCGAATTCTCCTTCGCATTGACCCGTTTTCCGCAAAGCGCGGCGAGAGATCAAGCGACGCCGCATCAAAAGATTTTCCTTGTCGTGTTGCGCACACGGATAAATCAGAAAACTCCGGAACAAACGACAATTGGAAAACCACTCTATTTCTGTCCGCCGAAAATCGTGGGACAGTTTGCGGCGCGTGAACGACGTTTTCATTCGAATGGCGACACATTGCCGACCGGGTGAACGATGACATGCGCCGCACGCCATCAACGACTATCGTGCGCAGCTATTAACAAGGACGAATTCATCTTGAGCAACCTCGAACAGACCGCCTCATCGGTCGCATTCGATGCCGCGCAGCCCAGCGACAATGCCGTCTCACGCGCTCGGACGGTTCAGTTCGAGATCGGCCGGCGCGGTTTGCTACTGTTGTCGTGGCTTGCTCCGGTCGTGCTTCTCATCGTCTGGGAGCTGCTGGCGCAGGCCGGCTGGTTGTCGCCGCAGGTACTGCCCGCGCCGAGCAAGGTGCTCAGGACCGCATTCAAGCTGGCGGCCTCGGAAAGTTTGCTGAACGACCTCGGCATCAGCCTGCTGCGCGCGATTGGGGGCTTTACCATCGGCGCCAGCATCGGCTTCGCACTAGGCATCCTGGTCGGCTTTTCGCGGATCGCGGAGGCCGCCATCGATCGCAGCGTCCAGATGATCCGTGCGATACCGTTCCTCGCCCTGCTACCGCTGGTGATCGTCTGGCTCGGCGTCGGCGAAGCCGAGAAGATCTTTTTGGTCGCGCTTGGCGTGACCTTCCCGATCTATATCAACACCACGCTCGGGATCCGGCAGATCGACCCGAAGCTGATCGAGCTTGGCCGCGTGCAAGGGCTCGGCACGCTGGACCTGATCCGGCGCATTGTCCTGCCGGGCGCCCTGCCCTCGATCCTGACTGGGGTTCGCTATGCACTGGCCACCGCGTGGCTGGCGCTGGTGGTGGCCGAGACCATCGGCGCGCAATCCGGCATCGGCTTCCTCGCCATGGATGCGCGCGAATTCCTGCGCACTGACGTGATCGTGCTGACGATTGTGATCTACGCGCTGATCGGCGTCGCAGCCGACGCGATCGCCCGCACTCTCGAGCGTCGCCTGCTGGCTTGGCATCCGAACTACGGGGGCGCACGATGACCTTGCACGTTGCCCCCTCTTCGACCGCGGCTTCGCCGGCCGTCGTCGTGACACATCTCTGTCGCGCCTACGGCAGCCGCGTCGTGATCGAGAACCTCAACCTGCGCATCGAACGCGGCGAGTTCGTTGCCCTGCTCGGTGAAAGCGGCTGCGGCAAGACCACGCTGCTTCGTGCGCTGGCCGGGCTCGACCCGGTCGACGGCGGGCGCATCGCCGCACCACGTCGCCCAGCGGTCGTCTTCCAGGAGCACCGGCTGCTGCCCTGGGACACCCTGTGGCGCAACGTGGCACTCGGCCTGCAGGTAGCCGATGTCCGCGAGCGTGCGGCCGCGGCGCTGGCCGAGGTCGGGCTCGGTGACCGGCTCGACGACTGGCCGCGCAACCTCTCCGGCGGACAGGCGCAGCGCGTTGCGCTGGCCCGCGCCCTGGTGCAGGAGCCCGAGTTGCTCCTGCTTGATGAACCCTTTGCCGCGCTCGACGCGCTGACCCGCATCCGCATGCACCATCTGGTGCGCGAATTGGTGGCCACGCACAGGCCCGGCGTGCTCCTCGTCACCCATGACGTGGATGAAGCGATTGCGCTTGCGGACCGCATCCTGGTGATGCGCGATGGTCGGATCGCCTTCGAGCATCGCACCAGCGGTGCGCGGTCGATTGCGCGCGCCGAGCTGCTGGCCGAGCTCGGCGTCGTCGCCTCCCACCCCATCCCTGCCTGAGTTCTAAGGACCCTGTCATGTCTAAATTCGCAAACCCTTCCCGCCGCGGTTTCCTCGGCGGAGCCGCCTTCGGCATCGGCGCGCTGGCGGGCTTTGACCTGTCCCAGACGGCGGAGGCGGCGACCGGCCGTGTCACTGACGCCGTTCGCCTGACCTGGGGCTTGAGCGGCCTGAACCTGATCGCCAAGGAGCGCGGCCAATTCGAGAAGCTGCTCGCCAAGGACGGCATCAAGGTCGAATGGCTGGGGCCGTTCCCGAACCACGCCCCGACGCTGCAGGCGGTGACCGGCGGTAGCGCCGATTTCAGCTTCGGCGGCAGCACGACCCCGGCGCTGGCCGCGATCATCGCGGGCTCCCCGCTCGTGTTCACCCAGTTCGTGGTCTACGAGCCGCGCACCACCGCGATCATCGCGAAGGACGATTCCGGCATCAACAGGATTGAGGATCTGGTCGGCAAGTCGGTGGCGGTGAACCGTTCCGGTCTCGGCGAATTCCTGCTGGTCGCGGCGCTCGAGAAGCACAAGGTCGATCGCTCCGCGGTGAAATTCGTCTACCTCAATCCGCCGGATGCGGCACCGGCCCTCGCCTCCGGAAAGGTCGACGCGTGGTCGATGTGGAGCCCCGGCGTTGACATCGCCCGGCTCGAATACAAGGCGCACGATATCTTCCTCGAGGGCCGCGACCTGGATTTCCAAATCGACTACACCTCCTATCTCACCACGCGCAAATTCGCGACGGAAAACCCGGCGCTGGTCCGCGCGGTCAACGAAGCATTTCGCGCCGAGGGGAAATGGATCTCGGAGAACGGCAAGGACGCGGAGTACATCGCGCAGAAGGCCGGCAAATACAGCGACCAGGTGCGCGATCAGTTCATCGCACTGAACCGGACATATCGCTACTTCCCGGTCAACGACGAGAAATTCCTGTCCGAATTGCAAAAGGCCACCGATTGGCTGGTCGCGCGCAAGGTGCTGCCGGAGCCAGTCAAGGTCAGCGATTACCTGGCTCAGCTCTGAACCAACGCCGCCCTAGCCTCAGCCGGATCCACGCATGAACTAGTCAGTCTTTGCCCATTCTTTGGAAGCCCCGCATAACGGCGGCCACCGTCACGGGAGGCCTTCGAAGCAATTCTCTGAACTGACTGGGGCAAGCGTAGCCGGCGGATCTTTGATGGATTGGGCTCCCGCACGGTCGCGAGCCGTCCAATTCCGCGACACCAGTTCCCGACAGCGCGGCGAAGCGCGCTCCGCTTCAAAAAGATGCCGCTGCCGGAGTTTTCCAGCAGCGGCGCCAGTCAGGGAGGAAGCAGACGAGCCGGTCTGCTAGCGGATCCCTAGGGCGTGGATAGCTCGCCCGAAATTTTCATACCCGAGACGCTTCACGGACCCTCTTTCACCGCGAGCGGAGCTCGCTCAGTAGGCTGCAGCAAATCGCATCCGGCACGCAGGACAGGCGCGGAGAGCCCAATTAAGCAGCCAGCAGGAGACGGCGCCGACGACCATCCCTTCCCAGCCGAACCTCGCTCCTGCGCCAAAGAAAGCAGGACGGAGGTCGTGGTCTAGACCTGCATGAAGCGGCGTGTAAGATCGGCTGAAGCATCAATTGGGTAGGGTTGGGTAGAAACCGTGAGAGCCAATGTCTTAGGTCGCCTTGCCGCAAGTCTCTCCGCGTCTCGCGGTGATCAGATGACGATCTATGCGCCGTCACTGCGGACCCTTCCACCGAACGCCATGCTAGTCATGGCCACGCTTCCCGTCATCGACTGGAACGACTGTCTCCTGCGGGACTTGCAAGCGGGGCCCAAAGTGCCCCCTTCCTGCTATGCGGCGATCGTCATGATCGACCCGTTTGCATGCTGGGAAGATCTTGGGGATTTGTTGGAAGCTGCAAGGATGACCGGAGTGACGAACTTTCCGCCTGCCTCCATGATCGAACGGACACCGGCAGGAGTGCCGCTCGATCGCGGTCAGGAGCTCGAGCTTCGCCGTATGGAGTGGTTTGCAAGGCGAGGGTTCAAAGTCCTGTTTGTCGCGGCGGACGAGGCAAGGATGACAGCAGCCGAGCAACGGCTAGGTTCACAGCTGGATGGGTCCGTCCATCTGCGACCCGAGGCGCTTGAGCTGCCGATTGGATCGGACATCAGGCTCGTAAGCCTTGGCTCTCTTGGATCGTCGTCGGTACCGAAGTTCTCCCTGGAGCAGGCCGCCACGGCCAAGCAGCCGCTCCGACGGGCATGAGGCCTTATTCGAGGATCCGCAGTTTCTTGATTTTGTTGTAGAGGGTTTTGCGCGAAAGCCCGAGAGAGCGAGCAGTCTTGCCGCGGTGAAGCCGGTTTCTCTTCAGACCCTCGATAATCCAGTCTCGCTCGGACAGCGAGGCCGCGGGCCGTGCGCCTGAAGGTGGCTCCAACAACGGCTTTAGCACCTCACCGGTGATGTGACTTGATGGCAGGGTCACGAGCTGGTTCACGACCTGCCGCAACTCGCGCAAATTGCCTGGCCAATCGTGGCCGGCGAGCGCAAGGAATGCAGAGTTTTCTATCGTGAGCGTCTGGGCGCTAGAATCTCCTTTGGCTTCGACGGTGAAGTGTTGAACGAGTTGCGGCAGATCTTCAAGCCTGTCGGGTAGCGAAGGTAATTGGACATCCAGCCCGGTAAAAAGGTCGAGAAGCCGCGCGCACAGAACCGTTTCAAGGCCAGCGCCTCGGGCCACGGTCGCGGTCGCAATGATCCGGGCATTGGAACGCATGACAGTTACCCCGTTCAGAGGGGTAAATCCGCCTGTCTCGAGGTAATCGGCAAGGCGCTCCTGTCCATCGCGCGAAAGTTGGTCGACATGCAATAGCACGACGGCACCGTCACTCGACGCCTGCAGGAGTGACAATTGACGTTTGCCGCTCTCAAGACGCTCGGCGCCGAACAACGGGCCAAGTATATCCATTGCCGGACCGGGACGGCAATGAAACAGCGTCGCCTTGGCGTGCCTGCGGTCGCTAAACGCGTGAACCAGGGATGCTATTCTACGCTTGCCGGAGCCAGCCTCCCCCCAGATGAGGACCGGGCGGGGGGTGGCCGCAACGCGTTTGGTGATCTCGAGGATGCGCTTCATTGCCGAGGACTGCGCGATCACGCCATGCCTGAAACCACTCAACTGCAGCTGCCGTTCGAGTAGATCCACCTTCTCGCGCAACAGGTGGATGGTCTTGAAGCCCGACGTCACCTCGAGGACCGACATCTCCAGAGGCACGCGGTCCAGCGAAGAGCCTCCGATCAATCCCTGGATTCCGGTCTCGCGACAGATGTCCAGGAGCTCGTCCGGCTTTGTGATCGGGCCCCCACCAAGCAGGCAGATTGTGCTCTTGTTGACGGATTGAGCAACGCGCGCAACGGCATTCGTACGGGCTGCAAGTTCAGACAGGCTGATCGATGGATCGGACTCGCTTTCAACCCCGCGGTTTAGATTGAAGTTGATGCAAATGGCCTCGGCGCCCGCTTCGACCATTCGACGCGCCTCGGATTGACTGCGCGTATAGGCAATCGTCATCAGGCCGCGTTTTGCAGCTTTCACGAGGAGCTCGATTTCCCGGGAGTAACCAAGACCACACTTCTCGAGCAATGATCTGCGCTCATCGTCGATGTGTATGACCGATGGGAAGTTGGTCACACCGGCAAATCCCCATTTGATGATTCGATCGAGCCAACGATCAAGATCGAGCTCGGGGTCGAAGGTACAGGCGCCGAAGAAGACCGGCAATTTCGTGCTGGGCAGGATTTCGGTCCGTCCGAAGCTTGCCACGAATTCGTTACTATTGCGGATTGGGAGGATCGAGGCAGGTGAGGCCCCACCCATGGCTCGAAAACGGCCCGCATTGAGGGCGAGCACGAAATCGGCCCCCGCCCGCTCGGCGGCCCTGGCGGTCATGCCCGACCCGATCCCCGCACCAAGGACAAACGAACGGGAATTGCGGAAGAACTGCCTGATACCGGCTCCCTTCACCTCAGCCGTCCGCCTGTCGATTCTGAGCCGCGCATCATCGCACGGCTCTACGTGAAGACTAGCTCCAACTCGCCGGTGCGTGCAACCGCCGTACCGCCTTTCCATTGCTCATGAACAAGTGGCAATCGGCTGGAGCGGCGGTGAGGGTGAGCTTGGAGGCGCCTTTGGGCCAACCGGATTGTGGCGCCCTGGCGACGAGAGCTTCGTTTCCGGCATTACCGTAGATGTACGTGACGCTGCCGAGATGCTCGACGAAATCGACCCCAAGTTCAATCGAGATCTCCTGCTGCCCGCACATTGACGAGGAGAAGTCGTCCGGGCGAATTCCAACAGTGACCGGCTTGCCAACCAGCATCTGGTCCGGCTGAACCGGAACGGAGATCGTGGGCCCGGCGTTCAACCGGACGTCCATGCCATGTTCATGAGCTGCCTCGACCTTGCCGCCCAGGAAGTTCATCTTGGGCGAGCCGATGAATCCTGCCACAAAGCGCGAAGCGGGACTGTGATACAGATCGTGCGGGCTGCCGACCTGTTCGATGTTGCCGTCCTTGAGCACGACGATCTTGTCAGCCATGGTCATCGCCTCGACCTGGTCATGCGTCACATAGATCATGGTATTTCCGAGCTGCTTGTGGAGCTTGGCGATCTGAACCCGCATTTGCACGCGCAACTCGGTGTCCAGGTTGGACAGGGGCTCATCGAACAGGAACACTTTTGGTTCTCGCATAATGGCGCGCCCGATTGCGACGCGCTGGCGTTGCCCGCCTGAAAGCTGTCGAGGCTTGCGATCCAATAGATGGTCGATCTGCAAGAGCGACGCTGTTTTGGCTATCTTGGCGGCGATCTCGGCTTTCGAGGCTTTCGCCATGCGCAGGGGAAAGGCCAGATTCTCCCTGACCGTCATATGCGGATAGAGAGCGTAGCTTTGAAAGACCATGCCGAGGTTACGATCGGCCGCGTCGATGTCGTTGACGAGCTCATTGTCGATGAGGAGCCGCCCACCGCTGATGGGCTCGAGCCCGCCAATCATGCGCAAAAGCGTGGATTTGCCTGATCCGGATGGACCGACGAAGACGACAAATTCGCCGTGATCAATCGCAAGGTCGATATTGCGCAGGATCTCGATCGTCCCATAGGCCTTCTTCAAACCTTCCAGGCGAACATCGGCCATTATGCCCTCCTCTGTTGTGGGCGAGCCGCGCGAGCGGCACTTACCTCAACCTCGCGCAAGCTCGATACGATGAAGTCGGGGGCCATCAGGGACGGATCCTGACGCATCGGCACGCCGGTTGTAACAAGCACCGTGGCAAGCCCCGCTTTCTTTCCGGCCTGAATATCCGTAAGAACCTGGTCTCCAATCATAATCGTCGAAGCTCGGTTCGTACCGAGGCGTGAGAGCGCTGTCTCGATCATCGGCACTTGCGGCTTTCCGACGATCGAAGGCTGCACTTGCGTCGCGGCAGCTACAGCTGCAATCGTCGCACCAGCCCCAGGTTCGAACCCGTTGGCCGTCGGCAACAGAAGATCGGGATTGGTTCCGATGAAGACAGCGCCATTGAGGATCGCCTCAACGGCAATTCGCATCTTCTCGTGCGTGATATCCCGGTCAAGCCCCATCACAACAACTTCGGGGCTCCGGTCAGTGATCTCCAGCCCGACTTCGCGCATGGCCGTGACAAGCGACGGAGCGCCGATGACATAGACTTTCGTCAATTCCGGATAATTCGTTCGAATAAGTTCTGCAGCCGTGATGGCGCTTGTCACGACCTGTGACGGTGCGATCGCGAGGCCAAATCCCGTCAGCTTTCGGACGACGTCCTCAGGGGTATGCGTGGAATTGTTCGTCACAAAACAGAACGGCACGCCGGCTTTCCGCCATCGCGCAAACGCTTCTATGGCATCCGCGATTGCGGTGCTGCCACGATAGACGACACCATCCAGATCGGAGATGATCCCATCTATTGGCGGCCAGTTGAAGGTGGAGCTTGTGCTAACCATTCATCAGCATCCCGCCATTCACATGGACAATCTGCCCGGTCATGTAGGAGGCTGCGGGGCTAGCCAAGAACACAGCGAGGCCTGCGATATCTTCCGGCAATCCGACCCGGCCCAGTGGAATCCGGCCACTATGACGCGCTTCAGTCTCTTCGCGAGGGCGCCCGTGCATGGGCGTGTCGATAATCCCGGGTGCGATTGCATTGACGTTGATCTTGAGCGGAGCACATTCATAAGCGAGCAGCTTTGTCACATCGTGCACAATGGCTTTTGACAAACAATAGTCGGCGCCGCCAGCCTGGTAGTTGAAAACTGCGCCTTGCGATGACAACGAGGATCCGACATTGACGATCCGGCCGCCCTTGCTCTTCATGAAGCGCTCGATAGCTAGCTTGGCGCAGCGAAGCACTGCGACGGAGTTGATTTGGATGGTTTTTTCGATTCGATCGGCATTGCCGGTCAGAAGCGGCTGAGCCGATTTTATTCCGGCGTTGTTGATCAGGACATCGAGCCTGCCGAAGCGCTTGGCGATCTCATCAAGCACCCTGCCGACATCGTCTTCTCGTGACACATCCATGCTCATCGGCAGGATACCGTTGCCGTACGGCAAGCGCGTTAGAATGTCCCGGAGGTTTTCCACATTTGCGTCGGTTGCCAGGACGTTCGCACCGCCTTGACGGAAAGCATTGGCAATGGCTGAGCCAATGCCTCCACCCGCACCGGTCACGAGCACGGTCCTGTCTGCAACTGAGAACTGTTCAGTCATTCCAACTCCAGGATAGTTTGAGACTTGAGAAACTCGTCCACGGCTTCGCTGCTTGGCATTGCGCTTTGCGCGCCGCGTCGCGTTACACACAGCGCTGCCACTGCAAGGGCCTTCTTGACCGCTTGCCGTATCGGTAGCCGCTGAGCAAGAGAGGCTGCGAAGGCTCCATTGAAGGCATCGCCTGCAGCGGTCGTATCAACGACCTTCACAGGAAATGCCCGGAGCGCAAAAGACGCGCTGGCATCGGCGTAGTAGGCGCCCTGCGCGCCAAGCGTGATCAGGGCTGCTCTCGGGCCGAGATCAAGGAGCTTTCCGGCGGCATGAGCGGCGCTGTCGAAGTCGTGCACCTCGACGCCGGTGAGCTCGAAAGCCTCGGTCTGGTTTGGAGTGACGAAATCAACACTCCTCCACGCCGCCGCCGATAGGCCGGCCCTCACGGGGGCCGGATTGAAAATGAGCTCGAAGCCTTTGACGCTCTTCATTGCAAAGAGGTGATTGAGGGCGTTGACCGGCATGCCCATCTCGGCAACGACGATTGCGTCCCGCTCAATGAATTCGGCGGCCTTTTCGACCATGCTTGGTGTGACATTTGCGTTGGCTCCGGGGTCTATGACGATCATGTTGGAGCCATCGTCACCGACCAGGACGAGAGCTGAACCCGATATCTCCCCTGGGCACACCGCCACTGCATCGAGACCGACACCTGCCTCACGCAGCGCTTGCAGCAATGATCGACCGTCGTCGTCATCGCCTAGCCGGGTGTAAAAGCTCGGCCGAAGGCCCAATCGAGCGGCGGCGACCGCCTGATTGGCGCCCTTGCCTCCCGCATGCCGCTTCAAGCTTCCCATCAGGCTTTCACCGGGCGTTGGAAGCCGCTCGACGTTGAAGCAGAGGTCGAGATTTGTCGTTCCAAAGAACATCAATGGCCTCGGGCTCATTTCACGGCCCCGAAGGTAAGACCACGTTCGAGATGACGCTGGCCAAGGATGATCAGCACGACCGGCACAATCATGGTCACCACCAGACCCGCAGCCATGACCGGATAGAACTGAACGCCCGGATTGAGCAGCTTGAGGAGGGCGACGGTGACCGGTGCTTTCGTCGAACTGAGGATCAGGCCGAGTGCGAAGTTGTGCCACGCAAGCAGGAAAATGAGTAATGAAGCGCCTATCAAGCCGGGCTTTAGAAGCGGAAGGACGATGTACCAGACAACCCGGAATGGTTTTGCACCATCCATGGCCGCCGCCTCCTCAATGTCCTTTGGGATGTCCTCGATATATGAACGGCTCAGCCAGATGATCATCGGCAGCGTGACGACCTGATAGACCCAGATCATACCGAAATAGGTGTCATAAAGACCGACCGTCTGGAACACACTGAACAGAGGTATGACGACAAGGAGCGCCGGCGCGAAGCGAAAGCCCAGCATGAAAAATGCGATGTCCTCCTTCATCGGGATATCGCGCCTCGCCAGGACATAGCCTGCAGGCACCCCGGCGATCAGCGATACGAGCACCGCACCAAGCGAGATCACCAGGCTATTGGTGACCGGCGTCAGGAAATCAACCTTGATGGTGCCGTAGCTTGTTGCCCCGGCCTGGGCTGCATCGAACAAGACGCGGAAGTTTTCGAGAGTCGGCTTGAAGATGAAGCGCGGCGGCCAGGTCATGACCTCCGGCTGCTGCTTCAGCGACATCATCACGATCCAGACCAGCGGAAATGTCAGGATCAGCGTACAGGCGAGAACCAGCAAATTGAGGAGCACGCTTGCAGGCGTTGAGCGATTTAGCCGCATCTCAGCCTCCTCTAGCTTACACGCTGCCGGACCGAGCGCCACAATTTCACCAGGGCCAAAGTCCCAATAAGCACGATCAACCAGTTGACGACCATGAGCGCTGCACCACGCCCGAAGGCAAGATTTTGAAAGGCCGTGATATAGGCGCGGACCGAGAGCACGGAGGTACTGTCACCCGGGCCTCCTTGCGTCGTTCCGAAGATGATATCGAACTGATTGAGCGATTCGATCAGCCGAAATACCGCGGCGATCAGGATGTATGGCGCAATGAGCGGAAGCTCGATGTGGAGGAACGTTGCCCAACCCTTCGC
This sequence comes from Bradyrhizobium sp. WSM1743, assembly GCF_000473065.1. Classification (GTDB taxonomy): domain Bacteria; phylum Pseudomonadota; class Alphaproteobacteria; order Rhizobiales; family Xanthobacteraceae; genus Bradyrhizobium. The sequence continues at coordinate 31,457 of NZ_AXAZ01000002.1, forward strand.
CCCATTGACCCGCGCAGCTTCTCTGACCTCATCGTTGATGCCCTGCAAGCCGGCGAAGATGATCAGCGCGAAAAATGGCGTATAAGTCCATATGTCGATGAGAACCAGCGAGAACATCGCCGTGCTGGCGTCTGAAATCCATGCGAACCGGCCGATCCCAACAAGCGAGAGCAAATAGTTCAGGATCCCATTCTGCGGATCCATCATTGTGGTCCACATCAAGGCGACGCTCATTGGCGGCAGAACCAACGGAAGGAGAATGACGGGTCGCATCAGCCGGGCAAGGAACACCCCACTTGCGAACAATTTGGCAAGCGCAAGCCCACAAAACGCTTCCGCGAGCACTGCGGAGCAGGCATACGCCATAGTCGCCCGCACGCTGTTCCAGAAATCCTGGGTCTTGATCGCCACTTCATAGTTGGTGAATCCAATGAAGCGAACCAGAGGACGACCAAACTTGAGATCGGTCAGCGATTGAAAGACCCCATAGAAAAACAGAAAGAGAAATCCAAGCAGGATGATGATGGCGGGCGCAATCGCAGCAAGGCTCCACCAGTCAAGCGCGTGCTGCTCGGCGCTTTGCACCTGCTCGTTTTTGGATGGTGCCAGTTGGCCTGCCGATGATTGTAACGTCACGATTGCCTCGGTGCCTCGAAGGTCCATCGCTCACTTCTCAAAAGATACTCGGGCGTGGTGGGGGGCGGCAAAGTCTTATGCCGCCCCCCCGATCGCCTTACATGGAAGAGCGGATCACGGAGGCGAGGTCGGTCAACGTCGCCTTCACATCCGCGCCATTGACCATTTTCTGCATGGCGACAGCCCAGCCGTTCATGGCCTCGGCAAACCCTACGCGCGGCGTAAAGGCGAGCGCTGCCCTGTCCTGCACGCTTTTGAAGGTATCCACGAAGTTCGTGAATTCCGGTTTGGCCGCGTAGTCGAGCCAAACCTTGTCGCTCCAGGTCGAAGCGCGCGGAGAGTTGACGAGCTTCCCGGCGACGGCTCCGTTCAGCCCGACCTGCTTTGACGTCGCCCACTGAATGAACAGCCAGGCCGCTCCCTTTTTCTGGGAGGCAGCATTCATGGCCAGGGACCAGATCCAGATGTTCGATTCGAAATTCTTGCCGTTCGGAGCGCGCAGCGGGGGAGCGAATGCGATCTTGCCCGACGCGGGCTTGCCCGCGACGTCGTTCCAGAACCCAAACATGTTGGAATCGATCGCCATCGCGGTCCGGCCCGAATTGATGCCATCGACCACCTGATACCAGTTGTCGTTGGCAAAGGATGGAGCAGCGCACTTCTTGATCATCTCCACATAATCCTTGTGGAAGGCGATCGACTCGCGCGAATCGAGACCGGTTTCCAACTTGCCGTCCTTGACGACGAAGTCGTGCACACCATAGGACTTGGCGATCGAGATTGCGGCCGTGTGGATGCTGCTCCAAAAGCGCACTCCCCGCACGCCCAAAGGTGTGATCCCGGGATCGGCAGATTTCAGCTTTTCGCAAGCGGCGGACATTTCCGGCGGAGTCGTCGGGACCTTGATGCCGTGCTTGTCCAGAATGTCCTTGCGGTAGAACAATTGGATGTTTTCGAAACCGTGCGGGATGGCCCACACCTGCCCCCGGCCGGCCTCGATCTGCCCGCCCTTGATCTCCCATGTGAGCGCATCGCGCAGTGCGGGGAAGAAGTCCTTGTAATCATAGCTTGCCGAGGTGAGCTTGGGATCGTTCAGGTATCGATCGAGCGGCTCGAGCAGTTGACCGGGCGCGAGATCCCAAGCTGGTTGAATCCCAGTACCGACGACGTCCCACGAGGGCGACTTTGTGCTCAGCTGGATGGTCAGCTTGTTCCAGTAGGCATCGTCCGGATAAAGCTCGGGCGTCACCTTGATGCCTGTCAACTTCTCGAACTCAGGCAGCTGCGCTGCGACTGCGTCAGCATACGGATGGATATCGTATGCCCACACAATCGAAGCGCCCTCGAACTGGCGCCAATTGATATCCTCCGCTTTGGCGTGGCCGAAAGATGCGACCGCACCGGCCAAGAGCGTTGTGCAAATCAGAGCGGTTTTGACAAAATGAGCAGAATGGCCGCGCAAAGCGGCTGGCGTCCTTGGCATTAGTCCCTCCTCCGGGCTCATTGGCCTGCAAATTCACGTGCCCTCCTCATTTGGGGCCACGAGTGTTGGGAACGCTAACCGTCATTTTCTGCCCATATCCACCCATTCAGATCGAAGTTGGGTAACATTGGGTAAGCCAAGAAAGCACCATCACAGGAGCGCCATAGTGGGAGATGATCACTGCAGGCGCATGTTCAGGCCCCGCGAAGCCACTTCCGCAAAGAACAGGCGATCCTGGCCAGCCGCTCGCCCTTTTGCATCAGCAGCTGGTTCAAATGCTCTATTGATCCCGCCGCTCATTACAGACGCGGCGATCTTGTTCTTGAGCGGCTGCCTCAAGACAGACGACAACTCGCTGCAGAATAACGACACATTGTCGCGACCTTTCGGAATCTCCCATCGCACCGAATCTGGTCTCTCGACTGGCCGAACGGCGGTACGATAAGCGCTGCGCCGGCAGCGTGGGGAAGTGTCTGATCTGCTTTCCTCAAAGTCACCGGCTTTTCGACTTCGTCCGCCGCCACTTCTTTGGAGTCGTTCGTCTGACCTGCGGCCACATGGCATCGTCGCAGGGCAGTTCAAGCCGGCGAGAGGTTCGATGAGCGTGGAACGCCTTCTAGATCCCTCGCGCGAACTGGCACACCGCTGAGGGGCCTCTAGGCGCGCGCGACCACAAGCTGATCCAGCAGAAATACAACGGATCCTGCCCGTTAAACGCCGCCGAACGTCCTGGCTGCAATGTTAACATCCCTCGCCGATCGGCTGGGGGAACAAGAATGGCTAGGGCATTTCGCAGTACCGTCATGGCACTCACTTTTGTCGTCGTCACCGGCAGTAACATAGTTTGGAGTTTGCTGGATGACTACGTTGCGTGCGGCCTAGCGCTAGCCGCTTCAGTCACCGCCGGCTTTTGCGTCGAGCGCGCCCTCATCAAACGGTCCCATCGCGAAATGATCCGTCAACACGGCGCAGACTGGCTGGCTGCTAGCGAGCGCATAGATTCTGGCGGACCAACTAGGACGGTGAAGGCGGAGAAATGACAGTCGATCGGAATATCCTCGAGAGCGGCGCGAAGCGGGAGGCCCCCAATCTGGAGGCACCCAAGCTGGAGGTGCTCGATTGCCAAGCCTCGGCGCGATCGTTGCGAGCCCATGGATCGGCGATCGAGGCATTGCGCGCCTGGTATGCCATGCAGTCAACCGTCAATACCATCGCGCTCTACGACGCCGCAGCAGCGCTGTTCGGCTCGGATTTCGACCGGGCCGAATACCATGAGGTCGAGTGAATATATCTGATCTCGACGCGCTTGCAGTTCGGCAAGCGCGATGCCGAAGTCCAGATTATCTTATGTCGACAGAACGGGTGAAAGCCTCTAATTCGATTCCTATCGTTACGTCGCGAGGCGGCCGTCTCTGCCTCACAACGATATTGGGCACGCGCCCCAAGAGGCAGGCGATCAGCCTGAGATCATTTTATGACTCGCCTAAGGGGACGAAAGCATCCGTCGCGCAGCCGGAAGCTGCGGTCGTTCCTGGCGCTTGTCGAGACAACACTCTGTCCGCTCGACAATCGGAGTTTCGATAAAGATTCACGAAATCGTAGAGATCGCGCGGTCGCGTTCGCTCGGCCAAAGCCCTGAAACTTTTCTGCAAATGCCTCAACGTAGTCGTAGGCCAGTACCTCGATGCCGTCTTCAGGCACGTCGGAATAAGGATGAAAAATGTCGGCGGGGACCGGCGGCACCCACGCGTAAAAACGCCCATCGAATGGCCGCGCCTCGGGTCCTGTCGCTCGTTATCGATGAGTGCCGTAACGGTTGCCAGTTCTCGAATTGAGATAAGTCCCACCACGGTGTGATGAGCCGGACCCGCCCAAATAGCTGCCGCCATGACTGGTAGTGTGATGTCCGCCGCCGTAGCTGACGCGCCCTCCATGTCCTCCGCGTGCGTTTGCTTGTCCGATCACGCCGAGCAGCAACAGACCGGCAACTATTGCAATCAACTTCATGTTCGCCCGCCTCCTTCAAATGTGCAAGCGTATCCAAGCGCAGCCGATGCGTGATAACAACCTTTGATTCGCGCAAAATATGCAGCTTTACGCGGGGGGTAACTGGAGCCGAGCCGTTTTCCGGCGCGAGTAAGGCGTGCGATTGTCCCCGAAACGTCTAGATCTGCAAATGGAGCCGGTGACCTCGTCTGAATGCCCAATCGATCGAGCAGAAATACCGCAGATGAAGGACCCTCTACGCTGATTATCGTCATTGCCGCGATGCTAACATAGGCCCGCTACTCGCTCGGGGCCAACATTGTCATCGCAGGAAATTTCCACCCAGTCGACTGTTGCAGCCGATCGGGACCTCACCTTCGTAGTGATTGAGCGTCATCGCGAGCTGTCGGCGCATTACGATGCGGCCTTATCCGTATCGGCGAAGCTCGATGGGCCCGAGTTTGATGCCGCCGACGAAATCAGCAGTCAAAGGAACCATGCTCTCGCGGAGCATGCGAATGTGCTCATCCGCTCAAGGCCAACGACGATCGCGGGCGTTATTGCTCTGACCCGTTACGTCGGCAGCCTACGAGAGTGGGAACTTCCCGATGATGATGCATGGTATGAGGTTTTCTTAGAAGGACTGGCAGACGCGATCGATGGAATCGCCATGGCGCAGCGGCTTGGGCGAGACGGCGATTAACATGACGCTCGCTTTCATCTTCCGCGGCATACTTTTCTGGGGGGCCATTGCTGCGCTTCTCTATTTGGTGTGGAATTTGCCCTTCTGAAGCCTGACGACTAGGGGCTCGCCCGAACCAGTGTCGAGGCAATGAGGAGCGGCGGCTAAAGACCCACAGCGGCACTAGTTCCGGCCTCTAGGTAGCTTTCTTGTTAGTTGAAGTCGACTTGGTGAGCGGCTTAAGTGGCAGTAGTAGCTTCCCTTGCTTAAGGCCGGGCTGATGCTGGAATCGCGCTAGCTCGCACCCGAGCCGCATTAGGTTACATTGCAGCCAGACCGACATTGTCTGAAGCCACAGGACCCCGCTGCCTCACTGGGGGCTCATCCTGAGACACGATCATGTCCGTGAGGGCCACCAAAGGCCTTGTCGCCTCCTCTATCAACAACCTGAGATTGCTATCGAGGCACTACAGATTGAGAACATGCTGAGACCGGCGAGAATTGCGGCATCGGTAATGCCAACGTCTCCTGAAGACAAGGTGGTCTGAGCGGCTTTGCTTGCATTCCCCGCTTGGCTGTTCGTTGCCGCCATCTCTTGAGGAGCGCCACGACCTTGGCCCCATCCCGCTTGTCGGTACAGGCCCAGCGTCTTCGCGACTGCGATGCCCAACCCAGCCGTCCGCCCGTTGGTCGGCGCGCCATTGGCCGGCCTTGATCGCCTGAGCGCACCGCTCAAATCCGACGCCGTTTGTTTCCGAAAAATGCAATCCGGCATCCTTGGCGCGTCCCTCGGGCGAGTGTGGGAGTCGGGCTGGCCAATTTGGCTCACTCAAGTCTCTAAGCGCGTCAGCTTGCCGACAGCTGATCCTAATAGAGGGAGAACCAGAGAGCGAATCTGCTCAGGATAGCGAACCGGCTCAAACGGAGGGGGATATGGACCCATTTAACAGCATCAACCCATTCGACCGGGATTTCGCTGCTTACTACGCCGCGGTGACACAACCGCAACAGCAGCAAGCGGAGTTTGAGCCGTACTTGGATGAAGTCCCGCAGCTTGATACCACAGCCGTCGCAGGGGTTCCTGTGTCTCCAGATCGCTACTATCCTCATCTGCCTGACGAAGACCGTAGACTCACCGAGGCGTTGGGATCTGGGGCCAGCGGTCCGCGTCCCGAAAACGCAGTCACCAGAGGCGTCGGGCACGTCGCTGCGCAGCACAGCGCGCCGGAAGCTTCGAGTTGGCCGAGCGAGCTGAGTGCGGAAGGTCACGATCAGGATTCGCTGCGAGGGATGATCGGCGAAGCCGTCCTAGCATCGTCTCTCAGGCCAACCGCGCACGACCACCAAGCACCGGATCCCAGAGAAGCCGTTCGTCAGTTCAACTGGAGCGACGGCTACCAGCCGGCTCCGAACGAACTCATCGGGAGTGCCCCCCTTTCAAGTCACGCGCCCCTCATGGGTGAGGATTACAGCGGGCAGTTGAGGCCTGCGAAGAGGCAGAGAACGCTAAGCCAGCCGGAACTGGATGCCATTGAGCGCCAGCTGAGCGAGCCGGGCAATTCAATGGCCCGTGTGCTGATGGAAAGCGCGGGCGCACCATCGCCTTTCGGGCCAGCGGACAGTTCGCCATTGGTCCTTCCGGAGGAAGGTTACGATCAGGATCAGCTGTGGGCGATGGTGCAAGACGCCGGCCCATCATCGTTTCTCGAGCCAACCGCGCGCCATCAGCAGACCCTGAATTTAGGAGCGGTCGTTCGTCCCTTCAACTTCCGGCAGGGCGACCAGCACGCGTCGGCTGCGCTTGACGGTAGCGGCATCCCGCCGAGCCGGGACAGCCGACCCAACAGCTTTATCGTTCACAATGACCGCTACACGGCGCTATTCGTGCCCGCGGCGGCGATGAGGCCAAGCACCCCACTCGATGCGCCAGGCCCTGCCATTCCTTTCGGACCTCGACCGGAAAACGTTCCGCAGCCCAGCGCGCAGCAGCAAATCGAGTCTCACCAGCGCTGCTTGGACGTTCGATGGAGCAAGCCGCTCCGGCGTCCTCTAGGGCTGAGAGGACGTCCCCCGCGGCCCGCGCGGTTTATGCGGCATCATTCGGCGTTCCCGAGAATTTTTCGCACGGCACCCAACCGGCCTCGCACGCGATGCTCTCGATGCTCGGCCGCTGGGGCCTCTTGCCGGACGCGGGGCAGCCGGTAAAGCAATACGACATTCGCGGCGAGCTCTACACCGCCCTCCTGGGGCCGGGAGGGCCCAACGACGTTCGGCTCATTCATCACCCGAGAATGTAGATGCCGAGGGGCACTCTCAAGCCAGGAGCCCGTCCACATAGCTTCGGTATTGGACTTTGTAATGGACCAAAGCTTGCTCCAGCGACTCTTGCGAGCTTAGCGCGGTTCCGGGCGGTGCGGGTCAGCGATACCCGACCCGATTAACTTGCGCGCATCATCGCTGTGCGGCTCCTCGTTGAGCCGCACAGCCATCTCCCTTTTCTTTGCGAAGCGCCGGCGGCCCAAAGCTGCGAAGAACACCAACGGTGTTATTGCCGTTGCGTTTTACAGCATTGCCATCAATCGGGGCCTCCTCAAGTCCCAAGACAGGGGAAGCATGCTCGGAGGCTGCTTCCGGCGCCCCGTTGAACACGCGTGGGCTGAGCTTAGCTGGCTGCAGATGGGTGTGTCGTCCATTTGCCCCAGATGCACATCCTGATCGCGGCCTTCCGCAGAAAGCTCTTTTGGCCAAGGCCGCGCTGCGCAGTGGCGTCGTCGATCCGCCTCCAGTCTGTCAGTGCCGTATCTTCGGCATCAGCAATGGTCGGGATACCGAGCGCGATCTCCATCGCGTTAGCGCCGACCGACGACTTCCGCAGCTGAGCCCGTGCTGCCCGACGTTGCCGCCACTGCTCGTGTCCTGGTTATAGCTCTTGAGATCTGCATTCAGCGCCTCCGCGGAAAGCCGGCCAGCAATGCCCTTCTTGTTTTTTGACGCAGATAGTTGCTGAAGCTCTAAGATTACTGCATAAACCGTGGCAGTGTTTGTAGCTGCTCCGGCTTTGAACTCTTTGACATCAGGATCTCCGGGACCGAAGCAAGCTATCGCCAAATTTGGTGACGGCGATGCCGGTCAGGCCGCGGCGATTGTGGGCTGATGGTCGGTCGGCTTGGCGATGACCTCGATCCCGTCGTTGAATGTCACAGTGTTCGGCCGGGACATCTTAGAAAGCGAGCAGCGAGTTTTGATCCTTGCTCATGCAGTCGGCCACCTTCTCGTATTTCAGCGCGTAGCTCTCGATGAAGACGTCGACCGCCAGCTCGGCGGCGACGCTCGTTTCAGCCATCCAGATTTCCTGCAACGCGCGCTTGGCTTTCGGCTGCGGGCTCCTGACAGCTTGGCGAGCACGTTCGCGGTCTTGTGCAACCAGCAGCGCTGCTCGCGCGTTTTCGGCCAGACCTCGCCGGCCCCCTTCCAGATCGGTGAAGCCAACCAGTTCCTTGCGGCCCTCCGGCGTCGCGCCGATCAGCACGAGGATGCACTTTTCGACCTCGAGCCGGGCCTTGAGATGGAGGCCATCAGCCCGAATGTAGACGTAGCCTTTCGCCGACGGATCGCGCTTCTGCCACGCGGTGCGCTCGTCGAGCTAGCCATTCCTAGGCGACTGATCGCCGAGGCGACAATCCGGCAGCATCCTTGCCGAGCAGCGCAGCCGGCGCTTCCGAGACCTCGCCGGTCGAGATCCCCTTCCGGTAAAGGATCGTCAGCAGCGTCTCGATCCACTTCGAACGCCGCATGTAGGGTGGAAGGATCGACGGTGAGAACCGGATGCGGTCGGGATCGGAGGCGTCCGCCTGGCGATCGCGCATACGCGGCTGACGGATAGCGACTGGACCGATACCGGTCATCACCTCCGGCTCCTGCAGGTGACCGTGGCGGACGATGCGCTGGTGGCCGTCCACGGTTTTCAAATCGGCATGCTTGCCGAGAAAGTCCGCGATCTCGCCCTCGATCGCCTGGGCAAGAAGGATACGTGCGCCATGCGCAAGACTTCTGTGAGTTGATCGGCGACGGTTCCTGGCGGAATCAACTTGATGATGTTATCTTTGGACACGGTATATCGCTCCTTCGGTGGAGAAGTGGAGCCGTCAAGCACCCCCACGATGGCCGCCTTTCCCGCGGTCACTAACCTTTCGGCGATAGCTCGACCGAAGCTGGTACCTCCATCCAAGTCATATCGCGATCATCATGTGTAAATGACATCACATCGCAGTTGATGCCGAGACAAGTCGTAGACCAAGGCTCGCCGGCGCGAACCGGCGAGGCGTTTCGGACTTCCCGCCCGCCTAAATTGACGATCGCAGCAACAATCTTCTGCCTTAGCTGATAGCGCAAGCCTTCACGACCGATGCGGTCACGCCGGGGTCATGGACCCATCTGGCCTCGGGCGAGGTGATCAATTTCACGAGGCGTTTGCATGCCCCTTCTGCGGCGGTGGCATAGACGAACGCCGCATCGAAAGATGCCTTGGCCAGTGGCACAGGGCATGCAGTGCGTTTGTTGCGTGGGAAATTTCAGTGTCCCGGCTCAGGAATAAAGGGCGCGGCGTATTTTCGTGACACGAGGGTCGTCTTTCCTTGGGACACCCGACGTGATTTCGTAACGGGTCAATGTAGGAGGAACTGTTGAGCCACGAATCACCTCCGCAACAGTCCAGGTTCCTCGTTCGAAGGGGGACTACCGGCTGGATGGTTTATGATCGAGAACGCAAGGGGCCGGCGCTGTTAAAGGACCACAGCTTGGCCGAGAAGCTGTCCAAGGAACGGGCCGAACAAGTAATGCAGGCACTGGTTGATGGTTCGATAAACTGCTGGCCATGAACCCTTGAGGTGAGCTTTCGATTCAGGGAAATGAAAGTCTACTTGCGTTCATCTCCGCTCTAGGGTCTCGACGCGGAGAACATAGCCATTCGTTCATGCGCCGCCCAGTCGGGCCCGGTGAGATTGCAGATGACCTTGACAATCGGCCTGCGAACGGCTGGGGCGTCAGACGAAACGCATAGGCGTGTCCTTGCTTACTGGCAGCATCAGCCGTTTTGCAAAGCTCCTATCCGTCGACCGCGAAGCACCAGACCCAGATGCGGGACAATGGAGTCCAGCCGCGCCGTGCGTCGCGCGGATGACGCCAATATCTCGGCGCGGCAGTGACAACACTGGGCTGCTGTTATGTTCTCCTGTGATTTTCTAGGGGAATTGATGAGGCGCTTCATGAAGAAGCAGATCGTGGAAAGCGAACGCTCAGCCCGAATACTTCGATGACTTCATTGACGAGAGCGGCCCTGTTCGGGTGATCGACGTATTTCTCGATGCGCTCGGTTTGGCCGAGATGATGAGCTTTGAGGTTGCGGAGCCTGCGGTCGGCGTCGCGCCCCCTCTTTGCTCCTCGAACTCTGCCAAGAGATGGTTTTTTGGCAAAGGTGAGGCGCCGCCACCGATGGCAGCAAGTTCAATCTCGCCAATGTACTGGCCCGCCTGCCGGATCATCGCGCCAAGCGCGCATGTCCTGGAACGTCGCTCACGCCGCATAGGAGCCGACGACGTACCCCGCACGATGGACATAGGCCGACATTTCCGGACGCCCGAACCGGTGACGGCTTCTCATTCTGGAAGCGTGTACTCTCTACGACAACTCCACGCGGCACCAGACTGGAGCGATGGAGTGCTTACTGCATGGCGCTGATTCCCCCCCAATCAATGCGCCAGCGATCCCTCGGGCTCGAACGAGATCGGGTCCTGGCCTAGGAAACCATATGCCGTCAGTTTACTGAGCTGGCAGCGGCCCCGCCAGAGACACAGACCCAATGCGGTTTGTCTTCGCCCTGGGATGCAGCCATCGCGCAACTAATCCCTACTTGCTCAAATGCAAAGACGACATCTTTGGTTTGATACTTCAGTTTATCCGCTGCCCGGAGCACCCCTTCGGCACCATTTTGAAACGTGGCGTTCAGCGTCCAGTAGTCTTGATTCGCGACAACAAACGCGTGAAATGCCTTCCTGATATCCCAACCAGAGCGTTTCGATAGGATACAAAACACCTTGTTATAAATTCCACTGGAATAGTGAACGTCCAGTCGATCATAGTATTCGGAGACGTGGTCTATAGAGTGGCCATCCTGTGGCGGGTCGCACATATATCGCAAAGACGTCCCGGCTTTTTGGGTAACATCCGCGCCCACGGTCAAGTCAGACCCCGATCTTCCGAATGTATTGCCATACTTCTGGAAGTAATAGGATTCGGCAGCTTCTCCTGCCATGTCGGAAAACGACTCATTCATACCACCTGACTGGTACCGATATTCGAGGTTGGAATTCTGCTCTGTGAAACCATGCGACACTTCATGGGCAACAACATCCAAGCCCACGAGAGGGTAGAACATCGTTTTCCCATCGCCAAACGTCATTGAGCTGCCATTCCAAAATGCGTTGTCCTCATTCCTGGAGAAGTGTACGCGCAAATGCAGTTTCTGCTTCAAAGGACTGACGCCGTACCAGTCCCTATACATGTCCACAACAACCTTCCCGAAAAATTGTGCATCATTGAGCGGTGAGAACGCGCCATTGATATCATCCCCTGCGTTGTTGTAACACCTAAACGCAAAAGGCTTGTTCGTACCTTTGTCAGAGAAGTTCATGTGCTCGGTGAAAACATCTGGGCTATCCATTTGACAGATGCTGCCCTGCTCGCTCACTTCGAAGGGCGGAACGGTTTCGCTTCCATAGGTGTACTGGCCAGTCTTGGCATTTCCCCCAGGCCCCGTTCCTTTTTGTGCGTGTTGTAGGTTTTCATAGGAACTCACCGCTTCGCCTGTAATAGCATCGATAAACAACACAGGACGTGTCGGGCGTGGACCTGCTGTGCCGTCCTGGACAGTTGTAAAGAACGACGTGCGGTACACAAGCCGAACCTCGCGATTCTTTTGAACGACATACACGAGATCGGCCTCTTCGTTTTCGTGGCTGCTCCCGCGAAGCGTAGGAGCAGAGGAGAGCACAATCTCCTTAGCTTTTTGAAGCGCCTGCTGTTTGGTGATCTTGGCGGTCAGGGCCGGACCTAGATCGTAGGCAAGAGTTCCGCTTAAGGCAACAATTCTCGTGCCATCAGCAGATCTCTCGGCAACGATCTGCGGACCCCACACGGGAATTCCGTTGTGCTGCTGCTCAAGGCGGAGGGTGGCGCCGGAACGGTTAGGCAGCACCTTAAGCGACGAAGAAGTATCGAGCTCGAGCAAGCCGGCAACGGAGGCCTCAGGTGATCCTCCTCGAGCTATTTCACCTAGGGGACCGGTTTGAGGCACAACCTTGTTCACCTCACGAATTTCGGCGGCGGTAGCTGCCCCTAGCGAGGCACTCAATACAAAGCACGAGAGTGCGTGGATACGGCTATGACGCATGACACTCTCCTCAAGCTCGATCAATCGCTTCGCTGCATTGAAAGTAGCGAATGCAATTGCTGCGATCTGGTTTAACCTGCATATCCAATGTCATCCCCCCATCATCAATTGCGATAGCTCTCACGCCCATCGACGCCTTTTGTAGTTTCGATCAGAAACTCAATTGCGAGCTTGGCGAAGCGGGCGGCTTTTGTTGCATCCAACTTGGAGACTACGTCCTCCGAAGTGTGAATGTGTGGATTACTCCCTCCGAGCGGAGCCTCGAACGGAAAGGCTGCGCGGATGCCATTTCTCGTCCACGAGGCATGATCAGAGCATGCGTAGCCGCACTTAGTTTCACCGTGTGTGATCGCATGAGCACCAGAATGATTGTATTCCTTTAGGAGCTTCGTGAGAAAACCATTTAGTTCGGGGCTGGTGTAATCGTTCACCAGGTAGATGTCCCGGGCGTCACGGCTGGGAATGAAGCCGGTCATGTCAAACTGCAAGACTGCAATTACCTGGGGCCCTTCTTTGCTTTCGGTCGCATAGCTATCCGCAATATTCGCGGAACCTAGAAGCCCCACCTCTTCTGCGGAGTAGGCCATAAACTGAATGGTCCGCTGCGGTTTGAATCCCGTCTCCATCAGCACACGAAGCGCCTCTGTGACGACCGCGACTCCGGATGCATCGTCGTCAGCACCGGGCGCGTTCTCTTTGGCGTTCTCTTTATTCCTGCTGTTAATCGAGTCGATGTGTGCGCCAATCACCACGACTTCGTTCGGCCGGGACGCACCTCGGATTGTTCCGATAACCGAGTTCTGAACCCAGTCGTGCGAAAGTAGCGCGACCGTGAAGTCTGGACGCTCCTGCCCCAGGCTCGCCCATTCTCTACGAACAAACTCAGCCGCTTCCTGCCCTTTATGTGTTTGGAAATGTCGCGTCCCGAAACCTTGGAGCATTGTGATCGTGCTGAGGATCTTATCGCCCTTAACGCGGTCAAGGGCGCGGCTCACGGTACTCTGCTGATCAAGCGTCTCCGGAAGGGGAGCTAAGTAGCGAAATCCGGGCTTGTAAGCTGGGTTGTCCACCTCCTTGAGGGCCGCCTCGCGCGAGGCGTGGACAGTGAAGCCGCCGCAGTGCGGACATGCGCTGTGCATCCAATTTGAAAAGTTGTCCAGGTCTCTTTCAGCGATGTCAGCAACCGACATGCGGTTGATCACTTGAAACGTGGGAACAACGAGATCGTCCGCAACTGATTGTCGGCTCGCAAGAGACCGCTGCGCGGCAGCTGCCACATTGTCGCCTGTGACAACCCAAAGCCTTGAGGATTGTGCGTAAGTACAGGGACTACCCACCAGCAACATGGCTAAAGCAGTTAGAATTGTCTTTGAGCAACTCCCTCTTTTCATGTCTACTCCTTTTCGCCGACGCATGAGCATGCTGATGACGCAACCTCGCTACGCACCGTCACAGCAGCTGCCGGACAACTAGTCGTTCAGCGATGAGTCGCGGCTGGTCCGCCTGAAGATGATGTTCTCTATGAGATTTGCTGTGGTCGTGCGAACAGAGCAAGCGGCGTGCCAAAGCGAAAATTCCAACATTGCGCGTGCTTCGTAGCATCTGGGTGCGTCGTAGCTCGATGTTGGGCTAGACCTGACAATAGCCACGGCTAGTGAGCGACATTCGTTGCAGAGTTAGCGACGAAATCGGGACTATTCAGATACTGTGCGACCGGTGCCGCTGAGCGCACCGAATTGCAGGACCGGGAGCCGGCGGTGGGAATCCGGCGCCATCAAGTTCTCTATAGATGGAGAACCAATTTAAATGGCGACCCAAACTAGCCCTGGCGCGGTTCTCAAGGTCCCGCAAGTAGCGAGCTTTGTGCTCGTGTTGGATCGTTCAGAACGAGCCGGCGCTCACGGCGAGTTGCGCCAGCAGCAACTGAACGCCGGCGAGCGCTTTGTAATGGCCGGGCGGGCAGGTGGCTTTGTCCTGCTCAGCCGCACCGGATTGATGCTAATTCAAACAGGACCGTTCGCATTAGAGCAGGCCGGATCAAAAACCTAAAAGAACTCGGACGGCTGCCAGCGTTGCCTTAGCGAGATCAAATTCTCACTGCGCCATATTCTGCGTGTGGCAGGGAGCCCAGTCGAAACCTAGCGCCAGGCTCTTGTTGTAAATGCGCGTACGTTCAATAGATGGTCCCCGCAGATTGGGCTGCCAGCGCTACATTCTCCAGGCGCGCCGCTTGCGGAGAGGAGGATGATCGCAATGCGGCACTCCGAGGCCTGGATCGCGGTTGTCGTCGAGGGAGACACAATCAAGACGAAACTATTCCCTTCCGCCGCGGCCCGGGGCCTGTACAGCGGCCGAGTGAATGTGTCGCTGATGTCGAATCCTCGTCTGGACTGCCCTTGTTCGGTCAAACCAGGGAGGCCGACATGCGGTTAGCTGGGTTGTGTGTGACGAAACCGCCACTCGCCCTCCGAGGCGAATGACGATCCAAAGAAGCGCGAAAACGCGCCATGAGCGGGATGAATGCGAGATGATTCCCTTGCTTGGTTGCTGCTCGCTACGGCGCTAGGCATTCCCACGCCGCTGTCGTGCGGGGACTACCGTCACCAACCTTTGACCGTAGGCGACCGGTCCAAGCAGCGTCCCTCCTCAGTCATTGCATGCCGGTTGCGGCCCGGCTAGGGTCGTAGCATCCCTATGTGCATCGCAATTACATTCTCATGGCGCTCACCTTTAAGTTCTGCCGAACCGAGTCCCGGTGCCAACGCGCGCGGTCTGGCCACCCCGGTGCTCGGAAGTTGGATCGCCGCGGTCAATCTTTGTGGCCCCTGCTCGCATTGTGAGCCGCCGCTCCATGTTGTCGTCATGCCGCACCCTTCGTGACAAACTTGACTAACACGATCTGTTACACGCTGCTGCTGTTCGCGTGTGGCTGGCTGATCTGGACCGATCTCCGCTATGGCATCATCCCTGATTGGATCAACGGCTTGATCGCAGCGCTGGGACTTGCGAGGACGTTTGCGATGGAGGGTGCTCTTGGTCCACTGATCGCGGGCAGCCAAGGCCTGATAATCGCTGCCCTGCTCCTGCTGTTGAGAGAACTCTACTTCCGTTGGCGCAGCATACAAGGGCTCGGCCTTGGCGACGTCAAGTTCCTGGCCGCCGCTACGCTTTGGACTGGACCATTCGACTTCCCGATTCTGCTGCTCGCCGCAAGCGTCGCGGCGCTGTTTGTCGTACTCTGTCTCCATGTTGTCGGGCAAGACGTCACCGCACGAACGTCGATCCCGTTCGGACCATTTCTGGTCGTTGGCCTACTCGTCGTGCTCGCTGTGCAGACAAGTGTTGCAAGTATCCCTTTCTAGGCTGTCAATTACTGGATGTTCTATTCCCGCCAGGCAGAATACTGCCGGACATTCACAGCGGCACAACAACGCGCCGTGCTGCATCGCCTCTGCAACCTCTCTGGCGCAAGAGAGGTCACATCATCACGAAAACTGATGTCAACGGCGATTGCGGGATTCATTGAGATACGAAGGGGTTTTCGGGATCCCGAGCAACAGCATGCTCACGACTAGCTCCTGGACCTTGACGAATTAGCGCGCTTACCAAGAATCCGGCCGAGAACGTCGTCACGGCACAGGCGAGGCCAACTCGCCGAATGCGTTCGGGCATTGAATCCATGCAGCGGAGAGTGCGTGAAGGCAACACGCTTTCATTCCGCGACTTCGTAGAATGACAGTAAGACCGAACGCAGGCGTTGTTTCGAGGATCGGATGTTGGATTGGACCACTACTGCAGTTGTCGAGGTCCCAGCTCCTGTTCGGGGGTCGTCGAGTTCAAAGGTGATAGCTGGATCTCTCCCTCACTTCCTTTTCCAGGCTGAGACATAGACATGATCGCCCTCTTGGAGGGGTTTTCCAACATCACCTCGCGAGCTCGCACCTCGCGTAGCACCCAGCCATCATGCTGTTCGCCGACCCTCATCCGAAGCGACAGCTTGCTGGACTGATCGATGAAGATCCCAAAGCTCTCGAAACCTCCCACAACCGTTCCAACCAGCGAGAGCGCCGGCTTCTCCGGTCTCTTGGAGGACAGCGGAGGCACGGGCACAGCGGCAACCGGCGTCGACACGGGGACCAGCGCCCGTCGTGAGGGCGAGAAGATGGGACGATCCCGGGTAGCGGATAGCCGGATCAACGGAATCCCCCACAAGGGATTGGCACTGGATGCCGGCTCTTTCGGCGCCGACACCGAGTTGACGGTCAATGAAGAGGGCTCAGGCTTGTCGACTCCTGCCCCACCCTCCCGCTGCCCTATCGGACCAGCGTCTGTCACTTTCTCGCTTTTCACAGCCGCTATGGCCGCGCAGACCGACAGGTTTGTTATGGCCAATACGACGGCGGCCAAAAGAATCGTTGCGACAGGACGCATCATTTGCGTTCCTGCCATTGGCCCGACACCGTCAGCGAAACGCGCAGCTTTCCTGGCGGGGCGGTCGTGACGGTCAACGTCTCGACCAAGAGTTGCTCCACAAAGAGGAATGGAAGACCGGCTTCCAGATCATAGAGCAGTTGCTGCAAGGCTGGTTGTTCGATCTCGCAACTCGTCACTACACTAATGAAGCCTGCTTTCGAATGGTTACCCTGCAGTTCGACCTCGGTCGACAGAACGTTGCCCCCGGTTTTTGTGACGGCGCCCACCACCCTTTGCACCAGTGCAGCGCCTGCAACGGTCACAGTCTTTCCTTCGAGAAAGGCCGAGCCTTTAGGCCCAGTCAGATTAGGCTCGCCGCGGCGATCAGGCCGAACCGCTCCTCCCTCGAACTGAGCCAATAGCTCTCCAGCGTCGTGGAGCTGGTCATATCGCGCAAGTAGATCGGTAATGGCGCTTGCGATCACCCAGAGGAAAGCGAGAACTACGATACCATAGCCCGACGCGGCTGCGGCAGGTGATGACCGAAATGCCTCCCGAAAGAGAGCGGATCCCCTCATGTGCTTCCCCTGAAATAGGCATTCACATGAACCTCGAGGTGAAATCGCTCGCCGGGCTCGTTCGATGATCTGGTTGTCGGTGCGAAGAATGCGGCTCGGCTGAACTGCGGTGACTGCTCGATCAGCTGAATCAGCGTCGGGGCGTCCTGAGTCAGACCAATCAGTTGCAGCCGATCGCCCTGAACACGCAGCTTGGTGATATATGTACCATCGGGCAGGATGCTCGAAAGATGATCAAGAACCAAGACCGTCGCTGGCGTAGTCTGCTTACGCCGAGTGAGCAGCGCGCCGGCAGTTGATGCAGCCTCGCTCGGATCGCCCTTGACTGCTGCCCGCTGACGCGCGATCGTGCTGCGCAGTTCTTGCAATGCTGCGTCTGCTTTGGTGCTGAGCACCATGGTTACTATCAGCACCAATGCAGTCGCAGTTCCAGCGCCGAGCAGAAAAAACTTCAAGAGTTTCGCAAGGTCTCGGCGACCGGAGATCGCCGAACGAAGACCTGCGCTGAAAAGCGTAATCGGATGCAAGGACAACTCGCTGTGTGTATGGATCGCGACTGTAGCAGCTCCGACATGATCCGCGAACTGGA
The DNA here is from genome assembly GCF_000473065.1 of Bradyrhizobium sp. WSM1743. Lineage (GTDB taxonomy): Bacteria > Pseudomonadota > Alphaproteobacteria > Rhizobiales > Xanthobacteraceae > Bradyrhizobium. Next base: position 49,271 of record NZ_AXAZ01000002.1, read on the forward strand.
CCAGCGGCTCTACCGTGGCACGCGACACTGCTGCTAAAATGAGGCCGATGCGCTCCTTGGGTGCCGACTGAGGTTCACTAAAACCAAAGAGCGCCTGTTCGGCACTCCAAGGCGTTAGTCGATCGATCTGTGAACGGATCATGCCGTTTAGAAATGGTTCTGCCTGCTTTGGAAAGTCGAGCTGCCGAACCAGAACTTGGTTTGGGGTGAGGTAAATGTCCATTACGGACCCGCGCAGGACCCCAATCCAGTTGCTCGGCAGGGTATGGTCGCCGGCCAGCCGAACATGGGCATTCTCGGGCTGCAGCTTGCGTGCGGAGTGCTGCAGCAGCTGTAGCGTCAGCCCATCCGCTCCGTCGTGGCAAGCGCTTACCCGACGGCGCCGGTGGACACGGTTCGCGATCGCTTCAAGAGCGTTAGCCACCACGGCACACCAGGCGGTAAGCGCCGTTTCCATGTCACTTGCCATCTTCATGCCCCACGGCGCGCGCCGCGCGCGTCGTGTGTTTGCGTGCCCTCGTCCTCGTGCGACAGAACTCGATAAGGCAATTTCCCTTCGCCCAATTCAATTACAACCACCGACGACCTCCGCCGGCCATCGGCTGCCTCTAATGACACGCGCAATCTCCACGCGTTGCTCTTTCCCGCGATGACCCTGGCACTTGCGGGTACCAGCGCCTGCGCAATAGCAGCCGGATCGGCGGATAACGCCTCTCGTGAGGCGAGGAAATCCTTCAGGATCAGCGGCGTCATTCCCGGAACTGAAGCGACCACCTCCGCGGGGGCGGCCAAGATGTCTATCCCAGGCGAGCCGCTGAAGACGGTGACAAACGGCATCACTCGATCAAGCAGCCAGGACGGCGGCCCCGGCACTAGCGGTAGCTCGTCGACATGGACGAAGGGGGCCAGCCTCGGTCCATATTTACGTCCCGCCGCTGCATAAAGCGCCTCTTCCGATCGCGCAGCCGCCTTATCCACCGGTTTGGTACGCCACGATACCACCCTATCGGCATAATCCTGCGCCGCTTCGGCGTCTGCGCCAAGGATATTGAAGAGATTGGCGATCATCTCCTTCGGCGCGGCATTGAGATCGACTCGGGCGGCCTCGGTTAAGAACGAGACCGCCACAACGTCACCGCCGATCCGGATGCTGAATCCACCGCGCCTTGGCCGCTCCTCACTTTTCGCCATGAGCAACTGATACGCTGCTAGCTCAACGCCGGCAGCCACCAACGCTTCTGCTTGCAGGGCGTCATCATCAATCCGCAAGACTCGCGCCGAGTTCGAAAGGTAGTTTGAGAATACCACGATGAGTGCGGCCAAGGCTGCTAGAAACCACAGCACCGCCACCAGGATGAAGCCATCCCGAGGGCCAGCCTTCCGCGACGATTGCCCTTTCGATTGCAACATCAATCGCTCCGCGCGCCACCGAAAGCGGCCTTCGAGCCCGGCTGCGGCTCGTCCGGCCTCGAGCTAACGCAGTCCCTCTCGTTTTCAATACATGCCGCAGCCGGAGCATCGACATGAATCCGGACCACCCGCGACATTATGGCTAATCCGCCCCGACTACGATCGAGAATAGTCAAGCGAACGGCACTAGGAAGCCGACCCGCCTCATGCCAATCCGGCCTCCAAGCAAGGCTCGCATCCGCATAGGCAAAGGACAGTCGGAAGGGAGGAGTAAGCAGTACCACTCGATCGGCGAAATGAAGAGTTTCGGAAAGTGAAACGCCAACGGGCAACGGTGTGAAGGGGGTTCGCGAGCGCACGAGCGCAACATCGGGTCCGTTAGCAGTTTCGGCAATCTGGACGATGTCAAGGCCGGGCCCGACATTCGGTCCAATCGCCTTGCGAACAAACGTCACCCCCAGCTCTCCCCCTTCAAACAGCGGCCGCGTCTGGTCGCGATTGGACGGAACAAACTCCGCTGCAGAAAGATCGTTGGCTATTCGGCGCAGCGCCAAACCGATCATCTCCGCGCGTTGAACACGATTGACGCCGCGATTCCACGCCGGAAACAATTGCGACGACACCGTCGCGAGCACCGACATCACGAGCCCCGCGACAGCAAGCGCAGCCAGGGCCTCGATCAGGGTGAAACCGGCTCGCTCGTCACGATGTTCTGATGCCGCACACATCATCCTGCAGTCCGCGCCAGTCGCACTGTGCGCACATCGACGACGGCGCCCGATGCCGAACGGAGACGCAGCTCCACCATGCGAGGAATCCAGCCTGCCTGACCAGCGGCGACGTCCCAACCCGTTCCGATCGGCGCAACCAGAACAGTCCACTCGCCGGAGGCGGACGCACCGCGCAATGTACCCAGTAGCAACCGATCACGGTCGGGAATCGCGGTGACAAGAGCTACGCTCGTCTCTTGGATGACTGAGACCCTTTCCTCGATCTTACGCACGGCACGCATATTAGTTGATACGACACTGCCAATTAACCCAAGTGACAGGCTGAGCACCGCGAGCGCGACCAGCATCTCTATCAGAGTGAAGCCAGCGTCACTCTCTTCAGCCTTTGATGATGGAACGAGAGACAACCTCAATCCTCCCAGTCAGCCAGTCGATCCTGATCTCGACACGCAGGTCAGCCCGCCAGAGCGCAATCGCACCACCGCAGGACAGGCCGTTGGGAAAGAAACTGATCGTCGATAAGACCGGACGTTGGTTGCAGCTGCGTGGCAATATCGCCTCGAATTCAACGTCGTCCGGCACCTGGACAGCAGCAGAGCTGGCGCCCGAACGAATCGCCCGGCCTGGCGGATCAACCAGAGTATCTACCCTGACGCCACCGCCGACCGACATCGCCCGGTCAGCTTTCAGAATCGAGGCGGCCGCAAGAGCATAGGCCTGCAGCCTTGCCTTGGAGGTCTGCCGCGGCACGAACGGCAATAGCACGGCCGCGATCATTCCGGTGATCGCGAGCATGCAAACCACCTCCAGCAATGTGAAGCCGCGTTGATCATCATTCATTGCGTGCACTCGTCTGCGCACCGAGCATGATGTCGGCAGCCGTGCCGCTACCTCCCTCCTGACCGTCGGCGCCATAGGATATAATCTCGTATGGCCCACGCTCGCCCGGGGAACGATACACATAAGGCGTATTCCAGGGATCGGCGGGAATCGCGCCACCTCTCAGGTACGGGCCGTTCCAGGCCGTAATGCCGGCGGGCCGGCTCGCCAAGGCTCGTAACCCTTCGGATGCCGTGGGATAACGACCCGCGTCCAGATAAAAGAGGTCCAGTGCGCTCGCGAAGCTCTGCAACTGGATCTTGGCTGCCTTGACCTTGGACTCCCCGAGATAATTGAGGACCCTTGGCCCGATCAGCCCCATGATCAGCCCTATGATGGTGATCACAACCAGCATCTCGGCCAAGGTAAATCCGCGCTCGCCTTCGGGGGCCTCCACTGGAATACGCCATATAAGTCTCGATTGGTATGCACGACGTTCCGCGACCGGCTGGCATTCTGTTGTCATGCTGATCTCCTCTGCGCTTCGTCAGTCGACGAGCTGCGTGACGGAAAGCAGCGCCGTCATGACCGAAACGATCAGGCCTCCGACGACAATACTGATCGTCAGTATTGCGGCTGGCCCGACCATTCCCAAGACACGATCAAGGCTGCGCTGGAGTTTCGCCTCATAGAACTCCGCGATTCGGCCGGCCAGCACCGGTAATTCGCCGGTCTCCTCGCCCAGCCGTAGCATCCGAACCGCCATGGGCGGGAGGACGTTGGACTCTGCCAGCGCTTGCGACAGCTTGCCGCCGTACCGAACGCGATCAACCGCTTCGATCCAGGGGGCAGGAGACGAGGTCACGGACATCACGTCGACGAGAATGCGCTGCGTTGCGGTGAGATTAACGCCACACCCCAACAACAGACCCAAGTTCCGGCAGAACAGGCTCGTGCGGTGGAAGACGAAGATTCTTCCAATTACAGGCAGCGTTGCAAGCGCAGCGACGATCGAAGCACGCACCTTGGTCTGCCGCATGAGCCACCAGCCCCCGGCCAGGACGAACGCGCCTGAGGTCAGCAGCAAAGCGCGGTTAGCTCGCATCAGATCAGAGGCTTCCATGAAGAAGCCAAGTGCCGGGTCGGCGCGGCCGCCGAAATCGCGCAGCACTGAAGAAAATTGCGGCAACACAGCCAGAATGAAGAACAGCATAACGCACCCCGCTGCAAGCACAACGAAGATCGGATAATGCATGGCATCACTGAGCTTCCGCCGAGTTGCCTCGGTCCGATCACGCTCCGCCGCCAGAACCTCAAGGACTTGGCTGAGCGTACCAGAGGCTTCACCGACCTTCATGAGTGCGCCATACATTGACGGAAACAGATCAGGTTGCGCGGAAACTGCGTCGGTAAAGCTTTCGCCGCCAAGCACGGCCAGCCTCAATCGTCTAATCACCGGCCGCATCCGGCCGACATCGCAATCGCCTGACAGCAGATCAAGAGCGTCATCAAGGCGCGCTCCCGCCTTCAGAAGCAGCGCAAGGTCGCGCGTGAAACTCGTGACCTCCGCGTATGAAGGGCGGTTAGGCCAGAATCCGCGGCGAAATACCGACGCGGAACGGGCCTCCTCCACGGCTTCAATCGGTAGCAGATGCAGAGATGCAATCCGGCGCTCGGCCTCTGCTTGCGTCGATGCGACCAACGAGCCGGCAACGATCTCTCCAAACTGGGTCAACGCTCGATAGCGAAAGCTTGGCATAATCCTAATTCAGCGTGCAGCAACAACACGAAGAATTTCAGCGGGAGCTGTGACTGCAGCGCGGCATTTGGCAATCCCATCGTCCAGCATCGTCGTCATCCCCTCGCCGATCGCCGCGCGATCGATTGCCATCCCATCGGCATTATCGGCGATCAGCTCACGCAAACCGCTGCTGAGTTCGAGGAGCTCAAATATTCCTATCCGACCGCGATAACCGCTGTGGCCGCAGCGCGCGCAGCCCCGCGGCTGCCACATGATTTCCCCTGCAGATAGTCCGAGGCGGCTCACTCTGGTGTCCTGGCTCTGTTCATCATCGCCGAACGGTGTCGGCGCCTTGCAATGCTCGCAGAGTTGTCGCACCAGCCGCTGTGCGATGACGCCACGCAAAGTCGATCGCAAAAGATAGCCTTCCACACCGAGATCAAGCAGTCGCGGCACGGCCGCCGCGGCCGTTTCGGCGTGCAGCGTCGTGAGCACAAGATGTCCCGTGAGCGCGGCATGGACGGCCACATTCGCCGTCTCCGAATCTCGGACTTCACCGACCATGATCACGTCGGGATCCTGACGAACAAAGGAGCGGAGTGCACTCGCGAAAGTAAGCCCGATGGCAGGCTTGATTTGCGACTGATTGATTCCGGGGATGTCGTATTCCACGGGGTCCTCGACCGTCAGGATTTTCCGTTCTGGCACATTGAGCATGGACATTATGGTGGCAAGAGTTGTCGTTTTGCCGCTGCCAGTCGGTCCTGTGACCACAATCATGCCGTGCGGAGCCGTGATCAGCCTGCGCAGAACAGCCTCATCGCGCTCGGAAAGGCCGAGACGGTCTACTGCAAGCTGGGAGCGGTCCTTCGGCAGAAGGCGCAGAACCGCGGATTCGCCATACTGCGTCGGCATGATAGCAACACGCACGTCGATCTCGCGGCCGACCCGAATTCGCGCAGCTCCGTCTTGCGGCAGCCGTCGTTCCGCGATGTTCAACCCAGCAATGATCTTGATGCGAGAGATGACTGCCTGGGGCAGCACACCCGCTGGCGGCTGAATGGCACGAAGCAGCCCATCGACGCGCAGCCGAACCGTAAGGCCCATTGAGAACGGCTCGATATGAATGTCACTAGCGCGCATTTCGAGGGCTTTTTCGAGCAGATCAGTGACCGCGCGCACGACGGGCGCGCCGCTCGCCAGGTCGCGCAGACTTTCGATATCGTCATCGCGTAGCTGCTGAACGGCGGAGTGCCCCCTCTCTTCCGCAACCCCGAGCTTCTGATCGAGACAGATAGCAATGTCCTCTATCGAAGCTACCTTAAATGAGGTCGGCCCCCCGAACACCAGCTCCGCGGCTCTACGCGAGGGCTGGTCGGTGGGATCCGCCATGGCAAAGACGGGTGAGCCATCCGAAACGCGATGAGGAAAAGCGACCACTTCGCGAAGAAAGGCTGGCGAAAACTGGTCGATTGCAGGAGCGGCCGCCATCATTTCCCGCAGCGTAATACGTTCGAGACCAGAAAAGCGGGCGGCTTCGTCGGCAAATGAATCTGCCGATAGGTCAAACATCTCCCAAGTTCTCGTCGGCCGCTCACCGGTTTGAGCGTCGCCCTCCGGGTGCGCCGAACACATGCGCCGGAGATGCTCGATGAATTGCGTTGACGATGTACCGCACATAACATGATCCGCGCCCAGGGGTCGGCATCGGACCCGAGTCGACTCGTCAAACATCTCTGGCAAGTCACATGCCAAATTGTGAGGACGCTGACATCGGCGCGCAATGTTGTTTAGGCAGATCGTCCGACGGGGAGCCGCGCGCTTCGTCGGCTCGAATGCGCTAGTGTTCGACTCCGAACAAGAAGTTCTATAATGCGCCAGCTCCGTCGCGAACGCGACATTCAGAGCGGCGGCATGTCGCCCCTGCAGCTTGGTACAGTCCTTGCTGAAGACTTAAAGCTGGGGCGGCCCTGAGACTCTGACCGGTTGGCCAATTTGACTTGGGCCGCTCCGCCGAAAGCGACAGAGGGGAGAATGACCCAGAGCACGAGACGAACGGTTGATGCGGCGCTGAATACAAACATCGCGCTGAAGGGGCTGCAGAGGCATGCAACAAGAGGCCAATCTGACGCAGCGCTATCAGCTGCATCCAGGGCAACGAAAGCGGCAACTTCTGGAGCCGGTGGCCCGAACGTTCGAGAGCGGCAGCGGCAAGTACGGCGCAACAATCATGGAAAGCCGCTGGTCGCCGGCACTGCTAGTTGCTCGGTCTTGTCCGCTCAAGCGCCTATGGGCCGCTACCCGTCGCTAACCAGGCGATGATCCGACGCTGATGCGGCGCATCGATGAACGTTCACGAGTTGCCACGGCTACTTCTGGACGACATCTGTGGCGCTGGCACTGAGCCTTCGATCCCGGCGACCGCGGCCGGCGAGTGAGGCGCGTGGTCAAATCAGCCAAAACTTGAAACGCTATCCGCACGAGGCCGTCGTTTGGAGAGGCGTTGAGCTTTCCAACCCGCCGGTGGCGAGCGCCAACGACACGTCTTCCTATACTATGACGCTTGGCCACTCAAAGGGTACGAGATAATGACTGCGACGAACTACACCGCAAACGGGGCGCTCGCCGCAACTTTGAGCTCTTCTTGCCATTGCGCATCTTCAGGCTCGCCATCCGGCTCTTCAGTAACGTCGATGTGGGCGGAGCGACTTCAACCGCATCAAATACTGAAACGGGCAAACAGGTCATCCATTCCACCGCACTTCAAAGGCGACGTGGGCGGGCAACCGATAGCAGGATGAGTCGGCCGGACATAATCGATCGAACTCGTGCTTCGGCAAGATAAACGCGAGATCACCTCTCCTCCGGCGCAATGGCTTCAACTTCAAACGATTGGCTATCGAGATGAAGTGGCTAATCGCGGCGGATCGGCGCACCCACCTTGCCGGCTGTCGCAGTAAATCTGCCGCGGAGCTCCAAGCCACATCCATCATTAGCCTAAGTGGATCAGAAATCCAGTGAGTCTTCCAGTAAGTCGCAGCCAGTGCAGTGGGGTCGCGCGCAACATGCTGCTTATCGCGGCAATGTTTCTGTTTGCTTCATGTAGCATCGTCACGAACGGCACACCCACGACAGCACCCGCCGATTTGGAGGTGCTCGACAAAGTCCGATCGCTCGACATCCTGCCGCGCAGCGAACAGCCAATCGCGTCTTTTCAAGCATCGCCTAACTCAGACGGTGTGGCAAGCAGCACCTATTTGGGTTCAGAGATCTCCGAAGCTACGGAGGCGCGGCCGCAGCAGACCCCAAATGGTCCCGGCTATGATCTGAACTTCGAGAACATGCCTGTCGCCACTGTGGTAAAGGTGATGCTCGGGGACATTCTCGGTCTCGGCTATACCATCGATCCACGCGAGCAGGCCACAGTCAGCCTGGCGTCCGCACGACCGGTGCCCAGATCTGACATCGTTTTCGTGCTCGAAAGCGCGCTGCGACTTTCCGGCCTTGCGCTGGTACGCGATACGGGCGGATACAAAGTGACGCCCCTTGGCAACGCCACTGGAGCCGGCCACGTCGATGCTGATGCTCGTCGTTCCGAAGCCGGCTATGGAGTGTCGGTGGTACCGCTGCAATATGTTGCAGCGAAAACTATCCTCAAGCTGATGGACAGCTTTGCAACCCGCGCGGGAAGCGTACGTGCGGACCCCACGCGAAACCTGCTTCTGATTCAGGGGACCGGACCCGAGCGGCGAATCGCCGTCGAAACCGCCCTGAGCTTTGATGTCGACTGGATGAAAGGCCAATCGGTAGGCATTTATCCCATCCACAATTCCGCGCCAGAGCCTCTGATCGCAGAGCTCGAGAGTATCTTGGATTCCGGCGACAACGGGCTCAGTCATGACCTTGTGAAACTTCAAATCGTCTCCAGGTTGAACGCCATCATGGTCGTAACGCGCAAGCCGCCCTTGCTCCAGACCGTAGCGACTTGGATCCATCGGCTCGATCGGGCAGACTCGGCTCAAACCGGCGTTCGTGTCTATCGTGTCCGCTATAGTGACGCCCGGCACTTGGCTAAGGTGCTGAACCAGATGTTCGTGGGCAGCGCCTCGACATCGAACGACATCGCCGATAAGGAGGTCGCTCGCACGACTTCGGCCGCCGAACGGCTATCGGCCAATACGTCCGCGCCGTCCCCCAGCCTGTCCACCCCCACGTCGGGCGGCAACGGCGTAAGTAACCCCTTCCCATCAGGCTTGAATTCGTCGAACGGAACGGACGCCAGCAGTGGACTTGATACGCCAACCGGGGGTGGACCGCCGGTCATGCCCAACGTACGGATCACCCCTGATATCGTGAATAACTCTGTCTTGATCTATGCCAGTCGCGAAAACTATCGCATCATCAGTTCCACCTTGAAGCAGCTCGATCAACCCGTGCTGCAGGTCGGCATCGAGGCGACGATCGCGGAGGTAAAGCTCACCAACGAGCTGAGTTACGGTGTCCAGAGCTATCTGACTAGCAAGCAGCTTGGATTGAAGGCCGACCAGGGTTCTATCCTTACGTCGACCTCGACCAGCGGGGCAGTGAGTAAGGCAGCGAACGCGTTGCTAAATCGCGTTCCGGGCTTCAACTTCCTGATCGGATCGGAGTCACAGCCGGCGATTATCCTCGATGCGCTGCACGGGGTGACCAGCGTCAATGTGTTGTCCAATCCGTCGCTCGTTGTCACCAACAACCAGCCCGCAACCCTTCAGGTCGGCGATGTCGTTCCGGTCCAGACTAGCAAAACGAGTTATCTGTCGCAAAACGGCGCTGTGGTTAGTACTATCGACTACCGCAACACGGGCATTATTCTTCGCGTTGTGCCGCGTATCACCACAAGTGGGCACGTCAGTCTCGAGATCGAACAAGAGATCAGCCACGTATCCTCGGCCGGTTCAACCGAGCTTACGCCGACCGTGTCCCAGCGCAGGGTGAAGAGCGCGGTTTCTGTGGCAAACGGCCAAACCGTGGTCCTGGCCGGACTGATCAGTGAAGGCCACGATGGGAAGCGCAGCGGCATTCCGCTACTTGACGAGATTCCCGGCCTTGGCGATGTGTTTTCACACCAGAGAAAAAAGGGGGAGCGGACGGAGTTGATCATCTTCATTCGACCCCAGATCATCCAGACCGGCAGCGATGCGCATCAGCTGGCAGAGGAGCTACGTTCGAAGCTTCGCGGTGCAGTCGGCGCGAGCATTACAGATGACTTGCGTGTCCGCAATGTCCGCTGATCATTGCCATATCCCGCTGTTGGCTCGACGCGACATCATCTGGTTCGTGCTGGCGAAAATGATGGCTCTGCTTGTCGCGTTGGCGCCAGCACGCGCAGACGCCATTGCATCGGCAAGGAGTGCTTATGCAAATGGGGACTATCAGAAAGCAGTCCGCCAGCTCACCCCACTTGCTTTACGCGGCAACGCGCAAGCACAGGCGATGCTTGGTTTCATGGACGAAAACGGATTCGGCGCACCAAAAGCCTACGATGCTGCAGTCGGCCTATATATTCAGGCCGCAAATGCCGGAATTCCATTTGCGCAGGCGATGCTCGGACTGTTGTATGACAAAGGTCATGGCGTTCCGCAGGATGTCGTTCTCGCCTACAAATGGATGAATATTGCGGCAGCTCAGGCCCGCAGCGCTCAAAGGGATTATTTTCTCCGATTGCGCAACGCGATTGCTTCCAAAATGTCGACGAATCAGATCGCGCAAGGTCAGGCATGCGCGCGGGCGTGGACACCAGGTCCATGGTCAGGCCGGACGCGCAGCTCCCCCTTGCAGTTCTCGAAGGACCAAGCGGCGCACGGGGCTATTCGATCAAGAGGCGCTCGCGGTGGTACAGCCGGGAAGCCCTAGCTGAACCCATAGCAAAGGCGTCGCGCCTTCCAGCCGTAAGGTCTTCTGCGGCGGGTGGGGGGTGATTGCCGGTTTCGTGCGGATGCGGTGCCACGGTCCCAGCCAATGCTACCAATCACAGGTCAGAAAGCGTCATTCATGGCGCATCGTTCCAAACGCTGGTGCCGGCCCTGAGACGGCCTCGAAAAGCTCGAGCCGAGTCGTCGGAATCATGGAATTGCTCCGGGAAGCATTGCTGGAGCAGAGACGCCAGCGGGTGATGCAGCGGGAGAGGAAGTCACGGCCGTTATCCGTGATGCCAAGTAAACGACCTCAATGGCGACAGATCGGTCACGCGTCGCCGCATCGTTTTTGGATACGCCGCGAAATTGTCCCGCACTTGCCACTCAACTTTCATCCAGCAGCGGTTAGAGTCTCAGAGTTTTTTGCAGCGAGGCCGAACCTTGAACCATCCAGAACTAGAGTTTTTCGCCGTGTTGTAGCGAGACCGAATTCTGGACCACCCAAAACTAGATTTTTGCGCCTCTGTCACGTTGGCAGGCTGGTCGCGCCGACCTAGGTTTGCAGCAAAATCGGCGGTCGATTGCCGATCGCCCCGTGGGGCCGCTCTTCATTGTAGTATCTGCGCCGAGTCTCCACTTTTTTGCTGGGCGTCCGCAAGGGACTGAAATGGACCCGCGAAGCGGGACCGCTTGAACCGTTTTGTTAGTTGGAAACTGACCGCTCCTGATCCCTTTCTATCCCGCTGCTAGAGACTCTGTCTGCTGCAGTTGCTGTGGGCATGTGGTCAACGCGTCAGCGTTGCCCACCATGTCCACAGCCTTCGCGGCCTGCATCCGTTCGCGCCAGACCGCCATCGGCGTGCGATAGCCGTGCGCCTGATGAAGGCGACGATCGTTGTAGAAGGCGATCCAGCTCGCGACCCCTGCCTTGGCCTCGCGGCCGTCGGCATAGCCCTTGAGATAGATGTCCTCATGCTTGAGCGACCGCCACAGCCGCTCGATGAAGACGTTGTCCATCCAACGACCGCGGCCACCCATGGAGATCTTGATCCTTGCGCCCGCCAACACGCCGGTGAAGGCCGCACTGCTGAATTGGCTGTCCTGGTCGGTGTTGAAGATCTCCGGCGTGCCATACTTCGCCAGCGCCTGGTCCAGAGCCGCCACGCAGAACGAGACGTCCATCGTGTTCGACAACCGCCACGCCAGAACCGCACGGCTCGCCCAGTCGATGATGGGGACGAGATAAAGAAAGCCGCGGCCGATGGGCAGATACGTGATCTCGGCCGCCCACACCTGGTTCGGCCGGTCGATCGTCATGTTGCAACAGATAGGGATAGATCTTGTGGCCCGGCGCCGGCCTCGTCGTGTTCGGCCTTGTCCGGACCTCCGCGCTAAAAAACTCGCGCTCGACTGTCAGTTGTCCAATCTTGGCGTGCAGCTTCTCGATCTCGCGTTCGCGAGCCTCCTCACTCTCCCGCCCGACACCCGCGTCAAAGGCCACGCCGCCTGTTCCAGCAGTTGCTTCTTCCAGGCATAGATCTGGTTCCAAATCGGCCACGCCTGCTCCCGCACGGCTTCCAGTGCGATCTTTGCCTTTCAGTGCCGCGTCGATATTGTGTCTCGTCCTCGTCATCATGCGCTCCGTCTATCAAACGGAGCAGCCCTTTCCAACTAAGCACGTGGTCCCTAAATCGGGGTCCATTTCAGGACAGGAACCAGTGAGCGTTGAGGCATTCAGCCCGGAAGCAGCCGATGAACGCGTTGTCGGTCGGTTTGCCGCGCCGCGAGACGTCCAGCGTGACGCCGCGCTCATACGCCCACCGGTCAAGTTCGCGCGACACGAACTCACTGCCGTGATCGACGCGGAACGTTACCGGGAATCCCACTTTCTTCCAGGCTCTTTCCAGCACCTCCACGACATCGGTGCCGCGGAAGGCAAACCGTGGCGCCAGTCCTGCAGCATCTCCTCGTGGAGCGACAGCCGAGATCCTGATCCGTAGCAGCCGCTGCCGAAACGAACGCAGAGATCGAAGAGAAATCGAGATTGTGACGGAGACCGATTAAACACCCTACCAGCTTTTGCAGGAGATCGCATGGCCCAGGTTAGTTAGCTTGCTGGTGTTAGTGACTTTGGGAGATATTTCAGTGTTGATTGTTGAAACTATTTTGAAGCCAGACCAGTTTGGCGGTATTGGACTTTTCTCTGCTACTCTTTTGCCTAAAGGTGCATTGATTTGGATTCATAATCCAATCGTTGACATTGCCGTGACACCTGAACAGTACGCAACTTTACCTCGAACATTTCAAGCTTTACTGGACAAGCATGCCTATCCAAGAGACCTCGACGTTGATGATGGTGTTCTAGAGTACAATGCTGACAACGCCCGTTTCATGAATCACAGCAGTCAGCCAAACACATACCAAGACGATCATTGCCGAATTTTCACAGCCCGTGAGATACAACCGGGCGAAGAACTGACTTGCGATTACTTGTCGTTCGATCCAAGGTGCGACTTATCGTGGGTTAAAGAGCTATCGCCGAATGTTGGCGCCCCAAGAGGCTAGGCGGCAGCGGATTGAGTCTGCGGTCTGGCGACTTCTATTCCGTCGGCGAATTTACATGGGGAGAGTTTCGGCAACTTTTTGTGCCCATTGACACGAGGCCAGCTTTTCTCGGCGACCTCCCGAGCTTGAAGATCATAGCGAGCGCCATCTTGTTCGACAGACATTCCTTGGCGCGCATTGTGTGGTGGCGCACGGTCGCGAACGCGCTCACGTTGACATGGACGGGTTTGAAACAACCACAACTGCGCGATCCCACGCGCGTCGTTCCAGTCGGTCGTCACCGGCATAGCTGAAAGCACTGCCTTGCCTGGCGGGCAAACTAACGGCCGGAAGCCCCGGTCCCGATTAATTCGCGTCAGCCATTCTGAAGTCGGTCCTGCTTCCAGGCCCACCCGCTCAACTTGACTGGTCCAAGGCTCAAGGTGCCCACAATCGAAGGCACAGAACAACCTTCCCGGTCCCGTCGACCTCGCATATCGCAAGCAATTAAGGGAAACATCCCGGCCGACGTAGATCATGGCTTTCCTCCTTCCAATGAACGGGTTCATGATCGCCAGGCAAAAGGGGCTACTCGGCACATAGGCCAGGCGATCAGGACCGAATACACCATCTGTTTTGAACAGCGGTTGCGCTTCATGTTCTGGTCATTGTTGTAGGCCCCAGCGAACTTCAACCTGGATTGAGCCTTAGGGTGCGGGAGACCTGGGGTAAACGCCAGTTGGAATTTGTAAAACGCGACTGTTGATGAAACCTGGCGATGAAACCTTCCTCTCGGACTAATCCTGGAAGGCTCGGCGTACGTATGATCATAGGTGATCGAATCATCGTCCCTTCAGCCGCTGGCGGCAAAAGCGCCACCTAATTGCCTCGTCGCCCAACTCCCGCATTCTCCGTAACCTCAAACTATTTTTCGAATCGATCGACATCATACTCAAAAAATAAAAGCCCTATTTTACATCCCGATGCTAGCGTCCGCGCGCTGGCGATATGCCGGTCAGTATGGAGAAAGTGGATGAATACGACCGCTATCAATGAAACCGCTATCAATGACACGGTGCAGGACCTCGGGGACGCCACCGAGCTCACAAAAGGCTTTGGGGGCTCGTGGCGCGCAGAACACACGACCGGCGATTATTATTACGTGGATGAGTCCGATTGACGCGGACCGTCTTGATGGGATGGGCTTCGGCCCATCCCATCAGTTAGAGGCGGTGGGCAAGGGATCGCTGCTGTGAGCGACATATTTCATGCGTGGTCTAACGGGCGTTGGATCAGCCTCGACCTGCAATCCAATCGTTACAGCATGGCGAGCACATCTGCAGCTTGTCCGGAGGAGCGTGAACGGCTAACCGAGACGACGGCAAAGTTGCGCGATTGCCTGAGTTCACCGCCAGCCTTTCTCCCACCCCTCCATCTGGTGTGGCACTATGCGCGTGCGGCTCATGCTGCTCGTTTCATTCGCAGCCAGATCATCGCTCGTCAACTCGACTTTTTACGTGCCTCGCGTCGGGGTACGGCACCGGTGTCCATGGGAGTCGAAAGAATCCATTACTACGCCGGCGTATTCCAACATCTGCGCAATCTTCGGTTCCGCCGCCCGCGCTGTCTTGAGGATTCCATAGGGGGCTATCTGTTTTTCTATCCCTACATCCCATCGCTCGAGCTCCTCGTGGGTGTGAAGCAGCCACCTTTCAGAGCCCACGCCTGGCTGCAATCTGGCGATCTCATTTTGAACGACGCGAAGCGTGCTGTGGAGGACTACAGCGTCATCTTGAGATTCGAGAAATGAGACTCAATGTAGACGGGCTCTTGAATTCAGCGAAGGAGCTTGTCACCATCATTGTAAACGGCCGCGTGGAAATCACGGTGCTCAACGATATTGTTGACGCCGACACCGGCATGCCGACTGAATTGGAACCAAGACACTTCAAAGGCATGTCTCTGCCGGAGATTGTCGCCTTGTTGCAGGATCGGTACGCTGGCGATGCAGCTTTCATTGTTCGCACGCCGAGTTGCATGGCGATCGTACGCCCCCCTTTCTCGGAGATCTCCATCTTCTACCAGGTCAGAAATGATGAGATTGAGTGCTGGGCAGGACTGAAGCTGCCAGATGCCGCCTTGGGGCAACGCCACGCCTTCAACTTTGGCTATTTGACTGGCCTGATATGCAACGCGTCCTGGTTGACCCCGGAAACAGGGTTGTGTGGGATTTTTGAGCTACTGAGCGGCGCGGCGCTCATCGTCTCAAGGGGGACTTTTCGGCAAGTCGATTTTCTGGCTGGCGCCGTAGCCAGGCTCAACACCTCGACGGTCTCTTTCAAGGATGACGTGGCCAGTTTTCGCCAATTGATCTCAGCGAGCGTCGCTCACAAAACGCGCCGCTATGGCGGTGCTTTCAGTATTGAATGTTCCGGGGGCCTTGATTCGTCGGTAGTGGCGCTGGCTGCGGCCGACCTCCACCGAGGCAGGCCCCTTTCCCTCCTGAACAGCTACTCAGAGACGGACGTCAATGGTGACGAACGCTTCTTTTTTGCCGCGCTAGCCGAGCAGGTGGGCGGCGCGCCAACCTATGTCGAAACGAATGCTCGCTCGTCGATGACCCACCTATCGTCAGAATTGCTGGCTCCAACGCCGCGACCTTGTAAGCTAGCGGCCACGATCCCCACAACGGCTCAACTTCACGAGGCTGCGCAGGCCGCAGGATCGCGCCTGGTGCTCACAGGAGATGGAGGCGATCAACTATTTCTCAGAATGCGCCGCTTGACGATGGCCAGAGAGCTGCTTGCCGAATCCCGATCGCCACAAGAGGCATTGCGCGAGCTCGCCGGCCTTGCGATTCAGGCTCGAGCGTCTGTCTGGCGTGTTCTTCGCGAGGTGATCACCGGTCGGAGCGGCCGGGACTTACGCCGGCATATGCTCGGTGATCATCGGCCACAGTCGCTTGTCGCGTCAGTGCGGCCGGATTTCGGTGCAGAGCTCGTACCAGGCGCCAGGTCCCTACGCCACCTGCCGACGACGCGACTGTTTCAGTTCTTCGGCATGCGTCATGCGGAGCTCAATCGCATCGCGCTACGAGACATTGCGGTAGAAGAGCGAAAGGCTTTTGTGTTCTGGCCGCTCATCAAGGCAGGTCTCGTCACGGCTCGCCGACATCATCACTCAAATGGAATTGATCGTGCACTTGAGCGCGAGGCCTTCCGGGAACACTTGCCCGACGTGATCTACTATCGGGTTGGCAAAGGTGCCGGGCGCGACATGCTAATGCGGTACGAGTATGGTGCCTTGGTGTCACGTGTCGAGCGTAGTGCATTGTATCGGCAAGGCTTGATCTCCCGCGATCTCCTCCGTTCAGCTATCGACAATTTGTCTTACGACTCAGCGTTTGCACTCGTTCGTCTCTGCGCTGTTGCCGATTGGATGGACCTTCATGAACTGGGGTAAGCCGCTCTTGCCCTCGCTCCAATGGGACATCATCAAGACGAGCCTGCAATCTTCCCGCCTTCTTGTCGCGGGCTTCTTGCTCACGACCATTGCAGCGTCTGCCAGCGCGGTCGCCGGGCCGCTCCTGCTCTCACGCGCCGTCGCCCGGCTGGCCAGCGCGCCGCCGCTTCTTACGCTCAGTTTGTTGTTGCTGTTTGCCGTTACGACCGCGCTTGCTCGGTGCTTGCAGGAGGTCAAGGCGGTTCTGTCGAACAGGCTGGAACAGGACGTTCGTAATCGCTCCAGCAAGAAGATCATGGACGCTCTGGTGAGTGCCGAGGGATCGCTGTTTGCTCAAAACAATCCGAGCAAGATTTCGGTAATGGTAGAGAGTTGGCACCAGTCCAATAAGATCTACATCCAGCTCTATTTGATGGTGCTGATGGGCGGGGTCGCCGATGTTGCGTTCTCGTTCCTTGCCGTCGGTGGAGCAGCAAATTGGTTTGTGGCGCTGTTCGTTCTAGCCTACGGCGTCGTCCTTGTGTTGATAACGTGGAAGAGCAATAGAGTTACAAAGGTGTATCAGGCTGAGGCGCAGGCCTCAAGTAACGAGGGCTCGAATGTTTTAGGAAATGCAATCGAAAACATCATTTCGATCAGGGTGTTCCGCGCTCAACCCTGGATAGCTGAGTTGTATGCCCGCCGGGCCGCCGCCACGCGCCGAGCTTGGCTCTCGTTCTATGGCGCCCGGTTGCGCTATGGCGCTTTGCAAGCGACCCTCTTGTTCGTTCAGTATGCCTCGATCTTGGGGCTTTCGCTGTGGCTCTATGACCGGTCAGGCGAGATAGGTGGGCTCGTCATGGTGAGCATGATCCTGGTTCAACTGAACCGGCCCTTCGAGCTTATCGGCATGTCAATTCGGGACATCATCGTTGCGCGTGGCCTGGCCCGGCCGCTGCAGGCGCTGCTTGATGCCCATGCCCCAGCGGCACGACCCGCTATGCTCAAGCGTACTATGCCGATATCGGGCTCACTCACCATTTCCATCAGCGCGCTTTCGTTTGGTTATGAGCGAGCCGCCTCGCCGCTTCTCTCCGGGATAACGGGCGAGTTCAAGCCCGGCGTTATCAACTTCATCATCGGACGGTCGGGCGCTGGCAAATCGACGCTTATGCAACTCCTACTAAAAATGCATCGAGGCTACAGCGGCCTGGTACGCGTTGGCTCTCTGGACCTGGCCACGATCGATCCGGAAGATTACTTGGCGCACGTAGGTTACGTGCCCCAAGAGCCTATGATGATGAATCTGAGTATCCGCGAAAACGTTCTGCTGGGCCGCCCGTTTTCCGATGCGGACGTGTTCCACGCCCTAGAATGCGTCCATCTGGCTGATAAGGTGACCTCCTTGCGGGGCGGTTTGGACTACCGCGTCGGCGAGCGGGGCCAATTGCTAAGCGGCGGCGAGAGGCAGCGCCTTGCGATCGCCCGTGCACTCATCGCAAAGCCTCGGCTGTTGCTCCTCGACGAGGCCAGTTCCGGGTTGGACGAGCAGACCGAGCGCGGAATCTTCGCCGAACTTCGGCAACTCGCGTCAGACACGACGATCATAGCAATCACGCACCGTCGGGGCGTGATAAGTCCACATGACTACGTGCTCGATTTGTCGTGGTCGGCATCCGCGAGAGCCTCGCCTGTGCTCGCATAACTTCGGTGACCCGGCGTCTGAAAAAGTCCTGGATGGCACGGGCTGCGCCTTTGTGCTGCCCTTCGACCATCAACGCACTAATACTTTGGCTTTCGACAAGCAAATCGCTGTAGTACGTACGTGTTCCCATTGCGCGCGAAAGGTAGACATAAACGACGTCCGCGACGTGATCCGCAATGTGGCGATGCTGTTTGACTAGCAACGCGCGCCGATAGCACTCGCCTACTTTCAAGAAGAGTTTGGCGGGATCCTCATTGCTTGCGTAAATGGGCTTAATTTCGCCGCAGAAGCTTGCCGCCACTTCATCAATCAGCTTCGCCTTGGTGAAATCGCTGATGCTATCGACATACATTTGCGACAGCATATTGCAGAACAGGATGGCTTGATGTGGGTCGATCGGCCTGGCGTTGAACCCCTTGTGGTCGACATTTTGCACCACATCGCGCTCAGTCAGCCGTATCAAAGCCTCTCGTACGGGCGAAACTCCGACGCGAAGCTCATCGGCAATGTCGGCAGGCTTCAAGGCTGTGCCGGGTAGCCAATGGCCCAGTAATAGACGCTCGCGCAAGGCCTGGAATACTGGATGCTGTGTCTCAAAAGCCATGATTATTCGCCCGTTCAAGCGTCCTGACTGAGGCGGCCAAGGGAGCCTCACCTCTTGGCATAGCTCATGCCGCCCCGGACGCCATGCGCGGTCCGGTCCGCGGCGAAATCGCTGCTAGGATAGGCCGCCATGGCAGGCCGTCCGCTCAGGGCCACGAACCTCTGCTGCCGAGTACGAGGTGGGTATGTCCAAATCGGAATTGGGCGGTCGGAACGGGTAGAGGCGATGATCGAGCGGCATTTCTGCCATTGTGCAACTCGCCCAAGAAGCCGCGTCGCTGCCACTGGTGCCGACGTCGGCGCCAACATGTTGGTTTCGCTGTTCACGATGTTGCGTCCGCACTCGCGCTCCTCCTTGATCATGATTAGCGAGTCGGGCGCGATCGAGAGATTGAGTTCCGCCGTTCCTCATGGTCCTGCTTCCGTTATCAAAATGGAACGTCATCCGCACCACCCGATCCGCTGGTCGAAAATCGTGACTCCAATTCAGTTCCTCGCTCGCCGAAGATGCTGAAGATATTCCAAATGGTTGCTCGGCAATGTGCGGACTAACTCGGCTAACCTTGGTGTGGTCGGGGGCCCTCCCCAGCCATCTGAGATACAACTTGACGCTACGTGCGATTCAAGGGATCTGAGGCCGGCAAACTGGACCATTTTCGGCTAGAGTTTTCGCCGCCGAATCCTCAGCTGGGAGGAGCGACAGACGATGAAGGCCTCAAAATTTTCCGACACCCCGAAGGCGTTGATTCTCAAGCGGGGAAACGAACCTGCCAATACCCTCGGCTGCATCAAGATGCGGGCGACCTGACCTGGCACGCAGAGACACAGAAAAGCTATGGCCGAGCAATCGACAAATCTGCCGAAGGTGCCGCCAGTTCAGATGGATTGCGAGACGGAGGAACTGGCAAACAAAATCGCGGAACGCGCGAGAGAGGCACGCCATCAAGCTGCACCCTTACCAGAAGGTCCAGTTCGCGACCCACTACTTGAAAAAATTAAGCAGTGCAACACAGATTCCCGTACGACGGTTGCGCAGCGCTGAGGAAGACGCGACCAGCGGGCTCTTGAAGGCGCCTCTGGATATCGCTTCCCGGCCAGGCCCAGGCCGCCGTAGCCTTCCCTTTCCTTTACAGAGCAATTTCAACGAACCGCTAAGTCCGGGCAAGTGCCGCCCTCTTGGTCTGCTTTCCGTCAGGCTTCACGCACGCGTGTCGCGTGCCACGGAAAACTGCCCCCTCGGCGTCACGAGGAATTGCCCCCTCCTCCGTTAGCTGAGGAGAGAGTGAATGAAGCAGGAACGAATCACTGAAGGGTCGCCGTGGAGTGATCCACGGGGGCAGGTGATGAAGACGCCGGATGACGTGGCGGAGATGTTGCGCCTGAGGGCGTGCGGGTGGGGTGTGAAGCGGATTGCGCGGCAGCTGGGCTGCAGCCATCACACGGTGACGGACTACGTGGCGGCGGGCAGGGTGAAGCCGTTCAAGTCGCCTGAGCGGCCGAAGCGCCTCGACGGCCTTGAGGGTTGGCTGCGCGAGAGGCTCATTCGGCATCGCGGCAATGCCGACGTGGTGCGCCAGGACCTGTTGGCCGAGAAAGGCGTGACCGTCAGCCGGCGGGCGCTGCAACGCGCCGTGCAGCCCTATCGCCAAGCGCTGAACGCGGATGCGCTGGCGACGACGCGGTTTGAGATGCCGCCGGGCCGGCAGTTGCAGATCGACTTCGGGGAGCGCCTGGTCGAGATCGGAGGGGCGAAAGTCAAGGCATTCGTGTTCGTGGCAACGCTTGGACACTCGCGACGGCTCCATGTGCGTGCGGGCCGAGAGGCAGGAGCATTGGTTCGCCGGGCTCGAGAGCACATTCACGACCTTCAGCGGTGTGCCGGAGGAAGTGCTGATGGACAATCCTCGGGCGCTTGTCGTGCGCCACGACGCGGTGAGCCGGTCGGTTCAGTGTAACGACAAGCTGATAGCCTTCGCAAAGCATTGGGGCTTCTGTCCTCGCGCTTGCGCGCCATATCGGGCGCGCACGAAGGGCAAGACGGAGAACGGCGTCCTCTACGTGAAGAAGCGATCGCCGGTCATTCCTTCCCAAGCTGGGAAGCATTCGAGGCGCATCTCGACAGGTGGGAGCGTGAGGTTGCGAACGTTTGTATCCACGGCACGACCGGCGAGGCGCCGATCATCCGCTTCGCGCGTGACGAGATACATCGGTTGAAGCCGCTCGGCGGGCAACCGTCGTTCGGATCCTTTGAACTGACCCGTGTCGTCGGCAATGATTGCGCCGGCGAGATCGACACGAACAGCTACTCGGTGCCGTGGCGCCTTATCGGCGAGCGCGTGGCGGTGACGATCGCGGCCGGCGAACTGCGGATCCGCCATGGGTTGCACCAGGTTGCGGTCCACAAGCAATCGGAGGGGGCCGGCTGCGGATCGTCGACTCCGCTCATCTGGATGGTGTTGCTGGCTGCAACGGCGCGGTCCGCCGAGCGGAGATCGCGGCGGTGCTGCCGCCGTCTCCACCGCCGTCGTTGTTACGCCCTCTTGCCGAATAAGTAGCTGTGGTCGGAGGACCTTCTGATCGCGCGGGCAAAGAAGAAGATAGTGGAAGCAACGGCCGATCCGCTCGATGCCATGCTGGCGCGATCGCAGCTCTCCGGCATCCGCGATCAGCTCGACAGCCTGCTCGACGAGGCGGCGCGCGCGAACCTGTCGGTGCGTGAGACGCTGATCCTGCTGTGCGAGCGCGAGATCGCCCGCAAGGATCATCGCCGCATCGAGATGGCGCTGAAGCTCGCACACTTCCCTGCCGTGAAGGAGCTGGCGGGCTTCGACTTCGAGGCGCAGCCGTCGATTGATCCAAAGCAGATCCGCGACCTGGCCGCGTCACGTTGGATCGCCAACGGCGAGAACGTGCTGCTGCTCGGACCGCCGGGACGTCGGTAAGACGCATCTGTCGATCGCGCTCGGGCGCGAGGCGATCCTGGCCGGGTACACGGTGCAGTTCACCACCGCGACGACGCTGGTCGCGGGCCTTGCCAAGGCGCATGGCGAACGGCGTCTGGACGAGAAACTTCTCGCGCTCTCGAAGCCAAAGCTACTGATAGTCGACGAGCTCGGCTACCTGCCGCTGGAACCTGACACGGTTCTTCCAACTGGTCAGCCGGCGCTACGAAACTGGCGCCATGCTGATCACCTCGAACCGCAGTGTTGCCGAATGGGGCACCGTGTTCGCCGATCCCGTGCTCGCCACCGCGATCCTCGACCGGCTCTTGCACCACAGCCACGTGCTGACGATCCGCGGCGACAGTTACCGGCTCCGCGTCGAGCGCAAGAGCGGCCTCCAGCCGCCGCCCGCCGGTGACGGCGCTCCGGTCGGCTCCGCCTCCCTCCGGCCGTCACCGTCGGAAACAACCTTCAACCGAGATCATGACCCAGATGGTGGGGGCAGTTCTTCATGACGCAAAGGGGACAGTTCCGGATGGTGTTCGACGCACGCGGGGTCGGTCAAGCAAAAGAAGAGATCGCAGATACCATCCAACGGGTCCTCCTCGCATTCAGGATATGATGTATCGGCTACCTGTACCTTGGCTTCGACCGGTTGCGCGGCAACTTCAGCGACAAAAGTCGGTACCGCCGCCGTCGCAAGCGCGACGACACTCGCAGCTACAAACAGCAATTTTTTCATTCGAGAGTCCTTCTTGTATAGGCCCAGCCGTCCTCTAAGATCTATATGACGACCCCGCGATGGTAAAATTGATTTTCGTGATTGGTTCTATCTACGGAATGAATAAGTTTGAACATCTCCGCGGGCTTAATTGAGCCGCGAAGAACAAGCGAAGCCGTTTGTGGTCCGCCCTCTCTCCGGCTCAACGTCGTCCGCGCATTTCCCGGAGCACTCGCATACTGCGCATTGTACCCCGGACTTCGCTTGCGCGCTGGGACGCAGTGAATTGCACGGGTTCGAGAACGAAGTGCGCACCCAAGGCCCCTGCGGCACCCTCCGGACGAGATGGACAAGCGAGTTATTGATGGCCGAGAAGGACTACGGCGGCTTTGTTCGGCTGAGCTCTAGGCCAAGCCGCAAGGCTTCGACCGCCCCGAGCACGTGGTGACACTGCGGGACCGGGAGGGTAGCGGCTTTGCGGACTATCTCGCCCGATTGAACCTCACACTGCCGCAAGACGACCAGCTCACTAGATTCCCAGTCGAGCCATCTGCTCCGCATCGGGAAGGAGGGGCCACGGGTAACGACCGTCCGCGGTACTCAACAAGGACCTACAGAACGCAGGGGTGAGCTTGCCGCGGTGGATCACGACATTCTCGTGGCGCTCGGCGGCTCGAGCGCTCTGCCAGTGCTGATTGTAGCCGCGCTGTTCGTCGGACTTCACGTGGCAAGCGGCGAATTCGCGATCGCCCAGCATTGCCAATTGCCAGGCATGTACCGGCCGCTTGGTATGGATGTGCACCCACATCGGCCTTGGCGTCGCACCACTGCTCAGCGCCATGGGCTGCAGCTTGATTTCGAACAGCGTCCCTGGCTCTCCCTTCAAGGCGCGAGGTGGATCCACTGACGCCAGTTCCCCCGCTTCCCGTAACTGTACAAGGTAGTTTTGCGATGGAAACGCATAGCTCTTCATGCAATCGCTCGTGATTGCTGCCTTTCGCGCGTTGAATGAGTTTGCTTGCCCCTGAACCTCGGACCGCATCCTTTGGAGCCGAACTATCTTTTCGTGCACTTCGGGCACCTGCGCAGCCGTGAGCAGGCCCCGTCGTCGAGGCTCCTCCAGCGCGGCTACACAGGCCTTAATCTCGGAGGACTGCGTCTGCAAGCGCTTGATCACGCGATTCAAGACGTATTCGGCGTCCTCGGGCTTCATCTGCCGCGCTTGCGAGGCGGCGCTTTGCTGAGCCGGCAGATCGAACTGCAGCAGCTCGTCCAATCTCTCAAGTAATCCCGGCAGTGCTTTCCTAGAGGGCGGAGCCTGCCACATCTGGAGGTGATCGGTCGCAGAGGATGACGCTGCTGCCTCCTCCGCCGTGGCGAGTTTCTTTGTACCGAGATCCGAGAGCACAATGACCTTGCCACTCGCGGCCCTGGCGGCACCGGGCCTGACGAGCTGCGGCGCCCGCTCTCGTCCATCAGGACGGCTCGCACGTCTGGTGCTAACGTGCTCGCTTGCGACTCAATCAAGAGCTGCGCGAGAGCGATCCGCGATTGCAGATACATACACTTGGTATTGAGCGCCCAGCCCGTATTGAGCCTGAGTTGGGCCTCTTCCGCCTCGCGCATCTCGGGCGTGCTGCTCGGCAAGTTGGCAGTAGCCGCACAGACTGACTGCATCCGCTCGAAGCGCAACGCCTTTTTTCCCCACCACTCCATGCAGGCAGCATACTGGTTCGCGACGCCCGCAACGACGCGGCTGAGCTGGTCGGGCGTAGCGGTGTCTTTGACATTGTCGAGCAGGGCTTCTGCTTGCTTTCTCCTGTTCTCAAGTGGGTAAAGAATCTGGGTGGCCAATTTGTTACATTGGCTGCCCGCATCCAGCGTGTCATCGCGGAGCCGGCGAGCCTGATCGTCGGGCAGGATACGACGCGCCAAACTGGCAGGCAGATTCGCGTAATACTCCAGAACTGTTGAGCCTGCTTCGACCACTCGATCAATCAGCTCTTGCGCCTGTTGCAAGTTGCAGGGTTGCGTGGCCGCTCGACGGCAAGTTTCAAACTTCTCAAGCAGGCTGTCCATATTTCGCTTTGCTGCCTTGATCTCGTTGCGCGTTGGCGCCGCCACATCTGAAGCCGCGGTTCTGTCTTGAGGCCCAGAGCGCATCCGCTCCACGACGGCATCAAAGGATTGACCGCGTTCCCCAGGGAGGAGACCAGGCTCCAGGCTCGAACGGCTCAATTCCCCGGTGCTGTCCGCTCCCGCCGCCTCTACCTGTGATCGATCAGCTCGGCCAATACCTTCCGAATTGTCGAGAGTGTGCAGCCTGTCTGGATAGGCCGCCTAGCTGACGACTAGCTGACCAAGAGCATTCATCCGGATGCACAAGAAAGAAGATGTCACCTTGAGTTCCACTTCCATCGCAGCTCCTCGTGTTACTGAACTAGCCGCATCGGTGTCGATGTGATCAGCTGAGACGTGGCCGGGGCCCGACTACCTGCCCGCGAGATGATCCCGCCCCAATGTCCTGCCTCTATGCAAGCGAACTGGGCCAAGTCATCCCAAACGCTGCAGAGCAGCCAGGAGACCGCTCGCCTCCTAACGCTGAATTGTGGTCAGGCAGAAATGGCCAGCGTATATCGATTGGCAGACCTACGACCGCTGGACTCGTCCGCTATCGGTAAGGAGACTTCGACCGAAGAGGTTACTAATCCAGCCACCATACACCCGTTGTGACGAGACGCTGAACGCCGATCAGAAACAACATTTTTCCCCATGGAATCGAGCAAAATCGACGTCGCCCAAGTGCGCTTCAAACTACATCTCGCCAAGGCCGGGCTCCACCCAGGCCGTCGGATCAACCTCATAGAAAAATGGCAGCGAGCGTACCAATCGCGCCGAACATCAGCCCTATCAGCGAACCGGCTGTCGGCACGTCTCTAAAGAGCAGAAGGGTGAGTATCGGTTCCACTACCAGAATAGCTCCCACCGATATCGCGACAATGATCCAGATATTCTTCAGATGCATATAGCCCAGCGCGTATCCGAACACGAGGAGGATGCCACCGAACGATATCAGGAAAACCATCGGCAACAGCATTGCCAGATCACCGCCGGCCTTTCCAAATTGCCGTGATGCAATCAACTCGGCGAATATCGAAAGCGCTTCTCCAAGGAAAATCGCTGCCACCGCTACAATCTTCAACATCAAGTTCATCGGCCTCTACGGTTCCAGCCATCCAAGGCAGCCAGGAGAGTCCGCGCGCCACACTATCGCTCCTCACGGACACTTCAAACATCTGCCCGACTGATGACTAGATCCCGACATGCAGCAACTGTTTCGCGTCGATGGAACGATCTTCGCTGCTTCAGAAGCGAAGATGGTAGGACGAGCCCAAGCCAGCCGCGTGCCGGCTGCCAGACCGGCGCGATCAGGGCTTAGGCTGCAATCCGCGCGGGGAGAGCGGAATAGCCGTGCACGAAGTTGGACGCAATTCGCTCGGGTTCGCCGACAACCTTGACCTCCAGTCCCGCACCCAAAATCTCTTCCCAGAGGACTCTCAACTGCAGTTCCGCAAGATGTCGACCAAGACAGCGATGGATGCCGAAACCGAACGAGAGATGCTGCCGCACATTCTTGCGGTCGATGACGAAACTGTTGGCGTTCTCAATGATCTCTTCGTCCCGGTTGCCGGAGATGTACCACATGACGACCTTGTCGCCCTTCCTGATCTGTTTCCCACCTACGATGCTATCCGTCGCGGCGGTGCGGCGCATATGTGCGATCGGCGTTTGGTATCGAATAATCTCGGACACGGCGCTCGAGACCAGCTTGGGATTCTCGGTTAGTTTTCGCAGTTCGGAGGGATACTGACTCATGAACAGGAGACCGCCGGTAATCGAGTTGCGCGTGGTGTCATTCCCCCCAACGATCAGCAAAATCAGATTCCCGAGAAACTCACTCGGTTTCATATGGCGTGTGGCGGGCGAGTGCGCCATCAAGGAAATCAGGTCAAGGCGCGGCTCGGTATTGATGCGCTCGTTCCAAAGTCGGGTGAAATAGTCCAGGCACTCGGACAAGATTGTGTTTCGCTTATCCCAGCTGTCGATTTCATGTCCTGCTTTCGGAGTTCCAACAGCTACGTCCGACCAATAGGTCAGGAGTCGCCGATCCTCAAATGGAAAGTCGAACAACGTGGCGAGCATCTGCGTCGTCAACTCGATGGAGACCATCTCCACCCAATTGAAGGCATCATTGCGCGGCAAGCCGTCTAGAATCGCCCTGACCCGAGAGCGGATCAAGCTTTCGAGTTTCGTCAGGTTTTCCGGTCCGACTATCGGACTCACGGTATTGCGCTGCTCGGCGTGCTGGGGAGGTCCCATCTTGATGAAACTGTGGGTCCAGTGCTCCACAGGCACGTCGACAATAGTGACACCTTGCTCTGACGAGAATGCCTTGTGGTTTGTATCTACCGCTACGATATCCCGGTATTTCGTCAGGGACCAATATGGGCCATAAGGGCTTTCTTGACAGTAGTGAACGGGATCTTCCCTTCGTAACCGCTCGAAGCAACCCCATATGCTGTCGTCTTGAAAGCGCTTGGGCTCGCTTACATCGAGATTGCTTAGCGGGATAACACACGCGTCGTCAGCTCTACAATCTTCCAATCGCCTTTTCATTTCGTCTCCGCAGATTCTGCTCTCGAGAGCTTACGGATCCAAGGTCGCGATTCACCGTTTCGAGCTGCCGTAGCGTTTGGCTGCGACGGGCTGCTCAAGCAGAGTATCTCAAAGTGCGGCTAGCCGACCCTACCATATCGGGCTGTCCGGATCGGATTGACTTTTCAAGTCGATCTACTCAGTGGATCGAGAGAGCTTCACCGCTGGTGGGACGGTGGCTGTGCGCTGGAGGCAGCGTAAAGCCGAATGCACAGTCATAAGGTAGCCCCTGCGTCCAGGCGCGGCCGGAGTGGCTACTTTTGTCAAAATCACGACATGCATAATCGTCTGGCTAGGACTTTTCAGGCAGATCGATCCAGACATCCGGAGGACCATTCAGGAGTGTATCCTGATCCGGAACATAGATACTATCGAAGACCCTGAGGCCATGAGCCGTTGCTGCTGCAACAATTATGAAAGGGAGCTGGACCTGCTCCAGGTCTTCGAAGCTATCAGCGCCAACAATGCGAACAAAATCGAGTTTAAACTGTCGGAACGCTATTTGAGATGTAGCCGACGCGACAAGATCCTTCACGCTCGACGCTCCTTGGGCGATCTCTTTCCTCGAATGGTTGAGTGCCGTGAAGAGACACGAAAGCTCATCGAGTTCGGATCGGCTAAATCGTCGCAAGCGCGACGAAATGGGCACTCCGTTCCTGTATCTCACGGTCGGTACAAATCGTATCTCACAATCAAGAAGCAAGTCTGCGACAGCGCGCTTCACCAGGATCGCCTGACCGATATCCTTGAGACCGAAGTAGCTGCGAGTTGGTCGCGCATAACAAATCCAGCGGATTGCCCCCGTAACGGCTTCCTTCAAGTACGCCTCAGGCCCATCTAAACGCAAATGATAGTCGCCTTGCGATACGAACGTTCGATAGCCAGGCGGGAACATTTCGGTGTCGTTCGAGGAAATCACGGCGGTTGCTCCCGCACGTAGGGCAAATCCAATATCAGCGTCCAAATCGAAATCGTAGCTCCCGCCCGGTCTAAGCTGGGTCTTGTTCGGGTAGACTGTGACAATCGCGACGTCATTCTCCGATGCCGCTCTTCTGATCAGTTCTGCATGCCCAAGATGCAGCGCGCCCAGAGTGTGTACCGTCCCAATAGTCTGACCTGTTCTCGCCACCTCACGGATGAACGCTTTGCCTGTGGAAAGACATCCCAGATGCATTTTCTTGACTCCAGTATGTTGGACGCCGAAAGAGTAGTCTGATCGGTCGGATCGCAGAAGGTCGGCCCTGGGTGTCGTATTGGCGGCGCACGCCAACGAGCCCCAAAGAGCTTTAACGCCCGCTCACAGTTCGGACCACCGCACCAAGCTGCTCTAAGCTCACGGGCAATCCCTTCTATTTTGCGTTTCCAAAGCAGTCAGGTTGACCCTTCTCGACCACGTCTGATCAACGATGAGAATTCAGCCAGATAGCTTGATGGCTCGCGCGGCTGATCACCCTTCAAAGCGGTCTGCAGTCCCGGACATCGGTCTGCAAAGAACGGTGGCTCGAATGTGGTTATCTTGGCGCCCGAGAAGTCGACCTTTACGAAGCTCGCCTGGAATGGCGATATCCCACTCAGATTCGCGTCGCGCAACGACGATTGGTTCATGCGAACGTAGGCGATGCGCGTTGCCTCAAGGTTGATGTCGGCCATTCCCGCGGCGAGATATGCCTGAACGAGATTGGATCCTTCGAGATTTGCGTGATTCAATGCCATTGATTGCGGGGGATCACCGGTCATCATCGACCTGTAGAGGTAAGCCTGGGATAAGTCTGCATGTTCAAGATCGCAGTCGCGCACAAAGGCACAGCGGCCACGAAAGCCCGTCAATTTGCAGGCTCGCATTGTGCTCTCTGTAATCGAAATGCTTTCGCCTGATGCCCGAGACAGGTCCGCTCCATCGAGCTGACAGGAATGAATAGAGGCACCGTCCAACACAGCACCGATTAGGTTCGCGTTGGACAAGCTTACGGACAGCAGCCGCGCCTTCGTCAAGTCTGCTTGCTCAAGCTCCGCACTTGAAAGATTTGACAGGTGAACATCGGCAAATGGAGCGCTCAGGGCTCTCGCTGTAATGCGACCGCTCACCTTTGAGAGTCTCAGATACGGAAGATGAGCGCCTTCTAGGGCAAGACCGTCGACTGATGTGGGACGCACGATCGATAAACAGTCCCCCTTTGACTGGAAGAACGAGCAAGCCGCCAGATGCGCCTTCGTGATCGTGACTTGGCTCAGCTTGGCGAAGCGGAAGGAAGCGGAAGGAAGGAAGCATTCATTGATGGTAGACCCCTGTAATTCCGCGCCATCAAATACAGCATCACTCGCGTCGCACTGGTAAACGAGAAGTCCGCTGAGCATCGCGTTGTCAAAGCGTGTCCTTTTCATGCTGCAACCGTGAAACAGACTGCCGGTTGCATCAATGACACTGCGCAGACTGGCATCATCGAAATTGCAGACCTGCGCTGCAATCGCGTGCATATACGCAAAATCGAGCTTGGCCCCGCGGAAACTTGCCCTCTCTAGCCCTGGACAGATAAGGTTCGCCCCAGAGAGGTCTGCCCGATCCAACTTTGCTCCGTAGAGCTGCGCACGATTGAGAGTACAGCGCCGCAACGGGAAATCTGACAGGTCGTGACCGTTAAAGTTCTCGGAGGATAGCTGCAAACCAATCCCAGTCCTTCTGATCGCCTCCTCGGTTCGGCTCCCGACAGCGGCCACCGCGCGCAGCCGATCGGGAGCTCTGCTCCAGTACCGAACAAACTCGCCATCTGATGACAGTTTGTTTTTCGACTCTGACCAGTGCTCTGCCCCTTCATGCGCGGTGCACTCGCTATCAGCACCGATTGTTTGCGACATGTCGACGATTCCGTATTGCCCGGATTACGAGGGGTCTGTTATTGACCTCTTTTTGCGCGTCATTGGAGTTACGCCATGCGACTTGTGGCGAACTCGTCGGCGAAATGGCGACAAGATGCATCGATGAGGCACCTATTGTGTCGGTGGCCTCCGCAGCCAGCACGCTTGAGCCCGTCAGCCGAATTCTCGTCATGCGCCCCCACTGCCGCTCGCTGCGATTGTTCACGGAGACCGGCCACGCTGGCAACGCAACGGTCGTTTGACAGTGACGATATGTCCAGAAGTTGCGATTTGCCTCGTGGGCTCTCGCAGGAAAATCCACATCGCTCTCCATCAAAGTGAATGCGAAAAATTCAACGTCTTGCTTCCATTCAATGGACCACGGCTTGCGGTCAGAAAGGTGATCGTTCATCTAGGGCTGCACTCAGCCCTTACTCGGCATTACCTCATTTTCGATAGCAATGACCGTGCCAGCCGCATCAGTCGCAATTAAGGGCTGAATAGGCGTCATGAAATCGATATTGACGCCGAATGTTTTGAACCTGACAAACACGGTCTCATTGTCAGAGACCGCACCATGTTCGCAAGGCTATCGTGAAAGCGAAAATTCCGAGCTCGTTTGCGCGCAGAGCAAGAGCCGCGTGTCCTTGCGGGCACCAATCGATGACTTGCAATCTGACACTTGCGGATCGCCGACCTCACAGTTAGCGACTGTTCGAACTCGGCTAGCCCTGCTCCGCGCGCCCGCCGGTCCATCTAATGGGAACCCGTGCCACAGCTGTCCTGGTCGAGCGATGAATGAGCGCGCAATTGTCGCCAAATCGGCGCGCAAGGCGAATACCCACGCGATCGGAGACAGACATTTTTATGATAAAGGATCGAATTCGAAGGCATTCATGCGATGCCTTCTTCGAGGATCGTAGATGATTGACTTATCTCTTGCTCGCGCACAAGACGCGGCATGGCCGCGATAAGGCTCCTGGTATATTCAGACAGTGGATTACGAAATATCTCTTCAGTGGGGCCACTATCGACGATTCTCCCCCGGCGCATAACTATGACGCGATCGCTGATATGACGAACAACACTAAGATCATGCGAGATGAAGAGATAACTTATGCCGAGGTGGTCCTTCAAATCGCCGAGCAGGTCCAAGACCTGGGCCTGGATTGAGACGTCGAGCGCCGAAACCGGTTCATCGCAGACGATTACGGCAGGATTTGGTGCGATCGCGCGGGCGATCGCAACGCGCTGGCGCTGACCGCCGGAGAGTTCGAGCGGCCGTCGGTCCAGCAAGGCTTGGGAGAGTCCGACCATATCGAGCAGCTCGATAACGCGCTCCTGCCGCTTGCGCCGTGTCTCAACGTCGCTCGAGAGGCTGTCGGATATGATGCGTCCGACAGTCCAGCGTGGATCAAACGAGCCAAGAGGATCCTGGTAGATGATCGATATGGACCGCCGCCGAGCCCGGCGTTCGCGTTCAGCGAGCGTGGTCCAAGGCCGGCCTGCAAACTGAACGGCTCCCTCGTCAGGCTCGTCGAGCGCCAGGATCATGCGCGCCATCGTTGACTTTCCTGATCCAGATTCGCCGACGATGCCCAAAGTCTCGCCGGATCGCAGTTCGAAGGAGAGGCCGTCCACGGCCGCCCGCAGAGTGCCATCCGGGCCCTTGAAGTGCTTCACCAGACTTGTCGCTTCGAGCAGGATGGGACGAGATTTCGGCAGCGATTGCACGGGGGGCTGCGTTTGCCGGCCAGGCGAACGCACAATAGTCGATGGTGCCAGTCGTGAGCCGCGCGGCCGGCCTGATGGCACGGCGTCCAGCAGCTGGCGGGTGTAGGGGTGTCGCGGATCTTTGAATAACTCGGCGGCGGTGCCGCGTTCGATAACCTCGCCTCGTTGCATGACGAGGATCTCATCCGCCACGCGGGAGACCACTGCCAGATCGTGACTGATCAGGATCAGAGCCTTGCCCCGTTTTTTGGTCTCCTCGAGCAGTGCCAGCACATGAGCTTGCGCGGCCACGTCAAGAGCGGTAGTCGGCTCGTCGGCGATAAGGACGCGTGGATCAAGCGCAAGTGCTGCAGCGATGAGAGCCCGTTGACGCTGGCCGCCGGATAATTGATGCGGCAGTTGCTGGGCTTTGGTCTCGGGCTCAGGGACACCGACGAGCTCAAGAAGAGCAATGACGCGCTGCGCGAGTTCCTCGCGTGATGACACCGCACCATGGAGGAGCAAGCCTTCACCGATCTCTTTGCCGATCTGGCGAAGCGGATCAAGCGCGACGAGTGCATCCTGTAATACAAAGCCAATCTCATTGCCGCGAATGCGCCGCCAGCCACGATCGTTAAGGCCGATCAGGTCCGTCCCGTCAAAGCTCAGCTGGCGTGCATGGACATCGGCGTTGCGACCAGCTAGGCCTACGAGAGCCCGGGCAGTTACGCTCTTACCCGAGCCGGACTCACCGACGATCGCAAGGCACCGTCCCGGTCGGAGGGAGAAGGACATACTGCGCACAACCGCTTTCTCCGCGATTTCGCGCCCGAAGGAAACACGCAGCGAGTCGACCGTGAGGAGGTCTGCCTGCTGCGAGACCGGCTTGGGACGAACCTGCGACATTCAGCTTTTTCCTTCCAGACGGTCCTGTATATGGCGCCCGACGATGGTGACGCTGAGGGCAAACGCTGTCACGGCCAGACCGGGTATGATCTCCAGCCACCAGGCGTAGATCACATAATTCCGCCCGGCATTGAGCAGCGCGCCCCATTCAGGGGCCGGCGGAGCGACGCCAAGCCCTAAAAAGGCAAGCCCGGAGGCCCAGATAATGGCCTGCCCCACGCCGATCGTCATCATTGCTGTTAGCGGGTTCATGGCGTTGGGAAGAATATGCCTCCAGACGATACGGGGAAATGGATGGCCCAGCACCTTGGCGGCTTCCACATACCCTGTTCCTTTGATGGAAAGCATCTGGCCCCTGATCATGCGCGCATAGCCTGGCGCTGTGCCGATTCCAACAGCTATGACTTCAGTCAATACCGACGGCCCAAAAACGGTCACGAACACAAGGGCGAGCAAGAGCGTGGGGATTGCGAAGAGCACGTCGACGATCCGGCTGAGGATGCTGTCGAACACGCCACCAGAAAGTGCGGCGGCGACGCCGAGAATGAGTGCAATGGACATGCTCAGCGCGGTCGCGCCGAGTCCGATGGCAAGCGATTGGCCTGCCCCCTCCAGCAATCGGGAGTAAAGATCCCGGCCTAGTTGATCTGTCCCCAACCAATGGGCGATCGAAGGAGACTGCAACGACGATCTCAAATCAATAGCGAACGGGTCGTGCGTCTGTAGCACCTTTGGCATCACCGCCGCGAGGGCAAAGAAACAAATGATAATAAGCGAGGCAGCAACTCGGACGGGAACATGGCGGGCGAATGCCAGGAGTTCTCTGAGCGGCCGAGACACGGTCACTTCTGCGAGCATGCTCATGTCAACCTAATCCTCGGGTCGAGCATCCGATAAGATAGATCGACAATCATACTAACAGTGACGAATAGGCCCGCAGAGATCAAAACAGCCCCCGAGACAATCGGAACGTCTCGCGAGGACGTTGCGGCAACAAGAACTCCACCCAGCCCTTGGCGAGCGAAAACGATTTCTATCAAAATCGCCCCTGAAAGAAGCTTGCCGAGCGCCCAGCCTGATAAGGTTACGCCGGGCAATGCAGCATGGCGCAAGACATGGTGAAGCCTGACGCCGAAATCACTCATACCTCGGGTCCGCGCGGACGTAACGAAGGGCTGCTCGAGCACGCGCGTGAACTCGTTCAGAACGACTTGTCCGAAAACGCCGGACAGTTCGAGAGCCAGAGCAAGTGTTGGGAGAACGAGTCCCATCGGCGAGCTTTCTCCGACAACTGGAAAAATGCGCAAGTTTACCGCGAACACGACGAGCAGAATTGTAGCTAGCCAGTAAGGCGGTGCGGTTGCCAAGAAGATTTGCGCGCCGCTGAGCAGCTTCGACCATATGTTGTCTCTGCCGGCGATCAACAGAGTGGTCAAGATCGCAATAACCCAAGCCATCAGCAGCGCGGCGATCGCCAGAACAATGGTGGGGCCAATCTGTTCTGCGATGATCGCCGCGACGGGTCGATGCTGCTGGTATGATTCACCAAGATCTCCATGCAGGATTCGCAATATGTATTTGCCATATTGAACGGCAAGCGGTTGATCAAAGCCATACTTCGCATTGATCGTTGCGAGCTCGGCCGCAGGTGCCGGCCCGACGTCGCCACTCCTCACATTGATGACGATCTGCGCGCGATCGCCGGGCATCAAACACTGAACTAGGAACGTAAATGTTGCTGCAGCCCACACGACGGCCACACCGGATAAAATACGGCGCGCGAACCAAACAAGCGGATTGTGGGATACGACCTTCACGGTATCATTTCTTCTCGTCGAAATGAGCGTCATAGAAGACGGGCTCGCCCACTGACCCGTGGTCCAGCCACACGTCTTTCAGGTGCGGGGTGGTGGCCAAAGTCACATCCAGCACCGTAAGGCCAATCACAGGAGCCTCATCCACGATCTTCCGTTCCGCCTGCTGATAAAGGCCGGTACGTTCAGCGCTATTGAAATCCTGCTCCGCCTTTTGGATCAGCTCCCAAAGTGTCGGATCTTGGAAGCGCGATGGATTGAAGCGATTGGGCTCGCCATTCTGGTCCGGCTTCCACGAAATTCGGAATATCTCAGCACCGGGTGCAACCCAATATAGAAGCACGATCTCATAATCGTTGGGCCCTAGGTTTTTTCCGGCGAAGAAATCAGCCGGATTGGTGGGTTGAAGACGTACGTCAAAACCGGCCGCCCTTGCCTGCTGCTGGATAACTTGCAAGGCTTGCTCGCCATCGGGCTTGAGAAACGCGTACGAATAGGAAATGCGCACGATGAGCGGATTGCCGTTCTTAATACGAACGCCGTTAAGGTTGCGCTCAGTCCAACCCGCCTGATCAAGCAGCTGATTGGCTTTCCGAATATCGTACGCATAGGACTGCCCGAGCTCACGCAGGTATTCCGGCGAGCTCTGACTTAGCGCACCGTTACCTTCAAATGGCAAAGAGCCGAGGAAGGATGTGTCGACCGCGGCCTTCCGGTCAGTAGAATAGGCAAAGGCCTTGCGGACGAGCACGTCGTCAAATGGGGGCCGGGCCGTATACAACGCCAGGCGCAGAGGGGTGCCACCGGTAACGTGCCGCAATACTGGAAAGCGGGAATTGGCGTCCTTCCATGCGATAGCCGGCACATCGTATATAGCATCGGTCTCCCCTGTGATCAGCGAGCCGTATCGGACAGTCTGATCTGGCAGAAACTTCCAGCTGATCCCCTCAACGTAAGCCGGCCCTTGATGTTTCGCGGTGGCCGGCGCCGAATTGTAGTCGGGATTGCGGCGGAAGGTGACTTCCCGCCCATGGCGCCACTTGTCGACGATGAATGGACCTGAGCCGACAGGGTTCTCGCAATTCACCGCAAGGCCACGTTTGAGTGCCGATGGCGAGAGAATGCCTTGTGAGGATTGGGCGAACACGTTCAGCAAGGGCTGGAACGGCACCTTCAATTTTACCTGCAACCTCAGAGGAGCAATTGCCCTTGCCGATTCGAAGCTATCGCCGAGATAAGGAGCGGCAGTCGGGTTGCGAAGATCGGGGTCATTGCTAAGCCATCCGTTGATATTGTCAGCGATGGCCTGCGCATCGAGGGCAGTCCCGTCGGTGAACTTTACATTCGGCTTAATCTCGAATGTGTATACCTTTTTGTCGTCGGAAATGGTCCAAGACTCAGCCAGCCATGGCACAATCTGGCCATCCTCGCTGCGGGCAACCAGATTATCGCTATACTGGCGTTGCAGATACCATTGCTGCACCCATCCTCCGAACAGGCACGCCGGTTCTTGAAAATGCCCGTAACGAATAACGCCGCCTCGCTTGACGTTGCCGGCCGGCGCCTCTTGGGCATGGCCACTGGGCGCGAACTGTGACAAGCTTTGGAGCACGAACAGGCTAGCCGCGACTTTTCTTCCGCGATGGTTCGACTGGCGGCTGAAACGCCTCGATGATTGCGCATCCGATACAGACATATCCAAGCTCCAGGGCAATGAATGCGGACGGGAGAAAGCAGCGTCAGACCGCTGACGTACCGGCTTTTTTTGCTGGTTCGATGTGGAGGGGAATCCCCAAATGCTCGCGCAATGTCTCCCCCCGATATTCTGTGCGAAATAGACCACGCTTCTGGAGGAGTGGCACGACGTGGTCGACAAAGGCCGCAGTGCCGTCGGCCAGCACGTCCGGAATGATGTTGAAGCCATCGACCGCGCCAGCGCGGAACCAGGCCTCAATCGAATCAGCGATCTGCTCGGGTGCGCCCACGAGCACGCGGTGGCCAAAAGCTTGGACGCTGCTGATGATCTCGCGGACGGTCCGGCCTTGACGCGCCAGAGTCTCGATCGTGCGATGGTGACCGACAGAAAACGGGACGTTATCTGCATCGGGCAAAATCTCT
Source organism: Bradyrhizobium sp. WSM1743 (assembly GCF_000473065.1). Classification (GTDB taxonomy): domain Bacteria; phylum Pseudomonadota; class Alphaproteobacteria; order Rhizobiales; family Xanthobacteraceae; genus Bradyrhizobium. The sequence goes on from NZ_AXAZ01000002.1 coordinate 85,945, forward strand.
TCAGGGATGGGGCTTTCCAGGCTGAGTTTCTCGACTGCAAGGCCCATGCTTCGTGCAAGAGCGGCGATGGCGCGCTCCAGATCGAGCAACGCGTCCAATTGCTCTTTGCGACGAGCTGCCTCTTCTTCGGTTCCGCCGATGCAGGTGACAAGACCTGGCAGGATGAGCGGAGCCGCAGGGCGGCCGAATTGACGAGAGAGATCACGGAGGCGTTCGGCCTCCTGCAGCGCCGTTGTCAAATCCCCGGCTGCCGCAAACACGACATCTGCACTGCGCGCGCCAAGCCGTAATCCGGGATCCGAACCGCCCGCTTGAACGATGACTGGATGACCTTGAGGCGAAGCGGGGTGTGTAAGTGGGCCTCTGATGCCAAAACTATTCGTATCAGGGTCGAGCAGCCGGAATTTTCTCTGATCTGCGTAAACTCCCGCAGCCTGGTCCGCGATGATCATTTCTTCGCTCCAGCTTAGCCAGAGAGCACGGACGGTTTCAACAAAGTCCTCGGCGCGTCTGTAGCGATCCGCTCGTGCGATCTCTTGACCGCCAAAGTTCGCCACCGTCGCGGAGCTCGATGTCGTGACCGCGTTCCACGCGACGCGGCCACCGCTGATGACGTCGAGCGATTGGAAACGCCGGGCGAGATTGTATGGCTCATTGTAGGTTGTCGATGCGGTGGCGATCAGCCCAATCCGCTCCGTTTCGCGGGCAATCACAGTGAGGACCAGCGTGGGTTCGAGCCCATTGAGCGGCGGCTGGTGCGTAATGTCGGAACTTATCGCGGGGGTATCGGCGAGGAATACGGCATCCAGCAGACCGTGCTCCGCAATTTTCGCAGCCCGGACGTAGTGCTCGATATCGAAAAACGCGTTTGGATTTGTGCCCGGCCAGCGCCACGCGGCAGAGTGACCGCCAGCACCATGGAGATTTAAGCCGATATGGAGCATAGGGTCGATCGAAGACATCACACCCCCGAATGCAGCGGCGGCTTAGCCGCTCGATACGTCTTGACAATTGGATCTTTGCCAGCGGTCTCGGGGACCACCCTGCGCTCTCTCGAAGGCCCGCCCTGAATGCTCGCGAACAGCCATCTTGAGGAGGTTAATAACAAGCCGCTCATTGGTGCGAGAGGGATATCACTAAAGACGCCCTGGCTACCTCTTGGCACCTTCTCGCAGCGGACGAGGCGCAGGAGGCTTTCGACCACGACGCACGCCCAATAGCGCCCAGGTGCGTCCAACTCGATTCCAACGCTGAGCTGCTTCAAAGCGGCGCCTTCATATTGGTTCTCCATAGCTCATCAAGATGCCCGCCACTTTCGCTGGAAGGCGTTTTGAACGCGTCTTCGCAATCACAAGCGCCTGGACTCCCGCCGCCGGCGCGAGCGCCAGTCACGAAAGGATGTGTAGAGGTTGAACGCAGCCAAACGCAATAGTTGAGTATTCCATTATACTCGCCTCAGTTGGCATCCTCTTCTCTAGCGATGTCTCTCAAGAGCCTGATCCCTGATCAGGCTCACGGATGACAACCGATGCTACGATCGCACTGGCTTCAATTTGCAGGAGGGGCTCGAAACGGATCGACCATGAATAGATGCGTTCGAGAACACATCAGACATTAGACATTCGGCGCCACAGTGTTGATCAGCAGCTTACCTGCCGACTTTGGCAAATAAGAGCAGCCGGCAAGCTTGCGCTCGGAAACCATCTAATAGTGCGATGAAACACTCGAAATTCGCGATGCTCGTTGTAAGAAAAGGCCTGACTGGTTGGAAAGGGCTCGGCCATCATTTGCTAGGCGACTATGTAGGTCGCAGAACGCAGCAGTTGCCCGGATCTCTGCGTGGACGTTAAGAAGTGCCAACTTCTAGGAGGTGGAGACGAGACTTCATGGTCCGAAACGAAAGCGGTAGTGAATTAGCCGGGGACCGCGGAGCCAGTACACCGAGGAAAACCCGAAAGCGTGACTTCCCTGCAATACGGTCAGTGGATTGGCCTGCGCCTGCCACCGGGCACCGCTGGAAAGTGAACGCTACTCCACTTGCTGTTGCTAAACTACCGGAGGAACACGACGACCAATATACGCAGCGTTATATTGTAGGGTCTCAAAGTAGATCACAGACTGTGTGGCAAGTCAGTGAGCCACCCGGCTCTGATAGCGATGGCTGGTCCCGGCCACCATCTTTGGTGGCAAAGGTAAGGCATTGGTTGCCGATCGGCACGACGCATGTAGCCGTGGGAACCCCAATATCTGCGCTCGTGCACAGCCGGCTGAAACGGATTGTCGATTTGGTCCAGGATCGAATGCTTGGTCCGAGCCGAACCCCGCCTCTTCAACAGAGCAATTTGGCAAGAGGCATCGAACCCGGCATCTGGCGTGTGCCGAGACGCAACGAGAATGTTTGTGGCGGCTATGGCACCAAACTGCGGTAAACGTGTAGAAAGGCGAGCCGACGGGCAGACCAGTCCCCCTTTCGGTAGCGGATTGTCGAACTCGGCGCCTTATTGGCGATGAGATACGAGCTTCGTCTAGAGCATTTTGACAAATGGCCGATGCTGGACTTGCAATCGCCTGAGCAGGAAAGCAATCCGCGGCGCACCGAATGCTGCGCTCCCTTTCTAGGAATTGCTTGCTCCGGCATCCGAAAGGACCAGACAGAATGACGGCATACACGGCCGAAAGCCTACCCGGAGGCGGCTTTCTTCTCCATCGGCCGCAATTTGGGTGCACGAGCGGCTCGTCGTTGATGATGGCGCCGCCCGAGCGGAGCCGGCTCCAGCGCTGATAGACCTACGTCCGAGCGAGGGGCAGGCTCTAAGTAAACGCCACTAGGCCAGTTCCAGCGTGATCTCAGCAGGATGCATCATCAAACTTTTGGGCCCACATCGCCGTTACGCCCCTTTCAGGCGACAAGCTCCGGGAATTCCGGCTATAAAATACGAGGCGCGTTGCCCACACCCTGGCTTGGCTGAAGATCATCATCGCCGCCAGCAGATCGAATGAGTTGGAAAAATATGTCCTCACGGGAAACGCTGATGAAAATGGGAAGACAGCTTGTCGACGCCTATATGCGCTGTGATTGAGTGTGAGGACCTGGCTCCTGGCCATACGAGCATACCGGGGCGATTTATACGATCCCATGCGCATCGCCAGCCCCTCAGGGGTGCAGCGAGCGAACTGACGCAAGTTCGTGCAACCTGGCCATCCCTGACGAAAGACGGCCAGAAACGATCTGGCCGTCGTCACTATCGAGACTGTCGTGCGATGGCTTGCGATGTCGTCCACACCCCTAGAGGATCAAGGCCAACGCGCATTCCCGCGGTGCTTTTCGTCTACCAGATGAATCTTGCCCCATCAGGCACTTCGCAGACGAATTCGCCCTGGTTCACGAGTTCGGTGGTCCCGACGACAAGCTTGGAGGCCCGTACGGTAAGCTTGCCCTCGCGGCTGAGGCTGTGACGAATGTATTCGGTCACGGCATGTCCAGAGCTATCCACCGTTTGGTGCGCATTGGCAAAGCTGATGCCGTTCTGGGCGGTCACCCTGAAGGCATTGATGACCAACCCGGCCTGGGTCGCAGGCCCGGGCTTGCCGCCCTCGGCGGTGGTACAGCGGTTCATATCCAGCATGACTTTCACGTTCTTGCCCGTCTGCAATGCATTGAGCACCTCGGCGTATTTCGGCGAGGTCTCATCGGCTCTAGCCACCGCGCTCACGGTTGTCGCAGAAAGCACGGACAACAGGATCAACAGGGCTCTGCCAGTTAAGTTCATATGCTCTTCTCCCTCCACAGGAATCACAGGTCGCGTAAGCGCAGCGTCGTAAGACCGTTGTCGCAAGCCGCTTGGCGGATTACGGACATCAAACGCCGTCGCACTTCGAACAAAGACAATCAGTCACAATCAGACGCAAGTGGTTGTGACGGCTATTCCGACGTCACAACATCGTAGGTCAGGTTTGCTGAAGCCGCCTCCTCGCGAGCGTCATGGTGCGAAATGATTCATCGAGCCGAGCCATTAGAAAACATAACGGCGCCGGTATCTGCCACCTGAACGAGAGGTCCGGACTTAGACTGGCACGAACCTTACGCCGCCAGTAACAAGTCCTTGCCGCAACCCTCTCGAAATACACTTTTAGATGGCGCAATGCAGCGCCAACTTGCGGCTTTAGGGCGGCTGAGCTCGGCTCATTAGATCCGTCAATCCTCATCTAAAACAAACAGCATCCTTTTCGCCCCGTCGAAAGCTGTCTTTGCAATGAAATGGACGCCAACAACCATTTTGCGAGAAGAAACAGATGAACATCGATCCACGGAATGCCGCAGAGGCCTCCGCTGACGGTCACGATGCGCTGCCGCAGCCGCACCAGGTAGGGCAAGCCAGCTGACCGGTGCGGCTGTCGGCCACTAAGCAGAATTTGAAGACCAGCTACATGGCCTGCATTCGGTTCACCAAACACCGGATCCTGCTGAGTCATCGAGTGCGCCGAATGAGGCGCGCCGGAAACCAGTCACTATCCAGCCGCATCATTTGTCAGCGCGCGCGCCTGGCTTGCCGCAACGCTAACGGGCGCCACTCTTGAAACGCTCAAGAACGAGATAGCCCTGGCCGATCGACAATCAGCACGATGGGCGCCAGCGGGGGACGACAGTGTCGACCGGGACCACATTTTCGACCATGTAGCGGCATCGGCGCATATCTCAAGCTGCATCGACAGCGATTGCAAACCACGCACCGAAGCCAGCACATGTGCAATATCATGTCCTTAACACGGCGCGGGATCATTCTTCCATGGGAGATCCTTTGGAGCGATATCCCATGGAGCGCGCCCGGCTGGATGGCATATGCGCGGTAAGACGGCTTCTCCATTCGTGTCATTGGTCGAAGACCCTTGAAAACTCAACGTGTCGTGTGACCCCTGAGCGAGAGCGATCGCCAACAACGCGAACACGCTGCACACCTACGTCGTACCAAAGTCCGCGGTCTGGACGCCCAACGACGCACTGAGCAGTATTGGCCTTGGAGTGAATGTGGAGGATCAGGACAACATCCATGCGGACGTGGATTTGATATGCTCACTGGACAGAACGCCAAGCACCGAGACCGAGCGCTTGTTCCTGGGCGGCGATTTGGAGAATTACCGAATCGCCAGCGAAGACAACCCTTACAAGGGGGAGACTGGAGACTGACGATTTAGACGACTGGCGACCGCGCCATTCTCGCAGGTTCCTTGATGTTGACCAGGACGAACCCTAAGGAAAGCTCAGTCCCAGCGGCGCCGCTTCACGAACAACGATAAGGATTTTGCGAATAACGTTCAGATCAACCCATTCCTGAGCTGCGCAACAGACGAAGGCGCACCCACATCCCAAGAAGTATCCGACGCTGTGGAGGAGGACACACTCGCACCATTGGTCGCTCTTCCACGGCTCTCCACTGGAGTGCGGCGGCCGTCCGCATCGATCCGATCGCCATCGACACATTTGGCGGGACACTCGGATGACGTGAGCCACTAAGGCGGAGCATCGATCCCTTCGCCAGATCGACCCGCCATCGACCGCGCGATCAATCAAAAGAGCTCGGGTGCGATCACATCAAGGATCAGGTCAATGGAGTGTCGCTCAGCGGCTGAGCCGTACCGTCGCAGAGCGGCCTATTCGCGATCTGGATGCGTTCCATCAAAACAATCGATTTTGCCGATCTTGCCTAAAAGGCCCATACTCGATCGTAATCTATGGAGGCAGCCTTCAAGAATGTCGTTTGGCAATCGATTCCTTTCTCAGTCCGTTGCCGATCAAATCGGCTTGCGCGCTCGGACGTCTGCATCCCAGAAGTTAGCTCCCACGCGTCCTAGAAGCCTCACGCGGCTCGCCACCGCCTCCTTGCTAAATTGGCACCATGAGATCGGTCGGACGAGCGTGAGGTCACGCCTTAAGGGCTAGCAAGGACGACTGCCTGCGACAGGTCTGGTTTCGGACCTGTCGTCATCGCTCCAGACACCTTGCGAGTTCGAGAGCACTGCTACTGCCAGCGGTCAAAGGCACTTGAATCTCACCTAGCGTCAGATTGTAGGATTTCCGACAGCCCCGCGACACAGAACCCGTTCGCGTGTACTCTTCCTGACAGGTAGCAAGAATTGCGAACGTCTCAAAAGCACAATGCTCAGCCGCTCCGCCCCGTCACGCTACTGGACTGCTCCTCTCCGGGGCGAGCGTCCGACATCGCCTATGTGCAGATCGAAGGACGGAGCGCCGATCCCCTCGCAAGGGAATCAAGATGCAGCGCGCGAGCAAAGCGCTGGCGGTCGCCATCTGGCCCTTGCTGGGCACACGCCAACTCCAAAGTCGAGATCCGATCATTCTGGCGCCGTGCACCCGTAAGACGAAATGGTGCTGGTGTAGCCACCTGGATCTATGCGCGATGACAACGCCGAGGAGCTCGATTGGATCGGTCGCAGCTTTCGCTGGCCTGCGGCCACACGAGAGGACCTCGGGCGCGACGGAACTTCAGGCGGTCGACATTTTGCGTGCAAACAGTTGGCTGCACCAATCCAGCCGCCTCTCAGTTCCATCGAGCCCCATGTTCAATCGTGACGCGCTCAGGTCTTGACGTGGATAGACGAGAGCCGATGAAATGCGAATTCTCCTGGTTGATCATCATGCGGGCTTTGCCCGCGACGTGAAGGAAGCCCTCTTAAATTGCGGCTTCGCCGTCGACGTGACACGCACGCTGGATGAGGCGGCGACCGCGCTCGATTGCGCGAACTACCACATGGTCCTGCTCGAATCGGATTTGCCCGATGGAGACGGATTGGACTGGCTGAAGCAGCTGCGGCGCGAGGGACGGTCAATGCCGGCCGTGATGATGAGCAGTCTCAATGATCTCAGACGGCGGATTGCGATTTTCAATGCGGGCGCGGATGATTTTCTGCCCAAGCCCGTGTCTATCGACGAACTCATTGCTCGCATGCGGGCTATTTTGCGACGGTCAACGCAAATGACGGCGCCGGTAGTGACATTTGGGAATTTGCATTTCGATCCGATCGCGCGACAGGTCTCGGTCGGTGGTCGAATCCTCAGAATTGCGCGCCGCGAAGTCTGCATTCTTGAACATCTGCTCAACCGCGCCGGCCGTACCGTGCCGCGCGCATCGCTCGAAGATAGCTTGTATGCATTTGACGACGAGGTCTCGACCAATGCGCTGGAAGTCGGGATTTACCGCTTACGCGCGCATTTGAGCCAGGCGGGTGCAACGCTAAGGATCAAGACCGCGCGCGGCGTCGGTTACACCCTTGAACTCATTGGCGCAGCATCGGCTGCCTAAGCCGACCCAACCTGAAAGCAACACTCCCTTGAACGTCATTAACAATGCCGCCGGGGCTGATGAGCCGACGATGGTCGCCAGCGCGCTGCAGTATGCCGCTTTTCGCCGCCTCTGCTACGTGCTGTGCGCAGTCGCTCTGCTATTTCCGCTTGCTGCCACAGCTCAGACAAAGCGGGATGGCAAAGGAGAACTGCTACGCGCGGCGCCAGGCAGCACCGGCACGCTCAACATTACCTCCTCACAGGGCAAGACAGTTCATCTGACCGCACCGGCTGCGAGCATCTTTATTGCCGACCCGGCGATTGCGGATTATCAGGCGCCTTCGAACACCACGATATTTGTTTTTGGCAAAAAGTCCGGACGGACGAGCCTGTTCGCCCTGAACGACAATGGCGAGGCTCTCGCTGAGCTGCGTGTTATCGTTACCCAACCGATCGAGGATCTGCGGGCGGCGCTGAAGGCCGAAGTCGGCGACTATCCGATTCAAGTCAGCTATACTCCGCGCGGCGCGATCCTTAGCGGTACGGCGCCCAATGCCGATGTCGTCGAGACCGCCAGGAAGGTCACTGAGCAGTTTCTTGGGGCGGGGGCGCTGGTTGTCAACAAGATCCAGGTCGCCGGCTCATTGCAGGTGAATCTCAGCGTACGGGTGGCAGAAGTCTCCCGCAGCGCCGTAAAGGATCTCAATATCAACTTCACCGCCTCCGGCCCAAACGGCGCTTTCCTTGTCACCGGCAAAGGGGGCGGGTCCGGCGCGGCCGGCGGCGGTGGCACGATCGGGATCGGGTTTAGCGCCGGTAACACCAACCTCAGCGCTGTTCTCGACGCTCTCGCGAGCGAGCACCTCGCCTCAATCCTGGCTGAGCCGAATCTGACGGCGATGTCCGGCGAAGCCGCAAGCTTCCTCGCCGGCGGGGAATTTCCAATCCCGGTCATGCAGGATAATCGACAGGTTTCGGTCCAATTCCGGCAGTTCGGCGTGAGCCTGGAATTCGTCCCGACTGTGCTCAACAACAATCAGATCAATGTCCGTGTGAAGCCCGAAGTCAGCGAACTGTCGAGCGAAGGCGAAGTCAAAATCAATGGCATGGCGGTCCCTGCCCTCTCGACTCGGCGGGCGAGCACCGTTGTCGAACTCGCCAGCGGTCAGAGCTTTGCAATCGGCGGCCTGATCAGGCGCAACTTCAACTCTGATATCGGCGAGTTTCCCTGGCTCGGCGATGTGCCGATCCTGGGTGCGCTTTTTCGCTCCTCATCGTTTCAAAAACGTGAAACCGAGCTGGTCATTATTGTCACGCCCTACATCGTGCGGCCCGCATCGAACCCGAACAAGATGAGTGCGCCAAGCGACCGCATCTCACCGCCCTCAGACGCGGGGCGGATTTTGACGAACACGATGGCCCGGCCGGCGCGAGATCGCGATGCGCCTCGCGCCAGCACACCAGGATTGACCGGCAGCGCCGGATTTATCATCGAATAAGGATTGTCAAATGACCTCGCGATATTTGTGTCACTTGATCGTTATTGGGGCAACATTGGGTGGCTGCGCAAATAGTGCGTCGATCCATCTCGGGCCGGCTGAACAAGCAATACAGGTCGAGCAGAGGAAACGTGTCTTGTTCCTGCACAGCCTTCGTGGCTCCGAAAAGCTTCAGCTGCGGAGCTTTATCGCGAACGTCAGTGGCGGCCGGCGGGACGCACTCCATGTGGATGTCACCGGCTCACCTAGGCTCATGGCCCAAGCGGCGCACGAGGCCCGCGCCATGGGCGTTGCTCCCTATAACATCCGGCTGTCCCCTTCCCAGGTCGATTTACCGCCCCGTTCCGGCGTGAGGATCGAGGCGATCACCTTTGAAGCCCATGTTCCGATCTGTCCATCGCTTTTGATCGTGGGACCTGCCGTGAACGACAATTCATTCGACCCAACGCTTGGCTGCTCGACCAGAAACAATCTGGCAGTCATGGTGAACGATCCGCTCGACTTGCTGGACAATCGGTCTGTCTTCACGAGTAATGGCGATCGCGCCGCCAATGCTCTTGCCAATTACGGTACCTCCGCGCCGCGCAATAAGAGCAACGGAGAAGATGGAGTAGGCACGGTAGCGCCGGACGCGGCGGGAACGACAACACGGAATGTGCAGCAGCTCAGATAGGCGGGTTTGGGCGCGTCTCCGAACTCGCTGTGCAACACCTTGCGCTTGAGCGTCGTCACCACGCCCGTAACACGGCGCGACTTCGAGCCGCCCCCCATTGCTGGCACATGGGGCAGCGATTGGTTTGGCTCTCATCGAGAACGATTGGCCTATCTTGTTCACCCGCACCACTCGATCTCGTCCAGAATTTCCACGTGGCGTGCTCAATAAGGCTGCCATCAAACGCCCTGAACGCTTCGACAGGGAAAGCGTCACCGGAGGTCGCCTCCCCGAGATCATCGGCGCTGAGGGAAGAAGCGAGAGTGCCTACGATCTATGAGGCGTGTCCAAGAGCGTAACTTAGGCATGTCGACAGCACGCCAGGGGAATGTGCAAGAGCATACCGCGCAATTCCATGTTGCATGGGTGTTCGCATGACCCCAGATCAGCGATCATTGCGTCCACGTCGCTCGTTTGGCGTAACCGTTATGGCTAGTGGGCACCCGTTTCCAGTCGCCAGTTCGGTAACGTGCTCGGCGGCTGCTTTGCCTCATCGTCGTCCCATCCGATCAATGGAACGCCCTATTGAGGGAGTACGGCAGCTACCGCTCCGGAAAGGGCACATCGGTTTAACCGAATAAGAGCGTGGTTTGTGCTGGTTGTCTGAATGCACCCGGGTTCACAAGTTATCATCGCCTCTCAATGGCAACGAAAGTGCGATCAGCAGTCAAACGCGCTCGGCCTCTGATTTCTTGGACGAGGGCTCCCGGTAGTCCCTGAGCTGGTGCCACCCAACGTGTCGGCGCCGGTGTCAGAAAGCGAACACGGATAACCGAGTTGGTATACAAATGGCTTCGTTTCGCGGCTATTCTCGCGCCAGGCGACAAGAAAGCAGAGATTGCGAGCTTCATTAAATACGCACGTCACCTTCGAATGCTGGCCAGGAACACGGAAGAGTGCGAAAAATTAACGGTTCCGATGCCGCCGACCAATCGAAAGCCCGCCGAATGGGACCAGTGCTCGTGATCATAGCGCCGTGATCGCGATCTGAAGGTGGAGAGAACGTCGGTAGAGTAGCACACAACGCATTGCTTTCAGTTGAAGACGTATTTTTCATCGGCGCTTTCTTTGGCCGCCACGAGCGATGCTGCAGCCTTGGAGAAGGCACATGCCGGCCATCATTCACCTTTTGCGATCGACCACGTCAGGTTTTGGAAAGCTAACGTGAGTAGCGAAATAACGAGAGAGCGATGCCAGCGGACTGACCATGGACCGATTCAACACGATCAACCCAGCCGACACAGGGTCCGTTGCGTCAGTTGCCACCGTGGAACAGCCACAAGCGGCATTTGAGCAGCACCTGCTAAACGCGCCAGGGGGCGGCCCCATCTATCCCCACAGAGAGCTTTATGGTGTCACTGAGGAGGACGATCGCCTTATCCAGGCAGCGTCTGGCGCTGCTCTCGAGCGAGGGCCACCGCCGAGTTCCACGACCATCAGTATTTATGATCGTCGGCTGCGCAAATTGGCTGACGCGCTGAAGCAGTCTGGCAAATCAATTTCTGGCCTCGATGACGATACGTTGGTTAGTTACGCCAGGAAGCTGCTGCCAAACGACAGAGTCATCGCCGCTGCATTGTCGATGGTCACTCGGTACCGCGAGCCTGATGCCAACGCTCGCCCCATCTCATCGCATTATCGTGCTTCCAGGGACGATGAGCGCCTCATCAGGGAGGCCGTCGCGGCAGGTTTCGGTCGACGGCTCCGTGCGAATACGGCCGACAGCTATGCGAGCGGTCTGCGGAAGTTGGCGGCAGCACTCCGCCCCTTGTCCATTGCCAAGCTCAGTGACAATACACTGCTTGGCTACGCCGACCGGTTGTTTCCGGATGACAAGATGGTCTTCGCCGCCTTGAACGGGCTCCGCGACTATCGCGCGATTGCCCGGCAGAACAATTTGGGCGGAGGAAGCTCGCGCCAAGTCATCCAGCCGCCCGCCCCCTCGCCCATGCGCTCGGCCGATGAGCAGCCGATGGGGAACGTTTCAGATGGGCGCGGCTCATTGCCGTCCGGGTTCAATACTCCGCAGGTCAGGCATGCAATCGGGTTTCCGGCCCATCCTCCTATACAAAATGTCGCCCAGAAAGCGCTTTTCGATGCGGCGGCTCGCGAGGGTCTCCTGCCGGCGACGACTTTCGATGCGCCGGTGCCGTGGCCAACGATGAGTTCAACTATCCACTCGCCGGTGCAAAGTGTCGCTCAGGAAGCGTTTTTCGACGCTGCGGATCGCGAGGGCTTCCCGTCGGCAACGACCTTCGATGCACCGGTGCGCTGGGCAACGATGACTTGGACCACCCACTCGCCGGTGCAAAGTGTCGCTCAGGAAGCGCTTTTCGATGCCGCGGATCGCGAGGGCCTCCTAGCAGCGATGACCTTCGATGCACCGTTGCCCTGGCCAACGATGAGTTTGAACATCCACTCGCCGGTGCAGAGTGTCGCTCAGGAAGCGCTTTTCGATGCCGCGGATCGCGAGGGCCTCCAGCCGCCGACGACGTTCGATACACCGGTGCCCTGGCCAACGATGAGTTCAATCGCCCACTCGCCGGCGCAAACGTTCGCTCAGGAAGCGCTGTTCGATGCCGCGACTTGGCAGCCGAGCTCGCGGCAGCCGAATTCCGCCTCTGAAGACCACTTTGGACGGATGATGAAAGAAGGCGCTGCGGCCCAGACCACGCTTGAGCAGACGTTCTCCGCAGCCAGCGACATCTTTGATGCGTCTTTGGCCATTCCAGAGGATTTCTCCCACGGCACCCAGGCCGCGCCGGATATGATGCGCACCAAGCTTGGCCGCTGGGGCCTCTTGCCGGATGCAGCACAGCGGGTAAAGACCTACGACATTCGCGGTGAACGCTATACGGCCGTGTTGGGACCGGGAGGGCCCAATGATGTTCAGCTCATCCATCTGCGGTCTCCCGCTGTCGGCGATACGTTTGATGTTTCGTTCGCCGTTCCCAAGGATTTTTCCCATCGCACCCAGCTGGCCCCCGACATGATGCTGTCCACCTTGGGCGAGTGGGACTTCTTGCCTGTTGCGGAACATCCAGTTATGAATTACGAGATTGGCGGCGAACGCTATACGGCCATCTTGGGACCGGAAGGCCCCAACGACGTTCAACTCATTCATCACCCTAGGTCCACGCCGGGTGTGCTTGCGCCAGGGTTTGATTCGCCGGCACCTTTCGAATGGCGTGAGCACGTTCCTTCGGCGCTGGCGCAAAATTTTGCCCTGCCGTCTGCCGCGCCGGCATCAAGCCGTCAGGCCCCCCGCAAGTGCCTGAACTGGGAGAGTTGTTCGCCGACGACTGGACGCACGGCTCCCAAGAGGCTTCGCCTGTCGTGATCGATATACTGCAGAGCCTAGGTCTTCTGCCGAGTCGGGATGTCCCAATGACCGTTTTTTTTATCCACGGTCAGCCCTACACGGCCGAAAGCCTACCGGGAGGCCGCGTTCTTCTCTTTCATCGGCCGCAATTTGGCTGAACGGGGCTCGTCGGCACCTAGCGTCTGGGCACAGAGATTTTGACTCTTTTGTGCTTTCGGCACTCTGTAAGATATCTTGGGATAGAGCACGGCCTAATTTGGCGCGCGCCTTCTCGGTCGTGAACATCCGATCGATCCGTGCGCGCTCGGCGTTGCGATGTTTTCCCATGGAGCGGTCTCTCTGACGAGACGGGCATAACTGTCGATGCGGCAGTCGAGACATTGTCGGGCGAGCACGCCGATCTCGACCGCGAACATATTGAGCAAACTGGTATGCTTCGAGGCGTAATCGGAACTCCAAACCTCTCAGCAGCCTGCGAGCCTGCTCAGCCGGGAACGCCTGATCCCCCGGTGTGAAGGTGTTCCTCGCCAGCCATCCGGTCGACTTCCGCAAGGGCATCGATGGCCTTGTTGCGCTTGTCCGCGATGCGGGCTCAGATCCGTTCGATGGGGCGCTTTATGTGTTCAAAAGAGCCGAGCGAATCAAGATCGTATGGTCGGATGGCTCCGGCGTGTGCCTCATTTGAAACGCCTCGAAAGGCGAAGTTCTGCTGGCCGCGGATCGGACAACATCGGGTAGCTCACCTCCGCGCAGTTGATGCCGCTGGTGGATGGGACGGACTGGAAGCGGGTCCGGGCTGTGCCGGTCAGGCGCCGGAGATTGTTGGGTAAAAGCGCTGCGGCGAAGTGAATCAGCGGCCTGAAAGGACGAGAGAGCCGGAGCAAATGTGCTCTGGTCGGGTCAATGACGCCGCCCGATCTCGACCTCCCGAATGATGTAGAGATGCTCAAGGCTATGGTGCTTGCCATGGCTGAGAAGGCGACCCGTGTCGAAGCGCTGGAGATCGAGGTCGACGATCTCAAGGCCCGCAACGCCGATGCCGATGCGCGCATCGCGCGGCTGACACAGATCCTGAAGGCCTTTGACCGCGCCCGGTTCGGCCGACGATCGAAGAAGCTCGGCCCTGCGAGCATAGCTTGCCGCTTACGACTCGGCTCCTGGAAAGGCGTTGCTCTGGCGTGCTGTCACTGCCGAGCCTGCGAAAGTGCTGTCCCTGCCACGCGCCGCTGACTCCCGCAGAGCCAGCCTCAAAGTAGCGGAAGAAGTTGACCGGGAGGTCATGCTGGTAGAACGGGCATAGCTACTAGAACTGGGATCAGCCCGTAATTTGGAAGCAGTGCGGGCGCGGTCCGGGCCCTACCGGCCGGGGGGCTGAGTTGAAGAAAGGTTCCTGCCGCATCCGCACTGCTGATGAGGCTGACGAGAAACATGACTCGGCGCCGACCGTTCTGGTGCGCTAGCACTGTCCCTGCCACATCCCGCCAACCTCAACAGCTCTGTATCCGGGCGAGCTTACTGAAAGCTGACAGACCCGCGCGGCAATTCACAAATGGAAGGGGCCCCAGGGCAGCGTGCCACTAGACGTCAGGACGTTCAGGTCCAGACAAAAGGCCGTTCGGCGCCGCTTACGATCAGCGGCAGCTACAGCGGCGCGACGGACCGGAGAGCGGTCAGCTAATCCACTGCAAGCTTTATGACTGATCGCCGGTTATGACATCCGGCTTCGTGCGGGTCTTCGAGGAGGAGAGTTTACCACGTGGATCGCGCATCAGGCGCGTCCGGACCAAATACGTCCCACCGCTTACAAAGTAGCGGTCTAGCTGGCAGGCATTCCTCGTGAACATGACCATGTTACCGAGCCGTCTCTCGATCCAAGAGCGCGTTATTCTCCGCAAAATGATAGATACAGCAGTTCTATTGCAAAGTGGGCGGACAGTATTTGCTTGTGTAGGGCGGTGAGAATTGCTGCTCCGCCGTGCGTTTCCTCCCAGCAGGCTGATGAGAAGTTCTGTGCGTCAAGTTCAGCAAAATTGATCATGGGGTCCGGCCGAGCCATCCCCTCGGAGCCGCCGTCGCTCGCTTGCCCAAAAGCGTAGCGCTGGCTAGGCATGATCGAGCCGATCGGAATCGAGACATGGTTGTGCCGGTGGTCGCGCTGCGCGCAGCATTGCCGACCCACCGAGACCTACATGAAGCTGTGCTCTACATGATGGGACGGGAGGCGATGATACCCCGCAAACCTCGAAGTGATCGAGCGCGCTTTACCAAACTGCGAGCGGGGCAAGCCATGAGGCGTTCCATGTCGCTTCATGGGCCCATCTCTCCAGTAAACCCCTCTTCGTCTTCCAGATCAAAAGTAAGAGCGGCTGCCGAGGATATCGGTAGTCAGCTTCTCGTCAGCTAGCGCAGCTATGCCATTGCTGCCCGAAGTGCACAGACATCCCGCGGGTAGCAGATGTCGTTCCATGGAGCGCTTTGCGGAACGCACACGGCGCGTGTACCCAATGTCCTGGCGAGAGCCACGCGCCGTGTGCCTCTATGTTCAGCTCACCTTCGCCCCAAATTACGGCCCCCGCTTTTGACCCGTCCTGTGCGTGCCCCCGGACGGGTCACTTGCAGCTAGCTTCCCGCAATCAGCTCGTATAGCGCCGGCCCGAGCAGCTGGAGGCCCTAGCTAATCTTGAGATGTCCATAGCACAAGCGCTCAACCGACAGCGGCCCCTCGCGCCACATTAATAGGCTGGGCGCCTCCCGGTCTCGTGATCGGCAAGACAGTCTCCCGCCAGCGTCTCCAGATTGTCAGTTTGCGTCCGGCCTTGCTGGTGCTGGTATGTTGCTTGTTAGTTTCGCTGAATGGGTAGGGCTGCAGAGATTCGATCGAAGCGGCGAGAAGGTCGTGTGGTCACCTGCCGAGTGTCAAGTCCCTCCTTCCTGCAGTTGAACAAGTGGGCGGCATCATCTTAAACCGACTGCACAACATTAATGTCAGGTTGCGCCGCAATGATAAGGGTCTCTTGTGCGGATCATTTCGCTGCTCTGCGGCCGGCTCAACTTGTCGCCGTCCATGGTCGTTCGTTCGAGTGGCTGGACATTCGCACGAACAAGATCGCCCAGTTACGCGATCCGGTAACGCACGAACGAGTATGGGTCCCGTTGGCTGCCATTACTGTTCCAACCCGGCCGCAATGGGCTCCGACGCATCCTGCGGTCAGAGATGCTGCTCGCCCACTTTGCACTTATTTCCGGCGCTTTATTAGTCGAGAGAATGTTCGTGCCAAAGTGGACCATGGCGAAACAGCATGATTGCGGGTCTGGTGACGGCTCTCAGCATCAGACGTGCAAACTTTGGCGAAGAGACGGTTCGTATGCTTTGCGCAGATCGGGCGAGCCGCCTCAATGTCTGCCCGCGGACATAAGCCCTCCTCATCGAACGCGGCCATGTCAGTACCAGGCAGCGAATCATCACCTCTCTCCCATTGAGCGGTCCTGCATAGGCTTCCTTCAAAACACGTGTTGGTGAGAACCACCACTCCAGTTATCGCATGTTCTTAGCGCTCATTGATGTTCTTGTGTCCTCACGGCTCTCAGGCCACCACTGCAGCGATGCGCCATTGTCGGGCTAGGGCAACGCGACTGGACACCGCGATGCTGCGCCCGCGACCTACGGAAAATCGCAACTTGGGGATCGCGCGAGAGCTTTCGTGCATCGTCATGCGTCAAGAGCTCAATCGAGCGAGAACGTTCCTATCGGGCCTTCGTCGAACTTAACGCTCAGGGTCAAGTGTATCCGCCCCCGCTCCTGCCATTGGGGAAAGAATGCAGGTCCGAGTTGCGTAGTTGCACGAGTAATTCTCGTAAAGATTTCTTTGGCCGCTGGCGTTGAGAAGCCCCTGATCGGAACGATTTGCAAGTTTCTTGGCGCTGGTAATTCTTGCCTTGCCGGGTCCGAGATCCACGCGTTGAGTCATGTGTGTTTCGCTCTGTCTTGGA
Source organism: Bradyrhizobium sp. WSM1743 (assembly GCF_000473065.1). GTDB lineage: Bacteria > Pseudomonadota > Alphaproteobacteria > Rhizobiales > Xanthobacteraceae > Bradyrhizobium. The sequence continues at coordinate 102,768 of NZ_AXAZ01000002.1, forward strand.
AAACTATGGTCAGCGGAGCAGCATATCCGAAGAAATCGTAGCGAAGACCTCCCCAAAATGGGTGGGGATCTATCCGCCGTTGATGATGTAAGTTGGCCGGGTTTAACTTTGATCATGGTCGCGAGAGGCTCAAATTGAGCATTGCCTAAAGCGGAACTCTTTTCTCGAAGGTGGAAAGTGCCGGCTTTTAGCTCCATTTGGAACGGGCGACCCGAAGGCGGAATGGAGCCGGATGGAAGGGGAGGAGATTACAGTTAGCCTCGGGGTCTCGGTAGGCGCAAGCGGGCCGCGACCTGGACGTTCATGACAATGTTCTGCGGAATTGATGAAGGAGTTCGGCACCGACGCGGCAAAAGCCTTTTCTGGCCACGATAGATGAAGCCAGGTCTGCAGGAGATCTAGCGGTTGCGCCGCCGTGAGCTCCCTAAGTTAAAGGCACCGAGATACTCCAAAAGCCGCCCAGGCGCTGCCGCGCCTGGGTTGTATCATGTATAGCCGGAAGCTAAATCGACTGCGGGCTGCAGCGCACATCCGGCAACGAAGCTGCCGCTACAGTATCAGCTCGCCACAGGTGGCTCATTGCGGATTGCTGGTGTTTTCCGCGAGGCGGCCATGATGCGCAACTGCCGCCGCGCGCCTCCATCTCTCCAGAAGCAGACGATTTCGGTGTCATAGCACGAGCTGCGCCGGCGCTCGGCGCATCCGAACCCATTAATGGACACTAAGACGGAAATGCGCATTGGCCGGCTCTCACCTAGCGCCGGACCTTACGCCCAATCCATCGCCGCTACTTCATCATCGCTTCGACCTCTGCACGAAAAGCTTGGCGCGAGGTGTCTCGTGAATAGAACATGTGGCCGCCCGGATAGACTATAAGTTTGACGCGCGGTGCCGAGGCAAATGGCGGCAATTGATCGAGCACGATCTGTGATCCGAGATAAGGCGTGACGAGGTCAAACAGGCCGTGCCCGACCAGCAGCTTCAACTTTCGGTCCGTTGCAAGGATCTGGCGCAGCTGCGAAACCGACTCCGGAGGGCTGCGGCCGAAGTCCCAAGCCCGCCCGACCGAGCCGTTGACCAGCTCGTAGGAGCCGTCCGGCCGCCAGTTAAGCTTGCGCGTAAGGAGATCGACAGTGGCGCTGGTCAGAGGTGCTAGCAGCGTATCGCTCGAGGCATCGCCGGAAACGTGGAAACCGGAGTCCGGATACGGATCGAGGCCACGCACCGAGGCATCATAATTGCCGATTAGCTTGCCGTTCTTACGATCGAACTCACGGCGGAACTCGGCGAGTTCGACGCGGCCCGCGAGCCTACGACTGACCGCTTGGTCGATGCCGGTCAGCGCCGCGACCTTGTCGGCCAGACGCGTGGTCGCTTCCTTGTCTTGCTGGCCTTTCATAAGATCGACCAGAAACTCGCCGCGTGCATAAGCCTCCACGTCAGCGAGATCGGCTCGCTTGACCGGCTCCTTAGCTTCACGGAAGGTCGCGGCATAGCTTGGCAGCGCCGCGACGTATCCCAACAGGCCCGCACGGACGCTGGAGTCGAACACTGGCGAGATCATGATGAGACCCTTAACGCCTATGCCCTGCCGCATCTGCAACTGGTGGGCAATCTTTGGGCCGCGAATGCCACCATAGCTCTCGCCCGCGACGTACTTCGGCGACAATAGTCGATCATGCTTTTCGAGCCAGCGGCGGATCACCAGTGCGAGCGCATTGGCGTCGCCATCAACGGAATAGAGCCGCTTGTGTACATCATCGCCGGCACCCACGAATCGGCTATAGCCGGTACCTACGGGGTCGAGAAACACTAGATCAGTGAAATCGAGCCAAGTTTCCGCGTTTGGACTCGCCTCCGGAAAGCTCGATGGCGTGACCTCGTCCGCATTGATCGGTAACCGCCACGGTCCGGCATTGCCGAGCTGCAGCCAGGCTGATGATGAGCCCGGTCCGCCGTTGAAGAAGAATGTTACCGGACGGGTGCCGCGATCAGTGCCGTCGAGCTGATAGGACGTATAGGCGATATCGGCCTGCGGCTCGCCTTTGTCGTCGAACAGACGGATCGAGCCGGCGGTCGCGAGGAAAGAGAGTGTCCTGCCAGGAAGCTCAAGCGTTTGTCTGGTGCTGGAGTCCGGCGGCAGCCGATGCTGCTCGGCCGCCGACGGCATACTAGGAGTTTGGCCGGCGCCGGCCTTCTGGCCGGCCGGCGTCATGACTTGGACAGGCAGCGCCGAATCGTCGGCCCTCGCGTTGCCTATTCCCCCACAGGCAAACAGGATGGCTGCAATAAAGGTACGGCCCAGCGCGGTCAATCGCATCGAGTTTCCCCTGTCCCGGCGCGCCCCCTGTGCGCGAGGCCCATCTGTCAAAGCGGCTCTAACCACTAGCTCAGGGCCGGGAGACAACAAACCTACCAAATCCAGTAGCCGTCACAATCGCCGGATGCCCTGCGAACGGTTGCGCGAGTTATCTAGCCAATGACATGGCCCTCCAAGCTACAGCAAACCCACCTACTGAGGCCGCAATGTATAAAGTCTGCATCGTAACCGCTTCCCAACTTGGACCACCCAGCCGCTTCCTGTCTTGTGGGATATTTGGGTTCGAGACTAACCTTCGAACCCTGGGGCTGCCGAGAAAGTGTTGGGTCTATTCAAGAGCCATGATTAAAGCCGTTGAAATGGCTCGAGCCAGAACTCGCGGTTTTCTGGATGGCTCACGATTGCGCGGCCCTTTGATACAAACGTCACTGCAAAGACCGTGATCTGGAGCTAACGCTTCTATTTGCTGCGCCTTTTCAAGCAACTCAGAGACGGAACATTGTTCGGTGCCGCGTTCCACAGCTACAACGATCCAAAACAGTTTTTCGCGCCAAATCTTCAGTGATGCATTTGAACAAGCCGCAGGCAGACTAACATCGATGATCGCCATGAATGACACAACTTCATCAATACTCAGTAACGGCTCGGCGATTGCATAAGCCAGGATTGCATCTCATGAGTATCCAGCAAGCGGTATGGGCCCGCGGCTGGATCTGTTTAATCGCAAGAATTACCTCCATCGAGCGCACGTTGCGGATCGCAGCGTCAGGATAATGATCTAGACCAGCCCAGCGGCATAGAGTGCCTTTGCGACCGGCTCGAAATATTGCGAGGGAACGGGGTTGCCGAGCCTTGTTTTGCCGAGCAGCTGACGCGCCAGGACATCGTCATCCACAATGTTGAGGCGCAGCGCGCGCGCCTCACCAAGCAACTGTGAAGCAGCTTCGCCCTCGCCACGGCAGACCAAGACCGGCACGCCGGTCTCGCCGCGAACATAGCGCAGCCCAACCAACGTTGCCGATCCCCGCACGATCAGCGTGGCCCGACTGATGCCGAGCGGAGCCTCGTTGGCCGACTCTTGCCGCAGCCGCCGGTGCTCACGCTTCACCTTCGGATTGCCTTGCTGTTCCTTGTTCTCCCGCTTGGCCTCCGTTTCCGTCATCCGCATGTCCTGCATAAACAACCAGCGTTGGATTAGTAGGTCAGCCAATCCGCCGACCAGAAAAGCTCCCGCGGCAATCCCAGTCAGCACTTTGACCTCGGTGAAGACGAAGCCAAAACAGCCCATGCCGCAAACTGGCAGGTACACGAGGGTCTTCCAGCTCGCGGTTACGATGAGAAAGAAGGTCGCACCAAGCAAAACCACTTTAGCCAGCGTCTTGCCAAGCTCGATGGCTGAACGTTTAGAGCCGATGCGCTTCAAGCCTTTGATGGGGTCCAATTTTTCGAGCTTCGGCTTGAGCGGCTCCGAAGCAAACATAAAGCCGCCATTGGCCAGGACATTGGCCAGAAGAGCTGCTGTCACGGCAGCGGCGAGCAGCGGCGCGACAGTTACAATCGAAAGTTCTAGCAAGCCGCTGAGCGCTTGTGGCACCGCGCTTGTGAACGGCTGCTCCTGCAGCTTATCGACCAGTTGGACTGTTTCTTTCCACTTGTCCTCGATCGCACCCGCTCGCCACCACAGGCAGCCGAAACCGGCACAGGCGCTGATGCCGCTCACCAGATCCGAGCTGCGCGCGCCCTGTCCCTTCTTGCGGGCATCGCGCAGCTTCTTGGGCGTCGCAGGAAGCTTTTTCTCCTCACTCGTAGAGCTCATTTCAACAGCTTCTTCAGATACTCGAGCATATTGTTCGAGGTCAGGATTTCAGCTCCGGCGTATTCAAGCAGATAGACGGCGTAGCTCACCATGATGACGCCGAATGCAACATTCTTAATCATTGGGGAGAGATCGTTCAGCTTGAGCTGAGATGCAAAACGGCCGAGCATCATGACCGAGATATCGACCAGCAGCAGCAGGATCAGCGCCGGCCCGGCGACTAACAAGGTCGTCATCATGATACGATCGAGAAGGGCCAGACATTCCATTGCCCCTTGCGCTGTCACGGCAGGCAGAAACTGATAGACAGGCCATACTAGGTAGCTGCCATAAAGGCCGCTGACCATGGTCTGCAGCCCGCCGACCAGAACGAAGATCGTAACTGCCGTAACACCGAGAAAAAGCCCGGTCCCGGACGCTTGGCTGTGCGTCGCCGGATCCTCCCCCGCAACTTGGCTTGAAATTCCTCGTTGGGTATCGATGATGTCGCCGACCGCCTGTATGCTCCATAGTGGAATACTGAGCAGGATGCCGAGCATAAGACCGACGAACACCTCCTTCAGGCCAAGCATGGTAACGCTGACCAGGCGCGTGTTTGGGTCAAGGTCCTGCAGACCTAGTTTGATGTGAGCAAGGCACGGCAGGCCGATCGCAATCGTCAGGCTTCCCCGAACCAGGCCGCTGATACGCGCTCGGGTGAAGACGGGAAGCACCAGCATGATGCCGAGGGCGCGGGCCGCACTCAGGCCCATTGCGGCGACGAGCTCGATCGTGCCCTGAACGAGAGCTTGCGCCTCTGCCGGTGATAGGCCAGCCATCCAAGCTCTGCTAATATCTTGCGGTGAGTGCTGGAAACTGGCTGAAAATGTGCTCGGCCTGGTCGATCAGTGGAGCGCTGAGCACGGGAGAAAACACGGCGAGCACGGCGACGACGACCAGAAGCTTGACCGTCAGTGGCAGGGTCTGATCCTGAAGCTGAGTTGCCGCCTGGATGAGGCCAATGATCAGTCCGGAGATGAGAGCTGCCAGCAGCGGCGGCAGAACCCAGATCATGAAGAGGACGAGCGATTGACTCAGGTGCGTAAGGATGCTGGCTTCGTTCATGATCAACCTCCTGGCGTCGTGTAACTTAATACCAGCCCGTGCAAGAGACGTGACCAGCCGTCGATAGTGACGAACAAAAAGAGCTTGAAGGGGACAGATATCACCGTGGGCGACACCATCGACATACCCATGGCCATCAAAATCGTCGTAACGATCAGATCGATCGTGATGAAGGGAAGGTAGAGAAGAAAGCCGATTTCGAACCCACGCTTGAGTTCGGAAATCAAAAACGATGGCACAAGAATGGCGAAATCATCTGCCGTTACGCTGCCGCGCATCTCCTCCGACCAGACATGTTCAGTGGACGACAGGAAGAAGCTGCGCTGCTCTTCATTGGTGAATTTCTTCAGATGAGCACGCAGCGGCTCCTGTCCCTCCTTGGCGGCCGTTACCCAGTCATCGAAACTTTGGTAGCGAAGCTGCGGATCGGTAAGGCGGTTGTAGGTCTGCTCGAAGACCGGAGCGCTGATGTAGACGGTCAGGATCAGTGCCGCTCCGTAAAGGACAATGTTCGGCGGTATCGATTGAGTCCCCAGCGCATTGCGCACTAGGAAGAGAACAACCGACACCTTGACAAAGGCGGTAGTCGTGACGACAGCAAAGGCCAGGAGGCCAAGTCCGACGGTTATCGCCAGAAGCGCAAGGATGCTGGGTTGGATCTCAGCCATTAAGCGCCAACCTGCTGCGCAACCTGACGGCCAGCTCCTCGCCGATCCGCACGATGTCGCCACGGCCGATACGTTGGCCGTTGGCAAGGATATCGACCGGCCCGTCAAGAGGCCGGCCAAGTTCGAACACGTGGCCTTCGTTGATGGTTCGCAAGGTTCCCAACGGCATTGGCCAGCGGCCACATTCGAATACGAGTGTGATCTCGATGCTGTCGATATCCGCCTCTGACGGGGGCGGCTGTTGCACCTGGCTTTGGGGCATCATATCTCCACTTTCTAAGGGGTGGGATCGCAATCGGAATGGTCCTCGCAGCACCAGCCTGTCGCCGCCGATCTCTGCAGGGGCCCACAATCGGTCTGCAGCGAGAATGATCTGGCCTTGCGCGAGGGGAATTGCGTCCGGGAGCAGCGCGTCGCCTTGCCCTGCTTGGCGAAGAACGCCGATCGCGACGCGGAGCGAGCCGATATGGCCTGCAACGATGACCGGGAATTCGGAAGGCAGTTTGGCCTTCTGTCGCGGCGATCGGCCAAAAAACTCACCGAGGGCGCGGAAGACCGGCGGCGTCAGACCGTCGAGAGACGAGAATAGAAGCAGCCTAGCCTTGCTGGCGAGATCACCATAGGCGACATCAAATTCAAGATAAGGCTTCGTACTCCGCGCTTCCTCGGTGCGAACAAGCTGCAGATCCCGCTTCGTCAATTTTTCCAGCGTAGCAAGCAAGGGCTCAATCGCAAGTTCCAGGACCAGCGAACGCGTCGGCTCAGAAGGCAAGGTAAGGCCATCCTGCACGGTTCCAATCAGCGCTTCCACGAGCGGACCGGGCAAGGATAGGATCAAGGTTTCACCATTTACTTCGAAGACGCAGTCAAGCATCGACGTCGCAGCCGGCTCCGCCTGCCAGACGGTTCGGCTCACCCGCACAGATAGCGGCTTCTCGCCGAGGCGGCCTTGCAGAGGCGCACGCAACGCTGCGATCTCGTTAAGCCAAGAGGCCACGGCGTGCGAGAGGGTCAGCGTCGGCATAAAGGCTGCGGGCTCAGCCGGCCGATATGTCGCCGGTGCGGCTTCCGCGTCGCAGGCCCCTGGCTCCCGCGAAAGAGGATCTGCAATCACGTCGGCTCACCTCCCGTCCGCCCTGATGGGCGCTCGCCGGTAGCGTAGCAAGACTTCATCATCGGCTTCGATTTCGCCGGCGGCTTCGAAATGAGCATTCGTGATGCGCTGAACGTCGCCATCGATCTGACGCCATTTCTGGCTCGCCGCTGAACGCTTGGTCCAAACGGCCCTCGCCTCAAGAACCGCAGCCTCAGCTTGCTCTTGAGTAGCACGGGCCTTGTCAAGAACTCGCTGCGCCGCTGCGATCTCGTCTGTGAGCCGCCCGATGATGAGATGATAGCGTCGCTGCAGTTCGCAGACCGATATCGCATCGGCCGCTAGCATCTCCCGATGGAGCTCCGCCTCGACTGTTGCGCGGCGCCCCTCGGCATTTGCAAGATGTTCGCAAGCTTGTTGGACAGCTTGAATCGCGAGATGGCGCTTGCCTTCCATGTTGGACAATTCACGACGGGCGCTTCGCTCCCGCATGTCCTTGACGCGCCGCAGCTTCGAGGCGTGAACGGGATTTAGGCGGTCAGACGCGATATCCATGCGACCGTCTCCTCAAAGCTGCACGTCTCGCCCTGCCCTTGCCGCAAAAAGGCCCGCAGCTCCTCGATCGAGGCGATGGCCCGATCGGTGAGCGGATCAGAGCCCTGCTTGTACTCACCGACCTTGATCAAGAACTCAGCCTCAACGTAGCGCGAGAGCAGATCACGGAAGAAGGATGCCGCCTTGCGATGGGGCACGGACACGATGGCTTCCATGACGCGGCTGCGGCTCGACAGCACGTCGATAGCCGGAAAATGCTCTTGAGAGGCCAGCGCGCGCGAGAGAATAATATGGCCGTCAAGGATGCCGCGTGATTCTTCCGCTATTGGATCACCCGTACCATCACCCTCGACAAGCACGGTATAGAAGGCCGTAATAGAGCCATGCTCGCCCATACCGGCGCGCTCCAACAAGCCCGGCAACAACGCAAAAACAGAGGGCGGAAAACCGCGCCGGGTCGGCGGCTCTCCTGCGGCAAGGCCGATTTCACGCATGGCGCGGCTAAAGCGCGTCAAAGAATCCATCAACAGAACGACGCGAAGGCCCTGATCACGAAAATATTCGGCCAGCGCCGTCGCCATATGGGCGCATTGGGCCCGCTCCATCGCCGAACGGTCGGAGGTCTCCACCACAACGACGGAACGGCGAAGGGCCTCGCCTAGATGACGTTCGATGAATTCACGCACCTCTCGACCACGTTCGCCGATCAGCGCAACAATGGTGACGTCGGCCGCGGCGCCTCTTACGATTTGCGACATCAGCGTCGACTTTCCGCAACCGGCATCACCATAGATTCCGATCCGCTGACCTTCTCCACACGTCAGAAGACCATCCAGGACACGGACGCCGAGCGGAAACGGCTGTTCAATCCCGCGCCGTTTCATCGGATTGGGTGCCCTGCCGCGCAGCGGGCGGGCTTCGCCGGCTTTTATCGGGCCCTTGCCATCGAGCGGACGGCCAAAACTGTCGATGACGCGGCCGAGCAAATCGGGGCCGACAGCCACTTCCTGCATTCGCCCGGTCGTCACCACCTCCGCACGATTGGACAGCCCCACCATGTCCCCGATCGGCGTGAGTAACACCCCGTCCGGCAACAGACCGATCACCTCGGCCTCGAGCGACCATCCGCTGCGAGGATCCCGCAATAGGCATAGTTCTCCGACCCGCGCCTCCGGCAATACAGCGTGCAGCAGCGTGCCGACTGCCCGCGTTATCCGGCCGCGGACGGCGCGTGTATCGATCTGCTTGGCGGAAGATCTCAAGGATGAGAGTGCGGCCCTTACAGTTCCTTCTGCGGCAGCGGCATCATGGGTTGGTCGTTGCACGGTCACGATTCACCCTCCTGCGACAAACCAAACCCCAGACGTAGCGCTCGCAGCTGCGCGTCGAGGTCGAGATCGACATTGCCAAACTCGCTCCACAAGACACATTGATCCGCGCTCAGCGCCGGATCCGCCTCAATCCTGACCTTCGGCCGCCCCTCCAGTCCGTCATAGTCCTTGAACTCACTGGCCAGCAGGTCGGCTTTCACTGGGGACACGTGAAGGCAAACTTCCGTATTCTTATATCTTTGTTCGATGGCATGACGAACGCCGCGCACCAGCATCTCGCCCGGATCAAACGCGCCAAGCAGATCGCTAAGGATCTCAAGGACCAGCTGCGGCAATTCCCGCTCCAGAACCGCCTTCCGTTGCGCCAGTTCACAAGTAGCCTGGGCAATCAGCCGCGCCATTTCCTCTGCGCCCGCCTTTGCGCCCTCGGCGCGGCCCCGCGCCCGTTCCCGCTCATACGCCTGGCGTGCCCAACCGCGAACCCGCTGCAGATGCCTCTCGGCAGCGTCCCGCGCCCGTACGGCATCGTGCCAGATCTCGAGCTGCGTTGCTGGGATCAGCGGTCCAAGAGGCCGAATCTGCGGGGCCGCGGGCGATGCTGGGGCATCGGCCGTCATGCCCTCGCAGCCTCTGTGCCCAAATGGGCCACGACTTGGGAAAGTAGCGGGCCTGCTGCGCTACGGTGTTCAGCAGCAGGATTCTCCGCGGCCGTGCCAATGGGCAAGCGTAGAAGCACGCGGATACGATCAAGCGATGAAGCCTCTTCGAGCCAGGCGCCGAGACAAGCATGCCCGTCATATTCGATCTGTCGGGCCAATTGCTCTGGATCGACGATAGGGGTCGTTGCGACGGCACTGGATAGATGTCGTACTGCAAAAGCATGCGCTTCGGCCCCGATCATCTCGACCAATACCGACAGATCGTGCCTGGAAACCAGCTTGAGGATGGAGCGTGCATGCCAGATGCTGCCCGCGAGCAGCGCAGCCCGGCGCGGTTCATGGCCGAGGAGAGGATCTTCGTTCCAGTCGGCGCTGCCCACCTTCACCTCGCTGCCCAGCAGCAGTTCCGCCAGTCTTGGCTGCAGCCGGGCGCTCTGCTGTAGCCGAACCACTGTGGAAGGCGAAAGCAGCGGGTCAAGAAGCCCAGCAAAACGACTGGGATCGACCGAGGCAGCAAGCTCGCGCAGCCGATCGGCAGCGAGCGTGAAGGAACGATTGGGTTCGGTGGATGACATCGATGCCGACATGAGCGTCCCGACTATGTCGCATCAACAATCATCTTTTTGCCAGCCGATTGCTCAGCAGGCACACTCGAGCGTCTACCGAACATGCTCAGCTTGCGCGATGATTGTCCAAACTGACGCATACGCGGGCCCAGCACTACGTAAGCTACGATGCCGAATACCGCTCCGGCGCCGGCCACAGCAAGGGCAAGTAACGGCATTGAACCGGCTCTGGCTGACTGAGCCGCAGCGGCTGGCGGCGCGGCCGACTGCTCGAGCGGAGCGCGCTCGACCGGCACGAAGACGACCGCGACCTTGTCGTAAGACAGCCCTTCAATGCTGTTTGCGACGAGCATCTTGATCTGCGGCAACAGGGCCGAGAGTTTCGCGTTGGAGCCATGGCGAATGAACACCGAGGCCGAGGATGGGGTCGCATCTTGCCGCAGCAAGTCGTTCTTCGGCAGAACGACGTGGACACGTGCTGAAAGGACGCCATCTATATCGCTGATGGTGCGCGACAATTCTTCGCTTAGAGCGTAAACGTAACGTGCCCGCTCCTCGATCGGTGAGGCAACGAGGCCCGATCCTTTGAACACCTCGCCGAGATTCTTGAAGGATTGGCGCGGCAGCCCCTCAACATTTAGCAGGTCAATCGAATAGGCGAGCTGCTTTTCCTCGACCTGGATTGAACTGGTTCCGTCTTTGGCGACAACACGGACAGCATCAACGCCCTTGCCAAGGAGAAGCGCGAGCATCTCATTGGCCTCGCGCTCCTGAATTTTAGTGTAGAGATCAGCCTTACAGCCGATCAGCGGGAAGAGAAAGGGCAGAGCAAGACACATGCGAAGACGGCCGCCACAGTTCCCCCTTTTCATCACGCCAGTCATCGACGCACTCAGCCGGCCGCCAGCAGCTTATTTAGCGACGAACTGACAGCGCTGGTGCCCTTGGAGACGAGAGAAACCTGAATGACGTCTCTGTATACGTCTCGCAGATTCGTTATCATCGAATCGAAGTCGGCTCCAACCGGTTTAACAGTCGTATGCGCACCGGCGCTGTCCGTCTGCAAAAGCGGCTGCGTAGCCGGCCCAGGCTGCACGCCAGTCACGGCAGCTGGCGCAATCGCCGAAGGAATGGCACCGCCGTGGTAAATGCTCGAAAGGGTTTGGAGGATTCGGTCACCCGGCGGATTTGCCAGCACATTCGTGCGCTGGACCTCCAATATCGGCGGAGGCGCTGCGGGCCTGCCCGCGAGCGAGGAAGCAGATCCCTGATTGGAAGCTACTTGCGCCAGGGACTGCTCAAAGCGCACCTGCTCGCCAAGAACTGCCGGCGAGCAGGCATTGGAAAGACAGTCGGCTGAATTGGGAGAGATCGGCGTTGCGCCTAACAACAAGGAATGAGTCATTGTGCTTGTGTGATGAGACCTCGGCGTTTTGACCGACGAACCGATGAAGTTCATAGGCTGGAGAGCTGACGAAAACCTGACGAAGATCGGGCTGACTGCGTCATCTAAAGATCACGTTTGGCTTCCAAGCCGGGGTGAAATTCCAACTTCATCATGACCGGAAGGCGTCCAGGAATGCTCGCGCGATCCACCATGGTACAAATTTTGAAAAGCATTCTTTGTGTCGGCGTTTTCGTCTGTCTCGGAATGATGCGCTCGTTTGGCGCATCCCTTTCACTGCCGTCCGCCTCTTATAGCTACACCGTTCTCGATCAGGATCTTTCCGCGGCGCTGCAGGAGTTCGGAAACAATCTCAATATCAGGGTCAATGTCAGCGCCGAGGTCAGGGGCCGGATTCGCGGACGAATGCCGGACCTGCCGCCACGAGAATTCCTCGACCGTTTGACCGCCCTCTACAATCTTCAGTGGTATTACGACGGGCTGGTCCTTTACATCTCCGCTGCCCAGGAGGCGCAAAGCCGGTTGATTGTGTTGAACCCGATCAGCTTCGATGCGTTCAAGTCCGCGCTCGACGCGCTCAACATCTCTGATGAGCGCTATATCGTGAAACCGGCTCCGGGAGAGGGCCTCATCCTTGCTTCTGGCCCACCCCGTTTTGTTGCGCTGGTGGACCAGACCCTTAAGGGCCTAATGGCGGAGGCGCAGGCCCGGCGCAATCCCGTCGCGGTCGAAAAGCCACAGCGTGAGTCGGTTTTGATGTTGTTTCGCGGCTCTTCGAGCACGGTCTTTCGGGACGGGCGGCCGGAAGGTTCTCTCGAAACGCCACACCAGGAGGGCATTTCGCGCGAAGCCGGTCCAGGCCAGAAGTGATGGTCGAAGATGCGAACCGCTTCGAGCGAAGTCGGTCCATCCGGCGTCAGCCTATATTCATCCGATTCGTCAGCTTCTCGAAAGCTAAGGTCCCCAGCATGAGCCTGCGAGGTCTGGACGGCTGCCTTGTTTGTGGCAGCCACCGTGCCGAACACCACCTGCTCGCGGCCGCTGCTGCGCGCCACCACCACCCCAAACGAGATGGCAGAGGCTCGCCAGGGTCACACCAAGCCGCCGCGTACCCGCGCATCCTGCGGCAGCGTCCGCCGTGCCTCCGTAATCCCGCTGCCGTCGCCGCGGACCTCGCTTAAGCGGAACGGCCGGCCCGGCTCAACAACCTGTCTGCGAGCCACGTCCGGAAGAACTCTTCATGCGCCTTTGCATCAACGCTCACGCGCGCCCCGTCACCAGATTGCAAAAGCGATGTGGGACTATCAGGCCATGCTCATGTCCCTCCAGTACGGCCAAATGGCACTAGGGCTACGGAGATGCGGCCAGCCATGTTTTAGGCTGGCCTCCCGCCGAGAGCGGACCGAACTCGACGGCCTGCCGCTCGAACAAACTGCGATAGATGCCGCCGGGTTGCACGATCAGTGCCGGATGCGTGCCCTGCTCGACTATCTCGCCGCGATCGAACACCAGGATGCGGTCGAGGCCGCGCACCGTCGACAGGCGGTGCGCGATTACGATCGAGGTGCGGTCCTTCATCAGCCGTTCCATCGCCTCTTGGATCAGCGCTTCCGATTCCGAATCCAAGCTCGACGTCGCCTCGTCCAGGATCAACACTGGCGCATCGGCAAGGAACGCGCGCGCCAGCGCAACGCGCTGCCGCTCGCCGCCCGACAGATTTACGCCGCGCTCACCCACCAGTGTGCCGTAGCCCTTCGGCGATCGCATGATGAAGTCATGCGCATTGGCGAGCCTCGCTGCCTGTTTGATCGCCGCCATGCTGGCGCCGGGTCGGCCATAGGCGATGTTTTCAGCCAGCGAGCGGTGAAACAGGATCGGCTCCTGCTCCACGATCACGATCTGGCTGCGCAACGATTGCTGCGTGGCCAGCGCGATGTCCTGCCCGTCGATCAGGATCCGTCCGCCGGAGACGTCGTAGAGCCGCTGAAGCAGCTTGACGAACGTGGTCTTGCCGGAGCCGGAGCGCCCGACCAGACCGATCCGCTCGCCGGCGCGGATGTTGATCGATAATCCGTCGTAGAGCGGCACGCGATCGCCGCCATAGAGGAAGGTGACGTCCTCGAACGTGATTCTCCCACCGTGAATGTCGATCGGCTTGGCGTCGGGGGCATCGACAACGCCGATCGGCTCGCCATAGATGGTAACCAGTTCCTCCATATCGTTCACCGAGCGCTGCAGATTGTTGATGTGCATCCCGACGTCACGCAAATAGGCGTGGATGATGTAATAGCTTGTCAACACATAGGCGACCTCGCCCGGAGAGGTGCGCCCCGCTATCCACAGCAGGATGGCGCCGCCGATCACCGAAGCACGAAAGCACAAGAGCATCACGAGCTGCACCGTACTCGTGCCGTTGGACCGCAGCCAGGTGCGCTGCACCCGCGCCCGCCAGCGTCTGACGACACCGTCAAGCCGCGCATCCTCACGCGCCTCAGCACCGAAGGATTTCACCACAGTATTGCAAGTGAGCGCGTCCGCTAGCGTGCCGCTGACTTTGCTGTCCCAAGCGTTGGAGACGCGCGCCGCCGGCGCGATGTAGCCGATCGTGAATGCCGTCGTGATGGCGACATAGATCACTGCGCCGAGGCCGATCACGGCGCCGAGCTCGGGCCAATGCAGGCCGAGCAGGATCGTTGAGCCCACGAGCACCGCGAGCGACGGCAACAATGCCATCAGGATCGTATTGTTGAGCAGGTCGAGCGCCCACATGCCGCGGGTGATCTTGCGCACGGTCGAGCCGGCGAACGAGTTAGCGTGCCAGTCGGTTGAGAAGCGCTGCACGCGCATGAAGGCCCCGCAGGCCACATCCGACATGGTCTTCAGCGTGAACGGCACGATCGCCTGCAAGCCCGTAAACCGCAATATAATTGAGAGCAGACCAAGCGCGAGGGTACCAGCGAGCGCAATCAGTGCCGCATGTCGCGCAGCTTGGTCGGAGGGGCCCGACGTCAATGCATCCACCAGACGGCCGGAATAGACCGGCATGAACAGGTCGGCGACCGTCGCACCTAAGAAGCCGACGAGGATAATCGTGGCACGAACTGGCTGCTTCAGCCAGTGCTCTAACGCAAACGGGAGAACCAAGCCGATTGCGGCGGGTCGTTTGTCATCTTGACTGGTCATGGCGCTATGGGGTTGTGGCACACGCGGTGTAAAAGCCGTTCGATCCAGACCCGATGTGCCCAATGCTTGGCGCGCCGTGCGAGGGATGCGATAAATGCCCGGGGTCCGGGGCTGCGGCCGAAATGTTCTTACCCATTTCACCCACTCTTCGCGTAAACGCTTAGCTGAAGCGCCTCACGCTTTGCGAGCTCCTCGGGCTGAGAGCATCGATGTGAGATATCGGCCAGCCTTGCGCGATCCGAGCTTGCGTGAGCCAGGTAGGCGGGATCGGCGTCACTCATCTTGGCCCGTCTGCAGAAGCGTGGGGATGTCCAAGTCGCTCCGGCCGGCGATGGCTGTACGCAAAGGTGCATTTTGATGAAGGAACTTTTCAGCATATGACCGCCAGAGACTTTGCGTTATGGGATCGCGGCGCGACTTCACCTGGAAGATCACCTCGCCGTCGATCCGGATGGAGGTCATAGCAATCCGACCTTCCAACGTGCCACAAACGATCCACCGCCGTGCTCGCTGATCGTTAATTGGCAATGGCCCATCGGATAAATGGACGAATTAACCAGCGAGCAGCTCAGATCGTTATTCTTTTTCATCTTCTCTCCTCCGGCGCTTGCGCTTTGGTACTCTGCGAAACTCCGGGTTGCGGAGTCGCACAAAGAGACCCATAGCAAGCCTTCTGACCCTTGTAGTTGGCCAGCGTTTGGATCAATTCCGGCATAACCTCCTGTTTCAGGTTGTCCGGGATAGGTGCTGGGCCGTCCAGCGACTTCAGCGTCACCTCGATCAACTCGATCGCGCGATCCTTGTTGCCGCTCTCGTAATAGTACTGGGCGACCGCCGGATAGGACACGAACTTAGGGGCCTCGCCGCGTTGCGGAGGATTTACTGCAAGAATGTGTTCGGATAACTCATTGCCCATCGCAAAGCGCTCGGCCCGCGGCAAATGAGAGTTGTCATTCGCCGGATCAAAGAGTTGGTGCATCGCCTGCGCCATCCAAGCCGCGGATTTTTTGTTGATCGCGTCACGAACCAATTGGCGCATCACCGGCAGGCCGGCCTGCAAGTCGCGCATTTTGTGAAGCAACAGATCCGCATGGAGCACGCGGAAGGTCAAGTCATCCGGCAGAACAGCGACGGCTTCCTCGACCACCGAAAGCGCCTTCGCCCAATCCTGCGCCTTTACCGCCGGCGTCAGTTTGGCGAAGATCGGCATTGTGCGTTCGCCGTTGGCGATCCGCTCTGCATCGGCGGCTTTCGCCTCATCGCTGATGCACCAGCTGCCGGTCAGAATCTTCGGCAAGACGTCTTCGAGTTGCGTCGGGGAACCGATAAAGGCGATGTGGCCATCGCGGTCGACGACGAACGAGGTGGGAATCCCAACAGAAAAGCTGGACTCCATCCAAAGCTTGTTCATTTCGCGTGTGTAGTCGAACCCGACCCGATAGTTGAGATTCGGCAACTTTTCTGTTAACCATGCGTCCAACTTGCTTCGGGCCTCTTCCGCTGTTTGAGCGCGCTCACTAGCTGCTATTCCGAGGACCTCAACTCCGCTATCTCTGTATTTCTCTTGCAGCTGTACCAGACCGGAGACCGCCGCCACACACGGTGCGCACCAAGTTGCCCAAAATTCGACGATGTACACTTTCCCGGGCTGGAAGCTCGTGAGGGACTGACCACGCAGCCAGTTCTCCACCTTGATCGGGGGAGCCGGGGATTCTAAGCCCAGCGCCATGTTACTCTCCAAAGTTATTGTCGTAGGCTGCGCGACGTTTTGTGCTACCGATCTCCGATGTCGACCGCGACCGAGAGGGGTAGTGCTTTGGTGTAGACGGGCTGCCGAACGAGATCCGTAGCGAATGTCGGTGTCGCCGCGCTAAGCGCGACGACACACAAAGTCACAGAGAACAAGCTCGTCCTCTCACAAGCGGGCCACATCGGTTCAAGGAAGGAGAGCATCGCTCGAGTCGCGTCTGGGTGTGCTCAGCACTTTCAGTACTGCTGCACCTTACTAGCAACGTCCGTGCCAGCATCGTCTGCGCGCATTAAGTGCCTAATTGCGCACGAATAGCTCAACGACACTTCACGGCGACCAGTGTTTTGAACCCGACGGGCTTTGTGCCGCTGTCGGAATTTGAACAAGAATTGCGCACTTCGCGCCGCCAGAAAACTGATCTGATGCTGTGAGTCGCCGAACGGAAACTTGGTAATCCCTGTCCGCTAAGTTAGAGTTCTTGATCAGCGCCGAACGGACTGTCGCAGGGGAGCGGCTCCTGACCTATTACGGCTCAAGCGCGACCTGCAAGCCCTCGGCCCCTTCAACATGGACGTAACGCGGCCCAATCGGCCGCCCCCTGCCGCTGGCGACGGTGACAATGCTTTGCAGAGGAGTGGCGCGCGCGTCCGCCTCAGGACGGGACAACATCAGATCGGCGTGAAATAGCCCTTCTGATTCAAGACCGGTAGCATCAAGGCCAAGAGCCGCCAAGCTGGCCAAACACCCTTCAAACTCTTCAGCATCGCGAAAGCGACGCTGGACAAAGGTCGCGCCGGAAAGACGTTCTGTCACAAGGCCACGACTGGCGAACGTCGAGGCAAAAGACTCAAATGGAAACATGCGCAGCACGAAGGAGATGATCCATGGGCATTTGTGTGTCGCATCGAGAATTTTGCTGAACGTCTTCTCCGTGATGTAGCCGATGCACCCCGTCGACATGACAACATCCACAGAGCGGAGAATGTGCGCGCTGTCTGTCCATAGCGGCTCCTGTTCAAGGTCAGCGACAATGCCCTGCTCCAGCAGACCGACATTTGTTGCGTAGCTGATTGCCGGTGCCGAGACGTCGAGGCCGATAAACCGCGCCAAACCGACATCAGGCCAAGCTGCATAAAAATGGCGATCAAGACGCACCAGTGTCTCAGAACTAATCGCCCTCATTTCGCGCCGAGCGTAGCGGTGACGCAGGCCCCCGAAGGTCAGGGGAAAGCGATGCACCGCCGCGTTGATGCCGTATGAACAGCCGACGTCAAGCACGACCGGCTTAAGGCCGGTTGCCGAAGCTTTCGCTGCTAGAATTTGCCGCACCACCGGCTCAGCCACGTCAGGGATCATATAATCCAAGCCTCCGAGAACAGTGAAGTATGCCCTCGGATCATCCAAAGCATAAATATCGTCGAAGATAGCCTTAGACCGATTGATCCGCGAAAAATCTGTTCGCACCCACTGTCTCCCATCTCATTTTGCAGCCCAACCAAAGGCTGCTGCTTCCAAGTACTCGATGACCTATCTCAGAAGTTGGGCGAGGTGCACCTTCATCGTGCTTTTTTTTCGGCTCGCATCGTGAGACAGAGACCCAAGCTCTCTATTGCACAGTAGTGGAACGCAGATGCCCATCCGATCCGTACTCTTAGGTGCGCCTCGAGCCGAACCGATGCGCGCCGATGTTCGGCGGACACGCGGCTGCCAAAAGCTTCGAGCCAGCACAGTCCTTGCGCATCAAAACTCGCCGACGCGGAACCAAACCTGTCATCACTGCGCGCAGGAATCATCGCATCGGCAGGGCCTCACTCTTTGTCAGCTTCTCGCAAGCTGTCCCTGCTAGCATGACGAGAATAGGTCATCTCGCGGCAACGCCGCTATCTGGGTGTTACGACATGGACGCAGGCGTAGCCGATATCGCAGCAACGGGGCCAGAGGCTGGTCCAAACACCGATAACGCCGGGAACGGCGGCGACAACTCGCCCGCAGCATTGTTGCAGCGAGCCTTCGAAAAAGCTCTGGTTTCCGTCGCTACCCAAGTCATAAGCGATTTCCAGTCGGATATGGATGACGCCATGAGCGAGCTAGATGATGGGTAGCCCCCCGGATTCTCGGACGCGCACGGGAAAGGATGTCGGACGCACGGTCAAATCGAGAACGATCGGGCGAAGCAAGCCAGACCTGGCAATAACAGCAGCTGGACGCGTCTTAGGTGATCCTCCAGGTCGGCGGCGCGAGCGGGTCCGCAAATCCGATCGCACTCGGATCTATCGGAAAGCGCCGCAGCGACTTTCTTTTGGCTTCCGCAGTGGCAAAGCTGCACTGCAACTCAGGAGGGTTAACGGTGGCCCAAGCTTAAGGGCACCCCAAGTCCAGCGACCTACCCCATATTCTCCGATGCGGGTTCACGCGGAGCGCTCACGGACCGCTTCATTCTGATGATAAATTGCGCGAGCTAGGATGTTCTCGATTAGATCTGCAGCCGCCCGCGAACTCGTCCGCCTTCTAAGTTTTCCTTTAAATCGGCAGCTTTGGCGCTCGGGGCGCTCATACCTGCGCAACTGCTCGATCGCTGGCACCAGCATTGAAGGTTGTTGCGGGTACCTGATCCTAAGTCACAGCCTGTTTGTCGGTACGATTGGCGCCAAAGCTCAGACCGCCCGGATCGCGCGACGAGAGCGGCGATCCTGGATCGATACGCCGCCGCACCTAATATCCTCATCTCTCGCCCAACACGAAAAGCGGGCGCTAGCGCCCGCTTCAGTGACTTACCCGATAAGCTGGAACACTGCCCAGTACCAGTCAGGCATGCGACCAAGTCAAGCTTCCGACGATGCGCCTGGGTTCTCATTGCTATCGATGATCGCCTGGTTCACTTGGCGTCCAGACCGATCAACCCAGCCCGAGCCTGGTTGTTCATAAATCGTTTGCGCTCCATCCGATGTCAGCTGATCAAGCGCACGCCCCGCATTCGACTGCGTCACCCTCAGATTGTTCTTACCGTCGAAGCGGTCTCCCAGCCCTTCGACAACCATGGCATTGTCGCCGTTGGTAATAGTCAGCTTCGAGGCCATGGTTTTGCCGTTGCCGATATCGACGGTGTCGACGGTAATCTTCGTGCCGTCGTCGAGCTGGAAAGTCATATTCTTCTTGAAGTCAAAATCGATCTTGCCGTCACCGTCAGCATCGACGTGGGGATCGCCTTTAACCGCCGTGACCTTACCGGTTTGATTGTTACGAATGAGCACCGTCCCGTCATTTTCGGCGACCAAGATCGAATACTTATCACCAAGCTTGATCTCAGCCACGCCGTCCCTGACCTCATGCGACCACACCGGCGCCGGCAGAGACGACCGCTGAGATGACTGCGCGGGTGCCTGAGCGACCGCAACGGGCACCATCGCGAGAGGCGGCGGCGGCGGAGGAACGAAGAAGACGGGGGCCGTAGAGGCAGGCGCTGCGCTCGCATATTGGTAGTTGCCCGGCCCGCGCCCTTCTTCGCCAGCATCGATACTCGCCTGATTCACCGCGCGTCCGGCGCCATCGACCCAGCCTTGGCCACTCTCATGGATCGTCTGGGCACCATCGGACGTCAGCTCGTCGAGGGTCATGCCAGCATTGGACTGCGTCACCCTCAGATTGTTTTTGCCATCCTTGTCGTCCCCGAGCCCCTCGACAACCATCGCGTTATGGCCGTTCGTAATGGTAAGCCTTGAGGAGATGGCCTGACCATTACCGTAGTCGACATTATTGACAGTAATTTTCGTGCCGTCGTCGAGCTCGAACGTCATGTCCTTCTTGAAATCGAAGTCATCCTTGCCGTCTCCGTCGGCATCGACGTGGGGGTCGCCATGAATCACTGTGACATGGCCGGTCTGGTTATTGCGAACTGTCCAGGTGCCATCCTTCTCATTGGCCGTAACGGTATACTTATCGCCAAGGTTGATCGTGGCCTTGCCATCCTTGACCTCATGCGTCCACACTGGATCCACAGCAGGCTGAGAATTCTGATTCAACTGGCTCATCAGCATGGTGGGAGGAGGAGGCGCCATCATGTACGCCTGGGTCGTAACGATGACTGGGGTCACGGCGACGGGAACGACACTCGGAACTACCGCACTGGGCCCCAGCAAGGCGTTGAAAGCGGGAGTGACAACCGCACCTTCTGGCGCCACTCCGTTCATCGAATCGAGCGCGCTGACCACGGGGAGACCGGCCACGGGAAGATACTGCATTTAGTTCACTCCTGTTGCATAGAAGAAAGCTGTATAACTGCGAGCGTTACGCGCATAGTCAACCAAGGCACGCCGCTTCAGATCTGCATGAGAACGCACCATTTTGCCCATCGGAGCGAATGGCTGCTCCTCCTTGCCAGAACCAGCAGCCCTAATGAGATCCTTCCACTCATCCCGCCGCAGTAACGGCACGAGCACATGCCGCACATTCAACTCACAGAAACTTTAGCCCCAATATCTGTCGAAAAGCTGACGACGATGAGGGACCGAAGTCGCACCCCACTTTGACATCGATCGGATGTCCGATGACCTCTGCTGAACTGTATCGCAAGCTTCAGGCCTCCTCCCCTTTGGCAACAATCGTCTGGAGCAAAGGCGCCCGCACATGTGTTCACGATGAGTGACGCGACGGCTGCCGGTAATCGGCCAATCATCCCATAGCACCACGCAATCAGCGCCTCCGCCGGTCCTGCACACTATCGGCGAGCAGCGATGGAACGCCTACAGAGATGATTTGTGAACGCCCGAGGCGACACGGTCAGTTTCCCCAGCATCAAGACTTCCAGAAACCAGACCTGCTTTCGCCAGCCGCCCATGTTAGGCGAACGGACGAGTGAAGCGCAGACCGACACCTGCCCAACTCGATGACCCTGTCGTCCGCTTCCGCCTCGCCCTTTCGCTGCACGCAAGCCACATGCTCCGCAGCAGGCTCCGTGAGGTAAAATCATTGCTGAACGCGCAGGTAAGCACCACTCAGCCCGCCTCGTCCAAGCCGACTACACGCACGGCAGGGAACGCCCGGGCGAGCCGAATGATTGCGAGCAGATGCAAGGCTGCCGCAAAAGACCAACTCAAGCGCCTCAACGTGAGACTCGTCAGCTTCTCGAAAGGTCGCGCCCCTAGCATGAGACCGCTGAAATCTAGGCGAGCAGTCGTCTATTGAACGCAACAAGACGAGCATAGGAGAATGCGATGATCGGAGAAATGATCGGAAGCGCTGCCGGCGGATACCTTGGCGGTCCCGCCGGAGCCGCCATTGGTTCGGCACTGGGCGGGACCGTGGACAAGGTCTTCGACAGGGTGGTCCACACCTTGGTGCCCGAGCAGGGTGACCACGATAAGGCCGCAGTCCACAAAGACGCCGGCGAAAAGAGCGAGGTACAGGCCAAGCCCGACACTCTCGGCAAAAGCCCGGAGCTCAACCTTGGTCTCAGCACCCTCGGCGGTACGCCCATGTTTCTTTCCATTCCTGCGATCGTTTCGCCGGCCCGAGTCTCGTAACAAATCAGACCCCAACGATATCCGAAAAGAAAGGTGAATAGACATGGCGGTTGACAATGTTGGCGGCAATGGCGGCGCTGCTGGTGCCCAGCAGACCGGTGATGCGGGCTTCCAGAATCAGATGGCTGAATTCGAGCGTGTTAGCCAGAAGGTTCAGGCCCAGGCCGTGGCGATGCGCAGAATCACGACCGAACTCTCGTCCGAGAAGAAGGTCGCCGACGAGCGTGTCCAGTAATTCTGCAAGACGGCTGGCTCACCGCGTTGCTACCGTCGCCGCGCTGTGAATGACGAAATCTGGATGAGCCGTACGGCACTGCCGTACGGCTTCTCTCGTTATTCAGGAGATTGTCCGTGAACGAATCGATTTCCCTCGAGTTCGAGGTGCTTTCGGGGCTCTATACCGGCCTCAAGGGCAAGGCGGGCGACGGCAGCATTGTCGGCAGCGGCCTCGATGCCGACATTATCTTCGTTGAACAAGGGCTCGAACCGCATCACCTCCGCATCATCCCGCAGCGCGATTCGATTGAGGTCGAGGCACTCGCTGCCGATATCCGCATAGACGGTCACGAGAGCATCACTTCGGGCGAGCGCGTCAGTGTGCCCCTTCCTGCGGTCGTTCATGTTGGCGCGATGTCCATCCGCTGGTCGAAATTGGATTTCCAGCCAGTTGCTTCGAGCAAGCGCTCGCGCAGCTCGATCGCGGCACTCAGCCTGATTTTGCTCATCCCTGTGGTGATCGGCACCGTCTCAACTATGTTCGCCCCCAGCGATAGCGCGGTGGCGCTAAGCACTGAGTCATCGCGCGCGGTCGAGATTGCCGCCAAACCAACAGTCGACCTTTTTGATGCAAGGGCTGCTGATCGAATAGCCGAATCGCTGCGGCAGCAGGTCGAACGAGCGGGCCTTCTTGATGTCAAGATCGGGGCGGGGCTCGGCGTTGTGACCGCGGAAGGCACAATTGCGCCGAGCCTCGCCGCAAAATGGAACGAAATCCAGCAATGGTTTGATCATCAAACCAACGGCACTCCTACCCTTGTGAATGCTGTCACGATGAAAGAGGAGAAGATGCCGTCTTCGATTGCTGTCCAAGCTGTCTGGCGCGGAAGCGAACCTTATCTGCTTATTGCCGGCCAGAAGTATTTCGTCGGCGCGCTCTTGAGTAATGGATGGACCGTTGATCGAATTGAGGATGGACGAGTTCTGCTCAGTCGCAATGGCCGATCTGCCGCTTTGCCATATTAAGATCTCTACCCTGCAAGAAAGAAGGAGAAGGCAATGGCTAGGCTGCCCCAGCACGCCGTAGGGCCCGGCACCTCGTCGCAGGGATTAGATGTGGGCCAGCACGCGCCGGTCATCGGCTCGCCTCCGTCACATGGTGACCAAATCGAAGTCGGAGGCGTTCATGCGGATGGCGGCACGAAACGCGCGTCGTGGCGCGATACGTATTCGTATCATTTGCCAATTGATGGTGCGACCGAAGCGGCGCTCGAGGTCAACTCCGTCGGTGCCATCTCGCGCGTCGCTTTGTTCGAAAGCGACGCAGGGGCAAATGAGGTTGATCCACGCACGGTATTGGCTTCGCTTTATGGCCCCAATCTGTCACGCGGCCTACTCTCCTTCGTCGTTCCACGCCTCCGTCATCCGGACGTGCTGCGCGCCGACAAGCATGGTGTTCTTCTGGAGCGCTTGACCCGCACGTTGGAGGCGACGCCGGATGACAAGACGGCGCGTGAGTGTTTGGCGATCCTGCAGCAGGAACTTCAGCGCTTATTGATGCTTCGGCAGAATCAAAACAGCTTAATCAAGGGCTAGCGATGGCCGATCCTGATGGATTGCAGCATGTCCCCGCGCCCGCAGTTCCAGAAGTCCCCAAATCCGGCGATATTCTGTCGATCTCCGGGCCGGAGCGCGACCTGCTCTGCGCCCTCTCCTATGTCCACCTCGCGTGCGGGCAGAGCGCACAGAGCCTGGCTCTGTTGCGAATCGCGGCTCGCGAGCATTCCAACGACGTCGGTCTACTCCGCATTCTAGCCTACACGCTTATCTCCGAGCGCCTAGGCGACGAAGCGCTCGATGTGTTGGACCGGCTGGACGCACTTGATACGCAACCCTCTTCCCGCATACCGATGACGCTGTTGCGCAGTCACGCCCTGCGGCAAGCTGGCCGCATGGCCGAGGCTCGCGAGGTTTTCCAGCGCTATGTGTCATTGCGCTCGAGCACAGCCCTTATCAAACAGTAATGGGAATCTTTTATGGCCAACGTCTTGCGTAGCTTCATCGTGCGCGCGCCGGCCCACCCAGATTTCATGGTCGCCTTGATGCTGCTTCTGGCGATCGGAATGATGATCATGCCGATCCCAATCATCGTGATCGATATGCTGATCGGCTTCAATCTTGGCTTTGCTATATTGCTGCTGATGGTTGCCCTCTATCTCAGCACACCGCTTGATTTTTCATCCTTGCCAGGCGTCATCCTGATCTCCACTGTATTTCGTCTGGCGCTGACGATCGCAACAACGCGGCTGATCCTTGCCGAGGGCGATGCCGGCAGCATCATCCACACCTTCGGCGACTTCGTCATTTCAGGCAATATTGCGGTCGGTATCGTCATATTCTTGATCGTGACCATGGTCCAATTCATGGTTCTTGCTAAGGGTGCCGAACGCGTCGCAGAGGTGTCGGCGCGATTCACGCTTGACGCGCTACCTGGCAAGCAGATGGCGATCGACGCCGAACTGCGCAACAGCCACATTGATCAACATGAAGCACGTCGCAGGCGTGCCGCGTTGGAGCAAGAGAGTCAACTTCATGGCGCGATGGATGGTGCCATGAAGTTCGTTAAGGGCGACGCCGTCGCCGGGCTGATCGTGATCTGCATTAATATGCTGGGCGGAATCAGCATCGGCCTACTTTCTAAGGGTATGTCGCTCGATGACGCGCTGCATCAATATACGCTTCTGACGATTGGTGATGCACTCATCTCGCAGATTCCGGCGTTGTTGCTGTCAATTACCGCCGCAACCATTGTCACCCGCGTCAACGGGCCCTCCAAGCTGAAACTGGGCGCCGATATCGTTCACCAACTTACCGCAAGCACGCAGGCACTTAGGCTAGCCGCCTGCGTCTTGGCATTCATGGGGCTCGTTCCCGGCTTTCCTTTGCCCCCGTTTGTCGTCTTGGCCGTCCTGTTCGCTGCGGCAAGCTACGTCAAGGTGGGCGCCAAAGGTGACACGGCTGCTCCCAAAACAGGAGCTGGCGGCGCGGCTTCGGCGCCGGCTCCCACAGCGGCTCAGAAGCAACCCGTACATGCGGAAGCACTCCCGATTGCGTTGTTCCTTGCACCGAACCTGACGGATTCGATCGACAAAGACGAGCTGGAAGAGAGCATTGCGCGTGTTTCAACAATGGTGTCGGCAGACCTTGGCATCACCATTCCGCGCATCCCGGCCCAGATCGGCCAGAACTTGTCCACCTCGCAATTCAGGGTGGACGTCGACAGTGTGCCAGTTGAACGCGATGTGATCAATCCGGGGCACCTGGCCCTCAACGACGATGTGGCGAACATCGAATTGAGCGGCATCCCCTTTCGGCAAGACCCGGAGACGAATCGGGTCTGGATCGAAGAACGGCATGCAGCCGCTCTCAAAGCCGCCGGAATCGGATATCATCGGCTAAGCGAAGTTCTTGCCTTGCGTCTCCATTCCACATTGACACGCTATGCACAGCGCCTGGTGGGTATCCAGGAAACTCGCCAATTGCTCGCCCGGATGGAGCAGGAATACCCTGACCTGGTAAAGGAGGTGCTGCGTACGGCGACGGTCCCTCGGATCGCTGAGGTCCTGCGCCGCTTGCTCGATGAAGGCATTCCGATCCGCAACACCCGCTTGCTCCTGGAGGCATTAGCAGAGTGGAGCGAACGCGAGCAAAACGCCGTCCTGCTCACCGAATATGTTCGTGCTACTTTAAAGCGGCAAATCTGCTTTCGGTATGCGAATGCCCATCGCGTCGTGGTTGCTTTTATCATAGAGCGCGAGAGCGAGGAAATCATCCGCAGCGCGGTACGTGAAACGGCCGTCGGCCCATACCTCGTCTTGGATGATTGGCAGAGCGAGAAGCTGCTTGCACAATTCCGTCAAATCCACGCGACCATCGCGCAAAGTAAGAGCCAGCCTGTCGTTCTCGGTTCGATGGATATCCGGCGTTTCGTACGCGGCTTTCTCACGCGCAACGGGATCGACCTGCCTGTTCTGTCCTATCAAGACCTCGCCGCGGACTTCACGGTCCAACCGATCGGATCCGTTAAGCTTCCCAAGGCGCCTTCCTCGGGAGGGCTCCTAACAGCTGCGAGCTAAGAGTGTGCAGCAGTTCCTCGTGAGTGGCCTATGAATTCAAATGAAACCAGGTGCCGGCGATACTTGTGCTCTGCCAGTTCAGGCCCGAGACCGGCTCTGCTTGCGATGCTCGCTATTGTGCTGCTGGCCGGCTGCGCTAGCCGGGATAGGCATGGCCTTTCACCGCAACAGCCGTCCACATCAGATTTAGCAGATGCCAAAGAGGTCGACCCTGCCATGCGCGAGGGCGTTTCACAGGCGCTCGGTCGCGATGCTGACGAAGCGACGCTGCGCGATGCATTGAAGGAACAACCGAACAACATCGATGCAGCGATCGCTCTTGCGCGAGCCCTGCTGAAGCGCAGCCACCCGAACGAGGCGCTAGAGGTGCTCGATACCGTCCTATTGGACGCTCCCGGCGATCTGCGCACATTAAACGCCAAAGCTGTGGTTCTTGATTACGAAGGTCGCCATCGGAAGGCCCAGGAGCTCTATAAGCAAGCTCTCGCAGCTGAACCCACAAACGCAACAATCTCAAACTGTCGCTCGTCCTTGAAGGCAAGACGCAGACTGAGAACGCCAACCCAGCAGCAGTGGCTGACAGCCGGAACGCCTTGATCCGATCGAGATAGCGTGGCGAGCAAGAGCGAATCGCAAATGCTCGCGGCACAGCCGCCAGGTTGCCGACGGCCGATAATCAGCGGGATCTGGAAGGGTGCCACCGAAGTGACGCCCTCTATAGAGCAAAACCAACTATCATGTTTCAGCTGATCAATGATCTATCCCTACCCTCCCTGGCCGGTCCTCGACGGCAACCCGCCCGTACTCCGTCATTTCCGATCCGCCGCTGGTTGAGATCTCAAGATCGTTATTCGAGAACAAGCTGGCGGAGTATTATGGCGACGACATAGAGCATATTGCGGCGAATCCGCAGAAGTACTCTCTCGTCAACATAATGGGAAAGCCACGGGGGTGCGATTTTGAGGAAGGCGAGCCAGCCTGACTGCGATCCACGGGGCGCGCCAGCCAATCAAAGAACCGCACGCGCCGGGATTGGATCTTGGTTATCCAAGGTAAAATGTCGGCTAGACGCAGTGTCGAGCCAAGTGAGCATTCCACAGACAATCATTGCTATCGAGATCCGCTGTTCAGAGTCGGCCTCAGAAGACCGATTTGATAGCTTGACTCTCACGTTGCGACAGGTTGTAGGCTTCCTGAGGCGTAAAAGAAAAAGGCCCGCGTGGCAGGCGTTGATGGCGCATTGTAAATGGAGATCGGGGGGCTGCTGATTGCCAGTTTTCTCGCTTGCGGGCGATGGCCAGGAAAGCCATTTGCATCGTCGGCACGGGCGCCGGGCCAGCCATTGTCAAGTACACTGACCAGTTGTAAGTCGCGAGGTGGCATGGATGATGGAATGATGCAGGCAGCAGAATATGGCTGACCTCAGCCGCAATCGCGTTTTTAGCGGTCCAGCGAAAGCGCGCTGGGTGAACAGTCCGCGCTCGCAAGCAAATACTCCAGCGGTCAGAGGCGATGACCGACAGCACTGATGGCCGCACAGAGCGCTGCGGTGAAAGCTCGGAAGGTCTTATGTCCTTTCAAACCAGGCTCACGAGGGCGCTAGGCGAAATCGTTCGCGCCGGCGACATCGTTGAATTCTCAAGAGTGGTGGTCACGCGCGGCAATCAACTACGCAACGTCGATCATTCCGTGTTCCAGCAAAAGGCAGCGGTTTGAGTTTCAATCTAGATTTCTGCCGAGGTTCGAGGAAAGCATCCGCGCCGGAAGATCGCGGAGCTACGCCACGACATGCAACGCGTTGAGCCGAAAGGCCGAAGGTCAGGCCGGCCGGAATGCTTGTGAGAGAATAGCTTCTCGCGGGTCGCAACTTGATGACGTTCTGATTGGGAAGGTCAGGATTAGGGGCGCTTTCCATATTTTCAGCATCATCCGGTCGGCACTCGACAAGAGCGGAATGCCGCAGAATCCTGCAACTCACGCTATCTGAAGCCGTGCGCCTGTGCCGAGGAAAAATGGTCCGAGCAGTGAGGTAACCGACAGAATGAATCTCTCGATAGCAGCGTTCAGGCATGAAGCTGCAATGTCGACGACGACTATCCTTCGGCGACACTTCTCGCGATGTGGTGGCCAAAGATTACAGAACTGAACAAAATCAAAAGGACTAGGTCTTGAGCCAGGCGGAGAATGACGTCGTCGAGCACATGCTCTCGTCATTGACGACTAGAGTGTTGCAGAATCGGATCGCGCCCTCCGACGAGCAGGTGATGCATCATTTTGGGTTAGCCTGCGAGAGAGCGGGACTGATCGCGACGGAAGAGATCGCAATACGGATATTGGAACGTGTTTCACGCGCGATCAACGAGGCGCAGTCGATGCTCGAGCTCATTTTTCGCGACGTGGATCGGCTACATTGAGCGAGACATACAGAACCTCTGTGTCGCACCAGTGCAGATGCAGCTGTTCGATCTTTCAGTCCAACACTTATCGGTCAAAGGATGCGGCGATCCACTGAAGATTCGTATACCGGAATTCGTTCGTTTGTGTCCCGTTGACAACGCGATTGAAGACTACTCATGGGCCGGACGAATTGATGGCGAGCAGATCGGAAGCTCAAGTAGCCCTTGTGCAACGTAGGCTGTCGATATCCGTTCCCCGAGATCGATAGGACTTTCGCAGAATCACACTCGAATCCAGATCTCGAAACATACTGTAATTCCGTCGGATCCATTGATGCAGCTCGGTGGACCAGTCCTTCTCGTTGCGCAGATATCCAGTGAAGGAAAAGCTAAGCCGATCTATATATCTCTTGAGGAACAGCGGAAGTGCGGGAATCCGAAGCATCCGCTCGCCATCCATCGCTTCAGGTAGTCCGCTGCGCAGCACGAATTCATTGTGGACGGTGACCAGCGACGCCGGCGGAATTCGCCGCTGCAGCATCTCATAGCCGCGAAAGGAGATGCGGTCAGCGCCCGCGACGAAGAGGATGGTAGGCGCGACATAGCAGCGCGCCGCCTCCCTCATGAAGCCGATCTCCTCGCACATCTTGAAGAATTCGTCGAAGGCGTGAAAGCCGAGATCGATTACCTTGGGTACCCGATCGTGGATGACAAGAGGGTCCATCAGCTGCATCTTGCCGTAAGTGTCGATCACATCTGCGGTCTCCGTGATGTTGGGGAGGTAGTCGAGCAATGACGGCTCTTTCAAGTTGACATCAAACGAAAGTGCTGTGCCGTTCTTCAGCAGCAAGAACTCGCTCATGACCCGAGCGATGAGAGTTTTGCCGACCTGCGGGCTAGGAGAGCAGATGATGTAGATGGGGGTCGCTAACATAGCCAGCAGATCAATTTCGTTTCGTACGTGGGTCCGACCTGAGCTCGCCGAATATGCGACTACTTCTCGCCGGCCCGGGTGGCGGACTTGGCGCCTGCCAATTCCGTCAAGTTGATGCGATCAAATTCGCTCCAGACATTTGCGAGCCAGTGCCGGACATAGCCGCGCAGCACGAAGGAGTTGTTCGCGGGTTCATCGTTCCGCCCCTTATTTGCGACGAAGTCTACGAATGGGACGGACGCGACTTCCACCTGCTCATAGGCCATCTCGTTAAGCTTCGGTATGACCAACTCAGTCGCATGTTTGATGCGGTGAAAATAGGAATGATATGTCGCTTGATCCCACTGGAAGAATTGAGTGTCGTTGATGAAGTTCTTGACTAGGTAGTACTTTGCGCCGCTCATGAAGGTCGCGGTTTCAGCGATCTCGTCTAGCGAAGCGATGGATGATCCCAGGATATGGAACACGGCAAACGTGATCTGGCCAGACCGCGCCGAGTCCAGAAATCCGATGTCGCGCAAGGAAGCCAGCGCAGAGGACAGTAAGCCTGCGCGAGCATCGATGACAGTGACGGACAGCCCTGAGTTTAGGGTATCGAAGATCTTCATTTGGTCCGCCGTCGTCGTCATGTCGACGATCTCGGTGATCTCGGGATAAAAGCGCTTCAGCGTCCCCCGAGGCGACTCCGTGTCGAATGCGCGTGTTTGCACGTTGTTGACGCTGAAGTAGTCCAGTAGCGTTCGCGATACGGTCGTCTTGCCTACTCCTCCCTTGTCCGCGCCGACCACAATTACAACTGGCTTCACCATGGAAATCTCCTGAGACACTCGCTATTGCCGCGCGCAAAGTGCGCAACCGGCGCATCTCTGCTTTGGGTGCGAACATGGCAGAAAGAAGGGCCAATGACTCTTCGATGCGAGAGCTCTGTAAGCGATGAGCGTTTTCAACATCAAGCGAGTGAGGTCCTTGGATCGCAACGACGATGCAGGTCGAGAATGGGGACTAAATCACTTGTGCTGGTGATCTGCGTGAGGTTTGTGGGTGGCTGGAATGCGCGCCGCCAAAAATCAGCGGTCTGCCTGTGGTGATCGGAGATTGCCATAGGTTATCTATCGCTGCCGCTATCTAGATTGGCATGAAGCGACCGAATCCTACGTAGCGTCAGGTTGCGAGCTCGGTGGAAAGCGCAATCGAGGCGGTGCTACGCGGTCCGACTATGGCTTGGCAGATCATCAAGGTCTGCTGGATCAGATCGTCGTGCGCACAACGGCTCAGGACAACGTCAACTGACAGAATGGAAAACCTGAAGAAAACGTGGAGTGAGCGGCGATATGATGCCGGTGCAATTTTCGGCAGGCTCGCTGTTACACATCTCGCTCTACACGATGAGTGGCTTGGCAATATTTCTCATGGTCGCGAGGCGGGAGTCGGCGAGCAGCTCTTTGGAGTACACTGCGCCGAAGTAGTCCAGGACGAAGGTGCCTGAGTAGCGTAGATTATCGGCCGCGCGGATTAGATTATCGAGAATTGTGCCGACTTGACCAATGCGGTCGCGATAGCGGGCGCGGATAACGTTAACGGCGTTCATCGAGTGGACCGCCTCGTCGGCAATTACCTCCCGCAGCCAATGATGGAACGTGTTGTTTCCAAGGGCGTCATAAAATGGCTTTTCTGCTGCATAGGCGCGGCAAGTGCACATCTCATCAAATGCGATCATAACCATTAAGGAGAATTCGTCCTACAGTTGTTCAATGATCGGACCAAAATCATGCGATCGAGCGTCCAATCTCTCTCGAAGATCCTTTTCGGATCCATTAGCGACGAGTTCAATGATGCGGATGAAGCCATCGGTGTGGCGCTCTTCGTCGATCGCCCAGGCGCTGAAGAATGCCGTAGCCTCATCGCTAACGATTAGGTTTCTGTCGGCTAATTCTTTTTTCAGGTGCCGGGCGTCATATTCCGTGTACAGATCAGGCCACAATTTATCCCAGCGTGCACGTACATCGGACGGCGCGGCGTTAAACATCGCTGGCGTAAGAGAATTGAATAGTTCTTTTGGACTCCAGTTCCGCCGAATGGGCGTAGTCATCTGAGTGCCCCCTAATCGCGGTGCGAGCGCTCTAGCGTGCCATTGTTAAGCAAACGTTCGCAAAGCAGTCTGCGGCAAGCAACACGGGCCGTCACCTATTCGTTTTGGCAGCCTGAGTGTAGACCAGAGACGTCCGACGCTGAACTGAAGCGTCACCTGGAATTGGGCAGCAAGTGCTTGTGGCCGAGGGCCGCAAGTCGAAAGCACTACTCTC
Organism: Bradyrhizobium sp. WSM1743; assembly: GCF_000473065.1. Taxonomy (GTDB): domain Bacteria; phylum Pseudomonadota; class Alphaproteobacteria; order Rhizobiales; family Xanthobacteraceae; genus Bradyrhizobium. The sequence continues at coordinate 134,722 of NZ_AXAZ01000002.1, forward strand.
AACCGGTGCCCGAAGATGACGCGCCTGACGCGGAGAGTGCCGCCTCGGCAGGGCTGTCAGCTGACAGGAGCGCTTAGTGGCAGCAGATCCAGCGACGCCGCTGGTTCGGGCTACGGATCGGTAATTGGCCCCGGTCATGTGGCAGGGGACTTCGGGCGTAAGCGACTGCGAATGGCCGTAGCAGCGCGGGACCGACCACGATCAGAGCTCGCAGTGAAGCCGCCATCGCTTGACGCCGCTTGGGCCGCTAGAGGTCGACATCGCTATGTTCGGGTCGCGAGCTGCTGGCCTAAATCAGGTCGCGCCCAGCGCCCGGACAGGCAACAAAGCGGTCAAACGCTTGCATATTCCGCTGCCATCGACCATGGGACATGCGTTGTGTATTACCAGCTCCTGCTTGAGCCATCTGAGTGTCGGGCATGGACTTAACTACTCTCCGGTGTTCGCGCACCAATCAATCCTGTGGAGCGCTGGAATTGTGCAAGGCACACGACCACGGCGCCGTGAAAACGCGAGGATCTGCCTCGATTTCTCGTCACACGCGCGGTGTAGGGTGATATTGATTGATAAGAGCTGCATACATCCAACTGCTCGCCGACTCCCGCGAAGAACAGGCGGGAGGTCGCAAGTTCTCGGATCAACTATTCGGCAGGAATGCGGAGCCAAGGACCGCTCGGTCACAATAGACATGCTTGATACCCCAGGGACGAAGTGCACTAGATCTGTGATGACTTCAATTGATGATACATTAAGTGAGATCAGATGGCTGCGGAACGAAATCTGGCGCTGCCGTCGATTCCTTAAAAGGGACCTACCTGACGCGGAGCGCAAGGCCATTGAGAGGCGTCTGCTTGAACAGCTTTCTGCCTTTGAACGGCTCTTGTCGACGTCGTTTCCTTTGACCTTGAGCCCTAAAGTGTATTCGGCCAAACGCACTACAATCGGGCGAAGCGACTCCCCTGAAGCGCCCATCGAGAACGCCGCAATGGCATCAAGCGGTTCCTTCGGGAAGTCGATGGGCGGCTAAGAGGCTTCCTAGCTGTATCTGTACCTTGAGCCTGCCAGGCAAGACCAGGCTAATTCCCAGCTGAGAAATCTGAAGAAGACCGCTATTGAAGAAATATCCAACGCCAGGATTCCGGCGATCTGTTGCCAGTTGTAGCCGATTTAGCCACCTGCCGGAAAATACTTGGTTGCCGAGCACAACGCCATAGATTGATGAGCAGCACGGACTTCTGCAAATGTCCGGCGGCAACAACCACAGTTTACGCAGATTCTCTTCCGACCAGTTACAGCAAGCCGATGGCAATCTCACGACGGCCTCAAAGTCAGCGAATGGCGGCTCAGAATAACGCGCAACTGCTGCAGTACGAAATCGAAGTTCAGAGCACATTACAACTCGTAACACGTGTGGGCGCACATCGATCGCTGATCGAGGCGAATCGATTCACAGAGCTTAGTCCTCCTGATAGATGAACTGCGGCTCGGCGGGCTGATGCTTCAGCCCGATCGACTTTCGGCCACCAAGCGGGCCAAACTCCGAATCCCGTCAGTCTGGAACACCTCACTGTCGTTCGATTTCTGCGACTGCCGCTCGGACGCCTCACTCTCGATGGAGGACGACCGGACGCCTGTGGAGACGCCGTCTCGGTCGGTCGTTTCTCTCCGCCGCGATTGGCATCATGCGGCGGCATTCGCCGCGCAAGTTCTTGAAATTGTCCCTAAGACAAAACATGGCCACGTCCACATCGCCACGCCCTGTAAAGCGGTCACAGAAGCGCATCACGTCTGGTCTGCACGAGGTCAAGACTTTCTCGGCCCGCCGATCTCGCGCGCGAGCGTAGCCTGTGCACGACGTCGCCGCGATCGCGATCACGATCGCAATGAGGGCGGCTGCACGGCGATGCACATTGGGAATCCAGCTCATTCGTCGCTCTTGACCCACCAAATCTGCCTTAAGCCGCATGTCATTAACTGTTATTCTTTCCTCCGCGAGCGTAATCTGTTTACCGGCGCCTCGGCAGCCATGGTCGCGCTGTTGCGGGGCAGCCGCAATGGTTACGGCTTCCCGAATCATCGTCCCGCCGCGCATAACACGCTCATTGCGTAGATGGAGGTCCAACATAGATCGGCTGTTTAGCATGTGTGGCGATGCTGGCTCCCAATACGGCGTTCTGCATTCGCAAGGCCTACAACCTGACGCTACGGTCGATTCAAGCACTTTGAGCGTCCGTCATGTGTGAATCGTTCTGAGACGGGCATGCCTTCGTTGGGCGCAGTAGGACGAACTCCCGACAACTGCACGCCTGACCGGCTGCCCCCGGGGTGGGAACGTCACCGATGTTGATGGATGACGCTTAGCCTTGAAGCGGTTGAAGCCGCAAAGGGCACGCTCGAGACGATCAGCAACAAGCTGCGTCGACGCAGCTCGTTTTGTTCGCGATCCGATTTGCAGAGTCAAAGAGTTCGTTACGATGGGTTTCCGAGAAGCTCAGAGGTTTGGACCGACAGGCCAGGATACCGTGCCTGGAATGGTGATTGTCGCAACTGTCACGTACCCTCAATGACAGGCTCAAGCGGCCTGCTGCTATTTACGGTGCGCAATTGCTTGAAACCGGCTCAGCAGCTTCGACATTGAGCCGAGTGGGGGCAACGCTGGCACGCCGGTTGCTACTAACACCGGCAGAGCGTCAGCCTGGCCGCAGCCTAGCCGGAACACGGAAGAGACCATTCGCGGTTGACCGCGACAGGTCTTTCTGAGACCGAGCGCTATGTTCGCGATTCCACGATCTAGAAGAACAGTGAGACTTTACATGAGGAAATTAGCGGTACGCGAGTTTTCCAGGGTCGGCAGATTAAGTGGTTGTGGCCGCGGCCATTCTGGTTTCGCCACCAGCAGGCGCCAATGAGGATTTGACGAGCGCCGCCAAGCGGATTTTCAAGCCGATTCCCTCAATCGTTCCAGCGGTGAAAGACAATCTTATCACCCATGAAAAGGTCACACTCGGCAAATCCTTGTTTTTCGATCCGAGGCTATCGGCGAGCGGGGTTATTAGCTGCAACACGTGTCATGACCTTGGGACGGGTGGGGTAGATGCCGGCCCGACGTCGATTGGTCATCGCTGGCAGCTGGGGTCACGTCGTGCGCCAACAGTCTATAACGCAGTCTTCAATGTGGCGCAGTTCTGGGATGGGCGCGCGGCGGATCTTAAGGCGCAGGCCGCAGGCCCTGTCCAGGCGAGCGTCGAAATGAATGCGACGCCCGATCGCGTGCTCAGAACATTGAATTCGATGACCGATTATGTCGCTATGGTCGGTAAGGCTTTTCCCAAGGATGCGGCGCCAATTACGTTTGAAAATTTCGCCAAAGGCCATTGAGGCTTTCGAGGCGACCTTGATTACTCCCGCCGGTGAACAAGAATACTTCCCGTTCGGCATCATTGAAAAGCCCGCCGAAAGCCTGCTTCCGAGGGAGGACAAGGGTCGTTTTGCCGTCACCAAGGATCTCGGGGACGAGTATGTTTTCCGCTCGGCGCCGTTGCGTAACGTCGGATTGCGCCCTCCTTACTTCCATGTCTTAAGCAAGCAGTTGGAGTGATGAGTGAGGTTCAGCTTGGCTCAAAGCTGAATGATGAAGAAGCTGACGAGATTGTAGCGTTTCTGAATTCGCTCACGGGGCAGCTGCCAAAGATCGATTACCCGAGACTGCCAACGCGGACCATTGCAACCCCAAAGCCCTCCTTAGACAAATAGGCCTTCACGATAGCAACACGCTACGTTGTGATTAGCTAGGAAGATAGCGCTGCCGCAGCGGAATCAGGCGATATCGCGGTCCAAGCTGGAGCATTCAGCAGGCCGCAATTGCGAGCCTCGAGCCCCAACCCGTTCGTTCGCTGACGCAAGAATTCCTTGGGGACCTGTAAAATTATCCATCTTCGGCAGCTCAATCCCGGGTCATCTCGCGCTGCAACAAAGGCTCACGCGCTCTGAGATACGCCCGCAATCGGTGCTGCCAGGAAGACGTTCTCCCGCAGCTCGCGGCCACAGCATATCATCTCACATCATCTTTTTTTTCCAAGCGCCGCGCAGCCGGCCTTCTCCTCCGCACACACCGGAAGGTTCGCCAAATGGGATGGCATGGACTTGTGCATCATTGACGAGTTTTACAGCCGCATGTTCGCCAACGCACCATCTCCAATGCAAGAGGCCATCGATCATCCTCAGCTTCCATCTCGTAGCTTCTGCATGTGCGGTTGGTGACGAGAGCGTCCAAAGCCCTACAATAACATGCGGCGATTTACGCCGGGTGGAGACCGATACAAAACCTCCCTCGCCGCTAGACGCGCAAATATTCATTGAAACGGCACGCGGATTGCTGGGTAGCGATCAACCAGTTGCGACGGCGGAGCCGGAGTTCCAATGGGGCTTATCCGATTCATCCTCATCGATTTGGCTTTGATGCTGCTCGCACCCGAGAATGCAGGCCACAACTATGGCCCGGCGCAAACTTCAAATCGGCTACCAATGCTGTGGGACGGTTGATGCGGATTTCCGGTCCCGAACCAATATCCAGCTCTGGCGTGAGCCGACATCTTTACCGTCAAACCTATCCAGCCGCGCCATTGGACATTCAGCAGAAGCCCTCGGCCAGCGATTTTTGGTCCCCCCGGGTGCGGCAAGACCACACTGGCGCGCTGCATCGCTGGCGTGCAGCGTCTGCCGAACGCATTTTGTGCGGTCGATGGAGAGATTTGGCAGGATGAGAAGACATTTCGACCGCCTCATCTGCGTCCCGTCGCATATGTATTCCAGCCACCGACTCTTTTTTCTCATTGGTCTGTACGGCGCACCCTTCTTTATAACGTGTCAAAATCGACACCGACACTGATCGATTTTGATGGTGTGGTCGAATTGCTCGCCTTGGCGCCACTGCTCGAGCGTTCCCCATCGCATCTTTCCGCGGCTGCGCGACAGCGACTTGCGCTTGGCAGCGCGCTCTTAGGCCAGCCTATGCTGCTTTTTCTGGACGATTCACTCATTGTGCTCGACCGCTCCGCCAAATGCGAGATCCTGCCATTTCTCGAGCGTCTGCCGGAAAAGCTCCCACTGCCGATGATCTACATCAGCCAAGACATCGCCGATATCGAGCGTTTTTCCGATCATCTTGTAATGATGAAAGATGGCGTCGTGACTGCGGCAGGGCCGCTCAATGTCGTTCAGAACGATGCGGCGCTTGCCAGGCGCGGCGAAGCGGCAGTCTGTATTGATACCGTGGTCGGCGGCTATGACGGACGCTATGGGCTGATCATGCTCCGCCTCAAGGAGGCACGCCTTCTGATACCTGGAGTGCCGCTTAGACCGGGCGCGCAGCTGCGGCTCCGCATCGCAGCGGGCGACGTCAGCATTGCGTGTGAGCGCCCGCGTGCAAGCTCTATCCTCAACGTACTTCCAGCACGCATCAAAGCGTCTCTGCCGTTCGACGAGGCTGAGGTCACCTTGGTTCTGACTGTTGAAAGTGGCCGTTCTGGCGTGCCGCTTTTGGCGCGCATCACGCGCGGGTCCTTTGATGCGCTACGGCTCCGCATGGAGCGGACGTATTCGCCGAGGTCGCTCGCGCCGTTCCGCCGCGGCTGCCGAGCGGTGCTTGCAACGCCCGCCACGACCCGCATGAGAACGTTCGACACTATGCCCTGACACGAGAAACACATCAACAGGATCCCAGCCGTGACCGATGATCTGGATGAGATAGATCCGAATAGTGTGGGCAATTCTCTACCGTCCAAAAGACGGTGCCGATAGGCTACTCGCCGAGTTCGCTCAGGATATCGCACAGCAAGGCCTACGCATCGGCGGCATCGTGCAGCGACACTCGAGGCGCGCAAATGTCACGCACGTTATGCTCACAATCGACGTTGCGACGGGACAAGAGATCTCGATTTCCCAGCCACTCAGCAGCGGAGCTCCTGTAATCTCGAAACAAATGCGCTTGCCAGGGCCGCAGCTGTCCTTTCCCGGGCACTTCGCGACAAGATCGACCTCCTCATGATCACCAAATTCGCCAAACAAGAAGCAGCTGGGGCCTGCGCCCCTAATTCGTTGACGCGATCACCCCAGGGCGTACCAGTCCTGACAGCCGTTCCGAAGAAATAGCTTACCGACTGGCGACGCTTCAGCGCGGGCGTTGGCACGCTGCTGCCTTGCGATCGTGAATCGTTGGAGCGAAGCGCTTGGCTACTGATTTTTCATTAGCGCCGATCGACTCTCCAAGCGCGCGAGCATGTTCATATCAAAGCCGCTGGAATCCACTCCCGAGAACCGATGGCATATAGTTTGCTTCAACAGTGAAGTCACGATCTACAAATTTGTGAGGACAGCATGCTCGGAATTGGAAGTCAGTTGCCGCCGTTCGAAATCACAGGCGTGAAGCCCGGTTTTCAAGCGCAGGAAGAAGGAGGACAGAGTGCATTCGAGACGCTGACCGAAGCGAGCTTTCCAGAAAAATGGAAGATCATCTTCTTCTATCCCAAGGATTTTACCTTCGTCTGCCCGACAGAGATCGCTGAGTTTGCCCGGCTTTCCAAGGAATTCGCCGACCGCGATGCGGTTGTACTCGGTGGTTCGACTGACAACGAGTTCTGCAAGCTCGCTTGGCGGCGCTCACATGTTGACCTGCACAATCTGTCAATCTGGCAGTTTGCCGACACAAAGGGAACGCTCGTCGATGGTCTTGGCGTGCGTTCACCCGAAGGGGTTGCTTATCGTTACACCTTTATTGTTGACCCCCAAAATACGATCCAGCACGTCTATGCGACCAATCTCAGTGTCGGGCGCAATCCTAAGGACACGCTCCGCGTTTTGGACGCGCTGCAAACCGACGAGCTCTGTCCCTGCAATCGCGAAATTGGCGGCGAAACCTTGAAGGTTGCTTGAGGCAGCATGTCCTCGATCGAACAACTAAGCGATAGGATTCCCGATTTCGCGAAGGATGTCAGGCTTAACTTGACCTCCTTGGCGGCCGATGAGACGCTTTCGCCACAACGAAAATATGGGCTTCTGCTGGCGAGCGCGATTGCTACCCGCAATGCAGACCTGATTGCCGCGATCGAATCGGCTGCCGCCGCCGTGATGACATCTGTGGAGATCGCCGCAGCAAAAGCCGCAGCCTCCGTGATGGCAATGAACAACGTCTACTACCGCTTCGCTCACCTCGCTTCCAACCCGCAATACAAGACGATGCCGCCACGGCTGCGTATGAACGTGATCGGCAATCCCGGCGTCGACAAATCGGATTTCGAGCTGTGGTCGCTTGCGGTCTCCGCCATAAACGGCTGCGGTGCTTGCATCGATGCCCATGAGAAGACACTGAGAGCCTCGGGCGTCAGTTCCGAGGCGATCCAGGCCGCCGTGCGCTTTGCCGCGATTATGCAGTCAGTGGCGATCGCAATCGAGGCCGCTGGGCCCAACCCCTCTCAGGCGAGGGGCTGATCCTTCTTCTGCCATCCGATTGACAGCGTTGTGGCGCCACTCAGTGGCGCGACAAACGGTCCTTTGCGGCTCCCGAACGACCGGCACATCTGCAAATCATGTCTTGCGCAGCGTCCGCATGAAGAGCGTCTTGCTCCAGTTCCAGGCGCAGTGCAACTGACGCGGAATACGCCACAAATGCGGTGAGATCCTGTCGCCTAACCGCGGTCGCACCACGGCCCTTTGTTCCACTATCACCCAAACTTGAACAGCACTCCATATCCGCCGCGCGGATGGCTCCATTCGATGTCGCCGGTGGGCTCGGCGATCACGCGGCAGGTGCCGCACTCGATGCAGCCGTCAACTGTTATCTCGACCTGGCCGTCGTCATTGAGCTCGTAACATCGCGCGGGGCAGGCTTTCAAAAGTGCAAGTAGTTGCGGTGATGGCGTCGTGTGCGCACGGACCTTGACGTGAGGATGACCGATGTCGACAAGATAGCGGTTGTAATACAGCTTGTCTTCGACGCGCACTGGGGGTTCGACATTCATGCTTTGACCTTCCATTGTTGACCTTCACGCTGTCGCGGTCAGCGCCAGGCCCGTGCAAAACGATAAGCATCGCCGAACAGACCCGTCCATGACCTCGCCTTGGCAAAGGATTTCAGGGTCGCCTTTTCCTTCTCAGCCTTGGGCGTGCCATCGACGCGCACAAAGTTTTGCATCGCCTTGGAGATGAGCTGCGGATAGGTGAGAAAGAAGTTTTGTGAGTGCGTATGCATCAGGGGCGGCAAATCCTTGTACTTCTTTAGATCTTTGATGACGAAGGAATCGTCCAGCATCTTCTTGTATATCGCCAGATTTGTTGCACTCATCGGCTCGCCGCGCGATTTCACCAGATCTATCGCTTCGGCGGCGATGCGGCCGGAAGTCATCGCGAGATTAGAGCCCTCTCGATGAATGGCATTGTTGAGTTGAGCCGCATCGCCCACTACGACCCAGCCTTCGCCATAAAGCTGCGGGATCGACTTGTACCCGCCTTCAGGGATGAGATGCGCCGAATATTCCTTGACTTCGGACCCTGCTATCAGGGGCGCCACAGAGGGATGCCTCTTGAATTGATCGAGAAGGCCGTAGGGCGTCTGGCCCGTGCGCTGGAAGTCGGCAACGAGACAACCGATGCCGAGCGAAATGCACTCTTTGTTGGCATAGATGAAGCCCATCCCGGTCATGCCGCGGGAAATGGTACCGGCCGCCTCGATCACGACGCCTTCATCGCCCTTGAGATTGAAGCGCGCCTCGATAGTCTCGCGAGGCAAGAAGTGCATCTCCTTCACCGCGAGCGCAACGTTGTCGGGTCTCGGCCGCGCGCGCAGGCCCGCGCGCGTCCCGAGCAGGCCATTGACCCCCTCGGCCAGCACGACGACATCGGCATGTATTTCGCCGTCTCGGCGATCTGTACGAACACCGACGATCCTTTCGCGCTCGTCCCGAACGAGCTCGGTGACGGTCGTCTCGCACAGCACGGTCGCGCCAGCCTCCCGCACCTTGGAAGAGAACCATTTGTCAAACTGGGCCCGTATAATCGTGTACCGGTTCGGTCGTTCCTCGTTGAAGTCTTCTGAGCGGTAATGCATGCCGACATGGGAGCGATCGTCCATCATCCAGAACCGCTGTTCAATCAGGTGACGCTCGAGCGGCGCCTCCTCTCGAAACTCGGGGACCAGCTTTTCCATCATGTCGGCATAGAGGATGGCGCCCTGCACATTCTTCGATCCAGGATATTCGCCCCGCTCGAGCTGCAGCACTTTCATGCCGCGTTTGGCCATGGTCAATGCCGCCGCGTTGCCGGCCATACCGGCTCCGACCACGATCGCATCGAATCTCTCTTCAATCATCATCATCTCCTCTAGACCGCGATCCGGGCGCGCGAGTTCGGCAAAAGCCGGGCGCGAAATGCGGCCGTCAGCGCCGGTAGCAATTGGATGGCGTCACTGACGATCGCGAGATGGGCGAAGTCGAAGATCGGAGCGTTCTTGTCAGTATTGACGGCGACGATCAGATCCGCCCCCTCCACGCCAACCCGGTGCTGGATCGCACCGGAAATGCCGGCGGCAATATAGAGCTTTGGCCGGATGGTTTTCCCCGTCTGGCCGATTTGCCGGTCAGACGTCACCCACCCTTTTTGTACCAGAGGACGCGAGCAGCCATATTCGGCGCCAAGCAGAGTTGCGAGCTCGCGCACCAACCCAAAGTTCTCAGGCGATCCCAGTCCCAGACCGCCCGCAACCACGACATCGGCATAGGCCAGATTGGACGTTTCTGCATCGCGGTCGGGTAGGAACGACAATACTTTTGTGACAATATCGTCTTCGACAAGGCCGAGCGGATGGACGAAGATACGAGCAGCATCGCGTACGACACGCTCAGGCATCGGCATGACCCGCGGGCGGACGGTTGCCATTTGCGGTCGATAATTCAAGGTATAGATCGTGCAGAGCAGCGAGCCGCCAAAGGTCGGACGCGTTGCCGCAAGCGAACCATCGGCGTCGACGTCCAGCGCGGTGCAGTCGGCAGTGAGCCCCGTCGACAGGGTCGTCGCCACGGAACCTGCGAGATCGCGACCGAGCGTCGTCGCCCCCAACAGTAGGATCTCGGGCTTGTAGGTGTTGACGAGTTCGGTTAGCGCTTTGGTATAGGATTCGTTGCGGTAATCTGACAAAACATTGTCGCTCACGAGATAGGCCAAATCGGCGCCATAGCAAAAAGCTTCAAGCGCGGCGTTACGTGTGTGCTGCCCCTCCGGACCGATAACGACAGCGGCAAGATTCACCTTTAGCCTATCGGCAAGCCTGCGCCCCGCACCCATGAGCTCCCAGGAAACCGGATGAACCTGGCTGCGCTCCAGCTCGACGAAGACCCAGACGTGCTTGTACGCCTTGAAGTGCTCCGGCAGTTCTTTTTTGGCTGCTGCACGGCCGGCCGCCGCCGGCAGGGCCGTTTTGGTGACATTGCTCATACTCTAAATTTCCCTCAAAGGTAGGCGCGCCCCGCGCCACAGGTTTGCTTTTTAGCTTCGTTTACTGAAGATCACTTTTGGTCAGCAAGTGGCCGGCTGCTCTGCCTCGTCTTCTTGGTCCGACCCGGCGGCCCAACAAGACGCGTCGTCGCGATAGACGTACCGGTCCGGCCGAATTTGGAGAGGTCTTCCACACTGGACTCTCTTGCGCGCCGGGTTCGACGAGCGCCACCGCGGCGGCCAAGGCGCCGCGGTGATTCTGACCGGTCGCTTTCATGCCTGAGTTGGCTAGTCCGTTCGCTGCGCAATACCTGCGCCTCACTTTCGGCCCAGCGGCTCCACATTGACTGTGACGACGAGGTCGATCTTGTCAGCGCACCTGTCACGCAATCCATGCCGAGCCTCCAGTGCCGACGACCCGTATGGGCCGACGCTGGCCCTCTTCCTGACGCATGTTGCTATCCGCCATGAGATGGATACAACTCTGAGCGGAATCGGGAGTCGGTTTGATGTGGACAGTGCTGTGCATACCCTCTCCAGGTGTAGCGCGAACGGACGACTTATCCATTGACCACCATCTCACCGTCGATACGGAGCTTCGATCGCGTCAAAGACCGTTTCGAACGGACTTGGCGCGATCGTAGGCCACGAGATGATGGCGCAGCGCTCGGCAGGCACTAAAAGCAGCATCATGGGTCTTCCTTCACTCTCATCACTGGACGACTACCATCGGTCGGCATCGATGATCGGATCGGCAGGACAACAGCAAGTGTCGTACCAGTTGCAAAAACCATTGAAAGTCTGTCGAAAGTAATGGTTTGGCAGACACTTGAAATAGCCGCTGATACCGCGGACACGACCAGTCCAGACATGGGTCGGGAATACGACAGGCGCCGCTCGGGTGATCGCTGCAGAGAGTTGACCCTGATAACGACGACGGCACCACATCGGGTTGCCACCGCGCCCCGTCGGGCAAACCTTGCTTGCAGTGGAGCGCGAGATCACTTCAGCTCGCTCAACGGGACAAAGGCCGCGGCCTTGTTAGAGTCTGCGACGGCATCCTTCAAAACCTTGAACACTCGCTGGTCGATCGGTGACGATGCCACGAAATCGGCATAGGCCTGCTCCAGCATCGCCTTGCATCGAGCTCTGATTTCCGGCTCTGCGGCACCAGTAAATTGCTCTTTGGCAAAATATTGTCCCATGCGCTTTAAGATGTGAAGGCGCGCGACATTCACGATTTTAGGGTCGTAATCGACGCCAAGCAGCGAAAAAAACTCCTCTGCCGACGAGGCCTTGCTGAGCCGATCCAGGATACCGGCTGCCGGGGATGGGTTGATCATCGAAAATTCTCCTTCGGACAATGAGATGGGGTGGCGCCTGTTGACTGCCGCCGTCACGCCTCGCACAGCGGGTGCGCATCGCCAAAGCCAGACCCAGGAAAGCGGTACCCTCAACTTCGCTGCCTAGAGCCCAGATCGACAGGTCCACCGGTGACGACGTCAGCCCCGATGAAGATCCGGGAACAATGGCCAAACCACGATCGAGGTTGACGCTCGTCAGGACGGTCGCCGGACCGGAGATCAGCCGCGCGAGAAGACGCCGATTGGCAGTCCGGAGACGGCTCGCCATTGGGTAGGAGATCACAGCATGTATGGCGGAATGGGAAGTAAGATCTGGAGGTGAGTTCGCGCCAGGGAATCTGACGTGCGAAAGCTGGACGCCGTTCGTACCCATCAGCGACCTCGGACGCCGTCCTTGCGGCGCGTCTGTTGCGACTGGCCGACCCAGACGCTGCTCGACACGGCTTTTTCACGCGGGGTGGGTTGCCAGGCATCCGCACACGTCGCGCCAGATCGCCGCCACCGTTTCGCGCTCGACCGGCAGCTTGTGCTCGATGGCATATTTGCGGACTTGCGACAGGATCTGTCTGGCTTGATCGGCGCTGGCGACGAGCTTCAGTTCATCGAGTAACGCGGTGATCGCCGCAAGTCCGGAATGCTTGCCGATCACAAAGCGGTTGCAGCGGCCAAGCAAAATGGGATCAAGCGATTGATAGGTGCGTTGATCCTTCAAAAGGCCATCGACATGAATGCCGGATTCGTGCGTAAATACATGCTCTCCGACGATCGCCTTGTTCATAGGAATCGCACGTGCGGCCGCGGCTGCTACCACCGCGGCGACGTTCTCGAGCTGCGGGAGTATGACGCCGGTTTCGCGCCCATAGAGCTGCTTGAGTGCGACCGCGATTTCCTCTAGGGGTGCGTTCCCGGCCCGCTCGCCCAGCCCGATGACGGTCACTGAGGCGTGGCTCGCGCCAGCCTTGATGGCGGAGAGCGTGTTGGCGGTTGCGAGTCCGAGATCATTGTGACCGTGAAATTCGAGTTCGAGATCGGTGGTCGCACGCAAACTCCTGACCAGCGCGTAGGTTGCGTCGGGATCGAGCACGCTGAGCGTATCTGCAATACGAAAGCGACGCGCGCCCGCGGCTTTTGCGGTTGCCATCAGTCTGATGAGAAAATCGATGTCGGCGCGGGAGGAGTCCTCACCACCGACGGCGACCTCAAGTCCGTGCTCACAGGCATAGCCTACCTCTCGCTTCACCCGTTCCAGCGCCAGGTCGCGATGTCCACCTAGCTTGGCCGCGATCTGAACGTCGGAGGTCGGGATCGACATATTGATCATGGACACCTTTGCTTCGATCGCCGCGTCGACATCCGATTCCCGCATCCGGCACCAGCCTATGGTGGTCAGCGGAAGATCTGCTTCGACAATGGCGCGGATGGCGGCGATCTCCTCGCTGCCCATCGCCGGCGTTCCCGCCTCGATCTCCGTGACTCCGGCCAGCGCCAGCGCCTGCGCGATCGCCAGCTTTTCCTCTGTGGTGAACGCAACGCCAGGTGCCTGCTCGCCGTCGCGTAATGTCGTGTCGTTGAGCACGATAGGCTTGGCGCGCACCTGGTCGGACCAAGACGATTTGGCGGTGCTGGCGGCAATCACGCGAGAGCTCCTCATTGTTTAACGTAGCTAAGCTTCAGCAACCAGCATGCCAGCCCGTCGTCCCAGGCAACCCACTGACGAAGCTAACGCTTCGGTCCTCGACCTTCTTCAGCAAATGGATTGTCGCAAATGCGACAGGCTCATGAAGCGGACGCCTTGCCTGTTGCCACGCCGAGTTCGAACGCAAATGCCATTGCGGCGCGCCGGGATATCGAGAATTGTCGCGGAACACTTGGGGCCCGCCGCCGCCTTGCACACATGGTCACTCGCTCGCATCGAAACGGCGTCAGCCGCGCCCGCAACCTCCCGCGCGGCTTACCAAATCCGGCGAGGCTTTCTCGGATGACGGGGCGATCGCGGACCCATGTGGCGGTTCAGATGGCCAGTCGCCAGCAACGAGCGGCCGAGCCGCCTGCAACAGAAAATCGCGCCGGCGCTCGGCCATCCGGCTCTCACCGCTTTCTTCGCCGAAGCAGAGGTTGAAGTCGACACATTGCGTGCACACGGGTGTTGTGCACATCACGAGGCCTTCATTCTCACAAAGCATGCGGTAGAAGAAGCGCTTCCAGCGCATATTGTTGAAATTGCGCGCGGCGAGCGGAGCGAAATGGCGGCTCAGCAGCCGAGAGAGTTCGCCGCGATTGCGCAAGCCGAGAGCTTCCCACAGATGGCCCGGCTCCATGGCGCGCCGCGCTATCATCGCAGCCAGCCAGTGGCCGATATCCCCTTCCGTCGAGCGCTGCTTGAGCAAGAGATCGCGCAGCATTGCAATCTCTTCGTCCTCTTCGCACTTGAAAACCGAGAGCTGCTCCGCGAGCTTGATCTCAAGCGAGGGAAAGTACTGCTCCAGCAAGGCCGCCAGTTCAAGGGCGGATAGGCCGGCCTTTTCGGGAAGGGAGCCACCATCCATTGTTGCAGCCGCCAGGATAGACGCCAGGACATGGCGATCCAGATTGCTGTCAATGGTAATATCGGCATCTGCAGGAGACACACCGGTGAGTAGACGGTAGGTTGCAATTCCCCTATGCATGCGGCTGTTGGCATCATCGGCACAAGCAGCCATCAACTGAAGGAAGTTCGCTTCGGACATAATTCTGCGGGTTTCCACAATAGTCAGGTTTGCCCCCGCCACATCCGGGTTTTGGTCAGGGTCGATTATCAGAATGCCGGCCTCCCCGGGATGGGCGGTGAGGGAGACCGGCATCCGTCGCGCGCCTTCACAAGGCCGCGACTCGCGACCCTTACGAGGCCGCGAGTTCGGCGGCGGTCTTGCCGATGATGGATTCGTCCACAGGCTTCATAATGCCATGCTCCATCAGCATGTCCTCGAGCTCGTCCATGGAGATCGGGGTCGGGATGATGCCTTTGCCGCCATTGTTGTGCACCTTGGTCGCAAGATTGCGATAGTGATCGGCCTGCTTGGAATCGGGTGCATATTCGAGCACCGTCATGCGGCGCAACTCGGCATGCTGCACCACGTTGTCGCGGGGCACGAAGTAGATCAGCTGAGTGCCTAGCTTTTTGGCCAGCGCTTCCGCCAGTTCCAGCTCCTTGTCGGTCTGCCGCTCGTTGCAGATCAGACCGCCCAGCCGTACGCCGCCAGAGTTCGCGTATTTCAAGATGCCCTTGGAAATGTTGTTCGCGGCATACATCGCCATCATCTCACCGGACATCACGATATAGATTTCCTGCGCCTTGTTCTCGCGGATTGGCATCGCAAAGCCACCGCAAACGACGTCGCCGAGCACGTCGTATGAGACATAGTCAATGTTCTCGTAGGCGCCGTTCTCCTCCAGGAAATTGATCGAGGTGATGACGCCGCGGCCGGCGCAGCCGACACCCGGCTCAGGACCACCGGACTCCACGCAGCGAATGTCCTTGTAGCCCACCTTCATTACGTCCTCGAGCTCGAGGTCTTCAACGCTGCCGGCGCTCGCTGCAAGGCTCAAAATCGTGTCTTGTGCCTTGGCGTGCAGAATCAAGCGGGTCGAGTCCGCTTTCGGGTCGCACCCTACAATCAGAATTTTCTGACCCATCTCGGCCAGCGCCGCCAGCGTGTTCTGCGAAGTGGTCGACTTGCCGATGCCGCCCTTCCCGTAGAACGCGATTTGTCTCAGTGAAGACATGTTGCTCTCCATCAACCGATTTGCCAAAAGTTGCGCTTCTTGCGCGCGAGCTTGTTTCTTTCTCAGAAACGGGGGCACACGGGTTCAAGGGAAGGAGCACATCGCTCGTCTTACGCGTCGGCGTGCACTCAGCCCTCACTCAGTGTTGCTGTCGCTTATTAGCAACCGCCGTGCCAACGCTTGACCGCGCTCCTTAAGCTTCTGATTACGTTTCTGAAAACCAACTAGCCGGTGAGTAAAACCCTGGCTGTTTTGGATCTAACAGGATCGGCGTGGCTGTCAGAAAACCGACAAGGGGCACACCCATCAACGCGAAAAGCCGATTCGGCGGGACCTGTTCCGATGCCTTGAGGTGCGGAACGGAACTTGCTCCGATGTGACTACAGTGAATATGCCGGTCGGGCCCGAAACCTGGCGCACCAGCGGCGAGATGATCGGCAAGAAATTGAACAGGCTCCCGAAGCATCCGCGCCGTGCCAATCGTTCAGCTCAGCGCGCCTACATAGGTATGTGGTGGCGACAATCATCTTCTATCAGAAGCCCGGCTGCGCCACTAACGCGCGTCAGATTCAAGCGCTGCAGTCCGCCGGCCACGACGTGATCGCCCAAGACATCTTGAAGGAGCCATGGGATGCGGAGGAATTACGCGGCTTCTTCGGCAATATGCCCGTCGCCACCTGGTTCAACCGAGCTGCGGCGCGTATCAAGTCAGGCGAAGTCAATGCCGATACTATCGACGCGGCAAGCGCACTCGCATTGATGGTGAGCGATCCGCTCCTGATACGACGACCGCTGCTCGACGTAGACGGGGCACGATGTTCCGGATTCGATCATGAGCCCGTGCTGTCGCTGCTTGGCGGCAACACGCAAGACGATCTCGATGGATGCTTGCACGAAGCAAACCGCACGCGTTGTCCGCAGACGTGAGGAACCGAAGGAGCGTCCCCCACTCCATCAAAAAAGCCAAAGATGACGTTTCCTACTTCCGGCTTCCTTCAACGGGCAATACGTACCTCCGGTGAAATGGCCCGCGCGAGTGGCTGCTCCGGATGTGAGGGGCATCGCCTATATTGCGCTCGAATGCCGCGCTTGTCGCGCTTGCGAGAGGCCGCGACAGCTGCCGCCTTTATCGCGCATGACATCCGCGGCCTAGATTTCGATCAGAGAGCACCAGGCCGAGAGGCGGTTTCTTGAAGAGACACGGCTCTCTTGAATTGAATAACGATCAGAACAGACACCAGGATTCACGACCGTGATCCTTATGCAACTTAGCGGCATAATTGCGTTCTGACCGCTCCCATTTTGATCGGCATCAAATCCTCCGCCATACCCAGTGTGTGACAAAGATCTCGCGGCTCTTCGCGCGAATTTTGGAATGGAGAATTCGATGAGACAAAGGACAGTTCTGACGAGCGCATCGCTCCTCGCGCTCGCGACCTCGTTGGCCAGCATCTCGGTACAGGCTGCGGATCTGGGTCGGGCGCCGGTCTACTATAAAGCGCCTCCGATCGAACCCTTCAATCCATGGATGATCCGCCTGCGCGTGCTTGGCGTTTTGCCGGATACCGCAGGCAGCTCAGTCAGCGTCGCTGGGGCACCCTCGCTGTCGTCACCAAGTTCTGGGCTTTCGATCAGCGATCAAGCCGTACCCGAGCTCGACATCACCTATTTCTTTACAAAAAACGTTGCCGCCGAACTCATTCTCGGCGTGACCCGCCATCATATCAGCGGCAATGGCGCGCTCACTGGGCTCGATATCGGCAAAGCCTGGCTGTTGCCGCCAACACTGACCCTGCAATATCACTTCACCGATTTCGGCGCGCTCAAGCCGTATATCGGCGCGGGCATCAACTACACCGCATTCTTCAACCAATCGGCAGCCAATACGTCGCTCGCCGGTCTTGCCGTGACGGATTTGCACATCAGTAACCAATTCGGCGCGGCGGTCCAATTCGGATTCGATTACATGCTTGATCGCCACTGGGGCCTCAACTTTGACGTGAAGAAGCTGTGGCTGCGGCCGGAGTACTCCGCGACCGTAAACAATGCAATTGCCGTCACCGGGCGCGCCAATATCGATCCATGGCTCGTCAGCGGCGGCGTCACTTACAAGTTCTGACACGAGAACAGGACCAGAGAGGGGAATCCGTTTGATCATTCCGGACGCGGCGAGTTCATCGAGCGCTTCCCTTAACCTCCGCAGTGCAAGCAGGGAGCGAGATGACGCGAAGGACGCGTCATCTCACGAGACGCGGAGAGACATTCGCAGCATTGCTCTCGTTGTGAGCTACGGATCGCGCGGCACGGAGTGACGGTACACAAACAGACCGACCCAGCATGTGTTCACATTTTGTTTAGTCCGCTTTGAAAAAGGCGCCATTGTCGATTGAGCCGGAGAAAAAGGCGGGACGCCGCGCCAAGGTCAATGACTGCTGTTCGCAGACCCTGAGCATGAGGCATCCGCTCCCCTCAGACGATCCGAGCTCCGAGCGGCCAGCTCATGGGCGGACAAGCCATCAATGCTTGCTAGCCCGTGCACGTGGCCCGTAAGCGAACTCTCTAGCTTCGCTTTAGCACCATCACAAGGCGCTCGACACGTTTGCCCCGCTTGAGGTGGGAGTTTACGATTTCCTCAACGTCCTCAGGCGTGGTCGCGCGATACCACACTCCATCGGGATAGACGACCATCAAGGGACCAGAGTTACAAAAGCCAAGGCAGCCTGCCATCGTCAAGCCAATATCGTTGAGGCCTTGCGCTTCGACTGCCTTGCCCATTCGATCCCACAGGGCTTGCGCGCCGGAGGCTCCACAGCTGCCGTGCGGATGAGTTGGCGGACGCTGCGTGTTGCAGGCAAAGACATGATGCCTATAAAGTTGAGGAAGCTCGGATTTGGTTTCTAGGTTCATGCGCCTATCCTGTGATCAATGGGCTTCATCTGAGAAGAGACAAGGTGCGAGCACATCCCCCCACAATCTCTTACGATTAAACGCCGCATCGAACAATTGATGCTACTGATTCCCACTCGCGCTTGCCAAAGCAGATGAAATGAGCGGGCGCCATAGTGATTGTCGTCGCTGAAGATCAGCGATAGATACTTTCACGTCCGGAGCAGCCTCCTTGATCAATTCCAACCTCTTCTGCCCTCATGGCGATCTTTCTATTCCTGCATCACTTGCTCACCATCCAAATTCTCTAAAGCAAGTTGCACACCAGATGCGTAACGTTCGTTTGTGCAACGATCTCTTGCTTTGCCCGGCGCGACTCACAATTATTGCCGAGGTTACGACAACGTCGTTCGCTTCTGTTTCGGACACGACAAACCTCGCATGGCATATCTTGGAATGAGCAGCGATCTTCATACCCCTCAAGCCGCCTAGCGAGGGCTCGACGAACGCGCAGTGAATCGGGCGCTCTGTTCTGCCAAGGGGGCGAGGGCTGGGCGCATTGACCGCGCCGAGCCCACAGCATTTTGTTAGCGCTGAAGCGGACGCAGCGTTCCGTCGCTGCCGATCTATCATTTGCTCAACAGATAGCGCCTGTCGCAAGAGCCCAACGAGCCAGCGATGATCGCTAAGCCAGTTTTGAGGCTGCAGACCAAGCCGGCCGCAACCCCGATTCGCAGGAAGGTAAACCGACAACACAGCGGTCCCAGAATGGGCCCACGCTTCACACGATACAAGACGCGCTTGCAGCGGCAACTAGGGGAGGAACAACGAGCACCTGCTCATATGCATTTGCTCCTAAGCCCAGCTGACGATAGTGGCGCAATCAGCTAAGGGCGTCGCACGAACGGAGGCTTGGCATGGCAGTTGCTACGCAGGCATTAACGCCAGCTGCGGCGGCCGGCCAGAGACTTCTGACACAGGATCGTCATTCCTCCTCCCCAAACGATCCTGTCAGTCTGGGTCCCTCCATCCCTCAAGCCCAGACGATGCCCTCGGCGAATTTCCAGCCGCCGAGGGCATTTCCCGCTAAAACATGCCGCCGGTCGTAGGAAGCATGCCCCGCCTGCCGGCTCGCTTGATGAGCCAGCGCAAGAGCAGCTTGTTGGTGCTGCGGAGGTCGCGGAGTGCAAGGCCGCAATGCGACGAGGTGCCCGTTCTGTCTCACAAATCAAAAGCTGTGACACGCATCTGCCAACGCTCACGAGTACAATGGCCTCATCCGAGGGCAAAGCGCCTCAGGAACTGGAGCACAACAATGCGATAGGACCGTTAGTCCGGATGGATCGTGATATCCATGGTTTCGTCGCTGTCCCCAAAGGGGTCGGCAAACGGATCGTCCTCGAGCAGCTTGACGCCGCACAGGCAGACGCCATCTTCGATCACGGCGAGCGCTACAGGCGCAAGGGATTGTCCATCGCAGGGACCGTCGATGCACATCCCAGTGTCGATCTCGAATTTTTCACCGTGCCGGCCGCATCTGAGAAAGGAGCGGTCCGCCGAGAAAAACACACCGGAGCCGATGTTGAGCCAGACGCTCTCATGCGGACAACGATTGACGTAACCAAAATAGTCGTTGCCGAAGGTTCGCACCACAATAATTGGAAACGGCCGGCTCTCGCCCCTTTCGTCGATCCGCGACAGGCTAAAGCCCATGGCCCCACTCCGCTCGATGGCATCGGCCGGACAGACGACAAAAACCTCGATCTGATCGCTCATCAGGTCGCCGATTCTCGGTTCGCTAATCCCGGCGTCGCAGTTTCCTGCTTGAAGGCTTCGATTGCAGTCCGGCTCAGCCGAAAAATCCCGCGGCCACAAGCGAGCGGCCGATAAGCCGAGCTGGCACGGACGTTGAGAACATCAAACCATTGGTTCGGCGTGAGCTTCGCCGGACGCTCACTGATCTGGATCACCCTCCCGTTCGTACCGAAGCGGACGTGGATGATGACTTCTTGCGAGTTCATACCGCTCCCCTGTTTTGGTAACTCCAAAGATCCCGAGCTGACACCAGACGATCTCGACTCGGGCACCTTGGCGCGTGGGCCTCAAGCCGCGCCTTAGACGCGGCGGCTTTTTTACCATCGAGCAGGTCTTCTTCGCGCTCGCTTGGAACATTTCTCTTGCGGACTTAAGACGAGTGCATGCCTCCAGGGCATCCGGCGTGCTCCCGCAGTTGTGTGGATCACGATCGCGCCAGGCAAAGCTGCCACAAACGACGTATGCTCGGTCCGTTTGCTCATGTGTAGCGATGACAACAATTACGATTCGCCATTCAATCCTCGTTCTTCCGTGTCGTGGATGACGAGCATCTCAGTAACTCGCTGCACCCGCTCCTACGTTGATCGACGCATCTTTCACGGTCTCGACGATAAACTCGATCTGCTTGTTCGTGAGATGGGGGTGAAACGGAAGCGCCAGAGCACGATCGGCTATTTTTTCCGTAACCAGGAAATCGCCACGCCGATAGCCGAAGTCAAAGTAGTGGTGTTGCAGGTGCGGCGGTTGGGTATAGGCGGCGGATTCAACCTTTGCGCCGCGCAGATCATCGATAATGGCGTCGCGCCTGGTACCACTCGAGACCGCAACAGCATATTTGCGGCCAAGATGGGCGGCGAAAGCTTGCTCAAACGCCTCAGTGATCCGTCCGTTGGAGATTTGCGGCGAACACAGCAGCGTTTCCACGGCAGAGAGCTCGGCGAAGGTGATATCGGGATCGGACAGTGGAATAAATGATGTATTCTCCTCCACAGTGTGCGCGCCATCAAGCGGATACTCTGCTCGTTCAGTGCTCACCACCCAACATTCCTTTTGGCCAATACGATGCCGGTCGCCCGCGTCGGATCGGCGGTAATCTGCACGCAATGATCCGATCCATCGATCAGATGAAGGTCGAAACGCGGAAACTGCCGGAACGGCGGATCCGGCACGTCCGACGCATCACAGCGCACCCAAGCAAGCTGCGGAAAGCGGCGCCGCAGCTCGACAAACGGACGCATCTCGGCGCCATCGGCTGCAAGCAGCCGCTCGATTTCGATCAGTTCCTCAGGGGTGAGCGCCATCGTGGCTCCTCTATGACTCATCAAAGGCGGGTGTCATTGCCAGAACAGACGCTCCGGATCCGCATTCAATTCGTCGATTGCAGAAGTCAACCGATGGTAAAGGCTGTAGAATTCCCAGATTCCTCGCGCGTGGTTCTTGCGAAATAGCTTCCATATCCCGCTCACGGCATCATAATGGATCAGTGCGACATCGATGAGAGCGCCATCCTTGTCGATGTTGCGCGAGCAACAGGGGCTCTCGACGAGGTAGCCGCCCCTCACCGGCGTCACGTTCGGCGAGACGTAGAGATAGCGCTTGCGTGAGCTCAAGCCGCGCTCGATCCGTTTGCGATCGAGCTCGTTGGGGTGAGGCACCAGCCCGGCCCTTACCGTTCTCATCAGCGCGGCATTCATGGCGAAGCCTCCGTTCAGAGCACTGTGATTTCTTCTTCAAGACAGCCGATGAGCATCTGCTCACCAAAATCGACAATATAGATCGGCACGTTCGCTTCGGTATGGATCGCGACATTGATGATCTCGCCGGTCGCTCCTGCAGCAAGTAAGACTCCCTCGGGCTCCGCATCGGGATATGAGTTGTCGTTGATGAGGTCGACTGCGGTTTTGACCCGCTGGCCCCGCCGATATTTCGGAACGCCGGGCTGAGTCATGACTCCTCCGGTAAAGGCAGATCATCAATCTCCTCGCAGGCGTGCACCGGCTCTAGTTCCTTGCGCTTCATGCCAACGCGGTAGCCGCTTTCCAGAAACTCAACGCCGTAGATGTAGAATTGCTGCAGGAACGTGCCGATCGAGACGACGTAACCCACCTCCCCCTTCTTGACTAAGACCTCGCCAATCTCTTTGCCGCGATAGGTGCCATCATTGCGGATGGTGCGATTGGCTCGCAGCTTTTGGCCAAAGCTGAAGGCAGGCGGGTCGCTGAGCTCGACGACGTCGCTGTCGCGAACAATGCTGTTCATGTACCGCTCCTCCTGCATCGCTTCTTCGTAGAGATGTAGAGAGTCGCCTCGCCCACAGCAGCGTGGTCAGTCTCATCGACGATAGCAGCGCTGGGTGGGAAGGCCACTCTCGGACTCGCGAAGCGCCTTTGGGCAGCCGCGCAGGATGAAATGCCGCCAGGGCCGTGCTGCCGTCGCCGCCAACGCGCAGCACGACGCCTGCGACGTTCTCAGCACCAGCTCTTGGGAGGCCGTTCATGGGGCGCACGCTTTAGGCTGCGGCTGGTAGCGAGGCAAGGACGTGTCAACCACGCAGGTATTGTCGACCGGACAGGCGGCGGCACATTGCGGCTCGTCGAAATGACCAACACATTCAGTGCATTTCGCAGCTTCAATGACAAAGCTGCCCCCCTTCTCCGAGATAGCAACGTTCGGGCATAAGGGTTCGCAGGCCGAGCAGCTCGTACACTGCGAGGCGATGATCTTGAATGGCACATATTCCCCCTTACCCTGCAGAGATCAGAGATCCTTGCCGGATCGCGGCGTCACCACGCTGCACGTGCTGGATCTCCCCGCGTTTCACCTTGTCCAGATAGGATCTGAACCAGGCGATCGCGGACTTCTCAATGAACTCATGGGCGTATTGATCGACCGGCTCGATTCCCGCCTTGATCAGATTACTTTTCGGGCAGCCGCCGATCTTGGAGACGAAGACCGCATGGCAGTCACGGATGCCGCGCATGATGGCGGAAAGCCTGTCCTCCTCGCCATAACCGCCCTGGCAGTAAACGTCCACGCGGCGGTGGCCGACGAATTTGGCGCCGGATGTAGAAAGTTCGTAGACCTGGAATTCCTTTGCATGCCCAAAGTGTTCGTTGATCAACCCCGAGCCCTTGGTTGCGACGGCAACTAAAAGAGTGATCGCGCTCATCTCTCCGGCAAATTCCGCACGCTCATTTTGGGCGGCCGCGACTTTAGCGGCGCGCTCATGCTCTACTCTGACCTGATATGCCCTGCGCATCTCTAGGTCATATTGGACGTCCATTTTCATGACCTGATCGGTGGTGAACTCTGCCCTGCGGTCCTCCCCGAGTAGCCCGACCGCATCGGCGCGGCACTGGCGACAATGCCGCATCATTTTTATCTCTCCTTCACAAGCATCTTGCAGCGCCTTCAATTCTTGCGCCGTCGGTCCGCGCTGACCGTTGAGGCCAAATACTGTGCCGTGCTCGGGCGCGGAGATCAGCGGCATGATATTGTGAAGGAAGGCACCGCGCGACTTCACCGCCTTATTGACCTCGATCAGGTGGTCATCGTTGATGTTTGGGATCAGCACCGAGTTGACCTTGCACAGGATACCTCGTTCGCTAAGCATCTCGAGACCTTGCAGCTGGCGATCGGTGAGTATCCTTGCCGCGTCAATGCCGGTGTAGCGCTTGTGGTTGAAGAAGATCCATGGATAGATCTTGGCGCCGATTTCGGGATCGATCATGTTAATGGTGATGGTGACGTGGTCAATTTTCGACTTGGCGATGGTATCAATATGGTCCGGCAGGGCCAGTCCGTTGGTTGACAGACACAGCTTGATGTCGGGAGCCGCCTCGGCAACCAGCTCGAACGTCTTGAACGTCTTTGCTGGATTGGCCAAGGGATCGCCGGGACCAGCGATGCCAAGCACTGTCATCTGCGGAATGGTGGTCGCGACCGCAAGCACTTTTCTAACCGCCTGCTCAGGGGTGAGCTTCTCGCTCACCACACCTGGACGCGATTCGTTGGCGCAGTCGTATTTTCGGTTGCAGTAGTTGCACTGGATGTTGCAGGCAGGCGCGACCGCGACATGCATGCGGGCGTAATGATGATGCGCTTCTTCGCTGTAGCAGGGATGGTTCTTGACCTTTTCCCAGATTTCGGTCGGCAGATCGCCTTGGCCTGCCTCCGAGCCGCAGCTCGCCTGCGCGGACTTGGCCGAAGCGCGGCAGGCGGCGGACTGCATCATCCTGCCGTTATCCACTGCAGCTTTGACATGCTTTCCGCGTTCCACGACCGCATTCATCTTAAATTTTTCCCTGCAGGCATCATCGGCCACCGAGGACCATCCGTGAGCGAGCCTCAAGGAGCTGAGTAGCAACTTGCATGCCATGGCGGAGACGACGAAATTGCAACCATACGCCAAAGAGTTAGCGGAAACGATCGTCGCTGGCGCATGAAAGAACAGCAATGATGCACTTGTCGACGATGCGACAGATACGTCGTCATTCTCACGCAGAGCTCCATGGCTTGCGTATTCATTCTCGCGCTAAGCTCGCCGGAACCCGGCCCCATCTGAACTGGTTTTCTCGCGTTGCGGCTCTCACAACATGCCAATACGAGTTGGGGGATCCCGGTTTCGCAAGGCCACCAATGGGTGAGCAGTATCTCAACCGCGCAACGGAGCCAGATCGCAAGCGGTGTCAGGCCTTGCTCGAGTAAAAAGCGGAGCTCGTTGCGAGAGAGCGCGTCCGGATCAACGATGGCATAGTGGGTGTGGGCCGAGCGCTTGATGATCTGCCTCGCATAGCTAGGCAACAGCTGTTCGTTAAGCGACAGCCGATCAAGAGAAAGGTCTCTCCGGTTCACCTTTCCTTGATGATGAATGTCGATTTCGGTCAACGCCCTCGACGTAGTCCGCGTTGGAGATAAGGAAGTTGTTGGCCGGCTGCACGCTGCCATGCGACTTGTACAGCACCCCCCGTCGCCCAGCTGACGGTCACGGCACTGCCGACCTCTCGGCCAAGTAGATCGTAAAAGCGATACCAGCGATTTTCGCCAATGCCGACGCGGGTGATACGGTGATACCTTGCACTTCGCCCCATCGATCGCGCTACCGAGCGCCGCGAGCGTGGCGGCATAATACCAGACGTCGACCATGACTGGCAGCGATAGGGACCCAAGATAGTGGTGCAAAAGCGTCGGCTCGACTGGCCGAGCGAAAGCCTGCGTCATCAATGCCGTCACGGTGGAGCGATCTTTGTTGATCTCGACATGTTGCGCCGACGCCCACGCATTGCCCTAGCCCGCCGCGGCAGCGCAACCTCGCTCGAAGAATCCGGCCAACGCCTCCGGTGTGGTCGGCATATCGGATCTGCACAATTCGGCGAGGCCAGGACCGAGGTGGGGAACAATGCTCGCGGCCTTCAGCGCGGCAGCGGTTCCACGAGCGTGGCTTTGTGTCGGCCGCATCGACAAAGTCGATCTGCGGGGGCGCCTTTCACGGATCGTCCCCGTTCTCGCCCCGTTTTTTAGCGTTGATTGTAATCGGTAGCCGTGTGTCGCTCGCCATCTCGGGCAAATCGAGTACCCAGCCATTAGCTACTTTGATCCAGCCGCCCCATAGCGTTTCGTGCTCGGATTCCACGATTGGCTCTTCGAGATCCTTTTTTGGCACGTAGATCGACAGGCCCGCGTCCGGAGACCGGCGGATCATGATTTTCACGAGGTCAGCTCCCTGGCTGTGACGCAGGAGGTGGCGCGCAGGCGAGCCACGATTTCGGACACTGCGCACACGACCTCATCGACCTCCGCGAAGGAGGTTTCACGCGACAGAGAAAAGCGCACCGCGCCACGGATCCGGCACGCCGGCACGTCCATGGCACGCAGAACATGCGATGGCTGCATTGAGCCGGAATTGCAGGCTGATCCGAGGGACACGGCAATACCCGCCAAATTGAGATGGTGCGCGATGGCTTCGCCTTCAAGATGATCGAAGGCAATGAGGGCCGTGTTCGCTAATCGATTGCCGATATCGCCGAGCGCAACGCACTCGCCATTGTGTAAAATTCCCTGCTCAAGCCGATCGCGCAACCCGCCAATGCGAACGCGCTCCGGTTCGAGCCGCTCCGCCGCAAGCTCGGCAGCCTTTCCCAGGCCGACAATGCCGGGAATATTCTCGGTCCCGCCGCGGCGCCCTCGTTCCTGTGATCCGCCGCAGATCAGCGGCTGGAATTTTGTCCCTTTGCGCAAATATAGCGCGCCAATCCCCTTGGGGCCGTGCAGTTTGTGCCCGGACAGCGACAGCATGTCGATCGCACTGTCCTTTAGGTTCACTCGCACCTTACCGATGGCCTGGACTGCATCTGTGTGAAACAGCGCGCCCGCCTCACGGCTCAACCCTGCCAGAAACTCCACAGGAAACATCGTTCCGGTCTCGTTGTTCGCCCACATAACCGAGGCAATCGCTGTGCGTGGCCCGAGCGCGCGGCGAAACGCCTCGATGTCGAGCCGGCCGCGGGAATCTACAGGTACGATGTGCGTCTTGACTCCTCTTGTCGCCAATTGCTCGGTTAGCGCAAGAACGGCAGGGTGCTCTACCGAGGTGGTGACGATCTCGTCCCGGTCTTCCTGCGTCGCAAGCGCAGAGAGGACCGCGGCATTATTGGCCTCGGTTCCCCCCGAGGTAAAAACGATTTCATGATCATGTGCGTTCCCTAGCAGGCCCCGCAAGCTACGCCGGGCCTGCCTCACAGCGACCGCGACCTCGCTGCCAAAGGCATGCGTGGACGAGGCATTGCCGAATCGCTCGGTGAAGAACGGCAACATGGCTTGCACGATGGATGGATCGGTCCGCGTCGTTGCATTGTTATCGAGGTAAATCGGCACTCGATTTCCGCTCACTCCACTGCCTCGCCTACAGCAGCAACGGGGATCAGGCGAACCAATTCGCCGAGTTTATCGACCAGCCGCGCCTGAATGCCTTTCAGCGTTATCCTCGAAAGCTTACACAACGTGCAGGCAACGGTCCACCTAACCATGACCCTGCTGTCATCGATCCCGATCAGGTGGCAGTCGACACCGTCGCGTTGCAGATTGGATCGGATCTCTTCGATTACGCCGCTAATGCGACGCTTTCGGTCTGTCGCAGTGGATAACGATTGCCTCAGTTGTTCTGGTTCGGCCGGCATGCTTCGATGTCTCATCCTCATCAGCTGAACGATTTTTTTATCAGCTGAAAGATTTTCCGCAGGAGCAGTTCGCGGTGGCGTTCGGGTTGTGAAAGGTAAAGCCAGAACTCTCCAGTGCCATCACGAAATCGATGGTCGTGCCTACCAGATGCTCACGGCTCTTTTTATCGACGAACACCTTCAGCCCGTCGCATTCGATCACGGTGTCGTCAGGCTTCGGTTCCTCGGCCAGGCCCATCTTGTATTTGAATCCGTTGCAGCCGCCTGCTTCGATCATGACGCGCAGACCGCTGGTCGGGCGCGCCGACGACGAAATCGCGCTCTTGATTGCATTCACTGCGCTGTCCGTCAGGTTGATCACGGCTTTCCCTCATCAGCTTGGATCTAGCTGCTAAGGGCAAGTCACGTGCCAGCGCGCAGACGCTTGATGATGCGCACTTTTTCGAATCGCGCCTGTTGGCTTTGGAACCGGTGTTGGGTTCCTGACAGAACTAGGTGCAGCCCCTCAACGCGTTTTCTTTCTAAGCTACGCTCGGGGCAGCGACGCATGCGACGGCAAGCAATTTGCATCGCATCGGGCACCGGCCAACGCGTCGGTGAAGAGCTTAGATCGAGGACGAATTAATGACTGCAATCGAGAACACCGCACTCGGCAGACTTGAGAGCGAGGGCCGCCTGCTCAATGCCGTACTCAAAGGCGGGACGACCAAGACGGGCCGGTTCGGTTTTCGCGGCGACATCGCATTAAAATTCCAGGCTCAAGTTGCGGACGAGAAACGGCCGCCGGACTATTCGATTGAGCAGGTTTTGACGATCGCGCAGGAGGGAGAAGGCACCATTCCGGTGCTGGCCGGCTACCTGCACTCATTCGCCTATCTTGCTGACGTCGCAACCGTGCTCGATGGCGCGTTGAGCCCAGATGGCAGTTACTTCATGTTCTGTAACAACATAGACTTGCTGGCGAAATACCAAACCAAGCTCGATGGTATTACCTTCCGCGTCCTACCGTGCGATGAATCCACGGTTTGGAAGGAGATGATGGACCTGGTCGGGATCAATAAGAATGACATCAAGAAGCTGGATGCGGGCGGCAAGCTCGATTACCTGCTCGATGAGGCAAAGAAACTCGATCTGGCCTACAACGAGATCTCCTACGAGGACGGGCTGAAGAGGATGGAACCGGTCAGAAATCGTAACGAGAACCGGCCAGTCTAAGCGCGGTTCATTCGTTCTGAGCCGCATCGTCTTCAACAAGGCGCACCCCGACGACACAGATATCACCATCCAGAACTGTCAACGCAATCGGCGTGAGCGCTCTACCCTTACACGGACCTTCGACGCACCGCCCAGTGCCCAGTTCGAAGGTAGAACCGTGTTTGCCGCACATCAGTCGGATACCGTATGGATCGAGGAATTGGTTCCGCTCCCAGTCCAAATTGACGCTGTTATGGGGGCATTCATTGACATAGCCAAGCACCCTTTTTCCCCAGCGCACCACAATGATGGACCACGGGCGGTGATTGCCGCCATCATCGACGACCATGAGATGGAATCCCATGGCCTGGCGGCTCGGAATGTCGTTAAAGCCGCAAACCGCATAGATCGCATCTGGCTGCATTCATCGCTCGTACATTGCAAGACGTTCTTCATTGTCGCCGTGCAATCAACCGTGCAAGAACCGTACAAGTGCCGGAACGGCTCGTGTTTCCGGAATACAACGCGCAAGCTTCACTTTTGGAGCGCACCTCATTGGCGGGGGTGCACAGTTAGACCAATTCGCACGAGCATTGAGCCTTGCTGCCCTTTCGATGCTTGGCTGGCTTTCGCGCTCCAGCCTTTCTGGACCATTTGCCGGAGGGTTAACCTCGGTGGCTGATCTTTCCTGCTCGCTCATCGCACGCTGCGGAGGGCCCGGTACATGCCCTGCGATGACGTATCCGCATCGCGACATCGCAGGTGCCGTCGCCGAAAGATGAACGATCGCTTTAAAGCGAGGGGCGCACGCGGCGAGCGTGCGCCCCTTTTAGGGAAGACCTTTACGCCCGCGCTAGGAACGGCGAAATGTCCGTTATTTCTGGCCCGCTGCTTCTGTTACAGCCACCTTATTCCATGCGCAGCCCCCTACTAAGGGCGCGCTCCAAGTAAAATGAAGCGTTATCGTCTGAGGAATCCGACCCGAACCTTCGCTCGGTATCGATACCACTGCCGTCAGCTGCTTTCGAAAGATCACTTTGGCTCATGCAGCTGCCGCTGCGGCCGAAACGTGGGTCTGGCAGTCGGCCGGGCAAACCCTGGCGCACGCACCGCAGCCGATGCAGGCACCCTGATCATTCAGAACCATGACCTTCTTTTCGATCTCATCGTCCTCGTCATTGTCGAGGTCGACAAGTTCGCCTTCCTCGTTGACTCCTTTCAAAGTCATGACATCTCGACCGCACACCTTAAAACATCGGCCGCAGCCGATGCACTTCTTGCTATTGATCGAGATCAGATATTCTGGCGTCCATTCGCGCCCATCTCGCGTAGCAAATGACATGGGTCGGGGCCTCCTTCAGGTAATTTCCATCGCCTTCAGATCACGGCTCTTGCGCTCCAGTTCGGCATAGGCATTGTACGCCTTCTGCGCCACTACCATGATCGAGGTCCAGTTGACGGGCAATTCTTCCGAAAGGTCGTGCAGATCCATCTTGGCTTGTGTCGCCTTGACGGACAGTTTCTTTAGTTCTACCTTCAGTTCTTCACGATCGCTCATGAGTATCCCCAATAGTTCGCCACGTCGGGAAATTTCCGAATCAGTTCGATTCCATCGCTGACACATTTATCGCCCTGCTGCGCGAGCTTTACCAAATTATCGAATCCGAAGCGATACACATCGCGCAGCTGCTTGTTCACGGCGATCAGACGGCCTGAGATGAGCACCATGCGGGCGAAGCCTTCATGATGCAGATCCAGAATCGGCTGGGTCATCACGCCGGTCTCCCTCTCGATCGAGAGCGCGACCGCATCGAAGAACAGCTTAAGCCGCCACAGCGTATCGGGATCGGGATCACCGATAATCGGCAATGCGCGCCGTTTCTCCTCGTCTAGAATATAGAGTTCGAGCAGATCGAGATCGCTCTTCGCCTTCCAGGCTCCGTTGGTGTCCTGAGCACGCCAAACCTTGATCAACTCCATGAGGAACGGCGCGTCGACGGCGTTCCCCTGCCGCTCTATTTTTGCAATCATATCACCTCATTCGTCGAACTCGAAGGTTCGGCGTCGGTCTTTTGCCATAGCCTTGCGTAGCCAAGGAGGTGGCGTGCCCTTCAGTACGCGCTCGAGTTTCTCGAGCAACAGCAGAATACTTTCTGGCTTGTTCACCTTGATAGGATGGATCTTGTTGGCCACCACTCGCGCAGCCCCGGCACCGCCAATGGCGGCGACATAAAGAATCGCGCAATCCTTGATCGCCTCGATCTTCGGCGCCAACTTGTCATCGTTGCCGTCCTCCTTAAGATCGCCCTCAAACTCAATCGCCTTGAGAAACACGTGACCGCCAGGCGTGACATCGTAGATTGCGATATTCTTTGCCCAACCAAAATGGGCATCGACGCGTTTCAGGTCCTGAGTGGCAAACGCGACCTTCATGCAATCGCCCCCTCATCTGCGCCGATCGGACCGCGATACCCCGAGTATGGTGGCAGCCCGGCCGCAGTCCGCCATTTGTCGGGCGTAGGCTGATCGTTCTCCTCGCGGTGCGCGATCACGAGATTGGCGATGTCGAAGATCAGATTGCGGGTACCACGATAGCCCACGGATAGTTGGTGTCCCGCACCAAGTCGATCGAACATCGGAAAACCCGTACGATAGAACGGGACTTTCAGCCGAGCCGCCGCTTGCCTGCCATGCGAATGCGTGATCAGCAGGTCGCAATGCCTTGTTTTGGCAAGCCCTTCCAGATCCTCAAGATCGCCAATGAGTACCTCCTTGGTCTTGATCCGCTCGATCACCCCCGACTGAGTGGTCGTCACGGCCGCGGTCACCTGCGCGCCCATGTCGTGCAGCATGCCGGACAGATCGAACAGGAGGTCTGGCTCAGCGCCGATCGCAACTTTGCGACCACCAATATGGAAATGCGCGTCCAGCATTGCGTCGGCGAGCTGACCGCGCTGGCGCCGATACTTCAGCGGTATGGGGCGGCCGCTGATCTCGCTCAAGAACGTCATGAATTCGTCGTTCGGACACAGACCACACAGCCGCTCGAAGACACGAAAAGGCGCGCCGGTCTTGCCCTGCATCACCTCTGCCGCGCGCTGCATCTGCGCACCGATTGCAATTGTCCACCCGGCGCGGCCCATGCTCGCAATTTCGTCGACGCCGATGCCGCCGATGGTCGTTGGCGTAAACTCATCGGGGATATGTCCATCGAGCGATCCCGCGAGATCAGGGAGGAACGACGGGCACAACCCGAAATCCTCCAGTATTACACGGAGTTCATCAAGGTCGCCGGGCGTGAGGTGACATCCCGGCAGAACATTCACCTTCGATGGATCCCGCAGGCCGTTGGCGTTGGGCTCCACCAGCACCTCCACAATGCGCGCCACAGCCCTCTCCCAGCCGTCCTGGAACGCGCCCTTGAAATCAGGCGTCGAGACATACACCAGTGGCAACTTTGCGAGTTGCGGATGACTGCTCCGAATTAGCTTGAGGTAGGCATCCACATCGTCGCCGTTGGTCTCGGTGACGCCGGTCGAGCAGATTCCGATGATCTTTGGCTTGGTACGGTTATAGATGTTCAGTATCGCCTGCTCGAGATTGTCATAGCCGCCGAGTACGGTCGCGACTTCGCTCATCGCGGTGGTCTGCAGCGGTACTGCCTCTTTGAAATGCCGGACAAAGAGCGTGAGACCGAAGGATGTGCACCCCTGGGAGCCGTGCAGAAGCGGCATCGCCCCGCGCAGCCCCATGAAGGCGAATGCGCCGCCGATGGGCTGACTCATCTTCAGCGGGTTGACAGCGCAGGCTTTTGTCGGCGCCGTGACGATTGCCATGACGCCTCGCTATTCTGCGGCCTGTCGCAGGGCAGACGGCTCGGAAACCAAAATATCTTCGATGCGTCTTTGGCAGCAGCCACCGACCGCATTGGTATGCTCTCTGACCGCTGCGACGCTCTTCAGGCCGTGCGCGTAGATTGCATCCTCAATCGTGCCCAGATCGACCGTGTTACACACGCAGATCTTCGTCGCGCGGCGCTCAGTTTCGGCGAGCGCCGGATTGTCGGCGATCGTGGCCATCGGCGATCGCATCTGCTCCATCGCCTTGGCCAATGCCTCCCATGGTGCCGGTCGACGTAGCTGCTCCCACATCGGACTGGAGAGCGACTTATCTATCTCCTCCACCAGCTTGACCATTCCGACATAGCCCATATAGGCGTGGCAACGCTCCTGGTTGATATCGAGCCAGGGCATCGACGCTTTCAGCGCGACGAACTGCGACTTGCCGCCCGATAGCATGATGTCCGCTTTTGCGTCCTTCAACATCTTATACATTTCGCGCGGCGTCATGTCCTCGATCATGTGGGCATCCTGCCCCATGAGCTCCTTGATGCGCTCCTTGTCCTTCCTGGTTGATTTCTTGACGCTGGTTCCGACTAACTCAAGCCCCGCTTCTTGGAGTGCCGCGACGACCGACCATGACTTGACGCCGCCTGTAATCAACAAGGCCTTCTTGCCTTCGAATCGTGGCTTGTACGGCTCTATCGCAGCCCATGCCCACGCTTCCTCGCGCGCGATCACCGCTTCAGTGCGGCCGAGCAGATCTGTCGGGGCGCCGCGCTCAACCAATAAGCGGGCAAGCTGACGCAGCGATTCGCTCGAATCTTGAATACCGTAGAACGACCCCTCGAAGAACGGGATCCCGTAGCGTTGCTCCATCTTGCGTGCGACGTTGATCATGGACTTTGAGCACACCAACATCGCCGCCCGCGCGCGATGAGATGACGCGACTTCGCGATATTTGCCGTCCCCGGAGATGCAGGAGAGAATCCGTACTCCAAGCTCGTCTAGCAATGGCTTCACTTGCCAGAGCTCTCCCGAAAGGTTGTATTCCCCGATTAGGTTGATGTCGTACGGCGTGGTATAGTCCGGCTCTTGCGTCCCGATCACATAATCGAGCAAGGCCTCGCCGGCGAGCTTGTTACCGAGGTTCTTCGAGCCGACGAAGCCCGGCGAATTGATCGGGATCACCGGCTTTGCGAACCTTTGAGATGCTGCCTTACAGACTGCGTTGATGTCGTCGCCAATCATCGCCGGGATGCAGGTTTGATAGACGAAGATGGCGGGCGGGTCGCACTTATCGATGATCTCCTTGATCGCTTTGCAGAGCCGCTTCTCGCCTCCGAATACAATATCGGTTTCGCTCAAATCGGTTGTGAATGCGGTACGCCACAGATTCGCGCCGGACGACGCCGCGCCGCGATTGTCCCAGGAATTGCCTTCGCACGCTATCGGACCATGCACCAAGTGAGCGACGTCGGTGAACGGCTGCAACGCAATCTTGGCGCCATCGAAAGCGCAGCCGCCGGCAGCGCTACCCGGCTGCAGCTGTTTGGTGCAGCCGTTCTTGCGTTCAGCCTCCGACTTACTGCCGTTCTTGGCACAGCCCGGCTCATCGAAAATATTCTGGAGCGTGGCCGCTAGTGAACTCATCCATTTTCCTCTCAGCGCAAACAAATTGCGTGGTCAACCCTCGCGTGCTTGTGCCATCGTCGAATGCTTGGGCGATGGCACGCGCACGGTCGCTCATCAACGAATGATGTCGAAACTGTAGTCAGTTTTGCCAAGAACGTTTGTCTTCTTGTCGATCTCATCGAAGATCTTGTCCAGGATCTTCACCAGCACATTCAAGCCGCCCTGATAGCCCCATAGGGGGGAGCGGTGATGATGATGCCGATCAAAAACCGGAAAGCCGATGCGGATCAGTGGCGTTCCAGTATCGCGCTCCAGATACTTGCCATAGGTGTTGCCAATCAGAAAATCGACTGGCTCGGTGAACAGGAGTGAGCGCATGTGCCAGAGATCTCGGCCCGGATAGGCTTGGCAGCCCTGCCCAAATGGCGAGCTTGCAAGCAGTACCTGCATTTTTTCGTGCCACGCCTTGTTGCCGTTGGTGGATAGCACATGGGTCGGTTCGGCGCCGAGTTCGAGCAGAAACGCAGCCAACCCATAGCAAAGATCCGGATCGCCATAGATCGCGAACTTCTTGCCATGGATATGCGCGCTGGAGTCAGCGATCGCGTCGACCAGGCGGCCACGTTCTCGCGCGAGTTGCTCGGGAATCTCCTTGCCGCTGATGCGTGACAGCGCCAGGATAAAATCATCCGTTGCGGATAAGCCCACGGGGTAGTTGAAGGATACGACGTCCTGTCCATGCTCAGCCACGAATGGCAGCGTTTTTTCGGTGCACCACTGCTGCATGGAGATTGTCGCCTTGGCGTGAACCGCGTTGGCCGCATCTTCCAGGGTCGTGCCTCCGTCATACATCCGGAATTCGCCGTCTGTCGGAGTATCGAAAACTTCAGAATTGTCCGCTAGAATCGTGTGCTGGATGTCCATTAACGCCAAGATGCGCTTGATCTCGCGAAGGTTTCCGACGGTATAGCCATCGAACCCACCAATGATGTTGATCGCCCCGTTCTGCTTGCGCTCCAGCTTCGGCGCTGTTCCGGCCTTACCGTCCCAAAAATGCTCTAGAATGCCCTTGAGCGCATTGTCATAACCGGTAACGTGGCTGCCGACGAACGCCGGCGTGTGGGCGAATGGCACGTCGAAGTCTGCCGGAACCGAGCCTTTTTCTTTCGACGTCTTGATGAAGGCGTTGAGGTCGTCGCCGATGACCTCGGCCATGCAGGTCGTCGAGACCGCAATCATTTTGGGTTTGTACATGTTGTAGCTGTTCGCCAGCCCGTCGATCATGTTATTCAGGCCGCCGAATACGGCAGCGTCTTCCGTCATCGACGAGGAGACGCAGGAGCTAGGCTCCTTGAAGTGCCGCGACAGATGGCTGCGGTAATAAGCCACGCAACCTTGCGAGCCGTGGACGAAGGGCAGCGTGCCCTCAAAGCCAACAGAGGCGAATACGGCGCCAAGCGGCTGGCATGCCTTGGCCGGATTTACCGCTAGCGCTTCCCGCGCAAAGTTCTTTTCGCGATATTCGGACGTTTTCGTCCATTCCTTGATAAGTTCTACCTCGGCGGGATCGCGAGGATTCTCGAATATCTTTTTCTTGGCCAGCATCTGCTGGTATTCTGGACCGCGGAACAGATCGAGATGATCGAGCACGTGTTCGGCACTCTGCGCCATTGTTGAAATCCTTCACTATCGAGACTGGTGTCGCCCCGGCTTTCCCAGAGAGCGAGATGAGTTGGTTTATTCTGCAGCCAGGAGCTTGGTCCTCGAAGCTTCCTTCCAGGGGGCCTTCGTTTTCTTCCACACCGGCGAGTTGATCGCCATGTCCATATCGCGCGCAAAGATCGCAAAGCCGTCATAGCCGTGATATGGGCCCGAATAGTCCCAGGAGTGCATCTGCCGGAACGGCACACCCATCTTTTGGAAGACGTACTTTTCCTTGATACCCGAGCCGACGAGGTCAGGCTGGAGCTTTTCGACGAAGCGTTCGAACTCATAGCCATTGACGTCATCGTAGATGAGCGTGCCGTCCTTTACGTAATGCTGAGCTGTGCGCTGATAGTCGTCGTTGTGACCGAACTCGTATCCGGTGCCAATGACTTCCATCCCGAGGTCCTCGTATGCACCAATCACATGACGCGGACGGAGCCCACCGACGTACAGCATCACCGTCTTGCCCTCCAGGCGCGGGCGATACTTTGCGATCACGGCGTTCACCAGCGGCTGGTACTTTTCAATCACCCGCTCGGCGCCTTCCTTAATCTTATCGTCGAAATAGCCCGCAATCTTGCGCAGAGACTCGGCGATCTTCGAAGGCCCGAAGAAGTTGTACTCGCACCACGGGATACCGAACTTCTCTTCCATGTGGCGTGAGATGTAGTTCATTGAACGGTAGCAATGCAGAATGTTGAGCTTTGCCTTCGGCGTTGCCTCGAGCTCAGCCAGTGAACCGTCGCCGGACCACTGCGCGATCACCCGCAGGCCCATCTCCTCCAGCAGAATTCGCGATGACCAGGCGTCGCCGCCGATATTGTAGTCTCCGATGATCGCAACATCGTACGGCGTCGGCTCAAACCTTGGTTTGCTATCCGACTCGGGCTGGTCGAAAATCCAATCGCGCACCGCGTCGTTGGCAATGTGGTGGCCTAGTGACTGCGACACCCCCCGAAAGCCCTCACAACGGACCGGCACGATGGTCTTGCCGCCATATTCCTTGGATTTTGCTCTTGACACGGCTTCGATGTCGTCACCGATCAATCCTATCGGGCATTCCGATTGGATCGTGATGCCGTTGTTAAGTGGAAACAGCTCCTGGATTTCGTCAAGAATTTTGGCCAGCTTTTTGTCGCCACCGAATACGATATCCTTTTCCTGGAAGTCGGAGGTGAACTGTAGGGTCACGAAACTATCGATGCCCGTCGTGCCTACATAGTAGTTGCGTCGCGAGCCCCACGAATACTGACCGCAGCCGACCGGGCCATGGCTGATATGGACCATGTCCTTGATCGGTCCCCAGACCACTCCCTTTGACCCTGCATAGGCGCAGCCTCTGATCGTCATCACGCCAGGTATGGATTTAACGTTGGACTTGACCCCGCAGTCTGACTTGCCGGCTTGGTGAACGTTGAGGTGCTTGGCACGCCGTTTCGCGGTTTTCTCCGGATAGACCTTCAGCACCTCCTCGATCAGCTCTTTGTTGCGAGCCCTGATTTCTGCGATGCTCTGGGTCGTGGCGAGACTCATCTGATGTCCTTCAAAGGTTAGCTGTTGCGGGGGCGGCTTCTTGACCAAGACTTTTGCAACCAGCATGCCAGCGTCTCGTGAGCACAAAAAACAGAGCAATCAAGATCACTTAGCGCACCTCGTGCGGTGACAGTGGGTATTGTTGCGAACCCGACATCACGCTTAGGGCAGAGAACTCTTGGTTTGGCGCTGTTCGAGATGGAACAAGAGCTGGTTATGGGTGAAATTGCCCGCCCAATTCTCGGGCGTGTCCGCGATCGCAATGCTCTGCGATCGCTCTCGCCGGGCCGAACTGGAAGGCCGGCTGGCCTAGGCCTGCCAATGCTATCTATGCCTGCTGAGATCTGCAGGTGCTTACGTGCTGCGTAGACGATGAGGTGCATGACCGCATGCTCCATATCTCAATGCGAGCTGCCTCGCCACCTGGAGTCGTAGGCTCGCCAATCACGAGAACAGCTGCCGCGCCTTGATCAGCGCACGCACAAGCACATCAATTTCTTCACGTGTATTGTAAAGTCCGAGGGACGCACGGCACGTCGCTAGCACGCCGAAGCGCTTGAGCAGCGGCATCGCACAGTGGGCCCCCGCCCGCATCGCTACACCAGCGCGGTCGACGATGGTGGCAATATCATGGGCATGCGCACCCTTCATATCAAAGGAAATGATCGGCCCCTTCTCGGCCGGGGTCCCGATCATGCGCACGAAGTTGATGTCCGCCAGCCTCTCCTGCGCGTAAGCGAGCAGTACGCTCTCGTGCCTGCGGATCTGCGCCTTGCCTATTGAATTGATGTAATCGATAGCCGCCCCTAAACCGATGGCTTCGACGATCGGCGGCGTACCCGCTTCGAACCGATGTGGCGGATCACCATAAGTGACGCCGGAGCGCGAGACCTCGCGGATCATCTCCCCGCCGCCATTGAAGGGCGGCATCCATGCCAGATGCCCAGATTTGCCGTAGAGCACACCGATCCCCGTCGGACCATAGAGTTTGTGGCCTGTCATGACGTAGAAATCGCAGTCAATGTCGCATACGTCGGCGCTCAGATGGACGCATCCTTGCGAGCCGTCGACCAGCACCGGGATACCACGAGCATGCGAGATCCTCACCACGTCTTTCACCGGCAATACCGTGCCGAGCACGTTCGACATTTGCGTGATTGCAATCATCTTGGTGCGCGGGGTCAGCAGTCGCTCAAAATCATCGAGCAAAAAGTTTCCATCATCATCCACTGGGGCCCATTTGATCACTGCACCGAGTCGTTCCCTGAGAAGGTGCCATGGCACAATGTTGGAATGGTGTTCCATAATCGAGAGAACGATCTCATCACCCGGGGTAATGCGTTCACGGCCAAAAGTCTGGGCCACCAGATTGATTGCCTCCGTGGCGCTCCGGGTGAAGATGATCTCTTCGTTTGAATGCGCGTTCACAAACCGCGCCACCTTGGTACGGGCGTCTTCATACGCCTCTGTCGCCGCGTTAGCGAGGTAGTGCAAGCCGCGATGAACGTTGGCATATTCGCTGGAGTACACCTGCATCATACGGTCAAGCACCGCGATGGGCTTTTGCGCGGATGCAGCGTTATCGAGGTAAACAAGCGGCTTGCCGTACACCGTCATGGCGAGCGCAGGAAAGTCTTTACGCAGACGGTCGACCTCGTAACTGCCATTGCTCACGGCGGGATGTGCGCTCATCGCCCCGCCTGCAGCCAGTGTTCAGCTTGCGCCGTCACAAAATCGCGCAGATTCTCGGAAGTGATCTCCTCAATCGACTCGCCAATGAACGCTTTAATCAACAACATCTGCGCATCCTTCTCTGGTAGCCCCCGGGCGCGCAGATAGAATACGAGAGTGTCGTCCAGCGCACCCGATGTCGCTCCGTGGCCGCAGGTCACGTCGTCAGCCAAGATTTCAAGCTCCGGCTTATTGTCGACCTCGCCCTGGTCGGATAGGAGCAACGCTCGCGTCGTCAGGGTGGCGTCCGTGTTCCGGGCGGCGGGACGAACGATAATTCGGCCTTGAAACACCGAGCGACCGCAATCGTCTACGACCGCGCGGAACTTCTCCCGACTGGTGCAATGTGGCATCGCGTGGTCGACCACGATCGTTGTGTCCGCGTGGAGCCTGTCCCTGATGAGATTAACCCCATTCGCCGAGAGCTTGGTTCCCTCGCCGGCCAGCGTGATGAATTCCTGATAGCGGCTGATGGAGCCGCTGCAGGTCATACTGAAGAGGTCGAGCTTGGCCCTGGCGCCGACTGCGATGATCGCCGACGAGATGTTTACGGCGTCAGAGGCAGCAGCTGCCACGCGGATATACGAAAGGCTCGCCTCGTCACCAACCAGGGCGATTATCGCATCGTTGGCTTGATAGCCGCTCGCGCGTTCAGCCGGGACGAAACTTTCCACGATGGCCGCATGCGCTCCTTTACCGAGCTGCAGATAGCAGCGTGTAAAGGTGGACACCGACAGTCCGGTTGCGACGTGAACGATTTGGATTGGACGCTCCAGCGCATTGCCGTCGGCGACCGTAATCACCAAGCCATCTGTCGCCATCGCGGCATTGAGCGAGATCGCCGGATCGCTCGTCGTCGACAACACCAGACCGGCCATGGCCCCAGTGGCCGAATTCTCCAGAACCTCTCGCAGCGACCGCACAACGACTTCGTTTTCCAGGTCGCTGAGATCGGATAGCTCCGGCGCGAATATGCCATCCACCAAAACCAGTTTGACCGCCTGATCGGCAGCCACTTGCTTGACCGAGACCTTTGCGCGCACCAGCGCCTCCGCATCGGGTCGCGGAGCGAGTGGCAGTACCTCGCCGATCAGGGCGCGCAGATCTGTGTATTTCCAATCCTCCATGCGCCGATGCGGGAGGCCGGTACGCTCGTAGTTCTCGAATGCCCTCTCCCGGATTTGGGGGACAGGGCCTGCACCAGGCAGCCGTCCACGCGCCGCAGCGAAAACATTGCCCATTGGGCGCTCGGCGTCGGCTTTGACCAAAACCTGCTTCATCGGGAAATCCCTAGAGCCGTCAGGCCGCGTCTTCGAATTGGGCGTAGCCACAAGCCTCGAGCTCCAGCGCGAGTTCCTTGCCGCCGCTCTTCATGACCCGCCCTTTCGACATCACGTGCACAATGTCCGGCACGATATGCTCGAGAAGCCGCCGATAGTGGGTGATCACGATCATCGCTCGTTCCGGCGAACGTAAGGCGTTGATGCCGCTGGCGACGATACGCAGCGCGTCGATGTCGAGGCCGGAATCGATCTCGTCAAGGATGCACAGACCCGGCTCGAACAACGCCATCTGTAAAATCTCGTTGCGCTTTTTCTCGCCGCCGGAGAAGCCGACATTGACGCCGCGCTTGATCATGTCCTGGGGAATGTTGAGCGAACCGGCCACCTCGCGGACTCTTTTCAGAAATGCGGGGGTGGAGAATTCCTGTTGGTTGCGCGCCTTGCGCCGGGCGTTCAGTGCCGCCCGCAGAAAGTTCATGGTGGTCACGCCGGGGATCT
Organism: Bradyrhizobium sp. WSM1743; assembly: GCF_000473065.1. Classification (GTDB taxonomy): domain Bacteria; phylum Pseudomonadota; class Alphaproteobacteria; order Rhizobiales; family Xanthobacteraceae; genus Bradyrhizobium. The sequence continues at coordinate 175,626 of NZ_AXAZ01000002.1, forward strand.
CGACTGGATACTGGAACGCCAGGAACACGCCCTTGGCGGCACGCTCGTCCGGCTCCATCTCCAGGAGGTCCTCGCCCTTGAACAGGATCTGCCCGTCGGTGACCTCATAGCCGGGTTTGCCGGCGATGACGTGCGAGAGCGTCGACTTGCCGGAGCCGTTCGGCCCCATGATCGCGTGCACTTCACCGGCATGGACGCTAAGATGCAGGCCGCGAATGATTTCGCGGTCTTCGACACCAACATGCAAATCTCGGATTTCGAGTAGCGCCATTCTGATCTGACCCCTGAAATGCATCATGTGGCGAGCCGCATTCGAGGGGCGCGCGGGAGGTTTGGTTATCCGACGGATCCGTCGAGCGAGATCGCGATTAGCTTCTGCGCCTCCACTGCGAACTCCATCGGCAGTCTTTGCAGAACTTGCTTGACGAAGCCGTTGACGACGAGGCCGACAGCCTCTTCTTGCGAAAGCCCGCGCTGGACGCAGTAGAACAGCACGTCCTCGGAGATCTTCGATGTCGTCGCCTCGTGCTCGAACGTTGCCGAGGAGTTCTTGGCCTCGATGTACGGCACGGTGTGCGCGCCGCATTTGTCGCCAATCAACAAGGAATCGCAGGCGGTGAAGTTGCGCGCGCCGGTGGCTTTGCGGTGCGCTGTGACGAGGCCGCGATAAGTGTTCTGCGACTTGCCGGCGGCGATGCCCTTGGAGATGATCCGGCTCGACGTGTTCTTGCCGAGGTGGATCATCTTGGTGCCCGAATCGACCTGCTGGAAGCCGTTCGAGATCGCGATCGAGTAGAACTCGCCGCGCGAATTGTCGCCACGCAGGATACAGCTCGGATATTTCCAGGTGATCGCAGATCCCGTCTCAACCTGGGTCCAGGAGATCTTGGAGTGATTGCCGCGGCAGTCGCCACGCTTGGTGACGAAATTGTAGATGCCGCCTTTGCCTTCCGAATTGCCCGGATACCAGTTCTGCACCGTCGAATATTTGATCTCGGCATCGTCCAGCGCGACGAGTTCGACCACGGCGGCGTGCAGCTGGTTCTCGTCGCGCTGTGGCGCGGTGCAGCCTTCGAGGTAGGAGACGTAGGAGCCCTTGTCGGCAATGATCAGCGTGCGCTCGAACTGGCCGGTGTTGCGCTCGTTGATGCGGAAATAGGTCGACAGCTCCATCGGGCAGCGCACGCCGGGCGGCACGTAGACGAACGAGCCGTCGGAGAACACCGCCGAGTTCAGCGTCGCGTAGAAATTATCCGAGGTCGGCACCACCGAGCCGAGATATTTCTGCACCAGCTCAGGGTGCTCGCGGATCGCCTCCGAGATCGGCATGAAGATCACGCCGGCCTTCTTCAGCTCCGCCTTGAAGGTGGTCGCAACCGAGACCGAATCGAAGACGGCGTCGACCGCGATCTTGCGCTGCGCCGGATCCTGCTCGCCCACCTTCGGCTCAATGCCTTCGAGCATCGCGACTTCCCGCAGGGGAATGCCGAGCTTCTCGTAGGTCTTCAGGATCTCCGGATCGATCTCGTCGAGCGAGGAGACCGTCTTCTTCGGCTTCGGCGCCGCGTAGTAGTAGATGTCCTGGAAGTCGATCTTGGGATAATTGACGCGCGCCCAGGTCGGCTCGGTCATGGTGAGCCAGCGCCGATAGGCTTCCAGCCGCCACTGGAGCATCCAGGCGGGTTCGTTCTTCTTCTGCGAGATGAACTTGACGGTCTCTTCCGAGAGCCCCTTGGGGGCCTTCTCGGAGTCGATCAGGGTCTCAAACCCATAACGATACTGGTCGACGTCGATGCGCTTCACGCGCTCGACCGTCTCTTGTAGAGCTACCATTGCCCGCTCCACTCGCGCAACGACAACTCCCGCCGGCGAGGATAGCTTCGCAATCTCTCTGAGCGGATCGCGCAAGTCGCCGCCAACTCGGGGCCAGCGAGTGAGAGAAACAGGAGATGGATCCAAAAGACGGCGGCTGACGATAGCGTCTTCATCATGTTTCGCGTCGGAGCTCCTCTCATCGGTTACCCCACCTATGCCGGCACGCAGGTATCGGGCACCGGGCAAACGACCGCGCATTGCGGCGAGTCAAATTGCCCCTCACATTGCGTACACTGGGTCGGATTGATCACATATATATCGTTCTTCAGGCTGATCGCGGCATTGGGACATTCGAACTCACACGCACCGCAGACGGTGCACTGGGATGCAATTATCTTGTAGGCCATCACTGCGATTCCATGAGCAAAAGTTGCGCAACAGTTTCTTGCCTTCAAGTCTTGTGCCAGACAGTTAACCTTGATTTGTCTGGGCTATTTTCGATAACGCAAGGCGCCGCCTCGACACGGTGTCGCAATTCCTACAACGCGCATGACAGCAGCTTGATCTCGATGCCGTGGTTTGCGCATGATCGATCTCTCGATCGATACGCCGCGCGACTTCACAAAGTTCTCCGCCGGTGTGTCAGGTCGACCCCAAACCGCACCTTGTTGGTCCCACTCATCGGGACAGCGGCGGCTTCGGCGACCGCACTGCGATAAACCACCCGCGCAGTCATCGCCGGTCCGGTCGGCGTTCCACAGCCAGCGGCGATCGCGCCAGATAAAGTCGCTCCGTGATTGCGGGTCCTCTGCGGACCCGCGGGACACATTCTCAATTGCCTTGGATTAGGCATTCATATGCGCTGTATGGGCGAACGTACATTGTCTCGCATCGTGCGGGCGACTGAAGCCAGGCGTTCGTCTGGTGATCCTTCGCTTCGCTCCGCGTTCCAAATAAATGCCGACGGCGGTCAGCAGATCGATGGAGCCGAAAAAAAGCCACCCCGAGGGGTGGCCTAAGTCAGGGAGGAAACGCCCATAAGGGCCTCTGGGATCAGGCCGCAGCCTGTTCGATCGGTGAGAAGGGCAGCCCGAGGCTTTCGGCCACCGCTTTGTAAGTTAGTCGGCCCCGATAGACGTTGAGGCCCGCGCGCAAATGCGGATTTTCGAGCACGGCGGAAAAACCCTTGTTGGCCAGAGCCAAACCAAACGGCAGCGTCGCGTTATTCAGTGCCTGGCTCGAGGTCAGCGGTACAGCCCCGGGCATATTGGCGACGCAATAATGAATGACGCCATCCACTTCGTAAGTAGGATCAGCGTGAGTGGTTGGGCGCGATGTCTCAAAGCAGCCGCCCTGATCGATAGCGACGTCCACGAGCACCCCCCTCTTGCGCATCGAGCTCAGCATGCTCCGGCGGACCAGTTTCGGCGCGCTCGCACCTGGAACGAGCACCGCACCAATCACCACATCCGCCGCAAATACCTCTTCCTCCACAGATTCGATAGTCGAAAATCTGGTGCGAACGCGTCCTTCGAAGAGCTCGTCCAGCTCGCGGAGCCGGCGTATCGAACGGTCGATGATGGTCACTTCTGCGCCCAAACCGACCGCCATGCGTGCCGCGTGCGTACCAACGACGCCACCTCCGATCACCACGATTCGGGCAGGCTGAACACCGGGCACCCCACCGATCAACAGCCCTCGTCCGCCTGCACTCCGCTTCAGGGCGCTACCCGCCGCTTCGATCGCAAGCCTACCCGCGACCTCGCTCATCGGCGCCAGCAGCGGAAGACCACCATGCGCATCAGTTACGGTCTCATAGGCGATCGCGGTGCATCCAGATTTCAGGAGGCCCTTGGCCTGATCAGGGTCGGGAGCCAGATGCAGATAAGTGAAAAGGATCTGATTTTCCCGCAGCTGACACCATTCGGACGGCTGAGGCTCCTTAACTTTTACGATCATCTCGCTCGATGCGAATACCTCAACTGCGGAAGTTAGAATCGTTGCGCCAGCATTGCGATAATCGTCGTCGGTTGCACCAATGCCAGCGCCGGCATTGGTCTCGATCATCACGCGGTGGCCCGCTGCCACATATTCGCGGACAGCTCCCGGGGTAAGGCCCACGCGATATTCGTGCGCCTTGATTTCCTTGGGGACTCCGACCTTCATTTGAAAACTCCCTGCCTGGAGCGCCTTTCTAATCGGAAGCGAGCAGGGATATTGCGACGCAGCCGTCAAAATGACGCAGAAATTCAGCGATATTTGGCAAGCTTCGCAGGATTTCAAACCCACCGGTGCCGAGCGGATCGTGTGGCCATGCTCGCTGAGCTTAACCGTCGAAAATGCGTGATCGCGATGAAGTTTCGAATTGCGTTCTCGGCTCGTGGAAAAGCTAACAACCGAAATCCAGCCTCGCCGAAACTTCTTAAAGAGCGGGGTCGCAGTCTACAGGTTGGGTAGGCTTGCCCATATGTGTTCAACAGATCCGAGGCAATTGTTCGCCCCACAACCAATCAACGATTCGCCGGCCGCCGAAACCGGTTGCCATCTGCACAAATTTCCGATCGTCAGCTACCGCCTCGCCAATATCAGCTGCATCGGACCCGAGCGGATGCGCCTTCATGGCTGCAAGCACGGCATCGGCCAAATCAGGCGCGACGATCGCAACGAGCTTGCCCTCATTGGCGACATGGATCGGATCGAGACCAAGGAGCTCGCAGGTAGCTGCAACCGCGGGCTTCACTGGAATGGATGTTTCCTGCAGACGGAACCCGAGATCGGACTGATGCGCAATCTCGTTGAGGGTCGCGGCAAGCCCACCCCGCGTGGGGTCGCGCATCACCCGGATGCTGCTACCGCCGGCGGCAACCATGACCGCTACGAGATTATGCAACGCTGCGGAATCCGAGACCACCTCGGTTTGAAAAGCGACGTTCTGACGTTTTGACATGATCGCCACCCCATGATCCCCGAGGCTACCGGACACCAGCACACGGTCCCCGACCCTTGCCTTGTCGGCGGAGAGATCGAGCCCATCGGCCACAATCCCGATGCCGGTCGTAGAGATGAACAAACCATCCGCCTTGCCGCGCTCGACGACCTTGGTGTCTCCGGCAATGATGTAAACGCCGGCCGCCCGCGCTGCCGCGCCCATCGAATCCGCGATTGCCTTCAGATCCGAAAACCGGAAGCCCTCCTCGATGATAAAAATGGCCGACAGATAGAGGGACGCGCGCCGGATATCGCGACATCATTGATCGTGCCGTGCACAGCCAGTGACCCTTGCCGCCGGGAAAGAACAGCGGGGAAACCACGTAGCCGTCGGTCGTCATCACCATCCTGCCTGCCGCAACGTCAAAGGCCGACTGATCATTGCAGCGGGCGAGCCATTCATTACCAAAGGCTTGGTGAAAAAGGCCGGAGATCAGCTGTGCCATAGCGCGGCCCCCGGATCCATGGGAAAGATCAACGCGTCCGTTCTCGACGTCGAGCTTGCGTTGATAACCTTTACGCTCATGACGGCCGCCTCAACTGTTCATCGCGAACTCGGCCGTAGGTCCAATACGCCGCACAAGCGCCTTCCGATGACACCATGCAGGACCCTATGGGAGTTTCCGGCGTGCAGACGGTTCCAAACAGCTTACAGTCGACCGGCCGCTTGGCGCCACGCAAGATCGCGCAGCACTCGCATGCCGGATTGTCTGCGACACGCAGGTCGTGGATCGCAAAACGCGTCTCGGCGTCGAATTGCGCGTAAGCCCGCTTCAGCTTCAGTCCGCTGTTGGGTACGAGTCCGAGCCCTCGCCATTCGAACTGCTCGCGCGGTTCGAATATCTGCGATACAGATAATGCGCTACAGCCATCAGGTTCGCTTCCGGTGGCAGCTTGTAGGCCGGATGCCCCCAATAGCCATTCTTGAACGGACCGAGTTGCCCTGATCCGAAGAATTTGGTGAGCCGGATCTGCAAATCCTTAAAATAGCCAGGGGACGACAGCGGCCAGGGCGAGATAGACTGCGCGAGCGCGGAGGTCGACTTGGGATCGGCCTTGAGCGCGGAGACCACGTCGACCCAATCCAGCGCGTGCAGGTGATAGAAATGTACGAGGTGATCATGCACGAGCAGGCACAGCTGCATGATGTTGCGGATCGAATTGGCATTCTCCGGAATCGCAATTCCTAGTGCATTTTCAACCGCGCGCACGGAGGTGAGCGCATGGGTGCCTGTGCATACACCGCAAATCCGCTCGGTGAACGCCCAGGCGTCGCGCGGATCGCGCCCGCGCAGGATAACTTCGATGCCACGCCACATCGTCTCGCTTGAGACCGCGTTGCGGATCACATTGTCTGAATCGAGATTGGCTTCGACACGCAGGTGGCCTTCGACCCGCGTCAGCGGATCGATGACGATTCGCCTGCCGGAACGATCGAGATTGAACCCATTCGGTGTCTGGACGGCCACCGTCGCCCCCTCCTCAGCTCGGTTTGCTTTTGTGGGCTGTGCGATCCCGGTGTGCGTCAACCGCTTCGCGGCGGTGACCGCCGCGTGGGCAGCGACGGTTAGCCCAACTACGCCGGCAGCGGCCATGCCGATCTGGTCCGCGTTCGCCTCGATGCCGAACTGCTTGATGGTTGTGAGGCGGTCGTAAAATGCCCCTTATCCCAGAAGCCGTCTTCGGAGTAGCCGAAGCAGCCGTGGCCCGATTGAATCGGAAATGAAACGCCGCCGTTCCACCGAATGGCAGAACATGCATTGTAGGTGGTTGGCCCCTTGCAGCCCATCTTGTACAGGCAATAGCCCTTGCGTGCGTACTTATCGTCCCACTTTTCGACGAATTGGCCAGCGTCGAAATGGGAACGCCGATAGCACTTGTCGTGAATCCGCTCGGAATAGAACATACTTGGACGCCCCTGGCGATCGAGCTCCGGAAGCTTTCCGAACGTGGTCATAAATGTCACGAGGCCACTCATGACCTCTGCGATAGGAGGGCACCCGGGCACCTTGATGATCGGCTTGTTAGTGATCACCTTATCGATCGGCACCGCGCCTGTCGGATTGGGCTTGGCCGCTTGCACGCATCCCCAGGACGCACACGTACCCCAAGCGATGACCGCCACGGACTCTTCCGCCATGGACCTGAGCTTTTCAACGAACGGCTTGCCGTCGTCAATGCAGAACATGCCACCCTCGTTCAGCGGCGGATTGCCTTCGACGGCGAGCATATACCTGCCTTTGTACTTGGCACGAGTTTCCTCCAGGATGGCTTCGGCCTGGTGTCCTGCCGCCGCCATTATTGTATCGTCATAGTCGAGCGATATCATCGACAGCAGCGCGTCCTTGATCAAGGGATGGGCCGAGCGGATAAAGCTTTCCGAGCAGCAGGTACACTCGAGCCCGTGCAGCCAGATGACGGGCACACGCGGTTTGGTCTCCAGGGCATTGGCAATACTGACTGCGGCGAGCGGACTAAGTCCCAAGCTCGCGGCAGTCAAACTGCAGAATTTGTGGAAACTACGACGCGTGATACCCTGACGTCTGATCACGCTGTAGAACGTTTCTGTTGCACCACCCATTAAGCCTTCCATGTGAGGGGCGTCGGCCGTAACGAATTACTGACGTTTAGCAAGAAACAAGCCAGCGAACCGAAACACTTGACAGATGGCACGCCACCGCTTCTGGCTTCCGGACAGTCGAAACCAGCCAGCGAGCCACAAGCTGCGCCATTGATCTGTCATGCTATTCGTGTCGGGTTTTGGACGTCGATGTGAGCACTTCAACAGAGCAGCACGATGGCTCACTACTGCGCGGTGACCATGTCATGCTCGCTCTTGCACGACCGCGACACTGACGCGGCATGCCGATTGTTGAATAGAATGGGTGCAGTTGACGGGGACCGCACTCCCCCCAGTCTCAATCAGACTTGCCGATTGCTGACCAATGGGGCGTTAAAGCCAGCTCGTAGTCGCAACTGCGGAAAGCAGCCCGCACCCAGAGCGGCTGTCGAGCGACGAAGAGAAGCCGCAATGTGAGCCCCGATGCGCACGCAGCGTTCGCTTTTTAGGTCTGATCGATCCGATCTGCGTTCTATTCAAAGGGGCGCGCCGCACCGCATCGCTGCAGTATCTTGGGCGAGAGCCTGGACGTTCAGAGCTATCACAGGAGCGTTCATCGCGCGAGCCGATCGATAGCAATGCGCGATCGTCTTGGCGCATGGCGACACCAACCCGCTTGCAAGAGCGTCTTCGCGATAGCGGAGGTGAGCCCGTTATTGAAGCACTAGCGCGACTCGGCCGACGCGGATAGCAGGTGACGGCGCCGGTTTTCAGTCGACATCGATGGGTAGTAGCAACGCTGTCTGCCAAAAAACAAAACGGTTGATCGCGCCTTTCGACGGGAAGCGGATTATCGGATTATTGCAGCATAGACGATATACTGGACCTGTTCGCGGTAATACTTCCGGATTTCTCCGGGGCGCTGCCGTTCCGACCACCACGACGAGATGCTCCTTTGGGTCGCAGAAAAATTGTGTCCCGTAGGCCCCGGTCCAGGTGAACTCACCTGGATTGCCCGGAACCGCCGAGAGACCCTCGTTTATGCGTACAGCCACTCCGAGCCCGAAGCCGAAGCCGGCACGGTGCGGCTCCACATTGGCGACCTTATTCTTGATCTCTGGCCCGAGGTGGTCGGAGATCATGTGGCGCACCGTCTTCGGACCGAGAATGCGCTGCCCATCGAGCTCCCCGCCGTTGAGCAGCATTTGTCCAAAGCGCACGTAGTCACCGACTGTCGCAAACGCGCAGGCTCCCCCGCAGTCAAATTTCGTCGGAATTTCGAGGAGCTCGATGTCTTGTGGCTTTCCTGTCAGCGGGTCGTCTGGAAATGGATGCGCGAGGCGCTCGCGTTGCGATTCCGACAAATGGAAAGTGGCATCCTGCATTCCGGTCGGCTTCCACAGGTTGCTGGCAAGATAGTCGCCCAATCGTCGTTCGCTGACCTGCTCCACGACAGCTCCCAGCACATCGGTCGAGAAGCCGTATTCGAATTCCGTCCCCGGTTGGTGCGCTAGCGGCAGCTTGGTAATGGCTTCGATGAACGCCTGCTTATCGCCCCTTAGTGGCGGAGCGGCGAAATCGGGATAGAGACGCGCCACTTGGTCTGAGCTGTCGGGGGGCGCGCCATAGGTCAGCCCAGATGTGTGGCGATATAGATCGTGGATGTAGATCGGAGAACTCTGCGTTTGAAATTCTAATGAGCCGTCTGGCAGTGGCACTCCCACCTTCATGTTTGCGAATTCCGGGTAGTAATCCGTAAGCCTCGCCTGTAGAGGCAGGCGACCTTGCTCCATGAGGATAAGCCCGGCAACGGCCACCATTGGTTTGGTCATAGACGCAAGCGCGAACATCGCATCGAGCGGCATCGATTTTCCTTTCGCAGGATCGAGTTGCCCGTACGCCTTGTAGTGGATCAGCTTGCCGTCTCTGGCGATTGCAACCACCGCGCCCGGCACGCGTTTACTCGCGATCTCGCGAGCGAAGAACTCGTCTAGCTTGGCGAGGCGCTGCTGAGAAACGCCAACAGCATCGGCCGTCGCTTCAGGCAGAGGCGCGGAGTGCACTGAATTGAAGCCGATTCCAGCAGCCGCCGCGGCCATAACAAGCTTATTCATTGTAGCCTCGCAAAGATGGATAGATCCGCTCCTCGGTCGTGATCGGATATGTCCGACCGGCAAGCCTAAGACGGTTCAATGCCTCTCTTGGCACAGTATTTGTCGATGAGGGCTAAGGTGAAGATCGCCGCAAACGCGAACATCACCATACCGCCGGCAATCACACTCGCCTCGCGCCAGCGCGACGCTTGGACGTAGTCTACGACGTAGGCTGACAACACCTTGGTGCGCCCAGGAATGTTGCCGCCGATCATCATCACGACGCCGAATGTGCCGATCGTATGAGAGAAGCCAACCACGGCGGCTTTGACAAACTCCAGTCGCGCCAGCGGCCCGCTGATGGTAATGAAGGCATACAACGACGAAACGCGTCCCGTAGTTTTCAATGGGCGATCGCCTATCGCAACAAAGGCGTTACGGATCGGCTGCACCACCAACGGCAGCGCCGAGAGGACCGATCCGATCACGATTCCCGCGAAGGTAAAAGCGAGCGTGCGCTCGCCCCACAAAGAGGCGAGAACGCCACCCGGTCCGTTTGGGCCGAGCAACACGAGTACGCAAAAACCGAGAGCCGTCGGCGGTAGCACTAGCGGCAGGGCGATCATCGTCGCCACCGCCTCGCTCAAAAGAGTCCTTGAGCGCGCCAGCCACCAAGCGAGGGGCACACCAATCATGAGGAGGATCACGGTCGTCACGCTGGCGAGTTCAATCGTGAGCGCAACCGATTGCGAAATCTCTGCCGAAAAGACATCCATGTGGGTCAGCCAAACAGTCCGAGCAGGTCGCCGTGTCGGCACAGTGATCGCCTGCACGTCCGGCTCATCCAGGAATGTGGCGCAGATCGCCCCTTGGTCGCGCGGCACTTCATGGCGGCCCCCACATTCACGCGCGTCGTTTCTGCGAGCAACAGCAGCATCGCAATACTCATCGGCAACTCCTGCGACTGGGTCACTTCCATCCATCTGACGGCGGAAGCTCCTCGTTCGTCATCAGCAATTCCTGTGCCGCGTGCGAACTGTTGCGCGCTCTATGCTCAACGTGCGAAATTTGCATAGACCCCGACATCACTGTGGGGTGAAGCTAACGCTCTGTCAGATTTCAGGCATTTTTGTTCCCGAGCAGACAGCGACACGCCGCGCAACGAAGGGGTCGCTTTTGACGCCCTCATGATGCCTGTTTGATTCGTCGATGGCTCAACCGCCGCACTCGCCGCGCTGGCAATGGAACGGATCTCAGCAGGACTGCCGTTTGGCAGTAACGGGAACGATCTTGCTGAGAAATCATCGTAACGCTGCTTCTGTGACGCGGCAAAAGGCACGAGGAGCCGAGAGCGAAGGCCGCCTGCTTAATGCGCATCGCTAGCACAGGCCTGGAGACAATGCCCCGTGCGCGAATGAGCTTTGCCGTTGGCGACAACGCAGTGCATCGATCAAAGATTCTTCCGGACAATCGAGTTCCTAAACCAGGCTTCCATCGCGTGGATGCCTACAATCCAAACTATGAATTTTACCGATGTCACGTACTGTTGCATCCATCTCAGCAGTCGGCGCATATCGATCACGCTAGGGCTTCGCGGCCGAGACGCGACTCCGCTAATGCGCCCAGCCGATCAAGTTACGAGTCACGCTGGAAAAACTTTTTGTTCGACCTTGCGAACGCGGTCCGAGCACCCAAGCCGATGCCGCCGGAGACAGACGGTTTGTCCGCCACTGCTTAGTCGGCGCATTTTGGGCATCTGGTGCAGATCTTGCTTAAGAGAAAGGATAAACGCAACTCGCCTGCCTTTGGAACGACGCGCCGACTCTCGGAACCGTCTTCAATCGCACACGGCTAAAAATGAGTCTCGTATGACGCCGTCGCCTCTCAAAGACGCGGCGGCTCACATTCGAGGATATTCGGGAAGGAAGCGTCATGACCACCATGTCAACTGCGGCGCCCGCGCGCGCGTCGCAAACTTGGTATAAGATTCTCTACGTGCAGGTGCTGATTGCGATCATGATTGGCGCCATGGTCGGCTGCCTATGGCCGTCCGTCGCGACCAACGACTGGGTCAAGGCGCTCGGTGACGGATTTATCAAGCTCATCAAGATGGTGATCGCGCCGATCATTTTCTGCACCGTCACATCCGGTATTGCGCATATTCAGGATGCGAAGAAAGTCGGGCGCGTCGGCGTCAAGGCGCTGGTTTATTTCGAGATCGTCTCCAGCTTTGCCTTGCTGTTGGGCCTTGTTATGGGCAATCTGGTCCAAATCGGCCATGGCCTTGCGGTCAAGCCGGATGCTGCGGCGGTCGCCAATTACGTGAAGCAGGCGGAAGCCTCGAAGACCGTCGATTTCTTTCTCAACATCATTCCCGACACCGTGGTCGGCGCCTTCGCTCGTGGCGATGTTCTGCAGGTTCTCTTGTTCGCGATTCTATTCGGCTTTTCGTTGATGGCGCTGGGAAAGCGTGGGGAGCGGCTGCGCGGCATGATCGACGACGTCGCGCACGCGGTGTTCGGCGTAATCGCTATCATCATGAAAGCGGCTCCGATCGGCGCCTTCGGCGCCATGGCCTTCACCGTCGGCAAGTTCGGGCCGGCAGCACTCGGCAATTTGATCGCTCTGATAGCGCTGTTTTACGCGACTGCGGCGCTATTTGTCGTGATGGTGCTCGGTTTGATCGCGCGCCTCGTCGGCTTTTCAATATTCAAGTTCATTGTCTATATCAAGGACGAGATTCTGATCGTGCTCGGCACTTCGTCCTCTGAAAGCGCGCTGCCGCAATTAATGGAGAAGCTCGAACGGCTGGGCTGCTCCAAGCCCGTGGTCGGCCTGGTTGTGCCAACTGGCTACTCCTTCAACCTCGACGGCACCAATATCTATATGACACTTGCGACATTATTCATTGCCCAGGCACTCGGGGTCGAGCTCTCCTTTGGCCAGCAGCTCACGATCCTGCTCGTTGCAATGCTAACGTCGAAGGGAGCAAGCGGCGTCACCGGCGCGGGCTTCATCACGCTCGCTGCTACGTTGTCGGTGGTCAACCCAGCGCTGGTGCCGGGCATGGCAATCGTGTTTTCAATCGATAAGTTCATGAGCGAGGTGCGCGCCCTTACTAACATCACCGGCAATGGCATCGCCGCCGTGTTCATATCCTGGTGGGAGGACGAGCTCGAGCACGCGACGCTGCAGGCTCGGCTCAACCAGCCCAACGTTTCCACCACTATCGACGCACGATGATTCCAGTGCGCAGGCCCTTGCTCCGCGTCGCGTCCCGGCAGCCACCCTGAAAAGCTGCCACCCGAGCAAAAGAGTAGGAGATTTTTAACAGTCATTTTCACGCGTCTTTAGCCGATCAAGCTCCCGGCCATCTGAACGTTTCTGCAACATTTTGCCGTGCCAGATAATGGGACTGCGACAGAACGGTCCACCTGACGGACCTAGGTGTTGGTCCGCCTACGGAGCCATGGCGGCTCGCACACGGCTAGTGCCGGTTCGGCGTCGTTGGCGCGCGCTCACCGGCTAACCGGAGACAAGTGTCCTCTCACCTAGGTATAATGGCCCTAAGGCATACAAGGCAGTCGCGTAACTTCACCTTCGTATCTCGGCACATGACGATTGCGCTTTCTTCCGCATGCCGATCGTAACGGCGAGATGAATCGTCCGGCAGCTTGTCCCTGTTCTTTCCGGTTCGGCGAGGCGCGCCTGATTGTTTCGGTTCAACGTCTTGACCGAACTGCAGCCGCTGTCCTCGTCCGGCTGGCGTAAGTGGGTTGTCCTCGGCTGCAACCTCAAGCGCCTGCCCGGAAGTTATCGGCAGCGGACGAAAGCAGACATCTCAGCTTCCATTCTAGGCATGTCAGCGCGCCATATTGAAAGGTTTAGGACAACTATACGTATGTCTGTGATGCCTTTTTTCTTCGCGCGTGCTCAGTAGCAAGCAATCGATCTCGGAACCGCTGACAGCGGGGTGCCGAGTATTGCCCCATTTTTGCCTAAAATGTTATAGCTCTCCCGCCGGAGAACAGGCCGGACGGTATCAAAATGCGTAACCAGATCAGCAGTTTAAAGCGCCCAGCCTCTCAGTTTACCTTCGGCTCCATAACGCTGGCGGTGGTAACACTGTCTTGCTTGTACCTTCACGCGCATTTCGCCACGACGGCGTTCGCCTATTTGTTAGTGGTATTGCTGTTTTCGTTGATGGGCAGCTTCATCGCGTCGTCCGCGCTTTGCATCGTAGCCATCGCTGCTCTCGATTACTACTTTGCGCCGCCGGCGTTCAGCCTGCGAATCGATGACCCCCAAGATCTGCCGGTGGTTATTGCATTCTTTATTGCCTCGATTGTCGGAGCGCACCTGATCGGAAAGCTGCGCCAGGAAAGAGAGGCTGCGCGTGTGGTTGCGGCCAAGCTTCAGCGGAGTTCGGCCGATTTGGAAGATCGCGAAAGACGGTGGCGCGCCATCTTCGAGCACAATCCGGCCATGTATTTCATGGTCGATGAAGCCGGCACTGTCCTCAACGTCAATACGCTCGGCGCGACACAACTCGGCTATGCTCGTGCTGAACTGATCGGTCGATCCGTGCTGGACGTATTTCTCGAGGCGGATCGCGCGTTCGTTCGCGAATGCGTTCGGACGTGCCTTGAGGATGTCGGACAAACGCGCACGTGGGACGTCCAGAAAGTCAGGAAGGACGGCTCGTTGTTGTGGGTACGAGAAAACGCCAAAGCCATGCTCTGGGCGAATGAGCAGCCCATTATCCTTATCGCCTGCGAAGATATCACGGAGCGAAGGCGGACCGAACTTGCCCTGCAGCGGAGCGAAGCACATTTAGCCCAGGCGCAGGAGTTGAGTCACACAGGGAGCTTCAGCTGGAACCCCACTACGGGTGAGGCCTTCTGGTCAAAGGAAACATTTCGGATTTTCCAATTAGATCCTCAGACAGTGCCGCCGGGGCCGCAGCTCGTCGTTGAGCGCACTCATCCAGATGATAGGGCTTCGGTTAGAGAAATTATCGATCGCGCGATGCGAGACCCGAGCGATTTTGAGCACGAATACCGGCTTCTGCTACCGGACGGCTCGGTAAAGCACATTCATGCGCAGGCACGAGCGACGAGGACAGCCTCTGGTGAGATCGAGTTTGTTGGAGCGGCTACGGATGTCACAGCGGCGAGGCGAGCAGAACAGCAGCTGCGCCGGAGCGAGGCCTATCTGGCCGAAGCCCAGCATCTCAGTCACACGGGCAGTTGGTCCTGGGACGTCTACCATCGAGATTTCATATATCGCTCCGCCGAGGTCGATCGTCTGTTTGGCTTTAGCCCACAAGAGCCGGTTTCGATAGAGATCATTCGATCGCGCATCCATCCCGAGGACTTGCCGCGGCTACAGGAGGTGCAGCGCCAGGCGATTGAACACGAGGAGGAGCGGTTCGAGTATGATTTTCGTATCCTTCTACCAGATGGCGGGATAAGACGCATACACTCCGTTGCGCACGTGGCGGTCGGCAGCGACGGTAACGTCAGCGAGCTGATCGGAACACATATGGATGTCACCGAGCAACACGCAGCTAGGGAACGCCTGGAAAACACACTTGCTGCGCTGCGCGAAAGCGAACAGCGCTTTCGCGACTACGCCGAAACAGCTTCCGACTGGCTCTGGGAGACTGGGCCGGATCATCAGGTCACTCACCTGTCCGAGCACACCAGCGCTGCGGGAATTTTGGCGACAGGATTGATGGGCCTGCTTCGCTGGGAAATTGCGTGCGACGTCGAAGAGGAACCCGAGAAGTGGCGGCAGCATCGGGCGACGTTGGAAGCCCATCTTCCGTTTCGAGATCTCGTCTACCGTACCGTGAATCGGACAGGATCTCCGATCTACGTCCGCACGAGTGGCAAGCCGTTTTTCGATGGAAAGGGCAATTTTCTCGGCTACCGTGGCGTCAGCACTGACATCACCGCTACCATTCGCGCCGATCAAGTCGAACAAGAACTACGAAAGGCACAGGCGGAGCTTGCGCATGTGACGCGTGTAACGACGTTAGGAGAGCTGACGACTTCCATCGCCCACGAAATAAACCAGCCACTCGCCGCTATTATCAGCAACGCCGATGCCTGCCTCGGTTGGATGGGTCGCGAAGCTCCTAATCTTTCCGCCGCGCGCTCTTCGGTGGAGTGGATCATCGAAGACGCAATCCGGGCAAGCGAGGTGATCCGTCGTGTTCGCGCACTCGCGAAGAAAGGCGAGATTGAGATGGTGCAGCTCGATATCAATGAGGTCGTTAAGGACGTCATTGCGCTGGTAACACGAGAGCTGGTGAGCCACCGAGTGACGTTACGAACCGAGTTGGCCGCAGCGCTGCCTACGATCCTCGGCGACCGGATTCAGCTACAACAGGTGATCATCAATCTGGTGATGAACGGAATCGAAGCCATGGACGCAGTTACAGACCGGACGCGCGAACTGCTGATTCAATCATCAAAGGACGATCTGGGGCACGTCCAGATTGCCGTGACCGATTGCGGCGTCGGCATCGCCGAGAACGACGCGGACCGCGTCTTGGATCCCTTCTTCACCACCAAATCGAGTGGTCTTGGAATGGGTCTTTCGATCTGCCGGTCGATCGTGGAAGCTCATGGCGGACGGCTGTCAATGGTCCACAAAGATGGACCGGGCGCGACCTTCCAGTTCGCCCTGCCGCTGCATAAGGAGGCTGTCTCGTGACAGGACGATTTGACACGCCAGGTGAAGGCAGCAACGCCAAGGCTTCGACAAAGGCGATCGTCTTCGTCGTCGAGGATGACATCTCCATGCGTCGCTCGCTTACGAACCTTTTTCAATCGGTAGGGTTAGACGTCATTGCATTCGGATCGGCCCGCGAAATGCTGCAGAGCACAATTCCGGACGTTAATAGCTGTCTAGTTCTTGATGTCCGGCTGCCAGGCTTGAGCGGCCTTGACTACCAGACCGAGCTAGCGAGGTTGAACATACATATTCCGATCATTTTCATTACCGGCCATGGCGACATTCCCATGACCGTCAGGGCCATGAAGGAAGGAGCGGTCGATTTTCTCAGCAAACCGTTTCGCGATCAGGAACTGCTTGATGCCGTGGTTGCGGCGACCGAACGCGATCGCAAAAGACGGGATGCTCAGCAGACGGTCGCGAACCTGCAGTCTCTATTTGAGACCTTAAGCCCGCGCGAGCAGGCGGTGATGAAACTGGTCGCTGCCGGCCTGATGAACAAGCAGGTAGCCGCCGAGCTTGGGCTCGCCGAGATTACGGTCAAGATCTACCGAGGACACGTAATGAAAAAGATGCGTGCACGGTCGCTGGCCGACTTGATCAGGATGACTGAGACGCTGGGAATTCGCGCTAATCGTCCTGAACAAACCCAAGTATGATTTTACAATTTCATCAGTCGAGCCCACTTTTCGCCGAAGGTGGCTAATGCTTGCAGCCGCTATTCCCGCGTCAGGAGGGCTCGTCTTGTCCACGCCTTTGATTTCCGTCGTTGACGACGACGCCTCAGTCCGTGCGGCGACAGAGAATCTTTTGAGATCGCGTGGCTACATCGCCCAAATATTTGCGTCGGCCGAGGAACTCCTGAGGTCCCCGCAATTGGACGAAACATCCTGTGTCATTACCGATGTGCAGATGTCGGCTATGAGCGGCCTGGAGCTGTTGGCAGAGATGCGGACACGTGGTTACGACGCACCATTCATTTTCATTACTGCTTTCCCCAACGACCGCGTGCGCGCGTCAGCGCTGGGCGCCGGCGCGATTGGCTTCCTCGCGAAACCCTTTGCAGGACAAGCGTTAATCGAATGCCTCGACACCGCACTGAACGCGTATGACGGCCGGCGCGACATCTGATGCAATCAACCTGCGGCTTGGGTTGATGTCCGATCTAAACGCTCCACGCGTCGATCTGGCCGCCGATAACCTCTTCGAGTCAAAGATGCTACTTGCTCTAAAACCAAGCGAGCGAGAGGCCAATTGTCGCCTTGTCGATACTTTAGCGACCATCGCCGGGCGGCTACATTGGTGCAGAACAACCTTATCGCTGCGAGTGCTGGAAGGGCACGCCAGCTCGACTCATTCTGCAGGTCGACGTTCAACGTAATGCTCACCCAAAGCAATCGACGACCCTAAGCCCTTCTTAACTCGTCTGGATGGTTTCTATATATTCCATTGCAGAGCGGAGCTGGCCGAGAGCGATCGACAAAGCAAGAGATTGGCTGTTCGCAGCCGACTGCAGTGACGATGATAATGGAGCTTCGCCCAGGACCACCGCCTCGCGTCTTCTGTTGAGGATTTTCTGGTGAAAGTGCTCTGCACGATGATCGTGCTCTCGGCGTCGTTAT
Source organism: Bradyrhizobium sp. WSM1743 (assembly GCF_000473065.1). Classification (GTDB taxonomy): domain Bacteria; phylum Pseudomonadota; class Alphaproteobacteria; order Rhizobiales; family Xanthobacteraceae; genus Bradyrhizobium. The sequence continues at coordinate 193,448 of NZ_AXAZ01000002.1, forward strand.
GTCCGTTGACGCATGCCAGCCGTCTTGCCCATCGGGCGCCGCTTCGCTGTGCATTTCCTTGCCTACCGACTCACGGCAGGCGCCCGCGCCCTTACTACTTCGTAGCCGTCATCTGTAGACGAGTTCTGGCTCCAAGCCGTCCAACGGCTCGGCACAACACGCCCGGCCCTCGGCGGCCGGGCGCACTTTGGCGACACCCCATGCAGGTCCTCGCCCAGCGAGCATTGTCGCAATTGCCTTGCGCAGTGAGCCCGTACTTCCAAGGCTCAAACAAATCAGCAACCGCTAAGCCAAAGAGCACTCTGAGGACAGTCTTCTGAGCCAACTCAGAGAAACACTCAGGCGAAAGGGCGATAAACACAGAGGAGCCCGGAGCAGGCTAGATTGGTCTACTCCATCGCGCCAAATCACCGGTGATCCCATTGTCACATAAAATCATCCTCATAGTCGTATGTTGAGGGGCTCGCTGAGATCTCGGTATCACTACTTCACTGTCGTCAGCTTTGGATAGATACAGCGCAGCAGTACCTTTGCGCTGCCATTCGCCGTCGCTATTCCTTACCCACTTGTCTGACTTGTCTGGGTCGAGAACCATGTTATCGGCGTCAACCTCGACGAATCCCATCTTTGCCGCACGGGCTCTTGCTTCCGAATTAGCCGGACGCAAATTGAGCAGCGGCTGTTTTCCGTCTAGTCGAAGCTGGTGCTCGAGCAGGATATCGCCAGCGTTCTCGACAAGCGGATGAACGACTTGAAGATCCGCAGTAGAGGTAGTCCCGTGGCGTCCAAGAAATAGCTTCTTCCACCTTTTGACGTCGAACTCGGTCATGCTGTCGCCGCCTTCCGTTCTTAGAAGTCCGACACTCTTGTTGCCCAATTGGTAGCTGAAGTATCGCGCATTCTCGGAATCTCGGGTTCGCCCGTAAGTCTTTGGCAACTTCTGCAGTTCGCCTTGCCTTGCCGGACACGAAGTCCGAGTACTCTTGGGGGTTGTGGGCGATTTTCATGATTTCGTCACCATGATAGGACTCCGCGGCTTTTCGGAATGACTGACGATCCTTGAACTCTATTATGAGAGGGGTTGAAACGTGCGAATACGGTCTTGTTGCCGAAGATGAACTGCGTGCCATCGGCGTTCATCAGGTTTGATGAGGCGAACACCTCCGAGGAAGCTCCTATATTGGGAATTGGGCCGATCGCTGATTGACCTGCTGACGCCAATCGGATCGTACTCTTTTCGGAGTTCCGCCGCGCCGCTTCATATTCGGGCTTTTTCAACGTTCCAGTGGAGCTCGCGCACCGCCTTCCATAGATTGGCCGATTTCCAGACTTTGACCAACGATATCGCCTGCGCCAGAAAGGCCGTCTAACGTCGACTCGTGGAAGCGCGACCCGCGCGCCCGGCGTCAGCGCTCATTTATCCAAATCCGCATTTCGCCTTCGCCGCGGTTACCCCAGCTGAACCACGGAATGAATGTCAGCCGCTGCGGTTCTAGCTGTCCAGGTACTTTGTCGTAGTTATAAAGCGCCGTTTCTTCAGAATGCGTGTGTTGCAACCGTGCCCCGTCGGCCTGCAGCAAAATCTTGCCGTTAAAGAGACCAGTTCCTTCCATAAGGGAAAACCGGCTGTCTGAGTGAAGCCAAAGGTTGTGTAACTCGGTCCCGTTGTCGGCCTCCTCCAGACAATAAATTAAGGGGCCACGCTGGATAGCCACCTTGCCGGCCAAATTGCGAAGTTGTGGATGGCCGTATACGCGACGCACTTGCATCGGCAGCGATAATTTGACGCGATCTCCCTGCTGCCACGTTCGGCGAATGTGCAAATAGCCCTTGCGCGGCTCGCAATTCACAGGCTCGCCGTTCAGACTCGCCTGCGGCACGCTGCACCATTCTGGCAGGCGCAGGGCGAGCGTGTGGGCAATTGGCGGCGCAGATTCGACGGCAATTTCTACCTCTTCTCTCCAGGGATAGCTGCCGCTTATGAGCAACTGCAGCGCATGTCCGTCGACGGATATTGCTACTCTATTACCAACGTAGAGATTTACATAGAGCGCATCAGTGCTGGGCGTGTAGATGTAATGACCAATGGATGTGAAAAGCCGTGCAATGTTCGGTGGACAGCAGGCGCAGCCAAACCAAGGTCGTCGCACCGGCGAGACATGATTGTAGATGCCATTCGACCTCAGCGTTTTTGGATGCACTTCGAGCGGGTTAACATAAAAATAGTGACGCCCGTCGAACGCGATACTGCCGAGAACGGTATTGTAGAGCGCTCGCTCCATCACGTCGGCATAGCGACTGTCCAGTTCCAACTCCAGCATACGGCGCGCGAACATCATCAAGCCAATCGACGCGCAACTTTCCGCGTACGCCGTATCATTCGGCAAATCGTAATCGCTGCTGAACGCTTCGCCGGCACCTTGCGAGCCGATGGCTCCGGTAAGATAGATCTGGCGCTGGACCATGTTTTGCCATAGCCGTAGGCAAGTTTGGCGCTGCTGCTCGTTCTGGCGCAGACGCGCGAGATGAGCTAGTGCCGTCATTAGGTATACAAAACGAACTGCATGACCTGTTGCAGTCCGCTGCTCCGAAAGCGGCAAGTGCGCTTGGCTATATGCTTTGTTTTTTATCATCCAAGGCGTGCCGTCGGATTTGGCGGCGCGGGATTTCTGGCGCTTCTCGTACTCAATGTCGTAGAAGTGCGGCTCCGTGCCGCGTTGCTCCACGAAATAATTGGCTAGTGTGAGATATCGCCGCTCCTTTGTCGCTTCGTAGAGGCGTGCCAACGCAAGTTCGATTTCCGGATGGCCATCGTAGCCGTGCAACTGATCGCGCTCTGGGCCGAAAACTGTGCCGAGGTGATCAGCAAGCCCGCAAACGACCTCCAGCAATCGCCGTTTGCCAGTTGCCTGAAAGAACGCGACACCGGCTTCAATCAAGTGGCCCGCGCAATAGAGTTCGTGGCACTCCGCTAGGTTGGTCCAGCGCTCCTGAGGCGCGTTCAGTATGAAATAGGTGTTGAGATAGCCGTCGCCACATTGGATGGCCGCCATCAATTCAATCAGCTCATCGGCGGCTTTCTCCAGGTCTGGATTTGGTGTCTGGCATAGCGACCATGCAGCCGCCTCAAGCCATTTTGCGACGTCACTGTCCTGAAAAACCGTGCCATGGAACTCGCCCCTCGCAAGTCCGGCCGCAACGCGGAAGTTCTCTACCGCGTGGCTCGGTATCGCCTCAGGATTCCGATCGTTTAGCACCTCCCATTGGTAGGGAATTGCCACTTCCCTGACCAGTTGCTGGCATTGCCCAATCAGCGGATCCAAGACTTCTAGATTGTGAAGATCGACTTCGGCCACATTCCGATCACTCATCTCGTTCCTCCTTGGCGTGCGGCGAAGGGAGCCCAGTAAGCCACCTCACCACGATTACGTCGTTGAGGTTGTGGCTCTGAGATTTGCGGCTGCACACTCGTAGTTTCGGTGCGAGGGTTCAAACGATAGAAATGGTGAGGCTGCCCTAAGGCGCCGCACTCCCAGACGTGCGGTGACAGCAGTCGTTCGACGAGGGGGACAGCAATTCCCCTGCCGATTATGAGGACCGGTTCTTCGGGCAACCCGATCTGCAGCTCCGCGTTAGGAACCCGATGCGATCGCTGGCCCACCAACCGGATTTGGCAAATCGTGCTAATCCCACGTCGTCGCAAGGCTAATCGATCCTGCTATACGAGCGGGTGACTATCGCTGGATCAGATAGTGGTCAATAGTACTCGCCTGCCGCATATACAGCCAGGGGCGCCGCGCCCTTCCGGTGCGGCGGCCCCTGCACTTGGTTTTGGGCCCTCGACCTTGCGCGGGAATGTCAGGTATCTAACAATCCATTTGATAACACGTATCAGGCCGGAGGGCCGCGGTGGTGCGTGTGGCCCAACCAGATTGCGTGAACCGCTGCCACGCGCGATCGAAGAGACACACTGGACTGCTAATCCTAAGCAATCGTCCCGGGGCGAAATGCATGCTCGACGTGCCCGACATCGCGCGAATGCTGGCAATCGGGAAAAGTAAGTTGTCGCACGTATGCGCCGCCAGTGAATAAGCTGGGCCGGAGCGGCCCGAAGCCGTTGTGCGCCGACTTGGTCGTCGACATCGGCGAGGTGGGAGGATGAGTTAGAGAGTATCTTTTGTAAACCGAGCTTCAGGCTGACTTGGCCCTGCAAAGCAGATCGCGGGCTGGGTAACCGAGAGCCGACTTCGATCTTCCAATTGTCCGTAATCCCACTTGTTATCGACCGTTCGTTCCGCTCGAACGGCAGGAAGGTAACGCTCGCTCCCATTACGTTAGTCGGTTGACGATGATGACGCAAGCAGGGCTGATTCTGCTCATCGAGCTGATCGGTCTATGATTGACCTATTGATACAGGGATCGTTCTCTTTCTGAGCTCGCCCAGGCCATTAGTGCCCTCAAGGTCCGATATAACACTGTAGCCTCATTCCACAGTCACCGATTTTGCTAGGTTACGCGGCTGATCCACGTCCGCGCCCCTTACGAGAGCGGTATGGTAAGCCAAGAGTTGAACCGGAATGGCATAGACCATCGGCGTAAAGCTTGCGACCATCTCAGGCAGCACAATGGTCATGAGTGTGTCCACCGCCGCTTCCAAAGCACCCTTCGAATCGGTGATCAGGATGATTTTGCCGCCCCGAGCCGCAACTTCTTGCATATTCGAGACGGTCTTCTCGAAGACATCATCATAAGGTGCGATCACCACCACAGGCACGGCCTCATCGATCAGTGCGATCGGTCCGTGCTTGAGCTCGCCGGCGGCATAACCTTCTGAGTGGATATAGGCAATTTCCTTCAGCTTGAGTGCGCCCTCCAACGCCAAGGGGGCCGATGTGCCACGACCGACATAGAGCACGTCCCTTGAATCGGCGATATAACGCGCGAGCTTCTCGATCTGCGGCTCGATCAACAGCGCCGCAGCAATCAACCGCGGCACTTCGATAAGCTCACGCACGAGCCTCGTTTCATCGATCTCAGACACCTTACCGCGCTCTTTGCCTGCTGCGACGGCAAGCGCCGCTAATACCATCAGCTGGCAGATGAATGCCTTGGTCGAGGCGACGCCGATTTCCGGCCCCGCCAGCGTCGGCAGAACGGATTCGCTCTCGCGCGCAATCGTCGACGTTGCGACGTTGACCACAGATATCGTGTGCACGCCCTGGTTCTTGGCATATTGCAGTGCAGCTAGCGTGTCAGCGGTTTCGCCCGACTGCGAGATGACGATCGCGAGATCGCCCCGGCGCAAAGGCGCCTCCCTGTAGCGGAACTCGGACGCTACGTCGATCTCGACAGGCAAGCGCGCCAGCCGCTCGAACCAGTATTTGGCGATGTGCCCGGCATAGCTTGCAGTGCCGCACGCGGTAATTGAGATACGCTGAATGGTTTTAAAGTCGAACGGCAATGTGACCGGCAGGACGACGCGCTTGGCGGCCATATCGAGATAATGCGCCAATGTCTTGCCGGCCACTGTCGGCTGCTCGTGGATTTCCTTGGCCATGAAGTGGCGATAATTCGCTTTGTCCACGAGGAGTGACGATACGCCAGACTTTGATGTTTCCCGCTGGACGACAGATCCGTCTGCGCTATAAATCATGCACATCGCGCGCGTAAGCACGGCCCAGTCGCCGTCTTCAAGATAGGTGATGGTGTCGGTAAGAGGCGCGAGCGCGATCGCGTCCGATCCTAGATACACTTCGCCGTCACCATGTCCGATCGCAAGGGGGGACCCCTTACGCGCACCGATCAAAAGATCGTCGTGGGCTTTGAAAAGGAATGCCAGCGCGAACGCACCGCGCAGTCGTGGCAGCGACGCCTGTACCGCATCCCGCGGCGAGTAGCCCCTCTTGAGATAAGATTCGACGAGATGCGCCACCACCTCCGTGTCTGTCTCTGAGTTAAAATGAGCTCCATTCCGCTCCAGTTCGGCTCGCAGCTCGCGGAAATTCTCAATGATCCCGTTATGAACGACCGCGACATTTTCCGTCGCATGCGGGTGAGCATTGCTCTCGGTCGGCTTTCCGTGAGTCGCCCAGCGGGTATGACCGATGCCGGTATGACCCAACGGCGGATAATAGCGCAGCTGCTCTTCAAGGTTTCTCAACTTACCTTCAGCGCGGCGGCGCTCGATACGGAGACCTTCGAGAGTCGCGAGGCCTGCGGAGTCATAGCCACGATATTCCAATCGCTTGAGCGACGCGACCAACTGGCCAACGACCGGACCACGCCCCAAAATGCCAACAATTCCACACATATCGATCAATGCAGCCCAAGTTCAAGGAGTCCGAGGTCCCCCTATAGGAATCCGATCATGAAATTCGCTTGCCCGATGGTAAGAGGTGTCAAGCTCGGGCTTTTTCGCGGCGGCCTGTATCGCCGCCGCATCCGCAAGCGTGAGTTAGACCTCCTTCAGCCATCATCGCTTCGCCCGGCCACATTCCGCGTTTGATTTCCGATCGAGTACAAACTGCGCAGCAGCTCTAGCTTGAATTGTCCTGTCTTACTGGAGACATTTTTCCCGCGCGGGTTTAAGAGACTTAGCATACTCGGACCTAGGCCAACTTACGCGCAGTAGGTAAAAGGATTAACGTCGAAGCTCCATTGTACGAACGTAAGCTCTGGATATCTAAACGTTCCACGATCTATACCAACGTTTGTTACTCTTTCTCATTTTGTCTTGTCGGTCGTCCACTTCCTGCCGCGAATTGGATATTGGCAACAGGGCTGATCATGGTTGATGAGTCGACCGCTAAGACTGCGTGTTCTGTTCGGAAGTTAACAGCGCTTTGTAGACTGCGACCCGATGCGCAGGCTTGACTGGTGCTGGCTTGCATGCCGTCATTCCAACAAATGCATTGTGCGGCCTCAACTCGCCGCTCTTCGCAATGACGAGACCACCACGAGAATGCATACATGCGCCTGAGGATAGATAAGGAGCACAGACCGTTGCGGAGCACGCGTAACGTCGTTTGCCATCCATCTCGCCTGCTTGGGATCATCGCGTTGCGAGGGTTAGTGGCTCCATTTTTTGAAGCTCAATGTGTTGGCATCCTTCAGTGCAATTATAAATCAATGTATATGGTGTGCATTCCTGCATGATGTGTATGACTGGAGCTAACGATCGCTTTCCTTTAATTCCGGGTGGAGCGCGCGTGCGCATCTAGATTTTTCGAGAAACGGCTTCGCAATGGTGCTTCACAGCGGGGCTCTTTACGACGCAACTAAGGGAGACCATGGCGGCTCAGGACTCAAAGCGGCGCGTTGCGCTGATTACCGGCGTCACCGGGCAAGACGGCGCATATCTCACGGAGTATTTGCTCGGTCTCGGCTACACCGTGCATGGGATCAAGCGCCGGTCGTCCTCATTCAACACCGCGCGCGTCGATCATCTCTATCAAGATCTGCATGCCGGCGACGTGCGGTTCCTGATGCACTATGGCGACATGACGGATTCGACCAACCTGATCCGCCTGGTGCAGCAGATCCGGCCGACCGAGATCTATAACCTGGCCGCCCAGAGCCACGTTCAGGTCAGTTTCGAGAGCGCGGAATACACCGCCAATGCCGATGCGATCGGCGTGCTGCGCCTTTTGGAAGCGATCCGCATCCTCGGCATGGAAAATGAGACACGGTTCTACCAGGCCTCGACCTCGGAGCTTTACGGGCTCGTGCAAGAGGTGCCGCAGAGGGAAACCACGCCATTCTATCCGCGTTCGCCCTATGGCGTCGCCAAGCTCTATGGCTACTGGATCACGGTGAACTACCGTGAGGCGTATGGCATGTTCGCCAGCAACGGCATCCTGTTCAACCATGAGAGTCCGATTCGCGGCGAGACGTTCGTGACGCGCAAGATCACCCGCGCTGTCGCCGCCATCGAGGTCGGCCTCGAGAACAAGCTTTATCTCGGCAATCTCGACGCCAAGCGCGACTGGGGCCATGCTCGCGACTATATCGAGGGCATGCACAGGATCCTGCAGGTCGACGAGCCCGGTGACTTCGTGCTAGCGACCGGCGAGACGCGGTCGGTCCGCGAGTTCGTCGAGTTGGCGTTTGCCGAGGTCGGACGCAGCATCGAATGGCGCGGCAAGGGCATCGAGGAGGTCGGCGTCGACAAGACGTCTGGCAAGACCTTGGTGCAGATCGATCCGACCTATTTCCGTCCGACCGAGGTTGATCTCCTGATCGGCGACGCCAGCAAGGCGCGCGCGAAACTCGGCTGGGCGCCGAAGACGCCGTTCTCGCAATTGGTGAAGGAAATGGTCGCCAGCGATCTCGTCCAAGCGAAGCAGGACGCAGCCGATGGCAAGCACGGGGTTTGAGCTGAAGGGCAAGAGGGTTTTCGTCGCAGGCCATCGCGGCATGGTCGGCGCGGCGCTGATGCGTCGGCTGGCGCGCGAACAGGCCGATCTCTTGACGGTGTCGCGCAGCGAGGTCGACCTGCGCGACCAGGCCGCGGTGAATGCCTGGTTTGCCGCGAAGCGGCCGCAGGCCGTGTTCCTCGCCGCCGCTAAGGTTGGCGGCATCGTCGCCAACAACACACTGCGCGCCGAGTTTCTCTACGACAATCTGGCGATATCGAGCAACGTGATCCAGGCGGCCCATGCCACTAGATGCGAGAAGCTGATGTTCTTCGGCTCCTCCTGCATTTATCCGCGCCTGGCGCCGCAGCCGCTGCGAGAGGATTCGATGTTGGCGGGCCCGCTGGAGCCGACCAACGAACCCTATGCCATCGCCAAGATCGCCGGCCTCAAGATGGCCGAGGCCTATCGCAGCCAGTACGGCGCCGATTTCATAAGCGTGATGCCGACCAATCTCTACGGCCCCGGCGACAATTATCACCCCGAATACAGCCACGTCATCGCCGCGCTGATCCGCCGCTTCCACGAGGCCAAGATTTCGGGCGGCGGCAACGTGGTGGTGTGGGGCACCGGCACGCCGCGCCGGGAATTTCTCTACGTCGACGATCTCGCCGACGCCTGCATCCATCTGATGAAGACCTATTCCTCGCCGGAATTGGTCAATATCGGTACCGGCGAGGACATCAGCATCGCCGAGTTAGCACTCATGGTGGCGGCCGCCGTCGGTTTTCGCGGTGAGATCAGCTTCGACGCGTCGCGCCCGGACGGCACGCCGCGCAAGCTGCTCGACGTCGGGCGGCTGTCCGGGCTCGGCTGGCGCGCCACGACCTCGCTCGAGGACGGGATTCGGCTGGCGTACCGGGCGTATCGGGCCGACAGCGACGGACGGCACCCGAGTGATCTGCCTGTTCCCGATAACGGGCCGATCCTACGTATCAATCGGCGGTGAACGTCCACCCTAGCTGACCTCACGTAACAATCAATTTTGCTTCCCAGTTGAGCGCGGATGGCAAGACGATCGCCCAGGGGGCTCGATGATCGACCTCCTTGGTGGCTTCAGCGTGATTGGGTTGAAGCTGGGATCATGGTCCTTATATGGACGCCTCAGGCGCGCCGTGGCTTTGTCGTCGACCGCGTCTTTGCCATTGGCAACCAGGCCCAGAGCAGCTTGGCCCCCTTGCGTGCAAGGTCTGGTGTCCGAAGGCACCATCAGGACCGATGGTGCCGAAGCGGTGCCGACCGAACGCTGGGTACTTGAGAACGTATGTCGCTTTGTCGCGTTGACGTTTACGGCAGGAAACGGCACGCCTTGATCATCCGTATGTAGCGATACCGGATACGGTAGTTGACGAAGACCAAAGGCATGTCTGAAGCTCGGACGTATACGCGTCGTACGATGCTGTTGGGCAGTAGCTTCTTGGGTAGCGCGTTGTTCGGGGGCGTTATGGTGCCTACACCCAATCGGCCGCAGCGCAACGTTGCCATGGTGTTGGAGGCGGCCGACTCTCCCTTCGTCGTTGGGTGCACACAAGACGGCATTACCTCGTTGCGTTATCGTTACGATACGTATGACACGGATTATGTTCTGCCTGGAGCCGTGCTGGGGACGGCTCACGCTAGAGTTCGCCGTGCCGGTTCTGAGTGGCATACGCTTCAAACCAGCGTTGATGCAACGAAGCCGATGCAAAGCGCGGCCCTTGAACTAGCCGCCCGTGATGCCGGTGTCCTTCTCACGACCCGCCTCGCAGTCGACGAGGCTGGATTGACGTGGGAGATCATGCTGCGGAACGACGCCATGGCGAGCGTGGAGGTTGGCGACCTCTATTTGCCCATGCCGATGAACACCGAATTTCCGGCAGGGCAACCGCTATCGGTGGCTGTTTTGAAGCATAGCTTCGTCTCGGGGCATGGATCGCACATCTTCTGGATTCGCGGCAACAGCACCGGTCCCTTCCTCATGCTCTTACCGGACGCGGACACGTCACTGGAATATTGGGATGTCCACAAGGATTCGGCCGAAGCCAGTGGGACGTGGTGCGCCTACATCTTGGGTGCGGCGGCCGCCGGCGAGGCAGTGGCGGGCGGGACTCGCTGGCGACAGCCGACCCATTTTCTGTCCCTGTCGCCGGCCGAGCAACGGCATTACCGTCTCCGCTTCCAGTGGGTTGCCGATTACGAGGCGGCGCGCAGGGCTATCGCGAACGCCGGTCTGGTGGACGTGGAAGTAATGCCCGGCATGACGGTTCCCAACGACCTGCATGTCGACATCGCGCTCGCGTCCTCCATTCCGGTGGAGCGAATCGAAGCGGAATTTACCGACGACACGGTGGTGCAACGGTTGCCGGATCGGGCTGGCAGGCAACTGTGGCGGGTCCGGTTTTCGCGATTGGGCGAGAACCGGCTGACGCTGCACCAGCCTGGTGCGCGCCAGACCTTTCTTGAATTCTTCGCTACCGAGCCCGTCGAGACGATGATGAAGAAGCGCGCAACCTTCATCGTGAAGCGGCAGCATCGTGACCCTTCCAAATGGTACGACAGTTTGTTTGGCGAGTGGAATATGGAGACGCAGGTCCTGCTTGGCCCGGACAATTACGACCGGATCAAGGGCTGGCGCATCTACGAGGTGACGTGCGACGATCCCGGGCTGAGCAAGCCCGCTTACCTCGCGACCAAGAATGCCGAGCATCCTGATGTGGCGGAAGTGGCGGCGCTGGATCGGTATATAGATACGTTCGTCTGGGGCGGGCTGCAACGTACCACACAGGAGGCATACGCCTACGGCCTCTACGGCATACCCGATTGGAAGCAGAACAGGGAAAGCCGCGATCCCGGCCCAAAGGGTCGCCTGCATATCTGGCGGCCTTATGACTATCCGCACATCTTCGCGATGTATTTGGCCATGCACCGCATCGCGCGTGACCATCCCGCGATACCCACCCGCCAGAGCGCACGAGATTATTTGGTACGCGCCTATGGTACGGCGCTGGCCATGTTCACGGTGCCGATGCGCGTGGTGATGTGGTCTGCCTACCACACCGGCTTCTACAACGAATGTGTGATCCCCGAACTGGTTTCGGCGCTCAAGACGGCGGGCTTGATGCGCGAGGCGACGACTTTGGAGGCGCACTGGGCGCGTAAGGTGCGCGCCTTCGTCGATCCGAAGACGGACCTGTTCAAGTCTGAATATCCGTTCGATTCCACAGCCTTCGAATCAACGCAGGCACTGGCGCGCTCGGCCCTTGACGATCCTGTCGCCATGGGGGTTTCGAAGGCGACAGCGCGTGCCTTCGCGGAGCGTCAGATCGCTGCAAATCTGTTCTGCCGTGGCTGGCTGGAACCTGCTTATTACTACCTGGGCAGCGATTATCGCCGCACTGCGGGCGACGCCTATACGCTGACTTACATGGCGCAGATGGGTGGCTGGGCGCTGCTTGATCATGCGCTGAACGATGCAGACGACCCGCATCCGCTCCTTCGTCTCGGCTATGCGTCACAACTCAGTGCGTGGGCTTTGCTGAACAGCGGCCCTGCGTCGGCCGGTCATGGCTATTGGTATCCGGGCGAGGAGAATGACGGCGCGGCCGGTGGCGGCTTCGAGCCGGCGCCGAGCGGGACCACATGGCTCGGTCAGCCGCATCACCGTGGATCGTGGTATTACTCGTGCGAGATCGACCTGGGATTTTGTGGGGCGGTCCGCGCTGCCGCGACGATCGTTGCCGACGATCCCATCTTTGGGCAGGTTTGTTACGGTGGCACCATCGAGACGTTCGCTCACACCCTGCATATCTGGCCACGTGATGGCGTGCGGCGACGGCTCAACGTGCGCCTCCAGTCTCTCCGATTGGACTTGGTCCTGCTCGACGCCCGATTCCGGGCGGATCGACCGATCATTCTAAATTTGGGGGAGGGACGGATCAGCCTTACGCCTGAGCCCTTTGCCCCATCTGCATCGGGAGTGACGTTCGAATTGCGGTACGATGACGGGAGGAAGCGCAAGGAAGTCGTCGACATCACGGACAGCCAGATCGTCGTCCGCTTGCCTGCGGCGCGCTTACCGCGGGGTCAGGTTCGCTAGATGTTTAGTCCCGGGCTTTGATGGTGCAACCTTATCGCACGATTCGAAGGAAGCTATGGGACAAGTTTTACACGGCTGCGCCACCACGGCGAAGGCGGTCCGTCGAGTAATACAAACAGTCAAGAGAGCTTAAGAGCGCTGGCTAGAGACTAAGCGCTACGGGATCAATCCCAACTCGGTCGCCAAAGTGGAAGAGACCCGGCTCCGTCAGTGATCTGAAGACAGGACCCAAGAAGCCAAAGTTCACCTCTCGTTCGGTGGAGGACGAAGCCATTTTTAGCAGGCGAGCATCAACTCTCTCTCCCCAGCGGAACCGGTCGCAGGCTCCTCCGCTCACCACACCGAGCGAACTGGCTTGAATCTATCGTCATTGCTTGGCCAGCTGGGCATCAGCAGCGCCGGTGAGGTCGAGCTCGGCGGCAATGTTCGCGCGGCCGGAGCTTGCATCGGCACGGTGATCGGACGCGATAGCGACATAGACCGCCGGCAGCACGAAGAGCGTGAACAGCGTGCCGACAGACATGCCAGCGACGAGCACGAGCCCGATGGAGAAGCGGCTCGCGGCGCCAGCTCCCGTTGCAGTCAACAAGGGTACGAAGCCCGTGACCATCGCCGCCGTAGTCATCAAGATTGGACGCAGTCGGACGCGCGCAGCTATTTCTATAGCCGAGCGACGGTCAAGCCCCTTTTTGAGCTGCAGCTCATTGGCAAACTCAACCATTAGGATGCCGTGCTTGGAAATCAACCCGACCAGTGTCAACAATCCGACCTGGGTGTAGATGTTCATAGTCGCCCAGCCAAAGAATGGCGGGATCAAGGCGCCGACGATTGCCATCGGCACGCTGATCATGATGATGAAGGGATCGCGCAGACTTTCGAACTGCGCCGCAAGCACCAAGAAGATGATGATGATTGCAAAAGCAAAGGTAATCGCCAGCTGGTTGCCCTCGTGCACATATTGCCGGGCGTCGGCGAGAAAGTCGTGGCTGAAACCCGTGGGCAGTTTGTTTGCCTCGGCTTCGAGGAAGTCCACAGCCTGACCGATCGTGACGCCGGGCATCGGCACAGCCTGAAAGGTCGCGCAGTTGAGCTGATTGTGGTGGGTGAGCGCGTTCGGATCGGTCGCAGTCTCGATGGAGACTACGGTAGACAGCGGGAGCATCGCCCCCGTCGCAGTCTTCACATAATAGCTCCCGATTGCTTGCGGCGCCAGGCGTTCCTCACGTGGCACCTGCGGGATCACCTGGTAGGAGCGACCCTGCAGATTGAAGCGATTGACGTAGTTACCGCCAAGTAAGGTGGCGAGCGCGCTACCGATGGTCTGCATGGTGATGCCAAGCTCGTTGGCCTTGGATCGATCAACCTTGATTCGTACCACCGGCTGGTTGAACTCGAGGTCGGAGTCGCTCACCATGAACAGGCCGCTCTTGCGCGCGGCATCCTTCAGTTTCGACATTTGCTCGTAGACGGATTGGAAGCCAAGCGTCGAATTGATCACCATCTGCACTGGTAGGCCACCAGAGCCGCCGGGAAGTGGCGGCAAGCTAAAGGCAAACGCGTTAATCCCTTCGATTTTCGACAGCTCGGCTTGGACAAGGGACTGTAGGGCGCTCGATGAGCGCTTGCGCTCGTCCCATGGCTTGAGCAACATGCCGGCCATGCCACTCTGCTGGCCACTAACGCCATTGAGCACGAAACTCAAATCAGTCTCGGAAAATTTCTGTAACGCTTTCTCAAGCTTGGTCCCGTAGTAGTCGAGGTAGTCGATATTGGCGTATTTCGGCGCCTTGATGAGAGCGAATACGATACCTTGATCCTCCTCGGGTGCGAGTTCCTTGGAAATATTCATATAGAGAAAGCCGACGAGGCCCAACATGGTCAGCGCAAACAGCCCGGTAATCGGACGATAGTCGAGCGAGCGGTCGAGCTTGCGGCCGTACCATCGTGTCATGGCGCCGAACCCGCGATTCACAACTCTTGCGACCCGCCCCTCCTCAGCGCGCTGCAGGAAGAGCGAGCACATCATCGGCGACAGCGTCAAAGCGATCACGCCCGACACGATTACCGCTCCGGCTAGCGTAAACGCGAACTCGCGGAACAGCGCACCGGTGAGGCCGCCGAGAAATCCGATTGGGGCATATACAGCAGCCAAGGTAATCGTCATGGATACAACGGGGCCGACGATCTCTCGCGCGCCCCTCGTAGCAGCTTGTACAGGCGGCGCACCTTCTTCTAAATGGCGATGAATATTCTCCACCACCACGATCGCGTCGTCGACCACGAGACCGATCGCGAGAACCATGGCAAGAAGGGTCAGGAGATTCAATGAAAACCCGAGCGCCAGCATCATGCTGCAGACACCAACGAGCGACAAAGGAATAGTGACTACAGGAATGATGACCGACCGCAGCGAGGCCAGGAATAGGAAGATCACCACCACCACGACAACGACCGCCTCAATGAGCGTCTTCTCCACTTCATCGATCGATGATTGAATGAACTTGGTGGAGTCGTAGGCAACTTTCATCTTCAGTGACGGCGGCAAGTTACGCTCGATGTCTGGAAACAGTGCCCGAACGCCTCGCACTATGTTTAGCGGATTGCCTTCCGGGCTCGCCTGAACGCCGATAAAGACCGCGTGCTCGCCGTTCATGGCGACGCTGATGTCTGCGGTCTGCGCGGCAAGCTCGACTACGGCAATGTCTTCCATGCGCACAAAGCCGCCGTCATTGGCTTTGACGATCATGCGCTTGAAGTCATCGACACTCCGCAGATCCGTGTTTGCAGTGACATCGGAGATAGTGAAATTACCCTTGGTCTGGCCGGCTGCAGCCTGGAAGTTGTTAGCGGCGATTGCAGCCGAAACTTCAGCCGGCGACACGCCGTGCCCCGCCATTTTCGCAGGATCGAGCCATAGCCGCATCGCAAAACTCTGACCGCCCAGGATGTCTGCCGCTGCGACACCATCAACGGTTGCCATAACGGGTTGCACGACGCGCGAGAGGTAGTCGGAGATCGCGCTTGCCGTCAATTCCTCGCTGGAGAACGCGATATACATGACAGCGGTGGCCTGACCGGTCGATTTGGTGACGACCGGATCGTTTGATTCCTTTGGGATCAAATATTTGACTGAGTTGACCTTGGAGAGCACCTCGGTGAGCGCCTCGTTGGGATCAAAATTCAGCTTGATGTAAACTTGGATCGTCGAGGTACCGAGCACCGACGAGGAACTGATGTAGTCGACGCCCTCGGCGGAAGCGACTGCCTGCTCCAGGGGAGTCGTGATGAACCCCTGGATCATGTCGGCGGAGGCGCCAGGATAGGAAGTCGTGATATTGACGACCGTATTAGACAGCTTGGGATATTGCCGGATCGGCAGCACAGTGGCCGCGCGAAAGCCGATCAGCAAGATCAGGAGACTGACGACAATAGACAATACCGGACGTTTCATGAAAAGCTCGGTAAACGCCATCTCGACTCGCATTTCCAGAGGGGGATGCAAATACGCCAGCAATTGCGGTACAGCAATGGATTATCAATGCGGCGACTGCGCTAAAGCCCGTAATATGAGGGAAGCATTATCGGCTACTCTAAGGACTCACACGTTGCGGAGCATAGCGTGCCCAATCCTCCGCTTCTTCACCTTCGTCGCTTGAATGCAGGTTGGTTGCGCTGTTCTGATCACTCATCGCGATCTCGAATAGTTGGCACCTTTTTAAGACACAGCCCCCAGTCTTTTTGCGTGCAGCCGGCCAACGGTCAGACTCAAGATGTTCGTCCTCACACCTGATTGGAACGCAACGACTTCTAGCAAGGCGTCACTTCGGGCTTCGCGCCGCCCCGTCGATCGAATGATCCGGGTTCGAGATCGAAAGTACAAACGACCTGACGGGTGCTCAACTCTACAAAGGTAAGTGGGCAATATTGAATGGGCTGCAAAACACTATACCAAGGTTTGTCGAAACGCTCGCTGATCGCAGACCCGCGAAACTTGTGACCTTGCCAGACGCAAAGTTCTCGATCCTACAATATTCAGCAAGCCCCCCTCTCGCATCGCAAACTCGCTGAACAACGGCTGCTCGGAGTTCGCCCTTGGTACCAAGACGGTCGGAACGGTTGGCTTGAGCACTTCTTCCAGCTCAATATGCTGCGTAATGTTGGCTACGCAGTGCGCTACGGAGTTGCGCAACGCCAGTATTACGTTGTCGATCAGCCGGGCGATCCAACGTAGGCTGCTGCACAAAGCGCCGCGGGGCGTCGCAGTGGACTGTGGGCGGCGTTGAGCGTGTCACCGTCCAGAAGTTCAAGATACTGGAGTCGGTCAACAGTCTCTAAATGCATTGGCGATCGCAATTAGCCTTTCTCCCGAGCGGAATTCATCCAGCGCGGCGGAGAGTCCACGATTGAACGCAAGGGCCCGCTGACGTTCTTCCTTGCCGCGATACCGGTTGCGACGGCTCATCGCGAGCCCATCCTGCTCGCGAACGGTCGGTACGGTGACGAGCTCGATTGGGCGATTGAGATCAATCGCCATGCGACGCACGACTGCGCATTGCTGAAAATCCTTTTGAAAAAACAGCACGTCGGGCTGCACCATGTTCAACAACTGGCATACGACAATCGCGACACCGCGAAAATGTCCAGGCCTGAAGGCTCCGCACAGAGGTTTGGCGAGGTCGCCCGGTTCAATTAACGTCTCGAAATGACTTGAATAAACTTCCTGTGCATCCGGCGCAAAGAGGAACGCAACATCGGCGTCGCGGCACAGTCCCTCATCCTGCAAGAAGTCGGGCGTGTAGGTGCTGAGATCCTCGTTCAGTCCAAACTGAGTGGGGTCGACGAAGATGCTGACGTTCGATCGCCGGGCTCAATCAAGCCAGCCCGGCGTCAGATCGTGCCAGCGGCCGAGTGAGCGCATAGCCGCGCGCCAAAATGCGCGCTTACAATCGTCGTATGCCGGAGGGCCCGGAAGTCGACGTCGCCTTTTTTGCTGAATGAAAGAGGCGGCCTCGCCTTACTTTGCCAACACCAGGATCGCAGTCGAGCGCGGCCTCAACGTCAGAGGGCGACTCTTCGCTTAAACCATTTCCTTGGTAGGCCAATGTAGTAGCCACGCCTCCGAAGTTCCGGCTCGGGCCTGTTGAGCGTTTCGCAAATGGATTCCACAGGCGCGCCTGCATCAACAAGCTCGCGCAACAGTTCATCTTCCCGTCTGGTCCAGCGAGGAGAGCGGAGAGCCGCCTTCAAGTTAACCTCTTAGCCCTGAATTCATGCGGTTCTAGAGAAGAACTGTCCGCCAGCCGCGGCCAACCTGTTCCGTGCCGAGCGCATTGCCAAGCTTGCTCTGCGATCTCCGCGTTCGTGTTCTGGAATGCGCAGTACAGTCCCAATCCGGATGACGAAAACTCATCTGAACAGATTTAAGTGTGATCAACTGTATGGCCTCCCATGGCGTCGCCTCGGCTACGCAGTGATCGTATCCTCCTCATAAATGCCGGCGGAGGAATTCCTTCGAAAGCTATACGTTGGCATAGCCGAAGCTGCTCCTATGCCAACGAAATCTTGGAGCCACTAGGACTCACCCAGACCGTGACGGTCAACCTGTGAGATGGGCGTGCGGCCCTGGAGTTAACCTGCGTGCGATGGCCTATCGCTAAGATCGCCCGCCGCGGCCAGAACCGGAAGTACCAAACGCATGCAGTGGACCGGGGTGCCTTGGGCGCAGCCAAGGCCGCCTCGACCAGCATGGCGCGCGCGTGACTGCGGCCGATCTTGCTGATGCGACCGTGATGGGCGGCTCCCAGTCCCGACTGCCGCACCCGTGGGTTCAGCCCGAAATAGCTCACCAGCTTCTGCGGGCTGTTGAACCGGCTGATCCTGCAGTGCAGCCCGCGTGATATCAATGCGGCCTGCATGTGTCGTGTGTATATCGGGCTGCCCGCACCGTGCTTCCGGTGCCTCGGCTTGGATTCCTAGCTGTCGATGCACCATGTCGCCTCCGGAGCAGCGCGGACGTGCCTCGGCGCCTCGAGTGAGTGAGAACCCCACGCTGTCCCTGCTACGCTCGCTAGCTGAGCGCGCGGCATCGCTTCAGCACAACTCCGAAAAGGCTGCTCGCGCCTAAAAACTCTCGGCTCCAAATGACCTGACGGGAGCTGCGGGCGACACGACAACTACGGATTCGCACTCTCGGCGTGTCAGAGGCGACCAGCCCTAAGTTCTCGGGTCATCGTGTCTGGCAGGAGTCGCGAATGCGACGGGTGACTGGCATTGATGTCCACCGAAGCTTGGGGAACTGGTGCTGGGTGCAAAACACGGTCGACAGCGGGATTGGCTTGCAGCCTTGGAGCCAGTTTAAGGCCGTTTTCCCAATGTTGTTTGCGGATCGTGAGGGTGCGTAGTCTAAACAGGGCCAAATGGATATCTTTGGGCCCGGCGACCTCTCCGAACTGATGAGGACTCGCCC
This sequence comes from Bradyrhizobium sp. WSM1743, assembly GCF_000473065.1. Classification (GTDB taxonomy): domain Bacteria; phylum Pseudomonadota; class Alphaproteobacteria; order Rhizobiales; family Xanthobacteraceae; genus Bradyrhizobium. Next base: position 212,403 of record NZ_AXAZ01000002.1, read on the forward strand.
GTAGCGCCGGCCATGCGGCGTCAGTTGCTGTCGCGATGGAATGCGTCGGCCAGTGAGATATTTGGTGGCGGCTTGAAAGTAGCGTTGTCGCCCAGGTATCATCCATCATCGCGAAGCACCCGACTGGTGCGCCGGCACACGAGCGAGCAGTTGTAGCGCCTGATGGCCGACGATGGCATCCTTTGCAGCATGAGCCGTTCCGGGAAGTGTGGGACGATGCGGCCACGGAGAGCGTCTTCTCTTCTCAAGACCGAACGGACGGCAGGAAAGATCTACAGAACCAGACGCACGCGCCAACGTGTTTAGCTAAACTGAAAGATTTTGCAACAAGACCCCGCAGGGACTCCACCACGCCTATGTCAGCCCGGTTGAGTTCGGGCGCAAGACGGGTTTAGCTGAACCCGGTGTCCATTAAACCGGCAGCAGCTCACTGAGTTAAAGCTTGAGCACGTCGTCAACCTGCATGCGGCTCGTAGCATCGCACACGCCACGCCCGTATCACTACGGTTGTAGTGCCGGCTTGTCTGCATCCTCGCCAGATATGCTGGGTCCGTTTCTACGTGGCTGAGGTGAGCGCCCGTAATTGCCCAAGCTTGGCGCGGGCAATCGTGTTGATGTGCATGTGCCCATCTCGTGCGGTCATTACCACACCGATAGTGCGCCTTTACGCCGTAGGCCAGCCACCAATCCTGGTAGGCGTCCCTTGATCGCTCTTGGCGCTACAATTCCGCGGCCTGTGGGAGCTTGAGACACTCCCGCGAAAGGCGAGGTGGTTAGCGTTGTTATGGCAAAGTTGGCCACTGAAGTTAGTGGGGCGTGGTAGGGACAGCGCTTTTTCGGACCAGCACAAGCGCCGAGTCACGTCGGGGCTAACTTCACCGGCAGCGTGGGCGCGGCAGGGACAGCGTCGAGTTCTCTTGAGGAAAGGCGCCGAGTCGCACCTGCGTTGCCGTCAATATCAAAGGGGTTAACCCGGTAGTTAGCTAGGCAATGGAGGTATGAAACCTACGCCGGGCTAGCCGAGATCATCATCGTGCCGGGAGGATGCGCCCTCCCGTTTGATGGGCCAGGTTTTAGGCCAGTATATCTCGCAAGTCATAGCAGCAGAAGAGTTGGCAAACGCGAGATGTCATTGGCCGTGGGCTGGCGATCCTACAAAGATGGGTATCCGCGAGACTTGTCTGAGTGGCAAAGCATACCATAGCGCCGCGTCGGCTAAAAGCACAGTGGTGAAACGCGATCGAGCTCTCACCCAGATTAGCTCGCTACGCGGTCTGACGCGATGGGTTCGGATGGACTGTGATCGGTGTCGTGACCGGGCAGGCCGCATGCCAGGGCAACGTCATCTTCACGGGGCTTTTGATGAAGGACGCTGCCGACTTGGCCTGTCTTGGATCTCTACTTTCAAGCATCGTCGATCCCGCAAGTTATGGCAGGGGCGGACTGCGCCTGTCCTCCAGCCCGACTTGATCCTCCAACTAGCTCTGGGACGATCTGAAGAGCATCTGTTCGTCGATAGGAACAAGCGCTCGAGTACGGCAACAGATCACCGTATTCCTCCACGATAAGGCGTCAGGTCCGGGTTGATTCGAGTCGCAATGGACGAGGACGAGGACGGCACAGTAGCGCTTCGAGCATGCGAATCTTCAACTCGACAACGCTCGGCTCGTTAAACAGTGCCAACGTCCGCTCGATTAAGTCCGCATGAGGAAGCGCGCCCGCAGTCCAGCCGAGCGGCACCAGCGTATCCGCGAAGCGCCAAACCACATGACGCTAAGACACTATGGCAGCCGCTCCTAGGAGAAGAGCGCGCCAATACCATTTCGCCGGATTGAGCAACGGAACGACGGTAAGGCGGAACCCGATTGTGAAAGCGGCGTCTGCGAAACGAAATCGGCGTCAAGTACGGCGACAAAAGGCCGTGGAAAGCGGCAAAGAGTCGTGAGGGCAGCAGCATCAGAGCCCGTAGCGCGTAAGAAACCGACGGAATTGTGCGATCGGGCCGCCGGTGAAGATAACGCGTCTAGTACCCCCAATCGCGCAGCCGAAATCTGGCTCTCCTGCGAGATCTGAAACAATCACGGTGAGATCAAAGCGCTGGAGGTGCTGCGCACTTGCACCCAGCAAAGGCGCCTCATTGTAGGACTCCCGACGAAGACTCCGTCGCGGGCTGGCGCGAGTTCGGCCTCGAGGTAGTTAACTCGATCCGAGAACTCGATCAGCGGCTGGCCGAACTTAATGTCGAGAGCGAGTAAGTGAAAGCGCGCATCGTCCATAGCCTGTTCGTGTCTGATCTTCGCTACGCTCAGCGCCGCGTTGTTGGCATGTCTGGGACATACCGATGGCCAATACACGCGGCGTGGCTAGGATCTCGTTAAGATCGTCGACTGCACTACGCTGAGCGTCACCGCGGGCGTCGCCGACTCCATGTATGATCCATCGGCGCGGCCGTCCAGTTTCGGTTGTTTGGGGACGATCGTATTTGTACGAGTTCCGTGCCGAAACGCTGCCGTCTGATGACCCCGGCGTTCAAAACTTGTCCAACATCTTCGATGCTTCATTGAACGATTTTGACCAGGATTGCTCACGGCATCCAGGTGGCACGTCACTACGCCAAAAGGAATCTTGGAGTGGGCAAGATTCTTCTGAAGATCGACCTGAACGTACAGAGAGGAAGCCGTCAATTTTTTGCGCTCTGCAAGGGACGCGCTCCTGCATCGCCTTTCCGATATCAAATGATAAGCAACGCGTGCTTCAGAAAATACGGCATCTCAATTGATTACTCTGACCTCGGCGGCTCTGTACTTCGAGCGGCGTTTGTTGAAGTGACGATCGAAAGACACGCGCGTCCCCGGCACCAGATCAGCGCCTGCGCAGTCGCAAAGGTCCGAAATGTGCACGAACAAATCCATGCCGTCGCAGTTGTCGGGTCTGATGAAGCCCCAGCCCTTCTCAACACTGTAGGAGACTACCGTTCCAGTCTGCATCTCTGATCTAACGTGTGTTCAAGGCTATGGCATGGCCGCTTGGGCACCGGATTCGCAAGCCGCAGCGAATCGGCGGGGCGGACCAGACGCTCGTGACGCCGAGCCCGCCCCTAACATCGCCGTATCTGGAGCAATACGTGATGGTACCCCTAACCAAGCAAGGGCCGTGCCGAATTGAGAATTGGAGGTTCAGCGGGGACTTCGTAGCGGGCTGCAGGGTCAAGTTGTCGACATTCGTTTGAGAGCTGACGTCCGTCGTCAGACTCCTTGAACCAGCTGTAGTACATCGAGGCGGCAATGCATTCTGGGCGGCGGATCTCGAGATGTTCTCCATTCCGTGCACAGCACCATGCGGATCCTCTCTTCCGCCGAATAATGCCGGCCGGCTTTGTCGCCTAATGTCTTTTTACAACTTGTTCTGCCGGTGCTTTGCCCGGTCCGGATTTCTGTTTTATCTTCGCTCCCGCTGGCTACTATGAACCAGGAACTCCTCCCAAAGCAAAATCACACTGCCTGTTTCACAGGCCCTGACGTCAAATCCTCTTTATGTCAGCGTGGCGCCTCGGCTAGCTAAGTGCCGCGCAAGGTCAAGCGCCGGAACTAGTGCATGTCTAGGACAGTTCGCGAAGCTGGACTGGCAGGCCCAAGCAAGCATGGATCGTTTGCGCCGGACCAAAACCGCGCCGCACCTCACGTGCGCGTCACTCGGCAATCTGCACGTACTTCGCTATGGTGAGTAAGGTCTCGGCTTGAGGCTGCCGGCCCGGAAAACGGTCGTAGGCTCGTGGCTCAACAACGGTCGCCTACTGTGCAGATTAGGCTGCTGCGTCGGATCATGCATCCTGCCGTAAGACGGGCTCGGCTTGAAGACTGTGAACGGTCTTCTAAACGCATCCTGAAATGCGCAGCATCTTCTCGACGAAACAATCTTAACGGCAGGGGACACTGCTTCGGTGGCAGTCCGAGGCAGCTCGCAATACTGAACTCGCTTGAGTAGCCGCGCTCTTGAGAGTGAACCAAATCAATGTCCATCGTTCATGGCAGCCGCTCGTCTTATTAGTTGTTGTGCATGGTGGAATCTGCGCGAAGTTGATGGATGCTAGAGAGGGCAACGATGCGCGTATTCGAGACAACCTAAATTGGCCGGCCCACTGGTATCCGAAGAAGTGCCTCTGAGATTCCAGGCCGAAACCGACACGACCCCGGTGCAGACCATCGCGCTCGATGCACCAGGTACTATCGCATCGAAACGTGAAGGCGCCAGCGCTTTGAAGTGACAGGGCTTCGTAGGTGCGAGCTCAAATGTTTGAGTATTTTCCTGAAAGCGCAGGTATGATCACCATCATTGGCTGGGAATTTCTTGTTCGAAGCCGCCCTCCGTCTCAGCCAGCTTCCGGAGCGTGCGGAGGTCGACACGTCCGCCTGAGGGAGTATCAATATAGTCTATGTCTACTCCCGATCTCTCAAGACACTCCGACTTACACAGGGCTTCTCTTGCGCTCAAACTTTGAACCGAAAAATGCCTCCGGCTAAACCCCGTTCGATGACACCTAATACTGTAAGGCACGGATCCCCCTCGTTGAGAGCGACGGTATAACTAACTTCCCGTAACAGTGCGACCGACCATTCTTGGTAGGTCCTTGCGGGCGCGTTTGCGCGATCACCGAGGCTCCTGAGCTTCAAACCGACTTTCTGAAGCAGAACTGTGAGATCCTCTCCAATCAAAGTGCCAGACATCCCTCGAACTTCATCTGAATTAAGTCAGAGCAGTACGCTGGATGGCTACGGTTATCGTCTCAAAGTCTGTCGGACCGGCGGCAGAACGAGAAATGTTGCGATACAGTTGCGCTACGATCCAGGCCTTCTGGAACAAATACTTAGTGGCAGGTCACGTCCCAGACAATCCGAAAACTTCACGTCAAGAGAGAAAGCGGAGCACCTCTACGCGAGCTACTGAAACTGGCGGTTTTCTAGCTTCTTGACTTGCGTTTTATCTGGACGACAGCCACCGGAGACCCTCTATGTACATACCAGCCCACTTTCGAGATTACGACCTCGAGAGCATTCGAGCGACAATCCGCTGCGCCCGATTGGCCAACCTGATCACAGCGACATCAGATGGGCCACTTGCGACGCCTCTTCCGCTCTTCCTCGACGAGAGCGAAGGCAAACACGGCGCACTGTACGGGCACTTGGCGAAGGGCAATCCGCAATGGCGCACGGCCCCGATTGGAGAAGCTCTGGCGATCTTTAGTGGCGCAGAGGCTTATGTGACACCATCCTGGTATCCAAGCAAGCGTCAAACTGAACGCGTGGTGCCTACATGGAATTACATCGCGGTCCACGTCCATGGGCCGATTGAGTTCTTCGAGGATCCTAAACGCCTGCTTGAGATCGTGACGCGTCTGACGAATATCCATGAGATGTCACGTGCGACGCCCTGGGCAGTCAGCGATGCTCCCGCGGATTTCATTGCCGTCCATTTGCGTGAAATCGTCGGCGTGCGCATCCCGATCACTATGGTAGAAGGCAAGCGCAAGATGAGCCAAAACCGCCCTACGCCTGATCGCGTTGGTGTCGCCACCGGCCTAGCGGCGAGCAAACTGGCACAGGACCAGGAAGTTGCAGCTCTTATCCTGGCTCAGGACTGAAACGATAATGTGCATGACCGTGGCCAACAGCGCCGATGGACATTACATCTGCAGCTCTTACACGCTCCAGCGGCATTAGTAGAGATTAACCTGGGCAATATAATTACCTCGCCACATTTACTAACCGAACAGTCAGCTCGAGCTTACCGCGCTGTAGACACTTGTCCGTATTCTGACAGAGGCACAATCTCGCATGAAGTTTACCAATTCTACAGAAGCATTGTTTTTTCAACGCAATTGAATGATTACAAAAGCATAACTGAAGATGTTCCGGGTTGGCGCCTCCTGCTCTCCGCTTCGGCTTCACAGTTCGACATTGGAAGTGGAAGTTCGATGATCGAGTTCTTTCGTCACTCGGTCCAACCATCGGCTTCTATGACTCGCGCCAAATACCATATTCGTTCGGTGCCATTGGCGATACCTGGTCGTCTTTCGCTTGGCACGATGCTTGCTGAAGATCATTCGCTCCGAGAGGCGAGAGAGAGAAAAACTGCAAGGGCTTACAAAAGCAACATGAGCACAACGGCTTTGATCGGTGGCGTCATTCCGAGCACCGATGTAGTGAAACGTGCAGCGCGCATCGGCGCCGAAATCAAAAATATCAAGCTATCAGGCGATCTACCGGATCACGCGATCGCTGCGATCAACAGCTTATTGCTCGAGCACAAGGTGATCTTCTTCCGTAATCAAGGACATCTCAATGACGCCGAGCAGGAGCGCTTTGCCGCTCGTCTCGGAAAGTTAGTGCCGCATCCGATGCTCGGTGCCACCAAGGGGATGGCGTCGCTCCTCGAACTGGACTCCTCTCGCGGCGGCGGTCGCGCAGACGTTTGGCATGCAGATGGAACCTTCGCCGACGCCTATCCCAAGATTTTGGTCCTGCGGGCCGTTGTAATGCCAAGGTTCGGAGGCGACACGGTGTGGTCGAACACAGCTGCCGCTTATCTTGGTCTGCCGCCGCCTCTACAACGGCTTGCCGACAGCCTATGGGCCGTTCACAGCAACGTTTTCGATTACGCCGGGATCGCGCGTGTCCGCGAGGTCGACAAGAAGCACTTTGACGAGGTGTTCACCAGAACGGTTTTTGAGACCGAGCATCCCGTTGTGCGCGTCCACCCCGAAACAGGCGAGCGGACGCTAGTGCTCGGCACCTTGGTGAAGCACTTTGTAGGGATCGGCAAATACGACGGACAAAAGTTGTTCGATCTTTTCCAATCTCACATCACCGCGCCCGAAAACACTGTGCGCTGGAACTGGATAGAGGGCGATATTGCAATATGGGACAACCGCGCAACGCAGCATTACGCGGTCAACGATTACGGGGACCAGCATCGCGTCGTACGGCGGGCCACGGTCGAGGGTGACGTGCCTGTCAGCGTCGATGGCCGGAGCAGTGTAACGCGCTTCAAGGCGACCAAATAACTGCAGTCGGCACCCAACGCCTCGCGTCTGAAAACTGAGAAAACCTGGTAATCGGAGTTGTATCGGGCGCGAACACACCTTTCCGACAAGATATCTCGGCTCTTGGCGCCAGCTTGGCAGCGCCTAGATTTAGCCTCGACCAACAGTTTCGGAAACCTTGAGCATCACTGTCCTTCGCCAGCGGCCGGTACGTGGACTTCACGTTTCAGTTTAGAAAATCCTCGATCCGTGGCCATAAAGCGCGCCAACATGGGAGCGATGAGCTTAGTCGGATCAACCACTTGGCCACCCTGACGCGTAAGCGCTTCTGCATATGCAATGAGATCACGATGCACGGCCGCAGGCAGCTCCGTACTCACTTTGACCGGCTTGTCGTCTGGAAGCTCTCCAATTTTGAGTTTTGGCATGGTGTCACCCTCTGTAGGGCGTAAGTATGAGGTCATGATTGACAAGAACACGAACCGGGAATCCAGGTCGTACAGTTAGAGTAGGCTGGATGCCGAGACTGCGGCGAACGACCTGCTGTCCGGTTTGATTCAGTGAGTCGGAGGCGCCGTGTCGCAACGCCTGGATGATTGCGCTGTCGTTGCTGTTGGTATCCGAGCCGGCACCCAATTCGGTCCCGACCGCCAGAAACGTCGATAGTGCCGCAGCCTTGAACAGTTCACCCCAGTGATTTTCGACCTGATCTTCGAGGCCTGCATATCCGGCAGTATCAGCGCCAGGCTGCCGCTCGAGAACGATTGAACGTCCATTCGGCATGATCAGTCGGGTCCAAACGACCAGAACGCGCGACTGGCCGAAAGTGACTTGGCTATCATAGACCCCGATTAGGCGCGCTCCTTGGGGCACTAACAAGAACCGACCGGTGGGCGTGTCGTATACGTTTTCGGTCACCTGCGCGGTGATTTGGCCTGGAAGATCCGATCTAATCCCTGTGATCAGAGCTCCCGGAATCACAGTTCCGGCCTGCATGATGTAGGGTGAAGCGGGCCTGGCGATGCGGTCAGAACTGACCGTGCGGCGATCCACAGAACCGCTCACAAAGGCAAGCTTTCGGTCTTGACCGTTTTGCGCGGATCCGTCATCGCCGGTCCCCGCTGCATTCGATGGCACAGCGCGGTCACTTCCAACAGCCGCAGCGACGGGCGGACGTACTTCACTTCCATTGGTCGAAGCGAATAGATGACTGATGCGAGCAGCTTCGGTCTCTTGATCCCGCCGCTGCTGGTCCGGATCAGCGCCGCTCGTCGGCAATTGACCTTGAGCGGCGACGATCGGTCGACCGAGGTCCCCGGGGAGCGGCGGACCAAGCTGCGGGATCGACTGGCGCGGGACGCCAGTATAGTCCTTCGGCAGCGTCGTTATGCCGTCGGCCACATTGTGGTGGTCGGTACTGTAAAGCCCATCGGCCGCTTGATTGCGTGAGCGATTGTTCTGTAGCGACCACAGCACCGCTCCGCCAACGACAAGCAGGGCAACCGCGCTCCCGCCGGCTAAGACCTTCCGCGACAACCGCATCACGCGCGGATGCTCTGCTCTCAAGCGGAAACTTTCGGACTGCTCCCCTTGTGTCTCCGAGGGAACTGCTTGCTCCTCATCGTTTGCATTCCGGGTGTTCATGTCGACGGCCTCCCGTCAGTCCTGACAATCCTGACCTTCTGCTGATGCTCGCCCCCAAGCCGCAGTTCGGCGGCAGCAAACAGCCGATCGACGATCAATACGTTGGCGTAAGCGCGATAGTTGACCAGCTCGCTCTTGCCGTCTGGACCAATGACGAAGAGCGGAGGCATCTCGCCTTGCACGATCCCTGCCGGAAATTCGATGTAGACCTTGCGGCCATCGTCATATGCGGCGAGCGGCCGCCAGGGAGGACTGTCCCCTTCGATGGCATAGCGGGAGATGCGCTGCGGCGGCTCCGGAAGGACGGGCTTCAGAGCGACCGAGCGCGATCGTTCCCGTACAGTTTCTGGATAGTACCAAGCAACGGAGGGCATGTAAGGCCGCTCGCGGGAGCGGAGCTCGATTAGGTAGGTGCGCCGGTCAGTATTGACCACGAGGTTGGTCTCGATCAAAGCTCGCGTCGGCTTGACCAGGATATGGACGCGCCGTGTGTCCCCGCTCCCGCTCTCGGTATCGCCCACGATCCAGCGTACGGTATCTCCGGCCGCGATCGGTCCTGATCCCGTCAACTGTTCTCCCTCCTCGAGCGCGATATCCGTTATTTGCCCCGGTGCGGCGTAAATCTGATAGAGCGCTCCGGGACTGTAGGCGTAGATTTGGGCTGCGTTGAAATACCCCCGCTTGCGCGGCTCAACACGGGCCGCGCTGTTTGCCGTCTCGACCCGGCTCACCGGCTCCGCGTCTTCCTTCCCTACTGACTTACCGCCGAGTGCTGGCTTCCAGAGGGGAGGAACGTGAAGGGGTTTTGGTTTGTCGTCGAGAGCCACAGGCGGTGCCGGCAACGGAGGAACTTCAGCGTCATAGCTGATCTCCGGCGGAATGTAGGTCGCGCACCCGCCAAGCATCGACGAACTAAGCAGGAGAGCGAACAAAAATGCACGTTTCGAGTTCACGAACTCGCGCCGAGCCGAATAGAGCCTACGATGTTGGATGCGACGCTTCGTAGATACTTCTAACGTCATATCGTTCACTGACTCAACTCCTTCGACCAGTTGATGGCGCGGACGTAGACGCCAAGGGGATTCTTGCGCAGGCGTTCGGCATCGCGCGGCGTTTCGATTACGATGGTGAGAATGGCCGTCCAACGCTCGATCGAACTCAACGCGCCGTTGTCGTAGACGCGCTGGGTCCACGCGACCCGAAAGCTTTCTGACGAAGCGCGAATGACGCTCGATACGTCGACGGAGATTTGCTCCTTACCCAGCTTGGCAAAGGGATCATTGTTGCGCGCGTAGTCGTTGAGCGCAGCGGCGCCGCGATCGGTCGTAAAATCATAGGCATGGAGCCAGTTTTGGCGCAGAACGATGCCGTCGGCTGGCAGACCTCTGACATCCTCGATAAAGCGCGCCAGATGGTAAGCGATCTGCGCATCGGTTGGTCGATAGTCGATGTTGGCGGGCGCAACCCTTTGGGCCTGGCCGAGATGATCGACTTCTACCACCCAAGGCGTGATCGATCCCTGGTTAGATTGCCAGACAAGGCTGCCAGCGAGACCGGCCGACATCATCAAGCAGCCGAACGCCATCAGGCGCCAGTTCTTGGCTTGCACCCGCGCTGATCCAATGCGTTCGTCCCACACTTGCGCCGCCTTTTGATAAGGCGTAATCGGCTCGGGCATGCGCCCGTAGTGAACTGATGGTCGTTTGAACATCGATGGTTGACCCTGATATCGAGTGATCGCTTTCAAGTCGTGGGATGGAAGGATTTGAGGCGCGCTGTGCGGCGGAGGTGCACTGGTCCGCCTCAGCGCTCTCGTTCGGACAAGTCAACGGAGGAACCACTGCCACCATGATCGCCCGAGCGGACGGCGTGGCCAGCAGCCGAGGCACCGTGCCGAATGGTCTGAGCACGCTTCATGCGGCGAGCCCAATCGGGCTGCCCTTCGGCCGAGGTGCTCGTGGCCTGCTCGCCGGCTTGGCCACCCCCGAAGGCAGCCGCTGCTCGGCGCAAAGGACTCATCGCAGCCGAGGCGCCGGCCTCCGCGACGCCAGCAAGGCCGCCGCTTCGATAGGCGGCTGGTGCTCCGCTAATGACAGTGCCGCTACCGCGCGCGGCGCCTGCAATCGCGCCGCCAGCGAGACCAGCACCGCCGGCGGCGACACCTGCGCCTACCGCAACAAGGCCGCCCGCCGCAAGGCCTGTTCCAATCGCGGCACCGGCGCCGAGTTGGGGTCCGCCCGATACTAGGCCGTTTGCGATACCCGGACCGAAGATACCGAGGCCCAGCAAAGAGAGCGCCGCAAGCACCAGGGTCATCGCGTCTTCAATGGTCGGCTGCGCGCCGCCGAAACCAGAGGTGAACTGCGAGAACAGGGTCGAGCCGATGCCAACGATGACGGCCAGGACGAGGACCTTGATCCCTGAAGATATAACGTTGCCCAAAATCCGCTCCGCCGCAAAGGCGGTCTTGCCAAACAGGCCAAAGGGAATGAGCACGAAGCCGGCCAGCGTCGTAAGCTTGAATTCAATCAGGGTGACGAAGAGCTGGATCGACAGAATGAAGAAAGCGAGCAGCACCACGCCCCAAGCGAACAGGAGAACGACGATCTGGACGAAATTCTCGAAAAAACTGATGTAGCCCATTAGGTTAGAAATGGAATCGAGCAGCGGTCGACCGGCGTCGAGTCCGACTTGGGCGATCCTTCCCGGTCGCAGGAAATCTGCCGCGGAGAGACTTGAGCCAGACGCTTTCAGCCCAAGTCCGGCAAAGCTCTCGAACATGATACGCGCCAGGCTATTCCAGTTGCCGATAAGGTAGGCAAAGACCCCGACGAAGAGCGTCTTCTTGACGAGGCGCGCTATGATGTCCTCGTCCGTTCCCCAACTCCAGAACAACGCGGCGAGCGTGATGTCGATCGCGGCAAGGGTCGCTGCGAGATACCCAACATCGCTACCGAGCAGCCCGAAGCCGTTGTCGATATAACGTGTGAACGTTTCCAGGAACTGGTCAATGATCCCCGTACCGGTCATGGCTTGCTCGTGTCAGGTATCGCCAGCGGTGGATATCCTTGTGGGATTCGGCTCTGATCCTTGGGGGCGGGCGCTAGGCCCGTGGTGGAATCGCTTTGACCAGCATCTGCGGGACCGTTCTTCTTGCCAAAAAAGCGGCGCCGGTTTTCGGACCAAACCTGCTGGCAATGGCGGTAGCTTGCCGTTTCCTCTGGAGCGACGACGCGGCAGCGCGCGAGGTCGGCGCTGGTTGGATAGGTCGTCTGCTCTGCCTTTGGTGCCGGCGGAGAATCGTCTCCACCTCGGAGTTGGATCGTGCAGGCGGCGACGGCCACTAGGCCGATTGTCGTAAGCAGCGAGAGCGCCCTGAATGCCTTTACATCGGTCATCAATGGAACATCTGCACGTTGGAGGATTGATAGCCCTGTCCTGGCGTCAGGAATCGTCTGAGCTGCTCTCGCCCCAGATCCTGGGCTGAGGCGCGCTGAGCGGCTTCGAGGCTCTGCGCCCTACCCTGCGCCGCCACGGCCGCCGTGAGATCGGCAAGCTGTTGCGCTTGAAGCGCGAGGATCTGGTTGCCGGCTTGAGTTGCCTGCAGGGCGCCGCCGGCACTTTGGCTTGAAGTTACAAGTGCGGACGTTTGGATGCGATTGGTATCGAGGTTGCCGACGATTCCGGCCTGAACCCGGAGCGCGTCTTGCGTTGCCGCGTACGTATTTTGCCACCGCGATTGCGCGTTTGTGACAAGCATTTGGCTGGACTGGCTACCAGTAGCTGGCGCGTAGCTCGTCGAGAAGGCGCGATCAATCTGCTGGACGTCGTAGGCGATGCGCTGCGCCTGGGCGAGCAATTGCTGGGTGCGCTGGATCGAGGATTGCAGTTGCTGCAGCGAGGAATACGGCAGGTTAGCCAGGTTCTTCGCTTGGTTGATCAGCATCTGCGCCTCGTTCTGCAACGAGGTGATCTGATTGTTGATCTGCTGCAGCTCTCGTGCGGCGGTCAGGACGTTCTGAACGTAGTTGTTGGGATCGAAGACGATCAGCGCCCGTGCGGGCACCGTGACGCCAAGCAGAAGAGAGATGGCGCTAGCGGCCGCCAATAGACCAAGAGGCTTCATAGCGATTTCTCCAGATTGACGAGATTGGGGACCAGGTCTAGGGCCCAAGCGACACCACGGTGCTGGAGCCAGGCCGGCACGAAGCCGTCAGGTCCGTGTTCGGCGAGGAGCTGCGCGATGGCAGCCTGGTCTGTCTTTGACGACGCCGCGGTGAATGCGAGCGCAACCTCGCCGAGCCCGAGTTCGAACATCCGGTTGCCACGACGGGATTGACAGTAGTAGTCGCGCTTCGGCGTGGCCCTGCTCAGTAGCTCGATCTGGCGGTCATTGAGGCCGAAGCGGCGGTAGATGGCAGTGATTTGCGGTTCGATCGCGCGTTCGTTCGGCAGCAACAGGCGGGTCGGGCAGCTTTCGATGATTGCCGGCGCGATTGCGGACCCATCGATGTCAGAAAGCGACTGGGTGGCGAAGATGACGGACGCGTTCTTCTTCCGAAGCGTCTTTAGCCATTCCCGGAGCTGACCGGCAAAATCCTCATCATCGAGGGCAAGCCAACCCTCATCGACAATAAGGAGCGTCGGCCGGCCATCGAGACGGTCCCCAATACGATGGAAGAGATACGCCAGCACGGCCGGTGCAGCACTCGTTCCGATCAAGCCTTCGGTCTCAAACGCCTGGACCGATGCCTCACCGAGACGCTCGAATTCGGCATCAAGCAACCGGCCAGAGGATCCGCCCAGGCAATAGGGTTGCAAGGCGCGTTTTAGGGAGTGCGATTGCAACAGGACTGACAGGCCCGTGAGGGTGCGTTCCTCGCTCGGGGCCGAGGCGAGAGATGTCAGCGCTGACCACAAATGATCCTTGACCTCCGGGGTGATCTCGACCTTTTCCCGTGCCAGGATCGCGCAGATCCATTCCGTGGCCCATCCGCGCTCGGAAGCATCATCGATCCAGGCCAGCGGCTGCAGCGCAACGGGGTTTTCGCTTCCGTCGGACAGCGCGCCGCCGAGATCATGCCAGTCGCCCCCCATGGCGAGCGCGGCCGCCCGGATTGAACCACCGAAATCGAATGCAAAGACTTGAGAGTTCGGGTAACGGCGGAATTGCAGTGCCATCAGAGCGAGCAGTACCGACTTGCCAGCCCCCGTCGGTCCGACCACAAGGGTATGGCCGACGTCACCGACGTGGAGCGAGAATCGGAACGGTGTTGATCCCTCGGTCTTGCCAAACAGAAGAGGCGGACCCTTCAAGTGCAGGTCCCTGGCTTCGCCGGCCCACACGGCCGACGTCGGAATCATATGGGCGAGGTTGAGTGTCGATACCGGCGGCTGCCTCACATTTGCATAGACATGCCCCGGCAGACTGCCGAGCCAAGCTTCGACGGCGTTCACCGTCTCGATCATGCAGGTGAAATCGCGACCCTGAATGACCTTCTCGACCAACCGTAGCTTTTCGTCGGCCGCATTGGGATCGCGATCCCAGATGGTAATGGTTGCCGTGACAAAGGCTTGTCCGATCTGATCCGACCCAAGCTCCTGCAACGCCGCGTCGGCGTCGATAGCTTTGTTGTGAGCGTCGGTATCGAGCAGCGTCGACGCCTCGTTGGTCATGACCTCCTTGAGGATGGCGCCGATAGACTTTCTCTTTGCGAACCACTGGCGACGAATTTTGGTCAACAGCTTTGTGGCGTCGGTCTTGTCGAGTATGATCGCCCGGGTTGACCAGCGATACGAAAACGCCAGACGATTTAGGTCGTCCAGGATCCCCGGCGTCGTGGTGCCCGGGAAGCCGACAATAGTCAGCACCCGCACATTGGCCGAACCCAGCATCGGCTCGAGCCCGCCGGTCAGCGGCTGGTCCGCCAAAAGCGCATCGATGTACATCGGAATTTCTGGCACCCGAACGCGATGACGTTTGGTCGAGATCGTCGAATGCAGGTAGGTCAGCGTGTCCTGATCATCGAGCCAGATGCATTCCGGCATGAACCCTTCGACGAGTTGAAGCACGCGGTTCGTTTGGTCGATAAACCCCTGGAGGATCTCGCGTGCGTCGGCTCCGACGGTGCGGTCGCGCCCCTCGTAAAGCAGTTGCTCTGCCCTGGCGGCCCCTTCCTCTGGAGGCAGATAGAGGAAGGTCAGGAAGTAGCTGGACTCATAATGAGCACCCGCCTCCTCGAACTGAGCTCTGCGTTCCGCATCAACCAGCGCAGACGCGACATCCGGAAAGGAGCTAGGCGGGTAGGCCCCCGCAAAATGACGCTGCGCCTCGACGAATACGGCCCAGCCCGATCCCAGGCGACGCAAGGCGTTATTCAGGCGACCGGCGACGCCGACAAGTTCGGCCGGTACCGCGCTGTCGAGGTCAGGCCCACGGAACTTCGCCGTCCGCTGGAACGAACCGTCTTTGTTGAGGATGATTCCCTCGTCGACCAAGGCTGCCCAGGGCAGAAAGTCGGCAAGACGGGCGTTGAAATGGCGATATTCGGCAAGGTTCATCATGACCGAGATCTTAGACGTTGAGATGGCTGGGAATGCGCAGATGTCGGCGCACCACATCGACGAAGGCGGGATCGCGCTTGGCGGCCCAGACGGCGGCCATATGGCCGATGAACCAGAGGACAAGACCGGCAATCCACAGCCGAAGTCCGAGCCCAAGGGCTGCCGCAAGCGTGCCGTTCACGATCGCAACCGATCGCGGCGCGCCGCCCATCAGGATTGGCTCAGTGAGCGCGCGATGAACGGGCACGACAAAGCCTGCCACCTGATCATCCATCAGATCACCACGCCGCCGCCGAAGGAGAAGAACGACAGGAAGAAGCTCGAGGCGGCAAACGCGATCGACAGACCGAACACGATCTGGATCAGCCTGCGGAAACCACCTGACGAGTCCCCGAACGCGAGCGTGAGCCCGGTCACCACGATGATGATGACGGCGATTATCTTAGCGACCGGACCTTCGACCGACTGCAAGATCTGATTGAGTGGCTGCTCCCACGGCATGTTCGAGCCAGCCGCCCATGCCGGCGCCGCTCCCAAAAGCACCGTGCTGAAGGCTGCCAACGATGCACCTCGAAGAAAGGGAAATTGCTGACACATGTCAGTCTCCTGCTGTTGAAAGGCTGTAGTCGCCGGCGGCGCCAAGGCCCGAGACCAGGGCGAGCTCAGCGAGGCGACGGTCAGCACCGCGCCCCGCCAGCACGGGGATAATGTTGATGGTCTCGGCGATCAGGGCACGCGGAACCGTGATGACGGCTTCCTGGATGAGTTGCTCCAGCCGCCGCAGCGCTCCGAGCGCGCTGCCCGCATGGATAGTGCCGATGCCCCCAGGGTGACCGGTGCCCCAGGCCTTGAGCAGGTCGAGCGCCTCGGCACCGCGGACCTCTCCAATCGAGATACGATCGGGACGCAGTCGCAACGAGGACCGAACGAGGTCCGATAGCGTGGCCACACCATCCTTTGTCCGCAAAGCGACGAGATTGGGTGCCTTGCACTGCAGCTCGCGCGTATCTTCGATCAGCACGACCCGATCGGAGCTCTTCGCGACGTCGGCCAGGAGCGCGTTCGTCAAGGTTGTCTTGCCGGTCGATGTCCCGCCCGCGACGAGGATATTCCTCCGTGCGGCGACCGCATCCTTCAGGGTCCTGGCCTGCTCCGAGGTCATGATCCCCGTCGCGGCATAGTCGTCGAGCGTAAACACTGCGACGGCGGGCTTGCGGATAGCAAAGGTCGGTGCTGCAACGACCGGAGGCAAAAGACCTTCGAAGCGCTCGCCGGTCCCAGGCAATTCGGCCGAGATCCGTGGCGAACCGGCATGCACCTCGGCACCGACGTGATGCGCTACCAGGCGAACAATGCGTTCGCCATCCGCTGCGGACAGAGTTTCGCCTGTGTCGATCAGGCCATTCGACAACCGGTCGACCCACAGCCGCCCATCTGGGTTGAGCATTACCTCGATGATCGTTTCATCCTCGAGGTAGCCCGCAACCGCCGAGCCAAGCGCGCTGCGCAGCATTCGCGCACCGCGCGAACTCGCTTCCGATTGAATAGAATGGATTGCCACGGTTCGCCCCCACGAATGAGGACGCCCAAAGAGCGCCCTCAGATGGGGACAATTAGAAAAGCGACCAATGGACTTGGCGCAACAAGCGCTTTCGGTGATCGTAGGCTGGCGTACAAAAAGGAAGACTGAGAACCGATATTTGACGGCTACTTAATCGTATCCGTTCGCTGCGAGTTGCTGCTCACCACTCCGCATCGTCATCCGCGGGCAGCAGGATGACCGAATCCTCATACAACCCAACTGACTCGACAGCGTAGGAAACATCAGCCGGCTTGAAGAAGAGAATTGAACTCATCCACGAAGCGATTGATCGGCGCCAGGGCATCGCGAACCAGACGAACGCCGCGATCTGCAGTGCTACGTTGAAACCGAACGCGACTTGATAGGCTTGGACGGGCCTATGGCCATCATTCGCAGACCATTGCTCCAGAATCAGACCTGTCGCGTATTGTGCTAGAAACGCCCAACCAAAGTGCAAAACGTTCAAGGCGCCGTTGGCACGACCGGCAAGCTCGGGCGGAAAGTAATCTGCTATCACCGCGAAGCTGACCACGGTTGCCGTTCCGACAATTGCGACAACAGACCAAGGCAAGATGGATGGCAGAGGCGTTCGCAGGATCAAGGCAAACTCAGCTGCGATGAACAGAACTGCAACCAGCGCCAATATTGTCTCCGCCCCTATTCCCCTTCGTTTGATGCAATGGACCGTCATACCGAATAACCAGGCACCACCGCTAAGTATGATCGACATCATGAAAAGCTGTCTGACGAGATTTGCGCGATCAAGCCCCTCCACGTCGGTCAGCCATGGCGATGCCCACAATCCCTGCAGGGACCAGGCCGATCCAATACAAGCCGCCGACAACGGGGCCATTCGCCAGAAGCGCCGATCTCCAAAAACAGAGCTTAGGGTCGTGGAGGTTGACGCTATCGATGGGACATTGCCTCGTTCGGGCACCACGACATAGATAAAAATGGCCGTGGCACCGGTAGCGGCCGCCAGGATCTCAAAGAGTTGCCTCCAGCCCATCCAGGCGAGTAGGTGTTCAAGGGGAGCCGTAGCGGTCACCGCTCCGAGCGATCCCAGCATGATCATGTAGCCGTTAAGCAAGGCGACTCGTTCCCTGGGGAACCAAAGGATGATGGACTTCAGCCCTGCCGTCAGCGCCGCCGCGACGCCAAGCCCAATCATTCCACGCGCGATCAAGAATGACAGGAAGCTGGTCGATACCGCGAACAGTCCGGCGCCCGCCGCGGCAATCAAGAGTAGAACACTCTGGACGCGACGCGGACCAAAGCGGTCCAGCAAAATGCCGATGGGGATCTGAGCCGCCGCGAAGACAAGGAAATAGACCGACGTAAGCAACCCGAGGTCGGCAGTCCCAAGCCCAGTATCCGAGCTGAGACGACTGGCGATCAAAGCGTTGATCGTTCGAAACAGATACGAAAGATAGTATCCGGCAGCGAAAGGGAGAAAAACGAACGCGATTCGACGCCATGCTGTTGAGATTTGCATGCTGGCCCCTTTTGCTCTCAGCTCGTGCGAGCCGATAGCGCGTCCAGCTTTTTGTCAGATCGGCTGAACTGCTGCGGTCGTAGGCTGGCGTAGAAAAAGAAGGACCGGCGAAAGGGTCTTTCTACTGGTTCAATCAGGTTTCTTCGGCCGGTTCCTGACGGCGGATATCTTCTGGGATTTCGCGCAGAAAGCTTTGCCCTTTTTGCAAACGGCGCCCGAGCGCCTCGACAAATCCTTCAAAGCGCTCCCTGCCCTTTGCTTGCGCGGCCGCCTGCGCGTCGTTTGGCAATGGTGGTGTGATCGTCAACCAGAACCGGATGAAGAGGGCCAGGGTCTCCGCCGTCAGAGCGACGTCGCGCTCTAACCTCTGCATTTGACGCGACAGCAGATCCAAGCGCCGAGTAAATGCTGCCTCCCGCCTGTCCGCTCCGTCCGGTGACAGAAACGAAGCAACCGCCGCCTCCACGATCGCAGAACGAGAAAGCTTCTTGCGATCGGCGAGTTCCGAGATCTGCTTCAGAAGCTCTGGCGGGAAATAGACGTTCATCCGGTCGCGCATATTGCCTCAGAGCTCCATACCGTCATTCGGGTCGAGTGCGGCTTGACGGGCCACACCTCGCATCTGTTGTCGCAAGAGCCGGGACTGACGGACCGCGTCCTCATCGTCGTCAAGAACAACTGCAAACTCCTCTGCTGGTGTCGGCTCGGTCGTCTCCTTGACGATTGCCACGTGGTCGGGCAGTTCGGGCTCTCGCCGAAGACCACTGTTCGCGGTGTCTTCCTCGATCTCCGCGGTTTTGTCAGTTGGACCTCCCGGCAGCTTCGGCGTTCCGAGCGCTGACCATCCGTCCGTTCGCGATGATCGACCGGCCTTCGCCGGATTGGGCGGCGGTAGAACCCGCTCGCTGAATCGCCGATCCTCGTAGTAGCGGACCTTCTTCGCGCGGATCGGCGGCGTGCCCGCCACCATGACGATCTCGTCTATTGGCGGAAGCTGCATGACTTCGCCCGGGGTCAGCAGTGGCCTTGCCGTCTCCTGACGCGAGACCATGAGATGACCCAGCCAGGGGTTCAACCTGTGACCGGCGTAGTTCTTCATCGCCCGCATTTCCGTCGCGGTGCCCAGCGCGTCGGACACCCGCTTGGCGGTCCGCTCGTCGTTGGTCGCGAAGCTGACGCGGACGTGACAGTTGTCGAGGATGGCGTTGTTGGGCCCGTAGGCCTTCTCGATCTGATTGAGCGATTGCGCGATCAGAAAACTCTTAAGGCCGTACCCCGCCATGAAGGCGAGCGCAGACTCGAAGAAATCAAGCCGCCCGAGCGCTGGGAACTCGTCGAGCATCATCAGGACTCGATGCCGGCGGTCACGGGCGTGCAAGTCCTCGGTCAGGCGTCGGCCGATCTGGTTCAGCACCAGCCGGATCAGGGGCTTGGTCCGTGAGATATCCGAGGGAGGCACCACAAGATACAGCGTCGTAGGGCGGCTATCTGCGATCAAATCGGCGATCCGCCAGTCGCAACGACAGGTCACCCGGGCCACGACGGGATCACGGTAGAGCCCGAGAAACGACATCGCGGTGGACAGGACGCCAGAGCGCTCATTCTCGGACTTGTTGAGGAGTTCGCGCGCGGTCGAGGCAACCACGGGATGAGCGCCGTGTTCGCCAAGATGCGGCGTTGTCATCATCGCCTTCAGCGTCGCTTCGATCGGCCGCTTCGGGTCGGACAGAAAGCCGGCCACGCCGGCCAACGTCTTGTCCGCCTCGGCATAGAGGACATGGAGGATGGCGCCGACCAGGAGCGAATGACTGGTCTTCTCCCAATGGTTCCGCTTGTCGAGTGAGCCTTCGGGGTCGACCAGGACATCGGCGACGTTCTGGACGTCACGAACCTCCCATTCCCCGCGCCGGACCTCGAGCAGCGGATTGTAAGCTGAGGATTTCGGGTTGGTCGGGTCGAACAACAGTACGCGGCCATGTCGCGAGCGAAAGCCGGCCGTGAGTTGCCAGTTCTCACCTTTGATGTCGTGCACGATGGCCGAGTCCGGCCAGGCCAGCAACGAAGGAACGACCAAGCCCACCCCCTTACCGGACCGAGTGGGCGCAAAGCACAAGACGTGCTCCGGCCCGTCATGGCGCAGGTAGTCGTGGTCTAGCTTGCCCAGCACCACACCATTCGGACCGAGAAGTCCGGCCGCTCGAACCTCTTCCGCATCAGCCCAGCGCGCCGAGCCATAAGTCTCGACGTTCTTGGCCTCGCGCGCCCGCCACACCGACATGCCGATCGCCGCCGCGATCGAAACGATGGTGCCCGACGCCGCGATGAAGGCACCCTCGACAAAGACCTGCGGCGCATAGGCGTCGTAGACGAACCACCACCAGAAAAAGACCGGTGGGTAATAGATTTTGAAGCCGAACAGCTCAAACCAGGGTCGCCCAAGCTCCGGCTGCCAGGCGAGCCGCCAAGCCGTCCACTCAGTTGCCCCCCAGATGGCCACTAAAACGATCAGCCCGACAACGATCACTTGTCCCCAGAGGATTTTGGTTCCGGACATCTCGAACGCCCTTCCGCAACTGAATTGGAGAGATTGCTAGAGGCCGAGGTCGCGCTTTCGACCAAAGGCCCATTCGACACCGCCGCCGTCCTTCACGACGCCGGTGACGTGCTGGCCGAGCCTCTTTTCGAGCTCGCGCGACCAGGGCACGAGCTGGAAGCCAAGCCCGTTGTCGATCATGGCGAAGCGCCCCGAGCTGAGCGTCAGCCGATGGCGGTACGTGCCCGCCACACGCTCCCCGGACGCGGCGTTTACATGAGGCAGGCTGGCGTCGGCCGAGACTTTTGAAGCCACCTCGTCCAGCTCGCGTCGGCGCAACGTGTTCAGGAGGTCGCGCTGCAGAATGACGTGCTGTCCCTGCCGTCGCGCCAGACCTTCCTGAACCAGATGCTCGGCGCGCGCTTCCATGGCGTTGCGGGTCTCTCGGCCGAAGCCAACCATCGCGAGCGGCATGGGATCTCGGTCAACCAGCCTGTGGTCGAGCCAGGTGGCCCCTCTCGCAGTGATCTGCTCACGGAGATCGAGATCGGAACGGGTTGCGAGCACTACGGTTGGCCGCGGATCGCCGGCTTGACCGAAGCGTCGGACTTCAACGATACCGCCCGCCGGCGGAGCATGTTCGAAAGCCCCTAGGCCTCGAAAGCGCACGTGGTGCGCTCGTCCATCTGTCCCATCGATCAGGGCGTAGGCCTCGCCGGTCAGTTCGTCATGCAGTCCTCGGTCGACCAGTCGTCCGATGATCTGAGATGTCGGCTGTTCACCCTCGATGACGTAGTCGGAAATGCCGCGAGCTTCTCCGCGCTCGGTGAAGGCGCGGTGCATGGTCTTGATGATGTCGCCGCGCATGCCGAGGTCGCGCAAGCTGCGCTCGGCTTCCAGCCCGACCATCCACTCCCCGGGCGCGGCGGATGCAGCAAGGCCCATCTTCTCCAGGTGCTGAAGGCGACCCATCATCAAACGCCTGATCTCAGGATCGGACTTGCCGGGATTCTCTGGGCGAAGATCGATATAGCCGGTCGCATCTGCCGTCAGCCGGATCTCCCGATCGAGCCGCGTCCATCGCTCCGCCGTAACTTCCGTCTCCAGCGAATTGCGGATCTCGTGCTCTGGTTTTGGTCCCAGTTCGATGGCAACCAGTTCCTCGGCGCGTGAGCGCAGGCCCTGGCTGATGTAGTCGCGGGAGATCACGAGATCCGTCCCTTCCTCATCTACTCCCCGAACGAGAAGATGAACATGGGGGTTGTCGGTGTTCCAATGATCGACAGCCACCCAATCAAGCCGCGTGCCGAGATCGGTCTCCATCTGCTTGGCGAGATCGCGGGTGAAGGCCTTGAGGTCGATCATGTCGCCGGCGTCCTCTGGCGAGACGATGAACCGGAAATGATGTCGATCGTCCTTGCAACGTTCAGCGAAAGCCGCACCATCAGCCCGGTCGCCACCAGCGTCGAACATCTCGGCCCTCTCGCCGCTCCGGGTCACCCCATCGCGCTTCAAGTATGAGAGATGGGCGATCAGTGGTGCTGAACGGAAGGCTCGTCCCTTGTGGCGAACGACGCGCGCCTTCACCACCACGCGCCGTGTCGGACTGAACAACCGGCTGCGATTAAAAGCGAGCCGGCCGCGGCCGAACGTCGAACGTCCGTAGACCGCAGAACGCCTGCCGGCCGCCACCTGACCAGAAGTGTGACCGGCCTTCTTCGCGGCACGCAGCACTTGGTTGATGAAGCTCTTGGGCTTCGGCGCGCGGGTGCTGCGGATACGCCCGGGCCGAATGCGCAGATCGCTGTCGCCGGCGGTCATGGCCGAGCCTCTAACAGCATTAAAACAGCTACAGTGCCGAAAATGCCCTTGATCACATTGTTCAAGGCGCAAGGCGCGGCACGCGCCCCGACCGACCGGCACGCCAGAACACAAGCCATGTCAATGGCTTGCGGTTCGACCGGCGAGCGCCTTTTATCTCGCCGTCCTGCCGTCGTTGTCCCCGGGTCACCGGTTCCCGAAAAAGCCACCGCGACCTGGCAGCCAAATCGCGAAGCCCCCACTGCTTCCGAGTGCTTGCGATAGCGATCGTTACCCGAAGGGCCGAGACACCCGTAGGGTGGCTCGGTGAGGAGCGAAGCGACGAGTAGAGCGCGGGCCGAAGGCATCGCCCGTACTCCATCAGCACATATCACCTGCTCGGTGAAGCACGCCAAGACTTGCGAACTCGCGCAATTGGTCATTGCGATACTCCCGAATCTGATCGAGGGACGAACACGCCAAAAGGCCGGGGGACCATGGGCGAAACATCGGACACCGAGATTGCGGCCGTGGCACCGCTCGCCGGCATAAGCGCGAGCAACCGATCGCGCGCTTTCATGAGATCGGATCGCCTAACGAATAGCGTCCCAGCTGCTGATGACTGTCCGCTGGACGCCCACTTCGGCGGCAGTTCGATGGCAAGCAGACTTGCAAGCTTTGCCACGTATGCTCGCGTCTCGTCTGGCAGAGAGCCGCCTGCGAGATGATCTTCATAGCGAGATGGTCCCGCATTGTACGCGGCAAACGCGCCAGGCACGCCATACCGATCGAGCAATTCGCGCAGGTACGCCGTCCCGGCCAGAATGTTGTCGTGCGGATCGTAGGGATCGTTTCCGAGATTGTATCGCTCGCGAAGTTTCGCCCAAGTCGCCGGCATGATTTGCATCAGGCCCATTGCGCCTTTTGGCGATCTGGCGTGCACGTCACCAGCACTCTCGATGCTTTGGACTGATCGGATCCAGTTCGGCGCAATCGCAAAGCGTTGTGAGGCTTCATCGATGAAGCCGGCAAATGCGTGAGCGGTCTGACTGATCGCCGGCTGGGCGGCTGATCCGCTCTGGGCCAAAGCTGCGCTGTCAAACGTGGTCAGGAGGAGCATCAGGGGAACGACAGCACAAACGCGCGTGTTCGACCGACTCAAACGAGCGCTCTGGCTCGCGCCGGCCGTGCAGACGTCGATCGAGGCTGAGGAAGGATCCCGCGATCGATCGAACAGAGGAATGGCGGGGTGAACACGTGGAATACGCACGATCACTCCTCCCACGTCCACACCGGAATCGCACGGCCGATCACGCTAGATGCCGGAAGAAATCCAAAATATCGGCCGTCAAGAGAATCGTCTGACTGCCAGTTCATCAGAAACAGCTCGCCGTCGCCGACTACGCGGCAGCCCTGCCATTTCGGCAGCGGCCGGCCGCGACCGTCACGATCCCGCGCTTTGCCCATTGCAATGTCGTCGACCGAGATCGTGGACCCGCTTCTGCAGATCATCTGCCCGGGCAGCGCAAGGACCCGCTTGAGCATGGGGACGCCGATGGGCAGATAGCCGTTAAGGTCAAGGAATGACGCGAGCGGCTCCGGCGGCTGCACGGCGACTAATTCAGTAACGTGGAAGCGTTCAGCCGGTCGCAGACGATAGAGACCGATCGGTACGCTTGCCGATGCATTCCAGATGCAGAGCGGAAGCGGCTCGAGGACGAGTGTCACGACGAGCGCGGCAGCGGCACCAAACGTCGCCGCAAGAGTCTTGAAGCGCCCTCTCATCGCATCACCCTCTGCCGGTGAAGCCAAGCCTGGTGGCGCGCCTTCGTGTAGGGGCGCGGGTTTTCGTTGACGAACAAACGGTTATGAACGTGATGCCAATGATCAGGCGCGACATCAGCGGGATCGATGCCGAGGGCCTCAATGGCGTCGACCATCTGCAGCACCCGTTCGACCTTCGGCCAACCAGACAGCCGCAGCAAAATATCGCCGCCAGGCTTCACATACGGCACAGTCAAGCAGCGCTGTCCCAGCGCGACCGCGCGCAGGATATCGATCCGCGAAATGACCGTGCCAAAGTCATTGGACGCCCAGCGAACGAAGCCAAAGATGCTGCCTGGCGCAAATGACAGGACGCGCCGGTGGCGATCGAGCTTCCGTTCCTTGACAATGCGACCGAACCGAACGCGGTTTTCGATCCGCTTCTCGAGCCACAGCACTTCCACTTCGGTGAGATCGCTCATGCCGCCGCTCCCGGAGACGGGAATGGAGAGCCGTAAGCATTGGCAGCAGTGAAGCACCTGTGCGGCTTCTGCCGACAAGGAGGATTGACGCCCCGCGGTTGCCAGTCGCCTGCGATGCGGTTTCCAGCCTGGTCCGTTAGAAGAAATCCGAAGGATTTCTGGTTAGTAAAGTTAGAGCGGCTGGAAAGCGCGGAGAAACAAGCTCTTAAGCTCGATTCCGGTCCCCGATAGCACGAGGATCGGGTCCCCGATAGCACGAGGGTTGCGGTCCCCGATAGCACGAGCTGATTCACAGGTTGTCCTCCGAATTGGGAATGAGACCACGCCGGCGCTGGCGCGCCGTTAAGGGATCGACGGGCGTAGGTGCGAAATTCAGCCGCTCCGTGCCATCAGGATCGCGCGTGAGCACGAGCCGATAGCCGGGCAATGTCTGGCGCCGGACGATCTGGCGTACATCGTAAGCAAAGTGCTTGAGCGGCGAGAGGATGCCGGACTTGGCATGGAGGTGCACAAGATCAAAGCTCCAGCCGCCGTCCTGGCGACCACCGTGCTTGCGCACGAGCCGGTAGAGCCACCGGTCGAGCCCGCCCGTCAGATCGAAATAGGCGCGGTCGATCGTGAGCACGAGCGCGTCGTCGATGACGCCGGCATAGAACCAATCCGGCAGGATCAGCTCGAGGCCAAATGGACGACCATTTGCATCGGCCGTCTCCTTCCACTCGTTGATCCAGGAGAAGCGATGCCGTCGCCGTTCTGCCGGCTGCCGGATCGATGTCAGCACGGTCGTTGACTGAAGTCTGTCGAGACCGGCCTTCAGCCGGTCATAGTCTCGCGCGCTGGTGCCGCGGCCGACAAATGTCAGAATCTCGTATGGAGTTGCAGCCATCAAGCGCGAGGTCTTCAAACCAGCGTCACGGGCTTCGACAATCTGCGACGCAGCCCAGATCAGGACATCTGCATCCCAGATGGTCGCCATGCCGTGTTCCGGCACCGCTTCGACACGAATTGCGATTGCACCCGCGCGGAAATCGATCGGCACAACGCGCTTGGTCTTTGCCAGCGAAAAGAACGGATAAGCCATCAGATCCTGCGCGTCGCGGGGCGCAAGGTCACCGGGCAAAGCCCGAAAGAGCTCAAGCTGATCGCGCTCGGAATGCTGCTTGCGTCGCATGATCGGTGCACCAAGCGGCCAATCAGCGACGTTCCTGGCCCGCATATGGGCGCAAGGCAGGCTGCTTCTTGGCCGGCAGAACAGTGCCCTTCCCGGGATCGGAGGTCGACGTCTTGGCTCCCCGGTCGGCCCAAGCCTTAAGGTCATCGACGGCGTAGACGACACGTCCACCGATCTTCCGATACGTGGGCCCCGTACCGTATGTGCGGTGCTTCTCGAGCGTGCGACCGGACAGGCCAAGGTAACGCGCGGCCTCAGGTGTACGCAGGAATCGCGGGGGAAGGCCGGCCATCGGATCGGGCATTTGAGGACTCCAAGAGGACAGCGCACCACGCTTGGCTAGGCCGGCGTGTGTGCGGTCATCATGGAGGAGCAAGATCTCGGAGGGGGATGCCGAATGTCGGGGGTGTGATTTTCGGCACCCCTCGGGGGCGCTACTCGTCCCTGCGCCTGGGCCGCAGGAGTTTGCGGTAACCACCGCGCATCAACGCCAGGCCGCCTTGCACCAGGCGGACCGTTCGATTGCGCAGATCATGCGTCTTCCAGGCGCGATCGGGGATACGCTTCCTGCCGAACAGCGCTTCGGCGATAACGCGATAGCTTCCGCCGGCGCTATGCGCATCGAGCGCACGGATCGCAGCACTCAAGCGATCGCGCCGCTGTTTCGAAAGTTGATGAAAGGCAGGGCCTGGCGCGCGTCCATTCATCGCACGCCACAGCCGCCGGGCTGCATACGCGCGCGCGTCGAAGTCACCATCAAACGGCAATTCGGCTGCATATGACGCGCCAAGCACCGGCGGGTCCTTGGACCAGATACGGTGATCCACCGCACCGATGCGCAGCACGGCATGCCAGCCATCGACAGCGCGGCGCACCTGACCAGTTGCAAGGTCGAGCAGTGGCTGAGACGGCGCCTCGCCGTCTTCAGGCACTGCGACCTTGACTGGAACGACCGCCGCTAAAACCTCAGGCGCCCAAAAGATCGTCTGCTCGTGGAAGGACCTCTGCGGGTCATGGGCGAAAGCAGAGGCCCCACCTCCTCCTGAATTCCGCGGTCACTTCGCCATCCGGGCTGCTGGCGATCATGGCCTCATAGTCGCGTCGATAATCCGCGTTGCGGCGTAGACATTCCCAGGCGATGTCGGTGATTTCAGCATCTTGTAGGCTCTTGTAGGATTCCGGCGACCGCCAGTCGAATTCAGGCATTGCTTCCGCCCCATTGCACGTAGCTAACAAGGATTGCGGCGCAATAGGTATGAACGAAGCGGTTGTAGGAAGTCCCTAGTTTGGCACCACGTGGTGCTCCGGGATGACCACCGATCAGTGGAAGAAGATTGTATCCTCGACGCGAAGAGCGTCGATGAATTTCTTCTATTTCGTGCCAGTACCGCGCAAGAGACGTCCCTGTTCTGTAACCCATTTGGCGCGCTTAAGATGGGTCAGGTATGCTTTGCGCGCGCGATCGGGTTCTTGCTCCGGATCGATGTGCAACACTATTCGCGCGACCTCCCGCCAGTCGGCGCCCTCGCTCTCGGCCTGCAATAGGCGTGTGTAGGTCACGACGTGTTGCTCGTCATAGGGAGTCAGAGCTGAGTCAGACGGCGCAACATCCGCGACGTCAGGATCAAGTGGTGGTTTCGGCATCGTTGCTACGGCTGCACAAGCAATCGAATTGAGAAATAGGCGGTCGCATCTTGCGACCTCGAATAGCTTGCAAGTGTAGCATATGGCATGCCACCAGGAACTGGGCTGGAACTCATTTCTCGAAATTTCGGCAATCGAATCTCCGTTCGCGATCACAAGCGGGGCGCCATGTCCGCGTATTATAACACGTAGCGTTAAAATACGCGATTGCTTCCTATCCTGCGGATGGACATTCGCAAGGTCTTTGGAGGGAATGCGCGCCGATTCCGGCTCGCCCTTGGTTTGAGCCAAGAGGCTGTCGCGGAACGCATGGGCGTCGACAGGGCCTTCATAAGCAGCATGGAAAGAGGGCTGCAAAACGCGACCCTGCTTACCATCTGGGAAACCGCCCAGGCCCTGGAAGTGCGGCCTGCGGATTTACTTGAGGAAAGAGCCGCTAGAATTCGATCCTGATTTGCGCGACAGGGATACTGGCGAGCGTCGCCGTTGCCGTTCCGGCTTGCCGGATCGCCGCAGCGACCTCTTGGATCCCGCGGCATGCCTCCGAATTGCCAGCCGCCTCGATTGAGAAGCCCCGCCCGGCGGACCGGACGGGGCTTTTTGCGGAGCCTCAGTCGCCGCTCTTGCGCGGCCGCGACCAGATGAGGGTGTAACCGTCGCCTTCCTCGTCGTCGAACAGGTTCGCGTAGATCGGTGCGTTGAACGAGGGGTCGTCGAGCTTGAGCGAGAGGTAGTCGCGGCCCTCCTCGGAGCGCTTCGACCAGGCGGCCCCGATCTCCGCGCGCCCCACATAGATGCGGTGGCTGGGAGCGTTGTCATTGGAGCGGTTGGTCTCGGCGACGATACGGACACCCTTGGCTTGCAGGCTCAGGGTGACAATCTCGCCCTGGAAATCATTGCCGACCTTCTTGAAGGAACCGATGTTAGCCATGTCACTTCTCCTGTTGTGTTTCGAGCCCGCGACCACCGCGGCCTCGATGGCGATCTAGGGCCGAAGACGATCGGCGACGCACCCGCTCGCGGGCCGGAGCGGAGCGGAGGACGCCGTTGTGGCGACTTTCTTGTCTCGCGAGGAATGGGCAAAGCCCAGGGGAAGAAAGTCGCATCAACGGCGTTGCGGCTCAGACGATCGAGGCGAAGCCGGTTTTCGGCCAGATCAAGCCATCAACGAGGCCACGTGCGTCCGCGTGCTGAACCGCAATCTCGGGAGAAGACGTGGCTTATCTCGGTTTTGATGAACAAGAGGTCGGAACGATTTAGCGCAGAAAGAGAAACAATCTGCCGCAAAGGGCGGTAACGTCTCCGAAGAAACGATCGTTCATGGCCGCTTCGCCGCGGGCCTAGTGGGCCGGCCGAAATGCGTTCGACTTGGTCTAGGCACTCCGAGGAGGACTGCCTTTCCTCGCTCAGGTCCAGGCTATCCCTCGTTCGATGCGCCGATCTACGCGAACCTGCTCGACGATGAAGGCGGTGAACGATCATCCCTCGCGCGAGGCGGCTGAAAGAATTGGTTGCGACGGATTCTCGACCGCCCTACCCAGTTCGAACGGGCGGGGCTCTACAAAAGCGGCCAAGCGGGTCCACGCTGTGCCGCCAACACAGATCGCGCCCAGGCAAGCGAAGATCTCACGCCAAGCCAGCGACGGCATCCCGATCTGGGACACGGCAAACGCTACATGATAGCCGGCGACGGCAGCCGGAACAGCAAATGCAGTCGCGATGGCGATGCGCAAGGTCAAGGACCGGGTAATTGCAACGGCAACTTGGCCGAGGACGAGCGTCAACGCGCCGCCGGCCGTCGCGATAAGCAGCGCACCTATGAGGCCAGCGCCGCTCCGAAACGCGGTCATCCCGATACTCAGTGTGACGAAAAACGGCAGGGCATACACAGCAAGCGCAAAGATGGCCCAGCAGAACAAGCCAATTCCGAGTGTGTTGAGAACAAGCCCAAGGGCGAGCATGGTGGTGGCTCCATGTGCATAGGTCTAGCGGTCGCGCCCTCCACCACCACCACGGCGCAACCTGGACATAGGGTCGAAACGAGGCGGAGTTGCGGCGCGTGCAACTCCGCTTCGATCGGCGAGGGCGAACGGCGCTCACGCGCCGCCGAACCTCCACACGGGGATGCCAAGGCGCTTTGCCTTGTCGGCGAGGTTGTCCTGAATTCCCGTACCTGGGAAGTGCATGACGCCGATCGGCAGGAGTTCGAGCATGGCATCGTTGCGCTTGAACGGTGCCGCCTTGGCATGTTTCGTCCAGTCGGGCTTGAATGCGATTTGAGGGACCTTGCGGGTCGTCGCCCATTTGGACGCGATCAGTTCGGCTCCTTTAGGGGAGCCGCCGTGGAGCAGCACCATGTCGGGATGCTTGGCGTGAACCTTATCGAGGCGATCCCAGATGAGGTGATGGTCGGTGAAGTCTAGCCCTCCGGTGAGCGCGATCTTCGGCCCAGAGGGCAGCATGACCTCGGTCTCGGCGCGGCGCTTGGCAGCGACAAAGTCGCGGGAGTCGATCATCGCTGCGGTCAGCGTGCGGTGGTTCAGCAGCGAGCCCGTTCGGGGACGCCAGAATGAGCCGGTGTGTGTCTCAAACCGCTCGATGGCCTGGTCGCGGAAGAGCTCCAGGCAGTTGCGGCGCTCGATCAACGTGATGCCTTCGGCCGTCAAGCGTTCGAGTTCGACCGATCGGACTTCCGAGCCGTTCTGCTCGCGCTGACTTTTCTGCTGCGCCTGTTCGTTATCGTCGAGTTGGCGTTCGATGCGGTCGACGGCGCGGTGGAACAGATTGACCGTCGACCAAAGCAGATCGCCTAGATCCGGCTCGAGCCGAGTGTCGCTCAATGTCGCAACCAGGGCATCGAAGATATCGGCGACGGCGCCTGCGATCATCTTGCCCTCGGGAAGAGGTCGCGGATCAGGCTGGTCGTCGAAGGGACGGTAGCCGAAGAGCTGTAGTTCGGTCAGGACGTGGTCAGTTGGAGAAGAGGCGTGCGGCGGTTCAATGTCGTCATGGTCGGTCATTGGAGGGATCCTTTGCCGGATCGGCCGCGCCCATCGCGGCCTTCGTGGCGATCACTCAGACGGCGGACGGAACGGGCCAGAACCCGCAAGGGCCGAAGCGGCAGCGGAGGATGGCGGAGGCCGGCTATTTTGCTTCGCGATGCAAAGCGCGCCGGTTTGATGGCTGTCGTGTCTTCTCATCGTCGGCGCGCGGCGGAAAATGGCCGGGCGTAGCCATTGCCGGCCCGGTCCGGTTGCCGTCCGATCGCCCTCTAGAAGGCCGAGGTCGCGGTCCTCTTCCGCCAATGGCCTCGTTATGACCGACATATCAACGTCGATCGAAACACTGGCCTATTCCGCAGCCACCCTCGACGAATGCAGGAAGCGGACAACGTCCTCTGGCACGAGTTGAAGCCGCAACGCTGCTCGGAGGGTCTCGATACCGAAGACGTGCAGGTCTTCGTTGAAATCGCCGAGCCGGGGGGACAATGCAATCGCTTCAATGCCGGCGTCTTCCGCGCGCTGGGTGAGAGTTACCTGCACGGCATCTCCGGCGGCATCGTCATCGCGGGCGATATAGAGTCGACGGAGGCCAGATGGTAGCATCATGGCCGAGAGGTGATTGGCCGAGAGCGCCGCCGCCATAGGCATGGTCGGCAGCACGTAACGCAATGAAAGCATGGTCTCGATTCCCTCGCCGGCAGCGAGCACGTCGTCCACCACGCCGAAGCGAACGGCGTTGCCGAGGAGGTCGCCCATGGCCCGCCGTGGCGTGTCGATCGGAGCTTTGCCGAGACGAGTGCGATCAAAGCCGTTTGGATCGAGCCAGGTTCGGTGCACGCCGGTGATACGTCCCTCGAGGTTCGTGACGCGGGCGATCATTGCCGGCCAGTTTTCGGTCGGCGAATGCTCGTCCGATCGGTAGTAACAACGTGGATGGAAGCGCAAGCTGCCGGCATGGTGGATGCGGGCTATTCCGCGGCGCTGCAAATACGTCTCGACCACCGTGCCTTCAATCGAACTGGAGATTGCAAAGAGCCGACGAGCGGTTTCCTGCGATCCGGCCGGTACAAGCGAACGAACGGGTTTGGAGGCCAGCTGCGGCTCAGGACGAGGCAACTTTAGAAATCGCCTCGCCTCCTTGGTGACCTCGCTGAAGTCGCGCAAGCCCCGGCATTCGCGGATGATGTCGAGGAGGTCGCCGTGCTCGCCGGTCGCAGCATCAGTCCACTTGCCGGCGGGCCCCTTCGGCGATTCCTGGAGCCGCACAAACATCGAGCGGCCCGGCGTGTTGTGGACGTCGCCAACCACCCAGTACCGCC
The DNA here is from genome assembly GCF_000473065.1 of Bradyrhizobium sp. WSM1743. GTDB lineage: Bacteria > Pseudomonadota > Alphaproteobacteria > Rhizobiales > Xanthobacteraceae > Bradyrhizobium. The sequence goes on from NZ_AXAZ01000002.1 coordinate 244,442, forward strand.
CCGCCCGCTTGCCATTGGAGAGATAGTATCGGCACACGGCCTCGGCCTCGCGCGCGAGGCGGCGTGCCAGTTCGGAAGCGTCGGAGATCATCACGCGACCTCCCGCGCACCGACACACGCAACCGGATAGGTGTCGAGCACCTTTGTCAGGATCGCCACGCCGCTTGCGTCCGTGGGTACGAACATCCGCAGCTTCCAGGAGATGATCTCTCCAAAGAGGCCGTAAGCACGGAGGCGATCGCGCATCGTATCGTTGAATCCCGACAGCTCGATGCGATATGCGCCCATGACCCGGACGCGGCGAAGCTGGAGCCCCTCAGCGAGGTCGAGGACGGTGCGTCCCTCCATCACCGCGGCAAAGGCAGCGTCCGGTGACAACGTAGGCGCGTCCGCCGAGATGACGTTTGCGACCCACGCGGCAGATACCTTGCGGCCAATGATGCGTTCGCCCGCATCGGTTTGAAGCCGATAGACGCGGGTCGATTCGTTGGGCAGCCGCTTCCAGATCGGCAGCAGCAATCCCGCAACGACGTGGATCGTGCTTTCCGCGAATTCAGGCACATCGGCAAGCTCCGCCAGCCAGATCGCAGCAAAACGGTCGCGATCCGCTTCAACCCAATGGCTCTCCGCCATCATGGCCAGGGGGACCCTGTGCTGTTCCATAGGCCGGATCAGGCAGACGCGGCGCTCGATCTCGCCGTCATCGAGCATGACACTCGCCCCCGGGACCTGCACGGCGGCTCGTCCCGACCGCTCATTAGTCAGCAGGACAGCACCACGATCGGAAAGAAGAGCAAGAGCGTCATCCAGTCTCAAAGGATGATTGCGCTGGCGCTGGGTGATTGTGAGCAGCCGGGTCTCGGCGCCAGTACCCGGATGGACATAGATCGTCCGCCGGTCGGTGACGACAAAGCTTTCGGCCCAGAGCGTTTCCAGCCCTACATCGTAGGTACCGGATGCAACCGCGCCCTCGATCCGAGCGGCCAAGAGCTGCTCGAAGGCGGTGAACAGGACGTTCTGCAGATCGATGGTGAGCGCCAACAACCTGTTCAGGAAGGTCGTGATCGGCGGCAGATTATCCCTGAGCCCATTGGCGTCCATCAGCTTCAGGCCGGTCGCATCCTCGAACCTGTCGAGCGAGCATCCCTCGACCTTGCCTTGCACCAGCAAGGTGTAAAGTTGACGCAACGCATCGCGCCCGTATTGGCTTTCGAGATTGTCCTCAGGCCGGAACAGGCCCTGCCCTCCGGTCTGGCGCTGGCCGCGCGTGATGGCCCCTAACGTATCGAGCCGGCGTGCGATGGTGCTGAGGAAGCGCTTTTCGGCCTTCACGTCGGTCGCGATGGGCCGAAACAGTGGCGGCTGCGCTTGATTGGTGCGGTTGGTCCGGCCGAGCCCCTGGATCGCGGCGTCGGCCTTCCAGCCGGGCTCGAGCAGGTAATGGACGCGCAGACGGCGATTCCGGGCTGACAGTTCGGCGTGATAGCTCCTTCCCGTACCACCAGCATCGGAGAAGACGAGGATCCGCTTGACGTCGTCCATAAAGGCCGATGTCTCCGCGAGATTGGTCGAACCGGCTCGATTTTCGACCATCAGCCGGTCGCCTTTACGAATGATACGGCGCGAACGCCCAGTCACTTCGGCGACCAAGTCCGTGCCGAAGCGCTGCACGATTTGATCCAGCGCGCCCGGTACCGGCGGGAGCGACGCGAGCTTCTCGATGAGGCGGCCGCGTCGTGCGACGGCTTCCCGGCTCTCGACCGGCTGACCATCGCGATAGACAGGCCGGGAGCAGAGGTTGCCCTCCGAATCGGTGAACGGTTCGTAGAGCTGGACCGGGAAGGAATGGGCGAGATAGTCGAGCACATACTCGCGCGGGGTGATGTCGACCTGAACGTCACCCCAGTCCTCGCTCGGGATCTCGGCGAGCCGGCGCTCCATCAGCGCTTCGCCCGTTGAGACAATTTGGATGACGGCAGCATGGCCGGCGTCGAGATCGCGGTCGATCGACCGGATCAGCGACGGCGTCTTCATCGAGGTGAGCAGATGGCCGAAAAAGCGCTGTTTGGCGCTCTCGAAGGCGGATCGGGCCGCGGATTTTGCCTGCCCGTTCAGCGTTCCGGTTTCGCCGGTGATGTTGGCGGCCCGCATCGCCGCATCGAGGTTGTTGTGGATGATGCTGAACGCATCGGCATAGGCGTCGTAGATGCGAACTTGTTCTGGCGTCAGCTGGTGTTCAACGAGCTCGTACTCGACGCCCTCGTAGGAGAGCGAACGGGCGGCGTACAGACCGAGGGCCTTGAGATCGCGCGCCAGCACCTCCATCGCCGCGACTCCGCCCTCCTCGATCGCTTCGACGAACTCGGAACGTGTGGCGAACGGAAAGTCGGCGCCGCCCCACAACCCGAGGCGTTGAGCGTAAGCGAGGTTGTGGACTGTGGTGGCGCCCGTCGCCGACACATAAACCACGCGAGCATTGGGCAAGGCGTGCTGGAGCCTCAGGCCTGCGCGCCCCTGCTGAGAGGCAGCCTGGTCGCCGCGCTCGCCTTTGACGCCGACAGCATTCTGCATGGCGTGGCTCTCGTCGAAGACGATCACTCCTTCGAAGTCGGAGCCCAACCATTCAACGATCTGCCTGACACGCGAAAGCTTTTCGCCACGCTCATCGGTGCGTAGCGTGGCATAGGTGGTGAAAAGGATGCCTTCCGAAAGCCGGATCGGCGTGCCCTGGCGAAACCGGGACAGAGGCGTCACAAGCAGCCTCTCCATGCCGAGCGCGGACCAGTCGCGCTGCGCATCTTCGATCAGCTTGTCGGACTTGCTGATCCAGACGGCACGGCGGCACCCCTTAAGCCAATTGTCGAGCAGGATGCCAGCGACCTGCCGCCCCTTACCCGCGCCGGTGCCATCGCCCAAGAACCAGCCGCGACGAAAGCGGACGGCGTTCTCCGCATCATCGCACGCGGCGGCCACAACATCGAAGGTCGCATCGACCGTCCAGGAGCCCGCGAGAAAATCAGAATGCGCTTCGCCGGCATAGATGATGCTCTCGAGCTGCGCGTCCGACAGAATTCCATCTGCCACCAAACCAGAAGGCAGGTGCGGCCGATAGGACGGTTTAGGCGGCGCAACGGAGGCCATCGCCGCGGACTGCACGAGCTTAGTCGGATGTGCGCACGATCCGAGAATACGAATCGACTGCAATCCGTACTCTTCATAGAGTGCATCGGTGAGTCGGGCGCCTTCCGGTGGCGACCATTCGACCTTCTCGAACGCAAGTTCGACGACTTCAGGCGCTGGGCTTATCGAACAGGACGATGAGTGCGGTCCGACGGCACTGGTCGGTCGCGACTTCGCCGGCCGCCCGATAGCGGCGATCTCCAATGGCGTGGCGACGGGCAGCCTTGGCGGTACACGCTGACCCACCCAGTCAAGCAAGGTAGCGACATCACCCGCCATGCTTGGCGAGGGGGGAAAAGCGGTCGGATCGGCAGCAGGCAGCTTGTCGATTACAAGCAGCCTCGTATCCGTCTGAGTGCCATGCTTGGCGTAGACGGCGCCATCGATCGCCGAAGAAAACACCACGCGCCCGCGTTCCTGGAGCCGCACAAAGGCTTCTCGACATGCAAGGTTATCCGGCGCGAGGCTTGCGCCAGCGATGGCGACGAGGCGTCCGCCGTCGCGAAGACGCGCGAGCGCCGAAGCGATGTGGCGGATAGCCGCATCCGCCATCCGTCGATCGACATTCGCCACCGCGGAGAACGGCGGGTTCATCAGAACGACGCTCGGCGCGACACTCACGTCGAGGTGGTCATCGATCTGAGCAGCATCGAACCGCGAGACGTTAACGCCCGCGAAAAGATGCTCGAGCAACCCCGCCCTGGTCTCGGCCAACTCGTTCAACACCAAGGCGCCGCCGGCGAGCTCGGCAAAGATGGCGAGCAAACCGGTCCCGGCGGAGGGCTCCAGAACGCGATCGGCGAATGTAATGCCGGCTGCGGTGCATGCAACCAGCCCAAGCGGGATCGGCGTCGAGAATTGCTGAAGCGCCTGACTGTCCTCGGAACGCCGCGTGTGGGTCGGCAGACGGTTCGCGACTTTCGCCAGCATCGGCAGCATGGCAGCCGTCGAGCCAGCCGTGGCCCGTATGGCCGGTCCGAACTTCCGAAGAAACAGAACGGTTGCCGCCTCGCAGACGTCATAGGCCGTCTTCCAGTTCCAGGCGCCGGCTGCGTCGGAGGCGCCAAAGGCACCCTCCATGGCGCTACGCAGAACAGCGGCATCGATGCGCCGGCCGCGTTCGAGCTCGGTCAGGAGCTGTCGCGCGGCCCTAACAGCGGCGGAGGTGAGACTTGCAGCGGCACGCATCGAGAGCGGCGCGGCGGCAGCGCCGCCCGCGAGGGATTCGGTCATGGCAGGATGTCTCAGGAGAGCAGGAATGGGTCGAACCATCAGGCGCTCTCCTCTGATCCCGACGGCTCAAACCCTTCCCGGCCTGGCTCTTCCTCTCAAGCCCGCCCATAAAAATGGGGACCAGCGCTGCGCACCGGTCCCCAAACAACCACGGGACGGCCGAAGCCATCCATCTCTATGGACGTCACTCAGCCGCGTCGAGCTGTTGTGCATCCTCGTCGCTGACTTTCTCCTGATCCTCCTCGTCGGCGAGGAATTCGGGCAGCGCCCCCGCTTCGCCCTCCTGCCCCACTGGTGCTGCATCGGGATCGACGAGACGCAGCGGCTCCGGCAACCAGCCCGAGCCATCCAGAAGACGCTCGGCCTCCTTGGCCATGTCGGCCTTCTTCAGATGGTCGATCAGCTGGACCGACGACTCGCCCTTGGCTTCTCGCACCGCTTCCAGAATGCGCGGCTTGGTGACCCGGCCGAGATAGTTGTCGACCGTCGGTCGCCAGCCAGCCTGAACCATGTCGAGCCCGACCGCCCGCGCCAGCACATCAGCTTGGTCGAGACGCGTGCTGACGCCGTGGGCTGAGACGCGAGACTGATTGTAGCGATTGGCCGGCTCATAGACGGCATTGACCGCAAATGACGCACAGTGGGCGAACAGGGATGTCTGTGCACCACCATCGAGAGCCGTCAGTGCATCCCAAAGATCGCTCTCGCTCTTCGGCAACCGCGCCTTCCAGGCCTCGTGCCGCGCTTCGACAGCTTTGGCAGAGACGCTTTCCCTCAGCCCCGGAGCTTGGGCGGGAAAGGTCGGCGTGCGAAGGCCGATCTCAAGACAGCTCCCGGACGACGCGAACCGGTAAAAGACCGTGAGCACGAAATTGTGCAGCACCGCCTGGAACGCGACCGCGGGATTTTCTGCCAGCGCATCGCGCAATGCCAGCGTCCGATACGCCGTCAGCTCGGTGATCAGCCGATCCGGCAGAGGCTTGGCCGCGTCCTCATCATCTTCTTCGGCGTCAGCAGCGCCGCCTGCGACCGCGATCACCGCGCGCTGCATGGAAGGGCCCCCTTCTTGACCTTCGGTCGATGATGCGTCGGCGCCCTGCCCGACATCAAGATCACCAGCCGGCGGCTCGTCCTCTGGCCGGACGTAACCCCGGTCCACGGAGAGGCGCCCCTCGGAATCGATGCTGATGAAGACACCAGCTCGGGCGATCTCCGTCGGATCGTAAAGCATTGGCCGGTCTTCGAACGCCGCCAGCGCCGCCTCGATTTCGCCGAGACGCTGATCGACCTCACCGGGCAGCTCGTCCGCATCCTGGTAGTCGGTTTCAAGCTTGGCCTGCTCGGCATTCAGAGCATCGATGGTGGCCTGCTCCTCAGGCGAGAGATCGATAGGTTTGCCTTCGATTTCTCGCAGGCCTTGAGTGTGACCGTAGGAAAACTCCGTAGCCACCGAGATCCACTTCCACCCCTCAGCAGCAATCGTCTCGGCTTCGGCTTTGAGCCTTTCCGTCACGAGGCGCTCGAGCAACACGACGTCCTGCAGCCAACCGCCGTCATCGTGCTGAAACAGGTCGCGCAGCACGATGCCGCCGGCCTGCTCAAACGCATCGAGCCCGACGAATTGGGCACGGCGGTCGGAGGCGCGGACCGTGTGTTCCGTAAGCATCCGGCGGATCTGGTACGGCTCGTCGTTCTGCGAGCGGCTCACATTATCCCAAACCTGCTCCTGACGCGCATGATCGCCAGTGACGGCAAACGCCATGAGCTGCTCCAGCGTCATGCCATCGTCGGCATAGACGTCGTGCAGCTTTGGCGAGACCGACGCCAGGCGCAAGCGCTGCTTGACGATCGTCGGCGCCACGAAATGCCGCGCGGCGATCTCCTCTTCGCTCATACCGCCATCGCGGAGGATCTGGAACGCGCGGAATTGATCGAGCGGATGCAGGCCGATGCGCTCGTCGTTTTCCGCAAGCGAGTCGTCCTCGGCGACACCGCCATCCCTGACCACACAGGGGACCGCTTGGGTCTTCGCCATGCGCTTCTGCTTCACTAACAGTTCAAGGGCACGGTACCGCCGCCCGCCCGCAGGAACCTCGAACATGCCGGTCTCCGTGCCGTTGGCACCGACGACGGCACGGACGCTGAGGCTTTGTAGCAAGGTACGCTGCGCAATGCTCTCGGCCAGTTGCTCGATCGAGACGCCAGCCTTGACCCGGCGAACATTGGACTGGCTCAAGACCAGCTTGTTGAAGGGAATGTCCCGGGATGGACTGAGTTTGATCTTCTGAATGGCGCTAGCCATGTCGGATTCTCCGCGACGGGCGGCCGAAAGACTCTCTCTCGACCTCCAACCCGTCACGAACTGCACCGGCCATCCTCTCACTCTCTGGGGCCCGCCACGAAGGCAAGTCGAAAGGGCCGGCGGATGCTTACGCGGTCTCCTCATCGCCCTCGCCGACAGAGACGATCGGCCGTTGCTGAAAGCCGAGCAGAAAATCGGCGGCCTTCGACGCCGCGCTCGCCGCCCGTACCACGGCCCGGTTGTCCTCACGCAGCACCTCCAGCCAGGAGCCGATATAGTCGGCGTGGCGCACGGTCGGCACGATGCCAAGTGAAGCGCAGACGAATGCACCCGCCATCTCGGCGACCAGTTCCTCGCGCGCGTACGATTTGGAGCCGAACGACCCCGAAAGATCACGAGCAAGCCGGGAAACAGCTCCACTCCAATGCGATAGTTCGTGGAACGCGGTCCGATGCCAGTTGATCGGCTCGAAAAACGCTGCCGGCGGCGGGACCTGCACAAAATCGCCGGTCGTGTCGTAGTATGCGCGCACCCCGCCAATCCGGAAGTCGGCGCCGATTGCGGCGATCAGCGATTCTGCCTGCGGTTCGATCTGACCCGCTGGCGGCGGGACGACCGAGCGAGCGACATCCTCGGGCAAGCCGTCACACTGCTCTATGTTGAAAACGGTAAACCGCTTGAGAAACGGGATCGTGCCCGGCTCCTCCCCGGTCTCTGCGGTACGTCGACGCTCGTCCTCGGGAATGAATCGATCCGCGTAGACAACGGTCGTACCTCGCTCTCCCTTCCTGACATGCCCGCCGAGCCCGAGCGCCTGACGAAAAGTCAGCCAGCTCTGGCTGGAGAAGCCGCACTCGATAACGGCCCCCCACAAAATCAGCACGTTAATTCCCGAATAACCGCGCAGCGTCGAAGCATTGCGCGGCATGGCGAGGGGTGCCTTGATCGCCGCCGTTCCCCATGGCTGCACCCAAGGGATACGGCCGGCCTCCAGTTCTGCAATGATCTTATCGGTGATTTCGGTATAGATGTTCGCCCGGTCCTTGCCGGCGCGCGCGCAAGCGTTAGGGTTTGACATCGCGGGTCTCCGCGACGGGCACCGCGAGCCTCTCTCGCAGCTTGTAACCCGTCACGGAAAAACCAGCCTGCACTCTTACTCTCAGCCCCTTCGCAATCTGCCTGAGGGCCGCAGGCCCGATCAGGCGTGCGCCAACGGCGCATCGCCTCAACGGAAAATGGCACCCGGAGAGCGTGAGCATAGCGACCCGAAGCGGCACGCGGGTCCGAGTGCAGCGACGAGACCGGTTCAATAGCGGCACCCGGGAACGGGGCAGTGACAGCGATCGCCGCAGGCGAGCCCCTTTCCCGAGTGCCCCCGGCGAGGAGCACTAAGGCTCTCGCGCGAGGGATCGAAGCCGCAAGGCCGAGACGCTGCGCGGCTCGGTTCACGAGAGCCCGGTGCGGCTCTTGCCGCACGCGCCAAAACCTGAGCGAACGTGATGCGGGCAATGATACGAGAACCGCCCGGCATTTTTACAGGACTCTCGCAACTATGGAAGAGAGGCCTGTGGGCGAAGGGAAAGCGAAGACCGCTCGCGGGACGCAACAAAGGAGGCACCCGCAGGAGGGTCAGCATAGCGCCGACGCGTAGTGGCGGGACCCGGGACCGAGTGCAGTCGCGAGACCGGTTAAGAAGGCACCCGACCCGAAGGACAGTGATAGCGACGCCGGCATGTAATGACGGCGGGCCCGAGGGCGAGTGCCTCCAGCGAGAGACTCAATGCGGATTCACATCTCCTTGGTATCAGTTTTGCTTTTGTGATAACGTCTCACTCGTGCGCATGTCGATGCACGGCGTGGGCATGTTCACTGAGTCAAATTTTTACAGAGGACGACATGGCCAAGAAAGCCAAGAAGGCAAAGAAGACCGCGAAGGCAGCTACCAAGAAGGTGGCAAAGAAGACTTCAAAGAAAAAGAAGTAGCCGTATCGGCTACTGATCTATGCCGCCTCCGGGTCGCAACCCGGATGAAAAGCGAAACCTCCCAAAGGATATGAAGCGTCCTTTGCAGCCGTTCGGTATCGCGGCACGTTAAGATAAGGCCGGACCTTTGTGCAGGTGGCTGCTGCATAAAGGTCCGGTTTTTCGTTTCTGCCCCCGCTAGGGCGTGATCTACTCATGCGCGAGGGATCAAAGCCGCAAGGCCGAGACGCTGCGCGGCTCGGTTCACGAGAGCCCGGTGCGGCGACAGCCGCACGCGCAAAACGGACAACGAGCAACCACCTGGGCTCCGACGTCTGAAGTATCGGAAAACGGTTTCTTCAGTTCGTTCTTGCCCACCCCAGCACCTGGCCGAGCGGAAACTTCGGTCCTCGAAAAGCCACGAGATCCCACGATCCGGAATCCCAGTCGTGTGTTAGCGATGGGGAACGTCTGCGGGACTAAACGATTCGTCTCAGCGTGGGAGAACCTTTCAATGCTGATGACCAGGCAGAGACGGCCGGCGATCCGCACCCTGCGCGGTTGGGCGATCTACGTGCTGAACGAGGCCGGCGCCATCTGCGAGTGCGAGGACCACGGCTGGATGCAGGACCGCGCCGATTCGCATGCACGAGAGCGGGCCTTCGATATCGCCCGTGGAGACCCGCCGGCAGGCGTCTCCCCTGATGCAGCGGTCGACGAGGTTCGCGACGTGCTGAACTCGATCGGTGATACCTGCCCAGAGTGCCCTCCAGACTAGAAGGGCTGGTGCTGAGCCAACGCCAGCCAGGCTTCCAATGTCAGTGGCCCAGCTTTTTCTCGACGCGCTTGCGGGAATTCCCGACCTTCTTGACGGCCTTCTTCACCGCCGAGGCCGAGCGCCCGGTCTTCCTGGCTTCATACCGGACTTCGTAGTCTTGACCCTTGGCTACCCGGGCGCGGTCCTGCTTTCGTCCACGAGCGGTCTTCTTCGGTGTCGCCATCGGCTTCTCCTCTTGCGAATGCTTGGTGATGAGGTGCAACGCCGCAGGGATTCGCGGGTTCCGTGCAAGCTCTAGCCGCGGGTCAATGGCCACAAGAATGGCCGTGGACTATGGGAGCCCAGCCGTCGAGCAACAGACCGTCCCAAGCTACGACGCCCTCATCCCATTTCGACGCGTGCTCGCGGTACATCGCAGCCCACTGAGGGCACCATTCGATGATCTGGTCATTGAGGCCATCGTGGACGCGGCACGGCATATCGGGGGCGAACGTGTCCATCGAGTTCATGCCGGATGCCCCGGATCGACGTCCTTCGGCGTCTTCTTCTCCCGCTGGGGCGTCATCTTCGCCGGACTTTCTTTGCCGGGCACGCCGCGAGGACCGAGCTCTTCGCGCTGGATGTCATCCTCCGAGCGTTCGGGCTCGACGCCATTCATCGGCCTCTCGGGCATCATTCAATCCGTGCTTTGTCTTTCAGGTCGCGGATTCGGATTTCGGCTTCTTCCTTCGAAGTCACGATCTCCGATTCATCCGGCACCCGTGCGATTGCGCTGAGCCTCTTGAGCTCCGTGAGCTGTTCGGTAGTTGGTTTTTCCATTTTTGAATCCTTGAGCGCCTGCACGACAGCGTCGTCGTCGAGCACATCCAGCAGCTGGCTTATGGTTTGCTCGCAATCTCTGGGGCCGGGCTCGACATACCGGGCCAGAATGCCCTGAGCCTCTTGCAAGGCCTTCGCGACTCGCTGTTCCGGATCCATGGCCGGTACTCCACATACTCACAGGAAAACGCGGCTATGAACCGCGCGTTCCTTTGCTCAGCCCCTTGAACGAGCTCGCCCGCAGAAGACCTTCGGAGGTGATGTCACGGTACTCGACGTCGGCATAGAACTTGGGTTCGACCCAAGTGGCCTTGGGCTTCCTAATGGTCTTCGTCAGCCTCTGCTTCGGGCTCACCACCGTGTCGAGCGCCTTGCGGATCTGCGCCGAGGTGGTTCGATTCCACCCCGTGCCGACCTTCCCCATGTAGACGAGATCCTTGCCTTCCCTCTTGCCCAGATAGAGCGCGGCCACACCAGATGGGTCCTTGATAAAGCCGACCACGGGAAACTTGCCCTTCTGGATGACCTTGATCTTCTGCCAAGCCTCGACCCGTTCCGATCGGTATGGCGCATCGACCCGCTTGGAGATGATGCCCTCATAGTTCAACTTGCTGGCGGCGACGAACAGCGCCTGCCCGTCGCCTTCATAGTGATCACTAAAGAAGATGGGCTCCTCGAGCCTATGCTCCTCGATCAGCTCTTTGAGCAGCCTCTTGCGTTCGATCTGCGGTTCTTTGCGCAAATCCTTGCCGTCGAGCCACAGCAAATCGAACGCAAAGTAGATCAGGCGGTCCTGATCGCCTCTGCCGAGATCCGCCTGCAGCTCGGAAAAATTGGTGCGGCCCTCATGGATCACGACGACTTCGCCGTCGACGATGGCCTGCCCCTCGATATCGAAGGCGGCTGCAATCCTCGAGAACCTGCTGACCCAATTGTAGCCGTTCCGCGTGTAGGCCCGGCGATCGTCGCCGTCGATCCGAAGCTGGATGCGGTACCCGTCGTATTTGACTTCGTGAATCCATCGAGATCCCGAAGGCGCCTTGATCTTCAGGGTCGCCAGTTGGGGGCTGATGAACCCCGGCATCTGAGGAGCTTCTGGCTTCTCGACCGGAGGCGCCAGTTTTGTACGCTTTACCACGCTACACAACTCACAAAAAACCCGCCGCCGGGTTGGGGCCGACGGCGGGCAGTGTACCTACCTTAATCAACGAGTCTCGCAACTTCGAAGGCGGCGAGGAGTTCCCACGACCTCACTGGTTCTCAAGCTTTCGAATATCAGCGACCTCCACGGATTGCAGTGCCGAAAAGGCCGATCCCTCCCGCATCGAACTCGGGTCGATAGCGGGCGTTTACCTATCATGTCAGATGCATTCGATTACTTTCGGGCCTACGCCGTTCGCGCCCTCTGCAAAGCGAGATCTATGCCGCAGGGCCGGATGAAGCACCTGCAGCTTGTGGCCGGTCGGATCTACAATCTCCTCAAGAAGGAGGCTGCTTACGGCCCCAATATCCAGCACCTGGACGACTTCCGCGCGGCCCAGAAGCTCGAGAGCTCTCTCGATCGCCGGTCCGGTGACCGCTCCGGCGATCGCCCTACTGCAACGGTGCGGCAAAGCGCGGACAGGGAGGCTCGCTGAATGCCTTCGCTCGACGCTCGCGGTGTCGCAAGTCTTTTGCGAGAGTACGCTCAGCGTACCGCCTTGCGCGGCGGCAATCCCTACCGGGCGAAGGCCTATTCGAGAGCCGCCGACAGCCTGGTGGCCCTTGCCGTTCCTCTGGACGTGCTCATCGCCGAAGAGCGTCTTACCGAGATCCCGGGCGTCGGCGATGCGATCGCGGACATCATCACGAAGCTTCACAAGACGGGCACTCACCCGAGCCTCGAAAAGCTGCGGAAGGAGATTCCCGAGGGCGTGCTCGAGATGCTTGCTGTGCCTGGCCTTCGTCCGGAGAAGGTGCTGCGCCTGTATAAGGATCTCGGCATCACGTCGCTCGCGGAATTGGAGGCCGCCGCCAAGGACGACCGCATCAAGCAGGCCAAGGGCTTCGGCGCCGCGCTGCAGACCAAGATCCTTCAGAACCTGGCTATCGCCAAAAGCGGGGAAGGCCGCCTCCACCTGCATCGCGCAGCCGCCCTGCTCGCGCACGCGCAGGATTCCATCCGGAAGGTCCGCCCCGAACTCAAGCGCGTGACGATCGCCGGCGATTTCCGTCGAGGCTGCGAACTTGTGGGTGACCTCGCGATCGTTGCGGAGGCTGCCAAGCCGGACAAGACATCGTCGCCATCGGCCGCAGGGCTGCAAGTCCGGGTGTCCGACCGCAAACATTTTGGCGCCGCCCTTCTCTTCGCCACCGGATCCGCCGCTCACATCGAGCAGCTCCAGGCGATGGCCGCCGAGAAAGGGATGCGGTTGGAAGCCGACGGCTTGCACAAGGCTCGCACAGTGGTCGCGGGCGAGGAGGCCGACATCTATCGCGCTCTAGGCTTGCCTTTCATCGATCCCGAGCTCCGCGAGGGGCGCGGCGAGCTCGAGCTGGCCCGGAAGGGCAAGTTGCCGAAGCTCGTCACCGACGACGACCTCCGCGGAATCCTTCACTGCCACACCGATGCCTCCGACGGCACCGAGACTCTTGAGACAATGGCGAAGGCGACCCGCCAGCGCGGGTTCGAATATTTCGGGGTCGCCGACCATTCCAAGTCTGCGCACTATGCCGGAGGTCTGTCGGTGGAGGAGATCGCGCAGCAGCACCGGGAAGCCGACCGGCTAAACAAGCGCTTCGGCATGGATTTCCGGATCCTGAAAGGGATCGAGTCCGACATCTTGGCCGACGGCTCGCTGGACTATCCCGACGATGTGCTGGAGACCTTCGACTTTGTCGTTGCCAGCATCCACGGCCGTTTCAAGCTGAACCGCAAGACGCAGACGCAGCGGCTACTGCGGGCCATCGCCGATCCCCAGACCACCATCATCGGCCACATGACCGGGCGGCAGCTGCAGCGCCGCCCGGGCTATGAAATCGACATCGAGAAGGTGCTGCGGGCCTGCGCGAAGCACGACGTCGCCGTCGAGATCAACGCCCATCCGTGGCGTCTCGACCTGGATTGGCGCTGGCACCAAGCCGCCCTCGAGTTTGGCTGCATGCTGAGCATCAATCCGGACGCGCACTCGATACCCGAGCTCGATCACATGCACTGGGGCGTCGAGATGGCACGCAAGGGCGGCGTCCCTGCCGACCGGATCCTGAATGCGATGACATTGCCGGAAATCACGCGCTACCTGCGCCAGAAGCGGCGCTCGCCCGCCCGCGCTGCCTGATTGCCCGCGCGCGACCCATCGCTCGTTCGGTACGCCCGTCCATCTAGGCAAGAGATGTTCCGCCACAGGGAACAACAGGTGAGCCACGGCCGTTCTCTGCGGAGGAGAAGTCAATGAGCTTGAGACGGTCAATTCAGAGACTGGGCCCCTACCCATCGCTATTCGTGTTGGCGCTGCCCACGGCGACCGTCGAACCCCTCAAGCTCGCCGCGGTGGCCGTGGCGGGAAAAGGCCATTGGATCACCGGGACCGCGATGATCGCGGTGTGCTATGCATTAAGCCTTCTGGTGGTTGAGCGGCTTTTCGTCATCGTGAAACCGAAGCTGCTCACGATATCCTGGTTCGCGAAACTCTGGAAAGCGTTCGTCTCGGTTCGGACGCGCGTGGTCGGCGTCTTCCGTGTCGGCCGCACCGATGACACAGTTCTCGATCGGCAGTCGGCTTCGAAATGAGCCGAAAGTCAACGCTGCCTAAACGCTTGCAGCCGATGCTGGCCACGCTCACCGATGCCCCCTTCGACGATCCCCATTGGGTGTTTGAGGACAAGTACGACGGATTCCGGATGGTCTCCGAGATCCGCGAGGGCAAGGTGGCCTTGTATAGCCGCAACGGCAAGATCATCAGCCATTCGTATGTGGAGGTTGCGCAGGCCCTGGAAGGAGTGAAGGGCGACGCTGTGATCGATGGCGAGCTCGTCGCCCTTGGCAAGGATGGCGTTTCGCACTTTCAGTTGCTGCAGAACGCGTTGAGACACGAAGCCAAGCTCCTTTACTGCGTGTTCGATCTCATGTTCGCCGACGGCGAAGACCTCCGGAAGCTTCCTCTCCTCGAGCGCAAGGAAAGGCTGAAGGCCATCCTGCCGCGGCACAGGCTGATCGCGTTCAGCCGGCACCGAAAAGCCTACGGAAAAAAGTTCTTTGCTGAGGCCGAGAAGAAAGGCCTGGAAGGCATCATGGCGAAGCGCGCCGATAGCGCGTATGCATCTGGAGGCCGGACCGCGGACTGGCTCAAGGTGAAGACCGCGCAGCGGCAGGAAGTGGTGATCGCCGGCTTCACGGCGCCGCGGCGAACCCGGCCCTTCTTCGGCGCGCTCGTGCTGGCGGTGCGCGAAGACAATGGATGGCGGTACATCGGACACGTCGGTACTGGCTTTAGTCATCAGGTTCTCGAAGAGCTTCACGGCAAGCTCGTAAGGCTCAAGACCGCGAAGTCGCCCTTCCCTGCGAAGGTAAAGGATGAGGGAGTCACGACTTGGGTGCGCCCTTCGCTGGTCGCGGAAGTAAAGTTCGCGGAGTGGACCAGCAAGGGCGAGCTGCGCCAGCCGGTCTATCTCGGCCTGCGGTCCGACAAGAGGGCCAAGGATGTCGTTCGCGAAAAGAGTTGGTCGCGGAAACAACGCTGAGACGCAGCGTACGACCTGATGTGGTTCAAACTGCTTCGCGCTCGGATGCAGAGGGCCATGGCGGCAGCGGCGGTAACCCGAGAGCCTTGCGTACAGGTCCAAACGACTTCCGGTGGGCTGCGCATGCGCCAAGCCGAGCAAGCGCATCGTAATGAGCCGGCACAGGATAACCCTTGTGATCCGCAAATCCGTAGCCGGGGTGACGCACGTCGAGCGCCCGCATGACGGTGTCGCGCTCCACTTTCGCGAGAATGGAGGCGGCGGCGATGCTGGCGGACTTGGCGTCGCCCTTAATGATGGCCTGCTGAGGGATATCGACTTCCTTCAATCGCTTCGCATCGATCAGCAAGTGCTGCGGCGTCAGCCCCAGCCCCCGGACGGCACGCTGCATAGCCTGGATGCCTGCCCAATAAATGTTGATCGCGTCGATCTCCTCGACGTCGACGAACGCCACACACCAACTCTCGGCCTTTTCCTTGATCTCTTTCGCGAGCTCTTCGCGGGCTGCGGCGTCGAGTTTCTTGGAGTCGTCAATTCCGATGATCCGCGTGCCGGGCTTCAGGATCACGGCGCCAGCGGAAACTGGCCCGGCAAGGGGGCTCATTCCGGCCTCGTCCACGCCTGCCACGGCATGATGGCCGCTTTCCCAGAGAGAAGTCTCGAAGCGCAGCATCTTGCGGAGGCGCTGCCCTTCGGACCTGTTTTCGAAGCGCCGTTTATCGATCGAAGCCAGGATGGCGCGGGCACCCGCGCGAGTGTCGGCCCGCAAGATCTGCTCCACGCTGGCCTCAAGCGGTCTTTTCTCGACGACATAGCGCTGACGCAGCACATCGAGTGGATATTGGGACATATCGGCCTTCGCGAAGACTGGCTTTTGGGTAGCATCTCGGTGAACTTTGTGGCGATTGTCTGAAGTTAAGCCATGTCGCCCTCAGCGACCATGCAGCGCCTGATCGGAAGGAACCGGAGCCGGTTCTCGGAGGCCCGATTCTGTGCGCCGCCGAATTTGCAAATCGGGCCTCCCGGCCTCAGAACGGAACCAACTGGTGTCTTCATCCCTTTACAGGGAGCGGAGCCTCGATCCCAGCGGCGCTTCCGAGGGACAGGCCCATGCTCCGACAGACCAGCGACGAAGAACAGATCCTGGACCGCACCGCCGAGGTGGCGGCCACCATCGCGGAGGAAGGGCTTCGATACGTCAGCGACTCCGCTCCCGGTTACACGCGCAAGCGAAACGGAACCACCTTCAGCTACTACGACACGGACGGGAAGCGCATCACCGACGCCGCCGTCATCCGGCGCATCAAATCCATCGGCATCCCGCCGGCCTACGAATCTGTGTGGATCTGCCCCTCGCCCGACGGCCATATCCAGGCGACCGGGCTCGATGCGCGGGGTCGCAAGCAGTACCGCTATCATCCGAAATGGCGGGAGCTCCGCGACCAGAACAAGTATGAGCATATCATCCAGTTCGCGGCCGCCCTGCCTGCGTTGCGGGACCGGGTCGCCGCCGACATGAAGCTGGACAGGCTTCCCCGCGAGAAGGTGCTGGCCACGATCGTCAGTCTTCTGGAGAAGACGCTGATCCGGGTCGGTAACGCCGAGTATGCCGAGAAAAACAAATCCTATGGGCTCACCACCATGCGCCGCAAGCACGTTGAGGTCGGCCGCGGCGCGCTTCGGTTCGACTTCACGGGCAAGTCCGGCAAGCAGTGGAAGCTTCGCGTCGAGGACAAGCGGACAGCTGCGATCGTGAAGCGCTGCGCTGAGATCCCAGGACACGAGCTCTTCAAGTACCTCGACGACGACGGACAGCCTCGCACCGTGGATTCCGGCGACGTCAACGCCTACATCAAGGACATCACGGGCGAGGACTTCAGCGCCAAGGATTTCCGCACTTGGGCGGGGACGGTTTTGGCGGCGTTGGCGCTAACCGAATTCAAGAAGTACGATAACCAGGCCGAGGCGAAGCGCAACGTCGTCGCCGCGATCGAAAAGGTTTCGAAGCAATTGGGCAACACGCCGGCCATCTGCCGCAAGTGCTACGTGCATCCGGAAGTCCTGAACGCCTACATGTCCGGCGATCTGGTGAAGATGATCGAAGCCAAGATCGCGCAGAAGTTTAAGCGGCAGTACGCCAAGCTCACCTCCGATGAGATCGTGGTGCTGGCATTTCTCCGCAAACGTCTCGATTCTCTGAAGGCCCCCACCTAGCCACGCGTACCAGTATAAGGACGCTGCGTCGTGCTCGATGCTTCCGAGCACGCCTCAATGGCGGGTGCTGTCCTCGGAAGAAACAGGCCCTTCGTTCAAATCCCGATGATTGACGTGGTGACGGCCGGCGGGACGGTCTCGGCTGGCGATACCGCACGTGGTTCGGCTTCCGTCCTCGCCATTTCGCGCCCTGCCGGCTTTCCAGACGGACCCGTGCGCGGGTCGCCGTCCCGAATCGAAACGTGATCGATAGATCAGGGCGGCATGGTCGCAAACAAGCTAGCGGCGGCACGCTTGGGGCTGAGGCGGCAATCGACTGTCCGGGACTATCGAGCCGCCGCGCGCAGCTGGCGGCTTTTTCTTTCCCTCCTTCGCTACTCAAGAAGTGTTCGCTCTTGCCCTTTCGCGAGCCTCGCGACGACGCTCCCGCCGCTCGCGCCGCCGCTTGGCACGATCGGCGGGCTGCCGCAGCGGAGGAACGGGTGGCGGCGAGATCGGAATGGTATCCTCGACTGAAGGCGCCTGGGTCGCCTCAGACATCGCTGGGCGAGCCTCCATCATCTCGAGCACCGCCCGTCCTTTGTCCGTGATCCTCCATCCTCCGCTTACGCGTTCGACCAGGCCTTGTGACCAGATGTCGAGGTCGGGTACCCCGGCCGCGAGCCGCCTGGTCCGGTCCGCCCAGTCGCGGCCACTGGTCGCCAGGATGGCCATGTCACGCTTGAGGTCCTCCATGACGGCAAATCCATCCGGATATGCCACCAGGATCTTCAGGACCGTGACCTGGAAGTTCACGCCCGCTCCCGCGATCAGCGCCACATCGTGGGCGCATGCGAGAGGGCGTCTCGGCCAACCTGCTTAAGCCTCTCGCGAGAGACTTCGCCCTCGGTCGCAGCTTCCAGGATCTTCGATGCGACGTGTGCGCGCGCACCAGTCTCGCGCTGTGAGATGCCTTCGCAGATTTCATCGAGGACCGCGCGCAAAAGCGCGGTTGTTGCCGTGTCGAACATGAGACGCCCCCGCGAGGGAAAATTATATCCTAGCGCGGTTTCGCTCACTCTGGGATTCAGGCATGTTAAATTTGCAGATAGTGCGCTGCACCCACAGTCGGGTCCCGCCCAGCGTCACCGGATGCTTCACGACCCCTAAGCCGACTTCCGCTGCGGCTTAGCCGCCGGCTTCTTCGAAGCGGTCTCCTTCGCCGGCTTCTTGCCTGCGATCGGCATCAGCATTTCCTTCTGCCCAGCGGCGGCCTTACGTGGCTTTTTGCCTGATTTCTTGGGTGCCTCTGTCGCGGCCCCCTCTCGTCCGATGCTCTTGCGCAGCGCATCCATTAGGTCGACGACGTTCTCACCTCGAGGACGCGCTTTTGCGATGATGGGTTTGCCGGCGCGCTTCTGGTTGATCAGATCAATGAGGGCGCTTTCGTACTGGTCTTCGAACTTGTCCGGCTCGAAATGGCCCGCCTTCTGATTGACGATGTGTTTGGCGAGATCGAGCATGTCCTTGGTAACTTTGACATCCTGAATATCGTCGAAATACTCATCGGCGGACCGGACTTCGTAGGGGTAGCGCAGCAGCGTGCCCATCAGTCCCTTGTCAAGTGGCTCGAGCGCGATGATGTGCTCGCGATTGGTCAGCACCACGCGGCCGATTGCGACCTTGTTCATCTCGCGGATGGTTTCCCGAATGACGGCGAAGGCATCGTGCCCGACTTTGCCGTCCGGACGCAGATAGTAGGGGCGGATGAGATATCGCGGATCGATCTCGCTACGGTCGACGAACTCGTCGATCTCGATGGTTCGCGTCGATTCTAGCGCGACGTTCTCAAGCTCCTCCTTGGTCACCTCGATGAAGGTATCGGTATCAACCTTGTAGCCCTTGACGATGTCCTCGTTGTCCACTTCCTCGCCGGTGTCGGCGTCGACCTTGGCATACTTGATCCGATGGCCGGTCTTCCGGTTGAGCTGATTGAACGAGACCTTCTCGGATTCGGACGTGGCCGGGTAGAGCGCGACCGGACAGGTGACGAGGGAAAGACGCAGGAAGCCTTTCCAGTTGGCGCGCGGGGCCATCGCAGGGGAACTCCATTACTGATGCCGGATTCAAGACGAACGACCCGGCTTGGTTCCGACACCGCGAACCGTCCCACAGGGGGATTTTTTGTTCAGCGGCTGCCTGGTCGGACTCGACATTTGTTCTTGTTATGTTCTAATTCGGGCATGACCGACCGACCCGCGAGCTGGCGCATGCCGACCCCGAAGCAGATGGAAAAACTGGCCGCTGAAGCTGGCCGTAGACGAGCGCCGTCCGCTGCGGGCCCAGATGCCCCCCTCCCGGCCGAATATTGGGAATCAGTCCTCAAGGACCCTCGCGCCGGCGCGCCCGTGGCCCGGGCGCGACAGCGACGCCTTTCGGAAATCAAGGGTCACGTGCTGCGCGTCTCCTGCCGCCGCTGCGAGCGGACCTTGGAAATTCAGACCGCCGATGCCGTCCGCTTGTATGGCGCCAACGCGCTCTGGAAGGATGTGGCGCAGCGGTTGCTCGACAATACCTGCCAGCAGCGCACCGGCAGGCATGAAGAAGACGGGTGCTGGCCAGCGTTCGAGACGCCGTAGTCGCTCTGGATTTGCCGATCCGATTTCTTTGCGCCTGGATGTCCGGATGGCCCCGAAGTATCACCCTACGCCCCTGTCGGGCGGCGATCGCAAGGCTCTGGCAAAAGAGCTCGGCAAGGCACGCGCGATGGCGAACATTCTGGCTACCCAATCGGCGGAGATGCGGGCCAAGGGCGAGGCGATGATCCAGCAAGCCGACAGGCTGCTTTGCGAAAGCTGGAACGAGCGGATGTGGAGTGACGGCGAACCGATCGATCCATCGCCGACCATCGACCAGGCGGTAAACGGAGGTTTCCCCTGGCTGGAGATCAGGTGTGCGCGCTGCAAGACGCCAAGCGACGTGGACCTCGCGGCGATGAAGCACCCGCCAACCACCTTCGTGCACGATCTCGCCAGCCGTCTGCGCTGCCGCAAATGCGCCAAGGCGGGCCGGCGTCCATCCGCGACTCTGCTACAGTTGACGTGGCAGCCGCGCCACCCTCGAAACGAATCCTGACCGATGTGCAATCTTTATTCGATCACGACCAACCAAGCCGCGATCAGCGCGCTGTTCCGCGTCGTGAACCGATACGTTGGAAATCTGGCGCCGATGCCCGGGGTTTTTCCCGACTACAATGCACCGATCGTGCGGAACGGAGCCGAGGGCCGTGAGCTCGCTACGGCGAGATGGGGAATGCCATCGTCGTCAAAAGCGCTGATGGACGCCACGAAGAAGAGAGTCGAGAAGGCCAAAAGGCAAGGCGGTGGATTTCAAAGAACTGCTCAGAATGGAGCCGGACGGCGGGACGACCAATAATCCGCAACGTGACGAGCAAACACTAGGCCCGTTGGCTCGGCCCCGAGCATCGCTGCATAGTGCCGCTCAATTGGTTCAGCGAGTTCAGCGCTGGCGCCAGTACATCGGGTTGCAGTTTCTCTTGTTTACGGAATGGGCCAGATGTTGGCCACGAAGAGACTTGGCCGTGAGGTGCTTTAGGGCCGCAGGCCCTATCAGGCTTGCGCCCAAGGCGCATCGCCTCAACGCAAAATGGCACCCGCAGGAGCGTGAGCATAGCGACGCCGAAGGCGGCACGCGGGACCGAGTGCAGCGACGAGACCGGTTAAAAGGGCACGGGGCAGTGATAGCGATCGCCGCAGGCGAGCCCCTTTCCCGAGTACCCCCGGGCGAGGAGCTCCGCAGTCCTTGCGCGAGGGATCGAAGCCGGATGGCCGAGACGCAAAGCGGCTCGGTTCACGAGAGCCCGGTGCGGCGAAAGCCGCACGCGCGCAAGCGAAAGAAATCACCGATCGAAGATCTAGATTTCCTCGCGCGCATGCGTCTGCGCGTCATAGATCCTGATCTGAAGCAGGGGAAAACGTTTCTTTAGTTCTGCTCCACCTGCCCTGGCGCCATCTCTGGTCGCAAATTCAGCTTTGGGTCGGCCGTCCACTTCAAGCGCGTAACCAGAGGCCGGCAGTTCACGGGTAGCTGCAACCATTTCATTCCCATTGTTCAGTGAGGTGGTTGGGAGTGTGATGGGTAGCGTGAGTCGCCTGAACCACGCCAGACCAGAACCACCCGCAAAAACGCGGTGACCGGTCATCACACGCGGTGGATTAACGTCTCGCACTTGATCCCCATCAAGGATGGGCATTTGCATCGTCCGAACAGGCGGACGGGTTTCCGCTGGCGCGAATGCATGCACGATAGAGCCACGGCTCGACGTAGCTACCCTTCCAGAGGCCCTGGCCGTCGCGCTCAGCCTCGCGCTGCGCTTCGTGATATCTGCCCTTCGAATATTGAGGCCAATCCAGCGCGAGACCGTTGCGCACAAGCCATTCCCCAAGATCCTTGCCCGCGACCGAACAGGTCGCGACCGTGCGGCCATACCGGTCGAGGCTGAGCGGGACACAGTTGACGGGACGCCTGGCAATGTAAGCGTCGAGATCATTCGCTGCCTGCGAACCACAGCGGTACTGCAAACTATGCTCTCCGCGACATAGCTGGGTGCTTTCCGGAGCATCCACACCCCAAAGGCGGATCCGCGTTCCATGAATTTCCAACGTGTCGCCGTCAATCACGCTGGCCTGACCGACAAAGCTATCGGCAAGGGCCGCGCGCGACGACAGCAGGAGTATCACTACAAGGACTCGGCGTTTGCTCATGGCGTTGGGTACCAGCGGTTAGCGCAGATTGCGGGGATTGAATTTCGGCCAGTTCTCAAGCGGCTTCACTACCGGCAGGTTCTCTGGCCGCTCGGGATAATGAAACTCCGTGCCACGCAGGCAGCGTCCCTCGAAACGCGCCCAGAACAGGATCGCATCCATCTGCCAGGTAAACTCATAGACCTTCCAAACGCCGTCGCTTCTTATGACTTCACCAGTTGCGTTGAAGGGAAGGCTGTTGAGCTTGCAGAGCGCGTAGATCTCATCCCAGCGCTCGCAGATATAGCGATCCTCTAGCGCCACGCGATACGGCCGGTCGGCACGCCAGCGCGGGCCGCCGCCACGTGGGTAGAAGCCCTGGCGCGGCATCAGGAATTCGGGAATGCGCGCGATCGCCTTGCCAATCCGGCGCGCCTCATCCGACGAAAGCTTGCCGACGCCGAAGCTGTAGTGCTGCGCATCATCGCGGCAATAGAGCCACGCGAGGGTCACGCCGTTGGCGTCCCTGACCACGTAGCACTCGGAATTCTCCCGGACCAATGTCCAGGGCGGCTTGAAACGGCGGCTTGACTCCATGAGAACAAAATAAGAACATACATTATCGACGGTCAACCTGGAACAGGACCGTGTCCTTCGTCTCTGAACCGAACGAACGGGACAATGGGCTGGAAGCCGCCGTCGAACAGGCAATCTCGTTTGCGGCGGCGATATGCGTGCGGCTATTCGCGCTCTGATCGTTGCGAACAATTTCCTGGAGTCGGAGAATTCAGAGTTGAAGAAGGCCGTCTCGCACGCCTACACGCGAGGGCGCTTTCGGACCCACACGGGATAGGCGGCGCTGAATGTGCAATCTCTATTCGATCACAACTAACCAGGCGGCAATCGCCGGTCTGTTCAGGCGCATGAACCGCTATGTCGGTAATCTCGCGCCAATGCCCGGTGTGTTTCCGGACTATCCGGCACCGGTGATCCGCAATGTCGGCGACGCCGAAGAAATGGTGCTGATGCGCTGGGGCATGCCGCCCCCACCCAAGACGGGCGGGCCCCCGGTCACCAACATCCGCAACACGTCCTCGCCGCATTGGCGCGGCTGGGCTGAAGCCGGAGAACCGCTGCCTCGTGCCGGCGAACAGCTTTGCCGAATACGCCCCCGAGCCAAATCCGGAGACCAAGAAAAAGGACGTCGTCTGGTTCGCGCTCGAGAAGAGCCGGCCGCTATTCTGTTTCGCGGGCATCTGGACCGAGTTCAAGGGGGACCGCGGCACCAAATCGAAGCCGATCCAGGGTCCTCACCTCGTCTACGGGTTTCTCACAACATCGCCGAACGCCGTCGTCGAACCGATCCACTCGAAGGCGATGCCTGTGATCCTGACCACCGAGGAGGAGCGCGACGTCTGGATGCGCGCTCCCTGGGATCAGGCAAAGACGCTGCAGCGCCCTTTGCCTGATGACGCGCTGAAGATCGTCATGCGCGGCGCAGAGAAGGAAGACAACATCGCAGCGTAGGCGGCTCCTGCACAGGGCAACGGGACAGGTGGAAAGACGACATCCTGCCTAGGCTCAAATCGGTAGGGCCGCTAACCATCTCATTGGCGTTGAGTCCGTGGAAGGATTAACGATGATTGAGTTTATTGCCATAGATAATGGATATGGCGGACACGATACAGAGATCGCCCAACGCATTCTGTCCAGCTCGAAAGGAAGGCGCACCACACAGTTTATCGCGCGAAGGAACGGCCTTGAGATCGGTTTCGTCTCGATGGATGAGCTTCCGGAAATGAATTGCCTGACACTTTGCGAACTATTTGTACCCACGCGACTGCGGGGACTGGGACTCGGCAGGTTGCTGCTCGAAGCGATTGAAGCCTGTGCAAGCGAACGAGGCTACGAACAGGTCACCCTTTCGCCCTGGCCGCTCGAGTTGGGCTTTTCCCCGAAGCGCCTAGCGGCCTGGTACAGGCGGCAAGGATATGCCGAACGACCCGGCTGCCCAACCGAGCTCGAAAAAAAGATCAGGTCGATTGAGGGCTCATAACGAATTCCGACGCGAATTCGCAAGCAAAATACGCAAAGCGAATCGCCGGCCAAATTGATGGGATAAGATCGTACTTATCACTAATTAGCCCGCATAGTATTTCGACCCGCGATTGTCGAACGCCGGCCGCGTGCCTTCCAGCACATCGACAAGGTACTTGTTGATGTGCGGCGACTCAATCGAGCCCATCGTGTAGATTACTTCATTCTTGTTCGCACGGTCGATGAAGGCATGGACGATCTGCTCGGCATCGCACACCACCGCGATGTTCGGGCTATGCGTCACCATGATGATCTGCCGACGCTTTTTCACCTCCTTTATGACCGGGATCAGCAGCCTGTAGACGGTCTGGCTGTCGAGATTCTCCTCTGGCTGATCAACGATAATCGGCTTGCTGCTCTTATCGACGAGCAGATAAAAAACAAGTAGCAGCGTGCCGCGTTCACCCGGCGACAGGTGACTTAGGTCTTTGCCGTCGAGCTTGAGAGAATATTCCGGCTCCAGGTAGGCAAGCGTCCACAGGTAGTCGTAAAGGGCCTTTACTTCGACGTGTTTGCGGAGCTGGGAAGCGATACTCATCCTCCCCTGCTGCGCCGTTCGCATGTCGCGCTCCAGGTGTGCAGTAATTTTTTCAATGAAGGCGATGGCGTTCTCGGATTTGTTGAAGTCGTAGTCGGCACGCAGCTCCTCCAGCATGGCCGCGCCCTTTTCTTTGCCGCAGAACGATCCGGCGACTCCCTGATTGATGTAGGTCTCGAAGAAATCGCGTTGGAAAGTACGCTCGATGATGCTGCTGTCGAAGGTTAGCCTGAAACCCTCCTTGATGATGATGCTGTCTTCGATCAGCTGCTGGACCGGGGTGAATAGCTCCACGTAGACGTCCTTGATCGCGGCGATGCTTGCGTGCACCTTGCGCGCGGCGTCCCGGCGCCTCGTCATAATCGCTGCGACCTCTCCGGGAAGCTGCTCTTTGATGTATTTGACCTGCGCCTCATAGTATTTGAGGCTATCGACCTTCTCAGGACTGCCGATAATCGCGTCTTTTTGTTCCTGCCAAGCTTTGAGCGTTTCCTGGTAGGTCTGATAGCGCTTGTTTGGCGCATCGAGCTTGTCCTGAAGCGCCCTGATCCGGCCTTCGCAGGCCGCCTTCTGCCCCGGCAGGCCCGAGTCCTCGGCTTGAGACAAGTCGAGATCGATCGCGCTTTTCTCGGCCGAGAGCACATTCTGCTTTTCCGTCAGCGAGCTCTTGTCTAGCACCAGCGTGACGATCGCCTCTATGTCCAGGGAGAGCTTGCTGAAGTCGACGGTGCATTCCTGTTTGAGCCGCATGAATTCTGCTACGAAATTGTCAAGCTTGCCTTCCAGCTTTTTCGCAAGAGCGATGTGTTCCGTCAGGGCCTTCTGCTTTACTCGCTTCTCGGCGATCTGCGTCTCAATGGCAGCGAGCGCGGCGCGCTCCTTGCCAAGCTCGACCGCGATCTTGGCGTTCGCTACCTGCTGCTCAGGAGTAAGATTGCTCGGTTGATCAACCGCCGCGGGCTTGTTCGCCTCTTGCGCTTCCAACTCCTTCTGCTTGAGTTTGAGCTTGGCGTCGAGCTGCGCCGCGAAGTCCACCGTGCCCTTGGCTTCGAGCTTCGCCAGCTCGGCATTTAGAGCAGAGACTTCGTGTCGCTGTGCGGCCAGCTGGGCGTTCAGTTCCTCGGTCTTGTATTCGATCAGTTCGTCTAGCGACTCCTTTCCGAGCCGCTCCGCATCGTCGATGTGCGAGAAAATCACCTTCCGCAGTTCGCGCTGGAATTCGCTTTGCTGGCCCGGTTCCGTTTCGGTGCAGACCTTCTCCAGATATGTTTGCGGAATGTACTTGACCAGCTCGACGTTGTTGAGGTCGGGCTTGGCATTCAGTGAGGTAACGGCCCTCGTGCCGTCTTCCCAGACCGTTTCAACCTCGAACTGCTTTGCGATCCTGCCGTTGCGCTCGCAGAACCGCTCCTTGGTGAGGAACGAAAAATATTTGGAATCGCAGTGCGTGTTGCCGGCCAAGGCGAGCACATCGGCAAGCGCGCTTTTGCCTGTGCCCTTGTTGCCGATGACCGCAACCATGTCGAAGTTGATGGGAATCTCGCAGTCGAACCAGATGTCGTCCACGTCCGCGCCGGCGGTTCGGCGGACATTCACATGCGAGAGGTAGCGGGTCGAGTTCTGCCGCACCTCTTCCATTTTCGGCGGAAGCCGCCCGATATGAACCCGGTCTTCAGGTTCGTTAATGATCTGCTTCAGACCGTTGAAGGTGGGATCGGCCTTAATCCAGCAATATTTGTCCGCTGGCTTCGAATGCTTGTCCTTGAGCTTGCCGAGTTCGTCGTTGACGTTATGGGAATCGCTGCCTTTGATACACGGCTTGCGGCGACCAAACCATTTCCGGCACTGCTCCTCGGTGAACTTGCCGGACTTCCACAGGAAGAAGTCCGCCTGCGCCTTGTTGGAAGATCCCAGAATATCGGCATCATAGACTAGGCCCTCCTTGAACAAGGTGTCGGTTTCGGGATTGATGTTGTCGATCCCCCCGTACTCGTCATAGGGAATCCAGATCAGGAAACGTCCAGCAAAATGACCATCCTCGCGCAGCGCGCGGCAGGTTTCGCCGAAGTGGACGGAGACCTCATCTAGCAGAAATTTCGAATCGCTGTAGCGGCTGCCGATCGAAGTCCCCTTGACCTTCAAGTTCTTGATGAAAGTCTCAATGTCGTCGGCGGGTAGCTCCGGGTTGAAGATCAGATGGAAATTGATGCGGGGGCCCGACTTGAACTTCTTGTCCACGACGACATTGTTCATCCTGCACTCGACGACGGGAAGCAGCGTCTTCGCCTTGAGTTTCTCCAGCGCTTCTCGGTAGGGCTTGTTGCCCTGGGCCGCCGCGCCGGGATCACTCAACCGGCGCCTCAACTCTTTATATCCCGCGACTGAAAAATAGTCGTTGATGCCGATGACATCGCAATCGGCGTTGCCGAGCTGGATGACAAACTGGTTCCAGTCTCCAGAAAAATTTGCGGAGGCGGGACTATGCACGTGGAGGTCCCACTTGCGCCACTTCGATCCTTTCGGCCAACTCATTTTCTGCCCCCTTATCCGCGGACACTCCCGCGGTTCACATCAAATGCATTTTGCCATCTCAAGATATCGGCAGAACGCGTTCGCCAACTGAATTTGCCTTGGAGTTCGGCACTCGGCTTCGAAGATCTGCGGCGACGCAATGAGGATCGACACGCCTTTCGCGCGGGAAGTCGCGACGTTGAGCCGATTGAGGCTATAGAGAAACTCCATCCCGCGCGGAGCATCTGCGTGACTGGATGTCGCCATAGAATAGATGGCAATCGGCGCTTCCTGGCCCTGGAACTTGTCAACCGTACCTACGCGCGCGCCGGGCAGGCATTGTTGAATCTCAAAGACCTGTGCGTTGTAGGGCGTGATGATGACGATATCATCGAGTGCAACAGGCCTCCCTTTCTCCTCACGATCGACCCAAGTCGCGCTGCCGGCGAGGATCGCTTCGACAAGCCGTCCGACGGCTTGCGCCTCTTCAGGCGAGCAATTTTGATTTCCGCTGTGCGCGATGGGAAGGAAGTAGAGTCCAGACCCGGCGACAGGCCCGGATCCTCTAACAACTTGTTTCTCAAGCCCGCTCTTCGGGCGGAGCTTACCGCTGTAGAAGAGCTCGGAGGTGTAGGCGCAAATAAGGGGATGGAGCCGCCAAGTCTCTTCGAGGAACAGTCCCTTGTCCGCGGGTATCGTGTGCTCGCCACCCAGAATGTGATCGAGCGCCGATACATCGGTGCCCTCCGGGTGGCTACCCTGCATCGGCTGGTCGAGCTGCTGCGGATCTCCGATCAGAACCACCGTTTTCGCCGCTTGTGATACCGCGAGCACGTTGGCAAGCGACATCTGTGCGGCCTCGTCCACGAAGAGCACGTCGACCGTCTCGAAAGCGTCTGGCCGTGACCACAGCCAAGCCGTGCCGCCGCCGACTGAGGCGCCACCGCCGCTTAACGCCGTGAAGAGGTCCTCGCTTCTCTTGGCGAAGAAGAGGTGAGGCTGCGGGTCTTCGACCTCATCGGTCTTTTGGCAGCATTGCAGGTCGATTCCCAATTCGTTGGCCGCCTTGATAGTCGCATCGATCAGGTTGCGAATGACCTTATGGCTGTTGGCCGTGATGCCGACTTTCTTGCCACGACGCGCCAGCTCACAGATCATCTGCGCACCGGTGAAGGTCTTGCCCGCGCCGGGTGGTCCCTGGATCGGCAGAACGCCGCCCGCAAGGTGCCCGCAGAGCCGAATGGCGGCCTCAATCGTCGCCTCTCCTGTGCACTGCAACGGCTCGTCGCCGACACGCGGGCTTTCTCTGAGGAGTAGATCACGCGCCCCTTGATAAGGCCCAATCCCACGCACGCCGTGATCGGCGACATAATTGCCGATCCGCACCAGTGCCTCGGCCATCACCTTGCCGCTGACGTAGCTGTGCGCGAACGCGGCCTGGGGATGAAGGTTGGCGGTGTCCTGGCGCTTCTTGATATCGACGGTATTGTCCGCAAAAGAGATCGCCTCGACCCAGCCTAGCTTCGCACCACCAACGTTAAAGAGCTCCTCGCTGCCGCGAATCTCTGTCTCCTGAGGCGGAAAGACGTAACGATGGATCGGCGCCTTGGCGGTGCCGCCGGCCGCGCCTGCAAAAACGAGACCGGAGAGCCCGGCGCGCTCCTCGAGCAAATCTTCGCCCGAGAGAGCGGCCAGCCGAAAAAACTCCCACCAAACCGCCTTTTCCTCCCGGCGGTGCCAATCGACGATGTTTGCCATGATCCAACGGGCCTGCTGCTCGTGATCTCGTTCAGCCGCGTCTGTCGGAACATCAGCCGTCAGTCGTTCGATCAGCGCGTTGATCTTAATCAGCCAGTCGGTGACCTTCTCGTTCGGCGCGCCGTCGCCAGATTGCGGGCGAGGCACGGCTATACCGTCAGCAACCAACTTGGCCCGGTGCGCTTCGAGCCAGTCGCGCAGGGCAACGGTGGAGCGGCAATCATCTTCGTTGTATGCGCGCACCACGGCCTTGATATCTTCAGCAATCGACGGCGCAGCACTGAGTTCGAGATTGGCTTGCAGATTGGCAAGCGCGACATTCGCGTCCGTCAGAGGCGCTTCGCGCTCGAACCCATAAAAGGGTTCTAGTCGCTTGATCGAGTAGCTTTCGACGCTCGCGCGCAGACTGTGGCGCACTATCTGGTAGAGATCAACGAAGAGGCCGGCGCGGAGCATCCGGTCAATCTCCTCCTCGCGGGTCGCATAGCGGCCCATCAGGCGCTTGAGGGCCGCGGGCTCGTAAGGGGCGTAGTGGTAGATGTGCAAGCTAGGGAACTGGGCCCACCGTATCATCACGAAATCGACGAACTTCTCGAAGGCGCGCTTCTCATCAACACGGGTGAAAGCCCAGTCGCCCTCATAGGCGAGCGCACCGTGTAAGTCCTTGGACAGATAACCGAGCAAATATTCGAGGCCGTGCTCGCCAACAAAGGGATCTCCTTCGAGGTCGAGAAACACGTCGCCGGCGGAGGGCTCGGGTAGACGTGTGAGCCCGAAGCCAGCCTCCACCGGCAGCAGTTCGAATTTGCCTGTCCTTGCTGTGCGGGCCTCAACTACGATCCGAGCTTGCTCGCGGATCCGGACATAGGAATCGGTCGAACCCCGATCGGGTTTCCAATCGAGCGGCAATGCCATGCCTGCCAAGGTTTGCACGGTCGTGACGCCGCGCATCTGGAGCTCGTTGATCTGAATCTTCGAGGCTCCGGCAACGAGACTGAGGTGATCATCATCGTGGCGACGTTTGTCGCACGCCTCTCGCCAGCGGCAGATATCGCAATGCTCAACCGGATCAGGGTAGGTGTCACCCGTCGCTGGCACGGCCATGGCATTCAGCAGCGCACGCTTCACCTTGCGGAAATAGGCCGCATAGTCGGCAAACCGATACGGTTGTGGCCGAAACTCTGACCAAGGTGCGACGACATACATGTATTCTGGTGACAGGCCCTGCATGGCGGCCAGCAGGTCAGCATAAAGACAGAGCTGAAGCACCGCGCCCGCCTTCGTCTCACGTGCGAGCTTGGTGTCAATTGGCTCGTACGACCAATCACCAAGCCCGCTCGACACCTCGACGCGGCGCAGGATGTCCGCCCGCCCGTTCCAGCCTTGATGCGTCAAAGCTGCCTGAACGATGACCGGAGTGCCGCGCTGCATGGCCACGCGCGTTTCGGCGACTGCAGCGTTCGTCACCTCAACGCCGTCGATGCGGACGACGTCTAGACCCGCCTTCGTAAGGTGCTCGATATAGCTCTGTTCATGCGCCGCGCCCCGTTCGGAGAGGACCTGGAGAAGCGGGTCCCAGACCTTCGGCTTCGACAACGCCCCTTCTGCCACCGCACGATCCATGGCCGCGAGGTGATGGCAATTTAAGTAACCGACCAAGTCGGTCGCGCTGAATTCGAAGGAAGCCCCGATTTTTCTCATAATCGCCCCCTCTAGCCCTCAACGGCACTGGATATAATTCGCCGGCAAGTTTGCCGGCGTGACTTATCCATAGGCCGGATTGACGCGGCCGTCAAGATGGGTCAAGTGTTACGCCGGCAAGTTTGCCGGCGAGAGAGCTGCTGGATGATAACGACTGTTGATTTTTCTTTGTTTTCCGGCCCGACCCGCGAAGCGGAAACGATTGGCTTTCGGTTCGGAGCGAAGGGAACTCACACCAGCAGGACAATGATGCTGGAAGAGCTAAGTCGCGTGCTGGCGGCTGTTGGACAGAGTGCTCGGCGAACTGACTATGCGGCCGCAATCGTCGATGACAACTGCCTGTCAAAGCCAACCGCTTCTACGCGCAGACTCAGCAACCAAAGACTCGGCGAACTCTATGGTCTGGACCCTACAATCCCCCTCTTCCGGGTCCTCCGCAGGCTCTGGGACATAGGTACTGACGGGCGGCCGCTTCTCGCACTTTTAGCAGCGATCGCCAGAGACCCGTTACTGGCTGCGACTTGTCCCGCAATTGTCCCTATGCCAGCCAGCGCTGAGCTTCATCGTGATGCGCTGAAGCGGGCCCTTCAAGCCACCGTCGAAGATCGACTGAGCGATAGCACCCTGGAGAAGGTCTGTCGCAACGCGGCGAGCACTTGGGCGCAATCAGGTCACCTGGAGGGCCGCACCTTTAAGAAGCGACGAATGGTGGAGCCGTCAACGGCCGCGGTCGCTTTCGCCATTTACTTGGCCCATGCTGCCGGCTTCCGAGGCGCCGAGATCTTCGCGTGCGGGTGGTTGAAGGTACTTGACTGCGACCCATCCCGAGCACGCGAAGTCGCGCTTGATGCAAAGCGGTCTGGCTTGCTCGACTTGCGAATGGCGGGTGACGTCGTCGAGCTCAATCTGGCACGCCTCGATCCTTACACCGAGAGGGCATGATCATGGCGCGCATTGAGGATCTCGCGGAGCGCTACGGACGTCACATCGCCACCCCGTGGCAGCGCACTGTCGCCGGCGCACAGCGAGTTCTGATGGTGGTGTATGACAAAGAGCTTGAACGCACCTTGCGCGCACGCCTCCTAGCATTCGAAACTGTCACCCGCGAGGCGGGACACGACTGGCGTCAAATAGACCTTTCCGGTGCCTTCGCAGAGTGGATGGCCGCTGACGACTATCGCGATGAATACTTCCGATCGCCGGAGGATCTTCAGCTAAAGCTGGATGCAGAGTTTCCCGAGTTCGTAGCGGAACGTATCCGGGCAGAACTTGAGAAGCCCGATGTCAACTCCAATTCGGTCGTCGCCGTTCTAGGCGTGGGCTCCCTATTTGGGCTTGCTCGAATCTCGCAAGTGCTGAAGCTCCTTGAGGCCGATGTTCGGGGGCGCCTCGTCGTATTTTTCCCAGGTCAGTTTGAGCGCAACAACTACCGGCTGCTCGATGCGCGCGACGGTTGGAATTACCTCGCCGTGCCCATCACCTTGCACGGTGAAGGAGGACCGCTATGAAAATCAAAGATGCCCTACAGCGCGATCCGGGCTCCCATCCCCTGGTAAACCAAGGCCAGGCAAGGATTTCGGACAGCCGAAACGAACGTGCTCAATCCGAGCTACGGGGAGAACTCGAGACGTTCGTTTGCGAAGGGCAATATGCGGAAGGCGTGCAAAAGATAATCCGTTCCTTCCTCGACAATATCGGAAAGACTAGTCAACGCGGCGCTTGGGTCAGTGGCTTTTTCGGCAGTGGTAAATCCCACCTTCTGAAGATGCTCTGCCACCTCTGGCAAGACACGAGCTTTCCGGACGGCGCAATGGCTCGAAGCCTTGTGCAATCAATGCCGGAAGACCTTCGTGACTTACTTCGAGAACTTGACACTGCAGGAAAACGAGCTGGCGGGCTCCTCGCTGCCGCTGGCGCACTACCTAGCGGTACTACCGATAACGTGCGCCTGACGATACTTTCCATTCTGCTTCGAGCTGTCGGACTTCCTGAGCAATACCCACAGGCGCGCTTCTGTCTATGGCTGCATGCGCAGGGCCAGTACGACAAGCTGAAAGCGACCGTCGAAGCAACCGGCAAGGCCTTTGAACGTGAACTCAATAATCTCTACGTGAGCAGCCAAATCGCCCGCGCAGTGATGGCGATCGACACCAACTTCGCCGCAAGCGAAGCAGAAGCAAAACAGCTACTAAAGGCGCAGTTTCCGCCCCAACCCTCCGACATCACGACGGAGCAATTCCTTTCGGTCGCCAAGGACGCGCTTAGGCTTAGAGCCAAAGATGGCCGGCTTCCCTGTACGTTGCTCATTCTCGACGAAGCGCAACAATACATCGGCGACTCGCAGCAGCGTGCGTCGCTTCTTACTGAGGTCACGGAAGCGATCTCAAAGCAGCTCGATAGCCATGTGATGGTCGTGGCGGCCGGCCAAAGCGCGCTAACCGAAATTCAGCTTCTGACCTACTTGCTCGACCGCTTCACCATTCGGGTCCCACTATCGGACGCAGAAGTCGAAACGGTCACCCGTAAGGTGCTGCTGCAAAAAAAGCCAACGGCTGTTGCGAAGGTACGTGCCCTGCTCGAGAAGCATGCGGGCGAGGTGTCGCGCCAACTTCAAGGCACACGCATCGGCGAAACGATCGAGGATCGTGCAATCATCGTTGATGACTATCCGGTACTGCCGGTTCGGCGGCGCTTTTGGGAGAACTGCTTCCGCCAGATTGACGCGGCCGGCACAAGCAGTCAGCTCCGCTCACAATTGCGTATCATACATGACGCGGTCGCCAAGCTCTCAGAGCGACCTCTTGGTTCGGTTGTGCCCGCCGACGAACTCTTCGAAGCGCTCGCACCAGAGATGGTGAACACGGGTGTGCTGCTGCGCGAGATTAACGAGCGCATCATCATGATTGGACGGACGGAAGGCGCTATCGCGCAGCGTATTTGCGGTCTCGTCTTTTTGATCGGCAAGCTTAAGCGAGAGGTCGGCGCCGATATCGGTGTTCGCGCGACGAAGGATCACATAGCGGACCTGCTGATCGATGACTTGGCAGCGGACAACGGTAAACTGCGGTCCGATGTTGAGGACAAGCTGAGAAAATTGGCCGACCAGGGGATGTTGATGCTGGTCGGCGATGAGTATCGACTTCAAACCAGAGAGGGTAGTGACTGGGACCGCGAATTCCGCAATCGGCAAACCAAGCTCAACAACGACGATGCGGCGATCCAGTTTAAGCGCGATCAGCTTATATATGGGGATATCGACAAAGCGATCCGCGCAATCCGAGTCACTCAAGGGGCGGCTAAAGAACCGCGCCAATTTCTGATCCACCGAGAACAGGACGCGCCAGCAGTCGACGGCAGCAGCGTTCCAGTCTGGATTCGCGATGGCTGGTCTTGCGCCGAGAAAGATGTCCTGGACGCGGCGCGTTCCGCCGGTACCGACAGTCCGATCCTGTTTGCATTTATTCCACGACAGTCGGCCGACGACGTTCGACGGTTGATCGTCGAGGCCGATGCCGCTCAGCAAACGCTCGATGCCAAAGGCAATCCAACGACAGCGGAAGGCCAAGAAGCCCGTCAAAGCATGGACAGTCGCCGCGCACGCGCCATGGGCGATCGCGACCGGTTGATCCGGGACGTCGTGGCCAATACCAAGGTATTTCAGGGCGGCGGAAGTGAGGTGATGCTTGGCTCGCTGGATGAGCGGATCAAAACCGCCACGGAGGCGTCGCTACTTCGGATGTTCCCGCGCTTCAAGGATGCGGATTCGGCGACCTGGGAAGCAGTTATCAAGCGTGCCCGCGAGGGCGCAGACCATCCATTTCAACCAACGGGTCACACTGATGCTACTGAGAAGCATGCTGTTTGCCAGCAGGTGGTCGCTACGATCGGCGCTGGCAAATTTGGATCGGACGTCCGCAAGACGCTCGGAGGATCACCATTCGGCTGGCCCCGCGACGCCGTCGATGCCGCACTGATCGCGCTTCACCGGCTGCAGCACGTTGCGGCGACGCTAAACGGACAGGCTGTTCCTCTTGGCCAGCTCGATCAGAACAAGATCGCCAAAGCCGAATTTCGCGTCGAGCATGCGACGCTGTCTGTTAGTGACAGGCTAATCCTGCGCAAACTATTCCAGGGCCTCGGTCAGTCGTGCAAGAGCGGTGAAGAGGCCGCGCGAGCCAACGAATTCCTGACCAGCCTCATTGCGCTGGCGACGGCCGCCGGCGGAGAGGCTCCGCTCCCATCGACCCCTGTGGTCACCGACATCGAAGACGTCCAACGGCTGATTGGGAATGAGCAACTGGTCGCCATCAGGAACAAGGCGGGCGAATGGGAGGACAGAATAAAAGCGTGGAGTGGAACGCGTGACCTGATCGCAAGGCGCCTCCCCACTTGGGCAATCGTTGGCCGCCTTGCAAAACACGCCGCTGAGATCCCTAACGCGAAACCGCACCTAGACCAGATCGACGCGATCCGCTCGCAGCGTCTTCTTCTGGAGGCCACCGACCCAGCCAACACGGTGCGTCAAGCTCTTGCCGCTCTTCTGCGCGAGGC
This sequence comes from Bradyrhizobium sp. WSM1743, assembly GCF_000473065.1. Classification (GTDB taxonomy): domain Bacteria; phylum Pseudomonadota; class Alphaproteobacteria; order Rhizobiales; family Xanthobacteraceae; genus Bradyrhizobium. The sequence continues at coordinate 279,547 of NZ_AXAZ01000002.1, forward strand.
CGTTCAGAGGTGCCATGCTGCTTATGAAGTCGCATTCGCCGCCGCCAATGAGACGCTGGCAACGAATGACATCTGGGCGAGACTGAAGCCATCCGATCAAGATAGCATCAAATCGGCGATCGGCCTCACTGCGCCAGCCAGGCCGGAGGTGGCAACGGATGAGTCGCTGACTGACACGTTGGATCGCAAGCCGCTTTCCGGTTTCCAGGCCGAGGTCGACGCCATTGCCGGCCGAATCAATCAGGCAATAGAGCGCGCGGCTCGACTGCTCGAACCGAAGGTTCAGACTGTAACGCTTGAGCGTTCGACGCTTCGAAATCAGGCTGAGGTCGAAAGTTGGATCGACCGGCAGAAGACGATGCTGCTATCCAAGGTCGCTAACGGCCCTGTGTTGGTGAACTAGGGAGCGCACGCGATGGCATCCCTTGAGCGGGCCCTACGCAAAGATCTTGAGACAACCGTTAAGAAGGCGCGGCGTGTGGCTGAGGCCGGCGCCCGCAAGACTGTCGCGCAGCTTGGCGTGGGTGAGACCGAAGCACCGAAACACCTCTCCGCCGAGCAGCGCACGCTCCGCACTCGCCTTCGCGCCCATGGCCGACAACTGGGAGACCGGCGCGATATAAGGACGGGAGCACAGGACACAACACACCTCGTGCAAGAATGCGCGTACGAGCACTGGCACCGCATGCTCTTTGCGCGCTTCCTCGCGGAAGCCAATCTCCTAATCGAACCGGCCTCCGGCGTTGCCATCACGCTCGATGAAGCGCAGGAGCTCGCTCGCGAAAGGGCGACTGACTGGCTCGAATTGGCAAGCGACTATGCCGAGCGAATGCTGCCACAAATCTTCCGCAAAGAGGATCCGGTGTTGCACATCGCACTTCCGCCGGAAACACGGTCTGAATTGGAGGACCTATTAAAGGGCCTGTCAAAGCCGATCTTCGAAGCGGAGGACAGCCTCGGTTGGGTCTACCAATTCTGGCAGGCGGATAAGAAGGAAGAGGTCAACAAATCTGAAGTGAAGATTGGCGCGGACGAGCTGCCGGCCGTCACACAGTTATTCACTGAAGACTATATGGTTCTCTTCTTGCTCCATAACACGCTTGGTGCCTGGTGGGCCGGCAAGGTATTGGCTGCGAACCCGAGCCTTGCGACGTCGGCGCGGGACGAAGCAGCATTGCGAGCCGCCTGCAAGGCAGGGGATACAGATTGGACCTATCTCCGGTTTATTCGTGGCAAGGGGGAGAACGGTGCGGAAGGGCGGTGGCGCCCAGCAGCCGGCGAGTTCGAGGACTGGCCAAAGGCCGCGAAGGATCTCACGGTGCTCGATCCTTGCATGGGCTCGGGTCATTTTCTGGTCTTCGCGCTGCCAATTCTTGTCGCCTTTCGTAGAGCGGAGGAAGGTCTATCGCAGCCCGGCGCGATTGAAGCCGTGTTGCGCGACAATTTGTTTGGACTAGAAATCGACCCCCGTTGCACGCAGATCGCAGCCTTCAATCTTGCCTTCGCGGCCTGGCGAAGGATAGGCTATCGACCATTGCCACAACTGAATCTCGCCTGTTCGGGTCTCGCCATTGGCGTAACGAAGGCGGAATGGCTGAAGCTAGCGGAAAAAGCGGTGACTGCGGCCGATCCGGCAGCGAAGCGTGACCTGCTTGGGACAGAGCAGACTCTGCTGACGGTCGGGCTTGAGGAGCGGGTCAAGAATGGCCTTGAAGCTCTTTACGATCTGTTTGCCAAGGCACCCTGGCTGGGCAGCCTCATCAATCCGCGTCGCGCTGGCGCTGACATTCTTCGCGAGGGCTTCGATAGATTGGAGCCACTGTTGGCTTCGATCTTTGCTGCAGCCGATACTGATGATGTACGCGAGATGGCGGTGGCGGCACAAGGTATGGCAAGGGCAGCTCAGCTGCTAAGCAGCAAGTTCACCTTAGTATGTACTAACGTGCCGTACCTCGGTTGGGGCAAGCAAGACGAGCTCCTGCAAGATTTTTGCCTACGAGAGCATGCGGAAGCGAAACCCGATCTCTCTACCTGCTTTGTAGAACGCAACCTACACTTTACGCTGGAGGGCGGAACGTCTGCGGCCGTCACCCCACAAAACTGGCTCTTCTTGAGTAGCTATAAAAAACTTCGGAGAAAGCTTCTCCGCATAGCGAAATTTGACGTCGTCAGCGATCTCGGGCCGGCGGCCTTTAACGAGATGAACTGGTGGGCCGCTCGCACTGCTCTTGTCGTCTACAGCAACAAAAAGCCGACGGATAAGCATCGATATCTGGCAGTGTACGCTGACACAGGACGAGACTTGCACGCAAAGCCAGCCGTCCTTGCAAACGGAGAGGCCCGCCATATAGATCAAGGCGTTCAGGCAACAACCAAAGACGCTACGATCGCTGTATTTGCGGCGAGTGACTCTGATCTTCTCGGATCATATGCGGATTGCTTTCAAGGAATATCGCCGGGCGATAGCAGCAGGCTCGTCGCTTGTTTCTGGGAGATCGATGCGACATCTCCAAAATGGAAGTTCTTCCAATCTCCACCAGAAACGACGATCGACTTCGGCGGTCGCGTCGACGTCATAGATTGGGACAGCATCCAGGCTGGGTTTGAAGCTGCCGCTGTGCGTGGTACCGAAGCTTGGGGTCACCGAGGCATCGCAATAGGTCAGATGCGGCACATTCCCGCTACGCTCTATTCTGGTGAGCTTTTCTCAAATTCAACGCCAGTGATTGTACCAAAGGTTGATGCGGTCCTTCCAGCCATCTGGGCATTTTGCAAGAGCGCCGACTTCCATGACGAATTGAGAAAGGTCAATCCAAAAGTAAGTGTAGACAATGGATACGTTCAGAAAGTGCCGTTCAACCTTGCGCATTGGCAAAAACGTGCTGATGAAGAATTTGCCGGAAAGATTCCGGCACCAAACACTGATGATCCGACACAATGGATATTTTGTGGACGACCCGAACGCTCAAAGACTCCACTTCAAGTCGCGCTAGCACGGTTGATGGGTTACCAGTGGCCGCGCGGAAAAGGAGTCGGCTTCTCTGATTGTCCCGCTATTGGGCAAGATGACCTCGAGAATCTGGGTAACCTTGATGGTATTGTTTGCCTCACTGCTACAAAGGGTGAACCGCCGGCCGAGCAGCGCCTGAACTCTCTCCTCGCCAAGGCTTACGATCCAAATTGGTCCGCCACTAAACTAGCAAGCCTATTGAACGAAACCGGATATGCGGGCAAGTCGCTCGACGACTGGCTCCGCGATGGATTCTTCGCGCAGCATTGCGAGCTGTTCCAGCAGCGGCCTTTCATTTGGCATATCTGGGATGGGAGGCGCGACGGCTTCCACGCTCTCATCAACTATCACCGGCTCGCCGCACCGAACGGGGAAGGTAGGCGTACACTGGAGAAGCTGATTTATTCCTATCTCGGCGACTGGATTGATCGGCAGCGGGCCGAACAGCGGGCCAACATCGAGGGCGCGGACGCACGGCTGGCTCACGCTGAGCATTTGAGAACAGAACTCATCAAGATACTTGAGGGAGAGCCGCCCTATGACATCTTCGTACGATGGAAAGAGCTGCATGAGCAGCCGCTTGGCTGGGATCCAGACATCAATGACGGCGTGCGAATGAACATTCGTCCATTTATGACTGCCCGAACGCTGAACGGGCGCGGCGCCGGCGGTTGTATCCTGCGCAGCCAGCCGAAGATTAGGTGGGACAAGGATCGCGGCAAAGAGCCGACCCGATCTAAGGCCGACTATCCGTGGTTTTGGAGCTGGGACGAGTCGACTTCGGACTTCGCTGGCGGGGCGCAATTCGATGGGAACCGGTGGAACGACCTCCACTACAGTCGAGCTACTAAAACGTTGGCTCGTGGTCGCCACCACTCGTCAGTGGGAGGCAAGGCTTGATCCACTCGGCTCGCCAGACACTCATCGATGCGCTGCAGGAGTCTTTCTCTGGCGCGTTGAAGTCGCCCGATGGCACGGCCGCACCGGTTGCGTTGCTTTGGACAGATGCAGACGGGCAGTGGCGGCCGCTCATTCCGGGGCTGATGAAGGTATTGCCCGAGCTTTACGCCCTCGCTCCGTTTGCGCCTAGAGAGCGGCAGGGGCCGGTGATCTGGCTTAAGTGTATCGTCGAGCGGACTTTGCCTAATGACTCGCCAGCGGCCGGGGTAGTCCCGATCATCTATTTGCCGAATGTGAGCCGGCAGGACCTCCGAGCTGGCGGAGATTGCCCCGCTCATCTGCAGCCTCTCATCGAGCTACAATATCGCGGCGCGGTTTGGCACCAACGCAACGGACGAGATTGGACGGTGGAAGCATTCCTGACGTCAGACGATGGAGTTGGGCTCGACATCGCGAGGGACAACCGCACGCGGGAATCCATGCTGCGGGCGTTGGCATTGTTGGCGTCCGAGCCAATCTCGAGCCTTCGTGGGCGCCGCCTGGAGGCTGATGATTTCGACAGGCTGGCCATTGGCGATCCGGTCCGCGATCTGCTCGGCTGGATGAGCGATAAAGACGGGTTCGAAGGTCGCTGCGATCCAAATCGCTGGGCAACCTTTAAAGATGTTTGCTGGCGTGAATTTGGATTCGATCCTGACGAGGACGGAATTCAATGGGCGGCCGATGCGCTGCTTCATGGCGGTGGTAGATGGGACGACGTTTGGAGGCGATTTTGCGATGCTCCACGCCTTTATCCAGGCGTGTCGGCCGTGTTGCGCCAGGCCCACCCGCGCGATTTGCTTGGCCTTGCCGATCATTCCCGCCGACCGAGCCTCAATCAGGAACAGGAAGATCGACTCCGCAGAGACCTTGAGGTCACCCTCTCCCTCCCACACGCCCAGGCCTGCGAAACTATCGAGAAACTCGAGGATGAGCACAAAGAACGACGCAGCTGGGTTTGGGCACTGCTTGGTGAGAGCCCTTATGCGTTGGCTCTTGAACCGCTTGGTCGACTGGCGAGAATTGCCAAGTCCACGCTCGGCGGCGCAACGGCTGAAGTCATGGCCGCAGACTATGCGTCTCAGGGCTGGCGTTGCGACCGCGCGGCGATGGAAGCGCTTGGCCGTCTGAAGCAAGGTGCTGAAAATAGCCTGATTACTAAGGTCGTGCGGACGCTCTACGAACCTTGGCTCGATCGCTCTGCGCGGCGATTTCAGGAGCTCATGTCTGCACCTGGTGTGGATCCGCACAAGCTGACTACGGCCGTCAATGCGGAACGAGAAACCTGCGTGCTGTTCGCCGACGGACTTCGCTTCGACGTGGGCGCGATACTACACGAACGCTTGGAAGCTCAAGGCTTTCGAGCGCGGATTTCGCATCGGATCGCGCCAATTCCAACTGTTACGGCGACGGCGAAGCCCATAGCGTCTCCGGCGCATGGATCGTGTTCTGGCAAAGCCGATGCCGACGATTTCGCCCCTATCATCACGTCGAGCAATCAGCTGGCGAGTGCCTCTCGGTTACGAGACGTGATGGCGCGAGCTGGTGTCGAAATACTCGACCAGGATCAATCGAGAATGACCCTGAGTGGGGATGGTGGCGGCTGGACCGAGAGCGGCAAGCTCGACGCTCTTGGGCACTCGCTCGATACTCTTCTTGTTCGTCAGATTGATCCGGAGATCGACTCCCTCCTTGATCGCATCAGCGGTTTGCTCAGTGCCGGATGGAGCAAAGTTCGTGTCGTAACGGACCACGGGTGGCTTCTTCTTCCCGGCGGCTTGCCGAAGATTGAGCTCTCCCCTCACCTGGTTGCGACCAAGTGGTCCCGATGCGCCGCCGTCAGAGGTAGCTCTGCCCCGAACATTCCTACCTATCCCTGGTATTGGAATCCACTGCTGCGCATCGCTTCACCACCGGGCATCGGCGCCTTCATGGCGAACTCTGAGTACGCACACGGAGGAATCAGCCTTCAAGAATGTGTCGTTCCCGAGCTGGTCGTGGAGCGCGGTGAGGAGGCCGTGACTGCTACGATCGCAGAGATTAGCTGGCGCGGCATGAGATGCAGGGTGACTGTAAAATCTAACGCCAAAGCCTTGCAAGTGGACCTGCGCCTCAATTGGAAACAGGCCGACTCGAGCATCGTCGTGGCAGTCAAAGAATTGGGAAGCAACGGCGAAGCGAGCCTTGCTGTATCGGACGACAAACACGAGGGAGCCGCGGCCTCGGTCGTCGTCACGGATATTGTGGGACGGGTGCTCGATTCCAAGCCGACAACCGTCGGAGAAGATGCATGAGCATTGAACTCGATGAACTCGACAATTTGGCGGCGTCGGCCTTCGACGGATACCTCGTCCGCAAGGATCTCGTGCGCAAATACTCCCGCCAGTACCCGGTTCCAACCTATGTGGTCGAGTTTCTGCTCGGGCGCTATTGTGCCAGCGTCAACGAAAGCGAGATAGTGGAAGGGCTAGAGATCGTTGAAAAGCAACTCAAAGATCGAACCGTCCGCACGGGTGAGGAAGAACTATTCAAGGCTCGCGCCAAGGAGACGGGGTCAGTAAAGATCATCGACATTTTGCGTGCCAAGCTCGACCCAAAAAACGACTGCTATGTCGCGGAACTTCCCAGCTTGAATTTGCGTGACGTCCGCATTGACGATCAACTCGTGCGCGACAATGAGCGGATGTTGACAGACGGCTTCTATGGTGAGGTTACGCTCGCCTACGACGGAATTATTGCTCAGGAAAAAGGCGGTCGCCCGTTCGGAATATCTTCTGTTCGTCCCATTCAGATGTCTAAGGCGGACGTGCTCGACGTCTATGCCAAGGCCCGTCGAAGCTTCAGCACCGATCGATGGATCGATTTCTTGTTGCGTTCAATCGGGCTTGAGCCAGCGGCTTTCAACGAGCGCGCGAAGCGTGTCGTCCTTCTGCGCATGGTTCCTTTCGTCGAACGGAACTATAATCTCATCGAGCTCGGGCCGCGCGGGACTGGCAAAAGTCATTTGTTTCAGCAGATATCGCCTTATGCTCATCTAATTTCGGGAGGCAAGGCCACGGTCGCAAAGATGTTCGTCAACAATGCGAACGGACAACGCGGGTTGGTTTGCCAATATGATGTCGTCTGCTTCGATGAAGTTTCTGGGATTTCCTTCGACCAGAAGGACGGCGTCAACATCATGAAAGGTTACATGGCTTCGGGCCAATTCAGTCGCGGCAAAGAGAGCATCCGTGCTGAAGGCAGCATTGTTATGGTAGGGAATCTGGATGTCGATGTAGAGCAACAGCAGAAGGTCGGTCACCTCCTGAGCCCCATGCCCCCCGAGATGCGCGATGATACGGCATTCATGGATCGGATTCATGCCTACGCGCCAGGCTGGGACTATCCGAAGTTAAAGCCGAGTGAGCACCTGACGGATCACTTTGGTCTTGTCAGCGATTTCCTCAGTGAATGTTGGACCCGGCTGCGGGCCTCCAACCGGGCTTCTGTGCTACAGGGTCGTATTCATCTGGGCGGCGCCCTCAGTGGTCGAGATCTCGAAGCGGTCAACAAGACTGTCAGCGGACTGATAAAGCTACTATTTCCAGCTCCAGACATGTCGGTCCCAGACCAGGACCTCGAGTGGATCGTTCGGATAGCGTTGGAGTCACGGCGCCGCGTCAAAGAGCAACAGCGACGCGTCTTCAAGAGCGAATTTCGGAATACGCATTTCAGCTACGTTTTAGGGCCAGACGGCACTGAGCAGTTCGTGTCGACTCCTGAATTGCATAGCGATGAAGCGATCGAGAGCGATCCGTTGCCGCCTGGTCAAGTTTGGGGTGTCAGCTTGGGAGCAGGCGAAGCGGGCCCGGGGCTCTACCGGATTGACGTGACCTGCGGACCCGGCGGCGGGGTCAAGATCTTAAATCAGCCTACGCCACCAGCCTTTCGTGAAAGCGTGCGCGTCGGCGAACAGAATCTTTACGTCAGGTCGAAGGAATTGGTCGGCGACCGAAACCCGCGCGAGGAGGAATTCTCAGTTCAGATGCGGCCGATGGATGCAGACAAAACCGGAGCTGGGCTGGGAATTCCGGTTTTGGTCGCCTTGTGTGGCGGTGTGCTTGGCCGGAACACGCGTGGCGGAATGATCGTCGTAGGTGCTCTCAATCTTGGCGGCTCAATCGATATGGTTCCGAACGCAGTACGAATTGCTGAACTCGCGATCGACAAACAGGCTCAGACGCTCCTCATGCCGGTCTCCGCACGTCGGCAGCTGAATGACCTCCCCGACGACCTTTGGACGAAGATCAGCATCGAGTTTTACAAGGATGGTCCTGATGCCGTATTTAAGGCGCTTATGGAATGAAGGCACTCGCGGGCTCGACGCCCGGTCATGTGAAAATTGCCTATCGCTGCTTTCCCGTTCGATCCGAAAGTGACCTAAGGAACAACGCGTCCCCTTGATGGCGCAGGGCGGGATATTTCATACCCGCGACATGCGTGCTGCTATGATCGAGATGTTATCTCGCCCTCCAGCATCAAGGGCCAACCTCAGCAATCTGCGAACGCACCGCTCCAAGTCTTGCTCTTCCGCAATCGTCGAACTGACGAGCTTCTCCGGGACCATGTCTGTCAGGCCGTCGCTGCAGATCAACAAGGTATCCTCCGCGTCTAAAATTGAGGTCGTACCGACGTGCGGACGGATCGTAGTTTTTGCAGTTCTACCACCAAGTGACTGGGTGATCTGATGCGACAGCCGCTTCGTTCGGGGTCCCGTACCTAACGGCACGTCATCATGGCTCAATCTGATCAGCTCACCTCGCAAATGTCGATACACTCGGCTGTCTCCAACGTTGAAGTAGACGATCTCGTCCTCTCCGACGGCTACCCCCGCGATGGTCGTACCCATTCCCCTAGAAGACGGAGTACGCTCCATCGCGTCGTATATGGCATCATTAGCAAAGTGAATCGCATTCTCCCACCGCCACAGCTCAGTGCCGCTGGGAGACATCTGAAGTATGGCCGAAAGCGCAGTCCTACTGGCCAAAGCTCCGTTTCGGTGTCCACCCATGCCATCCGCGACGATCAGAAGGCCAATATGAATTGGCAGCGTAAATCGCTCCGGGCCGAACTCCCCCTCGGAAATCAGATCCGTTCCAATCAGCACAGCATCCTCGTTGATCTTCCTGACAAGACCGACGTTCGTCAAAGCAGCAACTTCAAGCGAAGGCATGCCTCTATTCGCTCTTTTCCTGTCGTCCCGCGGTACCATCGAGTCTTCTGGTGAAATCACGCACTAGATCAGGCTGCTGCAGGACATAGCCGACCACGTGCGCGAAGGAGCGCACCTTACCAAGATTGCCCAACATCGGCCGGTTGCTAATTAGCGCGAATTTTTCGTCGCAGACGAGGTGATGGAATTGGCTCCCCCGTCCACCGGTCGTAATCTGAAGATTTGGATATCGTTTGTTCAAACGCTCGAGTTCAATTGCCGGAGACTCGGGCTTGGGAGGTTCTCTCAACGTGAGTATGACGCGTACACCACGACTCAACAGCTCCTCGAGCCTTTTAAGGAACAAGGGATCGACCACGGAGCGATCGACGATCCGGCTTGAGGCAAAGAGCTGGCTGTCGCATCGCTCGAACGCTGCTTCGAGCAATTCGGCTATTTCAAACGGCGCAATTGGACGCGCGGCGAAAGCCGCAAGCTCCGCCTCTGCGTCCGCCAGCGCTTGTGCGGCAAGTGCGACCCCTTCGCGATCGTCCGCCCCCCGCGACGGATCAATTGCGGACTGCCGCTCGGCTTTTGTCAGCGCAGCCTGATGCTTGATCCGGGCAAGCGATACGGCCAGCCGTTTATCCTCCAGCGACTCCTGCTCGGCGACCTTCTTCAAGATATCGGTTCCCAGATAGCGTCTGAGATCGCTGAGCGCAGCCGACTCGTCGATGGCTTTGAGGAAGCCCATCTTCTTCGGTCCGCCGCGCTCCGCGAAGGCATGCTCGAGAGCTTCGTTCCTGGCCTCGTCCACGATGAACGCGATCTGTATCTCGGACGACCTGTACTTCTTGTAAACCAGTGCCACTCCCGGTCTGTAGAGCCTCACACGGCGAACAATCCTCTTCAACCGTAGTATGTCACGCCCCAGGGCATCTCGTCCCCCCGCTTGTTGGGCCAGCACCTGAAGGACGTCCGGCAGTGCTATCTGCTCGATCTCCGGTCCCTCCGCAGGATACGGCCGGATCTCTATCACCCTTTTCGCATCGATGTTCGCCGGCGTCAGCAACTGTTCAGGCGGAAGTCTGACAGGCTTGAGAAGCAATCGATCATACAGGAACACAAGCATTTCGTCCTGCGGCGCGGACTCCATCGCCTTGTCGAGCACCTCGCGACCGCGCGAGGTCAAACCTACGGAGCCTTCTTCGGCGCTCGTGATGTAGCGGTCGCTTCGAAGCTGATCGAGGGACGCCATGACTGTTGTCACGTCAATGCCGAGAAAGCCGCCTACCTCCGGCGCACTCGTCAGGCCGAGCGCCACGCATCTCATCACGAACTCCTTTATTGGAGGAATTCCGTGATGCACCATTGTGATCGCGTCGACCGTCAGGCGGTAGAGTGGAAGGGCGACTTCCGCGTAGTCGATCAGATCATAGCCGTGCCGGCGCTCGAACCGCCTTGCGACGTCGCTTGCGTTCATCGCGCCACCCTTCTTTCGCAACTATCGGTATTGGCGTCGATGAAATCGAGTACTTTCCTGAATGGGTTCTCGCCTTCCGCCTGCCGGCAAAACTCGTCGTCGCCGACGATCACCAATGCGCTCTTGCCCCTGGACAGGGCGACGTTCAGTCTCGGCTTCTCGCGCAGAAATCCGAGGCGTCCTTCACGGTTGGACCGAACCACGCTGTAGATGCAGACCTCTGCTTCACTGCCTTGAAAGGCGTCGACCGTACTGCATGTGATCTTCAGGCCCGACCACTCGTGGGTGCGGTCGCGGATGGCGTCCTGCAGTGCCTTCACCTGGGCGACATAGCCGGCAATGACCGCGACGTCGTAGGTCGCCTTCCTCTTCTTGGCCAGAAAGTCGATCTGCTGAAGCAAGTCCCTGATGATCCTGCACTCCGCCTCGTTTCGGAAGCTTTGGCCTCGACGTGCCTCGCGAAAGTCGGAAGTTTCCGTCGTCGAAAGCCACGTGACCGGTTTCGGAAGGGTGCCCGGAAAGGTGACATCCGGTTTTACTTTAGGGCTGTTCAGTTTTCCTCCGTAGAACACCTCGCTGATCAGGTTTCCTATAGGCTGCACCATCCTATGTTGGTTCGTTAGCAGGGCCACGGAATGCTCCGGAAGGCTCGACAAGAAGCGGTCGAGCAGCGTCTGCCTCACCTCTGCTTCGTCAAACTCTTCCAGACGTGTTATGGCGTCGTTTTCAAAGAACGGCGGGAGTTGGGCCGGATCGCCTACAAGGATCCACTTGCGGCCGCGAGCCATCGGGACCAGGATCTCCGTGGCGGTCGCTTTCGAGGCCTCGTCCACGATGCAAAGGTCGTAGGCCACTTCGGCCATCCCGCGGACGCTCGCCATTCCGATACACGTTCCGGCAACGACCTGAGCCGAGGCCAGCATCGCAGCGTGGAAATCCGATGATCTTCCGACGCGGAGCAGCCAATCCTCCTGCAGTTCGAGTAAGTCCCTGAAATGCTTCGCTTCGTCGGTATCGCCGAGGAGCATCGACGACCAATCCCGCAACTCCTTCGTTTCGGAGCGCGTCGAGAGTTCAGTTCCGTAGCCGCCAGACTGGCTCAGGCGGGCCCTCACCTCCTCGATATCCGCTCGGACGCGTGCGAGCGCACTACGGAATGCTCCAGCTGCTTCCTGGGCCTCGATGGCGGCGGCGTCCGTGCCCGCAGAGGCGGAAGTACCGGTTTCCATCAGGGTCTTCTCGGCCTGTGCGGCTACCGATTTGACACGGTCGTCGGCCCTAGAAAGTGACTCCTTGATATTCGACTCCTGCTGGAGCAGAAGCAGCAATCGCTCGACTAGCATACCTACTTCGATGTTAGACCGATCGATGCCCTTCGATTTCGCCAATTCGGCGATGAAGGCGCGTGCCCGCTCGCGCACCGTTTCAGACCAGACCTGGGCCTTGCGATCGAGGATGAGGTCCCGACAGGAGGCGCTGACCTTAAGGTCATCAAGCCTTCCGATCCTAACGATATCGATGGTGGGCTGTCGCCCCCGCACCCGATCGATGACATTGTCCAACGCCACGTGCGTTTGCGACGACAGAAGGATGCGATGCTGCGGGTTCCGGAGCAGATACTGGATAATGATCTCCTCGATCAGCCTCGTCTTTCCGGTGCCCGGGGGGCCTTGGATCGCCAAGATGTCCTGCAGCCCTAGGGCCCTCGACAGGATCTCCTGCTTTTCCAGGTCGAACGAACCCGCGGTGGCAGGTGGGACGGTCAAGGCAGTCGCTGGTCGTGCCGCCAAGGGCTCGACCAGCAGGGACTTTAGTCTTGAGCTCGCCGCCCGATCGTAGTTGATGGAATCGAGCGCTCTGCGCTGCCGCTCGATGGCCTTTTCTGCTGCCATCGTGTTGAGCTCGAGGCGTCCCTGTCGTGGGATCAAACTAGAGTCGCCGAAAGTCGCTATGACCACGACTTCTTGAAGATTGACGTCAACGATGTCGCAAAAGACATGTGCGCCGGACGCGGTTTTGATCACGCGCGATTGGCCGATCAACTCGAGGCCTACGGGCAGTTCGGTCGACAACGTTACCGCATTATCCGTGCGCTTCGCGTCTATGTAGACGATTGCATTTTCGCGACTCTCCTCGTAATCAGCCTTGTTGCGAAGGAACGAATACCATAGCCGAAATACCCGCTCGCGCCGCTGGGCAATCGCTCGCTCTCTCCTCTCCTGCTCGAACGCCTCTATCTGAAAAACGAGCTCCCGGACTTCCTCGGTTGCTTGCACGACATCCGGTGGATCTCCGAAGGAAAACATCACCGGCGCGCGAAAGCACAACTCTCGCTCACGCTCGACGTTGGCTGCTCCTGCTTGCCGTGCCCTTCGGAGGGACCATCGCTCGCTGTTCTTAGAAAACCTACGGGCCTCGAACGTCCAGGTCACCGCAGTAATACGGAGCAGCTCGTCGGTGCCCTCTTTCGCGGGGACATACTGCAACCCGACTTCCACCTCGTGCAATTCGTCCAGGACGAACGTCTCGGCTTCCCTAGGATCGCTCCGATCGATCTGCCGTAGAATGCGCTGCATGCACTCAGCTTCGAGCCGAATGTAGCAAGTGAATGCTGGTCGTGATTTCGCTGCCGATACGGCGGCAATCGCGTCGAGGTCCGCCAGCAGGCCGCTCGCGAGGGGAGGCCGCTCGGAAGGAATGTGCGAGAGCGCCAGCTGCAACAACGATGAAGGGACCGCACTCTGGTCCAGACTCGCGAGCAGCTCGGACAGCTCGCCGTAGTCGGCCGGCATCTTCCCGGACAGACAATATACCGCCACGGCAGCCCACGAGAAGCAATCCCGAGAACAGCTCCATTCTCCTCCGTCGTCTTCGGGGGGAGTGAACGGAGCCGAACGGAACTGCGCGAAAGTCAATCCGAGGGACGGTCGCTCGAACTGCTTTGCTATGCCATAGTCGGAGAGTTTCGGTACGTCTTTATCATCGATAAGGATGTTCTGAGGCTTTATGTCACGATGATTCCACCCTCGGTTCTGAGCATAGACCAACGCATCCAGTATGGGACGGCCTATGGACGGATAGAACTCCCGCCATTCCAGTGGCCCGCGTCGCGCAATGAGATCGACGAGGTTGGTCGGCACCCATTCTAGGACCATGTAGAAGCCGGCCTCATCAGCTCCGGCGTCCAGCAGCTCCACGATATTAGGATGCTGGCAGAGCTCGTTTAGGGCGGCGTACTCCCGATTGAAGCTATCCTTGAAGCGGAGATCATTGTCACCGCCTCCTGCCTTCATTCTCTTGATCGCGCAAAACCGACTAGTATGCAGGTCGACCGCCTTGCTGACGGTCGACATGCCCCCGTGCCTGATGGGGTCCTTGGTGAGAGCGTAGCGGCCGTCAATGATGCGCGGCGCTGCGGCCTGATCGAAGCTCGAACTCAACTGCTGGAGGGCCCCCGAACCCGCCTGAAGGAAAAAACCACCTCCGATTGAGGCTCACTATTTCTCCCTTATTTTGATTGGCGCTACAAGTCACTGCAAAGCCTTTGTGGCGAAAGTCTACATCCTAAGTCTGACCAGTGCGGAGCCCGTGTGGCTGTATTCGGATCCTTGTTCGCCGTTGAGAGGACGACGGCAAAGCGCTCGAAGAAGGTGAGACTGTCGAGCCAATCACCTCCAAACCGCGAACCGGCAAACCGCACCAGTTTCGCACCAGAAACGACATCATCGAAACGCAACAAACGCGATCGAACGCCGGCGAAACCGCAGCAAAATCAACGAAGGTAATCGATAGTCTGCCGCTCATAACGGTCTGGTTGCAGGTTCGAGTCCTGCCGGGCCCACCAGCCTTCGCTCGCTTCGCGAGGTTCGGCTGGGCGAGCCGCTGCCACGAACCGCAGCGAAGCGAACGAAGGCTGTCACGCCGAAGCCCACCGGGCGAAGGCGGACTGGATCCGAAGAAATGTGTTGGGATCCACCGCTTGCGCTCGATGATAGGCTGTGTGCACCGTCACCGTAATCCACCCGCACCACCGACACCCAACCATGACGAATCGTTATGGCTTGTCCAGCGTCACTCGGAGGAGCCTCCAAGCTCCCGAAACCCTACGGTCAGCGTCTTGCCGTTGATTAGGCGCGGGAGTTTTCGCTCTCCCCACACGGATCGCGAGCGCCGTCAATATTCAGTTCGGCTACTCGAACCAACGCGCATTTCCCCGCCCGTAACGCCGGATGAGGGCCTTGTCGCTTCCAGCAATGAATGTTGCAGACATCAGACCTTGGCGGCGATCCCGGCCTTTGAGACGAAGTTTGGCGACCTTCCGGAAGTCGGGCGTGCAAATCCAAGCGTCTCCGCCATCTTCCAGCTCAACCCTGTAAAGCCCGTCTGCCGGTCGCTCTTCAAACTCATCCAGCTCAAGCACAATTTCACTTATCTCGCCGGTTTTCGCTCCTACACGGAGGGTTTCATCTGTAAATCGTTGCCACAAGGCTGCCGTCTCAGGCGTTGGCCAGTCGCCGTGCTCCGTCAGTGCTTTGACCTCAGCGCTTTCCATCCATTCCTTCATGCCTCTTAGATCGACGAATAGCGCTTCTCCGGTGTTCACCGCGGCAATTGCCGCACGCCGGGACGGCAATCCGGCCCGGATTAACAGCGCCATCATGTATCGAGCCACGCCCGTTTCGAGTGTCGCCGCCCCACCGCCTGAGATGATATCAGCCTCCCAGCCAAGCGATGCGCGTCGGGTCCGCAAAGCCTCCATCGCCCAGACGAGTCGGTAGGTAAATGCGTCTTCGACCACACCCATATTGTCTGTACCGATCGTGTTCACATCGATTCCGGTTACCCACTGCCGCAACAGATCCCGCCAGTTGGGCGGCAGCGCATTCTTGGCTTCAGGCACGAATGGCCGAAGAACAAGAAGACGCTCCGCGAGACCGACCAGCGCCGCGATCAACTGTTCCTGATTCCCCACCAACGCGGCATGATCGGCCTGATCGATTAGGACGTTCAGCTGACCTGCCATGGCGTCGAGAGCCATGCCTGCTTCCAATCCCACGCCCAAAGCGAAGTGGCCCCGACGCGCGGGCGCGGTGGTCGTTCGCCAAATGAGCTGAGCGCGCGCCTGAAGTATCCAACGGTGCCATTCTTGTAGTTCGGCCCCTCGGTCACGGCGACGAAGTTGCCGCGCCCAGAGGGACCCTTGTAGCGCTTCATCGAGCAGGCGAGGCAGGTCCGCACTGTCGGCATCAAGTGCTTCGATCAGACCAAAGACAGTCGCGTCGAGCTTTTCCACGAGTTGCGGCAGCGGCTCGCCTTCGTCACCGTCAATGACCGGCCCTTCAGCGTTCCATGGATCGCGGGAATTGGCGAGGAACTCGAATGCGTCAGCCCGATTCAAAACTCCCTGAGCGGAAAACTTCTGCAGAATTGCATTCACGATCTGGATCAGACCGCTCTCCAACGTTCGGCTTCTTGCTGAGGCCACCAGATTGCGCCACTCCTGAAGCCGCCATTCACCTCCAGCATGCATGACATGAACGACGAGCCCCTCAACGTCGACAAAAGCGCGGCCGGCCCGACCTGCCACGTTCGCGAACTCCTCGCCCGTGATGATATTTCCTGAACGGTGAAGTATCGGCACCAACATCACCGCTGCGTTCAGATTGAGTCCCTGAGACAGCGTCGGTGACGCAACCGTGACCTTGATCGTGCCGCGGGAGAGCAAAAGCTCCAGCTCGCGCAAGAACGGATTGGGAAGGCCGCCGTGATGAATGGCTACTCCAATTTGCAAGCACTCCACCACACAATGATTGTCGCCAAGCCATTCTTTCCCTACTTCAATGGCGCGCTGGATGGCATCTGGATCATCAAGCAGCGAAGGTAAATAGCCACGCTGGACGAGTTCTAAAGCGGCCTTCCCGTAACCTTCAACCCAGTTTGCCTGCGTGATAAAGATTAGAGTTCGCTTTCCTTGTTCGGCGAACTTCCAAGCCGCGAAAACCGACAGGTCTTTTTCTTCTCGCGGTCGTGATCGGCGTTCGGGACGACGGGCGGGAACTTCTTCAACAAAGCGGGAAATGAATGGCACTTCGGCTCGAGAGTCGAAATACAACTGAGCACCAGCAGGTTTAAACGGCGTCGCGGTCCGCCAAATGAGATGACCGAAGCGCTGCCGTGTTGGACGCCACGGAAAAACCACCGGCCCGCCGGGCTGGTCGCCCCTTATCCAAGCGGTGAGATCGTTTAGCTGATCGCCCTCCGGCAATATCGCCGATAAGCAGACAATTCGGCGTGTTGCGGCATCTGCCCGACGGAGCAAACGTTGGACGAGCGTCTCGTAACGAATTTCGCGCTCGGTCGGCCCGATCATGTGGCCCTCATCGAGTACGATCAGACCGACATCATCGATAATGTCCGGATTGTTACGAAGCGCGAAATCCAATTTTTCCGGGGTGCTGATGACGATGTTCTTCGAACGCAAGGCGTCTTCATCGGACTCTGAAACGCCACTTGCGCCGTAAAGTGATGAAACTGAAAAGCCGAGCGGCCCAAAGGTGTTTCGGAATGAACGTTCTGTTTGCGCTGACAAAGCCCGTAGTGGCGTAACAACTAGTACTCGATTAGCCCGCGATAGGGTCATCAATGCGCAAATTTCAGCGATCCTTGTCTTTCCGGCGCTTGTCGGCAGCGCAACCACGAGATCATCGTCGACATCGGTCGAACGCTGCGCAGCTTCAAGCTGCGATGGCCACAGCTCGACTTCGGAGACTTTGCGAGCATACAACGACGATATGAAGCGCTCACGCAACATGCCGTAAGCGCCTTCTGCGCCGACGGGAGGCACTAGCGGCAGGCGGCGATGCAAGGAATGCTCCCAAAGGTCATCAATGAAACTGCGGGTCAGCCGGATGATCCACCATAACGAAACGGCTCCGGCATTGGCGGCGAGGCTCTGTCCGGTCCCGAGAATCGCGGCGGCTCGCTCAACAAGTCCTGCGTCACCTGTCTGTAAGGCAAAATCGAAGTAAGCGAGCGCACGGCACACAGTCGCATTGAGAATGATCGAAAGCGCCTCATCCGGTTCTTCTCCATCATCCTCCAGCATACCAGTGATTGCCGCGTCGTCATGATCATCCGATATCAAATACTCCCGAGTGAATCCACGAAGCGCAATCAGATCGCGGAGCACAAGCAGCATCAGTGCCTGCTCTGCCGCATTCACGTTCGCATTTTGCAATGGACGCAACAGTGAATACGCGATCGCTGAGTAACTAGCGAGATGATAAGATGCGGCTGCGAGGATTCGGTAAAACCCCGTCTCCGGCGCATCTGGTCTACCGTTCGTCGTTATCGCCTCGAAGGCCCGCGCGGCTCGATCGAACGCGCGGCGTGTTTCGTTCGTAGACCCAACTCTCTCTCGCATCGATAACGCTATTCGCAAAAGCGAAAACCCGTACTCGGCAAGATCGGTTTCGATGCCTTCACCCAAGGGAGGCGCATCAGCCGGCAAGACGCCGTCCTGACGAAACAGCGCCCACGCTGCTCCCCGAATAAGAAGCTGGACCCTCGCTCCATCGTCGCCAAGCTCGCCGAGGAGTGCTTGCAACTCGTCAATCGTCTCCAATATCGCCCGCCTGCTCGTAAACTTCCGTTATGAAGTCCTGATGATCCTCAATATGCAGGTTGACGACCAATTGCCGCCGCGTTTGGTCCAACCCTTCATAGTCAGTGACAAGAGCTTGCGGAGCTCCATTCCCTGACATTGTGAACATGACGTGATCGATACGAGAAGGCGGCAAGGCGTGTCTTGCGACCTCGCGTCGAATAACTTTTCCAAGCACCTCATCGCTTCCGCCGCGTTCCATCATCCGATCGGCAACGAATAGCAAGGACGCCGGCGTGCAGCGTCCATCATCACGATCTAGTGCAGTTCTTGCGGACTCGATCGTAGCTTTTCCCAGCGTTCTCCTGCTTTTCGACTCGCCCTTCAAAAGGCGAAGGCGATCGGTTGCTTCGTTGTAGCGGATGCCGATAAAGTCATCCCCGCGCAAGGCGACCTCGCGTCCATCCTTAAACCTCATGCGGCGGACAGGGACACTGAACCCCAGTTCTTCTTCGGTGAGCTCTGATGCAAGTATCTCTCCAAGGTCGCCCGAGCGCGCTTTCTTTCCTCGCGGAAGTCTTTCGCGAAGTATCGCAGACGCGTCTTCATATCCAAGTTCTTCAACGTCCTCCGCTATTCTTTCCAGCGCGTCGTAATGCGAGCGCACAGTCTCAGCGAGAGACTCCGCAATTGCTTCGCGGCCATCCTCTTTCTCCGTCAGCTTCCAAAGACGCTTCTTATCGTCCTCTTCTTCGTCGTTGTCGCACCAGTCCTCAAACAGCGGCATTCTCGACCCATATCGGTTGTTCGGTAATATGGTCAGACAAAGGAAGACCCGTAGCAATTTGACCCCTCGCGCTCAAGTCGCCAGCGCTTCCGGGACAGCCGAAAGTTGTTCGAAACTTGGTGATGTAACCCCACAAAACGGCGTAAGGCCGCAGTTCAAGCCTGCCCGTCCGTATGACGCGTTGACGTTAATGACTTGGATCGCTGGCTGTCCGGCACGCCGCGGTCTAAAGATCCTTCCTCAGCCGTTGAGCCAAGGCATTGAAGCTGCAGCGGTTGTAGAGCGGGCGTGCGTATCACCTCTGGCGGCTGGAACGAAAGAAGGCGCTGCGCCTAAGACCTAGGATTCTCCACAGATCCCCGCGGAACAAGTGGACAGCACCCCTGCGCCACCGGAATCCCTGCCCCGTGCTAACCGCCGGAACGATTCGGCACCCGCACGGATTCGTCCCGCTGGAGTGATCTCGAATGCTGATGACGAAGCAACGACGGCCGGCGATCCGTACCTTAGGGGGATGGGCCATCAATTTGCTGCAGGAGGCCGGCGCGATTTGCGAATGCGAGGAACATGGCTGGGCCAAAGATCGTGCCGACCCGCACGCTCGGAAACGCGCGGTCGCGCTTGCGCGCCAGGATCCGCCGGACGGCGTCTCCGCCGATCAGGCCGTCGCCGAGATCAACGATGTCCTCGATTCGATCGGCGATACCTGTCCGGAGTGCCCCGACGAGCGCCTTTGAGGCCTGCGGCAACGACCTTCGCGTACCAGCGGCATAAGGCGCGTTCCTGGCCATGTGGCGATTGAAGTCCGGCGCGCCGTCTTTCCACGAGACCGGCGCTCGCCCAGCGCGCGCTTGACCTCGTCCACCGCGCGATGCGCGGGCGCCTCCAGGTCCGGGTCCTTGTCCGCCTTGGCGTCGCGGACCGCGCGCCTCGCCGCCATCAGCCGCTTCACCAGCCTTGCGCGCTCACCTTCTGTGAGATCACGATGGCCATTCTCCACAGGCGACCGCGGACGACGAAGTAGCGTCCGTCCGGCGTTACCGGAAGCTTCATGCCGATTTCCGCCGCGCCCCTGCCGCCGGTTTCTTCGTGGACGTCTCCTTGGCGGTCGCCTTCTTGCCCGCGATCGGCATCAGCATCTCCTTCTGGCCGGCCGCCGCCTTCCTCGGCTTCTTCGCCGGTTTGTCCGCCTTCGCGGCCTCCTTGCCGACGCTCCGCCGCAGCGCCTCCATCAGGTCGACGACGTTCTCGCCCTTCGGCCGCTCCTTCGGCCGGATGACCTTTCCGGCGCGCTTTTCGTTGATCAGGTCGATCAGCGCGGTCTCATAATGGTCCTCGAACTTCTCGGGCTCGAAGCGTCCGGCCTTCTGGTTGACGATGTGTTTGGCAAGATCGAGCATGTCCTTGGTGACTTTCACGTCCTGGATCTCGTCGAAATATTCCTGCTCGCTGCGCACCTCGTAGGGGTAGCGCAAGAGGGTGCCGACGAGGCCCTTCTCCATCGGCTCCAGCGCGATGATGTGCTCGCGGTTGGTCAACACCACGCGCCCGATCGCGACCTTGTTCATTTCGCGGATGGTCTCGCGGATCACCGCGAAGGCGTCGTGGCCGACCTTGCCATCGGGGCGGATGTAATATGGGCGGATCAGGTAGCGGGGGTCGATGTCCGACCTGTCGACGAACTCGTCGATCTCGATGGTGCGCGTGGACTCCAGCGCGATCTCCTCGAGCTCTTCCTTGGATACCTCGATGTACTGGCCCTTCTCGAGCTCGTAGCCCTTGACGATGTCCTCGTTCGGCACCTCGTCGCCGGTTTCCGCATCGACTTTCACGTATTTGATCCGGTGGCCGGTCTGCCGGTTGAGCTGGTTGAACGAGATCTTCTCGCCCTCGGAGGTGGCCGGATAGAGCGCCACGGGACAGGTGACGAGGGACAGTCTCAGGAAGCCTTTCCAATTGGCGCGCGGGGCCATTTACGCAGAACTCCGGTTCGAGGCGGCTTGGATTCAAGACGAACGGCCGGCCTCGGTTCCGACAACGGGGAGCGACATTCAGGACCGCTCGCCTAGCTACTTTCCCGGCCGCCCGCTTCCATCCTCCTCGGCCGCCCCAGCAGATAGCCCTGCATCTCGTCGCAGCCTTCCTGGACGAGGAGCGACATCTGAGCCTCGGTCTCGATGCCTTCGGCGAGGACGGAGACGCCGAGCCCGTGGGCGAGGCCGATCACGGCGCGGACGATGGCGAGCGAGCGCTCTGGTCGTCCTCCCAAAATTGGGGCTCTTTGACATCGTCCGAGAAGTCGAGGATGCACGGGAGTGGCGGCTGCGTGGCGTTAACCGAGACAAGGCAGATAACGCCCCATGGGTCCACCCTAGCGAGGAGCGTTAGTGCGACTATGACCAAATTTGCGGCTGAACGTCCCTACGCTACCCCGAGGCCGCCGCCCGCAAGCTGGTCGAACTCGCCTCCAGCATCGAGCCGGTGCAGGAGGATCGCATCCATGTCGAGAAGATCAACGCGCCGTTCCTGTACGTCCTCAAAGCCAGCGGCGAGGAGTTTGGCGCCGGCATTCGTTGCGCGGTTCAGCACGGTTGGCTGATGATCCACGAGAGCGGGACGTACGTGAAGCTACTGACGGGACTGCTCGCAGACTGGGTCCCAAACTGTCGTGCGAGCAGCCCGTTCCTCGCGGCGTGTCAGCACGTCACTTTTGCCGCCCTTTTGCTTTTGGGTCGTTCATCGTGGCGCCGGGGTTGGCCGAGCTGGGACTGCTTGATGCACCCTGTCCGGTCGTAGCAGCCGGGGTATCTCCGCCGCCTCCGGCACTGGCTCCGCTGGCCCCACTTGCTCCGCCGTCTCCGCTTCCACCTGCGCCTGCGCCGGCACCCGCGCCGGCTCCCGCACCCGCGCCGCCCGCACCACCTGTCCCGCCCCCAGCTCCTCCGCCTTGCGCCGAGGCTGCGGCAATCGATCCGAACACCAACGCGGCTGCCAAGGCAATCTTTGCGATTTTCATGTCGGTATCTCCTTGCTGAAGTTTGCAGAAACGGAACGTCGCAAGGATCGTTCCTAAGGCAGCGCCAAATCCAGAGATACTGCCGCAAGGGTCTATGCGCCTGACCTTCCAGAGCTCGAGCGCCGCTAGCCAGCAACCATCAACGATCGGCTGGGTTACAGCACCAAACAAACCTGGAGGTCGCCATGAACAAAGATCCCCCACTGACACCGGACGATTTCCCAATCGAAGTGCACAGGGAAAAGCTCAACCAAAGGGGCGAGCCGGTCGCCTTTGCCGAGACGGAAGAGCTTGCGGGGGAGATCGCTGAGCGGCTTAACGAGCAGGCCTATCAGGACGAGCAAGATCGTTGGTCGGCTTAGAAACGGCGTGGCCGAGCCTTTGAGTGCGGCGAAGTGATGCAGAACGCGCAGAAGTACATCAACATCGCCGCTCTAATCGCGCTCGCTGGTTGGTTTGGTCTCTGTTTCAAGATGGGCTGGTACTGATGGAACGGCTTGCGCCCGGCGTAGATCACATCGGTCCCAGCCTGAGGTTTTCGGATGAAAAAACGAGCTGGGACCGAGCGGTCTGCCGCTGTCTGGATCGGCAAACGCTGTTTCATCCCGCAAAACGATCCCTTGTGCATTCAAATTTGTAAATCGGACGCACAACGAAGGCCCAGTCCGGGGTGACGAACTGGGGCCTAGTCGGACTCCACGCACGCAAATTGCGCGCTCGAAGGCCTCGGCTCTGCTTCCTCAGAGCTGAGGCCTTTTCGTCGGCAGACGAGGAACTCGCGACGCCGGCGCGGTCAGATTTTTCTGCGCTTTCCCATTGAACCTTTACTCGAGCCGCCGGACGAACCCTCAATCGGGGGGAAGCCAGAGCTAGAGGTTTCCCATGCGCACGATCTTAATTGCATTCGCGGCCGTTACCTTTATCGGTGCTGCAACGACTTTGCCGTGGTCCTACCCGCCGTCGACCAAGCTTCATGTCGCCAGCATAGCCATTGGTCACTGCAAGAATTTCCACAGCTGGGCCGGGGTAAAAGCGTCCGAGCTACTGCCCGACTAAGCAAGTCGGAATGCGGGAACAAGGCTTTCGCGCGGCGGAACCCCTGCGGCCGCCGGATTTTGCCGGCTCGACCTTCCCTGCTAAGCCGGGGCCGTTTGGATTCGCTTTTTTCCGGCGTCTGCGCCTGTTTCGTCTTCATGCATATGCTTACGAGCTTTGCTTGGCGACGGCCGGCAAGCAGGTCTCGTCAGGACCGGGCTGGATTCATGAAGTGAAACATGACGGCTACCGGATGCTGGTCATCACGAACGCGTGCGACTTCTCACGCAACGGCACCGACTGGACCGAGCGCTATCCCTGGATTGCCGAGCCCGCGCTGAAGAACCGGCAGAGGCATTTCGTGACCGATGGTGAGGCTGTGGTGCACGGCGTCGATGGCGTTTCCGATTTCAACGCCCAGCACGCCCGCAAGCACGATCACGAGGTGCAACTATACGCTTTCGATATCGACGCAAACGGACTCATCGTCTCAGCGGTCATGGGGATGCTTTTATTTTTGAGTCAAGCTTGCGCTCCTCGTCCGCCACAGCAAGTTATCGTGCAAGTCGTTTGGTCCAGAGACTCCAACGACAGATAGGGCCTTTGTCGCACACAGCGACTTTGTCCGAGTTCAAATCGAGCCTTTCGGAGAGCCTATCTTCGTCGTACGATGCCTCCCCCGAAAAGTCGGGTGAACACGAGACGGCGCGAATTCCTCCGGGCGCCACGGCGGCCTGTTCGTCTCCCACTGGTGCTGAGGCGATCCGCAGGGATTGACCGCAAGTCGGCCAGATGCTCCTCCATCGCACGCGCCGTCTCTTAGTCCGCCAGCAGACTGCGGTGATCAATTCGATCTGAGCGCATCTGCCGTATCGAGCTAGCACGCTTTGATCTTCGACCAAGAGATCAAAAGTCAGTCATACTGGACGATTTAATTGCCTTAGTCGGGGCGCCGACCATGTCCGATCAACGATCACTAGCTTCCGACATAGGATCATACCGCGGCGCCAGCTACGTCGGCGGTCTGGTCGTGATTGGAGCGATCTATCTCGCCGCGGCAAAGGGCGGCCTCGCCCTCGCCTCTATTCATCCCAGCGCAACGCCAATTTGGCCGCCGACAGGTGTCGCGCTGGCGGCGGTGCTGTTGCGGGGATATCGAACTTGGCCCGCAATCTTTGCGGCGGCGATGATCGCCAATGCGACGACGGCGGGCTCCGTTGCCACCGCAATTGCGATTGCAACCGGCAACTCTCTTGAGGCTGTCGCCGGCGCGTATCTCATTAATCGGTGGTCAGGCGGGTGCGACACGTTTTCAACGCCAGATTCCGTTGCAAAGTTTGCCTTGATCTGCGTCGTGATCGCGACACCGATCAGTGCCAGCATTGGACTAACCAGCCTGGCACTCTTCGCGTACATCGAGCCGAAGAACTTCGCGGACGCGTGGATCACCTGGTGGCTGGGAGACGTGACCGGCGCACTGGTACTTACCCCCGTTATCGTGCTGTGGGCACCAAACCACCATCATGCCTTCAACCGGCACGATGTTGTGGAGACGGCCGGGGTCCTCGCGACAGCGGCGGCTGTTGGCCTCATTGCTTTCAGCCCCCTGATCGAGCAGACGCCCGGCCGAGATCCACTCGGTTTTCTGGCGATCCTGCCCATGCTATGGGCGGCGCTGCGTCGCGGTCCACGCGATACCGCAACGGTTGCCCTCGTGCTTGCGGGTATCACGATTTGGGGGACTCACACGGGCGGCGGCCCCTTCGCGACCCAAGATCTCAATGCGTCATTCCTGCTGGTGTTGATGTTCTTGATCAGCATTACCGTTCCAAGCTTGCTGCTGAGCGCCGACGTCGAGGTCCGCAAGAAAGCGGAAGGAAGCCTGCGCAGCGCGCATGTCGAACTTGAGCAGAAGGTCGCAGAACGTACGCAGGAACTGCAGCTCGCTAACGCAGCGAAATCGCGGTTTCTCGCCATGGCAAGCCATGATTTGCGGCAGCCCTTACATGCATTGGGACTGTTCGTCGCACAGCTGCGCACGCCGCTCAGACCGGAGGAAAGGACAAGGACGATCGAACGGCTCGACGCAACCCGCAAGGAAATGGATGAAATGTTCAATTCGCTCCTGGACATTTCCAGGCTGGATGCCGGGATGCTCACCCCCAAGATCACTGAGTTCCCGATCGAGCGCCTGTTGCAAAAAATCGAGACGGCGTTTGACCAGGCGACGCAGAAAAAAGGTCTGCGGCTACGCGTCAGGCCAAGTGACGCCTGGGTGCGTAGCGACGCGATGCTGCTCGAACGCATCATGCTGAATCTGGTATCCAATGCTGTGCGTTATACGTTGCAGGGCGGGATCCTGATAGGATGCCGTCGGCGCGGTGAAATGTTGCGCATCGAAGTATACGATACCGGCCCTGGCATTCCCGAGGATCAGAAGCACAATATCTTTGGCGAGTTTGTCCAGGTTCTCACCTCAGAACACAACCGGTCCGGCGGACTGGGCCTGGGCCTGGCCATTGTCGACAGGCTTTGCCTGCTTCTCAACCATCAAATCGACCTGGCTTCGACTGTGGGCCGAGGTTCGCGATTTGCGATCCTGGTTCCGAAAGTCGATCAATGCGTCAGATCCGCGGCGCCCGCGGACTTACCCCACCCCGGCACCTTGACGGCCGACGGCAAGGCCATTCTTGTCATTGCCGATACTCCAATCGTGCAGGAGGGAACGGGCGGATTGCTTAGCAAATGGGGATACTCGGTTCTAGCCGCCGGATCCGACGAAGCTGCCCTTGTCCGAGTTGCCGAGCGCGAACAACGCCCCGATCTCATAATCTCGGACTATCATCTCGCAAGCGGGAAGACCGGAATCCGGGCAATTGAACAAATCAATGCGGCGTTTGGCTCGTCAATTCCCGCCATTCTCATCAGCGGCGATACGGCAGCTGAACCTTTGCGGGACGCTAGGGACAGAGGATACATTTTGCTGCACAAGCCCGTCGACCCGATGCAGCTCCGCGCTGTCATGCATGAGCTCCTTCGGGATCATGACGGTGGAAGAGGCACCGGAGCAGTTTCATGATTCAGATTTCGGCGGCCATTCCCAGCCCATTTTTCCGACCTTTATGACAGCCTCAGTGCGCGTTGCTACGCCGAGCGCCTTGAGAACGACCGTGATGTGATTCTTCACTGTCGGCACGGCCATATTGAGCGTCCTGGCAATGACCTTGTTGCTTTTTCCTTTCATCAGCAGCGCAAGTACGTCGATCTGACGATCGGTCAATCCGAGCCCCTTGAGCGAGGCGCGCGCCAATGGCTTATCTGCGAACGGCGGACCCGCTGTTTCCTCCAGAATCTTCGAGGGAATGTAAACTCCGCCGGAGAACACCAACTCAATAGCGTTGAGCATCACCTCACGTTCCGTGGTTTTCGGGATGAAACCCAGCGCACCAAGTTTGAAAGCGCGCCTGACCGTATCCTGATCATCGGAGGACGAGAGAATGATGATAGCAATCGTCGCATAGCGATGGCGCAGTTCGCAAAGGACGGAGAAGCCGTCGCGGTCAGGCAAATTGATATCGAGCAAAATGAGGCTGATATCGGGATGCTGCTCGACGAGGTGCATGGCCTCTCGACTGCTCGAAGCTTCCAATATCACGGCTTCTCGCTTCAATTGCTTCAGGACAGCGTGCAACGCCTCGCGAATCAATGTGTGATCGTCAACAATAAGTACTTTCATAAAAATGCTCTCCGTCTTCTGGCCGCCCGGAGATCAATGAAAAATCATACACCCACCTTCGAAACCGTCCATCTTATCTCTGGTCCGGCGGCTCGCCGTCAGGCACTCAAAGTAGGCGCCGCGCGCTGCTGTGTGCTATAGTTGCAATCGGCACACAATCGTAAGGAAGGAGCGCACTGCGTGAAGCGCGCCGCTCGCCCGCCCTTCGTCCACGCGAGCGATAAATTGTCCATCACGTGCCGACCCGTGTCAAATAGATGCCGTGGCCCGACGGTACCTTGGTCATAGGACCTAGGCACCTCTCTGTACCGACCTTCGGCCGATTTACACACTGCGCCACTTGAATGATGATGTCGACAGTCCGTCCTCTCCATCAGCGTCTTGCCCAGCGCGGCCATTGCTCAATTGCTGTCGTGGCCAGGTCGGTGTGAAGCAACTCTGAACTGCGGCGCTGTCACGAACCCGCAGCATGGCCGCGCTTTTTTGTCAGATTCGATACATCTCCATCGTTCCTCTTGGAGCGTGCGCGCACGCTGGACGAGGCAAGCCAATGCATGATCGAACTGCCACCCTGACGCCATCGGCGGGCGCGCTGCCGGACCTGAAAGCCAACGGCCGCGACGTGCGCATTGATGCCTGCCGTGGCATCGCGCTCTGGTGCATCTTTCTTGATCATGTCCCCAATAACGTTGGAAGCTGGCTGACGCTGCGGAACTACGGCTTCAGCGATGCCGCGGAAGTGTTCATGTTCGTCTCAGGGGTCACCTGCGCACTGGCCTACGGCAAGGTATGGAGCTGCGAGGGATGGAGCAGCGTGATCCGCCGGACGCTGCGGCGCAGCTGGGACATCTATGTCGCATTTCTGCTGCTCACGCTCGCCTGCGCCATCCTCGTCCACATCGCTGGCGTGGAACGCCTTGCCGACGAGAGCAATACGCGCATTCTGTTGGACCAGCCGGGCGCAACGCTCGCGCACGCGGCGATTCTGCAATACCGCCCCGTCAATACCGACGTGTTGCCGATCTTCGTGCTTCTCCACCTCCTGTTCGCGCCGTTGCTGTGGTTGCTGCTCCGACTGCCGAACGTGACGCTTGGCGCCTCCCTGGCGCTTTATGCGCTGGTGCACATGTTCGGCTGGTCCTTGCCGGCGTGGCCAAACGGCCACTGGGCTTTCAATCCGCTGGCCTGGCAGCTGCTGGTGGTCCTTGGCGCGTGGGTGATAATCGAGGGCGAAAGAGTGCGGCCCTGGCTAACGTCACGCATGGCGCTCGTGCCTGCCGTTCTCTATCTCGTCCTCAGCCTCGTCATCGTATTGAGCTGGAGAATCAAGCCGCTGGAAACGTTGATCCCGCAGGGGCTGACGAAGTTGGCTTACCAGGTGGACAAATCGAATCTCGATCCGTTGCGTCTATTGCATTTCTTGGCCCTTGCGGTTGTGGCGGTATGGTTTGTGCCGCCCAATCGACAAGCATTGACGACTGCGGTAATGCGCGGCGCCATCCTCTGTGGCAGACACTCGTTGCCAATCTTCTGCCTCGGCGTCCTGCTCACGCTCGCTAGCCTCCTGGCGCTGCTCGACATATCGGCGGGGGTTGCGATGCAGATCACGCTCAGCGTTGGTGGCGTCCTGACGATGATCGTGGCGGCGACGCTGCTGAACTTGATCAAGAACAAACCCAGGCCGCAGATCGTTGCACTGCCGTTCAGTGTGCGCGCCCAGGAGGAAGCCTGGGGCACCGTTGGCGGGCGCACCCTGCAGGCGTTTCGCCGAGGACTGCGCGAGTTCGGATGGGCCGGCGACCATCGCCTCGTCAGCGAGCGGCAATCCCACCAGGGGCCTCGCTTCGCAGACGAATTGGTACGATCAAGAGGGCTTAACGTGAGCGAGCACCCGGCCATGTCGAGCGAGGTGACGTAGCTGCCGATCAGCAAGCGGGCGATGCGCAAGCCGCGCTTCCACTTGGTCGCCCAGCACGCTCCAGGCGATGAGCACGACAAGGCCGAGCGCCAGCGCCGCCGCGGCGGCCTGGCTGCAACTCGAGTCGGGGCGAGATTCCGAACGCCTGTGACATCATCGACGCCGCGCCTTTCGAAAGCTGAAGGCGCTGCAGGCTGCCGCACGCCCCCTCACCCCTCCACCCTATACAGCCTCCATCGTTCCGGCACCCCCTTCAGCCGGTGCACGCCGTGATCCTTCAGGCTGATCGCGGACTGCGCCGTCATCAGCTCCTTCACCGCGCTCGACAACAGCACCTCTCCCGCGCGCGCCTTCGCCGCGACGCGGGTGCCGATGTGGAAGGCGAGGCCGACCATTTCGCCGCCGCTGATGGTGTATTCGCCGGCGTGCAGGCCGACCCGGATCTCGAGGCCCAGCGTGCGCACGGCTTTCTGGATCGCGGTCGCGCAAGCGATGCCGGCGGCGGGCTTCCTGAACGTCGCCAGCACGCCGTCGCCGGTGGTCACGACCTCCTTGCCGCGACACGTCTTCAGCTCCTTGCGGACGGCGGCATAGTAATGGCCCATCACCTTGGTCCAGCGCGCATCGCCGAGCTTGGCGGCCTTCGCGGTCGAGCCGACGATGTCGACGATCAGGATGGTGGCGAGCGCCTGCTTGAGCTCCGCGCTGCGTGCGGCCGATGGGCGCCGGTTCGCGATCGGTCCGGTCAGCGGCTCATAGCGATGATTGCGGCGCCGCGCGATCGCGGCTTTTGTGTAGTCCTGCGCGCGCTGCGCGGAGCCGCAACGAACTGTCTTCTCCTGCGGCAGACGCGACCAATAGACCTTGCGCCCATCGCCGGCGCCGTGCACCTCCACGGCGCCCCACTTCAGGAAGACTGCCGAGCCGACGCGCCTGACGCACCACGCCTTCGACGTGTATCCGGAGACGTTCGACTGATGGACCCCGATGCGAAGGAATTTCGGCATGAACGTGCGGCCAAGGACCGTTTGCGCGTAGCTTGGCGCAAAACCTAGTCGCACAACCCGGCATTGGCAACCGGACTCCCACGGCAGTTTTTCGGCGACGACAGGCTGCAGAGCACGGCGATGATCCTGATCATCTCACGCGAGCTCCGTCGACCAGTCGTATTCCGCTCTTGCGGCCGAGCGCGTCACCGATTCGGCGGCATCGGCGCTCGAGGCCTTTTCGGCGCGCCGCTGATAATCATCGGCCAGCAGCTGCAGCCGGGTCGCAACCACCTCGTCGGTCATGCTCCGCGCTGCACGGAGCAGGCTCTGCGCCGTTTCCATGTATTGCTTGCCTCGTCGTGACATCTGGAGCGTCATGGGATCCTCGCACGGTTCTCTGGGGGCAGCCGCCAACGAAATCAGCTTACGAGTCCTGCGCGGTAATCTCTTTCACCAAGCCGACCTCAATTGCGCATCCGCACGACGCGCGGCACGGTACAGGGGCGGTCGAGACATGGGTGGAACAGGCAGCGCGGTTCCGTTGACTGCGGCGCCGCGAGCTTCGATTGGCACTTCCTGCGGCACGGCGCGTTGCGCTCTTTTCGAGGAGGCGCAGATGACCAAGACCAAGGCTTCCCAGACGCAGGACGCAAGGACCGCGATCCAGCCAACGCTCAATCCTGGCGATGAAGCCCCGCCCGGAACCATCGGCACCGGCGAAGACGTCTGTCCCGACTGTCACGGCAAGGGGCGCATCGACGGCGCCCCCTGCGCTACCTGCGGCGGAAGTGGGACCGTCGTCCGGGCGATTGGCGGCGCTTGACCTTGCTCCGTCGAGGAAGACTTCATTTTCCTAGCAACGATCGGGCCATCACGCGTGTTTTCGGAGCGCCCCGGGGATAGCATGATGAAATGAGGCTTGATTGCTGCAACGACGGAGGTGCGCTCCTTCTCCCGCTTGCGGGAGAGGGTGCTTCCACAATGGGACAATCCCCAAGAGGAGAAAGCCCTCACCCGTCGCTTCGCGCCGACCTCTCCCGCAAGCGGGAGAGGTGAATGAGCCACAGCAATCGATTCAACCTAAAGCCATCCCGCTTTAGCCCTGCCCTCACCCCTGATACGCAAACAGCTCGATCGGATCGCTGAAGCCGCGCACCTCGTGCCTGCCGACATGCTCCAGCCCGAACTGCTTCTCCACCAGCTCGGCGAAATCGCGTGACAGCAGCACGTTCCTGCCGAGCTTCTTGGTCAGCGCCTCGAGGCGGGAAGCCATGTTGACGGCCGGGCCGATCACGGTGAAGTCGAGCCGGCTCGATGATCCGATATTGCCGTACATGACATCGCCGACATGAACGCCGATGCCGTAGTTCAGCGGCGCGCGGCCGGTCGCGCTGTTCCGTTCGTTCAGCGCGACCATGGCCTTGCGGGCCTCGGCCACGGCATGCAGCAGATTGGCGCAGGCGTTGGGCGCATGAAGAGGGAAGATGGCGAGCAGTCCGTCGCCGATGAATTTCAGGATCTCGCCGCCGTGCCGTGCAATCGGCTCCGACATCGCGTCGAAATAGTCGTTGAGCAGGTCGATGACGTCGTCGCGCGGCCAGTTGTCGGAAATCTTGGTGAAATCCCTGAGGTCGCAGATCATGATCGCGGCGCGCACCGTCGTGCCGCTGCCGCGCCTTGTGGCGCCGGCAAGGATCAGCTCGCCGGCATGGGAGCCGACATAGGTCTCCAGCAGCGTGCGCGCCAGGCGGTTCTTGACGCGGATCTCGCTGACCAGCGCCAGCACCGGCAACAACTTCTTAAGGCCGGCGATATCGCCATCGTCGAAACCGCCGGGCCGATCGGTCGCGAAAGTGACGATGTGCCGCTTGCCGAGCGTATGGTAGAGCGGCCAGGCGACATAATCGGTGAGGCCCTTGGCCCGCATCTCGTCATAGAGGGCGTGCTTGCGGCCGAGCGAAGAATCCTGCTCGAGCCGCTCGCGCACCTCGGCGGCGCCGTCGTGGATCTCGTTGGCGGGGCTGCCGATATATTCGGACCGCTCGCGCACGTCATAGTCGACCCGCGCGATCTCCGCCTCGCGCATCCCGTCGGACCACATCATGCGGGCCCCCAGCCATTGCGGGTGGTGGATCAGAATGTGAAGCGTCGCGCGCTGCACCGGAATGCCCGCTTGCTGCAGGCGGATGCACATCTGCGCGAAGATGATGTCGAGAAAGCGCTCGTCGCGCGTGCCGTTGGTCAGCCAGTCGACGACGCCGTCGGCCTGCATGGGGGCATGGTTGTCTGGCACGTTCATATCCTTCCCCTCGAGCTGCAGCCTATCGCGAAGCAGATATCGTGCTCCGGCCGGGCGGCGTCAACCTAGCCAGTTGCACGGATTGTGCGCAGCTAGCCGAGGAGCCGGATCGATCCCAGCACCGCCAGGCCCGACACGAGCGCGAGCTGCGATGGTCCGGCCAGTTCGACTTTCAGCGTGCCGTTGCGGGGAATCGCAAGGTCCTCATTGTCGAGACGGATGCGGCATTCGCCGCGGGGGGCGTAAACCAGATGCGCGCCGGCGGCGAGCCGCCGGCCGACGGGCTCCCTCAGCGCGACGAGATCGATCTCCGCCGCACCGCGCCGCGCCATCAGGTTCACGACCTCGACGGGACCGGCCTCGAGCTCGGTCACGATCTCGAGCTCGCCGGCGAAGCGTACGGTCGTAAAAGCTTCACGTTCGTCGAATTCCTGCGTCGGCGACTTCAGCACCAGCCCACGCCCGTCGACGACCATCTGCAAGCGATCGATGCCCGGCATATGGGAGAAGGGACCGGGCGCGACGATCGGCGTCGAGGCAAAGCGCCAGAGCAGGCTGTCCCAGCTCTTCTGCGGCGCATCGGCCCGATGAGCGTCCGCAATATCGGTGAAGATGCCGCCGCCGTTCTTCCAGGGCGAACGGGTGTAGTTTTCGGGTTTGAGCAGCGTGATTTTCATGTCTCGAGGTCGTCCGGGAACGTCGGGGTTTGTACCCGAGTTTGTGGCCCGGATGATATCGCTATTTCGACGTCAATGCTGCCACCGGCCGCCAATGACGTCGGGCGCGGCTGCAGCGAGCTGCTGGCAGCGGTCCCGCATCAGCTCGGCCGGACGATCGTGGCCGCGCTGCTTCAACACGGCTTCGAAATCGGCGAGCGCCGCTGCAAACCGGCCTGCGCGATAGAAGGCAAGGCCGCGCTCGTAGTCCTCGATCCAGGGGCCGCCTTCGCTTGCGTCATCATTCACCATCCCGATCAGCTCGTGAACGGAGAGTCCCTCCTCGCGTCCGTAGACTGCGACGCTGTCGATTTCGCGCGTGATGAGCGTGCCGCGCGCCAGACATTCGGTCGCCGCGCCGATCAGGATTTGCGTGCCATAGGATTTATTGGCGCCTTCGAGCCGGCTCGCAACGTTCACGGCATCGCCGATCACGGTGTAATTCAGCCGCAGCTCCGAACCGATATTGCCGACCAGCATGCGGCCCGAATTGATGCCGATCCGGATCTGGAGCGGCTGACCGAGATCGTCCACGAGGCCCGACTCGTCGACCGCCCTGCGGCAGGCGAGCGCCGCGCGGCAGCATCGCGCGGCGTGATCGGCTTGCGGCTGCGGCGCGCCCCAGAACGCCATCACGGCGTCGCCGATGAACTTGTCGATGGTCCCGCCATTGGCGACGATGATCTCCGAGGTGAGGTCGAGATAGCGCGACAGCAGCGGCACCACGCGATCGCCGAGCCGCTCCGACAGCCCGGTGAAGCCGGCAATGTCGATGAACATCACGCTGAGCTCCTGGACGCTGCCGCCGGGCCTCGCCTCGACGCCCTGGCGCAGCAGGCCGCGGACGAGATCCGCAGGGATGAACTTGCGGAAGGCGGAGAGGCCGGCCGCCATCTCGGCGATCGCACCGGACAGGCTCGCGATCTCCTTGAGCCGCGAGGGATGGCGGCGGACCTGCTCCAGCGCGAAGGCCTCGACATGGCGAAGCTCGCCGACGACGCGCGACAGCGGCGCGGCGATGACCGACCGCGCCAGCATCGCCGAGGCCAGCGCCGCGAGCACAGCGCCGATGGCAAGACCAAGGATCAGGCGGTGCAACGTCGTCTCGACCGGCCCGAGAAATTCAGCCTCCGGAATCACGGTCGCGAGCGACCAGCCGGGAAACGGCAGCGGCGTCAGCGCAACCTCATAGGCCGCGCCGCCTGACGTCAGCTGGCTCCGCCAGGCCTCCTTGTGGCCGGCCTCACCCGCCTTTTCGAGTGCGAGGCGCGCGAGCGGCAGCAGCGTCGTGTCGCCGCGCGCAGGGTGCAGCTCGTCGGCCTCCTTGTCCGGCGCCGCAACGAGCTCGCCGCTGCCATCGACGATGAAGGCGGTGCCGGTGCGTCCGACCTCGAGCTGCGACAGGAACCGCGCAAGCCTGGTGTATTCGATGATGACGGCAAGCACGCCCTGCCGCTCCTGATAGACGTCGATCGGGCCGGCAAAGGCGATCGACGGCCGCTCGCCGGTCGCATGGTCGATGACCCTGAACCATTGCGGGTCGTCCGCGCTGAGCCCGGCCTTGAACCAGGCCTGGTCGGCGACATGGAAAGAGGTCGGCTCGAAGCGGCGGTTGGCGAACTCGATGTCGCCGGGCACCACGTCATATTCGTCGACGCGGCGCTGGCCTTGATGATCCGTGAGCGAGATCTCCATCATTTCCAGACGCCGATCGCCGAGCTTGTGCGCGGCGAAGAAGGAGCCGTCAGGCCAACCGAACGCCACCCAGGAAATCGTCGCCTGCGACTGCAATTGCGAGAGAAAGACGAACTCGCGCTTGTCGGCCTCGCGGGTGTCGAGCACGTTCTGGAGGAACAGCGTGCGGATCGCGGTGTGGGCGGCGCGCGCCTCGTCGACGATGGCCGAGACCTCCTTGCGCACCGCCGCCACGATCTGCTCGTTGATGGTCGAGGCGAGCTGCCGGCTGGTCGCCTCCGCCGTGCGCCACCACAGCAGGCTGGAGAGCGCGGCGGTCAGCAGGATCGCGGCCAGCACCAGCGCGGACACCG
Organism: Bradyrhizobium sp. WSM1743; assembly: GCF_000473065.1. Lineage (GTDB taxonomy): Bacteria > Pseudomonadota > Alphaproteobacteria > Rhizobiales > Xanthobacteraceae > Bradyrhizobium. Next base: position 314,317 of record NZ_AXAZ01000002.1, read on the forward strand.
CAAGGCGGATGCTGACCGTCAGCCCTGCGATCGCATGAAGCCGTCGTTCGGGATCGACCTTCATCGCTGTCTTCGCCTGCGCCTCGTTGGGTCACTGACATTGCCTTACGCCGCCGGCGCTCGTTCGTTACGTCTGGCAGGAACGGACGCCGGTCGCCAATGCCCGGAGGCTAACGTCTCGATAGAAGCTGGGCATTGGCTTTGCGCCGACGCTTGCCCGCTAATCCCGGCCCAAGCGCACCGCTCGTGCGCCCGATCCAATCGGTCTCACGGATTCGTGAGCAGCCTGGCAGTAACGCGGGCGGCGCGCGGAGCGAAGGAGATCATGCGCATCCCCTGTCGGGCGATGCCATCTCGAACAGGAGAACCTCGATGTCTTCCAAACATGTCGTTACCTCCCTCGTCCTCGCCGGCGCGATGTCGACCGCGCTCGCGACCCTTGCCTCCGCCGCCCCCCTGACCAAGGCCGAAGCCGATGCCGCCGTCGCTGCCAAGAAGGAGAAGTGCTTCGGCGTCGCGCTGAAGGGCCAGAACGATTGCGCGGCGGGACCCGGCACGACCTGCCAAGGCACCTCGACCGTCGATTTCCAGGGTAACGCCTGGAAATTCGTGCAGGGCGGCACCTGCACCAGCATCGAGCTGCCGGGCGGCAAGAAGGGCTCGCTGAAGCCGGTCTGACGGCCGGCGCGACATCGCCAGGACACACGAACGGAGACACACGAACGGAGCAGCACGATGAGCACGGTGTTCAAGCCGGTCCCACCAGCAGCGATGCCGCTCCGCTTCGCAACGCCCATCGGCGGCGTTGCCGGGACGAGCTTCAAGCCCGAGCACCTTCCGGCGATCCTCGAGGGCGGACCTCGGCGCGGCTTTTTCGAAGTCCACGCCGAGAACTACATGGGCGCCGGCGGCCCGCCGCATCGTACGCTGGAGACGATCCGCCGCGACCATCCGCTGTCGCTGCATGGCGTCTGCATGTCGATCGGCGGCCCCCGGCCGCTCGACAAGGCGCATCTGGCACGCTTTCGCGGCCTCGTCGCGCGCTATCAGCCGGCGCTGGTGTCCGAGCATCTCGCCTGGTCGACGCATGAGACCAGCTTCTTCAACGATCTGTTGCCCCTGCCCTATACGCAAGCGACGCTGGCTTGCGTCTGCGATCACATCGATCAGGTGCAGGAGGCGATCCGCCGTCCGCTGCTGTTGGAAAACCCCTCGACCTATGTCGCCTTCCGAGAATCGTCGATGCGCGAGACCGAATTCATCCGCGCAATTGCAGAGCGCACCGGCTGCGGCCTGCTGCTCGACGTCAACAATGTGTTCGTCTCCGCCAGCAATCAGGGATACTCGGCGCTCGATTACCTCGCGGACTTCCCGCTGTCGCGCGTCGGAGAGATTCATCTTGCGGGGCATGCCGAGCAGGCCGACGACGAAGGTGACCTGCTGTTGATCGACAGCCACGACGGCCCGGTCGCCGACGCCGTCTGGAAACTTTATGAAGTCGTGATCCGGCGCCGCGGCGCGGTGCCGACGCTGATCGAATGGGACAGCAGGATTCCGGACTGGCCGGTGCTGCAAGCGGAGGCCGCTGCCGCACAGGCGATCCTCGACCGTCATCAGTCCACAGCAATGGCAGGAGACCGTCATGCTGCCTGAATCCGGCTTGTCTTTCGCCGCTTCGTTCGCGCCGGCGCTGCTGGATCCGGCGCGCAGCACGCCCGATATCGTGACCGGCCCAAGCGGCAAGGCCGCAAACCGGCGCTACGACGTCTACCGCAACAACGTCACGGTCAGCCTGATCGACGCGCTCGCCGCGATCTATCCTGCCGTGCAGCGCATTACCGGCACCGACTTCTTCCGTGCCATGGCGCGCTTCCATGTGCGCAGCAATCCGCCGACGTCGCCGCTGCTGTTCGAATACGGCCGCGATTTCCCGGAGTTCATTGCGCAGTACGAGCATGCGCGAGAAATGCCCTGGCTCGCCGACGTCGCGCGTATCGAGCGGGCCTGGCTCGATGCCTATCACGCCGCCGACGCCGTGCCGCTGTCGCCGGCCCGGCTCTCGGCGGTGACACCCGACCGTTTGGCCGATCTGGTGTTCATTCCGCACCCGGCCGCGCGATGCCTGCGTTCTCAATACGCGGCCGTGACAATCTTTGCCGCCAATCGCGACGGCGCACCGGTCATGCGCATCGATGCCTCGACGCCGGAGGATGCCCTGATCACACGAGGCGAATTCGACGTCACCGTGCGCCGCCTTCCGCCCGGCGGCGCGGTCTTCGCAGACAGCCTTATCTCAGGGCGGCCACTCGGCGAGGCCGCGGCGCTGGCGCTGGAGGCTGCAAGCGAATTCGACATCGCCGCGAACATCGCCGGGCTGATCGAAGCCGGCGCCTTCACCTCGCTCTCTTGCGGAGACCCATCATGATCACGGACCACCACATGAGCACCGACAGCGGCCTGCCGTCGCCCGGCGCGCTCCTCGACAGGGCCAATCATCTGGTGCAGACGCTCGCGACGCCGTCGCTCGTCCAGCTCGTGCTGCGCCTCGCGCTGGCCGTGCCGTTCTGGCGCTCGGGCATGCTCAAATGGGGCGGCTTCCTCAAGCTCAACGACACGGCGGTGGCGCTGTTCAGCGACGAGTTCATGCTGCATCTGCCGGGCGGGCCGTATCACTTTCCGGCACCGACGGTGATGGCGTTCCTGTCGGGCTCCGGCGAGATCATGTTCCCGATCCTGCTGGTGCTGGGACTGGGCACTCGGTTCGCAGCGCTCGGGCTGCTGTTCATGACTGTCATCGTCGAGCTCACGGTGCCCGACGGCTGGCCGATTCACCTCACCTGGGCGGCGATGGCACTTGCCCTCATGGCTTACGGACCTGGGAACATCTCGCTCGACCATCTGATCTGTCGCGCGCGATCGCACGCGCGATAGGCACGCGCAAGTCCGTAGCGCGGATCCACCGCGAGCGTCTGTGCGGTGACGTAGACGCTCTCGTCCGATAGCACGGCATAGGCGATCTCCCACGCTGTCGCTGCCACCCGAACGGAATAGGACCCTTGCCGCGCGAGGGCGAAATGAGACATGATCGGCATCGCCGACCCGTCACAGAGTTCAGCGAGGCAAGCATGTCCGCGACTGACAAGGTTTTCGCCGGCTCGATCCCAGGAATCTACGACGAATATCTCGTCCCGATGATCTTCGCCGTTTACGCCGACGACATCGCAAGACGCGTCGCCGCTCGCTCTCCCTCCGTGCTGCTGGAGATCGCGGCAGGCACCGGCGCGGTGACGCGCGCCGTGGCGGCGGCGCTGCCGCGCGGCATCCGCTACGTCGCGACCGATCTCAATGAGCCGATGCTCGCGGTTGCCGCGCGGCGCCAGGCGGGTGATGACCGCATCACCTGGCGCCAGGCTGACGCAATGGCCCTGCCGTTCGGCGACGCCGAGTTCGACGTGGTCTGCTGCCAGTTCGGCGCGATGTTCTTTCCGGGCCGGATCAAGGCATACGGAGAGGTGAAGCGCGTCATGAAGCCGGATGGCACGTTCGTCTTCAACGTCTGGGACCGCATCGAGGACAATGTGCTGACGCAGGAAGCCACGGTCGCGCTCGAAACGCTGTTTCCCGACGATCCGCCGCGTTTCATGGTTCGGACGCCGCACGGCTATTACGACCAGGCCGTCATCAGAGACGATCTCGAACAAGCGGGCTTCCGTGACATATCGATTGAAACCCGACCTGAGATCAGCCGCGCGCCGTCGGCCGAATATGTCGCCACCGCGCTCTGCCAGGGCACGCCGCTGCGCAGCGAGATCGAGGCAAGGGATGCCAGCAAGCTCCAGGCTGCAACCGATATCGTTGCCGAGGTGATCCGGAGGCGCCATGGGTCCGGACCGGTCGAAGGCAAGATCCAGGCGATCGTGATCGAGGCGCGCCCATAGTTGCGGGCGTCGACCGACGCAGCACGTCCTTACCAAAAGCCCCGCTGCATCGGCTGCGCCGGTTGATAATACTGGTATTGACTGCGCCGGCGCGGGTTGGCCGGCTGGACGTACGGATCGCGCTGCTGGAAGAAGAAGCCGAAGCCGTTGCCGCCGTTGTCCCAGCCGTCATCGCTGGCGATCATGGCAGGCGCGGTCGGCTTGCGCGTGATGAAGCCGCCCTGCGGCTCGTTGCTCAGCACCGCGACGAACTCGGTCCGGTAATTGGTCTCGCTGCTCAGCGGCTCATCCGAGATGATGATCGAGGAGCGCGGCAACGCGGTCGGCGCGATGCGATCCCACACGTCCTGCGGGATCGTGACGCGGTCGAGCGCATTGCGCGCCTCGTCGCCGTTTTCGATCGTGACCACGCTCCAGCGCAGGCCCGTAGCGGTCTTCGCCATCGCCGTGAAGATATGCGTGCCGAGCGGCTGGTCGGGATTGCGGATCGTGACGGGAACCTCGATGCTGGTGTCGAACACCTCGCCGCCGCCGTCGGGCGCCGGCTTGTGCGTGTTCCGCCGCACGTAAAGCTTCTGCGTCGCGCGGCTGATGTAAACCGAGACCGGCTCGCCCGCGAGCTTTGCGTCGGTCGCCGCCTTGACGGCGTCGGCTTTCCTGGCCGCGGCCGCCTTCGCGGCTTCCTTCGTGGCGGCCACGGCATCGCGCTTCGGCTGCGCGGCGGCCCTGGCGGCGTCGAGCTGCGTCGCCGCGTCCGCGGCCTTGGCTGCCGCCTTTTGCTTCAGCTCCTCGGCCTTGGCGCGGGCCTGATCGTTCTTGGCGTTCGCAAGCATCTTGTCGGCGAAAGCGAGCTCGGCATCTGCACGGGCCTTCTGCTGTTCCAGCTTGCGCAGCGCGGCGGGGAGCGAGGCAGCTTCCTTCGCGGCAGCGGAAGCAGCCTTCTTGGCCTCGTCGGCAGCCCTTGTGGCTTCGTCGGCCTCGGCGGAGAGCTTGTCGGCCCGGCTCGGCACGGCCGCGATGGCCTCCGGCTTCGGCACGAACAGCGAGGGGTGAGAAAAGTCGGTCGGGACCGTGTCGTACGGCGAGATGATCACCCGCATCCCGATATTGGTCTTCTCGAACAGATTCTCGGCAAAGCCGAACGGCATGCGCACGCAGCCGTGCGAGGCGGCATAGCCGGGCAGTGGTCCGCCATGGAGGGCGATGCCATTCCAGGTGATGCGCTGCATGTTCGGCATCCAGGCATCGTCATACATGGTCGAGCGGTGATCCTTGTCCTTCTCGATGATGGCGAAGACGCCGGCCGGCGTCTCGCGTCCCGTGGTGCCGGTCGACACCGGCGCGCGCAGGATCCAGCCGTCGGCATCGTAGAAAGTGACCTGCTGGCTCTTGATCGACACGATCGCCATGATCGGCTCGCCGGCGACACGTGGCGCCACCGCCTCGGTCACCTGGCGCGGCTGCTTGGCGGCGGTCGCCGGGGCCGCCGCAGTCAATGCGGCCATCGCGGCCAGCGCCACAATTCCGACGGGCCTCCAACGCCGCATCGCCACGGTGAAATGCGCCGTCGTCAGTCGGTTTTTCATGTCATCCTCGGTCGAAATGCCAGTCCGCCTGTGCCGATCACGTGTCAGATTGGAATCATTGCATTAAGAAATCGCAGCCGCCTTACGTTCCCTCTGTGGCGAGATTCGGCATGTTCCCGCGACAAATCACTCATATACGACGGCTGCCACAGGCGGAAGGCGGCCTCCGGTCGAAGCTGGCGTGAAGCTGGCCACGATCGCTGCGGCAGAATGTCCGGTTAGCCGCCCCGGGGGGCGTGACGGCGACGCCCACCGGCGCGCAACTAGACGCCCAGCGCCTTGCGGTTGAACGTGCGGAGGAATCGCAGCGACAAGGTTCGCACGTTCGCAACATTCAGCAGCCAGGCCGCAACCGCATAAGCAAAGCCGCCGGCAAGGCTGACGATCACGAGCGACACGAGGCCGGTGCCGCCCGCTTGCGAGCGCGCAACCAGAATCGCGGCCGCCATCACCGCTGCGGAGAAGGCAATGCCGGCAAGGCGATTGAGCTCGAACGGGACCGGGTGAGCCCGATGCATCAGGACGACGGCAACGAGGAAGCCGATCGCCTCGGTCGCCAGCGTCGCCAGCGCCGCGCCGTAAAGGCCGTAACCGCCGATCAGCGCGAACATCAGGATCACGCTGATCACCAGCGTGAGAAAGGATTGCGCCGCCAGCATGAACGGTCGCTCGGCGAGCTGGAAGCTGATCTGCACGTAGAACTGATTGGCGATACCGAAAAGCCGCGCGAGCACCAGCGTCGGCAGCAGCGCCGAGACGCCGGCGCGGAAGTCGATGCCGACGAGCGTGCCGGCGACCTGGTCCGCCGCAAGCGCGAGCCAGACCGCAACGGGTGCCACGACGACCAGCAGGAGCTCGAGACTTTCGGTCAGCCGCTCGCGCGTCGTCTCGTTGCTGTTCTCGGACAATGACCGGAACACCAGCGGCACGGTCGCCGCGGCGACGCTTGATGCAATCATCACCATGAACTGGCGCGGCAGATCGGCGGCAACGCCGAAGATGCCGGCAGCGTCCTTGCCAAGCAAATAGGCGACAATGAGCCGGTCGCAGGCCGAATAGACCGCAACCGACAATCCTGCCAAGGTCAGCGGCAGGCCGTAGCGCGCCAGCTGCATGAACTGGCTGCGCTGGAAGCGCGCGATCCTGGTGCGGTCGCCTGCGAGGTTCAGGATGATGCCGGCGAGCGATCCCAGACCAAACGCGGCCAGCAGCCCCAATCCACCCCAGCCGAACCAGATGCCGAGCAGACCGAAGCCGACGCTGGAGACGCTGCGCACGATCGAGATCGCCGCGAACCGATAGGGCCGCAATTTGGCGCGCTCGAACTCCTGGCCGACATCGACCCCGTTGGCCATGATCGCGACGAACATGCTGGCGAGCAGCAGCTCGACACTGATGTCGCTGCGGAACAGGAAGACCAGCGGTGTGGTGGCGCAAAGCACCGCGACCGTGAGGGCAAAGGCGACCATCGCCGTGCCGCGAAAATCGACCTCCGCCGACATCGCCTGATAGCGCGACACCGACAGCTTGATCCAGGCGAAGAAGATCGCGCCCAGAATGCCCGCAAGGCTGATGCCGACGACATAGATGCCGTACTCAGCCGGGCTCAGGAGCCGCGTATAGGCCGTGACAGCGAAGAAGCCCACCGCCGCAGGCAGGATATAGGCGACCAGATAGATCGAGAAATGGCGGTTCAGCATGCGAGCACGGGACCGGCAGCGGTCTTGCGATTATGACGGCCGTTAATCAATGGGACCTTGGCGAACGAACTGCGCCGCAGCATCGCTCAAGAGTGTCACATAAGTCTGCAGATCGGGCGACGAATGCGGCTGTGAAGCCGCTTTCGCGCGTTAGCGTTAAATTTGCCCTTCCCTAGGCGGCAAGACCTGATCATGGAACGAAACCATGACTTGCGGACGGCAGAGGTTAACCCAACAAGGCAAAACCCCGGCGTCGCAAGGCGCCGCTTGGTACGGTGCCGCGTTGGCTCGATTGAGGACTGCCGTGACCAGGCTCGACAGACGCGAATTTCTCCTCGGCAGCGCCGCAGCGCTCGCGGCGGGCGCTTCTGCGTCCGCGGTGCCGGCGTCGAAACGCGCCCAGCGCCGTCCCGGCTTTGGCGCTGCGGCCACGCTCTGGGACCTGCAAGCCGACCCGCGGCTCGGCGAGGCCATCAGCACCTATTGCACGCAGGTGGTGCCGGTGCTCGAGCTGAAATGGCCGATGCTGCGGCCGGACGCCCATACGTTCGCATTCGAGCGCGCCGACGCGATCCTGGATTTCGCGCAAGACAACGATCTGACGATGCGTGGCCACGCGCTCGCCTGGTATCATGACATTCCGGACTGGACCAAGCAGATCAAGAGCACCCGCGGCGTCGAGCGCGCCTATCTCGACCACATCGGCACCGTCGTCTCCTACTACAAGGACAAACTGACGTCGTGGGATGTCGTCAACGAGCCGATTCCGGATAACCCGCGCAGCCCGAAAGACCGGCGCGACACGTTCTGGACGCAGCATCTCGGCGACCGCTGGATTCCGTTGGCCTTCCGCGCCGCGGCTGCGGCCGATCCCTTCGTCAAGCTCGCGATCAACGAATATGACATCGAGTCGGCGAAAGATTCATTCATCGCCAAGCGAGCGGCCTATCGCAACCTCATCATGGATCTGCTCGACCAGGGCGTGCCGCTCCACGCCGTCGGGCTGCAATCGCATCTGCACGCCGAGCTCGAGATCGATACGCACGGACTCGCCGAATTCGTGACCGAGCTGCGTTCCTGGGGACTCGAGGTGCTCGTCACCGAGCTCGACGTCGACGACCAGAAGCTGACGGGCAATCCGGCAGAGCGCGACGCCATCGTTGCCAAGCGCGTCGACGATCTGCTGACGGCCGTTTCAACCAGCGGCCCGGTGCGCTCGATCCTGACCTGGGGCCTTTCGGATCGCTACAGCTGGATCAACGGCACCTTTGCCCGCGCGGACAAGCAGCCGAACCGCCCCCTGCCGCTCGACGGCGAGTTCAAGCCGAAGCCGTTCATGGACGTCATCAGCAAGTTCACGAAGGACGCTTGAAGACTAGCGTGTCTTGGGCGCCTCGAACGCCGCCGCATCTCCGGTGTGATCGGGAGCCAGGCTCGGGCTGCGACGATCGCGTGAGGAGAGACGGAACACGTCGCGGATGTCGTCGATCGAGGTCGACGAATAGGACTGGATGCAAAGCGCGACCTGCTCGGGCGAGGCCGTGCGCATCATCGCTTCAATGGCGGGGCGGTCGAGGGGGGTGTCGTCCCAGTGCGAGACCGCGATGCTGTCTTCGGTGATCCGATGTCTCGCCAGATGTTCCGGCGAGGTCGCGACGAAGTTTCCGTAAAGCAGATATTCGGAGAATTTTTTCTTCCGGCACAGTGCCAGAGCCCAGCTCAAGCCGGTCGCCGACCTAATGGCGTCTGTCATCGCACGGGCTGTGTCCTTGTCCCAGACCAGCGCGTTGCCGACATAATCGTCCGCCGGGAACGAGCGCTCCTTGCTACCCAGAAGCTGATCGACGGTGCGGAGCCAGAGGCCATGCAGCGGGTGGTCGGCGCCGATCGCCTTGCGCGTGACGAACAGCGGCGTCTTCTCGGCGCCGGCATATTGGCCGACGTCGAATTCGCGGAAGAACAGATTGTCCGAATCCAGGATGCAGACGCGCTGCTCCGGCGTGTTGAGGACGCCGGCGATCTTCAGGATCTGCTGGATGTGCCAGCCGTGCACCGGTGACGACAGCAGCGACAGCCAGACGCGCCGGTTACCGAACTGGAGGGCCGGCGGCAGCGCAAACAACCATCTCGGCAAATAGCGCGAGGCCGGGACGATGACCCTCTTGTCGGAGGCGAACCGCGCGAACAGCGGCACGTCCTCATCGTTAACGAGAACATAATGCCGCGTGTAGCCCGTCAGCCAGGCATCGATGCTCTCGCTGAGCAGCGAAAAGCGTTCGATGTCCTTGGCGTAGCTGGCAGTCAGCAGGGCAACGGAATGCATGGGCGCGCTCGAATGGCGATCAGGCGGCACTCATAGCCGCAATGGCGGACGTTGGAAACTTGCTATCCCAATCAAGGTAAAATGAAACGAAGTATTAACCATCCGACGGCAGCCCCTGCTCGATCCGGCGAAAGCGCAGCGGTGCCAGGGCTGAGGCGCGCTGCCACCAGTCGGCGACGCGGTCGTCGAGCGCGGTCACGCCGCGGCCGAGACCGGGGAAGATCCGGATCTGCTGCACCGCCTCGGCCTCGAACCCCCTGCCCTTGCGCGTGATCTTGATCGCCGCGCCCTCGCGGTCCCGCTGGGTCAGCGGCACCAGCAGGCGGCCGCGCGGACGGAGCGCCTCTAGCCAGAGCGGGTGCGGCTGCGAGAAGCCGGCATGCACGATGATCACGTCGGCGGGTTCGCCGACGTCCCTGCATCCGTCGCCGTCGACGACCCTGACGTTACCATAGCCGTGCAAGCAGCTCGCCGCTCGGGCCGCAAGCCGCTCGTCGCATTCGATCGCATGGACGCTGCCCTTTGGGCCAACCATCTTCGACAGCACCGCGGAGAAGTAACCCAGTCCGCAGCCGATCTGCACGACGCGGTCCTTCTCCCTGATGTCGAGCAGGTCGATGAAATGCGCCCACAGGCTCGGCAGGCCGGTGTCGAGCTTGCGGCGTGCGTCAATCGCGACCAGCACATTGTCGTAGAGATGAACGGGATCTGCGTTGCGCGTCAGGCGATAGCTGCGCGCCGTCTCGCTCTTGATGCGCCAGGGTCCCCTTGGCAGAAAATCCTCGCGCGGAACCGTGGCAAGCGCGTCGAGCAGGCGTTTTGAGACAATCCGCTCGCGCCTGGCAATCAACTCCACATAGCGCGCACGCGCGGCGGCAAGATCGCTCATGTCACAGATCGGCCTGCTCGCGAACGGACGCGTTCGTACCGAGCTCGTTGACGAGCTGCATCGCCTGTTTCAGGTCCGGGGTGTAAAAACCCTCGCTGAATTTGTTCACGATCGGCATGAGCAGGAGACTTGCGTGCTCGCGCTTGCCGCCTTCATGCGACAGGCGCGCGAGGCTGACGGCGGTGCGAAGCTCCCAGGACAGCGCACCCTGCTTGCGTGCGATCTCCAGCGACAGGCCGAACAGGTCCTCGGCTTCCTGTACCGAGGCCGGGTCGCCATCCGACAGCGTGATCTCGCCTTGCAGGCGATAGACCTCGGCGAGATAAGAGTGATCGCCGGTCCGCCTTGCCGTCGCAAGCGCACCGTCGAGCGCGCGCAAGGCGGCGTCGCGCATCCCGAGCTTGGCGTAGGTTTCCGCGAGCAGGCAGCGGAACCAGCAGCCGGCGAGCCAGGAATCCATCGCCTCGTACTCGTCGAGGCCGAAGCGCATCTGGCTGAGACCTTCGTCGGCTTCGCCGAGCTGGGCCAGCGCCCAGCCGCGCAGGATCGCCGCCTGCTGCTTCCAATGCAGGAAATTGTGCTCGGTGGCGATGATCATGGCGCGGTTGGCATGATCGCGCGTGCCCTCGACGTCGCGCAAATGCTGACAGAGATATGCCCCGAACACGAGCGCGAACGCGAGGGTGAAGGGGTGACGGATCTTCTCCGCATTCGCGATCGCCTGCTCGCTGTGCTGGCGCGCCGCGTCGGGCCGACCGAGGAACCACAGCAGGTAGCCGAGATAGGACAGCGAGACGACGCCGGGGTCGATGCCGTGGCGCTCCATCAGGTCGGAGTGCAGATCGGGGCTGTAGAGGTTGATGCAGCGATGCAAATGATGCTGGGCGGCGCCGAACCGGCCGCGATACAGCATGGTCATCGCAATCGCGCGGTGCGCCTCGATCAGATAGCCGGTCTGCTGCGCCGGCTGCGTCCGCTCGTTCAGCCGCTCGCGCTTGGCGAACTTCAGCAGCTCGACGCTGAGATCGTGCGCACGCGTGAGATCGGCGCGGATGAAATGGCATACCCAGAGCCCGCGAGTCGCAGCGAAGACCTTTTCGTCGTCATCGAGCTGATGGCCGAGTTCCAGCGCGCGAATGTAGTTCTGCTCGACCTCCTGCACGGCATAGCCCTTGGCGGCGATCAGCGCATTGCCCAGCGCGATGCGCAACTCGAGCTCCATCTCGTCCGCGCCCTGCATGCGGGCATTGGCCTGCACGACGCTGAGGCCGCGTCGCAGATGGCCGATCGCCTCCAGATTGGCGCCACTCTTGGCCGCCTGCTTGCCGGCCTTGAGCCAAAAGCTGGCGGCGCCCTCGCTCTGGCCGGATTCGGTCAGGTGATGGGCGAGCAGCTCCGGTTCGCGCTCGGTCTTCTCCGGATACATCTCGGCGAGCACCTGGACGATGCGGGAATGCAGCTTGCGCCGCTCGCTGTGCAACAGGCTCGCATGGGCGGCGTTCTGGATCATCACGTGCTTGAAGGAGTAGAGCGCGTCCGGAGGATGGCCGCGGCGCATGATCAGCCCCGCCTCCTCCAGATGATTGAGTGCCGCCTCGATCTGCGCGGCCGGCGTATTGGCGACGGCGTGCAGTGTCTCGTAGGAGAACTCGCGGCCGATCGTGGCGCCGATCTGCGCGATCCGCTTGAACGGCCCCATCCGGTCGAGCCGCGCCATCAGCGAATCGGTCAGGGTTGCCGGGATTGCGAGCTGCCGCCAGGGTCCCGACAGCACATAGCGCCCGTGCCGCTCGGTCAGGAGGTTGGATTCGAGGACCGTCTTGGTCAGTTCTTCCAGGAACAGCGGCACGCCATCGGTCTTGACGATGATCTCCTCGACGACCTCCTTGGGCAGCTCGCGTCCCGCCACACGCTCGACCAGCGTCGTGCGGAGCTGCCGGCTCAGGCGGTTCAGGACCAGGGTGGTGATGTGCGAATGCGCATTCCAGCTCGGCTGGAATTCCGAGCGCGCGGTCATGATGACCAGGATCGGCCGGTTCTGCACCCGGTCGACCAGGAGATCGATCACCTCGCGGGACGTCGGGTCGATCCAGTGCAAATCCTCGAACGCGATCACCAGCGGCATCTCGCGCGCAAGGCCGAGGAAATGGTTCACCAGCGCCGCGACGGTCGCATCCTTCTGCTGCTGCGGCGACAGTTCGAGCGGTGGATAGCGGTCTCCGGTCGGTATCGACAGCAGCGCGGCAAACAGCGGCGTGACCTGCTCGATATCGCCATGCGCGGCGGCGATCGCGGTCTCGAGGCTCGCCAGCGACAGGGCGGACGAATCCTCGCGATCGAGGCCGAGGGAGAATTTGAGCTGCTCGACGAACGGATGGAACGCTGTGGAGGTGTAGTAAGGCGAGCACTGGAGCGAGACTTGTCCATGGCGGTCGCCCGATATCCGCTCGAAGATTTCCTGGATGATGCGCGACTTGCCGATGCCGGGCTCGCCGAACTTGACCACGACCTGGCCGTCGCCGTCCTTGGCCTGCTGCCAGCGTCCCATCAACAGCGCGATCTCCTCCTCGCGGTTGACGAGCGGCGTCAGCCGCGTGCCCATGGCGGCAGCGAAGCGGGTCTCCACCCGCGAGGCCCGCACCACGTGCCAGGCCTGTGCTTTCTCGGAGATCCCCTTCAAGTCATGGACGCCGAGATTGCGGTAGTCGAACTTCCCCTTCAGCAGCGACTGCGTCGAAGCGGAGATCACCACGCCGTTGGGCGGCGCCAGGGCTTGCAGACGCGCCGCGAGATTGACGGTTTCTCCGACCGCGGAGTCGCGTTCTTCGGTGCCTTGCCCGACGAGGTCGCCGACGACGACGAGGCCGGTCGCGATCCCGATGCGGACGGCGGGTGAATGGCTGAGCGCGCCCCGCGGCTCGACCGCGCGCGCCGTCGACAGCACCCGCACGATCTCGAGCCCGGCGCGCACCGCTCGCTCAGCATCGTCCTCATGTGCGGTCGGATAGCCGAAATAGACCAGGATACCGTCGCCGACGAAACGGGCGGCAAAGCCCTCGTACTGCTTGACCACGCGGACGCAGGTTTCGCGAAACCCCGCGATCATGTCGCGGACGTCTTCCGGATCGAACTGCGCGGAAAGCGAGGTGGAATCCACCATGTCGCAGAACATGGTGGTGAGCTGGCGCCGTTCGGCACCGACCTCCGCCCGTGTTTGCGGACGCACCGCCGCGGTTGGCGCCTCCGCCGTTTCCGCTTGAAACAGCGCCGCCATCGCCCTCTGCAGCCGCTTGCGATCGCCGAGCGGCAATCCAAGCTCGACCAGGTCGGATTCGGTCAGGTCCCCCATGACATCGAGATCGAGACGGTGCTGCGCGAAAAGATCGGTGTAGTGCCCGAGGCCGATACCATCGAGCCAGCGCTTCAGCCCGCCTTCCGATCCCGTGCCCGACTCATTATCCAGCATGGTGATTCTGCCCGACCATCACTCCGTCGAAGGGCTTTAGGGCTCCTCAACCACAGATTTTGGGGCCCAAACTTCACCTCGGACTGGACGCGTTCCTTAACTTCTTGGAAGAATAGCTCAATCAGATCAAAAGGGAATGGCGTTGTCGGACATTGCATCCGGAGCGGAAGCGGGATCAGCCGGCACGACGGCCGAAACCAGGATATTCGCGCATATCGGCGGCCTTCTCGAATTTTACGCCCGCACGACACCGGCGGCGCCCGCACTCCTCGCCCCTGGCAGGCCGGTCCTCAACTATGGCGCGCTGGACGGATCGATCCGGCAACTGGCCCGTACCTTGCGTGAACTCGGCATCGGCCCCGCAGACCGCATCGCGGTTGCCCTGCCGCGCGGCGCCGACAATGCGCTGGCATTGATCGCGGTCGCCTCAACCTGCGCCTGCGTCCCCGTCAATCCCGATCTGACCGCGGACGAGCTGCAACGCTATTTCAGCGAACTGACGTTGACGGCGCTCGTGACCCGCGCCGACATGAACTCGGCGAGCCGCGACGTCGCCAGGGCACTCGATATCGCGGCGATCGATTTCGTGCCGGGACCGGCCAACGATCTCGGTGGCTGCGCGTTCATCGCGCCGACGATCGGGCCGGCGAATGCCAGCGACGGCACGCACGGCGACGACAATGCGTTCATCCTGTTGACGTCGGGCACGGCGGCGCGGCCGAAGATGGTGCCGCTGACCCATCGCAATGTCTGCCTGTCCGCTTACAATGCCGGCCATGTGCTGTCGCTCAATTCGCACGATCGCCTGCTCAACGTCCTCCCGCTGTTTCATGCCCATGGCTTGATCTCCGGTCTTCTCACCGCGCTGGCAGCGGGCTCCAGCGTGATCTGCACCGACGGTTTCGACGCATCCTCCTTCTTTGGCTGGATGCGGGAGCTGCAACCGACCTGGTACACCGCGGTGCCGACCATTCATCGCGCCCTGCTGACCGCAGCGGAAGCGAACCCGGACCGCGCCCGACCGTCGTCGCTGCGCGTGATCCGCTCGGCCTCGGCCTCGCTCGCGCCGGCGATCCTCGAAGGGCTGGAGGCGACGTTCGGCGTTCCCGTGCTCGAGACCTACGGGATGACGGAGGCGGCCTCGCAGATCGCGGCCAATCCATTCGAGCTGCGCAAAGTCAGATCGGTCGGCCGCGCCGCCGGCCCGGAGATCGCGATCATGGACGAGACGGGCCGCACGCTCGCAAGCGGCACGCATGGCGAGATCATGCTGCGCGGGCCGAACATGAGCCGCGGCTACTATAACGACGATGCGGCGACGCAGGCCGCATTCCGCAACGGCTGGTTCCGGACCGGCGACCTCGGCTATCTCGATGCCGACGGCTATCTCTTCATCGTCGGACGTATCAAGGACGTCATCAACCGCGGCGGGCAGAAGATCTCGCCACTGGAGGTGGAAGAGGTCCTGCTCAGCCATCCCGCCGTGCTCGAGGCCGGCGTGTTCGCCGTTCCGCACGAAAAGCTCGGCGAGAACGTCGCCGCCGTCGTAGTGTTGCGGCCGAATTCCGAGGCGACCTCCGACCAGTTGCGCCAGTTCGCGCGAAAGCGACTTGCAGCCTACAAGATACCGAGCCTGATCCGCAGCGTGGCGGCGCTGCCGAAAGGCGCCAGCGGCAAGGTCAAGCGTAACGCGCTAGCCGGGTTGATCGCGGAGACGGCGGATGCCGGCGAGACGCGACTGCCGCGCAACGCGCTGGAGACGCAGCTCGCCGAGATCTGGGCCGGCCTCCTGGAGCTGCCGCAGGTCGGCGTCGACCAGGATGTCTTCGCGCTCGGTGCGGACTCGCTCGCGGTGACTCAGATGCGCTCGCGCCTGCGCGAACGCTTCAATGTCGACTTCTCGTTCGAGGACATCTTCGATTGTTCCACGGTCACAGCGCTTGCGGCCCGGATTGAGACCGCCGCAAGCCGGCGCGCGACGGCGCTGCCGGCCTGGCGCCGCGCTGCGGGCACGGACGCACCGCTGTCGTTCCAGCAGCAGCGGATGTACGTGCTCTCGCGGCTCGACCCGACCCGCTACAATTACAATGTCGTCGAAGTCGCGCTCCTCGATGGCGCGGTCGACGCTGCCGCGCTGTCTGCGAGCCTCACTGCGATCTGCACGCGCCATGAGGCGCTACGCTCGATCTTCATCGAACCCCAGGGCGAGCCGGCACAGCTTGTGCTGTCATCGCCGCCGCGCTTCGAGCGCATCAAGCTCAAGCCCTGCCCTGCGGAGAAGCGGCCCGCGGTTGTCAGGCGCGAGGCGCTCAAGCTCGCGCAACATCCGTTCGATCTGGCCCGCGAGCCGCCGCTGAAGGTCTCGCTGCTGTCGTTCGACAAGAACAGCCATGCGCTGGTGATCAACGTCCATCACCTCGTCACCGACGGCTGGTCGCAACGGCTGTTCTGGGAAGAGCTCGCCATCCAATACGCCGCGGCGCGCAAGAAGCACCCGGCCACACTGCCTGCGCCTGCCTTCCAGTATCGCGACTTTGCGCTCTGGCAGCAGAGCTGGGCGCAGACGCCGGCGGCGAAGGACCAGCTCGACTATTGGAGAGCCCAGCTCGACGGCGTCACCACGCTGCCGCTACGGACCGACAGGCCACGGCTGGAGGTCTGGAGCGGTCACGGCGCGCGCCATTATC
Source organism: Bradyrhizobium sp. WSM1743 (assembly GCF_000473065.1). Taxonomy (GTDB): domain Bacteria; phylum Pseudomonadota; class Alphaproteobacteria; order Rhizobiales; family Xanthobacteraceae; genus Bradyrhizobium. Next base: position 330,906 of record NZ_AXAZ01000002.1, read on the forward strand.
TCGAATTCTCCAAAACGCTCTCGGGCCAACTGCGCGCGCTGAGCCAGAACCAGGGCGTCACGCCCTTCATGACGCTGCTCGCCGCCTTCCAGTGCCTGTTGTTCCGCCATACCTCGCATGAGGATGTCGCCACCGGCTCGCTGATCGCCAACCGCAATCAGATCGAGAGCGAGCGCCTGATCGGGCTGTTCGCCAACACTCTGATCCTGCGCAACGATTTCAGCGGCGATCCGAGCTTCGGCGAGATGTTGCGGCGGGTGCGGCAGGTCACGCTCGATGCCTATCGCAACCAGGACCTCCCGATCGAGGAGGTGTTGCGCGCGCTCCAGATCGCGCGCCGCAGCGACGGTAATCCGCTGATCCGGATCATGTTCATCCTCCAGAACGCCTCGATCGAGGCGGCACGCTTCCCGGGCCTGTCGACGCGGCGGCTGGAAGTCGATCCCAAGGTGGCGCGCTTCGACATCACGCTCGAACTGGTCGAGGCCGATGGCCGTTTCACCGGCTTCTTCGAATACGCCACCGACCTGTTCGACGCGGCGACGATCGAAGACATGGCCGGCCAGTTCAAGACGCTGCTCAAGGCCGTCATCGCCGATCCGGAGCAGCGGATCTCGCGCCTGCCGCTCCTGACCGAGGCCGAACGCCAACGGCTGCTGGCAAAAGGCCGGGGCGTGCCGGCCAATTTCACCACACGCGGCAATTTGAGCGAACGCTTCGACCGCCAGGCGAAGAAGACACCGGACGTCGTTGCGGTGTCGGACGGCCGCGCGTCCCTGAGCTATCGCGAGCTGGCGCGCCGCAGCCAGGCGGCCGCACGCTGGCTGGCAAGCGAGGGTGTCGGCGCTGAGAGCGTCGTCGCCTTGCTCGCGGAGCGCGGGCCCGACCTGCTGGCTGCGATGATTGCGGTGCAGCGCGTCGGCGCGGCCTTCCTCAATCTCGATCCCGACCAGCCGCCGGCAAGGCTCACGACCATCCTCGGATCGAGCTGCGCCCGCCTGCTGCTGACCGGGCGGGCCCAGTCCGCCATGGCCGAGGCCCTGCTCGAGCCGCTGGTCGAGCGCATCCAGGTGGCCAGGCTCGAAGACGCGATCGCGCCGGGGGCGAACGAGTCGGCCCGCGCGCTGCGGCGCGCCGCCTCGAGCCTCGCTTATCTCGTCTATACGTCCGGCTCCTCCGGCACGCCGAAGGGCGTCATGATCGAGCAGCGCGGCCTGTCGAACCATCTGGCCTCGCTCATCTCCGAGCTCGGGCTCTCAGCCAGGGATGTGATCGCGCAAACCGCGCCGCAGAGCTTTGTCATCTCGGTCTGGCAATTCCTCGCCGGGCCGATGGTCGGCGCGCGCGTCCATGTCTGTGGCAACGCGATCGTGCAGGACCCGATCCTGCTGGCGCGGGAGATCGAGCGCGAGGGCATCACGGTGCTCGAGATCGTGCCTTCGCTGCTGCGCGTCATTCTCGATCGTATGGACGAGGCGCCGATGCTTAGCGCCTTCTCCAAATTGCGGCTGCTGATCTCGACCGGAGAGCCGTTGCCCGTCGATCTCTGCCGCGCTTGGTTCGCCCGCTGTCCGAAAGTGCCGCTGATCAATGCCTATGGCGCATCGGAATGCTCCGACGACGTCTCCCTGCATCGCCTGACCAAGGCGCCGGCGATTGCGGCGGGCAACGTTCCGGTCGGCGCGCCGCTGCCGAACACCCAGCTCTACGTGCTCGACGCAAACCTCCAGCCGCAACCGATCGGCGTGGCCGGCGAGCTCTGCATCGGCGGCGCCGGAATCGGCCGCGGCTACGTCAACGACCCCGCGCAAAGCCGGCAGCGCTTCCTGCCCGATCCGTTCTCGCGCCAGGCAGGCAGCCGCCTCTACCGGACTGGCGATCTTGCCCGGCGCCGCGCTGACGGGACCATCGAATGCCTCGGCCGCGCCGACCAGCAGGTCAAGGTCCGCGGCTATCGGATCGAGCTCAAGGAGATCGAGAACGCGCTGGCCGAGCATCCAAACGTGCGCGCCGGCATCGTCGAGCCGCGCCGCGAGGCGAGCGGCGATATCAGGCTGATCGCCCATATCGTCGCCAAGCCCGGCAGCCGGAGCAGCGCCAGCGAGCTGCGCGAGTTCCTGAAAGCCAGGCTGCCGGCCCACGCCATCCCGTCCGCCTTCCTGTTCCTGGATCAGGTGCCGCTCAACGCCCATGGCAAGATCGACCGATCCGCGCTGCTGGCGCCAACTCAGCCGGAAACGCCCGGGCCGGATGCGGCCGTGCCGGCGCGGCGCTTCACCGAAAAGGTGCTCTCCGACATCTGGATCGACCTGCTGAAGGTCGAGAGCATCGGTGTCACCGACAATTTCTTCGATCTCGGCGGCCATTCGCTGCTGGCTGGCCAGGCGATGGCGCGCGTTGCCCGCGCGCTCGGCGTGTCGTTGCCGATCAAGACCATCTTCGAGGCACCGACGATCGAAGCGCTCGCGCGCCGGGTCGACGAGGCCGTGGCGGCGAAGCCGCACAAGACTGCCGCAAGCATGCCGCGATTGGCTGCAGGCGGACCTCCTGCGCTTTCCATCGCGCAGGACCAGATGCTGCGGATCGAGCGGAAGCTGCCGGAGCTGCCGCTGTTCAACCTGCCGTTCGCCTTCCGCCTGCAGGGCCCGCTCGATTCGGCCGCCTTGGCAAGGGCGATCGATGATGTCGTTCGCCGGCACGAATCGCTACGCACCGCGTTCGGCTGGAACGGCGATGAGCCCAAACGCCGCATCGTCGCGCCGCGCACCCTCGGCCGAATCATGACGGTCGAGACGATCGGCGACGGTCATCCCCATAACAACAAGCGGCGCAAGGCGCTCGAACTCAGGAAGATCAATCTCCTGATCCAGCGGGAGACCTACACCGCGATCGACATCACGCGCGCGCCGCTGTTGCGCGCCCGGCTGTTGCGGCTCCATGACGATGATCATGTCCTGCTGCTGACGCTGCATCACGCCATTGTCGACGGCTGGTCGATCGGCGTGCTGTTCGAGGAATTGTCGAGCCGCTATGCGGCGCTGGCTGGATATCCGTCGGTGCCGCTACTGAGCCCGCCGCCGGCCTTTTCGGATGTCGCACGCTGGCAGCGCTGGTGGTGCGGCACCGACGCCGCGCGCCGCCAGGCTGCCGACTGGACCGAGAATCTGCGCGGAGCGGGCCCCGTCTTCGACGGCGAATCAAGCCCGGGCGCGTCCACCGGGCACCATCCGATCAGCCTCGAGCGCGAGCTGATCAGCCGGCTGACGGCGTTCGCCGGTCAGCACAATTGCACGCTGTTCATGTGCCTGCTCACCGGTCTGAAGGCCATGCTGCTGGCCCGGACGGGCCGAACCGACATCGCGATCGCGACCGCCATGGCCAATCGTGCCCACCCGGACACCGACCGAATCATCGGCCCGTTCGAGAACACGGTGATCGTCCGCACGAGGATCACGCCGGATCTGTCGTTCGCGCAGGCCTTGGCGCTGATACGCCAGAGCGTGCTCGATGCGCATGCGCGGCAAGAGCTGCCGTTCAACATCCTGGCCGATCATCTGGAGCAGGAGGGGATCGATCCGGCCTCGCTGCTCCAGGTCTATTTCACGCTGCAGAATCCGCTGCGCCAGCCGCTCGAGCTCCCGGATATCGCGACAGGATCGATCGGCAACATCGCGCGCGAGGGCCAGCCGGTGCTGCCGATCGACCAGACCTGGCTGTCGCTGATGCTCAAGGAGCGCCCGACCGGCATCACCGGCTCGTGCAATTACAAGCGCGAATTGCTCGAGGACCGGATGGTCGGCGAGTGGATGGAGGACCTCGTCGCGCTGCTGACGGCGGCCGTCGCCCAACCCAATGCACCGCTCGGCCGGTTACTCGCGCGCAGGGCGGCCTGAAGCGGGTTACATCCGGACGAGTACGGATTCACGCGCCAAAGCTGTGAATGATCAAGTTGCATCTTGATTATTTGGCGTCACCGCGCAAGATTATTCCCGCGTTTTGATTTGGACGATTATTTTCAACCGGGGGAGTGTTATGGGTTTCATCAAATTTACCAAGGGCACCTCGCTGAGCGACAAGGACCGCAAGGCCCTGCAGAAGTTGCTGACCGAAGAGAAGAAGAAGCTCCAGTCCGCGCTGAAGGACGTCGACGCCAGCCTTTCGATGCTGGGTGCGTCGAAGAAGGCCAAGAAGAAAAAGAAGTAAAATTCGTCGGCCGGGACGCCGCACGAATTTCCAGCCTTCAACTTTCGAGCTTCAGTTTTCGGAATTGGGCCGCTCGCTCGTCGAGTTGGGGTCTCGCACAAGCTTGAGCCTGTAAACCGGCCTGCAAATCGACAAGAATTCGCCCGGGTGGACCGTTAGCAAAGGTCCTCTTGGTTGATTCCTGTTCAGCTGATTCTTCCGTCGGGACCGGGGATTTGGCCTCGCCTGACGCCATGGGCCCAATTGATGGCAGACGACAGAATTGAACTCTTTGTCGGGCTGATCGAGACCATCGACGCGCCGGGCGCGGTCGAGGCATGCCGACGCCTGCTCTCGGTCGACGAACGGGCCCGGGCCGATCGCTTCATGTTCGAGCGGCATCGGCGGCAGTACATCTTCGCACATGCCATGTTGCGCCTGGCGCTGTCGCAGGTCGCCTCCAACGTCGCGCCCTCCGACTGGTCGTTTGGCGCGGGCCGCTATGGGCGACCGTTCGTCGCAGCGCCCGTCATCTCGGCCGCGCTGCATTTCAGCCTGTCGCATGCCGACGGCTGCGTCGCCTGCGTGGTGTCGCGGCATGAGGCCGTCGGGGTCGACGTCGAAACCGTGTCACGGCGTGTCGCCCCGCTGTCCACCGCGCATCGTTTCTTTGCGCCGGAGGAGGTCGAAACGCTGCGCGGACTGCCGGAGCCCGCGGCGATCGAGCGCTTCTTCGACTATTGGACGCTCAAGGAGGCCTATCTGAAGGCCAGGGGCTTCGGGCTCAATTTGCCGCTCGACGCCTTCGCGATGCAGGTGTCACGCGAGGCGATCGAGATCAGCTTCAAGCCCGGCATTGCCGACGATCCGGACGGCTGGCGCTTCTCGCTGTGCTCGCCATCGCCCTCGCATCGCCTCGCGATTGCCGATGGCTCGGGTGCGGACGGCGGCCTTCCCATCAGCCGCCATGCCTGGCCGCTCCAGGAAGCGGCTGAATGACGCCGGCTCGTGTCCGCAAGGCGCTTGCGCCGAGTGGGATGTTTTTGAGTCTTTCTCCCTCTCCCCCGATTGCGGCAGGCCGATCGCATATCGCTCTTGGCTGCAGCCGCGCGCACGCCTCGTCCTTCGAGACGACCGCTTCCAGCGGTCTCCTCAGGATGAGGCTAAGCAGCACTGTGCTCCTTGAGACTGCAGCCAAGCACTCCGTCCTCATCCTGAGGAGCCCGCCTCAAGCGGGCGTCTAAGGATGGCCGCGGGGAAGGCTCTCAACTGCGATAGCCCTGCCACAAGCGGGGAGAGGCGAAGAGATCTCACCGCGCTTCTTCGAAGCCCGCCAGCACAGAGGTCAGGTTGCCGCCGAGGATGTCCGAGAGATAGCCGCCTTCCTGCACGAACACGGTCGGCAGGCCCATCTTCGCGATGGCCTGGCCGATGCGGCGGAAGCCGGGCGTGGTGACGGCCAATCCCTTCAGCGGATCGTGCTCGGAGGCATCGAGGCCGAGCGCGATGACGAGGGCTCCGGGCGCGAAGGATTCGATCGCCTTGCGCGCGAGATCCAGCGCCTGCATGTAGCCGTCATCGCCGGTGCCGATGGGAAGCGGAATGTTGAGATTGGTGCCGAGGCCCGGCCCTTCGCCGCGCTCATGCGCATAGCCCCACACGAACGGATAATAGGCGGTCGGATCGGCATGGATCGAGATCGTGTAGACGTCGGGCTGTGCGTAGAAGATGCCCTGCGTGCCGTTGCCGTGGTGGACGTCGACGTCGAGGATCACGACGCGCTCGTGCTTCTGCCGCAGATGCGCGGCTGCGATCGCGCTGTTGTTGAGGAAGCAGAAGCCGCCGGCCATGTCGCGATAGGCGTGATGGCCGGGCGGACGGCAGAGCGCATAAGTGGCATCCTCGCCGTCCATCACCATCTGCGCGGCGGTCACTGCAACGTCGGTCGCGGCGCAGGCCGCAGCCCAGGTGCCAGGACCAATCGGCGCTGCGGTATCGGCGGTGTGCCAGCCGAGCTTGCCGACGATATGGGTCGGATAGGTCGCGGCATGGCGCACCGGGTGGATGTTGCCGATCATCTCCGGGCCGGAATCGCCGAGCGTGGTCCAGGCGTCCCAGGCTTCGCTCAGGAATGTCAGGTATTCCGGACTGTGAATGCGTGCGCGCGGCCCCTGGCCGAACTTGGCCGGCTCGACCAGTTGATGCTTACCATCCTTCAATCCCTTGAGCAGGCGGTCGGCGCGCTCGGGCTGCTCGGTGGTGCGCTTGACGACACCGCGAACCAGGAAGAATTGCGGATCATGGCTGCGGTGCAGCTCAGTATGGACGGCTTTCACTCAACACTCCGTGGTCGCAGGTTCTCTTGACGTGCCACGAAAGTCTTGATCTCCGCGGCGGCGAGATGCAAGCAAGAAGAATGCCGCACCCGTGCGCGCGGCTCTGGATCGGAAGCAGATCATGCTCTAGCAGCGCCCGCGCTGGAGGCAGTGCTCGCGGCCCTGCTGGTCGGTGCGGAAGGCCTCGATGAAGCCACCCTGGCGCTGGGCGACGAAGACGGTTTTTCCGTCGCTGCCGCCGAAGGCGAGGTTGGTTGGCTCCTTGGCCCTCAGCGGGATCTCGCGCTCGACCGCACCGGTCGGCTTCATGAGCGCGATCGTGCCCTTGAGAATGCGCGCGACATAGAGACGGCCGGCGACGTCGGTGCGCAGGCCGTCGACGGTGTCGGGCTGAAACGTCTTGACGAGTCTTGCGCCGGTGAGCTCGTTGCCACTGATCGCATAGGACCAGATCTGGCCGCTGCTGGATTCGCCCACATAGAGCGTCTTGCCGTCAGGGCTGAGGTCGATGCCGTTGGTGGTGCCCATCGCGCGCGGCGCCGGCATGATCTGCCCCTGCACCGTGCCGTCGGCGGCCTTCGCGATGCGCCAGATGTGGCCTTCGCGCCCCTTCCAGTTCGGATCGCTCGCATAGATCGTGCCGTCGTGCGCGATGGTGATGTCGTTGGGCTGGTTCATCTCGTCGGAATGAAACCAGAGGGACGGTTCGGTCGCGCCCTTCGCAATCGCGAAGATGTTGTGTTTCTTGTAGTCGGCAATGAACATGGTGCCGTCGCGCGCAAAGCGGATGGCATTGCCGACGCTGCCTTCGGGCAGCACCGTGAATGGCTCCGACGCCGCGCCGCCGGGCGGCAGCCTGCCGATAGTGCCGGGCTTGCCGAGATTGACCACGAAGAGGTTGCCGTCGAGGTCGGCGGCGGGTCCTTCGATGCCGAACGTGTATTCGCCAGCGGGCGTCACCTGTACGCTTTCGAACAGCTTGGTCTCGGCCCAGGCGGGCGCCGTGGCGATGACGACAAAGATGCTACCGCACAGGCACCAGAAATTCCTGCCGGATGTAATAGCCATCGCCGTCGGTGCACTCGCCGTTCAGATAGGGATCGGCCGGCCGGAAGAATCGGCTGAAGCCGGGTTTGTCTACAGCGCTCCTTTGTGTCACGACAACGACCTTGGCGGCCGGTATTTCGCCGCATTCCTTGTTGGTCTTGCCAAAGAACTTGCGCTGCGGCGGGCCGGGCTTGATCCGCATCCGCGTGCCCGGAACCATCTTCGCGACGAGCAGATCCGCCGCATCCAGCAGACGTTTGTAACCAGGCTCGGTCTTCGGCAGGCTCTCACCACCCGGCGGCATCAGCTTCTCAGCGCCAAGGCCGCGCAGGCGCGTGCGCAGCTTGCCGGCGTCGGGATCACCGGGATAGATCCAGCCGTCCTGCGACAGCATGAAACGGAACACGGCGCCGTCCTTCTCTGCCTCCGATTGGCCTGGCTTCAAGCCGAAATCCGAGTGGCAGCCGACGCAATGCTTCTCGACGAGGCCCTTGCGCAGCGTGGTCAGGCGAACGCTGCTCTGTGCATCCCTGGCGACGAAGGCCGCGAGCTGATCGATCATCGCCTGGCTGCGCGTGTCGCAGGGTAGCGGTGACGGCGAATCACCCGCGGCGCGATCGATGCGGATCACGGTCTTGTTCTTGTCCTCCACCAGCCAGATCGCGCCGTCCTCCGCGACCGTCATGCCGACCGGCGCGCCTTGCGGCCGCGCGCCGTTGACGCGGTGCCAGCCTGGAATCAGCTCCTCGAACGGCGCGGCAGGGACCTCGCCAGCATCGGTCTGGAAACTGCGGGTCGGCTCAGCCGCGCAACTGACATGATAGCGCACTGGTGCCGGGGCAGGTTTGGGGAAGCCGTGATCGTCGACGTCATAGACGAGCAGGCGGCTGCCGGTCGGTCGATAGCCGTGCAGGCCGACCAGCAGCTTGCCCTCGAGCTCCGGGAATTTGCCACCGTGATAATACAGCATCGCGAGCGGCGCGCCATGCGGCGGCAGCAGCGAGAGCGGCGGCTTGTAGAGCGCATTGGCCGTGCAGAGCGACTTGTAGGCCCCGGATTGCAGCACGAGCCTGAATTCCGGACTCGGCGTCGACAGATCGTAGCAATAGGGCCAGCCGTAGTGCCTACCCTGTTCAATCGCGTTGATCTCCTCGTTCGGCTTGAAGATGTCGGGCAGATCGCGCCCGTTCTCGCCCTGCAGGAAGGCGTAGCCGGCATCCGGAAAATTCGGATGCAGCGCCAGCGCCATCGAGTTGCGCAAGCCCCGCGCATAGACGGCGTGCGGTGGGTCGGGATCGCCAGGCTTCAATGCCGGGAAGACGCCTGCGGGCGGCGTGAACAGCCAGATCGATGCCATCGCGGAGGCGCCCTCGGCCGCAGCGCAGGGCTTTGTGATCGGCGCCGGTGTGATGCAGTCATCGCTGTGCGAGCCGACATTGACGAACAGGCGCCCGGACTTGTCGAACACGAATTGCTTGAGCGGATGCGCGCTCTCGTCCAGCTTCGTGCCGTCAGGCAACGTGATCCTGCGGCCGGGCAAGTGGCGGATGATGGTCTCGACCGTGCTCCGTGGATTGTCGGCGAGCGGATCGAACCGGAAGATCGCCTCCGCGGTCGAGGCATAGAGCTTCCTGTCCGGGCCGATGACGAGGCCGAACGGATATTCTATCCCCGTCAGCAGCTCCTTGAAGCGTTGCCCCTGGGGTGCATGCGGATCGAGCAGGAGCAGCCGCCCGTCGGCATGACCCCAGCCGCCCATGCGGCGACGACGAACAGGTCACGGCCGGGCACCTGGACGATCGAGCGCGGGAACTTGAGGCGGTCCTCTTCGCTGGCGACGAGGCCGGCGCAGAATCCCGCCTTCATGTCGAGCTGGATCCTGGGGAAGGCGAGATCGCCGCTGCCGCACGATTCCGTGCCGATCGCATAGCCGCTTTTCCTGACCGGCTCGGACGACGCCGGAGCGAAGCCGAGCAGCGCGGCCGCCAAGACCACGGCCAAGACCGCCGCAAGCAAGCGCAGATTTCGCCGTCTGCTCTCGAATGTGAACTGGCTCACGGTCGCCCCCGACTTCCCGCGGACGTTGTTTCACGCCGCCTGGGCCCCGTCCAGCCATCACCCGCCTGTGATTAAACCTGTAACGACCTTGGTGCCGACCAATCTCCGTAAATTCCCTTACCGGGCTCGACCCGAATGTTTCGCGAATGCTTAGGGTGGTAGCGGTTTGCCGTCCCAATCGCTTTCTACAGGAGGCGCTCATGGTCCAGGTCTATTTTCACTGCTCCAATACCGAGGGCACGCTGATCGACCGCTACGGGGCCGCCGTCGCCAATCTGACCGAGGCGCGCGACCGCGCCACCCAGATCATGAACTCGATGATCCAGACGCCCGGTGCCGAAGACTGGCGCGACTGGGTGATCCATGTCAGCGATGATGACGGCGAGGAGATCTTCGATCTCCCCTTCACCGCCATGCTCGGCAAGCCGCATTGAGGTGATGCCATGTTGCTCGCTTCCTTGAGCCTGCTCCGCCAGCCCCTGAGCTTCGTCGCCAGCAAATGGCAGACGCTGATCCGCGTCGCGGGCAATCCCTACCGCCCCGAGTTGCACTACATGCGCGGACCTGGCCCGAAATGGCACGCCAAATATCAGGCCAGCCGGCTGGATCGCATGCGCTGAGGCGGCGGTCCCCCTTTTTCGGCTAACCGTCTCCTCCACTCCGTCGTGCCCGGGCTTGTCCCGGGCATCCACGTCTTTGCATCCAGAAAAAGTGGATGGCCGGGACAAGCCCGGCCATGACGACGTGGCGACAGGACCCCACCCTCACCTCCCGGTAAACTTCGCCTTGCGCTTCAGGATCCCGACCGCGCCATCCCGCGCTTGTTTCACACCTGCCATGTCGCGCCTCGCTTTCGATGTTCTCGTTGGCGGCAATGTGCCATTCTTCGCGCGCTCCGCTAATTGCGGGGTCCCGCAATGAAGCCAAGACACAGATCAAGACGACATCATGCCTCACCTGTTCAGCCTCAACCAAACCGTCCGCAAACCTGCAGTGGAATCGAAGGGCGGCATTGTCGCCTCGCAATCGCGGCGGGCTGCTGAAGTCGGCGCGCAGGTGCTGGCCGCGGGCGGCGACTGCGTGGACGCGATCGTCGCGACCACTTTTGCCCTGAACGTGCTGGAGCCCTGGAATAGCGGTATCGGCGGCGGCGGTGCGATGGTGCTCTACCGCGCGAAGGAAAATCGCTACGAGGTGATCGACTACGGCATGTGCGCGCCGCAGAGCCTGCGCGCGGCCGACTATCCGCTCAGTGGCGAAGGCGCGGCCTCCGACCTGTTTCCCTGGCCGCGGGTGAAGGACGATCGCAACATCCATGGTCCCGGCTCGATTGCCGTGCCCGGCGTCGCTGCCGGAATGGAAGAGGCGCATCGCCGCTACGCCAAAATGCCGTGGAAGGATCTGGTCGCGCCGTCCGCCGCGCTCGCCGGCGAAGGCCTGCTGGTCGATTGGTGGACGACGGTGACGATCGCGGGCTCGGCCGCCGATCTCAGGCGCTATCCCGCAAGCGCGGCAGCGTTCCTGAAAGACGGCCTGCCGCCGAGCGCGCCATGGGGCATCAAGTCCGAGACACGGCTGCCGCAGGACACCCTGAAGGCGACGCTGTCACATCTCGCCGAGGCCGGCCCTCGCGATTTTTACCAGGGCGACCTCGCCAGGAGCATCGCCTCCGACATCAAGGCCGACGGCGGCTCGCTGTCGGTGGAGGATCTCGCCGCGTTCCGTAGCCATCTGCGCGAGCCACTGGCGATCCCCTATCGCGGCGGCAAGGTGCTTGCGACGCCGGAGCTCACGGCGGGGCCGACGATGGCGCATGCGCTGCGCCTGTTGCAGCAGAACTTGACGCCGGCAGGCACGCCGGATGCCGCCGCCTATGTCGAATATGCGCTCGCCTTGCAAGCAGCCTTCCGCGAGCGTCTCAAGGATATGGGCGATGCCGACGGCAAGCGCTCGCTTGGCGCGGAATATCTGGCGCCCGCCTGCACCACGCACTTCTCCGTCGTCGACCGTCACGGCAACATCGCGGCGGTGACGCAGACGCTGCTCTCGTCCTTCGGCTCGAGATATGTGACGCCGCACACCGGTATCGCCATGAACAACGGCATCATGTGGTTCGATCCGGCGCCGGGCACCACCAACTCGCTGGCACCCGGCAAGCGCTGCCTCTGCAACTACACGCCTGTTATTGCCGAGACGAAGGACGGCACGCGCCTTGCCATCGGCGCTTCTGGCGGACGTCGCATTCTGCCCTCGGTGATGCAGCTCGTATCCTTCGCGATGGATTTCGGCATGGATCTCGACGCCGCCATCCACCAGCCGCGCATCGACGCCAGCGAGGGCGCGGTCGTGATCGGAGACGGCCGGCTTCCAGAAGAAGCACGCAAGGCGCTGGCCGCGCGCTTCGACTACGAAGAAAGCCGCGTGCAGGCGTTGTCGCATAAATTCGCCTGTCCGAGCGTGGTGATGCGCGAGGGCGACACGAATTTTGGCGCGGTCGAGATTTTTCATCCGTGGGCCGAGGCGGTGGTGGAAGGCTGAGCACACGGATCAATGCGAGATTATGCCATCGCTCGTTGAGCCAATACGCAATTGCGCATCTGCGCGAGCGTCATGACTCCTCCACATTCACAGGGAACTTACCTGCCCTCCGTTCGTTCATTGAACGGACAAATGCGCTCACCCCAGTGGAGGACATGATGAAGAAACTTGCGCTCGCCGCGTCGCTGATCGTTGCGGCTGGCCTCACATTTACCAGCCCTGCACTGGCCAAGGGCGGGCATGGACATGGGCACGGACACGGTCATGGCCACGCGATGGGCCATCATTACCATGGCACGCCGCCGGGATGGTACCACGGGCGCAAGGTCGGCTGGCGCGGCATGGGCTGCCCGCCCGGCCTGTGGAAACAGGGCCGCTGCTGACATCGCATCGAGCAAGGCGCTGCCTCGGCAGCGCCTTCTCTATATCCCCAACCGATCTCTCACCCGGCCCGCGATCACCGCTGTCGTCACCCCAACCGGCCAGAACGCGTGCAGCGGGATCGGCTTGATGCCCGTGATCGGCATGTCGATCTCGGCCTTGGCGCCGCCGATCAGCCGGCGCGCGAGGTGGGCGCCCATCGCGGTCGAGAGCGCGACGCCGCGGCCGTTGCAGCCGAGCGAGATCAGGATGTTCTCCGCGGGCTCATGCACATGCGGATAGTGATCCCCGGTGATGGCAAGCCGGCTGTTCCAGCCATGGGTCCAGGCAACGCCCTTGAGCTGGGGCCATAGCCGCTCGGCGTAGCGCATGAGATAGGCCACGTCATACGGCGACTTGATCCAGCGCATCGGGCCGCGGCCGCCCATCAAGAGACGGTTCTGTTGATCGATGCGGTAATAGACCGTGATGTGGCCGCTCTCGTAGAGAACGGGGCGGGTCGGCATGATCGAACGGGCGAGCGCGTCGGAGAGCGGCGCGGTCGCGGCGATCGAGGAAAACACCGGCACGATGGTGCGGCGGAGCGCCGGCCAGAGATCGTCGGTGAACCCGTTGGTGGCGAGCAGGACCTTATCCGCATGAACCACTGCGCGCGGCGTCTCGATGCGCCAGCGCGTGCCGTCGCGGCGCAGCGACAATGCCGGTGTCTCGCCATGGACCTTCGCGCCCGCCGAGATCGCCGCGCGCGCAAGGCCACGGGCGTAGCTCAGGGGATGCAGATCGCCACCGCGCGTATCCAGCATGGCACCGAGGTAGCGGTCGGTGCCGGTCATCTCGCGCAGCTTCTCGCGGTTGAGGTACGTCACCGGCATGCCGCGGCGGATGCATTGCTGCGCGGTCTTCTCGATCGCGGCGGCGCTGGTCTCATTGTAAGCCGCGCGCAGCGTGCCGTTCTGCCGCGCCTCGCAGGGAATCTGGTAGCGGCGAATCAGGTCGTGCGTGAAGTTCGTCGTGCCGTAGGAGAACGCGATCATGCGGCGGCCGAGATCTGCGCCGAAATCGGCCTCGATCTGATCAGGATCGTGCTTCAGTCCGGGATTGGTGTGGCCGCCATTGTTGCCGGATGCGCCCCAGCCGGGTTCCTGCGCCTCCAGCACCAGCGCCTCGACGCCCTGCTCGGCCAGATGCAGCGCCGTGGACAGGCCGGTGTAGCCGCCGCCCACGATCGCGACGGAGACATTCTTGTCGACATCGAGCGGCGGCGTGGCGACCGGCGCAACGGCAGTATCGGCATAGAGCGAGGGCGGCAGAGGCAGGCGCGTCATGGCGAAGTCCGGTCAGAGCGGATGCAGCACGCGGCGCAAGAAGTCCTGCGTGCGTGGGTGCTGCGGCTGGTTGAGCAGCGCCTTGGCTGGCCCCTGCTCGACGATGACGCCGCCGTCGATGAACAGCACGCGGTCGGCGACATCTCGGGCAAAGCCCATCTCATGGGTGACGACGACCATGGTCATGCCATCGTCGGCGAGCTTGCGCATGACGCCGAGGACGTCGCCGACCAATTCAGGGTCGAGAGCCGAGGTCGGCTCGTCGAACAGGATCGCCTTGGGCTGCATCGCCAGCGCCCGCGCGATCGCGACGCGCTGCTGCTGGCCGCCGGAGAGCTGCGGCGGATGCGCGTCGGCCTTTTCCGCAAGCCCGACCTGGGCGAGCAGCGCCCGGCCGCGCTCCAGCGCGGCAGCTCGCGATTCCTTCTTCACATAGAGCGGCCCTTCGACCACGTTCTCCAGCACTGTCCGATGCGGGAACAGGTTGAAGCGTTGGAACACCATTGAGACCTGGGTGCGGATGTTCACGATCGACGGCGCGTCGCGATCAACCTTCAAGCCTTCGACGCCGATCTCGCCGCGGTCATAGCTTTCGAGGCCGTTGATGCAGCGCAGAATGGTCGACTTGCCGGAGCCTGACGGCCCGATGATGCAGACCACCTCGCCCTTCTCAACGGAAGCCGTGATGCCCTTGAGCACCTCGACCTTGCCAAAGCTCTTGTGGATATCGTTCAGCTCGATCATCGCTTGCCGGCCCGCTTCTCGAAGTGACGGACCAGCAGGATCAGCGGAATGCTCATGGTGAGATACATCAACGCAACCAGGGTGAACACGCTGGTGTTCTTGAAGGTCGATGAGGCGATCAGCTTGCCCTGCAATGCGAGCTCGGCCACCGTGATGGTGGAGGCCTGCGAGGAATCTTTCAGCATCATGATCATGACGTTGCCGTAGGGCGGCAGCACGATGCGCACAGCCTGCGGCAGCACCACGCGGCGCATGGTCAGCCACCAGCCCATGCCGATCGACTGCGCCGCCTCGATCTGACCCTTGTCGATCGCCTCGATGCCGGCGCGGAAATTCTCCGCCTGATAGGCCGAATAGGCGATGCCGAGCCCGAGAATCGCGGCCTGCAAGGCCGTCAGGGTGACGCCGAGATCGGGCATCACGAAGTAGAGGTAGAACAACAGCACGATGATCGGGATGCCGCGGATCACGTTGATCAGGCTGGCGCTGAGCATCGACAGCGCCTTGATGCCGGAGACCCGCATCATCGCCCAGACGAGGCCGAGTACCGTCGAGAGCAGCAGCGAGCCCACCGTGACGATAATCGTCAGGGCGACGCCGTTCAGCAGGATCGGGAAGAACTCGACGGCGTCGCGCCAGAAGCCTTTCATCGGGCAGCCTTCATCGATCAGACGTTATCGATCAACCCTGCGCCTTCAGGCCCCATTTATCGAGGATCTTGTCGATGGTGCCGTTGGCTTTCAACTTCGCCAGTGAGGCATTGATCTTGCCGAGCAGCGCGGTCTCGCCCTTGCGGACGCCGATGCCGACCGAGCCGACGGTGACCGGCTTGTAGCCGTCGACCAGGCGCACCTCGGGGAAGCCGCCCTGCTTCAGATTGTAGGCGAGGATCGGATAGTCGGCGTAGCCCGCCTTGAGGCGGCCGGTGTTCACGTCGCGCAGGATGTCGGGGATGGTGTCGTAAGCCTTCACCTCGGCGAACAGACCGGTCTTCTTCAACGCGTCGACGAAGGCGGTGCCGACCTGGGCGCCGACCGTCTCGCCCTTCAGATCGTCCTGCGTGGCGTAAGCCTTGGTGTCGGTCTTCGGCACCACGAGGCCCTCGCCGTAGGTGTAGATCGGGTCGGAGAAGTCGACGACCTCCTTGCGCGGCGGCGTGATGAACATCGCCGCCGCGATGATATCGATCTTGCCCGAGGTCAGCGAGGGGATCAGCGCCGAGAACTGCATCGGCTCGATCTGCACATTGAAGCCGGCATCCTTGCCGATCTCGGTGATGAGATCGACCATGATGCCCTGGATGGTGTTGGTCTTGGTGTCGAGGAAGGTGAAGGGAATGCCCGTCGGCGTCGAGCCGACCTTCAGCACTTGTTGTGCCGAAGCCGGCACGGCTGTGGCAATGGCGAGTGCCGCGACTGCGGCCTGAACAAAACGCTTCATCGCATCCCCCTTTGGGCCTGGCCGGTGGCGGCGCTCACGCATGTCGTGATCAGACGTTGCGGGCCGCGCCGTTTCGGCCTATTTTCACCAATATGAAAATTTGGTCACACTTTCGCGGACGATGCAAGCGGTTTTCATGCAGATGAAGGAAGCGGCCTGACGTGAGCGGTGGCAAAAGAATGCGCAAGCCGGCCGCCGCAAAGCCGGCCAGGAAGGCGAGAGCCAAAGCTGTCGCCAAGCCGGCCAAGCCCGCGATGGACATCGCGGTCGGCCGCCGCATCAGGGATCTCAGGCGGGTTAGGCAATTCTCCCTGGAGACCGTCGCTGCCCGCACTGATTTGTCGATCGGCTTTCTCAGCCAGATCGAGCGCGGCCTGTCGTCGCCCTCGCTGCGCGTGCTGGCAACGCTCGCCGACGTGCTCGGCGTCGGCATCGCCGCGCTGTTCGGCGCGAGCCCGAGCGCCGACGGCGGATCCGACCAGGTGGTGACGCGCGGCCTGCAACGGCCGGAGCTGAAGCTGTGGCGCACGGGCGTCTCGAAACAATTGCTGAGCCCGGCCAATGCGGACAACAAGCTCAACCTGTTCCTGGTGCATCTGGAGCCCGGCGGCTCCACCGGTGACGAGCTCTACACCCATGATGGCGAAGAGGCCGGACTCGTGCTCGAAGGCGAGATGATGCTGACGGTGGACAGCGAGACCTGGTCGCTGAAGACGGGTGACAGCTTTCGCTTCGCGAGCCGAAGGCCGCACCGGTTTTCCAATCCGGCGCAGGATGCGAAGGCGGTGGTGCTGTGGGTGAATTGCGTGACGGGGGCGGTGTAGCCTGGTTGCGTCATTCCGGGGCGCCTCGAAGCGGCGAACCCGGAATCTCGAGATTCTCAGGTGCGCAGTTGCGCACCATAGTTCGATGCTGCGCATCGCCCCGGAATGACAGCGTCAATCACCCAAACCGATACTTGTACCGCTCCACCGTCAACGCACTCACGTCGATGTCCGGCTTCCTGCCTGACAGCATGTCGGCGAGCACGCGTCCCGAACCGCAGGACATGGTCCAGCCCAGCGTGCCGTGGCCGGTGTTGAGGTGGAGGTTGCCGTATTGGGTCGGGCCGATCACGGGCGGGCCGTCCGGCGTCATCGGGCGCAGGCCGCTCCAGAACGTCGCCTTGGCGAGATCGCCGCCGCGCGGGAACAGATCGGTCAGCGAGTGATCGAGCGTGGCGCGGCGTGCATCGTAGAGCTTGTCCGAATAGCCCGAGATCTCGGCGGTGCCGCCGACGCGGATGCGATTGCCGAGGCGGGTGATCGCGACCTTGTAGCTCTCGTCCATCACGGTGGATTCCGGCGCGCCGGAAGCGTCCTTGATCGGCACCGTGATCGAATAGCCCTTCACGGGATAGACCGGCAGCGAGATGCCGAGCGGCGCCACCAGCCGAGACGACCAGCTGCCGAGCGCGAGCACGTAAGCGTCCGCCTGCAGCAGGCCGGCGCTGGTGGCGACACCGCTGACGCGCGCGCCGTCGGTGACGATGCGATCGATGCCGGTGTTGAACATGAAGCGCACACCGAGCGCCTGGGCATGCTTGGCGAGCGACTGCGTAAACATATGGCAGTCGCCGGTCTCATCCTGCGGCAGGCGAAGCCCGCCGACGAACTTCTCCTTCACGCCTGATAGCGCCGGCTCGACCGCGATGCAGCCTTCGCGGCTCAGCAGCTCAAAAGGAACGCCATATTGCTTGAGCACGGCGATGTCCTCGGCCGTGCCGTCGAGCTGGGCCTGGTGCCGAAAAAGCTGCAGCGTGCCCTGCGACCGCTCGTCATACTGGATGCCGATGTCGCGGCGCAGATCGCGCAAGGCATCGCGGCTGTATTCCGCAATCGGAATCATCCGGCTCTTGTTGACCGCATAGCGCGCGCTGGTGCAGTTGCGCAGCATCTTGAGCAGCCAGACCCACATCACCGGATCGAGCTTCGGCCGGATCACCAGCGGGCCGTGCTTCATCAACAGCCACTTGACCGCCTTCACCGGCACGCCGGGGCCGGCCCAGGGCGAGGAATAGCCGGGCGACACCTCGCCGGCATTGGCGAAAGAGGTCTCCAGGGCCGGCTCCGGCTGACGGTCGACGACCGTCACCTCATGACCGGCACGAGCGAGGTAGTAGGCAGAGGTGACACCGATGACACCGCTGCCGAGGATCAGAACTTTCACGCTTGGTCAAACTCCCGCGGCATCACGCTCGCCGCTGCCAGGAAACAACTCGCAACGGCGAGAGCAATTATCAGGCCACCTTCTTGATGGCGTCGCCGAGGATCGAGACCATCTGGTCGATGTGGCTCTTCTCGACGATGAGCGGGGGCGACATCGCGAAGCTGTCGCCGCTCATGCGCAGATAGAGACCGGTGTTGAAGCAGTCGACCATCACGTCATAGCCGCGCGCGCCGACGACACCGTCGCGCGGCGCCAGCTCGACCGCGCCCATCAGCCCGCAATTGCGGATGTCGACGACGTTCGGCAGGCCCTTGAGCGAATGCAGCGCATCGCGCCAGTACTCGGCGATCGAGGCACCGCGCGTGAGCAGGCCTTCGGCCTTGTAGATGTCGAGCGTTGCGATGCCGGCGGCGCAGGCGGTCGGATGCGCGGAATAGGTGTAGCCGTGGAACAGCTCGATCTGGCTCTCGGGACCGACCATCAGACCGTCATGCACCTTGCGGCTCGCGAACACCGCGCCGCAGGGAATGGTGCCGTTGGTGATGCCCTTGGCCGTGGTCATCAGGTCCGGCGTGACGCCGAAGAAGTTGGCGGCGAACGGGGTGCCGAGACGGCCGAAGCCGGTGATGACCTCGTCGAAGATCAAGAGGATGCCGTGCTTGTCGCAGATCTCGCGCAGGCGCTGCAGATAGCCCTTCGGCGGCGGCAGCACCGCGGTCGAGCCCGGCACCGGCTCGACGATGACGGCGGCGATGGTCTCGGCGCCGTGCAGGGCGACCAGACGCTCGAGATCGTCGGCGAGCTCGGCGCCGTGCTCGGGCAGGTCCTTGGCGAAGGCATTGCGGGTGAGATCATGGGTGTGGCGGATGTGATCCACGCCCGGCAGCAGGGTCGTGAAAGCGCGGCGGTTGGCGACCATGCCGCCGACCGACGTGCCGCCGAAGCCGACGCCGTGATAGCCGCGCTCGCGGCCGATCAGCCGGGTGCGGCTCGCCTGGCCGTTGGCACGGTGATAGGCGAGCGCGATCTTCAGCGCGGTGTCGACCGATTCGGAGCCGGAGTTGGTGAAGAAGACGCGGTCGAGGCCCTTCGGCGCGATCTCGGCGAGACGCTCGGCGAAGTCGAACGCCAGCGGATGGCCCATCTGGAACGAGGGCGCGAAGTCCAGCGTCATCAGCTGGCGCTCGACGGCGGCGGCGATCTGCTTGCGGCCGTGGCCGGCATTGACACACCAAAGGCCGGCGGAGCCGTCGATCACCTGGCGGCCGTCGACGCTGGTGTAGTACATGCCCTCGGCCGAGGAGAACAGGCGCGGCGCCTTCTTGAACTGCCGGTTGGCCGTGAACGGCATCCAGTACGAATCGGTCTTGATGGTGTTCGGAATCTGATGAAGGGTCACGGCCGCGCTCCTTTGCTGACGCCATAGCTGAGCCACGGCTTCGAAACCGCAACAAGTCCTTTTCTGGTGACCTGCAAGCCATTGATTTGACTGGGGCTGCCGGTCCATATTTGCGCGATCCGCAACACCTGCAACAGGGTTTGGGCTATGAGCGTCGACATCGGTGGACGGCTGCGATTCATCCGGGCGCGCCACAAGCTGTCGCAGCGCGAGCTGGCCAAGCGTGCCGGCGTCACCAATTCGACGATCTCGCTGATCGAATCCAACCAGATGAACCCCTCGGTCGGCGCGCTCAAGCGCATCCTCGACGGCATCCCGATGGGCCTCGCCGAGTTCTTCGCGCTGGAGCCGGAATCGAGGCGCAAGATCTTCTACCGTGCCGAGGAGCTGACCGAGGTCGGCAAGAAGCCGATCTCGTATCGGCAAGTCGGCGACAATCTGTTCGGCCGCAGCCTGCAGATCCTGAAGGAGCGTTACGAGCCCGGCAGCGACACCGGGCGCGTCCATCTCGTCCATGACGGCGAGGAAGGCGGCATCGTGATCTCGGGCAAGCTCGAGGTCACGGTCGAGGACGAGCGCCGCATCCTCAATCCCGGCGATGCCTATTATTTCGAGAGCCGCAGGCCACATCGCTTCCGCTGCGTCGGCGGCAAGCCGTGCGAGGTGATCTCGGCCTGCACGCCACCGACGTTCTGAAGGCGAGATCGGCGCATCCGGCGCGGCTCGTTCACCTCTCCCGCTTGCGGGAGAGGTCGGCGCGTCCGGGCGATGCGAAGCATCATCCCGCGCGCCGGGTGAGGGCTTTCTCGTCTTGGGGATTGTCCCATCGCGGAAGCACCCTCTCCCCAACCCTCTCCCGCAAGCGGGAGAGGGAGCGCACCTCCGTCATTGCAGCGATTTGGCCTCATTTCATCGCGCTTCAGAGCTGCGTCAGCAACTCCTCGATCCGGATCGGGAAGCGGCGGACACGCACGCCGGTCGCGTGCCAAACGGCGTTGGCGACTGCACCGGCGCTGCCGGTGATGCCGATCTCGCCGACGCCCTTGATGCCGAGCGCATTCACGTGCGGATCGTGCTCCTCGACAGTGATGACGTCGAGCGGCGGCACGTCGGCATTCACCGGGATATGGTACTCGCCGAGATTGGCATTCATGATCCGTCCGCTGCGGCGGTCCGTGATCGCCTCCTCGTGCAGCGCGAACGACAGGCCCCAGATCATGCCGCCGAACAGCTGGCTCTGCACCATGCGCGGATTGACGATGCGCCCGGCGGCGAAGGCGCCGACCATGCGGGTGACGCGGACCTGGCCGAGCTCGGGATCGACCTTCACCTCCGCGAACACCGCGCCGTGGGCATGCATGGCATATTCCTCCATCGCCGCAGGATTCGGCGCGCCGGTGCCGCGGGCCTCGATCTCGGCAACGCCGGCGCGCGCCAGGATCTCGGCATAGCTCTCGCTGCGGCTCTCGTCGTCACGACGGATCAGCCTGCCGTCCCGCGCGATCACGCCGGCATTGCCGGCACCGAACAGCGGCGAGCGTTCGTCGGTCGTGGCGAGATCGGCGAGCCTTGCGATCACGGCCGCGCCGGCGCTGTGGATCGCAGCGCCTGCAGTTGCCGTGTGCGCCGAGCCGCCGGCGATGCCGGCATCCGGCAGGTCGGACGTGCCGGCCTTGAATTCCACACGATCGACATCGAGACCCACGGCATCGGCCGCGATCTGCGCCAGCGCCGTCCAGGCGCCCTGCCCCATGTCATGCGCGCCGATCTCCATCACGCCCGAGCCGTCGCGGCGGATCGCCGCGCGCGCCTCGGCCTGGAACATCAGCGCCGGGAAGGTCGCGGTGCCCATGCCCCAGCCGACCAGAAGGCCGGCATCGTCGCGCATCTGCCGCGGCTGGAGCGGCCGCTTGGCCCAGCCGAAGCGCGTCGCGCCCTTCTCGTAACAGGCCCGCAGCGCTTTCGAGGAGAACGGCTTGCCGCTGATCGGCTCGACCTCGGCGTAGTTCTTCAGGCGGAAGGCGAGCGGATCCATGCCGCAGGCCCAGGCCACCTCGTCGATCGCGCTCTCCAGCGCGATCGAACCGGTCGCCTCGCCCGGCGCGCGCATGAACAGCGGTGTGCCGGTGTTGACGCGCACGGCATCGTGCGAGGTGCGGATCGCAGGCGCCGCATAGAGCGTGTGCGAAGCATCGGCGGCGGGCTCGTAGAAATCGTCGAAGGTGCTCGACACCGTTCTGGCGTGATGATCGAGCGCAGTCAGGCGGCCCTCGCCGTCGGCGCCGAGGCGCAGGCGCTGGCGGGTCGGCGCGCGATGGCCGACCGGGCCGTACATCTGCTCGCGGCGCAGCACGAGCTTGACTGGCCTGCCGACCAGCTTGGCAGCCATGATGCCGAGGGTCGGCGGGCCGGCCATCAGCCCCTTGGAGCCGAAGCCGCCGCCGAGAAACGGGCTGCGGATGTGGATCTTGTCGTGCGTGATGCCGAACAGTTCGGCGATGCGCGCCAAAGACAGCATCAAGCCCTGGGTCGGCATGTCGACCGACAGATGGTCGCCGTCCCAGCTGGCGACGATCGCATGCGGCTCCATCGCGTTGTGATATTGCGGAGGCGTCTCGTAAACCGCCTCGATCTGCTTCTCGGCAGAGGCAAGGCCCGCCTCGACATCGCCGTGGTGATGCTCCGCGGGGTTGCCGACACCGACGACCGGCGGCACGTAGCTCTCGCCCGCATCGAGGCCGACCAGCGCCGGCAGCACCTCATAGCGCGGCGCCAGCAGCGCCGCGCCTTCCGTCGCGGCCTCCAGCGTTTCGGCAATCACGACCGCAATCGGCTGGTTGGCGTAGCGGACCTCACTGCTCTGTAACACCTCCATCCGGAACACGAACGGATTGGTCTTGATGTCTGGGTCGATCGCGAGTGCTGGCTTGTGGTCGGGCGTCATGACGTCGACGACGCCGGGATGGCGCTTTGCGGCGGCGACATCAAGCGAGACCACGCGGCCGCGCGCGATGCTGGAGACGGCCATCGCCGCAAACAGCATGCCGGGTGGATGATTGTCGGCGGCGTAGGTCGCCCGCCCCGTGACCTTGAGGACGCCGTCGCGGCGGGTCAGCGGCTGGCCGATATTCGAGCCGTGCCGCAGATGGGCGGGAGCGCTGGTCAGGTTGAGCTCAGGCATGGATGGCTCCGGAGGTCGAGGCAAAGGGAGAGGCCGGCAGCGCCGGCAGGCGCGCGGGCGTGCCTGCGGCGGCGAGTAGGAGCGCGCGCACGACGATGCGACGCGCGAGCTCGATCTTGAAGGCGTTGTCGCCGGACGGTTTTGCGTCGGCGAGCGCACGCCATGCCGCCTCCTGGAACGCGTCTGCCGTTGGCGCAACATTCCTAAGCACGTCCTCGGCTGCGCGAGCGCGCCAGGGCTTTGCGGCGACACCACCGAGTGCAAGCCGCGCCTCCGCGATTCTGCCGTTCTCGATCCGCAGCGCAGCGGCGGCCGAGACCACGGCGAAGGCGTAGGAGGTGCGCTCGCGAACCTTGAGGTAGCGCGCATGCGCGGCAAAGCCGCGCGCGGCGGGCGGCAGCCGCACCGCGACGATGAGATCGCCGGGCTCGAGCACGGATTCGCGCTCGGGCGCATCGCCCGGCAGGCGGTGCAGTTCGTCGAGCGCGATCTCGCGCCGGCCGGTCCTGCCCTCGATCTCCACGATCGCGTCGAGCGCAACCAGGGGCACGCAGAAGTCGGACGGATGCGTGGCGATGCAGCTCTCGCTCCAGCCCAGCACGGCATGGCCGCGGTTCTCGCCGTCGCTGGCGTCGCAGCCGGAGCCCGGCTCGCGCTTGTTGCAGCGGCTGGCGGTGTCGTAGAAATACGCACAGCGCGTCCGTTGCAAGAGATTGCCGCCGACGGTGGCGGCATTGCGCAATTGAGCCGACGCGCCGGAGAGCAGCGCTTCGGCCACCGCGGGATAGGACCGCGCGAAGTCCGCATCATGGGCGAGATCGGCATTGCGCACCAGCGCGCCGATGCGCAAGGACCCGTCGGCGAGAGTCTCGATTTGATCGAGCCCTTCGAGATGCGTGACGTCGACCAGCCGATCCGGACGGCTGACGCCCCCTTTCATCAGGTCGAGCAGGTTGGTGCCGGCGGCGAGATAGACGGCGCCCGGCTGGGCCGCGGCGGCAACGGCTTCGGTGATCGTGCCGGGCCTGACATAGTCGAACTGTTTCATGCGGAGCGCCTCTGATTGGTCTCGTCCATCCCGGCCTGCGCTTCCAGCACGGCATCGACGATGCCGGCATAAGCGCCGCAGCGGCAAAGATTGCCGCTCATGCATTCGCGGATGCGCTCGGGATCATCGCCGGCCTGGGCTTCGCGCATCATGCCGATCGCGCTCACGATCTGGCCGGGCGTGCAGAAGCCGCATTGAAAGCCGTCATGGGCGATGAAGGCGGCCTGCACGGGATGAAGCTGGTCGCCGCGTGCGATGCCTTCGATGGTGAGGATGTCGGCGCCGTCATGGCTGATGGCGAGCGCGAGACAGGAGTTGATGCGCTTGCCGTCGACGAGAATGGTGCAGGCGCCGCACTGGCCGCGGTCGCATCCCTTCTTGGTTCCGGTCAGATGGAGGCGCTCACGCAGGAGATCGAGCAGCGTGACGCGCGGATCGTCGAGGACGAAGTCGCGCCGCGCACCGTTCACGGTGAGGCTGATGGAGTGGTTCATACAAGGCTCCGATCAGAGATGGACATGAGTGATCGCGCGGCGCGCCACCGCCGTGGCCGCCGTCGATTGCGTGCCGCCCGCATGATGCGGGCCGGCACGTGAGCGAAGATACGGAGGCACCCTCCGCTTAACAAGGGCCGCCCAAAAATATTTGGAATTCGTCAAAAGCCCCTGCGCCACCAACGCGATGCAGCGCTGCGCGGGTCCGGCGAGGGTTCAATCTAACCAATTCGTGATCTACATTGCGCGCCATGGACGACCACACCGACCAGACCCGAAAGCCCCGCGCCGATGCCGTGCGCAATCGCGAGCGCGTGCTCGAAGCGGCGAAGGTGGTGTTCAGCGCGGGCGGCCGCGAGGCGAGCCTCGAGGCCGTCGCCAAACGCGCCGGCGTCGGCATCGGCACGCTCTACCGGCATTTTCCGACCCGCGAGGATCTGTTCGAGGCAGTGTACCGGCGCGAGGTCGAGCAGCTTAGCGAGCTCGCCGAGCAGCTGAAGAATGCCAACGACCCTGTGGATGCGCTGCGTCGCTGGCTGCGCTCCAACGTCGAATTCGTCGCCACCAAGAAAGGCATGTCGGCCGCGCTGGCGCTGACGTTCCAGAGCTCGTCGGAGCTTGCGGCGTTCTCGATGGACCGGCTGACCAAGGCGATCGGCTCGCTGCTCGACCGCGCCGTCGCCGCCGGCCAGATGCGCGCCGATATCAGCCCGGAGGATTTGCTGCGGGCGCTTGTCGGCATGTGCTACATGCACGACCAGCCCGGCTGGCAATCCTCGGTGCTGCGGATGCTCGACGTGTTCGTGGATGGTTTGCGGATGCAGCCGCCCAGCAAGGTCAAGGCGCGCTCGTCCAAGGCGACGAATCCGGCGACGAAGCGAAAGCGTTAGGCCCTGTACTCATAATGTCGGCTCCTGGGGCCGAGCGGAAATCTGCTGATCGGCCAGAGCACTGCTGCTTGCGGACGCACCGCGATCAAAGCCGATGCTCGCAGGCCGGCTCAGTTCGCAATTTCAAGACTGGCGGCAACGTTCTCGCCTGTTCGGGCGAGCCGACGCGTTCGTGTTGCTTCCATTGCTGAGGAAAGGTCGTGGATCAGCTTCTTAAGCTCCGGCGCAAGCTGTGCGGTATTCACGACCTTAATGATGTATGGAGGCTTGAGGGCATTCATGCCTCCCCCGAAAATTGAGTCCAGGAAAGCACCCGCCATGTCGCCATGCCATTCCGGTGCTCCTATCGCAGCCTTAAGTGCGGATCGAAAATCGGTTGCTGTTTCCCAACTGCTAGCGTCGAGTTCTATTGTGATAATAGTCATTTCGATGCTGTCCGGCCGTGCGTCCCTGATTGCACCAAGGTGACTACAAAGTCCCACCACGCCTGAAGCAATTATCCCATCTTGCCACTTTCGGGCCATTGCGCCAACTTCCGCTTGTGGCCCATCGGCGACCTTCAACGATGTCCGCTGTTTGTGCCGCCGTTGAGGGATGAGCGGGCATCTGCCGCACCCAAGCTAAGCGCGTGATTTCTGAGTACACCCCCCAGCGCCGCGGATGTGCTAAGATCGCCTCCGCCGGGATTTCAACGCGGAGCCTGTCATGCGCATCGCAGCCTTGCTGGTCGCTCTCATTGTTGTCGGGAGTCACGCTTCAGCGTTTGCCGGCGATGTTGCCGCGGCCCAAACCGTCATCCGCGCCCAGGAGCAGGCGTTCGTTCGCGACGATGCCACGGCGGCCTATTCCTATGCGGCACCGGCGATCAAGGAAATCTTTCCAGCACCCGACATCTTCATGTCGATGGTGCAGAACGGCTACGCGCCGGTCTACCGTCACAAGAGTTTCGAATTCGGCGAGAGCAAGACCGATGGCGGCTGGATCGCCCAGCGCGTCCATATCATCGACGCCAATGGCGAGGCCTGGGAGGCGCTCTACACGCTCGAGCAGCAGGGCGACGGCAGCTACAAGATCACCGGCTGCTCGCTGCTGAAGGCAGGACAGGCCGTTTAAGTGGCATAACCCGGGCCGGTCTTGACCGGGCTCATCCGCGCGCGGATCAAGAGCAGCACGACGATGCCGATGTTCAGCGCATTCCACGCCACGCCGTTCGCGAATGCCGCAGCGTATGAGCCGGTGGCATCGAAAATGACGCCGGACACCCAGCCACCGAAGGACATGCCGAACACGGACGCAAAGATCACGATGCCGACGCGGGTCGCCGCTTCGCTCGCCGGCATCGCCTCGCGCACGATGATGGCGTAGCTCGGCACGATGCCGCCCTGGAACAGGCCGAACATCGCGGAGATCAGATAGAGCGAGGTGAGGCTGTCGAAGAACAGATAGAACACTAGCGCAAAGCCCTGCGCCAGCGATCCGACCAGCAGCGTGCGGATGCCGCCGATCTTGTCGGCGAGATAGCCGGAGCCGATCCGGCTGACGATGCCGCAGCCCATCATCAGCGACAGCATCTCGGCGCCGCGCGCGACGCCATAACCGAGATCACCGCAATAGGCGACGATGTGGACCTGCGGCATCGCCATGGCGACACAGCAGGAGATGCTGGCGATCGAGAGCAGCACCGTCAACGTGTTGGTCGAGAGCCTGAGATCGACCCGCGGCGGCGGCGCGTTGGCATGATCGCGGACATGGTCGTCGCCCATCTGCGCGCGCAGGATCAGCACGAGCACCGCCATCAGGCCGGCGCAGACGATGCCGATGCCGATATGGGTGTAGCGCCAGCCGATCTCCTGCGTGCCCCAGCTCACGATCGGCGGCCACATCGTTCCCGCCACATAATTGCCGCTGGCGACGATGGTCACGGCCAATCCGCGATAGCGCTCGAACCAATGCGAGGCTTCGGCCATCAGCGGCGCGAAGGTCGCGGAGGTGCCGAGGCCGATGAGGAAATACGCCGCCACGAATTGCCAGAGCTGCGTCGACAGACCCGCGAGCACGTTGGCAACGCCGAGGAAGGCGATGCTGATCGCCATTGCCGGCACGATGCCGAATCGGTCGGTGATCTTGCCGGCGATCACGCCGCCAAGCCCGAAGCCGAACATCATGAGGGTGAACGCCAGCGACACCGCGCCGCGCGTGGCACCGAATTCGGCCTGCACCACGGGAATCACGACCACGACCGCCCACATGCCGACAGCGCCGATCGAGCCGATCACAAGCGCAATAACCAAGCGTACCCAGGCCTGACGGGAGTCAGGGGTGAAGGAACCAGGTGTTTGTCCTGAATGATTTGGCGCGTGCACGGGCCGGACCATGGCCCGCGGATCGCCACACGGTCAAGCAACGTGGCGATATATTGGGCATGCGCGGTGCACTGCGGTAAGAAGGAGCTTGGCGAACACGCGTTTTGACACTAGTTTGCAATCAGCGTGTGCAATCTTGCCGCGCGAGGAGCCTATCGGCGGAATGGTGTTGCGATTGACGCGATCGATGCGGATCAAGGTGGGGCGAATCATCGCCCTCGCCTATTTGTTCTGCGTGCTCGCGCCGGCAGCAAGCCTCGCTTGGGGCACTGGTCCCGCGCCATGCGTCGACGACGCGCTCCTCGCCGACCTCGTGCCGGTGCATCACCAGATGGCGAGCCATCTGCATGGTGACGTCTCGCACGAACATGCGGGAACCCACGCCGATCACCAGACTGCCGCGAAGGATGCCCCCGCTCCGCATCATCATGACGGCAAGGGAACAGTGGGTCCTTGCTGCGCGATGATGTGCGTCAGCGCGCTGCCGGCCGATTTGCCTGATGTCGCCAAGCCGGTTCTGCCCGTCTCCGCCTGCGCGCCCGAGATCGTGGCCAGCCTGCACAGCGCGGCGCCGCCGCAGCACTACCGCCCCCCCATCGCCTGATCTGACGCGACGATTTCGGGCCGAGCGCGCTTTGTGCGCGCGCGAACCTGTGGTCTCCAGATCAAGGACTAGGTCATGTTTGCGCTTTCCGGGGCGAAGTCCGCCGCATCTGCGGTGGGTCGACGATATCTTCGATTCAATTGGCCGCTGCTCGCCGTTGCCGCGCTGGCGCTGTCCGGCTGCATGCCGGCAACGACACAGCTCGCCAGTGCCGACCCCGCCGATCCCGCGGCGAAGGTGGCGCGCATCGGCTATCGCTCGACCATCGCGCCCTACACCAGCCTGCGGCCTGCGACGCCGGCGCCATGGCGCGGCCGCAACGACGCGGTGACGCCGCAGCAAAAGCAAGACCGGTAGGAGCGCGCCATGACACGCCATCTTGCGCGAGGCCTGCTCGTCATCACGGCGCTCAGCGTTTCCGGCTGCGCCGCGTTCTCGCCCGACGGCGGCATGACCACCGTCTCGGATCTGACGAGCCACGCCATCAACAAGGATGTCGCCTTTGTGCGAACGGCCGAGGGCGCCAGAGCTGTCGACGCGCGCGTTCGCCAGCTGTTGTCGCGGACGCTCGGCGCAGACGCTGCCGTGCAGATCGCGCTGCTCAACAACAAGGGACTGCAGGCCGCCTATAACGAGCTGGCGCTGGCCGAGACCGATCTCGTCGAGCAGAGCCTGCCGCCCAATCCGGTGTTCTCGATCTCGCGGATATCAGGCAATGGCGCCAGCGAGATCGAGCGTCAGGTGGTCGGCGATATCCTCGCGCTCGCCACCCTGCCGTTCCGCTCCGACATCGCCCGCGACCGCTTCCGCGGAGCGCAGTTGCGCGCTGCCCTAGCGACGCTGCGGCTCGCCGCCGACGTGCGCCGCGCCTACATCCGCACTGTTGCCGCCAACGAGATGGTGGTGCTGCTGACCGACGCGAAGGCGACAGCGGAATCGACCGCACAGCTCGCGGTCAAGCTCGGCGAGACCGGCTCGCTCAACAAGCTCGACCAGGCCCGCGAGCAGGTGTTTTACGCCGAGACCACCGCCGATCTCGCCACCGCGCGGCAGACGGCAGCAAGCGCGCGCGAAAGGCTGGCGCGCCTGATGGGGCTGTGGGACGACGGCCTCGACTTCCGCCTGCCCAACGCATTGCCGCCGCTGCCGCGCCGGCCGCTGGCCTTGCCGGCGATCGAGGCCGACGCGGTCGCCCATCGCATCGATTTGCAAATCGCGCGGCTGGAGCTGGCGGCGCTGGCGAAGGCCCTGAACCTCACCGAGGCGACGCGCTTCGTGACACTGCTCGATCTCGCCGGCATGTCCCGCCGCACCCAGGATCCGGAGGGGCCGCCGTTCCGCGAGCGCGGCTTCGACGTGCAGTTCCAGATTCCGATCTTCGACGGCGGCGAGGTGCGCGTGCGCCAGGCAGCGGAGACTTACAACTTTGCCTTCAACCGCTTGACCGAGCGCGCCGTCAACGTGCGCTCCGAGGCGCGCGATGCTTATCGCGTCTACCGCTCCGCTTACGACATCGCCGGCCACTACCAGCGCGAGATCATCCCCTTGCGCAAGATCATCACCGAGGAGATGCAGCTGCGCTTCTCCAGCATGCAGGTCGATATCTTCGCGCTGCTCACCGAGGCGCGGCAGCGTCTGGCCTCGCTGCGCGGCGCCATCGACGCCAGGCAGAGATTCTTCCTCGCCCAGGCCGATCTGCAGACCGCCGTCAATGGCGGCAGCGCGCCGGCGGCCATCAGCGACAATCCAACCACCATCGCCGCGGCAGCACCTGCCGATGGCGGCGGCCACTGAGATGGAGGCCAAGATGTTTTCACGCCGAGGATTTTTGGGCACCGCCGCGCTTGCCGGCGCGTCGGCTATTCAAGGCCGCGTGCAGGCCGCCTCGATTCCGGAAGCGCCCACCATGGATAAGGTCGTGATGCAGCCGCCGCTGCATCCGATCAGCGGCCCGGACTATCGCCCCGTGGTCACGCTGAACGGCTGGTCGCTGCCGTTCCGCATGAACGGCGACTGGAAGGAATTCCATCTCGTCGCAGAACCGGTGGTGCGCGAGTTCGCCGAAGGCATGAAGGTGAATTTGTGGGGCTACAACGGGCAATCGCCGGGCCCGACCATCGAGGCCGTCGAGGGCGACAAGGTCCGCATCTTCGTCACCAACAAACTGCCCGAATACACCACCGTGCACTGGCACGGCATGATCATTCCGAGCGGCATGGACGGCGTCGGCGGATTGAACCAGCCGCACATCGAGCCGGGCAAGACCTTCGTCTACGAATTCGAGATGAAGAAGAGCGGAACCTTCATGTACCACCCGCATTCCGACGAGATGGTGCAGATGGCGATGGGCATGATGGGCATGATCGTCGTGCACTCGCGCGATCCGAATTTCCGGCCCGTCGACCGCGACTTCGTCTTCGTGATGAGCACCTATCGCGTCGACCCCGGCACCTATCTGCCGCATGTCAACGAGATGACCGACTTCAACATGTGGACCTGGAATGCGCGGGTATTTCCCGGGATCGATCCGCTGCCGGTCAGGCTCGGAGACAAGGTGCGCGTGCGCATGGGCAACCTCAGCATGACCAACCATCCGATCCATCTGCATGGCCACGCCTTTGCGGTGACCTGCACTGATGGCGGCTGGGTTCCGGAGAGCGCACAGATCCCCGAGACCACCACGGACGTTCCGGTCGGCGCTGTCAGGGTGTTCGACGTGCTCGCCGACAATCCCGGCGACTGGGCGTTCCATTGCCACAAGTCGCACCACACGATGAACGCGATGGGACACGACGTGCGCAACCTCATCGGCGTGTCGCGCAAGGATCTCGCCAAGGCCGTTGGCAAGCTCGCGCCCGACGGCATGGCGATGGGTTCAACCGGCATGGCGATGGGCAATATGGAGATGCCCGCGCCCGACAATACGCTGCCGATGATGACCGGCACCGGCCAGTTCGGGCCGATCGAGATGGGCGGCATGTTCACGGTGATGAAGATCCGTGAGGGCCTCGCGCGCGACGATTACCGCGATCCCGGTCCCTACAAATTCCCGCAAGGCACCGTCGCCTACGAGGTCGCAGCGCCGGCCGCAGAGCCGGCCCGGCAAAAACCCGGCAGCCCGCCGATGAAGCACAAGATGTGAGCGTTTCGATGAACCACCAACTGGAGACCACGATGAAGACCACCATCAAGCTCGGCCTTGCGCTGGCCGCGCTTTCGCTCGCACCGGCCTTTGCTCACGACAAGCACGGGCACGGAAACTTTTCGGCCGGCGAGCCCGGCAATCCGCAAAAGCCCGCGCGCACGATCGAGATTCTGATGAACGAGATGGACTACACGCCCGCCCGGATCGAGGTCAAACGCGGCGAGCAGATCCGCTTCGTGCTGCGCAATGTCGGCAAGGAGGACCACGAATTCCTGCTCGCCACACCTAAGGAGAATCTCGCGCATGCCGCGGTGATGAAGAAGCATCCGCACATGGAGCATGACGATCCCAACGGCGTTCGTCTTGCTCCGAACAAGACGGCCGAGATCCTCTGGAAGTTCAGCAAGCCCGGCACGTTCGAATTTTCCTGCCTGATTCCCGATCACCGCGACTACGGCATGATCGGCCACGTCACCGTGAAGTAACGAAGGAGATTAAGCATGAACCGCATCATCCGTATCACCGCTGCGCTGGCGCTGACTGTGGGCCTTGCAACCGGGACTCTCGCGGCCGGGGGCGCCGCGATCAGCGGCGAGGTGAAGAAGATCGACGAAGGCGCCGGCAAGATCACGCTCAAGCACGGACCGGCGAAGAGCCTCGGCATGGAGGAGCCCATGACCATGGTCTATCGCGTCAAGGACACCGCGATGCTCAAGCAGGTGAAGGCCGGCGACAAGGTGACCTTCGAGGCCGAGGAGGCGGCGAGCGGGTATACGGTGACCAGGATGGAGAAGGCGAAGTAGGGCGGCTTCCCTTTCCCGTCATTCCGGGGCGATGCGCAGCATCGAACACGGAATCTCGAGGTTCTCAGGTGCGCAACTGCGCACCAGAGTTCGGCTCTTCGAGCCGCCCCGGAACGACGCCAAGCTTCCCCCAAAACACCGCGTTTCGTCCCCTCCCCGCCCCTCCGTTAACCCTTTGCTAACCATACACCGGGCAAAAATTGCCGGGTGAAGTCGAGTGTCGTCGGCCGCGTTTAGAACGGGAGAGCCCCCGTGGACGCCAGTGCGGTGCCTCACTTTCGGAACGGCGGCCCTTCGGCCGCCGCGCAGACATTTGGGGCGCGCGGACGGCAGTCGCGCGGGGAGGCAGCTACCATGGTCGACGTCACCGCGGGACAGGGCGTAGGCAGCGCGAAGCCCGGCATCCCCTCCCTCAACGAGATCGTCAACATCCTCAAGCGCGGCGACATCGCGCTGGCGCTCGGCATCCTCACCATCCTGGTGGTGCTGATCCTGCCCCTGCCCGCGATCGTGCTGGATCTGTTCCTGGCGATCTCGATCACGCTCTCGATCCTGATCCTGATGACGTCGCTGTTCATCCAGGCGCCGCTCGAATTCTCGGCCTTCCCGACCATCCTGCTAATCTCGACCATGCTGCGCCTGTCGCTCAACATGGCCTCGACCCGCCTGATCCTGTCGCACGGGCACGAGGGCACGGCCGCCGCAGGTCACGTCATCGAGGCGTTCGGCAGCTTCGTGATGGGCGGCAATTTCGTCATCGGCATCATCGTCTTCGCCATCCTGATCATCGTCAATTTCGTCGTCATCACCAAGGGTTCGGGCCGCATCGCCGAGGTCGCCGCGCGCTTCCATCTCGACGCCATGCCCGGCAAGCAGATGGCGATCGACGCCGACCTGTCCGCCGGCCTGATCGACGAGAAGGTCGCCAAGGAACGGCGCAAGGAGCTGGAGGACGAGAGCGGCTTCTTCGGCGCCATGGACGGTGCCTCCAAATTCGTCCGCGGCGATGCCATCGCCGGCCTCCTGATCGTCTTCATCAACGTCGTCGGCGGCATGATCATCGGCGTCGCGCAGCAGGGCATGTCCTTCGCCGATGCCGGGCGCAGTTACACGCTGCTGACGGTCGGTGACGGCCTCGTCACCCAGGTGCCCGCGCTGATCGTCTCGACCGCGGCCGGCCTGCTCGTCTCCAAGGCCGGCGTCTCCGGGGCCGCCGACAAGGCGCTGATGAAGCAGTTCTCCGGCTATCCGCAGGCGCTGGCGATGTCCTCCGCGGTTATGCTGGTGCTGGCGGCGCTGCCGGGTATTCCGACCATCCCCTTCCTGGCGCTCGGCGCCGGCGCCGGTGCGCTGGCCTGGCATGCCCGCAACCACAAGAAGACCGCCGTCAAGGCCGAGGAAGCCGCCAAGGCCGCGCCCGCGCCGGGCATGCCGGGTGCGCCCGGCGCTGCCGCGACTGAAGAGCCGATCTCGGCCGCGCTCAAGATCGACGACCTCAAGATCGAGCTCGGCTATGCGCTGCTGCCGCTGGTCAACGGCCCTGATGGCACCGACCGTCTCACCGAGCAGATCAAGGCGCTGCGCCGCTCGCTCGCGATCGAGATGGGCTTCGTGATGCCGGCGGTGCGCATCCTCGACAACGTCCAGCTCGAGGCCAACACCTACATCATCAAGATCAAGGAGGTCGACGCCGGCACCGGCAAGATCTGGCCGAACCAGTTCATGGTCATGGACCCCGGCGGCAACCAGGTGCAGGTGCCCGGCATCCACACCACCGAGCCGACCTTCGGCCTGCCCGCGACCTGGGTCGACGCCAGCCTCAAGGAGGAGGCCTCGCTCAAGGGCTACACCGTCGTCGACGCCGCGACCGTGCTCTCGACCCATCTCACCGAGCTGCTCAAGGCCAACATGTCGGACCTCTTGTCCTATGGCGAGGTGCAGAAGCTGCTCAAGGAGCTGCCGAAGGAGCAGAGCGAATTGGTCAAGGACATCGTCCCGGGCCAGGTCACGGTCTCCGGCATCCAGCGCGTGCTGCAGCTCTTGCTCGCCGAGCGCATCTCGATCCGCGACCTCTCCACCATCCTCGAAGGCATCGCGGATTCGCTCGCCTTCTCGCGCAATCCGGCGACCATGGTCGAGCACGTCCGCGCGCGTCTCGCGCGGCAGATCTGCGCGCAAAACACCTCCTACAACGGCTATCTGCCGCTGATCGCACTGTCGGCGAAATGGGAGCAGGCCTTCGCCGAATCCATCATCGGCCAGGGCGAGGAGCGCAGCCTCGCGATGCAGCCCTCCAAACTGTCGGAGTTCATGACCGCCGTGCGCGAGGCCTTCGAGCGCGCCGCCCGCGAAGGCGAGGCGCCGGTGCTGGTCACCTCTGCGGCGATTCGTCCGTTTGTGCGGTCCCTGGTGGAGCGGTTCCGGGCCCAGACCACCGTGCTGTCGCAGGCCGAAATCCACCCCAGGGCGAGGTTGAAAACGGTCGGAAGCATCTGATTTGCCTTAAGAAGCCGTGTGTTTTTCGGCCACAGGCAAATGGTTTTTGAGTTCCTGGCGCCTGGTCGACCAAGGGGAGAAAAAACGCCTGGCAGGCACATTACAGCTTTGAAATAATTATAAAAAAGAACGATCAGGGGATCGCTTTTGATCGCGATCTTTCACGTCCTGTCACGCCCTTGTGATCGCCTCTTGGGAACGAATCCCCCCAATACTAGGTTGTTGGGCACCGGAAGCATGAACCTGCCTGAACGGGCTGGCGACCACTTCGGGTAGATGGCGGCAGGAGGCTTCCATGAACCACTCGATCTACAGCGCCGATCGCTCGACCCATGTGAAGATTGTGGTCGTGGCGCTCGTCGCAGGGATCGCGGTGGCGGGCCTCGGCATGACGGCGCGCTCGGGTTCGGATGAAGGCCTGACCCAGACCGCCCGCGTCATCAAGGCCGGCAAGCCGGTCGTTGTCACCAGTTCGAACGCGTCCCTCGTTCGCTGAGGAGATCTGACGAGTTTTGTGAATTCACGCGGCTCTTTACCAGCCCCCCAAAGTCGCCACGTGGATATGTAGACGACCCCAACCCCAAGTCGACTACAGAAAGCGCCCGCCCCCCACGGGCGCTTTCTCATGTCTGGGGTATGCCGCTTTATGGCCGGAGCGTGCCGATCCGCCATTCTCTCCTCCCGTGTCCCGGACGCGCTGCAACGCTCTTGGCGTTGCTGCGCACAGCCGGGACCCGGCAGCCCCACGGTAATGCCGAGACATGGGCCCCGGCTCGGCAGCGCAGCGTCGAAAAGACGCTGCGCTGCGTCCGGGGCACGAGAGCGGGGTGATGGGGCGCAGTTGCTTCCACGTCGTCATTGCGAGCGAAGCGAAGCAATCCAGAGTGCCTCCGCGGAGGGATTCTGGATTGCTTCGTCGCAAGGGCTCCTCGCAATGACGGAGTGTGGGGTGACGGGGTCGCTTCATCATTCGCATTCATCGCAGACACGCCCTCGTATC
>NZ_AXAZ01000013.1 GCF_000473065.1 Bradyrhizobium sp. WSM1743
GCCGGCGTATACGTCCAGGTGCCACTGCCATTGTTGACAATGCTGCCGCCGCCGCTGGCCACGCTGATCGAGGTGATCGACAGCGAGGAGCTGTCGACGTCCGTAACTCCAGCTAGCAGGGTCGCCGCACTTATCGTGTAGGCGGTGTCCTCGATGCCCGCGACCAAACTTACCGGGGCCGCCACCGGTGCATGATTGACAATCTCATTGACCAGCAGGACATTCCCGGCAACCAATGCGCTCAGCTTGAAGTTGCTAAGCGTAAGAGATTCGCTGCTTGAAAGAGCTACAATAACGTCAGGCCCGACTTGCTTTGCTGCGGCCTTGAAGGCGGCGAAATTTGCGAAGCCATAATTCTCGACCTGTAATATGTCTCCACCTGCCCCCCCGGTAAAGTCACTGATGGTGTCGGAACCAAAGCCTTTCGAGATCAGGAACGTGTCGCGCCCGCCTCCTCCGGTCAACAAATCATTACCCGTGCCGCCAGAAAGAATGTCGTCGCCGGAAGTACCGATTACGATGCTCGCGTAGTTCTGGGTCTTTGTTGATTTAGCCATGAGCGCCCCGCATTTGTGGCGCTACGATCCACGCTCCCTTTCAAGATCGGCTTACCCGGATCCCAACAAATTGAATCAGAACAGTACCCAGCCTTTGCGAGCTTAACGTTCACCTAAAATTTCGACTTCGTGAAACATTCGCTAATTGTTCGAACGAGGAGCGTGTGCATTGCTCCCGGACTGTAACCGATTGATGAGTAACGCCTTGACAAGTACCTGTTCGCGGCTAGCACGGGTGCCATCCGGTCGAAAGACCTTCCGTGCCCAAAGACCCGCACTGGTGTCCCTGCTCATAGCACGAAGAGCTCTTTGAAATAGGGTATGCATGAACCCGAGCTGCGTTAGCACGACACCTCCTGCGGACTGGGAGGCCTCAAGAGCCGTTAATCTAAGCTTGATTTTTCGGCCCGACCTCTCCCTATTGGCCCGGTTTTCGAGTACGAACGGGGTATCGAGCTTAGAGATTGCTATGACAAAAAAACGTGCACTGATTACCGGTGTGACTGGTCAAGATGGCGCCTATCTGGCTGAATTGCTCTTGGAGAAGGGCTATGAAGTTCACGGCATCAAGCGCCGGACTTCGCTATTCAATACTGACCGCATCGATCACCTTTACCTGGATCCTCATGAACCCAACCCAGCGTTCCGCCTGCATTACGGCGACCTGACAGACTCTTCGAGCCTCATACGTATTGTTGGTCAGATTCAACCCCATGAGATCTACAATCTCGCCGCGCAAAGCCACGTTGCCGTTTCGTTCGAGGAACCAGAATACACGGCGAACTCTGACGCACTTGGTACGCTCCGAATTCTCGAAGCGATGCGTATCGTCGGATTAGAGAAGACAGCTAGGTTCTACCAGGCATCAACGTCCGAATTATATGGCCTGGTTCAGGAGACTCCGCAAAAGGAGACAACTCCCTTTTACCCACGCTCTCCGTATGCTGTCGCCAAGCTCTATGCCTATTGGATTACGGTCAACTACCGTGAGGCATACGATATGTATGCATGCAACGGCATCCTGTTTAACCATGAGTCCCCGGTCCGGGGCGAAACCTTTGTCACACGCAAAATCACGCGGGCACTCGCACGCATTCATTTGGGTCTTCAAGAACGGCTTTACCTCGGCAATTTGGACGCCCTACGCGATTGGGGACACGCGCGCGACTATGTCGAAATGCAATGGCTGATGCTGCAGCAGGACAAGCCCGAAGATTTCGTAATTGCGACCGGCGTACAACACTCCGTCAGGGACTTCGTCAACGTGGCCGCCAGTGAAGTGGGCACAACAATTCGATGGGAGGGCAGCGGCGTCGAGGAAAAGGGATATGATGCTGCCACAAGAAAGTGCATTGTTTCCGTCGATCCCCGCTATTTCCGTCCGACTGAGGTCGCGACGCTTCTTGGTGATCCGTCAAAGGCGAAGCAGAAACTCGGCTGGGAGCCCAAGACATCGTTCGAAAGCCTCGTTCGAGAAATGATGAAGGAAGATCTCGAGTCGGCAAAGCGCGACGAACTCATCAAGCAGCACGGGTTCAGATATTATCCGCGCCACGAGTGAATGGCGGCAAATGTAAACGGAAGGGCGGGAGCTTAAACGCTCCCGCCCTTATCGATTCAAGATTGGGTGTGCCGACCTGCTTTTCTGCTTTCATCAAGGCAGAGGAACGGCATCCTTCACCGGAATTGAGGCCGCCCTGGGTATCAGGGTGGGTTTTGGCTCCGGACCAAATGGAGCCTTCATGGCTGCCATCTCCTCGACCCAGCGTCGAACGATCGTTCGGCGATCCCAACGCTCGATAGAACGCCTTCGCCCCTCAGCACCCAGCTCTTTGCAAAGCGCATGTTCTTCGCTCAGCTTCACAATTGCGGCGGCAAGCGCCCGCGAGTCTCCCGGAGGAACGACTAGCCCAGCGCCCTCAACTTCCGCGGCGAGTCCAGTCCCTCGACTTGCCATTGCAATGACCGGCCGGCCGGATGCCAGGATTGCGCCAAGCTTTGAAGGCAGGACTAGGTCGGCCGCCTCCGCCTTCTGAGGAATGAGATGAAAGTCGGCGGTCGCCATCAACTCATTGAAACTCTCATTGGGCTGCAAATCCAAGAAGTGAACTTTCGAGCGGCCGTCCGCCATTTCGACCAACTTGGCTTTGTGAGGCCCCTCGCCAGCAAGAATGAGATGAATATTGGGATGACTATCGTCCAGAGCGGCAGTCGCATCGATTGCAAGATCTAGACCCTGCTTGTTCGACATCGTGCCTGAATAGAGCCCAACAATCGCCGTGGCAGGAATGCCCAGCTCTCGACGGTATCTTGTCTGCCGAGATGCGGGAAAGATCGCACTCGTATCGATCCAATTCCTGACCTCGCTTGTGCGTCCCAACTCCAGACCCTTGCCATGCAGTCGATCGACCATCTGCGGAGAGATCGATGAAACCTTGTCAAACGAGCGGACAATAGCAGCTTCCGTCTTGAGCATCACCCTTCGCAGATACTCGTTCTGGAGCAATCCCAGATCGAAGGCCGCGTCGACCTCGAAATCCTGCACATGAAGCCAAGACTTGGCGCGAATCCGGCGGGCGATGAAGGCGACGAATGCAGCTGACATCAATGAGGGGGCCGCCGAAAGCATGATATCAGGGCGCCAGCTGAATGCCTCTTTCGTAACCGGCAGCATGCTGCTCAATGCGAAGGATGCATGATGAATTAAGCGTTTCCCACCCGATGGCTGCGCAGGAACGTAAATCGGCGTGCGCGTGACGCGGACGCCATTGATATCCGTTGCCCTGAAATATGACGCACTAAATTTCGTCGGGATCTTCCAGTTGGGATAATATGGTGGCGCGGTGATCACCCTAACTTCGTGACCTTCGTCGACGAGGCTTTCGCACAGCTCCGTATTATACTTCGCCACCCCAATGAGATCGGGCGCGTAATTGATGCCGACTAGCAGAATGCGCATTGATACAATCCAACGAAAAACGATTCAAAGAATTTGGCAATCAACGTATGGGGCTGCTCAACTGGCCCGGCTAACCTCCAAATGACGGCCATGGCCCTGAAGGAAGTCTTCAAGGGCCGAAGCAAGCCCTGCCCGGAGGGAAGTGGTCGCCCGCCATCCAAGCGCATGAATCCGTGAACTATCCAGGAGCTTGCGCGGCGTACCATCAGGCTTGGAGGTGTCGAAGATCAACCTACCTTCGTAGCCGACGACCTCGGCTACAGCCGCAGCGAAGTCTGCGATCGATAGCTCGTCGCCGCTACCGACGTTAATTGGCAGGTCGCTTGAATAGTTCTTCAAAAGGAAGACGCAGGCATCCGCGAAATCATCGACGTTGAGAAATTCACGGAGCGGCGTGCCGGTGCCCCACACGATGACGCTGGGCGCATTAGCCATCTTGGCTTCGTGGAAGCGCCGGATCAATGCTGCGGGCACGTGACTGTGATCCGGATGATAGTTGTCGCCGCGGCCGTAGAGATTGGTCGGCATCACAGAGATGAAGTCATCGCCATATTGACGACGATACGCTTGGCACATCTTGAGGCCGGCAATCTTCGCGATCGCATACCACTCGTTGGTCGGCTCAAGCGGTCCCGTCAGCAATTCGCTTTCAGCGATCGGCTGCTTGGCGTGCTTGGGATAGATACAGGATGAGCCGAGGAACAACAGGCGCTGCACGCCAACCGCGTGACTTGCGCGAATGACGTTCAATTCCACCGCAAGATTGTCGCAGAGAAAGTCGACTGGGAAAGTGTTGTTGGCTGCGATACCGCCGACCTTAGCAGCGGCGTGAACCACAATGTCGGGACGATTGGCCTGAATCCATTTCAGCGTTGGCTCTTCCTTTGTGAGGTCCAGCTCATGCCGGTCGGCAACCAGCAGGGTACAATTCTCCGATGCAAGTCTGCGGACGACAGCTGATCCGACCATGCCGCGGTGACCCGCGACAAAAACACGTTTGCCCGTGAGATCGAAGGTTGAACCTCCTGCCATCCTATCCTCTACCAAAGCTCAATTGGCCGGATCACGGCCACTCCCGTGAGATCTCGGTTACCGGCCGCCGCATTACGCAATCATGCTGCCGATGCAGCCTCGTCAATCTGGTAACACAATCTTCACTATGCGACAGCCTATCCCGGCGCGATAACGATATTCATGGTGAACCCGTGCTGCGCGCACAAAAGGGCAGCACACGGCGAAACAAAATGAGCAAAGCGGCCGCTGAGCTGTGTGGCTGCCTTGAAAGTTCGGCGAAAAACGGCAGCCGCTCGGTTAGCCCAACCTCAGTACGCCCGACGAAGGATAGGGCCGACAGGCGCGCAAACGCGGTCCATATACCAGCCATAGGGTGTCTCGACCCGCACCAGGGGGCAGCGGCGCCACGGCACATACCGATATGGGTACGGCTGAGCCCAGAACGTAACAGGCGTTACCTGGCTCGCGCCCGTCAGCAGGGCTGCCGGTGCTGGCATTTGCATCGCGGCACTTGCTCCGCTTGCTGCGCCAAGGGAGAGGGCGGCGGCCAAAAAACCTGCTCGCATCAACATCTTGAACATCCCAAAAAGCTCCTGGCCCCTGCGGACTTGATGGCTAACTTGCCTGTCAGCCCCGGCCAACCGGCGCCACGGTCCGCAGACCGCCCCGCGACTAGCCCAAACAATGGATTGAATTTTACCAAGGCTGCCGGCAGAAAAGCAACCGATGCCGCGGCAGTTAAAGCCCTTTTGGGTCAACATGGCACACAAGTGTGGCTTCCAGGTCCTACTTTTCCGCACTCCAGGCCCCGGGGGAAGCCAGCTCCGGTGAATGGCGGTACACATCCCGAAGGAACTGGTAGTTGACCGTTTGAGCCAACGGCACATCATCCTCGCCGAGCTTAGAGAAGATGAGAATATCCCGAAGCGTCCGCCAGCGGCTTTCGTCGTAGTCGCCGATGCGACCGCCGGTCGGTAGCACCAGTGGGCGTAGCTGCTGCAGCTCGAATCGCAGTCGCTCGGCATTAAGCTCGACCGAGCCGACACCGGCGAGAACGGGTACGCTCCGGGCATAATCTGAATAGGTAAAGTGCCACCCCCGAATGAGGCCCTGAAGGACGTCGGCGATAACCGACGGCTGATCATGGATGAGTTCATTGCTTGCAAAGTAGACCAAGCCCGGGACATGGATGCCATAGTCCTGCGGTTTAATGACGTTCAACTTTGCGAACGTCGGTTTCGACGGATCCGGCTGCTCGTCGATAGCGGCAATGATCGCGTCCACCTCCCCGGTCCGCAGAGCCTCGAAGCCGTCGCGGTCAGGCACCTTGGCCATCTGGCTTCGGGGAAGCCCGAGCTGCGCCATCATAGCATCGAAAACGACGTCCCCCTCACTCGCTCTGCGATACCCGATCCTTTTTCCAACCAGGTCAGCCGGCCTGCGCAATCCCGAGCTTTCGAGCGTGAAAATCGCGGCCCAGGTGTCGAGAAAGCTTGCGGCGAAGGCGGTTACCGGGACGCCGCGCCAGCTAGCCAGCAAGAACTTCTGGCCGCTCGTCACGCCGATGGCATGTTGGCGTGCGATCGCTTGGACGAAATTAGGATCTTCGGGCTGGGCCGCCAACTCTACACGGGACGAGAAATATCCCTGCCTCGACGCAGCGAGTTCGCCGGCAAACCGTGCGCCATATGGCCCGTCCAGGACGAATTTGACTGCTACGGGCCTGGAAGCTGTTCGCGCTTGTGGAGGGGTCGCATCGGAACGAAGAAGGAGAAGCACGATTCCCACCGAAGCGACGACCGCAAGGCCGATGCCAAGGTACCACTTCCCTCTCGGCCGGGCCCTTCGCCGGGACTGGGTTCGAGGCAACGAGATCTTCCTAACAAGTTGTGGAGTTTGACGTATCAGTTGAGGCGAGATGGACGACAATATAGTTGTAGGGTAAGGTTAATTTTTCCTTCGCCTTGTTTTAACAGCGATTTTGACCGATAGCGCTGCTGTTCAAGTAAATAATTTTGCGTCAATGGGTTTGGCAGGATGACAACGCTTTCCACTCGGCCGGTGCCCGTCCCTGATTCTGTGGCGGAAATTCGCGTGGTCGAGCAATCTCCGGTAGCAGCTATAGGGTTTGCGCCGAGCTGGCTGCGCCCTGTGGTTGTCGAACGATTGATAGCTGTGGTCGATGCAGCGCTGATCGTTGTTAGCGGGATCGGCTGCGCGGCTGGCTATCACGTGACCACCGCGGGCACGCTCGGCAAGGCCGACATCTATGCGGCGGCCAGCCTGCTGGTTGCAATCAATTTCATCCTTCTGACGACCGTGCAGCAGGGCTACCGGCTGAACACCGTCACCGATCTGCCGCGCACGTTCCGTTTGATGCTGACGACGTGGACCGGCCTGTTCGGCGCGCTGCTGGCGATCGCCTTCACGATGAAGGTCAGCGACGAGTTCTCCCGCGGCACCACGATCTCGTTCTATCTGGTCGGCCTCACCGCCCTGCTCGCCTGGAAGATCGCTGCGGCACGCTGGACCGCGCATGCCTTGCGCACCGGCGCCTTCGCCAACGGCCGCGCCATCATGATCGCCGAGTTCGGCCTTGCCACCTCGTCCAACGCGGTCGACGACCTCGGCCAGCACGGCTACCGCCTAATGCGGGTGATGGAGATCCCGGCCAAGGAGCTCGCCTCCCCGCTGCTGCTCTCCTCGCTCGCCCCGCGCTTCGAAGAGATGATCAATTATGCGCGCGAGCACCGGATCGAGCACGTCTTCTTGCTGATCAACTGGAGCCGGCAGCATGCGATCGACAGCATCCTGGACGTCCTGAAGATTTTGCCGCTCCCGGTGCATCTGGTGCCGGACGCCAATACAGCGCGCTTCCTGCGCTATCCGCTTCAAGGCACCGGAAACACCTTCACCGCCGAACTGCGCCGCGCCCCGCTCACCCTTCGCGAACGCGCGCTCAAGCGCGCGCTGGATCTCATCGGCGCCAGCTTTGCGCTCCTGGTGTTCGCACCCGTGATGCTGGTGACCGCGATCATGATCAAGCTGACCTCGAAGGGCCCGGTGTTCTTCCGTCAGACCCGCCACGGTTTTGGCGGGCGCTCCTTCAGGATCTTCAAATTCCGCACCATGCGCGTGCTCGAGGACGGCCCGACGATTCAACAGGCGCAGAAGAACGATCCGCGCGTCACGCCAATCGGCAAATGGCTGCGCAAGACCTCGATCGACGAGCTGCCGCAGCTCTTCAACGTGCTCAAGGGCGACATGTCGCTGGTCGGCCCGCGCCCGCATGCGGCCGCCCACAATACCGAATATGAGCAGATCATCGGCAACTACGCGTTCCGTCACCACGTCAAGCCCGGCATCACCGGCTGGGCCCAAATTAATGGTTACCGCGGAGAAACCCGCGCGCTCGAGCTGATGCAGAAGCGCGTGGAGTATGATCTGTGGTACATCAATAATTGGAGCGTGGGGCTGGATGCTTTGATTCTCGCTCGGACAGCTACCCTCACTCTGTTCAACCCGAGTGCCTATTGACAGGCTCGCGGAGCCGTACTGAGTAAGGTCACGCGCTGGATTTGCGATGCAAACACTTCAACATTCTAGCTCGGGCTTGGTAGGATTGGTGGCATCCCGCTGTCGCCTGAGAACCACTTGAGTCCTCCAGCTTTGTCGCTCGCACGCACTGCAATCCATTCTGTCTGGTGGAGCATAATCGAAAACGGCAGCTTGACCGCCGTTTCCTTTGTAGCGCTGATCATCTTTGCCAAGCTTCTTGATCCCAATGACTTCGGCTCCTACGCGGTCGCTGTGTCGGTGAT
This sequence comes from Bradyrhizobium sp. WSM1743, assembly GCF_000473065.1. Classification (GTDB taxonomy): domain Bacteria; phylum Pseudomonadota; class Alphaproteobacteria; order Rhizobiales; family Xanthobacteraceae; genus Bradyrhizobium. The sequence continues at coordinate 8,352 of NZ_AXAZ01000013.1, forward strand.
CGAGGTCGCCGGCATCTTTACCAATATGTTGTTCCACGACGCCTTGGTTCGAGAGCCCAAGGCAAGCGATGCCCACTTTAACGCGGCGTTCACAGTATCGCTGCTTGTCAGCGCTGTCGTCTTTGGCATCTTGCTGACCATATTCCCGCTTCTGGCCGCCCTGGTCGGCGATCCGCGAATTGGTGACGTCGGTCGCGTGCTCGGAATTGGCCTGCTGTTCGAAGCTCCAACAAGCATTTTAAACGCGCGCTTGCGAAAAGAATTCGGCTTTCGAATTCTAGCAATTCGCACGCTAATTGGCCGCACAGCTGGAGCAGCGATCGGAATACTGGCAGCTTTGATGGGATTCGGTATTTGGTCTCTGGTTATCCAATCGCTTCTAATGACGATCCTAGGCTCTGCCACACTAGTGTTGTTAACCGAGTGGCGTCCTCGCCTGACAAGAAAACTGCGCCCTTTAGCTGATGTGCTCAACTATAGCGTTGGAGCGGTCACGTCACTCGCGACAAACTTTGCCACAAAGCGCGCCTTTATCTTCTTTACAGGAGTATTCCTCGGTGTCGAAAAAGTCGGCTTTCTCAACATGGCTTTTCGGCTCGTCGACACAGTATGGGCAATCTCTGCAACCGCCATTTCGCAAGTCATGCTTCCATCGATGGCTCGGTTGCAGCACGATCGGGAACGGCTTCTGAGAGCATATAGAATTGCTCTCACGATAGGGTGCGCTTTGATATATCCGATCTTTGTAGGGATCGGTTGCGAAGCACCTGAACTCATCAGCGTAATCTTTGGAACGAAATGGCTACCCGCCGCCGAGCCAGCGCTCTGGCTAAGCCTTATAGTTCTTGTTCAAGCTCCTCGCCTGTTCATGACATCGCTGTTAAGCGCCATCGGTGAGATCAAAAGCATCCGCTCGGTCAACCTTGTAGTCCTCGCGTATATGGCCATGGCCATCGCCGCTACCCGACTTCCCGGCATAGACTACGCCTTGGCAGTCTGGTCCGGTAGTGAGTGCTTAGCACTCACGTTGCTGACGCTTCTGGTCTATCGCAAGTGCGACCTCTCCTCGTATGCACACCTTCGCATGCTGGCCGCACCGTCGATCGCGTCGGGTCTGATGGCTATCGGAATCAATCTTACGCGCCAACTCCTGCCCGGCACACAGCCCAGCTTGAGCATAGTGCTCCTGTCAGTTGTTGGTTTCCTAATCTATGCAGGATTGTCGCTGATACTCGCCAAGCATTCGCTGGTGCTCGCGATTGAGCTTTGGCGCTCGCAAAGACAGAAGCCATCTGGGAATCCATAAAGGTCTTCGAAATGACATCTCTCACCAGCTATTCCTGTCACGCGCCAGCAGATCGCTCGAAACTAGCTTCCGTGATAATATGCAACTACAATTACGAAAGATTTGTCGGAGAAGCTATTTCGAGTGCCCTTAACATCGATTGGCCAAATGTTGAAGTGATCGTCGTCGATGACGGCTCGACGGATCGATCCCGAAGCATCATCGAATCATTCGCATCTCGCGGCATCAAGATGATCTTCCAAGCCAATCGAGGCCAGGCGAGCGCTGCCGAAGAGGGCTATCGCATTAGCAAAGGCGAGTGGGTTCTGTTTCTCGATGCAGACGATACTGTCCATCCATCCTTGCTTCGCGAAGCTAAGACTGTGATGAGACCCGGGTGGTCATCGATTCAGTTTCAAATGAGGCTAGTCGACGAGAGTGGCCGATTTCTCGGGAGCGTGTTCCCGAAATACAATAAGAACACCACGCCTGAGAAGATCAGGAAATCGCTGGCCACCACTGCTAGCTATCCGACCCCCCCAACGTCTGGAAACCTGCTTTCAAGAGACTTTCTTGAACAGATCTTTCCGCTACAACAAAACATGGATAGATGGATCGACAGCTATTTTCTGGCGACGGCTCCCCTGCTGGGTGATGTATTGACCGTCTGCAAGCCGCTGATTTCGTATAGAATTCACGGCAGGAATGATGGCGCCCAACTGACTCTGGACTTGGCCCGCATAGCACGGGATTTGGGAAGACACATTACGCGCACTGAGTACGGCGCCAAGGTCGCACAGAAGTTCGGCGTTGAGGTCGCTCCCGACCGGTGGCGCTACGGGTTCTATAATCTTGCAATGCGTATCGCGTCTTTGCGGCTCGCGCATGAAAGCCATCCGATTCACAATGACGCGGTCTTGAGCTGTTTGAGAGATGGCCTAGTCGCTACCTGCAGCCCGCAGGGGCTCACACCGCTGAGACATATGGCAATGTCATTCTGGCTGGTATCTGTCGCTGTTGCACCGAAACGAATTGCCCGCGTCCTCATTTCTTGGCGGTTTGCTCCGATGTCTCGCCCCAGATTTGTGCAGCGAACGATTCAGTCGGCCTGAGCAAATCAGAAGCAGCTCAGCTTCGTTGCTTGGATTCATCGCGTGGAATCGCGCGAAACAGCGACTTGCGATCCTCGTGGACCAGGCTCAACATCCAAACCAAAAGCACAAAATCCGGCTTCAAGACGTTACCTGCACTGATCCAAGCGTACAGAATTGCGGTGCAAATCTCTGGGCGGAGACGGCTCGAGTACAACCGGTATGCAAAGAGGCCAACGACAATGCAAAAGCCGGCTACGCCATACTCATAGATCAGCTTTGCCCAGGTTGGATCGTTGATTTCATATTTCAGCTGAAGCGCAGCAACTGTACGAAGATAACTTCCACCGCCATTGCCAAGCCAGATTGCAAGATCTCCGTTTGCAACGCTTCGCTCCAGCATCTGAATCGGAGCGACAAATCTTGCGTAGCCGCTTGAGCCACGGCTATCGAACTCCGACAGACGATCAAGCCACAAACTTAGTCCAGGAATTTCGGAACCGTACGTAAGTAACGCAAAAAGAAACATAAGCGCGCCCACAAAAAACGGAATCTTCCTTAGAGAGGTCGGCACGAGAAAGGCTACTATGACGATCATGACACCAGAGCCCGAGACCGACGACAGCAGCCCGGCTAGCAAAAGAACGATTATGAAGAGCTTTCTTCGCTCTGAATGGTATTCGAGCAAGAAACCAAGCGCAGTTAAAATGGATAGCGTCGCAGATTCTCTCAAGAAGAAGCCATTGGCCTTAACGATACCGCCGCTCTCTCGAAAGAACGAATAAGTGCCAGCTCCGCGAATTTCATCAGGCAAGATGAACGCGATGTTTATGAGGCTGGACGCTCTGAAGACATTCACAGCTAACAGCTGAAGAACTGCAATTGCGGCTATGACCGCCGTCAAAATAACGAACGTAGATCGGACGTATTCGCTGACTCGTTCCATCCCATCGCGGTGAACAAGTCTGACTGAAAACGGAGCATAGAGACAGAGAAGCAAAAAAAGGGAGGCCCATGAGGTCGGCTCCGTCGAATAGGCTATTCGACTGGAGCCGATTGCCCCGACAGCCAGCCAAAGTAGGGCAATTGAAACTTCCAGCGTCGCGAACCCGGACCCGAGAAGATAAGCGCTGAATGCCAGATAGCAAAATAGATCGGTTGAAGCGGGAAATTCACCGATATTGACGGCGATCTGCGAGAGGAAGAGTAACGAAACGATGGAGCACCAGATAGCGAGCTTTGCGAGCCGGGTCAGCTCGATGGCGGCTCGACCTGCCACGACCTGACGTCGTCCCTCCCAGAAGGCCGGAGAAGCCTGGACTCTTGCCATCATTCCACGGCACCTAGTCCAAGAAACAGTGATCGAGACTGCTGAATGAGCGGTCGCAAGTCCATTACTCCAGAAAGACGCGGCTCATGCGCAGCATTCCCGCTGCAAGGCCAAATCGCTGCGCCACCAAGCTCTGAAGTTTTATTTGGCAGTGGTTGAGTCCTTCCAAATCATCGATGTTGTTGACGATGAGGTCAGCTAGTTCGCTCATATTATCAGCCGCAAACATTGCAGAACGCTCCTCCGGAGCCATGCCGCTTAACGCGGGCCTCAACCCGAAGATTGGCAAGCCGGCTAACGCATAGTCCAATATCTTCAGTTTGAAGCCTCCCCCCAGGACCTCCGCGACTAGCCCTCCCCTGCACGCTTCAAAAATCGGTTGCACATCAGGCAAGCGGCCAAGAAAGGTTACAGATTCATCTCCTTCGTACTTCGCCCGGATCGCTCCCGGCACCGCGCCAACGACCTGAAGGTTGACTGCATTTCGTCGAAGAGTTGGGACGAGCAAGTCCAGTATCTGCTGCAGGTTTCGCTGCTTCGCAGCCCATTCGAAGGATCCAATCAGGACCAAAGCTCTCGGACAAGCCGCATGAATGGCGCGGCGAGGGCTCGCCGCGCCAAGGTACACCGGCGGAATGACATGAATATTGGAGCAGTGTCGATCAAAGTACGAAGCATCGTCGCTTGTGATGCAAATCACTGCATCTGCAGCCGCAACGACTTTTCGTTCTAGGCGACGGTACTTCTCGGCATCTATCCTCATGATGGCTCGTCGAGCGACGCCCTTGAATTCCCGGGAAATAGTTGGACGGATCGCCCCTTCCGCGTTATGGGCAATATAACAGATCGGCACGCGACGATCCTTGATCAGATCTAGAACGCCGGCCGAATTGGCATGATCAATAACTATCCAATCCCACGCCCGGCCTAGGATATCTTTGAGACCTTCTCGCAAAGGCGCAGAAGCGAGATTATATGCATCTCTTGGCAGCGAGGAAATTAGGCTGCCGAGTCCAGTCCCAAGCGGGGGCGGAACGATGCTGCACGTCACATCCGGCAGACCAAACAGCTTCTCGTCATTCCTGTGACCGTCTCTTTGAGTTCCGAAGACATGAACAGCAGCTTGCCCGGTAGAGGCGAGAGCCTCAATTAGCCCGGCAGAGTAGAGCGCGTCCCCACTGTAGAGTGGCGACGGGACACGTCCAGATATCCAAAGGACTTGTTTCAAGAGCACCCCCTAACGGATTCCAATCTCCCCCGCTAGCTGTGCTAGCGGTACGGATCACGTTCGTTCGCATAAGCAAGACAAGCCCAGCTCGCTATATGCGGGATGAACGCGCGAGGAGACTACGAACATTCGAACGCCAATGAGTTCTCGAGAAGCGCATTGCGATCAGTCTCTGCGCCAAGGACGCGGGCAACAGTGTTACGCTGCATATCCATATCGTGTGCTTAAGGGCGACACTCCACCGGAAGTGACCACGACCTATCGCAATCATGCCTTTCGTCCACAGATCGAGGAGAGATCTGGTATGATCGCTCCCATCCTCGCGCAGTAATTTTCGCGCCATGATCCGATAGTTCAGGAACACCAATTCGTGGTCGAGGAAATCTCCGCTGGGCAACGCGCGCCCCAGACGAGCCGCGTGCTCCCGCAAAATATCGAACTCCTCCTTACGATACCTGATTCTAGTTGCAAAATCCGGGATGAAAGCAATGTTCCCGCTGAGGCTCCTTCGGCTGTTGTTTCTTTGATGCACGCGATACTGACCTTGCGGGTCCGAGATGGTGATGATTCCCCCATAGAGTGGAGCGACGGTATTGAGAACTCCATCCAAAGATACTGGCGGGCTGATCGGCATCACTTGGCTCAAAAAATCCCGTGAGTAGGCGTTCCCCGAGGTAACGGGCCAACGGTACGTGCCCGTTTGGCTGAACTCGCGAGCTAATTCCGCCTCCGTGAGGGCCCCCCGGGAAAAATCCGGCATACGTCTGCCAAGACGGCGACCATGTTCGTCGATGACGTCCAGGTCAAACTGCACCTTTGCAATGCCGGGACCGAACGCCTTCTCGACTTGTTCGGCGGCAGTCGGATAAAGGAGATCGTCGGCATCCAGGTACATGACAATTTGGCCGGTGGAGATAGCATAACCAGTACTCGTGACGCTGCGTATGCCCTGGTTCGATTGAAGCACCGCCCGAACGCGGTCTCCGTAAGAGCGAATAATGTCGGAGGATGAATCCGTGGACCCATCGTCGATCACGATAATCTCGTCCGGCAGGCGGGTCTGCGACAGCACGCTCTGGATGGCGTGCCCGATGTATTCCTCGTAATTATAATTCGTTATAATAACGCTGATTGTTGGTCGAAGAGTCATTCGAAATGCCTGGTCTGCTGACACGGAAGGAAAATCTGGACATGGCCTTTGAGAGCTATCGTTCTATTGCTTCACTCAAGAGAGCGGCCAGGATTCTGTCGTCAATCTTAATTCCCATATCCTTGACAATTGGATCGGCGACCGCAAGCGGCTGGAAATTGGTATTTTCGGATGAGTTCAGCACTAACGTCCTGGATAGGGATAAGTGGGCCACTCGCTATATTTACGAAAATGAAACGCTGGACCACTTCAAGGACGAGGCTCAGCGTTATCGCGATAGCCACCTTCTCTCGGATGGCGTTTTGAGCCTGATCGCCAAGAAGGGAAATTCGGATTACCTCGATTCTGGTATGATCCGGACACATCAAACCTTTTACTATGGCTATTTTGAAGCCCGCGTTTTCCTACCTAAAGGAAAGGGGATATGGCCAGCCTTTTGGCTGCTAGGCGACTATGATCGGGACGGACGTACCTGGCACCCACCGGAAATCGATATATTTGAATACGTCATAAACGAGGTCGAGGACAAAGATACGATGTTGCACTCGGGAGCTCAAGATAAGGCTCCAGCGAGTGTGTTCACGTTCGTTGACCCATCCTTCAATGCTCGCCGCAACCAGATGCGTGCTGACGTTCCTTTGAACGCGGGTTGGCACACCGCTGGTTTGGTATGGGCCCCTAACAAGATCTCGTTCTTTTGGGACGGACGACTGATTTATTCTCGTCCCTACAGTTGGCTACGTCCGGACGGTGTATTGGGCCCGCCAGCCCAGGTGATTTTGAATTTTGCGATAGGTGGTGCCGGATGGGCTGGCCGGCACGGGATTGACGAATCCGCGTTCCCCCAGTCGTTCAGAATAGACTACGTTCACGTTTGTCAATTTACTCCCTCGAATGAGGGTTCCAGACTCTGTGGTGGAAGCAAAGCAACTCCTGATCCAGTTCAATTTTCGTACGAAACTGATCATGGCGATATGCCGAAGCCAACGTTCTTGCCTGTCCGATCCTCTCTTGCTCGCGATCCATCGGGGGCTAGTCTCTTGTCTAACGAGGGCCCCACGGAGGTGGAAGTACCCATAAGGCTGCCGGACGATACGTGGCGAGACGAGACGATTAACATCTTCTTGCTTGATGAGACCACAAATGCCCGCACGACATTGTATGCAAAACGTGTGAAGCATCTGGGAGAGCGTGGAGTGGACGGCACCAGAAAAATTCGCCTGGCGCTTCCGGCACTTTCTCAGCGGGGGAATTTCACACTGTTCGCGGAAATATCATCGAGCGGAAGGGAAACGCAAGGTTGGCACGTCCCGTTGGCCTGTGACACCGGGGTTAAACAACCGGTCAAATCCAAAACCTGCCGCCTGCTGATCCTGCGTCGGCAATAGCGGCAACTATCGTTGTCTCATTGAATACTTAAACAGCTTTACGCCTGTCATCGTCCCCAAGATAACGTCAGACCTGGCATAACTGGCAAGGGTTGTGTCCGTACATCTGTCGGAACTCGCGTAGCATACGGTCACCTTCACCAATCGAGGGCAGTTGTTCTTGATGCTGACGACGTGATCAAAGGCGTTAGGATTGGCTACATGCGCCCTCGCTGCCGCTTCAACGTCCAAACAGGGCCTTCCAAGCGCATCCCGTATTACCGTCGATCCCGATTGCTCAGCCGGCCCTTGAAAGGTCAATCTCGGCGGATTGTGTGAGACCGTTTGCGCATACCCACCAGACGACAACGACAGCAGCAGACCGACTGCAGTAAGCTTCCATGGCATGTCCATCGTCATCGACGCCATATCCTCTCATCGATTTCAACCCCCGGGACATGGATTTTTAGTCCCTCTCGGGCCAACTGTTTTGCAAAAGCCTCGCGTGGGATGATGTTCGCATCTGCAATGCTGGCCAGCAGACGCTCCCTTTCCGCCCAGCCCACGCCCATGAAGTTCAGCGCGGCAGCATCAGTAAATTCGCTATCCACCATGCCTGAAAACTCCGAGACCACTTTTTCTTGCGTGGTCCCACTCAACTTCGGAAAGGTGGCGAGAGCCAACTTATTTCGTCGAAGCGCGATCCAGCCCTCGATCGGACCAGTGCTGTAGGATTGAGAGAGAAAGCTAAAGATCTTCTCGTCGAAACCATGATAAGCGGTCTCCACGGAATACAGCATCAGCCACAGAAATGAATCGGCCGGGTTGAGCCCAAGCGAAGTCCTGATCTTCACCTCTGCCTTGGCTGCTTCGAAGTCGGTCTCCTCCGCGCTCCTTCGCCCTGCTCCTTCTTCTGCAATCCGCAGCCCGATCAGTGCTTCCGCCCGCGCGACATCATTGCGCGCGATCGTTGGCCTCGATTGAGCTTGCAGCGCGGCAACTACTCCGTTCAACGCGCCCGGCTTGAAACGGTCAGCAGCGAGGATGCGCGCCATTGGCTCCTTGACTGGCACCGCCACCAGAAGCGCGGGCAGCGCTTCGAGAGGCCAGATGACCCCAAGAACACCAAACACAAACAGCAAAGACCTCACACATGCAAAGAAAGGCATTCTCGCAGAATATCCTTCGAGACGCCAGGCAGCCCTTAGACCACCGCGGCTGCGCGACGCTCACTATTCCACATACCCATAGCGGGCGTAGTACTTTTGATAGTAATGGCGGCCGTGGTAGGATTCATAGCGAGAGAGAAGCTTAGTGTCAGCCTTGTTCAGAACGACACCCAAAAGCTTGTCCTGGATCTCCGGCGCGCCGCGCAAATTGTGCCGTACGACGTCGATCTTGGTCTTCCCCCACTCCACGACGAATACGTACGAATCGACGAAGGGGGTGGTGACGCGCACGTCCACCACGGGCGCCATCGGCGGCATGTCGAGCACCACGTAATCATATTTCGCACGCAGCACCGCGACGAGATCGCGCATCGGCTTGGAAGCCAGAATCTCGTTGGTGTGCAGGAGCTTCGAAGTTGCGCCGGCAGGCAAGATGGCGAGTTGGGTCTGAGGATCGACGGCGACGACATCCTCGAGTTGAACTTTGTGCGTAACTAAGTCGACGAGACCAACCTGCGCATCCGGGATCAAGGAGCGAGAAAGCGATGGGTTACGCAGATCGACATCGACCAGAATGACCCTCGCTCCACCATGGGCAATAAGCTGCGCAAGGTTGGTCGAAAGCGTGCTCTTACCTTCGTTAGGAAGAGTCGAGGTCACCGCCAGCACGCGGTTCTCGCGCACGATGGAGTTCAGGTCTATAGCAACTTTCAGCGATCGCACCGCCTCAGAGAAGCGTGATAGAGGATTGTCGACGACAAAGCGCAGAAGGTCCGGCTGCGGATTGCTATTTCGCCGGCTAAGCTTGCCGCCCAATATTGGCGTCGACCCGGTACTGCCGAGCGCCGGAACGATGGCCACGCAGTTGGCCCCTAGCTCCTCCTCGACTTGCGCTGTCGTACGGAATACGCTGTCAGCGTACTCACGCGCCACGGCGACCCCGAAGCTCACCATCAGGCCGGCGAGCAAGCTCACCGCAAGGATCACCAGCGTCTTTGGAGCGCTCTTGACCAGCGGTGTGGTCGCTGCGCTGATTACGCGGGCCTCGGTGATCGGGAACGACTGCTGTTGCACGCTCTCCATGTAGCGCTGGAGGAAATTGTCATACATCGCCTGGTAGCTCTGCGCATTGCTCTCGAGCTCGCGGAGTTGCACTTGCGCCTGGTTGGTGAGCTGCGATTCCGAGACGACGTTAGCGAGGCTAGACTTGATTGCCTCCTCACGGGTCATTGCGATGTCGTAATCGCTCTTGTAAGATTCCTGGATACGCTTCAGCTCGTCGATGATGTTCTTCTTGATCTCGGCCATCTGCCGGCGCAGGTTGACGGCCGCAAGATGATCGGATCCGTATTTCATTGACCAAATCGATTCCTTGGAGGCCATGTCGACATATTGTCCGCGCAGCTTAACGATGGTGTCGTTCTTCAGCGCGTCGGCAACGTTGGCGTCCGGAATGTCCTGCTTGAGGATGTCGTTGATGCGGTCAAGCCGGGCTTTGGCCTCGGCTGTGGAGGCATGCGCCAGCACCAGCTGGCTGTTGACCTCCGCGAGTTGCTGTTCGTTCATCAACCGCCCGCCGGTATCGACAATATTGTTCGCGGTCTTGAAATCTACCACCGCCCGCTGCGCTGCTGAAGCTTGAGTGCGCAACTCCTTGATGCGGTCCTGGAGCCAGACGCTTGCGCGGCGCGTCGCCTGATACTTAGCTTCGAGCTGGTCCACGATGTAGGTATCAGCGATTGCATTCGCAATGCGAGCGGCCTTTTGCGGGTCGCGTGAGGTGAAGCTGATTTCCATCACATAGGTGACGCCGAGGCGCTTGATCGATCGGTTGCTCTCGAATCGCTGAAGAGCCTTACGCGTGAGCTCGAACTCAGAAGGCGCGAAGCCGGAGGAGAACAGGCCGGTCACAGAGCTGATGGTCATGCCGAGCAAGCCCGCACTGCTGCCCGTGAATTCGGGATCTTCCGTGAGATGAAGATCGCGGATCACGGCGAGGCTGATGTTCTCCGATTTCAGGATTTCAACCTGGGTTTCGACAGTCGCTGAATCGATGGCGACATCGCCGAGCATCGATTGCTGCTGGAACAGTTGCACCTTGCGCGTGTCGATCACCATCGAGGCGGTCGAGGTGAACAGCGGCGCAGCAGTGAAGAGATAGAGCAGCGCCAGAATCATGCAAGCCGATACAATCGCCAACATTGTCGGAAATTGGCGGCGGACAGTATCGAGATATGAGGTGAGCGTGCGGGAGGAGTTGCCGTCGACCTCGGCGAAATCACGGCTGATCTCCGAGGTTGGCTTGTTCACCTGCAACATCTAGCAAATTCCTGAAACCAATCAATTATCTTACGAATCAGAGTCTTCCGAACTGCTCCGAGGCGTCCGCAGCGAACCCGATCCCTAAGCCTACATTATTTGTAAAGACTATCACAATCTCGCCTGCGGTTGAACGTGGTTGGTATCACACACAGCTAGTTCGACGCGCTATCTGCCGTGAACCTTAACGGCAAAAAACAAAGCGGCGCCTCAATGGCGCCGCTGAAAGCTTCATTGCGACCGCGAGGTCGATGATCAACGAGGGCTCACGCTATTCGTTGAGCTACCCACAGAACCGCTACCAATGCCTGTGGCGTTGTTGGCGGTGGTGTTGTTACCGAACGAAGTACCACCGCCGCCACTACCGCCGGTCGCGAGGCCGCTGGTTCCGGTCGGGCCCCCTGCACCGGTGCCACCGCCTCCCGCGCCGCCAGTAGCAGCGATTGTGACGTCACCGATCGCGGCTTGATAGGCAGCAATCACGTCAGCATTGGTGCCAGCGATCGCGGCCTGGATCTCGTTGCCATAGGCTTGATCCTGCTGCGCGGCCATGCGGGCGACCTGGGCGAGGCCGGCGACGATCGCGCGCATTTGGTCCTTGGTAGTCGCGGGATCTTTCAGAAGCGCGATCAGGCCCGGGAGCGTGGTCGGATCAGAGGCGCCGAGGTCGCGCACGCGCGAGATCAGCTGCGGGCCGCCAGTCGGATATTGCTGCAACAGGCTGTTGGGGGAAGCCTTGAAGTCGGAAATGACGGTGGCCGGCAGCTGGCGCTGCGGCGGGTAAATGGCGGCGCTGGCGGCCGAACTAATCGTCGCGGCGAAAGCCGCAGCGGCAGCCATGCGAAGCGCGATTCTGCTAATGCTCATAAATCAACCTCCAAAAAATCAGCTGCCCCGATTGCTTTCTCGGCCCGGGCAAATGGCTGTGCAGTGCAGGAACCTATCCGAAGAGAAAAGGGCTGTCCATCTATTCTAAAGACTTCGTAAACGACGCAACTGCTTCAAATCTAGACACTTTTGTGAAGCTCGGGCATCGCGCGCGGCACTGCGTCGGCAGTTGTCGGACGGCTCCCGCCTCGCCTCCTGGTGGCGCCGGTCTCCGGTATGGGGCGGCCCTCCCTGGTGCGGAAGGATTGCGCCAGGCCGGCGCCGAAAAGCGCAAAGAACGGAATGCTGTAGCCGGGCACCTGGAGCGTGAAGTCCAGGCACGAATGCAGCAGCGACAGCGTCGCGGTGGCCGCCGCGGCCAGCGGGATGATGGCATCGCGCCTTCGTCCGAACACGCCCTTCGCCAGCATGAGCAGCATGACGGCCCAAGCGAGCGCCACCAGCAGCGCCATCGGAATGCCTACCTCGGAGGCAAGCTCCAGCGGCGTCGAATGCGCGGCATCCCAGACGCCGCGAATCGAGATGTTCGGGCTGCGGTACGGCGGGAAGGCCCATTGGAAGGTGCCCATGCCGGTGCCGAACCAGGGATTGTCGGCGATGATCCGAAGCGTCGATTTCCAGGCCTCGACGCGGCCTTCGTCGACCAGACCCTGGCTGTCGAAGCGGCTGGAGACGCGGCCCCCGAGCAGCTGCAAGAGGCCGAGCGCGACGGCAAGGCCTGTGCCCAGCGAAATCCAGATGCCGGTGCGCGGCGGCAGGTCTTTCCGCAGGAACAGCGTGAACGCGACGATCATCGCGAGCAGCGACAGGCCGACGCCGGCGCGCGAGGTCGTCATGAACATCGCCATCAGGCAGATCAGCAGGCAGCCAAGCTGCGGAAGGATCTCTTTCGGTGGAATCGTGCGCAGATCGAGCGACAAACGCCGCCATTCGATGTGCCGCTCCGGCAAGCGGCGGCGGGCATCCTCCAGGATCAGCAGCATCCAGATCACCGCGCAGGAGCCGAAATAGGCCGCTGCCGTGTTGCGGTTGATGAAGGTGCCGGTGACGCTGCCGAGATAGGCGGTCTTGTCCCGCCACAGGATCATGGTGGGCTCGATCAGGAACGAGAGCACGCCGTAGATCGCGTAAGCCGCGCCTGAGATCGCGATCACCCACAGCAATCTCCGGGCGCGCTCGCAATCGGCGCCGACGGTGATGCCGAGCACGATGGCGAGGATATTGGCGAGCGGAGCGCCGAGCGCGAAGAACGCTTCGTTCTTGACGATGGACGCGGACGGGGCGATCGGCACGCCGAGCAGATCCGAGGCCTGCTTCCAGATCGGCTGGAACGGCGCGACCCAGGGATGGTCGGAGAGCTGCTCATGCAGCACGAAGGCGTAGGCGGCAACGATCACGCCGATGCCGGCGACGAGCCACAGATGCGGCCGCCGCAGATCGCGCGTCGGCGCGAAGGTCACCGCGATCCCGAGACACAGGCACCAGAACGCGATCGACAGATCATTGGTCGAGCCGAACGGAAACGGCGCGCCGGCGGCCACGAAGAACAGGATGAAGGCCGCGGGCAAGCTCCATGACCAGCGAATCTTGGGAAGCCAAAGGCGCATTGTCATGTCTTGCGAGCCTTCGCTCGCGCCTAGAGGAAGCAATCGATCGGATAGATCTTCAGATCCACGTTGAGGCGGCTGTTCCGGCTCTGCGCGCGGAACGCATAGAATAATCCAAAGCTATCACTCCCCTGATCGAGTTTTATTCCGGGGGTTAATTCGTCGGGCGGGACCAGAACGCCGATGTGCCGGTTGATAGCGGAAATTCCGATCCGCCCCTCCCCTTCGGCAAAATGCCCGCCGAGCTGGGTCACCGTGACCTTCGGCAGGCCGCGGCGCTGATGGCAGACATCCTCCTCCCAGAGCTTGGTCTGCTGCACCAGCGGCTTGCCCGGGCCATCGGGCACGATAATGTCAGGGAAGGACGGACGCAGCATCCCGAAAAACCTGCTCTCCTTGGAGTTCGCCGAGAGGCGGACGGTGAAGGACAGCTCGCCCCTGGCGCCCTTGAGGCGCGACAGGACGGGAGCGTCAGGCTCGGCGGAAACCATCACATCGATGCGATGGCGGACGCCCATCTCTGCGCCGAGCACCGGCCCGACCGGCGCAAGCCCGAAGGTAAGCGGGACGAGAGCCAGAACACGGCAAAATGTTCGAAAGCGCATGAAGCCCCTTGCAAGACCGCGGGGGTGACCGATGACCGGCACGCCGTGCCGCGTGGCGCCTCGATCAGATCCCGGGCTGTCGGCGCAGCAGCACCGCTTCGATTGCTAAACGAAAATGGCACCGGGACAAGCCCCGGTGCCATCGTCTTTGGTCGGTCAAGTCCTCGCCTTACGGCGCCAGCTTGATGTTGTTGCGGAAGATCAGCGCGTCGTTGCCAAGATTGATGGCATCGCTGCCGGTCGCCATGATCACACGCAGGTACTGCAGGAACTTGGCAACTTCGACGTTGCGCGAGTTCGAGACATAGATGATGTCGCCGTTCTTCATCATGACCTTGGTGGCCAGGAAGAAGCCGCCGGGATCGCGGAAGTTCACGTTGAAGATGACCGGGATCGTCTCCGAGGTGTACCTGCTCACGTCGATGCCGAGCTGGGCCGCAACCTCGCGCGGCTCGCGGCGATAGAGATACACGGCAGCCGGATCGGCCTGACCGTCCAGGAGGCCGCCAGCCTTGCCGACCGCTTCGCCCAGGTTGATGCGCCAGGCATCGAAGTTGAACTCGCCGCTCTGGCCGCTGGCGCCGAACGCCAGGAACTTCTGCTGCTCGCGATAGACGTAGATGCTGTCGTCGGGGCGCACATAGACGTTGTTCTCGGGCGCCATCACGAGATTCTCGAACGGCACGGTCGCGCGCTTGCCGCCACGCTCGAGCATGACCCAGGTCTCGAAGCCCTGGCCCTTGATGCCGCCGGCGCGGGTGATGGCGTCGAGGACGCGGTCCTTGGCGCCCGCCGCGCTCGCCGGATAACGCGCCGGCGAGTTAACCTCGCCGAGCACGCTGATCAGCTGGGTGCGCTGCGAGGCCATCGCCACGACCGCCTGCGGCTCGATGGCGCGGTTGGCGATCTTATCGACGATCGCGCGCTGGATCTGGACCGCCGTCAGGCCCGCAGCCTTGACCTGGCCGGCATAGGGCACGGTGATGAAGCCGTCATTGTCGACCGACTGATCCGGGATCGTCACATAGTTACCCGGACGGACGCCGGCTTCCGCCGGGATGAACAGACCGCCGGCCGCGGCTTCGAAAATGGTGACGCTGACGACGTCGCCGATGCCGAACACGATGCTGGCGGGCGGACGGCGGTCGGTGAACACGCCGGCGAGCCCCTTGGGCTCATGGGTGTGCAGGATTTTTACGGTCGCCGGATTGAGCGGCACCAGCTCATACGCCGGCGCGTTTTCGGTCTGGATCTTGTTGTTGACGTCGTCCGTGAGCGGTCCCGACCCCGGATTGGTCGAACACGCCCCGAGCGCCAAAGCGAACGCCAGGAACGCCGGCTTCAATACAAAGGTCTTGGCAATAGATGACATGAATCGCGCCCGAGGCTCCCCAAGTGACGTAAATTGGTACGGCCTAGGGGATGGTGCGACAAGTGTTCCCGGTGGTTAACGGAGCAATCCGTGGGCTACTGTGGCGCCCGGGCCACTGTTTGGGGCCTGGTTTAACCCTTTGTGACTATTTGTTGTATTTCGTGTGCCCGGTTGGCGCGCAAACCGCCCAGTCCGAGGACTCAGTGTGTCGAGCATGAGGCTTCTTGACCTCGCGTCCGCCTGCTAGGCTGGATCTATTAAGAGTAGGATTCCCCGTGTCTGGCCTCCTTCTGATCACCCTCCTGGCAGGCTCACTCCTCGGCAGCGCAGATCGCCCCTTTGAACGGCCCGTTCCCTGTGCGCGGTCCGCGTGCCAGGGCGCACCCGTTATTGCGGTGGCCGCCCCTGCCCCCTCTTCCGTCTGGAAATTCACCCGGACCCAAGGGGCCAAGGACGGCGAGAGCTTCGCCGCGATCATGAAGACGGCGGACACGACCCAGTCGGACCCGGACTTCGCCGGCCTGATCGTCCGCTGCGCACCGAAGGGCAAGATTGATGTGCTGGTGGCCTTGATCCGGCCCTTCCCGCCCCGGAGCCACCCCAAGGTCACGATCGCCGCGAGCGGCGGCGGCACGCTGACGTTCGACGCCAACATGGCGGCCGCGGGCGCTGCCGTGCTCCTGCCCGACGAGGTCTCCGCCTTTGCCGCCGGCAAGTGGCAGACGACGGCTTCGCTGTCCGTGGTCGTGAGGGAGAGCGACAGCGAGATCAAGGGGACGGTGGCCCTGAACGGGCTGCGCGAAGCCTACAATTCATTACTGGCAAATTGCGGCCTATAGGCCAAATTTAGCCATACAACTTAAGGGTCTTTTTAGGGGGAGGAACCTAGGGTCCGAAACACGGAGAGTGTTTCGGATGACCGCGTTTTTGATTTTCAGCTTTTTGGTAGGTGCCGTGCTGGGCCAACGTTTTCGGGTCCTGGTGCTGCTGCCGTTGACCTTTGTCATGCTGCTCGCCGCCATCCCGGTCGGCCTGCTGGTCGATCTCACGGTGCTCGAGAGCCTTAAAGGCCTGGTGTTCGCAGCCATCGCCCTGCAGGGCGGCTACCTCTTCGGGTCAGGCGCTCGCTTTGGCCTTGCTGCCGCGCGCGCTGGCCGCGTATTCGCCCGACCGGTCAAAACTGTGCGCTGATGACCCGCAGCTGACGCTGCGATGAAGCTTCGCGCGCGAATGGCCGGAGCCGCGCTGTTCGCCTGGGCCGACCTCTGCTTGAAAACGCGCGGCTCGCTTGTATGGTGACCTGATCGTTTCAGGATTCCTCATCGAGCGCCGTTTGTCCCTCGCTTATTTTGCCCTCATCGTTTCCATCGTTTCCGCATCCGCTCTCGAAATCGCCGGCGCCAAGATTGGCGTACAGCTGGGGACGGTGGCCGCAGCGCTAAGCTTGCTGGCCGCCGCCTTGAGCACGCGAAAGGCCGATTACGAGCACTATGTCCGCGCGACCTCGTGGGGCCGCTGGATTCTGGTCGCCATTCCGCTGAGCATTGCGGCCCAGCTCGCCCCGCTTCCGCTGAGCTTTGCGCACCCCATCTGGGCCAGCGCTCGCGACGTGCTCGGCGGCCTGTCGCTCGGGCCGATCACGGCCGATATCGGCTTGACGGTGAACGCGCTGCTGCTGGCGCTGGCAGCGGTCTCGTTGCTCAGCGTCGCGATCCTGGTGGTCCGCAACCGCGGCCGGGCCGAGCTGGTTCTGTTCGTGCTGAGCGGAGTAACCGCGGTCTCGGCCTTGATGTTGGACCTGCATCGGCTCTCGCCGGCGCTTGCTGGAGCCGCGCCCCATGACCTCGCGACGACCTTGGCCGGCCTCGGCCTCATGCTCAATCTGGCGGTCATGCAGCTCGCAGCTGAACGGGCCGAAACGCGTCACTCTTTGCTCCGCTCGGTTGCGATCGGCCTTTGCGGCCTCGTCGGGGCCTTGGTCAGCGCTGCCGCGATCTTTGGGTTTTCGGGCTCGAACAGCGCGATCGCAGCGGCGTTTGGCGTCGTGGTGATCCTGCTGATCCTCGTCATCCGCAGACTGGACCTGTCGCCACTGGCCGCGGGCGCGTTGTCGGCCGCAGCCCTGATCGGCGCGGCGATCGTGCTGACCTTCCTGTTCGAGAAGAGCTCCGGACCGATCCTCCTGCGGCTCATCCCGGAGATGGGGACCGAGACCAAGGCCGCCCTCGAGCGCATGTTGGCCGATACACGCTGGTTCGGCGCCGGCGCCGGGACCTTCGCTGCGGTGGGCAGGATCTATCAGAGCGATGCCGGCGCTGTTTTGTCCGCGCCCTCGGCGGCCACTTCCGTGTTTGCGGGGATGGGATGGATCGGCCTGGCTGCCACGATAGCGGTAAGCCTGATCGCTTTGCTCCGCCTGTTCTTCGGCGCCCTGCAGCGCGGACGCGACTCGTTCTTTCCGGCTGCGGCCGCGGCCTGTGTTCTCTTTGCACTCGTCCAGAGCTTTGCTGGCCCCGGACTGCTGCGCCCAGCAGCAATCCTGTGTCTTTCGGTGATCGTGGGACTGGGGCTGTCGCAGAGCGTCAGTCAATCCTCATCACGATAGAGCGCGGGTGATCAGACCGCGCGATCGCCGAGCGAGGCCCAGTAGTTCGGGTTCTTGGGCGACTGAATGCGGACCCAGCGGTAGGGCTTCTTCGACCACGGCATGATGTGGCCGGAGAGATTGTCCAGCACGAGATCGCCGGAGAAGGTGCGCACCACGACCACGAGATGATGCTCGCCCCAGGTGGTCACGACCTCGCTCAAGAGCACCGAGCGCGCCGGAAAGCCCTTGGCGATCAAATCGTGGCGTTTTGTCACAGCATAGTCGTTGCAATCGCCGCTCGCCGGATGCAGCAGCCACTTCTCGCCGCGCAGCCCTTCGAGGTTGGGCTCGGGGCGGATCGCGGTATTGACCCGCTGGTTGACCTCTTGCATCTGCGCCATGCGCTCGGCCGTAAGCTTCAGGCGTCCGCCCCGGAAGACGATCTGCTGCGGTCGCGGTTTGCACTCATCCTTGTACTTCAGGCAGAAGATGGTGAACGCCATCGGCGCCAGCGTGGGCTGGTCGAACTTGATGTATTGGATGGCGCCCCGCAGCCCCATGGGCGCGCCGACAAAGGCGGCTTCCGCGCTCCGCTGCGTCCCCGCAGCAACGACGACAGCGGCCACGGCCGCCAGGAACTTTACAACTTTGCGCATGTCGCGCTCCCCGTTCTTGTTGGGAAGGACGCTACGCGAGACCTCTTGAAATACGGCTCAAAGGCCGCGCGATGCTTTAATCAAAATGCGGGCGCGTTGGTTGCAAACAATTAAGAATACCGATGTGTGACTTGTTCTGCTAAGAGCGGTCACGACGTTCCGCTCGTGACGCCGAGGCGATTCGACCGACCTGATGGGCCTTTCCAGCCGCTTTCGCAAAAAGACCAAGCCTCGGCTTCCCGACGGCGTTCGCGTCTATGCGATCGGCGACGTGCATGGCCGTGCCGACTTGCTTCAATCGCTGTTAACCGTGATCGACGTCGATCTTGCCCGCTCGGCCCCCGAACGCGCCATTCAGGTCTTTCTCGGTGACTATGTCGACCGCGGCCCGGACTCACGCGCCGTTCTTGATCTCTTGATCGAACGCTCGAAGTCGCACGAGACGGTTTGTCTGAAGGGCAACCACGAGGTCTTCCTGCTCGAGGTGCTCAAGGATCCCGCCCGCCTGCAGGAGTGGCGCCACTATGGCGGCCTCTTGACACTCGTCTCCTACGGCATCACGCCGACCATGAATCCGTCCGCGGAGCAGCAGGTCGAGCTGATCGAAGGACTGAAACGCGCGCTGCCGCCGGAGCACTTGGCCTTCCTCCAGCAACTGCCCTCGTCCTTCACCTGCGGCGACTTCTTTTTCGTCCATGCCGGTGTCAAGCCGGGCGTCGCGCTCGATCGCCAGCAGGATGAGGATCTGCTCTGGATCCGTGAGGAATTCCTGGCCTCCGAGGAGCGCTTCGGCAAATATATCGTTCACGGTCATACGCCGGTCAGCGCGCCCGATATCCGCCCGAACCGCATCAACATCGACACCGGCGCCTACGCGACCGGAAACTTGACGCTGCTCACGATCCAAGGCGATAGTCTGCTCGCAATTTGAGGGCTCCGGCTTAACCTCAATCCCGTCGTTGGCTCGCCCGCACAGGCTTCGTCAATTCCTCCATGACCCGCATCAACCTGCTTCGCGTCATCGGCATCTGCACCGCAATCGTGCTGGCGCTTCACGCCGGCATGGCGTTCTATGGCGATCTCGTACGACCGAACTTTCGCGCCAGCGACTTGTTCTCGGGCGAGATTCCGCCGGACAAGGCCAAGCTGGCGGCCGCAGGTGTCTTGGCTTCTTTCTCATGGGATGGCGATCTGCTGGCGAATTATGCGGCAGCGATGGCCGCTGACATTCTTCACCGTCCGTCGATCGACGCAGGCGGAAGGGCCAGCGCGAACAAGACGGTCCAAGCCGCGGTCATCGCCGCCTTGAAAGTCTCACCGATCCGGCCCGCGCTGTGGCTCACGCTCGTCACGCTGCAGGCTCAGGCCGGTGAGGCGGTCACGCCCACAGTGAAGATGTCCTATTTGACCGGGTCGGTGCCGAGCGACGTTGCCTTCTCTCGCGTCCAGACCGTGACCTCGAGTGCCGCTGCAACCGACGAAGAGGTCAAGCTGCTGGCGCAATCCGACATCCGGTCGGCGCTGGCCAATCGCTCGCGTTACGAGCCCCTGCTGATCGCGGCCTATGTGCAGGCAACGCCGCAAGGCAAGTCGCTGCTGCTGGAGACGACGAAAGTGACCGATCCCAAATTCAACGAGATCTTGCGGCGGTACTAACTCAGCGCACCGATTTCGGGTTGACCGGCACGAAGTCCTGATCGCGGCGCGGCTGATCGGATCGCCCCTGGTAGACGAACATGCCCTTCTTGGTCGCGACGACGTCGCCTCGCTGCAGGCTGTCGTCGCGAAGGAGACGTTCGGTCGCGACAAGGTCCGGATCTTCCGGAATTGGCTTGTAGAGCTCCGGATGCTCCCTCCGCTCGCGCGAGACCTCCTTGGCGCGGCGCCGCGCGTCCTCGATCCGCTGCCGCCATTCGTCGCGCGAGACTTCCGGCTCGCTTGGTGGAAGATAGTCGTTGACGGACGGCTCCGGCTCGGTCTGAGCAAGGCATAAGAGCGGACAGGCATAGAGGGCCAATCCGACAGCGGCGGCCACGGTCGCCTTCACCGGCGCGCGCGCCGACATCCGGCGATCTGATACGGACTTGCGGCGGGTGGATCGCACTCCGATGACTCCCAAGTGGGCCGAGCACAGCGAGGCCGCCGCAACTTCAGCTTATGAGGTTGCCAATTGCAACATTTTAAGAGCGCTGCGGCCGTCCCCTCAAAAAATCGAAAAACAACCCCATGCACAGTAGCCGGCATCAGCCAAATCAATGGGTTACGCCTTTCCGAAATTCGGTTTGATCCGTCGGGCAAAACAGGGGTAGGATGGCATGGTCTGGGAAAGGCCGACCGGATGATTGGTGTCCCCGAGATCCAGGATCGTATGATCGGCCTAAGGCAACAGCTCCGTTCTAAGACCGCATTAGGTCATTGCTGCTAAGTTTCGGCATCCGCTCGTGGAGTTACCGAAAATGCGTGCAAGGCCGGTATTGCTGTTAGGTGTTGCCGTTGTGGCGTCCGCCATCCCTGGCCTCGCGGCGCACGCCAGTCCCCTCTGCATCAAGGAACGGACCCCCTTCGCCTTGTCGTACGATACGGTGAAATGGACGATGTCGATCGCCCCTGGGGCGGACTGCATCCAGGGCCTGCGTTGGTCGTACATGCAGATCTTCAAGGTATCGGTCGTGATCGGGCCATCGCGGGGACAATTGGCGGTGCTCGGATCCGGCTTCCGCTATTCGGCAGAAAACGAAACGCGCGGCAGCGACAAGTTCACACTGCTGATCTCGGGCAAGAACCGTAACGTTGCAGGGACATCGACACTGGAGGTCGAGGTCAATCCGCAATAGCCCGCGCTGGGATCCTGGTGTTCAGCGCGACTAGACTAGAGCGCGATGCGGCTAGGCCGTGTACCCATAAACCCGGCCGCGTGATGCGATAAAGCAATGTCTGCTTTGCCCCTATCGCGACCGACTCCGTGCGGCAGCGCGATATGTCGCGATGGGCCAGAAGACGACTCCAACGCATGACGAGGCCGCCGTCGACCGAGATGGACTCGCCGGTCACATGACTCGCAGCGCCGCTGCATAGCTTAAAGAACCGCGTTCGCGATTTCCTCTGGGCGGCCGACACGCACCATCGGAATGCGTTTTCCGTGGCCTCGAGCGCATCGCCCTGCGGCCGAAGGCGGTGCTGCGGATTTCGTGCGCCTCATATCATTTGACGACCGGACTGCCCTAGTGAAGTCGCGCCGCCTTCACTCCGTTTCTCGCGCGCATTGTCTTACACTCTCGGTATTTCGATCATGGCACTTGAAAAGAGGTGACCGCGGTCACCCTCTCGTAACGTCATCGGAAGGGACCCTCTGAGCAAGCTTGTGCACGATGTCGAGGAATGCGGGCGACGTCATCGGCTGGTACGGCATCAACGCCGTGTTCGATGGCGGCATCGTCAGCAAGAGGTCCGCATCGCCATGTTGATCTTGCAGCCAGAGCGCTACCACGTAGACCGCTGGCACGATGAGCAATACAGCCTCGAAGCGTCCTTTCTGAACCTCGGGGAGTTTCTCGGCACGGCGAATCGCTTCCTCGGTTGCCGCCACAAATGGCCCTTCGTTCAACTCACCCAGTTCGTACGTCCCCGCTCTGGTCGTGACCATTGTGGCAACAGCAATTGGCACGGGCTCCTCTCGTTCATCATTGTCGGCGACAATGCGCCGCTTCGTCTCATGAACAAGAAATCTCCAGTTATCCAGTATCGCGGCCGTCCTGAGGCTGGCTGCGCGATGGATATTTTCAAGTGGCAGGTGGGCGACCCGATGCGGCATAGAAATGGATACCGCACGGAGGTCTGCAGCGGAAAGGTTGGACTGCGGAAATTTCGATTTGCCCGCGCGGCTGGCCACCGCTCGTCTCACGGCTTCGACGGCAGCCGCCGGAGGATCGCTGGGATGAATTGGCATCTCGTTCTCTCCTTCCGTAGAGGCGATTTGCTAATCAGGAGCCTTCGTAAAGTAGGAATCCTTCCAAACACCGCGCGCGTGCTGGTACCGTGTGCAAAATAGGTCATAGTTGATCTCGGGTGTCGGGCCGTAAAAGGGATCCTCAAGGACCAAACTGTCGGTATCCGGCAGATATCCAACTATCGCCAGGAAGTGCGCCCCTCCATTTCCACCGGACCAAACCGTGCGTACGCAAAGGGGCCGGCCTGCGTTGATCTCCTGCTGCACGTCCATTCGTGTCGCGCGGTGGTCGAGGGCCAGTTCACCGAGGCAACCGACTTGGTTGAGTGGTGCCCCAAGCGTGTGCGGCACATCGAATTCCAAATTCGGAATGCCGCAAGCGAAATCGCAGCAATCTTGCCGGTTAAGCACGAGATTGGCGATGAGGCACTGCGTGAAAGGACTGGCCTCGTCGTAAAAACCCGAGACGCTGGAAGCGACGGCTGCCCAGCACCAGTAGTCGTGACACTGTTGCTGCATCGTAAAATTGGGATGCAGCGCCTCGGTTGTCGTCTCCAGCTCCGGCTCCTCAAAGCCCAGGTCCAGCGGAATCCGCGTCCTGTCAATTACGGAAACTTCCTCCAACTCGCCCATGGCAATTCCCTCCAGGCTGAAATCGATAAGTCAGACTTCAAGTACTGCTCATCGCTTGGTGCTTCGTCGCACAGTCAAGCGATGCAATTTCGGCTGCGCGGCGTTGTACTACGTTCAGTGCTCTTTTTTTGCCGCATCGAGCACCGCGCTAAAAGTGGCGCACTCCTTGAGGTACAGAAACACGGATTCAGCAATTTCCTTCCCAGCAGCGGTGTCACTTGAGTAGTGGACGCCGGCGACCTCGCGATTCCTCCCGATGCGCGCGGCCAGTGCCATCAGTGCGCTCTTAGCGCCGGGCATAATCTCTCCCAGCGACAACGCCATCAGGTGACCCTCAAGCGAATGTCCGCTTGGATAGGAGGCGTGCCAGGGAGAGGCAATCATTGGAAAAAGCGCCGGACACACCTGTTGCGGCCGCGCACGATTGAACTTGAGCTTATAATAGACGGCGACCATCAGCCCGACATGGTCAGCCATCTCAATGATCTTGATCGTATTTGGATGCGCGGACGGCGAGAGCATGAGGACCTGCGCAAAATACCCGACGAGTCTGACGTCCTGGTCAATGATCTCATTTGCCAAATCGTCGCGATCATCCATCGCCGGCCCAAGAAGATCCTCGATTTCCGCAAAAATGACGGCGTGATTGGTCGGCGGACCCCTGACATCTATGCTTTGCCAATCAGTTCTGCCGAATTCGGCCAATGCTATCTGAGCAAAAAAGTCAGGCCGCCAAGCGGATTCAGGGAATGTCGCTTCGTAATTCAAGCGATCAGGCTGGATGGGACACAGGCCCTCGAAGATTGGGAAGGGACGTGGGGGGACTCCGCCGCCAACGTAACCGCCGCTCACTGAACCGTTGCCGCCGCCGCCTCCGCCGCCCCCACCGCCTCCGCCGCCGCCGCCGCCGCCACCACCGCCACCCCCGCCGACTCCGCCGCCTTCGACATCAGTCATCGCGCTCTCCATCGAGGGGCTAACAACCTGAGCCGGGCTCCTGCCCCTTCAATCCGGCAACCCAGCTGCTCTTAAACGCTCTACATACAAAGACCCCTGAGGCTCCTTGAACGGACAACGGCGTGCGTAGTCCGATACTCTAAAGGCGGGCAGGATGTGCTTGTGGTGCAGCGACACTTGCCGCGCCTCATCCACGCGACCAACAGCGACCAGACTGGCGGCCAAGACTCGTGCGGCGTTTCCAAAACGTGGACTGAGGTTCAAAGACTTTTTTGACCAGCGAATGGCATCATCAAAAGCTGCGTTCAGATAATGATTTTGGCCGAGCAGGCAGAAATTGAAAAAGGCCTGTTGGCCAAGCGGCGACAGCCGGATCGCGTGTTCCGCCCGGGCAATTCCGGTTGGAGCATCGCCGATGAATCCGGGCGTCCCACTACTGAACACCCATGCCCACGAGTTGCTTGGGGATATGGCGAGAGCACGCTCACACAGATCCAATCCGCTGTCGTAGTCGCGGAAGAACATGCTCTTCCCGTGCCCCTGAATCGCGAGCGCGAGAGCGTTGTGCGGGTCTCTTTCGATGGCGCAATTGGATCGCCGGATCACCTCAGCCGAATCCGCATCGAAATCTGACGACCAGCCCTCTGCGATGCTGAAATTGTACCATTTCGCAGAGTACGCGTACGGCGCCGCGTACTCAGGGTCTTCCTCTATGGCCTTCTCGAGCAGTCCCCTGGCTTGCGAAAAGCTCGCGAAATCGAATTTGTAGAGCAGGTCAAGCGCACGGAGGAGATAGTCATATGCGTTCAGGCTCTTGGGAGTTTTTCGCAGCGCACGTTTGACTTCGGCCCGGCGGACGTAAGCAGCGATTTTCTCGACGATGCTAGTGACGATTTCGTCCTGTACACCGAAGACGTCCGCGAGGTCCGCGTCATAATGTTGCGCCCACACGACGGAGCCGGAGGTGACATCGACCAAATCGACCGAGAGCCGGATCCGCTTCCCCGACCGGCGAACGCGACCGCTAACGAAATAGCGAACGCCAAGCTTTTCGCTCACCTCAACGGGATCAACTATTCGCTGCCGAAATGGCATCGTCGACCCACGTGATACGACCAGCAGCTCCCGAATGTTACTCAAGCTAACAATAATGTCTTCGACGAAGCCTTCGGCAAAATAGCTGTCGCCGACCTCCGAGGAGATATTCGTGAACGGAAGAACAGCTATGGAAGGCAATTTGGCGCGCCCCGAGAGCTTTCTGGAAGCGCCGCGCACTGTACTGCGGTCTACTCCCGGCATGCGGAGGAGAAAGGCGTGAACAGGCCGTGACAGGTTCTTGAGATGGAGTTCGCCCAAGTCGTCGAACTTGAGCTCGCTCAGATCAGAGGCCATCCTCAGAAGGACAGAGGAGACCACAACGCCACCAGCGGGAGCGACGGATTGCAGGCGTGCTGCGATGTTGACGCCATGTCCATAAACATCGTTCAGATCGAAGATAACCGGCTCCCAATGAACACCGATGCGAAAAGCGATGCGGCGCTCGGGAGGTTGTTGAGCCTCAAACCCAGTGACTTCCCGCTGCAGCTCAGAGGCGCAGCGGAGGGCATCTGCCGGGCTCTCGAACACCGCAACGAAACCATCGCCTGTATTTTTAACAATCTCGCCTCTTCGACTAACCAAGGCGGGGTCTATTACGCTGACACGAAGGGCCCGATAACGACTGTGCGTCTCGACCTCCGCAGCTTCCATGAGCCGAGTATAGCTGACCACGTCAGCCACAAGAACAGCTCGGAAAGGTCTTTCGAACTCGGGGACAGCGCTTATTGAGGGATCAGAGTCCTGTTGCGCGCAACTGCTCAACGTCGTCGCACCGCCGTCATTGGCAGTGTTCGGCGAACATTGAGCAACGCTCGAAGGCACTGATTTCATTGATCCTCGCGAGGAATGTCGCTCGTCGGCGGATTCTCTCGCCGAACAGAGCCTCGTCGTATGAACCAATCGACAATAGGCTAGACGCAATTTCATCGGGACGCTACCGAAATCACACGCGATGGCTGACGCGTAAAGTGGCACCGCTACAACCACTTGCGATTGAAAGTCGGCTTGCCTTCAGGAGTGTGGTGTCACGAAGAGGAAGTGGCAGCGCGCGAGCCAGGCGAAGCTGGCGGGGTCCAATTCGGCGGTCTGGATGGGACCTCTTTAGTTCGCCGCTCTGCCAAGGTCGGCTTCGGGTTCATTTTCGACGGTTTTGCAGAGATTGAGGGCAGGTTGTTGTCCGCTCCTGTCCGTAAGCGCCGTAGCAGGGGCGCGCCAAGAGCGTTGCGTTTGGCCGGACTGCCGTGATTCAAACTCCCGAACTGGGGGCTCGAATCATGCACTACGAACTCGCCGACTATGAATGGACCGCCATCAAGCCGATGCTGCCGAACGAGCCGCGTGGCGTTCCTCGGGTGAACGACAGACGGGTCCTGAATGGCATCTTCTGGGTCCTCCGATCAGGAACACCCTCGGCGTGATCTGCCGACGGCGTTTGGGCCATACACCACTTGCTAGAACCGCTTCGTCAGGTGGCGGCGGGCCGGTGTTTGGGGCCGTATCATAGAAGCGCTCGCCACTGCCCATGATGCCGCTGTCCAGATGATCGACACCTCCATTGTCCGCCTGCATCAACATGGAGCCTGAGGGAACCAGCGCCAATCGATGGGAAGGTCCCGCGGCGGCTTCACGAGCAAAATCCATGCGGTAGTCGATGGCATGGTCTGCCAGTACGGCTGGCGCTGAGCCCCGGTGAAGCCCATGACGTTCGACTTGCCGGAAAACTGCTCTCTCGTCTCAAATCCGGGTCAATGCTGCTTGCCGACCGTGGCTATGACGCGGATTGGACCAGGGAGCTTGCCATGAAGAAGGGCTCGTGGGCCAACATCCGCCGAAAAGCAACCGCAGCGACCCGGTCTGCTTGAGCCCCTATCTCTATCGTGCTCGCAACCAGGTCGAGCGGTTCTTCAACAGGATCAAACAATGTCGTCGGGTGGCGACGCGCTACGACAGGCTGGCCGCCAACTACCTTGCCTTCGTTCAGCTCGCGTCAATCAGGCTATGGCTGCGTCTTTCAGGCTATGGCTGCGTCTTTATGAGTCCGCGTCCCAGGATGAATCGCTAATCGCGCTTTAGGTTATTGTTTGAGCATGATCTTTTCGGAAAACCGCTGCACACTTTTCCGGATCTCTAACGGCGGCTCGAGCCACTGCCCCGGGTTCTATTCCCGTGATAGGGTCGGGCATATCCGCCCCTCGTCACGGGCGGCTCGATCCGGCTCGGGATATTCGGCGTCGCGTTGGGGGGCGCGGGCTGCGACGGGTTGACGATGATCACGTTGCGGTTGGGTGTCGAGGGGTCACTGACGCCCTGGGCCCAGGCGCTGGCGGCAGGCACGACAAGCGCGAGTGTGATCAAGACTAATCGTTTCATGCGAGATCTCCCGAGCAAAAACGTCAGGGAGGCGACCACCGTTCCTTCACGGCGGCATCACGGTTCGTTGCGTGACCTCAGCGAGGCACGGCGATCAGCTTGCCATCCCTCCAGACGCCTTGGGCCGCCCGTCCGGCAGGAAGGCTCCCCGTCACATTCCGGACAGCGGTCGGCCGCGAGGCAGCCTGGGTGGTCTGTTTCTTTTTCTCGGGCGTCGTCACGATGCTGGAGCTGGTGGTGTTGGCCTGATCCTTGGTCCCTTGCGCAGAAGCAGACTGAACCAGGAAAGCCAAGAACATGATCGCTGTCAGAATGCCGCGCATGGTCGAACACCGGAAAGAGGAGCTGGGCGAAATGTCACAGGTTTGTGCCCAAAAGCAAGCTCTTCGAGACGATCTCGCAGGACCTTGGCAGGTCCGATCCATCGACGCGGTCCGCCGTTTGGTCAACGGGATCCGGGTGAAAAAGCCTAGCGAAACAGCACCATCCGGGCTAGTTGATCGGCCTTGATGACGGAGCCCGGCGACACAGCAGCCCGCGCCTCGACGGCGCAAGAGATCAAGGCCGGACTTGTCCGCCTGCTGACCGAGCGAATCCGCGAAATCTCCGACGACCCCCGGCAGATGCGGGATGTCGTGTACGAGTTGGCCCGTATCAAGCTTCTGGAGCAATTCACCCACGTCGATGCGCGGGAAGCGCGAGCGCTCCAGCAAGTCCTCGAACGCGCCATTCGGGAGGTCGAGGGGTCTTTTGAACCAAGCGGAACATCCTCACCGCCAAAGGCTGCCGCAGCCGCCGCGGCGAATTCTCCGCCTGCCAACGTCCCTGTTCCTCCGACGATTCTGACGGCGGCCGGCTCGGCTTCACCAGCCATTCCGACGGCCGAGACGCCGCGCCATCCTGCCGCACCGCCAGGATCGCTCGACCAAGCCAAACGGAGCGGCGCCTTCAAGTCTCTCGTTCGATTGACCGCCATCCTCCTGCTCGTTGCAGGCGCCGGGACCGCGGTCGTCTCTTGGCCACGGCTGAAGACACCACTGACCGCATTGTCGCAGGTGGCGCCGCTGTCCGAGCGTGCGCAGAAAAGTCCGGAGCCTCAGCCGACCGGGATCCCGACTCGCTCGGCGGGCGAGACCGTGGAACGAACGCCGGACAGCTCAAAGGAGCCGGCGCCAGCTGCGCACCCCTCGATGCCTTTGCCGGCGACGTTCGGCGTCTACGCCTTGAGCGAGGGCCAGCTCCATGAGCTCAAGCCGGTACCTGGAAAAATCCCGGACCGGCGCGTCGCGATCTCCGCCGCCATCAACACGCCGAGCGTGACCACATTGTCGGACGGCGATGTCAAATTCATCGTGTTCAGGCCTGACGGGGGTGTTGATGCAAGCGGGACCGAGGTTCGGGTGGTCGCGAAAGTTTCCCGGGCAATGGGCGTCGATGCGACCGGGAAAGCCGCCATGGTCAGCGCCGGCGATTCCTGGGGTCATCCGCAGCATGTCCTACCCCTACAAGGTAGGTCCGATCGACGACCAGTCGAGAATGCTATTGCTGCAACCGGAGCAAGACGGCTTTACACTCGCGCCCGGCCGCTACATCGTCGTGGTCAAGGGCATGGGCTACGACTTCACCGTGGCTGGAACGATCACCGATCCCAATCAATGCGTCGAACGCATCAATGCGACCAACGGCGCGTTCTACTCGCCCTGCCCGCCGCCGCGGCGATAGAGGGAATAGCATTAAGTTGAAGCGATTGCCGCGGCTCGCTCACCTCTCCCGCTGGCGGGAGAGGCGTAGGCCGCCTTCGGCGGCCGTCATAAGGACGCCGAGGCAAAGCCTCAGCTATGGCGTAGCGCCGGGTGAGAGCTCTCTCCACTAGGGGATTGTCCCATTGCGGAAGCACCCTCTCCCCACCCCTCTCCCGCAAGCGGCAGAGGGAGCCCACCTTCGCTTTTGCGGCTATCGAGCCTCATCTCATCACGCTTTTAGCGCTGCGTCCCGTTTCTTATTTAGTCGGCTTGTTGTCCTTTGGCGCATCCGCCGGCATGTCGTCGACCTTGCCGTTGTTGGCGACGCATTTTTGGAAGTATTCGCGCTGATCCTTGGCCGTTCCCTTGGTGCTCCCGGCCGCGGGATTGCCGATTTGCCTGGGCGGAAAGGCCTTGGCGACCGCGGCATCGCATGCGCGCGCCACCTCGGCAGTGATGGCCGAAGCCGTCGCCGGGGCGACCAGCGTCAAGACACATGCCAATCCAAACAACGTTCGTAGATTTTTGACCGGCACCTGTTCGCTCCTTCACATCCGGGAATTCTTGCCGGAAGCATATCAAAAAGGATCGAAGCGCCAAACGGCAAAGCGGTGCTGGATTGTCACGCGGTCTGCCTGAGTGCCGCACGGCTATCGCATAAGACTCGTGGCGGCGGCCCTCAGTGCACGCCCTCGTCCTTCGAGACGGCGCTTACGCGCCTCCTCAGGATGAGGCTAATCGGCGTCAGAGCCCGTTGAAACTGCTGCCGCGCACGTCACCCCTCATCCTGAGGAGCCCGCCCAAAGCGGGCGTCTCGAAGGATGGCCGCAAATCGCGCAGCGAGATCCCCAATGCTAGCTGTTGAGCTGCGGCGGCTTGAAGTCCGGGAAACGCGTGAGCATTGCGGTCTTGACGAACTTCAAGTGGGCGATGCTGCTCGCCAATTCCTTGAGCCGTCGCTGGCCGTTCGAGATGTCGGCCGCGAAGAGATCCTGATGATAATTATCGAGCGCCTCCCGCTCGAGATATTCATCGGTGCCGTTTCCGAAGGTGACGGATGCGCGCGCGAGAGCATCGTCAACACGACGGTTGAGCCCGGCCTGCTCCCTTTCCGCCTCCTGCAATGCTGTTTCGATCGCCGCCAGAACGGCACCGATCCGCACGCGATCGGTCTCCGCATCACGCTCGACGGAGCGGGCTTTGAAGCCTTTGTCCTCGCGGCGGGAGCCGAGAAGATTGTGTGCGCGCGCTCTCAGGAACAGCTGAAACATCTGGGCCATCCCACATTCGAGATTCAGGCGGCTACCATCGGTCAGACATAGTTAACAAAGCCTAAATCCTGCGCCCGTCCTGCCTGGCTTTGTGCGATCCACGCCCGCCAAGCTCCTTCGTGCTTGGAATAGAGCTCGAGCCATCGGACTTCGCCCTCCGCGGCTGCTCCTTTTCGCGCGCGGATCTCGGATGTGAAATGCACTGTCTCGTTCGATGCAAGATCCAGTGCTTCGAACTCCGCCGTCTCTTCCGGAGACAGGCCGATCAGAACACGATGCCCTTGGGCGTCGACGAAATATCTGCGGGGCGCGTTGTGCCTTTGATCAGTCATTCGAATGGCCCTCGTTCATGATCCAAGGCCCCGGAAGTTCTTTCAGCCGCCGATCAAAAGTACGAACAAACGCGATCAAAATGAGGACGCAAGTCGCGCCCAGCAACGTAATCAAATACACCATTCACGCCTACCTATGCGAGCCGCGAAAAATATCGAGGCGGCTAAACTCTCGCCATGAACCGATACGTTCTAGGCCGCCTTTCCGAAGCTCTCAAGGACCGCACCATGTTAACCTAATTGCACATGGTTATCAGACCTGGCTGCAAAACAAGATCAGCTCCGGCTCAACATCGCGCCCATGGCTCTGCCATTACGATGGATGCTCACTTTGCCTAGCTCCCATCGATGCCGGCGTGTAGGGCGCATAAAGACGATATCGTGCCGATCGCTTGCGCGAGCGCCATGCCCGCACACCATAGCCACAGCAAAAGCCAGCTGCAAAAATCGAAATCAAAAGCAGAACTGCAAGCATTTGGAATGTTCCCAATTTTCGGAACGCTCCTCCCGGCACATTTCAACGTGATGCTGCGACGACTTCAAGATCACCGGCGCTGAAACTTTTGTCAGACGAACATGAAGTTTGTGCAACGTGGTGCTTGAAGTTTGGTCGTCGCGAAAACCAAGTCCCAAAGGATGACGCAATCTCTCATCAATTCGCGAGCGATATCCAGCCCGCGATGTTAACCCCTGTTCACTCCGGCAAGCAGCCTCAAACGAAGCGACTGAACGCGCTGCGGTCGGGCATAGCTGCGATCTGCACGATATGCCTCCGACAGGTTCTCGAACGCATCTGGTGGCCCTCGCGGACGACACTGCTGGCGAAACATCCGTGGTTATACGGAGCGCCCTGCACCAACTTCATCGCGGTAAGGTTGAGAGGTTAGCTTAATCTGCGTTGTTTGTTGCGAACTCTCAGCGATTGCTTATCCATCTCTCGCACCGGGCTCCCCCAAGCCCGGCCCCACCCAAGCAAAGCCGTCGAGCGAACATGGGTCCGCTTGGCGGCTTTGTCGTTTTGTCGACGAGAGGATCATTTCGGTTATGGCGCGCAGGCCCTGGTCGTTCAAGGAAGATCGCCGGCTCATGGAGCTGGCCAAGTCTTCAGCCTCGCTGGAGCAAGCGGCGAAAGTTCTCGGGCGCTCGCCTGATGCGATCAAGCGCATGGCGTTGCGCCTTGGCCTTTCGTTGAAGTCGAAGGCGGCGAAGAAAACCTGACTGCAAAAACGGCAACGCTCGCCGCATGCGGGCGGCGAGCATTGATTGAGCGTCCCGTCCGGTGGTCTAGCCCGCTCAACTAGTTATGCGTCTTCTTCTGGGAGCCCATCCCCGGGCTGGTGCCGTAATTCGGCGTCCCCGTTCCCTTGAACGCGCCACCCATGCTGTCCGACCCGGAATTGGTGCCCGTGCCGCTGCGGGGCGCGGTGGGCTGCGTGCCCGATGGCGTGTCTTTGGTCCCCTGCGCCGAGGCCACAGAGCTCCCGACAGCCAACGCAAGGAGGAGGCTTAACGTCCTGATCATACTGCTCAACTTTCCATGCTCGTTTCTATCCCGGGCCGCCAGACCATTGGTCAAGCCATCGCTCGGGTGGGCCTTTCCGGGCCGGTCTCCGTTAAACCCTATCTTAGCCCCCGCTGGCTAGGATCAATCTTCAAGCCTTGCCCGAATTTGAACCTCGCCTGATTTCGCCTGAACCGGATGCGACTGCTGCGACCAAGCCTTCCGTTTGCGGCGCTCGTGCTTGCGAGCACGATGGCGTTCGCCTTGGCGGGCCATTTCGGCGCTGAGGCGGTCATTCGCCACCAGCAGACGCATCAGCTCAACGAGCTGACCGAGGTCGTTCTGCGCCGGTCGGAATTTGCGGTCGATTTTGCCGCGGCCAGCCTGGACGAGCTCGCGAGGCGCAAGCTCGCCAGCTGCGAGCCGGGGGCGCTGCAAGCCATCCGCCTGCACGTCTACCAGCGCTCGGCGATCAAGGACGTCCGGCTCGTCAAACCGGATGGCTCCGTGATCTGCTCGGCCTATTCCGAGACGCTCGAATTCGACAAGGGATGGGTGGATCGGCGCGACATGCTGCCTTCGCGCGACAAGGCGCTTTCGCTGTTTCGCGTGGAGCAGTTCGGGGGCGACGCCCTGGGCGTGCTCGGGGACATCGATGGCAGCTCCGCGCTCGTCGCCATTGTCGGCATTAACGCCAGCCTCTTCGACATCATGCCCGCCGAGCTGCGCGCACGCAGCGACGTGATCCTCGCCTTGAGCAATGGCGAGAAGCTCGGCGAATTCCAGACCGACGCCGGCAAGTCCCTGCTCGAGCCGATCAGCTTCGACAGAAACTCCAGTCGCTTCCCGCTTCGTGCCACGATCCAGCTCGAGCGCGCGGTGCTTTCGAGCTGGAATAACGAGGCTTATTGGCCCACAGTCGCGGTGGCTCTCGGACTTGGCGCGATCTTTGGCATCCTGCTGGCACGCAGCCGCCGCATGGAGGGTCCTGTCGCCGATCTCGATCGGGCGCTGGCAGCCGGCGAGTTCAAGCCATACTATCAACCGATCTTCGACCTCAGGACAGGTCAGATCAAGGGCTGCGAGATTCTGGCTCGCTGGCTGCGCCGAGATGGCTCGGTGGTCCCGCCGATGAACTTCATTCCGCTCGCCGAATCCAGTGGGCGCATCCAGGCGATGACTTGGCAGATCCTGGGATCGGCGCTTGCCGAGCTGAGGCCATTGCTCAGGGCAAACAAGAATTTCAAGCTGTCCCTGAATGTCGTGCCCAACCATCTCCTGAGTGCCGGCTTCGTCGAAACGCTGCGCCACACGGTCCTGACGGCTCGAGTCTCCGCGCGCCAGATCGTGGTCGAGATCACCGAGCGCGACGAGCTCGACGATCTCGCGCGCGCCGCGGCGGTCGTGGCCGAGCTGCGGGACCGTGGCTTCCGCGTCGCTATCGACGACGTCGGCGTCGGCCATAGCGGACTGTCCCGGCTGAAGGGCCTCGGCGCCGACATGATCAAGATCGATAAGTTCTTCGTGGACACGATCACCGTGGACGCATCGACGACGGCGATCGTGGAAATGCTGGTGGCGCTCGCGAAGGACCTCAATATGACCGTGGTCGCGGAAGGCATCGAGACGGAGGAGCAGCTCCGCGCATTGATCGCGTCCGGCGTCGAGGAGGGTCAAGGCTATCTCGTTGCGCCGCCCGTGCCCTCTGCCCGCTTCCATGAGCTCGTGGAGTCGCGCCGCGTGACGCAATCAGGCGCGGCGGTCTCCGGCGACACAGTTTTGGTGGCCTGACCCCAACGCGGGCCTTTAACGATATTTTCGGCTTTCGAACAAGACCGGCAACCAACCGGCTATGCTGGCGCCATGCGCAGCCACCTCATTGCAGCCGCGAGCATCTGTCTTGCACTGATCGTCTACGCCACCCTGGCGAGGCTGTCGGGAAGGCCCGCGCTCATCGGGCATCACGAGACCTATTGGGTCGTCGTGATCGAGCGCTTCAGCGCCTATGGGCTGCTCGGCTTCCTTCTTTCCTTCCTGCTGCCCGGACGGTTTGGTTTGGCTTGCTCTCTCGTCATAGCCGTCGCTATGGGGCTGGAGTTCATGCAATCGTTCATACCCGACCGCGATCCGGGCTTTCTCGACGTGTTGCAGAAGGCGGCGGGAGGCACCGTGGGCGTCATGCTCGCCCAGATGATCCTGGCGTTCCTGCCCAGACCACCGTCCTGAAGCGGCCAGCATCGCCCTGGCGAGATGACCGCGGGACCCGGTCCTTACTTCACCATCTGACCGCGCAACTCACCGCCTGGGTTCGCGGCCGTGTGGATGTTTGCGTACCATTTGCCAGCCAGCAGATCTGCCGCCTGCTCATCGGTGAGCGTGGCACTGCCTTGGATCGGGCTTTGCACCGTCTTGAACGGCAGGACGATGCCAGCATTCTTGCCGGCCTCGCCGGGACCGTGAAAATGCGCTCCCATCGCCGGCCCCGTGAGTCCGGTATAGGTAACGACGTAAGTCAAAACCTTGGCTTCAGTGTCGTAGCTTGCCTCGGCCTTGCCCGACCCGGTTGAGCCGTTCGGAGGCACTTCGTTGCTTCCCTTGAGCTCGGCTTGCAGCTTCACGACTTCCGCGCTTGCCGTTCCGCTCGCCGCAATGACGCTTCCAACGAGCGCGAGCGTTCCCAACAACGCCAACGTCGGCCGACACACGGCTTTGCTCATGCACTCCTCCCGCGCACTCCGCTCCCTATCGCGATCGAAACACCGACGGCAGCCGGAAATTCCACCACGGAGCTTATGCTGATTCGGGGCAACAACCGCGGGATTTAGCCTTCGCAGTCAAGGCCCCGACCACGCGGGGACTCAGGCCGCCCCACGCCTGGCGTGGAACTCGGAGGGAGCCAGGAGCTCACCCATCTGCCGGTGGGTGTTGTGCAGCGCTTCAATGGCGCAATCGAGGTCGAGATCCGCCTCGCGAACGGATGCAAAGAATTTGGCCGTCAGCGCCAGATCGAGCTTGACGCGCGTCGCCCCGTCGCGGCTCTTCCGACGATCGAGCGACAAATGGATGGCACGTTCGCGGGCCTCCGTTGCACCGCAGCCGCAAAGCGCGCCGAGCTCGTCGTATGTCATCCAGATTTGAGGCATGTTCTTCCACCACGCTAGATCGGGCGCGAGACTAGCTCTCGCTTCTAAAGGCAGAGTTGCTGCAACGCGGCCGCGGCGCGAATTCGAGACAACAATGTCAACGCAATGCTAATCGTGGCCCTAGAGCATGATGAGATCAGGTTTGATTGCTACAACGTAAGTGCACTCCCTCTCCCGCTTGCGGGAGAGGGCTGGGGAGAGGGTGTTTCCGCAATGGGATAACCCCCTAGAGGAGAAAGCCCTCACCCGCGCCTTCGGCGCGACCTCTCCCGCAAGCGGGAGAGGTTGCACCGAGCCCGTGGCAATCGACTCAACCTAAAGCCATTCCGCTTCAGAGCATGATCCGGAAAAATGTGAAGCGGTTCTCGGAAAAGATCATGCTCAAACAAAAGGTGCGACGACGTTTCATCCAAATCTCAGCGCGCCTCAGGCGCGAGCGCGGGTGGAGCTGCGCGGATTGCCGTCGTACTGGCTCTTACTTGGGCGAGCCAGCCGGGAACGGATGCCGCGGCCGGGACCGGCCGTCGAGCCTCTTGGGCAGCTTGTCGGCATTGAGCTTCACGACCGCGCACCGGGCGTCGGCAGCCGGCGCCTCTTCCTGGCTGTAGATCAGCGTCGCTTCGAACGTCACCTCGGGCGCCTGCCGAGCCGTGCCCGAACAGGTCGCCATCGCACCGCTATACACGCCGGAGAGCTCGACCTCGACCTCGTCGAGTCCGAACACCGTCGGCGGCCCGTCGGCATGTCGCCGTGTGGTCAGAACGGCCGTGAAACGCTGGTCGTCATCGAACTGGTACGAGCCGCCATAGGTG
Organism: Bradyrhizobium sp. WSM1743; assembly: GCF_000473065.1. GTDB lineage: Bacteria > Pseudomonadota > Alphaproteobacteria > Rhizobiales > Xanthobacteraceae > Bradyrhizobium. The sequence goes on from NZ_AXAZ01000013.1 coordinate 44,811, forward strand.
AAGAAGCTGTCACTGCCCGAGATCCGGCCCTGGGCCAGATGCACGATACCGGTGCCCTGCGCTTGCGCGGTTCTGAACCACGCTGCGTATTTGCCCTCTTTCAGCATGGAAACATCCACCCATGAATTCCCTGCGTATTTGCAACGAACGGTGGGGGCGCGACAATGACCGTCGCCGGCGAGCATTCCGCCACGGTTAACGCCCTGCAAAGTCAATCGGTCAAATTTCTGCGGGCGCACGAGGCGATGCCCGCAGCAACAATCAAAACAATTCTATCCCGTCGTCCGCAGCCTCGACTGCCTCGAGCCGGCGCGTGGTGGTGACCGACGTCAGCCCGAGCGCTTGCAGGAATTCCCGGTGGACGTCCCGCTCGCGCTCCATCGTGTAACGCGCAAACAGCTGGTCGAGCATCGTTTCGTCCTGCGCTTGCGGCCGCGGCTTCTGCGCGCCCGCGCTCGCGGTCTCGAGCCGCGCCGCGACCGCGGGCAATGCCGCGGAGCCTTCACCAAGCGTGGTCATCAGGGCTTGCGCCGAATTCATGAGCCCCTCGAATTCCGCACCTTCATCGACGAGCCGGCTCATCAGCCTGCCGAGCCGTTCATTGCCGGCCTCGACCTCGCGCAGCGCCTGGAGAATCTGCGGTTCGAGCTTGGCGAGCTGCGTCGGATCGCCCTGCACGCGAAGCTCCTTCAGGTCCCTCGCCGAGCGCTCGATGCCGTCGAGCACGGGCCTCAGACGCCCCGCTCCCACCGCGACCTGATCGGCGGTGGCCTTCAGCTCGTTGGCAATGACGACGAAAGCGCTGCCGCGGCTGCCGAGATGGCTAGCCTTGAGGCCCGCATTCATTCCGATGAGCGTGATGTCGACTGTCGCCTCGGCCAGCCCGGCGATCGCCTGGCGGAATTTCGTCAGCGTGTCCTCGACGATCGCGAGCGCCTCGTCCACCGAGCGGCCGGCGCCCTCGCAGGTCGCAATCAGGGTGGAGGCGTGCGCCAGCGTCTGCTTGATGCGCGCCAGGAACGATGACGAACCGTCGTCCTCACCGCCGAACAGGGTGCGGCCGTGGCCGACGACACTGCCCGCATCGTGCAGGATGGCGGTCAACGCGCGAACGATCTGGCCGATGTCACCGCCGAACTCGCGCTGGGCATCTCTCAGCTGGGCCGCCTGCAATTGACAAATCGTGCGCGCGCCGTCGTCGCTCGCGACAGGTTCGGGAACGAGGCTCGGGGCGGGTCCCGAGGCGAGCGTGAGGCCGTGCGAGACATGCTCGAGACGCTGACGCGTGCTGTCGCCGGCCTGCAAGGAGATGATCGCGCTGCCGACGGCCTCGGCGATCTTCCTGGTGCTGGAACTTGCGAGATCGGCGAGATGGCTGCCGTTGCTGCGCTGATCGCGCAATCCGGAATAGGCGGAGCCGAGTTCGACGCTCTCCGCCGCCAGTTGATTGCGGTAGCGGCTTTCGAATTCCTTCTGCCGGCCGAATGCGGTGGCGACCGCCTCGGCCAGGCGCTGCTGATCCCGCGCGCAGCCCTCGATCGCGCCCTGCACGGCCTTGCCGAGATCGTAGGCCTCCTGCGTGAAGGCGAGAAAGCCCTCGCGGTCGCCGTCGAGCGAGGCGGCCTCGATCCGCGCGCTGCGGGCGATGATGGTGATCATCTGGATGTGCTTGAACAGCGGCTTGAGCAGAGCAGATGCCTCCGCCGTGCTCTTGCCGATGGTCTCGAGCAGCGCGGTCTCGGCCGGCAGCGCCTGCGCCAGCTCGCTGAGCCGCGCGGCGATCTCCTGGAGCGCGGTCGCGGCCCCCTCGATCTCTGCACCTGAGAGTTCCGAGGAAAGCGTTGCAAGGCCGTGGTTCAGCTCCTTGAAGATGAGATGGCCGCGTCCGAGCTCGTGGCCGACGCGCGCGAACACGTCCTCGATGCGCGAGGAGACGTCCTCGATCCCTGCGATGGCCTCGGTGAGCGTATTGGCTGGAATGAGCGACATTGCCGTCAACCTGTCACCACTGGATGCCCGGCCTGATACCAGAGCATGATCTCGCGCGGAATGTGGTGCAGCGACACGACCTTCTCGACGCCGCCATGGGCGATGGCTTCCTTGGGCATGCCGAACACCACGCAGCTCTCTTCATCCTGCGCCCGCGTCGAGGCGCCGAGCTTGCGCATCTCAAGCATTCCGCGCGCGCCGTCATCGCCCATGCCGGTCATGATCACGCCGAGCGCGTTGGCACCGGCATGCTGGGCGGCCGAGCGGAACAGCACGTCCACCGATGGACGATGCCGCGACACCGGCGGGCCGTCCTTGATCGCGATCTGGTAGCGCAGACCGATGCGCTGGAGCAACATGTGCCGCGCGCCGGGCGCGATATAGGCGCAGCCCGGCAGCACCGGCTCGCCGTCCTCGGCCTCCTTGACCCTGATCTGGCAGACGCTATCGAGACGCTTGGCAAAGGCCGCGGTGAAGCCCGCAGGCATGTGCTGGACGATGACGATCGGCGGACAATGCGATGGCAGCATCTCCAGCACGTCGTTGAGCGCTTCGGTGCCGCCCGTCGAGGCGCCGATGCACACGATGCGTTCCGTGGTCGGCCGCGCCCTGCCCTGCACCGGCGGCGGGATGATGGCATCGGCGGTCAGCTTCTTCTCGATGGCGCGACGCTCCGCGCGGGGGCGCACCCGGGCGCGGGCGGCGGACTTCACGGCCTCGCGCAGCCGCGTGGAGCATTCGAGCAGCGCCTGCCGGGTGTCGATCTTCGGCTTCGGCACGATGTCGACCGCACCCGCCTCGAACGCCTCGAACATCACGTTCGAGCCCTCCTCCGTCAACGAGGAGCAGATGATCACCGGGATCGGATGCTGCGCCATGATCTTGCGCAGGAAGGTCATACCGTCCATGCGCGGCATTTCGAGGTCGAGAATGATGACGTCGGGCAGCTCCTTCTCGAGCCGCTTGGCGGCAACGAACGGGTCGGACGCCGTCGCCATCACCTCAATATCAGGGTCCTCAGAAAGGATCGTCTGCAGGATTTGGCGCACCGACGCCGAATCGTCCACGATCAGCACGCGAACTTTCCCCCTCGGCATCGTGGTTGCGCTCCGGCTAGACCTGGAAGATGGTTGGCTGAACCTGCTTCAGCCCGGGCACGGCACTGTGAATCATCGATTCCGAATGCCCGACCAGCAGATAGCCGCCCGGACGCAAATGGCCGCACAATTGCTCGACCACCTTGCGCTGGGTCTCCCGCTCGAAATAGATCAGGACGTTGCGGCAGAAGATGATATCGACGTCACGATCGACGGGATAGGACTTGTCCATGAGGTTCATCCTCATGAAGTGTGTCATGCGACGCAACTCAGGCACGATCCGCACTTCGCCGCGCGATTTGTCCCGCGACGACGAAAAATATCGTTTTACGAATGGCTCCGGCACCGGGGCGAGAACGTCGCGGGTGTAGATCGCCGTCCTGGCGAGGCGCAACACCGCGGTCGAGATGTCGGTGCCGAGGATGCGGTACTGGAAGCGCGAGCCGTTCCGCGTCATGTCGTCCAGCACCATCGCGGTCGTGTAGGCTTCCATGCCGGTGGAGCTCGCCGAGCTCCAGATCTTCAGGTTCGCGTTCTTGCGTCCATGCGATCTGAGCAGGGCGGGGACCGCGACGTCCCTCATGAAGGTGAAGTGCTGCGGCTCGCGGAAAAAATCTGTCTTGTTGGTCGTCACCACGTCGATGAGATGAGTAAGCTCGGTCTCGAAAAGATCCGCCTCGAACAGGTTCTCGACATATTCATTGAGGCCGGCGAAGTTCAGCGCGCGCACGCGCTTGTGCAGCCGCCCCTCCAGCATCAGCCGCTTGCCCTGCGGCAGCTTGATGCCGACCTGGCTCTCGATCAATTCGGCGATGGTCCGGAAGTGGCGGTCGGACAGATGCACGGCCGTGTCCTGTATGGCGGGCATCATGGACGACGACCCTGCTTCGTAACGGCCGCCTGCATTTGAATGTCGGGCCGTAAGGGCCATCTTGAATCTCACGCGTTCACGTCACCGCTGAAGGCGGACCGGTCCACCGAACCGACCGGTCCGCAGGAGCCCTCGCGGGTCCTAGCGCTGGAAATCGGCGTCCCGGTCGTCCTCGCCGTCCTTCATATCGAAAGCGAAACCGCCGCCGGCAACCTTTGCGGCGCGCACCGGCTTGGCCTGCGGCTTCTTGGCCGGACGCTCGGCCGCCGCCATGGAGGCCGCCTTGGCGCGCAGCTGGCTGACCGCCCGGTCGATCGGCGCGGCCGCCTGGCTCTTTGCAGCCTGTTCGATGCGGAAATACGCGATGGTGGACTGGAGCTGCTCGGCCTGCGAGGCGAGCTCCTCCGAGGTCGAGGACACCTGCTCGGATGCGCTGGCATTCTGCTGGCCGACCTTGTCGAGCTGCTGGATCGCCTGGTTGATCTGGGCCGAACCAACGTCCTGCTCGCGGCAGGCCGCGGTGATCTCCTCGACGAGCTCGGCGGTCTTCTTGATGTCAGGAACCAGCTTGGCGAGCATCGAGCCGGCCTCCTGCGCCACTTTGACGGTGTCGGCCGAGAGCGTGCCGATCTCGGCCGCAGCCGCCTGGCTGCGCTCGGCGAGCTTGCGCACCTCGGAAGCGACCACTGCAAAGCCCTTGCCGTGCTCGCCGGCGCGTGCGGCCTCGACCGCCGCGTTGAGCGCGAGCAGGTCGGTCTGGCGCGCGATCTCCTGCACGATCGTGATCTTCTCGGCGATGGTCTGCATCGCGTTGACGGCGCGGCCGACCGCGGCCCCACTGGCCTCCGCGTCCTTGGCGGACTGCGCCGCGATCTTTTCGGTCTGGCTGGCATTGTCGGCGTTCTGCTTCACGTTGGAAGCCATCTCCTCCATCGAGGAGGAGGCTTCCTCGGCGGACGAGGCCTGCTCGGTGGCGCCCTGCGACAGCTGCTCGGCGCTGGCGGAGAGCTCCTGGCTGCCGGCGGAGACGTTCTGCGCCGCGGTCAGAGCTTCCGACACGATCTGCCGGAGCTTTTCCACCATACGCTCGAGCGCGAGGCCGAGCGTGTCCTTGTCGGACAGCGGCTTGGCTTCGACCGTGAGATTGCCTTGTGCAATTTCGTTGGCGACGGCCGCGGTCTTGTTGAGGTTGACGGTCATCGCGTTGAGGGACTTCACGAGATCGCCGATCTCGTCGTTGCTGGAAGCATCGATCTTCTGGCTGAGGTCACCGATCGCCACAGCATCAGCCAGCCCGACGGCCTTGGCGAGGGACCGGCTGATATTGATCGAAATCCAGACTGCGCCGAGTGCCGCAACGACGAGTGAGACAACGACCAGGACGATCAGAATCAGTTGCGCGCGATGACTCTCTTCGCTGGACTGCGCGGCCTGCTCGGCCATCTGTCGCTTGGCGTTCGAAACATAGGCTCCCATCGCCTCCGTGGCGTCTGCGACCACCTTGCGCCCATCACCCATCGAGCGTTCCGTTGCCTTCGCCTTGTCCGTCTTTGCCAGCCTGATCGTCTCTTCCTGATAGGCGTTCATCCTGGCGTAGGCACCCGCAAAGTTGTCGAGCAGCTTCTTGCCGCCCTCGCTGGCGAGCGCGTAGACCTCGTCCTTGATCTTCGTTGCCTGCTCGCGGAGCTTGGCGGCCTGCGCGGCGAATTCATCGGCTTCGCTCGGCGTTCCCAAAATTGCGTTCTTTTCCGCCCTGAGCTGCTGCCAGATGATCTTTTCGACCTCGGCGGCTTTCTCCATCCGCTTGGCACGAAGCACCATGGATTCCGCGGTTGCGGCCATGTCCGACAATTTCGTGTAGCTTACGACGCCTGCTATAATGAAAAGAAGAATGACGACGCCGAAGGCGCTGGCGAGCTTGGCTTTGACTGTGAATCTCATGTCAATCTCATTTGGTTCGAATTGAGGTTCCTACGCTTGACCACGCTTCACTCTTGCAAACTCACGCGGCGCGCGGCGCGTCCGCGCCGGCGTCGCGCTCTTCCGGAATCTTGTCGTTCGCCATCAGCTTGGCGAGGTCGAAAATGACGACGAACTTTTCGCCCTTGCGGCCGATGCCGGAGGCATAATCGGATTGCCATCGGCCGCCGACCTCGGGGATGGGCTCGATCGCCTGCTCGTCGATGTCGGTAACCTCGAACACGCAGTCGGCGACGAAGCCGACGCCGGCCAGACGGCCCTTCATCGGCACGTCGAGAATGATGATGCGGGTGGCTTCGGTGGCCGGCACGCTCGGCAGGCCGAGCTTGGTCCGAAGGTCGACGATCGGATAGCCGCTGCCGCGCACGTCGATCATGCCGAGCAGGAAGTTCGGGGCGTGCGGAAGCCGCGAGATCGGCCGCATGTCGAGGATCTCACGGACATTGCGGATGCTGATGCCGAACGTCTCGCCGGCGAGCCCGAGCGTCAGATATTGCGAGGTTGCGGCCATGATGCAGTCCAGGGATCCGAGGGTTTGGAAGTGAGCGCGGTCCGGCGCGAGGCCGGACCGGTTGATCAGCGTTGAAACTCAGCGTCGCGGTCGTCTTCGCCGTCATGCATGTCGAAGGCGAAGCCACCGCCGCCGGCGACTTTCATCGCACGTGCCGGCTTGCGGACGGGAGCCGGCTTCTTCGCGCCGCGATCGACGGCCGCCATGTGCGCAGCCTTGGCCCGGAGCTGACCGACGGCGCGGTCGATCGGCTCGGCCGCGGCATTCTCCTTGCGCGCAGCTTGCTCGATCCGGAAGAACGAGATGGTGGACTGGAGCTGCTCGGCTTGCGAGGCGAGCTCCTCCGAGGTCGAGGACACCTGTTCGGACGCGCTGGCGTTTTGCTGGCCGACCTTGTCGAGCTGCTGGATCGCCTGGTTGATCTGGGCCGAGCCCACGTCCTGCTCGCGGCAGGCCGCAGTGATCTCCTGCACCAGCTCGGCAGTCTTCTTGATGTCGGGCACGAGCTTGGACAGCATTTGGCCCGCCTCTTGCGCGACCTTGACGCTGTCGGTCGAGAGCGTGCCGATATCTGCCGCCGCCGCCTGGCTGCGCTCGGCGAGCTTGCGCACCTCGGAGGCGACCACCGCAAAACCCTTGCCGTGCTCGCCGGCGCGGGCCGCTTCCACCGCCGCGTTGAGCGCGAGCAGGTCGGTCTGGCGCGCGATCTCCTGCACGATCGTGATCTTTTCGGCGATGGTCTGCATCGCCTCGACGGCACGACCGACTGCGACACCGCTGGCTTCGGCGTCCTTGGCCGATTGCGCAGCAATCTTCTCGGTCTGGTTGGCGTTGTCGGCGTTCTGCTTCACGTTGGAGGCCATCTCCTCCATCGAGGAGGAGGCTTCCTCGGCGGACGAGGCCTGCTCGGTCGCACCCTGCGAGAGCTGCTCAGCGCTGGCGGACAGTTCCTGGCTCCCGGCGGAGACGTTCTGCGCCGCCGTGATCGCCTCGGCGACGATCTGCCGGAGCTTCTCGACCATCGCGTTCAGCGACCTGACGAGATCTCCGATCTCGTCGTTGCTCGCCGAGGGAATGGTCCGGCTGAGATCGCCTTCTGCGACCGCACCCGCAAGCCCGACAGCCCTTCCGAGCGAACGGCTGATCGAGATGGAGATCCAGAGCGCAGCTCCGATCGCAACTGCCAGCGAAATGCCGATCAGCGTCATCAGCAAGAACTGGGCCTGGTGCCCGTCTGCCTTGGATTGGACAGCCTGCTCGGCCATCTGCTTCTTCGTGTTGGCGACATAGGCGCCCATGGTTTCCATCGCGTCTGCGACGACCTTGCGGCCGTCACCCATCGAGCGCTCCATGGCCTTGGTCTTGTCGGTCTTCGCCAGCCGAATCGTCTCTTCCTGGTACGTATTCATCTTGGCGTATGCGGCTGCAAAGCTGTCGAGCAGCTTCCTGCCTCCCTCGCTGGCGAGCGCGTAGACCTCATCCCTGGTCTTGGTCGCTTGCTCGCGAAGCCTCGCTGCCTCAACCGCAAACTGCTCGGCTTGAGCTTCCGTTCCGAGAACTGCGTTCTTTTCGGCGCGCAACTGAAGCAGGATATCCTTTTCGATCTGCGTCGCTTTCTCCATCCGGTTTGCACGCAGGACCATGCTGTCGGCCGTCGCCATCATGTCGCCGAGCTTCATGTAGGCCACACCGCCCGCGACCGCGGACAGGACGATGACCAAGCCGAACGCACTGGCAAGCTTTGCCTTGACGGTAAATCTCATTTCCAGCCCCTACCCCGGTCTCGCCCGAGACCTCATTTCAATTCAGGATGCGTTCCATGTTCGGAACGATGACGAACTCTTCACGCCACTTCGCAATGAAGCGGATGAATTCCGGCTTCCAGTGCATGCCGACGCGCGGCGTTTGCTGCACGTCGGTCTGCGAGATCTCCGTGACCTCGTAGACCTTGTCGGCGGTGACGCCGACCAGAACCGGCTCCCCGTCGAGCTCGAGCTCGATGACGACGATGCGCGTGTCGGCCGAGTTGTCGAGCTGCGGCATGCCGAAGCGAATCCGCAGATCGGCGAGCGGAATGACGTTGCCGCGGACGTTGATCACGCTGGGAACGAAGGCGCGCGCGCCTGCCACCTTGGTCACGGGGACCGGATCTATGATCTCGCGCACGAGACCGGCGTCGAGTGCAAATTTCTCCTCGCCGAGGCCGATCATCACGACCTGCATTGCGCCGGACTGCTGCTCGCGCGCCAAATCCTGGGTCATCACGCCGCCTCGTTGATATGCTGCTTCTCGACTTTCGACTGCGCCAGCGCGACCAGCTGCGCGACGTCGAGGATCAGCGCCGCCGTGCCGTCACCGAGGATCGTCGCGCCGGAGAAGATGGTGACGTCGGAGTGCAGCTTGGAGAGCGATTTGATCACGGTCTGGTGGTTGCCGATGATCTGGTCGGCGACGAGGCCGACGCGGGTCTCGCCGGTCGAGATGATGATCGTCTTCTGATGCCGATCGGGCGCGCCGGAGGCCGACATGAGCTCGCGCAGGCGCAGGAAGGGCACGAGATTGCCGCGCACATTGAGGAAGTTGCGGCCGCGCGAACGCTCGTCCTCGGCCGTCAGCTCGACGCACTCCTCCACCGCAGACAGCGGGATGATGTAGCGGCCTTCGCCGACGCGGATCAGCAGGCCTTCGATGATCGCGAGCGTGAGCGGCAGGCGGAGCGTCACGGTGGTGCCCTGGCCGGCCTTGGTCGACAGGTCGATCGAGCCGCGCATATTCTCGATGGTGCGCTTGACCACGTCCATGCCGACACCGCGGCCCGACAGCGCAGAGATCGTCTGCGCGGTCGAGAAGCCCGGGTGGAACAGGAATTGATGGATCTCATGGTCGGTCAGCACGGCGCCGGCCGCGATCAGCCCCTGCTCTTCCGCCTTCGCGCGGATGCGCGCGGTGTTGAGACCGCCGCCATTGTCCTTCACCGTGACCAGCACCTGCGCGCCGGAATGCACGGCGGCGAGCTCGATCCGGCCCTGCTCGGTCTTGCCATTGGCAGCGCGGGTGACGGTGTCCTCGATGCCGTGGTCGATGGCGTTACGGATCAAGTGCACCAGCGGGTCAGCCAGGCACTCGATCATGGTCTTGTCGAGCTCGGTATCCTCGCCCGAGGTGACGAATTCGACCGGCTTGGACAGATCCCGCGACAGATCGTGCACGAGGCGGCGGAAGCGGCCGAACAAGGAGCCGATCGGTACCATGCGTGCACCCATCGTGGTGTCGCGCAAGGAAGAGGCAAGACGCTCGATCTCCTCGGCGATCATCTTGATCGAGAGGTCGGAGCCGGAGGCGGCAAGCTGGGTCAGCCGCGCCTGGGCGATGACGAGCTCGCCGACGCGGTCCATCAGCTCGTCCAGGCGCTCGGCCTGGACGCGAACGGTGGCGATGCCGCGCTCTTGCTTGGCGTCCTCGCGGCGCGCGGGTGCCGCCTCGCGCTTGACCTCCGGCTTCGCCTCAGATTGGGGCTCCGCCTTTGCGGCGGGCTGCTCGGCGACGGCCTCCACCACCAGCGCAGCCATCTCGGCGATCACCGGCTCTTCGTCGGGCAGCTGGAACAGCGGGGCCGGCGCGGGCGCTTGGACATGTTCCAAAGGCGAGAGCGTCAGCTTCATCTCGTCCTGGACGAACATGAAGACGTCGTCGATCGCGTCCTTGTTGCAAGCCGCGTGCAGCTTGACGTCCCACTTCAGGTAGCAGTCTTCCGGCTCCATCTCGTCGAGGAACGGGATGCCGTCGGTGACAGGCACGACGAAGCAAGGACCGAGCTTGCAGAGATCTTCCAACAGGTCGAGCGGATTCGAGCCGTTGCGCAGGATGTGGGAATCGAACTCCAGATACAGGTGCCAGCCGGCCTGCTTGCTCTCGCCAGGCGCCAGCGGCGGCGCCTCGGCGAGCTCGACGGCCGGAGCGGCCGGCTTGTCGGCGGAGACGAAGCGCTTGAGGTCGTCGAGGATGGCCTCGCCGATGATGTCATCGGTCGACTGCGGGTCCTCGATCAAGGCGCGGATGTAGTCCTTGGCGGCAAGTGCGACCGAGATCAGCTCCTGCGTCGGCTTGATCTCGCCCCTGCGGACGCGATCGAAGGCAGTCTCGAATTCGTGGGTGAAGGAGGCGACCTTGTCGAAGCCGAACATGGCGCCCGACCCCTTGATCGTATGCAGGGCGCGGAAGGCAGAATCGACCAGCTCGCGGTCGTCGGGACGCTGGCCGAGATCGAGTAGGGCCCCTTCAAGAACTTCGAAGAGCTCGCTGGCTTCCTGACGGAAGACCTCGGTCGGGTCCATTGCGCTCATGTGCGCACCAGCTTGCCGACCACGGCGAGCAACTGTTCAGGCTTGAAGGGTTTGGTGATCCACCCGGTGGCGCCGGCGCTCTTGGCCTCCTGCTTCACCGTGTCGTTGGATTCGGTGGTCAGGAAGACGATGGGCATGCCGACCGCACCCGGCAGCTTGCGCAGTGCGCGGATCAACTCCAGCCCGTTCATGACGGGCATGTTGAGGTCGGTGATGACGAGGTCGAGCTTGCCGGCTTGCGCCTTGGCGAGCCCTTGCGCGCCGTCGCCGGCCTCGATCACGTTGTGACCGGCCGGCTCGAGCACGACCTTGATCATTTGCCGAATGCTGGGGGAATCATCGACGGTCAGAATCGTGGCCATCAGGTGCCATCTTTCTTTTGCGGGAAATGCTGATCGATCAGCGCCTCGCTCGTGAAGCCGGCGCGGCGAAGGGTGTTGCGCAGAGACTGTGAGAAGGAGGTCAGGACCACCGGGCGGCCCTGGGCCTCGCCCGTCTTGGCGGTCGACAGCAGAAGCTGGATCGACGTCACGTCGGCCTTGTCGACGCTGGAGCAATCGATCTCGAGCCGCTCCTGACGACCGAACGCCTCGCGAATGAGGTCGTAGACGCTGCGAATGGCCGCGATGCTGCAATCGGCGGGCAACCGCAACGACCACTTCGGCTCCGTCGGATTGAGCGCCATCGCTGCCCCCGCCTTTGCAAAACTTTCCGATACACGTTTGACGTGAATCAGATGAGCAAACCCCTAACGGAGGACTCCGTACAACTACGGGTCACATTCCCAAGGACTTCGCGCGAATGCATGCAACCGTGCATAGTCTGTCGAAATCTCATGCAAGACGCGCATACCCATCGACGCGCACCCGTACGACGCATTTGCTTCGCGTTAAATTTGTGCGGGCTATGCAAGGGGTTCGTGCCTTTGCCAGCGAAGAGAGCCCCGGCCGCCGATGCTGACCCAAGCGCTTCTGGTTGACGACAGCCGCTCCGTCCTCAACTTCCTGAAACGGCACATCGAGGCCGAAGGTCTGGTCGAGGCCACCACCTTCCTCGATCCCGTGGAGGCGCTGGCCTGCGCGCGCGAGCGCGTCTTCGACCTCGTCCTGGTCGATTACGAGATGCCGCACATGGACGGCATCAGCTTCATCCGCACGCTCCGCACCCTTCCCGGCTGCGCCGACATCCCGATCGCGATGATCACGTCCCGGCAGACCGACGACGTGAAGATGGAAGCGCTGCAGGCGGGTGCAACCGATTTCCTGCCCAAGGCACCGCAGAGCGTCGAGATGACGGTGCGCCTGCGGAATTTGATTCAGCTTGGTGCAGCCGTACGCAAGCTCAACGACCGCGCCGCGCATCTGGCCAGCGAAGTCGCCGCAGCGACGCGAAAGCTCGGCGAGCGGGAGGAGGAGATCATCCTGCGGCTCGCGCTCGCGGTCGAATACCGCGACAACGACACCGGCGAGCACACGCTGCGGGTCGCCAGGTACAGCCGCATCATCGCCGAGCAGCTCGGCCTGCCGGCCCGGCTCTGCCGCGATATCTATCTGGCCGCGCCCCTGCATGACGTCGGCAAGGTCGCCATTCCCGACAATATCCTGCTGAAGCCAGGCAAGCTGACCGACGAGGAGATGGCGGTGATCCGCACCCACGCGACGATCGGCGAGCGGATCCTGGCCGATTCCAGCTGCGAGCTGATCCGGCTCGGGGCGCAAATTGCCGCAGGTCATCACGAGCGCTGGGACGGCGCGGGCTATCCGAACGCCCTTAAGGCGAATGAAATCCCGGTCGCCGCGCGCGTGGTCGCTGTCGCCGACGTCTTCGACGCTCTGACAACGCGGCGGCCGTATAAGGAGCCAATGGCGCTCGAGATGGCGCGCGCTTACCTGGCTGAGAACGCGGGCCGGCAGTTCGATCCGGCCTGCGTCGAGGCCTTCCTGTCGCGCTGGGACGAGGTGGTCGAGATCGCCGCCGGTCAGCGGACGATTCCTTTTCAAAGGACCGAGGCCCCTCTCGCTCCCAGTATAAAGAGTGCGGCGGAGAGCCCCTCAGGCGAGGACCATTCGGCCGAGGCCGTCCCGACCGCCTGACATGGTCAATCCCCCAACATCTTGCCGCGGCTCCATTTTTCTGCGGTCGCCGGTTTGAACCTGTTCCTGCTAAGGTGGCACCAACAACTAAGAGTGATTCTGGTCACACTTGCCTGGGCGCCCTGCTGCTAGGCATCGAACCAGGACGGGGCACCAGAGCATCGTCGAATTGGATGAGAATTCCCATGAAAAGCCTGATCGGCGCCGGTGTCGGCGCGTTCTTTCTTGCGGCCCCCGCTTTGGCGGAGACTCCTGCCGCGATCGTCGAGGACGTCCAGGGCAAGGTCGATGGCATCGCGTTCATGGACTATGTGGCGCCGGGCAAGATTATCAAGCTCGGCCCCAAGGCCAGCATCACGCTCAGCTACCTCAAATCCTGCCAGCGCGAGACGATCAGCGAAGGTGTCGTTCTGGTCGGCGCCGAGCAAAGCACCGTGCAGCTCGGCGAGGTCAAGCGGGAAAAGGTGCCCTGCGACACCAATGCGGCAAAACTGTCCGAGCGCGAGGCGAACCAGAGTGCCGCAACGACCTTCCGCACCATGCGGTCGGACGCGAAGGGCGCGCCGGCCAAGCTGCCGACGCTCTACGGCGTCTCGCCGCTGGTGCAAGCCAAAGCCGGCAGCACACTGGTGATCGAGCGCACCGACGGCAAGGAACCCACGATCAGCGTGCCGCTCAAGGGCGATGCCATGATCGGCGGCAAGTTCTATGATTTTGCCAAGGCCGGGAAGTCACTGACCCCGGGCGGCAGCTATCTCGCCATTCTCGGTGCCAAGCGCTACACCTTCCAGATCGACGCCAGCGCCACCGCCTCGCCGACACCGATCATCGGCCGCCTGCTGCGGCTCGAATAGGAAGCCTAGCGAAGGCGCGATGCGGCGGATCGGCAGGCGGGACATCGTTGCGGCGATCCTGATCGCGCTCCTTGCGGGCGCGGTCTTCACGTCACCACCGCTTCAGATGCTGCAAGGTCTTTCTCTCGACATCCTCACGGCGCTGCGTGGCAAGATCATTGGCGACCGCCGCGATCCCGCGACGTCGCCAGTCGTCATCGTGGCGATCGACGGGGAGACCTACGACACGCCACCCTTCAAAGGATCGCCGACGCAGACCTGGACGCGCGAGATCGGCCGGGTGCTCGGCAACATCACCGAAGGCGGCGCCAAGGTGATCGGCTTCGACGTCATCTTTCCGAGCTCGATCGAACAATCCGAGATTCCCTTTGGCGATGCGTCGTTCGGCAGCCGCGTGAGGGGGTTCGATCGGGACTACCTCATCGCGCTGCGGCAGCTCTCCGACGGCGGCAAGCTCGTGCTCGGCGAAATCCTGAGCAACGACCATCCGGACAGGCCCTACCGCGCACAGCAGCTGGCGGTGAAGAACAATGTCCGCGCTCTCAACGTCCACACCGATCCCGACGACGTGATCCGGCGAATGCCGCTGAGCTTCTCCATCGACGGCAAGCCGGTTCCGGCGATGGCGGTCGAGCTCGCCGCGCGGGCCCTCGGTAGCAAGCCCGAGATCGCGCCGTCCGGTACGACAGAATTATCCGGCTATGCCATCCCGAGCGCAGTGCCCAACACGCTCACGCTCAACTTCCGCGGCCTGGCCGCGACGTCCCGGCCTATTCTTTCGCCGATCTGCACACCTGCGTCGAGAAAGGCGACCGCGATTTCTTCCGCCGCGCCTTCGAGGGCAAGGTCGTGCTGCTCGGCACCATCCTCAATTTCGAGGATCGCAAGCTAACCTCGATGCGGCTGTCCGGCGGATATGACGGCTCGCGGGGGTCACGATGCGCGCTGCCTGCCCCTGCCAGCACCGCACAGAAGACCCGCAGCGACATTGCAGGCGTATTCGTGCATGCCACTGTGATCCGCAACCTGATCGAGCAGGATGCGGTGACCGAGCTCGGCTTTCCCATGCGGACCATTCTCACGATTGCGCTCGCAGCGATCATCGCCTGCGCGGCCTGCATGCTCGCACCCGCCGGCGCGGTGATCGCCTGGCTCGCCCTCACCGCCGTTTACGCAGCCGTTGCCGTCGGCGCGTTCGTGCATGCGTTGGCACTGCCGCTGACCGAGCCTGCGCTCGCGAGTCTTGCCGCGCTCGCCATGATGATCGGCTATCGCTTCGTGCTGGCCGACCGCGACGAGCGTTTCCTGCGCAAGAGCTTTGCGCTCTATCTCGCGCCCGAGGTGATCGAGATCATGGTCGCCTCCGGCAAGATGCCGGCGCTCGGCGGCGAAATGCGCTACGTCACCATGTTCTTCTCCGACCTCAGCGGCTTCTCCTCGATCGCAGAGACGATGACGCCGGGCGAGCTGGTCACGCTGATGAACGAATATCTCTCCGCCATGACCGACATCATCGAGGGCCATGGCGGTTACGTCGACAAATATATCGGCGATTCCATCGTCGCCATGTTCGGCGCGCCCGCAGACGACCCCGCGCATGCGCGCAACGCGGTTCGTGCTGCGCTGAAGTGCCACGAGAAGCTGGCCGAGCTCAATGCCAACAATCCCGCGTTCGCCGGTCATGGCTTGTCGCATCGCATCGGACTCAACAGCGGCGAAGCCGTGGTCGGCAATATCGGCTCGCGGCGCCGCTTCAACTACACCGTGATGAGCGACACCGTAAACGTCGCCTCGCGGCTCGAGGGCGCCAACAAATATTACGGCACCGCGATCATGGCATCGGAAGCGACGGTCGCGCAGACCGGCGACACCTTCGCCTGGCGCGAGCTCGATGCGATCAGGGTGATGGGGCGCGGCGAGGCGATCAGGGTGTTCGAGCCGCTCGCGGAGACGGGCGCGGAGACTGCCGCGCAGGCGAAGGTCGCCGCGGCGTATGCGGAGGGGCTGACGTGCTGGCGGGCAAGGGAGTTTGCGAAGGCCGCGGATGCGTTCGGAAAGACGGCGGAGAGCGATCCGGCGGCGGCGTTGTTCACCAAGCGCGCGAGAACTCTTGCCGCAAATCCACCGCCGTCGGATTGGACGCCGGTCAATATCCTGGAAGGGAAGTAGCGGCCTCTTACCCTCCCCTGGAGGGGGAGGGTCGGCTCACATGGAGCACAGCGAAATGTGAGACGGGGTGGGGTGACAGTCTCTCCACCGAGATGGTGCCCGCGTGGAGAGACCACCCCACCCCGCTCGCGCTGCGCGCGATCGACCCTCCCCCTCCAGGGGAGGGTCAAGGGCGCCTAGAACGGCAACCCCACGTAATTCTCCGCAAGCAATCGCTGCGCCGTCTCGGACGAGAGCAGATAGTCCAGCTCCGTCTGCTGCAGACGATCCTCATATTCGAGCCGGTCGGGGAAACGATGCAGCAGCATCGTCATCCACCAGGAGAAGCGCTGCGCCTTCCAGATCCGCGCGAGCGCCTTGGCAGAATAGCCTTTGAGGCCCGACTCGTCGCCGCGCTGATAATGCGCGAGCAAGGCGTGGTAGAGGTAGTAGATGTCGGACGCGGCGCTGTTCAGCCCGCGTGCGCCGGTCGGTGGCACGATGTGAGCGGCATCGCCGGCGAGGAACAGGCGGCCATAGCTCATCGGTTCGGCAACGAAGCTGCGCAAGGGCGCGATGCTCTTCTCGATCGACGGGCCCGTGATCAGGCGGCCGGCGACCTCCTCCGGCAGGCGGCGCTTCAGCTCGGCCCAGAAAGCATCGTCGCTCCAGTCCTCCACCTTGTCGGTCAGCGGCACCTGAATGTAGTAACGGCTGAGCACCTGCGAACGCAGGGAGCAGAGCGCAAAGCCGCGCTCGTGCTTCACATAGATCAGCTCGGGCGACACGGGCTTGGTTCGCGACAGCACCCCTAACCAGCCGAACGGATAGACTTTCTCATATTCACGCAGCACGTCCTTCGGGATCGACTTGCGGCTGACGCCGTGAAAGCCGTCGGCGCCGACGATGTAGTCGCAATCAACGCGGATCGTTTCACCGTTCGAGCGATAGGTGACATAGGGCCGCTCCGATGTCAGATCGTGCGGCGTCACCTCCTCGGCATTGTGCACGACCTTGCCGGCGAGGCGATCGCGCGCCTCGTAGAGGTCGCGCGTCAGCTCGGTCTGGCCGTAGACCAGCACCGAATTGCCGCCGGAATGCTTGTGCAGGTCGATATGGGACAGCACGCCGTCATGGGCAATCTCGAATCCGTTGTGGATCTCGCCCTCGCGGTCCATCCGCTCGCCGCATTGCGCCTCGCGCATCAGCTTTGCAAAACCGTGCTCGAGCACGCCGGCGCGGATACGGGCGAGCACGTGATCGCGGCTGTATTTCTCCAGCACGACCGTATCGATGCCCTTGAGGTGCAGGAGCTGGGACAACAGCAGCCCGGACGGCCCGCCGCCGATGATACAGACCTGAACTTTCATTTTTGCGTCCTCCCGTCGGCACTTTCTTGCAGAATCGGCGCTGCAAACCGATGGAGGGTTTCGTCATTGTCTTGTACTATTCGAACATGAAGAATGCCGCCCCTGCCCCGCCGATCCGGGTCTACAATCTGTTCGGCGAGTCCGGCGATCTGCCTGACGTCGTGCATTGCGAGACGATCGCGTCCCGCTCGGTGCTGCACGACTGGACGCTGGCCGTGCATCGCCATGCCAGGCTGCATCAGGTGCTGCTGATCGAGCGCGGCGGCGGCGAGGGGACACTTGACGGGCGGGTGGTGCCGCTAAAGCCGATGCAGATCGTCAACGTGCCCGTCGGCCACGTCCATGGCTTCCGCTTTGTGCCGGATACCCAGGGCTGGGTACTGACCATCGCCGCCGAGATCCTGGACGAGGCGCTGCTCTCGGCCGAAGGCCTGCGCGGTGTCCTGGCGCAATCGGGCGTGGTGCGCGGCACGCCGCAGATCCGCGCCATCATGAAGCAGATCTTCGCCGAACACGCCGCTCGCGATTTCGGCCGTGCGCACGTGCTCCGCGCCTTGTCGTCGGCCATGATCGGGCTCGTGGCACGTGCGCTCGCGGGCGGGAGCGGCGGCAACGGTACGGCGGAAAGCGGATTATTCCGCCGCTTCGAGGCACTGCTGGAGCAGCATCATCTGCAGCGCTGGAGCGTCGCCGACTATGCCAAGGCGCTGTCGGTGACCCCGACGCATCTCAACCGGATCACCCGGGCGGCGACCGGCGACACCGCCTCGCACCTCATCCTCAACCGCCTGATCCGCGAGGCGCGGCGCAACCTCGTCTACACCAACCTGCCGGTCTCGACGATTGCCTATGCGCTCGGCTTCGATGATCCCGCCTATTTCAGCCGGGTCTACGCCGCAGCCACGGGCGTATCGCCGCGCGCGTTTCGCGCGCAGCTCCATGGCGACGAAGGCTGACGCATCGGACCAAAGACCCGGGGCACGTGTGGTCGACGCCCACGTTGCGAGCCGCGATGGCTCTGCTTGCCACTTACCTTCGTATATGGCGCCCCATCCTTTGGATAGAGGCCCTTTACCTCCGTACAATTGAGCAGGGGATGCGAACGCCTTAGCGTGACTGCATTCGGCGCCCTGGCGCTGGTGGCATGGAACTTCCTCCCTAACCTCGGCGCAAGACGGCCAACCCTGTCCGGTCGTCTGCGCCGCTTTTTCAGCAAGCCATCGGCGCCTTCAGTATTTTCCGGCCGACACACCGCGCCATTTCGGCTGGACCGTCAGCTTTCGTGCCGACCTGGGGATTTGTGCATAATGTCTTCGTTTGGGAAGATCGCGCTCTTCATCGACGGCTCCAATCTCTATGCCACCGCCAAGGCGCTCGGCTTCGACATCGATTACAGGCGCCTGCTCAGTGAATTTCAGAGCCGAGGTACGCTGCTCCGGGCCTTCTACTATACGACCGTCATCGAGGATCAGGAATATTCGTCGATCCGCCCGCTGATCGATTGGCTCGACTACAACGGATTCACCGTCGTCACCAAGCTCACCAAGGAGTTCGTCGACGCCACCACCGGCCGTCGCAAGGTGAAGGGCAGCATGGACGTGGATCTCGCCGTAAGCGCGATGGAGCTCGCCCAGCATGTCGATCAGATCGTGTTGTTCTCGGGCGACGGGGATTTCCGTTCGCTGGTGGAAGCCCTGCAACGCCGCGGTGTCCGCGTCACGGTCGTTTCCACACTCTCCACTCAGCCGCCCATGGTCGCCGACGACCTGCGCCGGCAGGCGGACGTCTTCATTGATTTGGCAGACCTGAGACCAAAATTGGGGCGCGATCCGGTCGAGCGGCCGGGATCGCGCGAGCTGCGGCAGCCACCGCAATTCCTCGCGCGCGGAACGATCAAACGCGACGACCGGGTCGAGTGACCCTGCGAGACGGCCTCCGAACACTCACACGTCGAAGAACACCGTCTCCTCCAGCCCCTGCAAATTGATCGTGAAGGAGTACACGACCTTGCCGGAGCGCTCGCTGCGCGTCGCGACCAACGTCTTGCGGCGAAGCGGCGGCTCGATCAGGTTGAGCACGGGATCGGCGGCATTGGCCGCCTCTTCATCCGAGAAGTAGAGCCGCGTGTTGAGGCCGATGTTGATGCCGCGCGCGACGATCCAGACATTGACGTGCGGTGCGCATTTGCGGCCCGCCTTGTCGGTGATCGCGCCCGGCTTGATGGTCTCGAAGGTGACGAGGCCGCTGTCGAAGTCGGAACCGGCACGGCCCCAGCCGCGAAACTCTTCCTCCAGCGCGCCGGCCGAGCGATCGGCCGGATGGTTGTAGCGGCCGGCCGCATTGGCTTGCCAGATCTCCAGCAACACGTCGCGCAGCGGCGTGCCGGTGCCGTCGAGCACCCTGCCTTCCAGCGTGATGCGTTCGCCCTTGGTGTTCGACGTCACCAGCACGTTGGAGAAGTTCTTCTCGAAGATGTCGAAGCCGGCCATCGCCGGGATCAAGCCGATATGGACGTAGGGCCCTGCCGTCTGCGAGGCGGTTTCCTTGAGATAGTTGAGCGGCTGCGGCATGGGCTTTAGTTCCCCGCGGTGCGGTTTTCGAAATAGGTGGAGCGCTGGCCGCGCAGGACGATGTCGAAGCGGTAGGCGAGCGAGTCGAACGGCGTCGAGGCGTTGAGGTCGAGCGGCGCGACCAGGCGGTCGAGCGCATCCTTGTCCGGGATCGTCGTCAGGATCGGGCAGACCGGGATCAGAGGATCGCCCTCGAAATACATCTGCGTGATCAGCCGCTGGGCGAAGCCCGAGCCGAACACCGAGAAGTGGATGTGGGCAGGGCGCCAGCTGTTGACGTAGTTGCGCCAGGGATAGGGTCCCGGCTTCACGGTGCGGAAATAGTAGTAGCCGGTATCGTCGGTGAGCGCGCGGCCGCAGCCGCCGAAATTCGGATCGACCGGCGCCAGATAAGTGTCCTTCCTGTGCCGGTAGCGGCCGCCGGCATTGGCCTGCCAGAACTCGACCAGTGTGTTGGGAACACCGCGGCCGGTCTCGTCCAGCACGCGGCCATGGACGATGATGCGCTCGCCAACGGGGTCGCCATCCCTGGCGTAGTTGCGGATCAGGTCGTTGTCGAGCGGGCCGAGATCGTTGTGGCCGAACACCGGCCCCGTGATCTCCGAGATCGAGCTCTCCAGCGACAGCAGTGCCTGGCGCGGCGAGCGCAGCACCGAGGATTTGTACCCCGGCGCATGTGCCGGCGGATGGACGGAACGATCACGCTGGAAGAAACCGCCGTCGCCGAGCGGCGGCGTAAAGGGCTCAGGGCGGTTGAGGCGGGGATCCCGCAAGGCTGGTGCCTGGGCATTCATCGGCGTTGTCTCTCCCTGGGAGCCCGGGGTCGGGCGCGGCTTGTCGGGAGATCATGGGCCGGCCTATTCCACAGATAAATAGATCGATTATAATATATTGCATGAATGAAATCGATCGTTTGGCCCTCGACGGCCACGCCCTCCGGCTGTTCCTCGCCGTGCTGGAGGAAGGCTCGGTCACGGCGGCCGCAACACGCCTGGGCCTGACGCAATCCGCCGTCAGCCACGCCCTGAACAAGCTGCGGCGGATCGCAGGCGATCCGCTGTTCGCCAAGTCCGGCCGCGGCATCGTTGCGACGGCCCATGCCCAGGCGCTGGCCGACAAGGCACGCGCGCTGATCGACGAGATGCGCAGCTTTGCCGGCGGCGTCAGCTTCGCGCCGGCCCAGGCCCAGCTGTCGCTGACGATCGCCGCCAACGACTTGCAGCGCGACCTGCTGCTGCCGCGCTTCTTCAGCCATGTCGCCGGCCAGGTGAAGAGCTTGAACCTGCGCGTGATCCCCTCGCAATCGCCCTCGCCTGCGATGCTGCGCGAGAACCGCTGCGATCTCCTGATCACGCCGCTGCCGCCATCCGGCGTCGACATCGTGCAGAAGCGGCTGCTGAGGGATCACTACATCTGCTACTACGATGCAAAGGCACGTGCCGCGCCGGCCAGCCGCAACGCTTATCTCGCGGCGCGTCACATCACAGTGGTCTATACCGATAATGAGCGCCTCGACTTCGACCGCCGGCTGGCCGCGAACGGGCTCCACCGCGACATCGCGATCTCCGTGCCGAGCTTCTCGGGCGTGCCGTCCTTCCTGCGCGGCTCGCATATGCTTGCGAGCATGCCGAGCCTGCTCGCATCCGGCGTAATGCGCGGTTTTGCGCAAACGCCGATACCGCTCGCGTCCCGCGCGCGGACCCTGGCCGAGCTGCCGATGTTCATGGTCTGGCACCAGCGCTACCAGAAAGACCCGGCCCATCGCTGGGTCAGGAGCCAGCTCGAGGCCGTCGCGGCGACGGCCGCCAAGTCCTGATATCAAAGTCCTGATATCAAGCGCAGACATCGGGTGCCGCCATCCGCAAGACTGCCCTTCCCAAACCCACTGGTTGCGCAAGGGGAGCCGCGCTAAAATCCTCTCATGACAGTGACCGACATTGCGAGCCGGACCTACAATCACAGCTGGCGGCTGGATCCCATCATCCGCAGCCTGCTTGATACCGACTTCTACAAGTTATTGATGTTGCAGATGATTCGGGAGGATTACCCGAGTCAGAAGGTGACCTTCTCGGTCATCAACCGCTCGCGCCATGTGCGGCTCGCCGAGATCATCGACGAGGGCGAGCTGCGCGCCCAGCTCGACCACGCCCGCACCATCCGCTTCAGCAAGAAGGAGCTGATCTGGCTGGCCGGCAACACCTTCTACGGCAAGACCCATATGTTCTCGGCGGACTTCATCCGCTGGCTGGCGGAATTCCGCCTTCCTGAGTACGAGCTGCGCAAGGTCGAAGGCCAGTACGAGCTGCATTTCCATGGGCCCTGGACCCACACCACGATGTGGGAGATTCCGGCGCTTGCGATCCTCAACGAGCTGCGCTCGCGTGCGGCGATGAAGGGCCGCGGCCGCTTCGAGCTCGACGTGCTCTACGCCCGTGCCAAGGCGAAGCTGTGGACCAAGGTGGAGCGGCTGCGCAAGCTCGAGAACTTGCGGCTGTCCGACTTCGGTACCCGCCGCCGCCACGGCTTCCTCTGGCAGCGCTGGTGTGTCGAGGCGGTGAAGGAAGGCCTCGGCTCCTCCTTCATCGGCACCTCCAACGTGCTGCTCGCGATGGACAACGATCTCGAAGCCATCGGCACCAACGCGCATGAGCTGCCAATGGTCGCAGCCGCGCTCGCCAGGGACGATGAGGAATTGCGCTGGGCGCCTTACCGCATCCTCGACCAGTGGCGCCAGACCTATGGCGGCAACCTCCTGATCGCGCTGCCCGACGCCTTCGGCACCAAAGCCTTCCTGCGCGATGCGCCGGAATGGGTCGCCGACTGGACCGGCTTCCGCCCCGACAGCGCGCCGCCGATCCAGGCCGGCGAGGAGATCGTCGCCTGGTGGCAGAAGAAGGGCCGCAATCCCAAGGACAAGCTGCTCGTCTTTTCCGACGCGATGGACGTCGGCTCGATCGAAGAGACCTATCAGCACTTCGCCGGGCGTGTGCGGCTCTCCTTCGGCTGGGGCACCAATCTCACCAACGACTTCGTCGGCTGCACGCCGGACGGCTCGTTCGATCTCGATCCGATCTCGCTGGTCTGCAAGGTGTCGTCGGTCGACGGACGTCCGGCCGTCAAGCTCTCCGACAATCCGGAGAAGGCGACCGGCCTTCCCTCGGAGATCGAGCGTTACCTGCGCGTGTTCGGCGACGCCGGTCGCGTGCGCAAGCCGGTGCTGGTGTAAGGTGGAGTCGCATTAGGTCCAATCGATTGCCGCGGGCTCGCTCACCTCTCCCGCTCTCGTCCGCCGAAGCCGTGGCGAAGGCGGATGCGAGAGAGGCGAAGGCCGCCTTCGGCGGCCGTCAACTCAAGAGACGCCGAGGCAAAGCCTCGGCTATGGCGAAGCGCCGGGTGAGGGCTCTCCCCACTAGGGGATTGTCCCATTGCGGAAGCACCCTCTCCCCAACCCTCTCCCGCAGGCGGGAGAGAGAGCCCACCTTCGCCGTTGCGGCTATCGAGCCTTATCTCATCACGCTTTAGCTGCGGAGCGGACTTCCCTATATCGAGTAAACCGCGCACGATGAATGCGAGGCATTGGCTCACCGATGCCGCGCCAGTTCCGTTCGACCGGCATTTGAGGCGATCTGCGCGCATCCACTTCACGGCGCTTTCACCCTGCGACGCAGTCGCTTGCGCTTTTCAGGTCGAGTTCAGCAACATTCTCCTCTACTTTGCGTTGCAGGCGCGCAACGCTCCGCTGGGATCGTTGATCGATTTGGGGAATGCAGGGTGTCTCGCAGAACAGCGACCTCGACGAAGGGACATAGTTTCCTTCACGTCATCAAGCTCGTCTCGCCTTTCGTGATGGTCGTCGTGCTCCAGGCGGCGGTCGCGGGATTCAGCCTCGAGGTGATGTCCTCGGTCCGCGCCTATGTCGCCGGCGAAGCGTTGTGGTCGCGCTCGCAGAAGAACGCCGTCTATTTCCTCAATCGCTATCTGCATTCGGGCGAGCAGAGCCAGTTCGCGCAATATCAGGCCTCGCTCGCCGTTCCCATCGGGGACGAGTTCGCGCGCTGGGCGCTCCAGCGCGATCCGGTCGACGTCGAGGCGGCCCGCATCGGCTTCCTGCAAGGCGGCAACCATCCCGATGACGTCCCGGGACTGATCTGGCTGTTTCGCTACTTCAACCGCGTCAGCTTCCTCCAGGAAGCGATCCGTGAGTGGGCAGCCACGGATCCCATACTGCTGGAGCTGAGCGTCTTCGGCGAGGTGATCCGGTCTGAGCTGGCGAGGGGCCCCATTCAGGACGACGGCCGCCTGCACTTCCTGTCGTCCCGGCTCTCGGAGCTCAACGCGCAGTTCACTGTTCATGCCAAGCGGTTCTCCACCGTCCTCGGTGAGGGCTCCCGTGCCATCAAGGTGACGCTGACGTTCGTCAACATCGTCACCGCCGCAACGCTGATCCTGCTCCTGATCTGGCACACGCGCCGATTGGTGCTGCAGCGACAGACCTTCGAAGACGCCCTGCATGCCGAGAAGGAGCGCCTCGCCTGGCAGGCATCGCACGATTGGCTGACCGGCCTTTCCAATCGCCGCGCCTTCGAGGCGCGCCTGCAAGGCGAGCTGGACAATGCCGCGGCAGGTCCGCTCGCCCTGATCCTGCTCGACCTCGACCAGTTCAAGAACGTCAACGACAGTTGCGGCCATCTCGCGGGCGACCGCCTGCTCTGCCAGATCGCGCGCCTGTTGCAACACGACAGGCAGTCGCTTGATCTGGTGGCCCGGCTCGGCGGCGACGAGTTCGGCCTGATCCTGCCGCAGTGCGCGCCATCAAACGCCGTCGACATCGCCGAACGACTGCGACGATCGCTCGAACTGTTCAGCTTCGCCTGGGACGATCGCTGCTTCGCGGTGACCGCCAGCATCGGCGTCGCCTGCATCACCGACCGCAACACCACGCTCGAGGATGCGATGCGGCGCGCGGATGCCGCCTGCTACCGCGCCAAGGACAAGGGACGCAACCGGGTTCAGGTCGAGAGCGGAAGACCGGGCGTCGTTACCGTCGCCGCCGCGCTCCGGCCGCGCGAGGCAGCGCGCGCCTGACGCGGGTCGCCGCTGTCACCGCATAGGCAGAATCCCGAGCCCTCTGAGATGGACGTCGACGAACTGTTCGATCTGCTGGCGCAGCATCTGCGGCGGCACGGCCACCATGCGCTCCTCGAGGCCGAGCGAGATGATGCCATGCACCGCGGAAAACAGCGTGCGCGACAGCAGCGCGATCTTCACGTCATCCGCATCCGGCAATAGCCGCACCAGGGGTGGATGCATCAGCGCGAACGCATCCATCACCATCTGAAGGATGTCGTCCGGATAAGGTCGATCGTCCTCCATCCGATGCTCGAACAAGGAGCGCAGCAGATTGGCGTGTCCCGCAAAAAAGTCGAGATAGGTCTGGGCAAGCCCATAGAGCTGGCGAACCGGATCCTCGGCAGGAACACCCCGGAGCCGCGCCGTGAGCGCCTGTACCGTCTCCCGATTGACGGTCAGGATCACCCCGTCGAAGTCGCCGAACTCGTTATAGACGCTGCCAACCGAACAGCCGGCCGCCTCGGCCACGTCCCGAACCTTCAATGATCTCAGCCCGTTAGCTGAGATGATGCCGCGGGCGATCTCCACGATCTGGAGCCGGCGCCGAGATTTTTTTTGGTCACGCGGCGAATCTTCTTGAACATTGTTCATTTTCAAGCTACTCATGTGAACATTGTTCAAATTAACCCGGAGACCTGGAAAATGCAAACCCTCGCTGTTGATATCGCCGCCACCTTCGTCGATGACGCGGGCGCCCTCGTGACCGGCTTCGGCCGGGCCCTGCTGCGGTTCGCCATGGCGCCGATCAATCGCATCGCCAATGCCTGCGACGTTGCGGGTGTGCTCGCGGAACGCCGGGCGACCGTCCGGATGTGGGCCAATCGCGCCCGTGCGCCTCACGAGGGCCGGCGGTTCAGCCTGCTCGGCCGCCTCTCGCCCTTTCGCCACCTCTCCCATCTCACCTGAAGCGCGCACACGTGGATCGGCTCGAATGCAAGAGCCGGCTGCAAGGATGGACTCACCATGTCTGGACGTGCGCGGCCGATCCGGCGGATTTCAGCGATGCGGTTCAGCCTTTCCTTCATCGCCCGGCGCCATATCCGGGCGAGCGAGGCCGCTCCACCCGAGCTCGACGCGGCCTCGACCAGATATTTGCGAACCTAACGAGACCACTTGGAGACCAACAGGATCAGAGGACTGAGGGGACAGAGCAGGCCGGCGATGTCGTTATCCTGCACGCGTTCATCCCAAATGCCTCCGGTCGTGACGTCTCACCGTCAATGTAACAACCTCAGGCTGCCTTTCCAAAACAGGACTAGTCATGATCAGGGAATTGATGTCGTCACGCCGTTTCGCGCCACTGTTCTGGGCGCAATTCTTCTCGGCGCTCAATGACAACGTGCTCAAGAACGCACTCGTCATCATCCTGCTTTACAGCGCGGCGACCGGCCACGGCGATGCCCTGGTGACGGTCGCAGGCGCCGTCTTCATCTTCCCCTATTTCATCCTGTCCGGGCTGGGCGGCCAGCTCGCCGACAAATACGTCAAGTCCGTCGTCGCACGGCGGCTCAAATTCGCCGAGATCTTCGCCGCGGGCTTTGCCGCCGCCGGCTTCTTCCTGCATTCGGTGCCGCTCTTGTTCGCAGCGCTCGCGCTGTTCGGCACCATCGCGGCGCTGTTCGGCCCGGTGAAATATGCCATGCTGCCGGACCAGCTCGAGCTCGGCGAGCTCGCGACCGGCAACGCTCTGGTCGAAGGCGCGACCTTCATGGCGATCCTGCTCGGCACCGTCGCCGGCGGCCAGTTCGTGGCCGGCTCGGCGCATATGGGCTGGGTCGCATCCGCCGTCGTGGTGCTGGCGCTGTTGTCCTGGGCGTTCGCGTCCCGCATTCCGCAGACAACGCCCTCCGCGCCCGATCTGCCCGTCAACGCCAATCCCTGGACCTCGACGATGAGCCTGCTCAGGACGCTCTACGCCGATCACCGGCTGTGGGACGGCACCGTGATCGTCTCCTGGTTCTGGCTGGTCGGCGCCATCGTGCTGTCGCTGCTGCCGGCACTGATCAAGGAAGTGGTCGGCGGCACCGAGGGCGTGGTGACGCTGTGCCTTGCGATCTTCGCGATCGGCATCGCCATCGGCTCGCTGTTTGCCGCAAGCCTCAGCCACGTTCGCCCCAACCTCGCGCTGGTGCCGATCGGCGCCATCATCATGGGGTTTGCCGGCCTCGATCTCGCCTTCGCCATCGCCGTGACCGCCAAGGGGCAAGACATTACCGCGCTCGGCTTCGCAACCTCGTTCGGCGGCCTGCGCATGCTGGTCGACTTCGTCGCCTTCGCATTCGGCGGCGGTTTGTTTGTCGTTCCATCCTTTGCCGCGGTCCAGGCCTGGTCGGAACCTTCCGAGCGCGCGCGCATCATTGCCGCCGGCAACGTGCTGCAGGCCGCCTTCATGGTGGTCGGCTCGCTGTTCGTCGCGCTGCTGCAGGCGGGCGGGCTGCATGTCGGCTGGATCTTCTTCGGCCTCGGCGTCGCCAGCTTCGGCGCGGTGTGGTTCGTCCTCACCAAGTGGGGCAAGGAAGGCGTGCGCGACTTCGGCGGACTGCTCTTCCGCGCACTGTTCCGCACCGAGGTGCGTGGCCTCGAGAACCTGCCGCCTCCGGGCACCCGCATGCTGATCGCGCCCAACCATGTCAGCCTGATCGACGGCCCGCTGCTGCACGCCGTGCTGCCGATCGACGCGAGCTTCGCGGTGGATACCGGCATCGCCAAGGCCTGGTGGGCCAAGCCGTTCCTGCGCGTCGTCAAGCACTACACCATGGACCCGACCAAGCCGCTGGCCGCACGCGACCTGATCAAGCTCGTTGCCGCGGGCGAGCCGGTGGTGATCTTCCCGGAAGGACGCATCACCGTCTCCGGCTCGCTGATGAAGGTCTATGACGGCACCGCGATGATCGCCGACAAGGCCGACGCCGTGGTCGTGCCGGTTCGCATCGAAGGCGCACAGCGCTCGTATCTCAGCTATCTCAACAGCAGCCAGATCAAGAGGTCATGGTTTCCGCGGGTGACGGTCACCATTCTGCCGCCGGTCAAGCTCCCAGTTGATGAATCGCTCAAGGGCAAGGCCCGCCGCAATGCCGCCGGCGCCGCGCTGCAGGACGTCATGATCGACGCGCTCGTGAAGAACGCCATGCTCGATCAGACGCTGTTCGAAGCACTTGGACACGCCTATCGCGACCGCGACACCGGCAAGGTCATCATCGAGGACGCGCTCGGCACCAAGCTGACCTATCGCAAGCTGATCCTCGGCGCGCAGGTCCTGAGCCGGAAGCTGGAGAGCGGCACCGCTGCCGGCGAGAATGTCGGCGTGTTGCTGCCGAACTCCGCGGGCGTCGCCGTCGTGTTCATGGCGCTGCAGAACATCGGCCGCGTGCCGGCGATGCTCAACTTCTCGGCCGGCCCGGTCAACGTGCTCGCCGCCATGAAGGCCGCGCAGGTCAAGACCGTGCTGACGTCGAAGGCCTTCATCGAGAAGGGCAAGCTCGACAAGCTGATGGCCGCGATCTCGGCTGAGGCGCGAATCGTCTATCTCGAGGACGTCCGCGCCTCGATCGGCATCGCCGACAAGATCAAGGGCTTGCTCGCCGGCACGACGCCCCGCGTCGCCCGCCAGGCCAACGATCCCGCCGTCGTGCTGTTCACCTCGGGCTCGGAAGGCACGCCGAAGGGCGTGGTGCTGTCCCACCGCAACATCCTCGCCAACGCGGCGCAGGCGCTGGCCCGGGTCGACGCCAATGCCGATGACAAGGTGTTCAACGTGCTGCCGGTGTTCCACTCCTTCGGGTTGACCGGCGGCATGATGATGCCGATGCTGGCGGGCATTCCGATCTACATGTATCCGTCGCCGCTGCACTATAGGATCGTGCCCGAGCTGATCTACCAGACCGGCGCCACCATCCTGTTCGGCACCGACACGTTCCTCACCGGCTATGCACGCTCGGCGCACCCTTATGACTTCCGCACCCTGCGCCTTGTGATCGCCGGCGCCGAGGCGGTCAAGGACCGCACGCGGCAGGTGTTCATGGAGCGCTACGGCATCCGCATTCTCGAAGGCTACGGCGTCACCGAGACGGCGCCGGTGCTGGCGATGAACACGCCGATGGCCAATCGTCCCGGCACCGTCGGCCGCCTGTCGCCGCTGATGGAAAGCCGCCTCGATCCGGTCCCCGGCATCGAGGAAGGCGGACGCCTCTCGGTGCGCGGGCCGAACGTGATGCTCGGCTACCTCAGGGCCGAAAATCCCGGCGTGCTCGAAAAGCTTCCCGACGGCTGGCACGACACCGGCGATATCGTGGCGATTGACTCCGCGGGCTTCATCACCATCAAGGGCCGCGCCAAGCGTTTCGCCAAGATCGCGGGCGAAATGGTCTCGCTGTCGGCGGTCGAAGCCATCGCGACGGCGCTGTGGCCGCAGGCTGCTTCCGTCGCCGTGTCGATCCCGGATCAGCGCAAGGGCGAGCGCATCGTGCTGCTGACGACGGAGAAGAATGCCGAGCGTAGCGCCATGCAGGCCCAGGCCAAGACGATCGGCGCGTCCGAGCTGACGGTGCCCGCGACGATCATGGTGGTCGACAAGGTGCCGCTGCTCGGCACCGGCAAGACCGACTATGTCACGGCAACGACGATGGCCCGCGAACAGGCATCCGCGCCGGAGCGCGAGGTGGCGTAAGACGGAAGCATGAGGTGCCTCAACCAGGCGGGTTCGCAGCTCACGCCGCCGTCCGCCGCTCCTGCGCGTAACGCACCAGCGCGGCGAAGCGATAAATGCCGTGCACGAACTTGCCGTAGGGCATGGTGATGAACAATGCGAACACCGCGCCAAGATGCAGCGCGAGCAGCGGCCCCATGGCAGCGGTCTCACGCAGGACCAGGAGCGCCATTCCGGTGAGGCCGGTGAGGAACAGCATGGCGATGAAGCCGACATCCATGCCGTAGCTGAACTCGTCGAGCAACACCGGATCGCGCCGCATCCTGGCCGTGAACAAGCCGATCGGCCCGACGATGAGACCGATGCCGCCCAGCGTGCCGAGCACGACCGGCAGGTCCCACCACGGATACGGCGCCTCGCGCCCCAGCAGATAGTGATAGAGCGTTGCGACCGAGGTCGCGGCAAAGCAGAGCAGGAAGCCGTAGAAGGTCAGGTGGTGGTACAGCTTGCGCCGGTCGGTGGGCTTGTCGTCCTCGTTGTAGCAGCCGACGCCGCCGCCATGGAGATAACGCAGCTCGCCGGCATCGCGGATCGCCTGAAACATGGAGCCACCGTCCGCACGGCCGCCAATCGGTGCGCCGATGTCGCGCCAGAACGCGCGCACGCTCATGACGAGGGCCAGGATGGCGTAGAGGAAGGCGGCGCTGAACAGCACGGCCATCGCATTGTGCGGCATCAATTTGTAGAACGCACCCGGACCGGTGTGGACACCGAGCAGCACGTTGCGATCGTTGAGCGCGGCGAATCCGAGAATGAAGGCGGCCATGCTGAGCGCGGCGATGACGCTGATGACGAGGCCGTTGCGCGCGAAGGCGCCGGACAGCGCCGGCGGCCAGGCATAGGCCGCATAGGATTCCGCGCGCGCCACCGCCAGCGTCTTGGGGACGTTGACGCTGAACTCGTGCGGCGGCGAGAACTGGCAGTCGACGTAGCAGGCGCCGCAGGCGTGGCAGAGATTGGCGAGATAGTTGAGGTCGCCGTCGGAGAAGGCGCGGCGCATCTCCATCGCCGGAAATACCGCGCACAGGCCCTCGCAGTAGCGGCAGGAATTGCAGACCGTCATCAGGCGGTCGGCTTCGTCCAAAATCCTAGTTCCGTGCATGTTTCGCCGCTTCCCGTCCCGCGATCCGCCCGAACACGCTGCCGATGGTCATGCCCATGCCGGCCGCATAGCCCTTGCCGAGCACGTTGCCCGCCATAATCTCGCCGGCCGCGAACATGTTGGCGGACGGCTTGCCGCCCTTCATCAGCATCCGCGCCTCCTTGTTCACGCGCGTGCCGAGATAGGTGAAGGTGATGCCCGGCCGGACCGGATAGGCGAGATAAGGCGGCGTCTCGATCTTGCGCGCCCAGTGCGTCTTCGGCGGGGTGATGCCCTCGGTGCGGCAGTCGTCCAGGATGGTGTGGTCGAACGTGCCGGGCTGCACCGCGGCGTTGAACTCGGTGATGGTCTTTTCCAGCGCGGCTGGATCGAGCTCGAGCTTGCTCGCCAGCTCGGCCACAGACTGCCCGGCGATCGGCGGAAACAGCGTCGGCATGAAGCTCGTGACGACGGTGGAATCGAAGACGATGTAGGCGATCTGGTCGGGCTGCGCCGCGACCAGCCGGCCCCAGATCGCGTAGCGCTTCGGCCAGATGTCCTCGCCTTCGTCGTAGAAGCGCCGCGCATGCTTGTTGACGACGATGCCGAACACGACCGAGTCGTGCCGCGTGATGATGCCGCCGTCGAATTTCGGCGCGCGGGCGTCGATCGCGACCGCATGGCACTGGGTGGGGTCGCCGACCTCCTGCACGCCCTTGTCCAGCAGCATCTTCAGGATCGAGCCGCGATTGTAGGGCGTGCCGCGGATCAGGAAATTGTCGGCGGCTTCGCCCCAATATTGTTTCAGCCATTCGATGTTGGCCTCGAACCCGCCGGCCGCCGCGACCAGCGAGGTCGCGCGAATCTCGGTCTCGCCCTTGACCGGCCGCTTGAGGCGCGCGGCGAGGAACATGCCGTCCTCGATCACGAGGTCGGTGACCTCGGCATCGTATTCGACCTCGACGCCGAGCCGTTCAGCGGTGAGATACAGCGCGTTGAGCATGGCCCGGCCGCCGCCGAGAAAGAACGAGTTGGTGCGGCCGAGGCTCAGCGTGCCGCCGAGCGAGGGCTGCCAGCGTACGCCCTGCTCCACGATCCAGTTCAGGATGTCCTTGGACTCGCGGATCATGTGGCGCGCCAGCACCTCGTCGGTCTGTCCGCCGGTAACGCGCAGCAGGTCCTCCCAGAATTCCTCTTCGGTATAGGGGCCGGTCAGGATTTCGGTCGCCGCATCATGGGCGCAGCGCATGTTGCGGGTGTGGCGGGTGTTGCCGCCGCGGTAGAATCTTGGTGCACCTTCGAGCACCAGCACCGAGGCACCGCCGCGCCGGGCGCTGATCGCCGCGCACAGGGCCGCATTGCCGCCGCCGATCACCAGCACGTCGTATTTGCTGCTCATCCCCTCTGTCCGATGCGACGAAGTTAGAGACATTCTGCTCGACGCGGATCAACCGGCCCGCCCATTGCGTACTTTTGTATACAAAGATATACAGAAGCGGCGCAAGCGACATCTCTGCATGGGCAGGATGCGCTAGGCGGTCGACGAGGATGCATGGCCAGACGCCCGGCAAAGACAGGCGGAACGATCGCGCGCGACGGCGGCGTGGCGCTCGGCGAAGCCGTGTTCCGCTCCCTATGCGAGGCGCTGCAGGCCGGCAGCTACCGCGCCGGCGACCGCCTGCGCGAGGAGGAAGTGGCGCAGCGGCTGAAGGTCAGCCGCACCCCGGTTCGCGAAGCCCTGGGCCGGCTCGCAGCGCGCGGCTTCGTCGAGCCTGCCGGCGGCCGCGGCCTGATCGTGCGCAACCTCGACATTTCCGAGGTGCTCGAGCTCTACGCCATGCGCGAGATCTTGGAAGGCGCCGCGGCGCGCCTCGCCGCGGCGCATGCCTCGGCCACGGAGATCGACGCACTCAGGGATATCGAGCAGGCCTTTGTCGAGGCATCCGCGACCGACGCAGCCGAGATGGCGAGGCTCAACCGCGCTTTCCATGGCGCCATCTGCCGCGCCGCGCGCAATCGCTATCTCGACAACGCCTCTCGCGAATTGCAGGACTGGATCGCCCTGCTCGGCCCGACCACCTTCACCGTATCGGGCCGCCCCTCGACCAGCCACGGTGAGCATCAGGCCATTATCGAGGCGATCGCGGCGCGCGACGGCGACAAGGCCGAGCAGCTCGCGCGGGCGCACATCCGCGAGGCGCTGCGCTGCCGGCTCAAGCTGCTGCAGAAGCAGTAAGCGAGACGCTCACGCAAGCACGTCCGCGACCATCGCTTTCAAGACATCCCGGACGTCGGTGGGCTTCAGCCGCACCTGCAAGCCGCGCTGGCCGCCGTTGAGATAGACCAGGTCGTGCGCGAGCGCGCTCTGCTCGATCACGGTGCGTACCGGCTTGCGCTGCCCGAACGGGCTGATGCCGCCGACCTTATAGCCGGTGACGCGTTCGGCCTCCGGCGGCTTCATCATCTGCGCCGACTTGCCGCTAGCCGCCGCCGCGAGCTTCTTCATCGAGACCTCCTGGTCCGACGGAACGACCACGCAGACCGGCTTGCCGTCGACCAAGGCCATCAGCGTCTTGAGGACGCGCGCCGGGTCCTCGCCAAGGGCGGCGGCCGCCTGAAGCCCGATGCTCTCGGCGTCAGGATCGTAGTCGTAAGCGTGGACGGTGAACGCAACTCCGGCGGCCGTGAGCGCGCGTGTGGCTGGGGTGACCTTGGACATGGGCCATATCTATCACCGTCACTGGGAGGAGCGAAGCGGTGTGGACAAGCCGGCTCCATACAGTCACTGTCATCGCCCGGCTTGATGTTCAGCCCGGGGACATGACCGACGGGTGTTCGGGGACATAGCCGACACATCATAGTGCACGGATTTGGCGGTAAAGGAGGCCAAGTCCATGCCCTGGCGAGAGGTGTCGGTGATGGATCAGCGGCGGGAGTTCGTGCGGCTTGCGATGCAGGAGGGAGCGAACCGGCGGGAGCTCTGCCGGCGGTTCAATATCCATCCGGACACGGGCTACAAATGGCTTGCACGATGGCAAGCGGATCAGAATGTCGACGACCGCTCGCGCCGACCGCATGCGAGCCCGGGACAGACCGATTGCGAGCTCGAGGCACGTATTCTCGCGGTACGCGATGCCCATCCGGCATGGGGAGCTCGCAAGATAGCTCACTGCCTGGAGCGCAATGGCTTGCGTTCGCCAGCAGTCTCAACAGTTCATCAGATCTTGCGTCGGTCTGGCCGCATCAAGCCTCCGATCGGCGGCCCGATGGCAAGCCAGCGTTTCGAGATGCCGGCCCCCAATCTGTTGTGGCAGATGGACTTCAAAGGCTGGGTTCGGCTCGGCAACGATACCCAGTGCCATCCTCTGACGGTGGTGGATGACCACTCCCGCTATGATCTGTGCCTGCAGGCCTGTGCCGATCAACGCACAGATACCGTGCGCAGCCGCCTGGAGAAGACCTTTCGCCATTACGGGCTCCCGGAGGCCTTCTTCGTCGACAATGGTTCGCCCTGGGGTGATCCTTCCGGCGAGCGATGGACACGGTTCTCGGTGTGGCTGCTCAAGCTTGGCGTCGCCGTCATCCACAGCCGCCCATATCACCCGCAAAGCCGCGGCAAGAATGAACGATTCCACCGCACCCTCGCGGCTGAGGTGTCGCACTGCGACAGTTCCGCGATCTCGCAGAGACGCAGCGTGCCTTCGACGCCTGGCGGGAAGTCTACAACTTCGAACGGCCACACGAGGCGCTCGGACAACAGGTCCCGGCCAGTCGATATCGGCCCAGCCAGCGACCAATGCCCGATCGATTGCCACAGGTCGAATACGACAGCCATGAGATCGTGCGCTGCGTCTCCACGACCAAGGCCTATGTCAGCTTCA
This sequence comes from Bradyrhizobium sp. WSM1743, assembly GCF_000473065.1. Taxonomy (GTDB): domain Bacteria; phylum Pseudomonadota; class Alphaproteobacteria; order Rhizobiales; family Xanthobacteraceae; genus Bradyrhizobium. The sequence continues at coordinate 79,434 of NZ_AXAZ01000013.1, forward strand.
AGGGACGTCTTTGGAAAGTGCCACAGGCCTTCCGTGGCGAGCGCCTCGCCATCCGCCCCTCGGCAAACGATGCGCAATACGGGATCTTCTTTGCCGCCCACCAAGTCGCTATCATCGACTTGGCGAGCGGAGAATGTGTCGGCTATGTCCCCGAACACCCGTCGGTCATGTCCCCGGGCTGAACACTTGACCGGGCGATCCAGTACTCCGAGACCGTTGTGATTGAATCGATGGGTCGCGGCGTACTGGATGCCCCGCTTTCGCGGAGCATGACAGCGGTTGGTGTGGCAAACCGCGTGCGTAATTACGACGAGGCTCTCCCCTACTCCGCCGCGTCGCGCATCTCCGCGCGCTCGGCCCGCACCGCGCAGAACTTGAATTCCGGGATCTTGCCGAACGGATCGAGCGCGGGATTGGTGAGCAGGTTCGCGGCCGCCTCCGCGTAGCAGAACGGCATGAACACCATGTTCTCCGGCACGTCGCGGTCGGAACGGACCCTGACCTCGACGGCGCCGCGACGCGTCTCCAGGCGAATGAAGTCGCCCGGCGCTAGCTTCTTCTTGCGCATGTCCTTCGGCGACATGAAGGCGACCGCCTCCGGCTCGATCTGGTCGAGCACCTGGGCGCGGCGCGTCATCGAGCCGGTGTGCCAGTGCTCAAGCACGCGGCCGGTCGACAGCACCATCGGATATTCGTCATCGGGAATCTCATCCGGCGGGATGACCTTGGCCGGCACGATCTTGCCCCGGCCGCTCGCGGTCGGGAAGCCCGTGGTGAAGATGATCTCGTTGCCGGGCTTATCGGGCGCGTCGGCCGGATAGGTGACCGCGCCTTCGCGCACGAGCCGCTCCCAGCTGATGTTCTTCAGCGACGGCATCAGCTCCGCCATCTCGGTGTAAACGTCGCCGGGGCCGGAGTAATTCCACGGCAGGCCCATGCGCTTGCCGATCTCCTGGATGATCCAGAGATCCTGCCGCGCATCGCCCGGCGGCTTGATCACCTGTCGCGCCAGCTGCACGCGGCGGTCGGTGTTGGTGAAGGAGCCTTCCTTCTCCGCGAAGGCCGAGGCCGGCAGGATGACGTCGGCGTGGAACGCGGTCTCGGTGACGAAGAGATCCTGCACCACGAGATGATCGAGCATGGCGAGCGCCTCGCGGGCATGCTGGAGATCGGGATCGGACATCGCGGGATTCTCGCCCTCGATATACATGCCCTTGATCTCGCCGGCATGGATCGCGTTCATGATCTCGACCACGGTCAGGCCGCGGACCGGATCGAGATCCTGATGCCAGAGCTTTTCGAAGGCGCCGCGCAGATCGTCGCGGCCGACCGGCTGATAGTCCGGCAGGAACATCGGGATCAGGCCGGCATCGGACGCGCCTTGCACGTTGTTCTGGCCGCGCAGCGGATGCAGGCCGGTGCCGGGACGGCCGACCTGGCCGGTGATCAGCGCCAGCGCGATCAGGCAGCGCGCATTGTCGGTGCCGTGGACGTGCTGGCTGATGCCCATGCCCCAGAAGATGATCGACGACTTTGCGCGCGCGTAAGTCCGCGCGACCTCGCGCAGCGTCTGCGCCGGGATGCCGCAGATCGGCTCCATCTTCTCCGGCGTGAACTCCTTGATCTTCTCTTTGAGCTCTTCGAAGCCCTCGGTGTAGCCGGCGATGTACTGGTCGTCGGTGAGGCCCTCGGTGATGATCGTGTTGATCATCGCGTTCAGCATCGCAACGTCGGAGCCGGGCTTGAATTGCAGATGCTTGGTCGCGTGACGCGACAACGTCTGCCGGCGTGGATCCATGACAAAGAGCTTTGCGCCGTTCTTGGCAGCGTTCTTGATGTAGGTCGCAGCGACCGGATGGTTCACCGTCGGGTTGGCGCCGATCACCCAGATCACCTCGGCATCCATCGCCGCCGCGAATGGCGCCGACACCGCGCCCGAGCTCAAGCCTTCGAACAGCGCAGCCACCGACGAGGCGTGGCACAGCCGGGTGCAGTGATCGACATTGTTCGAGCCGAAGCCGGTGCGCACCAGCTTCTGGAACAGATAGGCCTCTTCGTTCGAGCCCTTGGCCGAGCCGAAGCCGGCCAGCGCCTTCACGCCCTTCTCGTCGCGGATCTTGACCAGACCCTTGGCAGCGATATCGAGCGCTTCTTCCCAGCTCGCTTCTCGGAAATGGGTGAAGGGATTGGCCGGGTCGACCTGATCGTTGGCATCCTTCTTCGCATTCGGCAGCCGCACCAGCGGTTTTGTGAGGCGATGTGGGTGATGGATGTAGTCGAAGCCGAAGCGGCCCTTCACACAGAGACGGTTGTGATTGGCGGGGCCGTCACGGCCCTCGGCATAGATCACCTTCTCGTCCTTGACCTCGTAGGTCACCTGGCAGCCGACACCGCAGAACGGACAGAGCGAATCGACCTTCCTGTCGGCGTAGGTGACGCGGGTCTGCTGGTCGTCGAGCATCACGGCCGGCATCAACGCACCGGTCGGACAGGCCTGCACGCATTCGCCGCAGGCGACGCAGGTGGATTCGCCCATGGGATCGTCGAAGTCGAACACGATCTTGGCGCCGGCGTTGCGATAGGCCATGCCGATGACGTCGTTGACCTGCACTTCGCGGCAGGCGCGCACGCACAGGCCGCACTGGATGCAGGCATCGAGATTGACGCGCATCGCCGGATGGCTGGCGTCCGTCGCCCAGCGCTCGGCGGCGGGGAAGCGGCTCTCGGTGACGCCGGTGGTCTCGGCCCAGTGCCAGAACTTCGAATCCGGGTCGTGCGAGGTCTCGCGCGCCGGCTGGTCCGCGACCAGCAGCTCCATCACCATCTTCTGTGCAGAGACCGCACGCGCGGATTCCGTCTTCACCTTCATGCCGACCGACGGCGTACGCTTGCAGGACGCCGCCAGCACGCGCTCACCCTCGATCTCGACCATGCAGGCGCGGCAATTGCCGTCGGGCCGATAATCCGGCGCCGGCGAATAGCACAGATGCGGGATGTCGCGGCCCTGGCGTTTGGCGACCTGCCAGATCGTCTCGCCGGGATTGGCCTCGACCTGCTTGCCGTCGAGCTCGAACGTAATCTTCGTCATTCGGCCGCTTCCTTGAACTCGTCGGGGAAATATTTGATCACGGAGGAAAGCGGATTCGATGCCGCCTGTCCGAGCCCGCAGATCGAGGCATCGCGCATCGCTTGGCTCAATTCTTCCAGCAGGGCACGGTTCCAGACCGGCTTCTGCATCAGCAGCGCCGCCTTCTGGGTTCCGACGCGGCACGGCGTGCACTGGCCGCAACTCTCGTCCTCGAAAAACTTCATCAGGTTCAACGCCGCTGCCCGCACGCTGTCCTTGTGCGACAGGATCACGATCGCAGCCGAGCCGATGAAGCAGCCGTATTTCTCCAGCGTGCCGAAATCGAGCGGGATGTCGTCCATCGATGCCGGCAGGATGCCGCCGGACGCGCCGCCCGGCAGATACGCGTAGAACTGATGACCGTCGGCCATGCCGCCGCAATATTCCTCGATCAGCTCGCGCACGGTGATACCCGCAGGCGCGAGCTTCATGCCGGGATTCTTCACGCGTCCCGAGACCGAGAAGCTGCGCAGGCCGTGACGCTCGTGGCGGCCATGGCCCTTCCACCAGTCGGCGCCCTTCTCGACGATGTCGCGCACCCACCACAGCGTCTCGACGTTGTTGATCAGCGTCGGCAGCCCGAACAGGCCAACCTGGAACGGGTACGGCGGTTTGTGCCTGGGCAGACCGCGCTTGCCTTCGATGCTTTCCAGCAGGGAGGATTCCTCGCCGCAGATGTAAGCGCCGGCGCCGCGCCGCATGTGCAGCGTCGGGCCGCCCGCGGGGAGCTTTGCGATCTCGCGCTCGAGGATTTCGCGCGAGGCCGGATATTCGTCGCGCAGATAGATGTAGACGTCGGAGGCCTGCACCACATGCGCGCCGATCAGCATGCCCTCGATGAAGCGGTGCGGATCGGTTTCGAGGTAATAGCGGTCCTTGAACGTGCCGGGCTCACCCTCGTCGCCATTGATCGCCATCAGCCGCGGGCCGGGTTCGCCCAGCACGGCGCGCCATTTGCGCCCCGTGGGGAAGCCGGCGCCGCCGAGGCCGCGCAGCGAAGCATCGTCGAGCGCCTTCAGAAGATCGTCCTTCGACAGCTCGCCCGAGCGCAGGCGGCCCAGCAGCTTGTAGCCACCGCCGGCGAGATAGGCATCGTAGTCGACATATTTGGGCAGATGCGCGTGAGTGTCGCCGGCCTTTGCCGCCGCCATCACATTGGCGACGGTGGCGTGATCGACGAAGTTGTGACCGACTTCTGCGGCGGGCGCAGTATCACAACGACCGACGCAGGGCGCGCGCACGACGCGGATGCCGGGGCCTGACGCGCTCTGCAGATCCTCAAGCAGCTTCTCGCCGCCGAGCATCGCGCAAGTCAGCGAATCGCAGACGCGGATCGTCAGCGGCGGAATGTTGGGCTCGCCCTCCTTCACCACGTCGAAATGCGCGTAGAAGGTCGCCGTCTCGAACACCTCGGCGAAGGCAAGCTTCATCTCGTCGGCGAGCGCGGCCAGATGCGCAGCGGAGATCTGGTGGTACTTGTCCTGGATCAGGTGCAGATATTCGATCAGGAGATCGCGCCGCCGTGGCCTGTCACCGAGCAACAGCTCGATCTCGTGCGCGGCCGTGGGATCGACCTGCCGCCCCTTGGGGGTCGCCTTGGCGCGTCGGCGTCCCTCGCCGGGATGCTCGAAGGAGCGGACCTGGTGCACGTCGTGGCTCATCGATTCGTCTCAATCTCGTCTTTTAGAACGGCTCCAGTTGTAGCTTCTGGCATGCCAGATGCCAAGAAGATTATCATGCTCGCGGAAGCAGTTAAGCGCGGGCCCAAGGGCAACCCAAAGGGCAGCCTTGGATCGCTGCCCGGACACGGCCTTGCGTTCGTCCAACGCGCCAACTGATAGAACGAAGCCTGAATTGGCCTGGATATCAATAAAGGCTTCCCATGCTGCGATAGCGAAATCGTATCGCGCTTCCGCTCCGAGGCTACGGCGGGAGCGCGCAAGGCGCGCTCCCGCTCGCGACGAATGTGCGATCAGAAGATCTTGACCGCGCTCTCCAGCGTCTTCCAGACACCCCAGAGGAGAGGACCGCCGACGATCGCCCAGAAGAACGCCGCCTTGATGTCAAGCCCGCCAAATCCGATGCCGTAGGAGCCGTGCGGCCCCGCAGCGGCGGCGCTGGCGCTCGCCGCCTGCAACTTGGCGACGTCGGCCTCCTTCATGTGCCACTTCGAATCCACCGGCTTGATCAGGTAATTGCAGATCAGGCCCGCGATCAACATCGCACAGAGGATGTACATGGTGGTGTTATAGAGTTGGTCGCGCGGCACGCCGGCCGCAAGTTGGAACTCGCGGATGTAGTTCACCACGACCGGGCCGATGATGCCGGCTGTCGACCACGCCGTCAGCAAACGGCCGTGGATGGCGCCGACGAACTGCGTTCCGAACATGTCGGCAAGATAGGCCGGCACGGTGGCAAACCCGCCGCCATACATCGACAGGATGATGCCGAATCCGGCCACGAACAGGAGCTTCGAGCCCATCGCCGCAAAGGTCGGCGCCAGCGCGTAGAGCATGATGCCGAGGATGAAGAACGTGTAGTACGTGTTCTTCCGCCCGATCTTGTCCGACAGCGACGCCCAGAAGAAGCGGCCGCCGATGTTGAACAGCGACAGCAATCCGGCGAAGCCGGCGGCGATCGCGGCGATCTGCGCCTTCTGTCCGGCATCGAGCGCGTTGAAGCCGACTTCCGGCAAACCGATCAGCTTGCCCGCGAAGATCTCCTGAAGCATCGGCGAGGCCATGCCGATCACGCCGATACCCGCCGACACGTTGAGGCAGAGCACCCACCAGATCAGCCAGAACTGCGGCGTCTTGTGCGCATCGTTGAGATGGACGTTGTTCTTCGAGATCATCGCGTTGGCCTTGACTGGCGGGGTCCAGCCTTCGGGCTGCCAGCCGGCCGGCGTCACGCGATAGGCGAAGGCACCGATCATCATGAAGACGAAATAGACCACCCCCATCGTGACGAAGGTCTCCCAGACACCGACGGAGGTCGGCGTCTTGAAGTAGTTGATCAAGAGATTGGCCAGAGGCGCTCCGATCATGGCGCCGCCGCCAAATCCCATGATGGCCATGCCGGTGGCCATGCCGCGGCGGTCCGGAAACCATTTGATCAACGTCGACACCGGGGAGATGTAGCCGAGGCCGAGACCGACGCCGCCGATCACGCCGCAGCCAAGCCACATGATCCAGAGCTGGTGGGCGTAGACGCCGAAGGCACCGATCAGGAGACCGCCGCCCCAACAGCAGGCGGCGACGACACCCGCCTTGCGCGGACCGGCGCGCTCGAGCCAGCCGCCCCAGATCGCGGCGGAGACGCCGAGCAGGACAAAGAACAGCGTGTACATCCAGCCGAGGCTCGCGACCTTCCAGTCGCAGCTCGTGGTGAAGAGCTCCTGCCACAGCGACATGTCCGGGCAGGCCTTCGGCGCCGTGACGCCGATTGCGCGCGACAGCGGCAGCCAGAACACCGAGAAGCCATAGGCCATGCCGATGCACAGATGGATGCACAGCGCCGCCGGCGGCACCAGCCAGCGATTGAAACCGGCCGTCGCGATCGTGCGTTCCCGATCGAGCAAGCCGGAAGCACCAACCGGTGCAAGAACGGTATCGGCAGTCGTCATAAGCATTACCTCCCAAGCGCGGCCTTGCCGGCACATCGGTTTGAGACCGGTCGTGCGCGCTTGGCAGCCGCGCATGACAGGTCGGACTTCATGTCGAAGCGGAATCGTCTGATGCGCATCGCCTCATGTGCGCCGAGCAAGCAGCTGATCGCGGGTAATGTCCCGTCGCCCCGCAAGCAGCGTTGCCTTGACGGCTGTCGCGCCCTCATCCCCCTCAACATCCTGCCTTGATATGAGCAACGCGCGTGCCAGAAGTCGCATCGTGATGATTCAATGACTTCCCGCAGCGCAATGTGCTGCCCTGGACAGAATGTCCGGAGAGCCTCGGACAAAATGTCCAATCAGGCCGCTTCCGGCAGCCACACCGTGAATGTACTTCCGGAACCGACGCGGCTTTCGGCCGTGATCTGTCCGCCCTGGCGCTTGATCAGCGTCTGGCTGATGGAGAGGCCGAGTCCCGTGCCTTGCCGCCGTTTCGTGGTGTAAAAGGGGTCGAATATCTTTTCGATCACCTCAGTGCTCATGCCGATGCCGGTATCAGTGACCTCGATGGCGACACCTTGCTGGCCGTCGCGCTCGGCATCGAAGGAGCGGAGCGTCAGGGTTCCACCTTCCGGCATGGCGTGGATCGCGTTGACGATGAGATTGACCAGCACCTGCTGCAGCTCGTTGCGGTTCATCAGCACGAGCCGGTTGGCGCGGTCGTCCCTGACCACGGCGATCTCGGTCTTGTTCAGCAGATGCTGCACCAGCGGCAGACAGTCGGAGATGACGCTTGCCGGCGCATGGCGTTCGACATAACCGGCATATTCCTCCGGCCTTGCAAACTGCAACAGCTTGGTCACGATCTGGCTGATGCGGTGAATCTGCTCGTCCAGCAGGCGAAACTCGACCTTCGCCTTGTCGGCATCGGCGCCGAACACGCTGCGGATGACATCGAGATTGCCCTGCATCACAGCGATCGGATTGTTGATCTCGTGGGCAACGCCGGCGGTGATCTCGCCGATCGCAGCCAGCTTCTCGGACATGATGAGCTGCTTGGTGGTCGCCTCGAGCTTGAGATTGGCGTGCTCGAGGTCGCGGGTGCGCTCGCGCACGCGGACGTTCAGCTCCTCATTCCATTCCCGCAGCTGTCGGTCGCGTTCCTGGATCTGGTCGAGCAGGCTGTCGAGATGAACCGCGACGCGGCCGATCTCGTCACCTGACACCGGCATCTTGGTGCGGGCGGAGAGGTTGCCGCGCTCCACCTCGGTGATCGTCGCCGTGACGCGCTCCAGCGGCATGAAGATGGAGCTCGCCCAGCGCAGGAAGATCGGCACGGTCGCGGCGGTGATTGTAATGAACGCTGCGATGATGATCACCAATGTCTGGTACTTGGCCTCGCTGAACGGCTTCTCCAGAAAGCCGACATAGAGCATGCCGACGCGCTTGCCGTAACTGTCGACCAGCGGCTCGTAAGCGGAGATGTACCAGTCATTGACCACGAAGGCGCTGTCGAGCCAGGTTCGCCCCTCGCCCAGCACGGCCGAGCGCACCGCCGCCGACACCCGCGTGCCGAGCGCGCGCCGGCCCTCGAAGAGACGGACATTGGTCGATATCCGCACGTCGTCCAGGAACAGCGTCGCGGTGCCCTGGCTGCCCTCCGGCAGGCTCGCCGCGCGATAGACGAGATCGTTGATCGTGTCGATGAACTCGAGATTCTGGTTGAGCAGGGTGCCGCCGACCAGTGCAGCGGCGCCGCCGTCAGGTAGCATCGCCCGGCTCGCCGCATGCACGACCATGCCGCGCGTCTCCGTGCTGCGGTCGGTCGGCACCGCGTTCGGGGTCGGCACGAGGTCCAATCGCGCGCGCTCGGCCAGGGCCGGCGAAATCGCGGCGAGCTCGTCATTGCCGAAAATGTCGACGCCCGTCGCAGGGACCTGGCCCGACAGCGCCGACATGATGATCGGCCAGTCACTTCTCGGTCGCTGCTGCAACGGCGGCGACGAGGCCAGGACATCGCCGCGATCGTTGGTCAGATACAGGAAATCGAGACCGATTTCCTTGCGGGTCTCGTCGAGCAGATCCTGCAGGGAGCCGCGCGCATCCGGCCCCAGCACCTCGTGGAAGCGGGCCGACAGGCTGAGCGCCCGGAGCTGGACGCCGGTCTTTTCCAAAATGCGGGCGAGATATTGGTGAGCGATGGTGAGGTCGCCGTTCACCTTGGAGATCAGGGTCGCGTCGAATTTCGCGCTCCAGCGATAGATCGCAACGCCGAGCAGGAGCGGCAGGATGACCAGCATCGGCAGCAGCGCGATCGCGAGCAGCCGGAAGCGGACGGAGCGTCCCCGCACGGGCTCGCCGCTGCGGCCGGCAGCATCAGACATCCCACAACGCGCATTTGCGGTCGATGGTCTTGCGCGAGATGCCGAGGCGCCGCGCCGCCTCCTCGCGATTGCCGTTGACCTCCTTCAGCACGCCGAGAATGTGACGGCGCTCGAGCTCCGCGAGACTGTCGGCAGGCGCCGACTGACCGTCGTTGCGGGGACCGGCGAAATCGTCGGGGAAGGCGCCGAGGATCAGCGTGCGCTCGATCAGATTGCGCAGCTCGCGCACATTGCCCGGCCAGTCATAGCTTGCAAGCGCCGCCCGCACCGAGGCGTCGATCGGCACCGGCGGCATGCCGAGCTGAACCGACAGCTTGCTCATGAAGATGGCGGCAAGCTCCTGCACGTCATCGCCGCGATCCTTCAGGAGCGGCAGGCGAATCTGCATCACGTTGAGCCGGTAGAACAGATCGGCTCGGAAACGGCCCTTCTCAACCTCCTTCTGCAGCTCGGCATTGGTCGCGAAGATGAAGCGCAGATCGACCGGAACTTCACGCTCGGAGCCAACCGGACGGACGCGGCGGTCTTCGAGCACGCGGAGCAGCTTGCTCTGCATCGGCAGCGGCAGCTCCCCGATCTCGTCGAGGAACAGCGTGCCGCCATGCGCATACAGGAACAGGCCCTCGCGCCCGGAATCGGCGCCGGTGAAGGCGCCCTTGATGTGTCCGAACAGCTCGGCCTCGATCATCTCGGGCGGGATCGCTGCGCAATTCACGGGCACGAAGGGTTTGTCGGCGCGGTCGGACAGCGAGTGAATCGAGCGCGCTGCCACTTCCTTGCCGGTGCCGGATTCGCCGGTGAGGAGAACCGAGGTCGGCAGGCGCGCGACGCGCGCGATGGTCTCGCGTACGCGCAGCGTCGCTGCCGATTGTCCGATCAGATTGTCGCGCAGAAAGGTGCGGTCGGACGAGGCGCGCAAAGCATAGCGCAGCACGTAATTCTCGCGCTGGAGGCGGACACGGTCGAGGCATCGTGCCACCGCGTTGAGGATCTGGTTGGAGCGGAACGGCTTGAGCACGAAATCGGCCGCACCGGCGCGCAAGGCCTGGATCGCGGTGTCGAGATCGGCATAGGCGGTGATCAGGATGGCGTCGGCGAAAAAGCCGACGGCGCGCTGCTCGGCGAGCCAATCGACGCCATTCTTGCCCGGCATGATGTTATCGAGAATGACGACGTCGTAGCGGTTGGAATCGAGCTTGCGCGAAGCCTGGTCGGTATCGGCCGCCTCGTCCACCAGCTTGCAGCGTGGCGCAAGCGTGCGCACCAGGAAATTGCGCATGCCCGGCTCGTCGTCGACGATCAGGATGGAGGCCTGCGCCAGCGCGCTGAACTCCGGCCCCGCAGCCGTCTTGCCGGGCTTGACGGCAGGCTCGCGGCCCACCGCGGGGCTTGCGGCTGAGCTTGCCCTCGATGTTGAGAAAGTCATGCCCGATGTCTTAGGTTTGAGAGTCTTAGGTTTGAGATCATCCGCTGCGACAGTCGGCGCCTTTCGCATTGCAGCGAAGCCCCGGCGGTTTCCCCCGCAGGCGCAGCATAGTCAAGCGTTGCGGCGGTGAACATTCGCCTTTCTACGGGGCGTCGCTCTTTTCGACCAGGAACACGATGCGCGCCTCGTTGCGCTCGGTGATCTCGACCTTGTCGCCGGTCTCGCGAATCAGGTTCGGAATGTCAATCACCGACAAGGGATCGGTGCAGTGAACCTCGAGCTGATCGCCCGGCTGCAAAGGCTTGAGCGCCTTGCGCGTCTTCAGGGCGGGCAGCGGGCATTTCAGTCCGGTGAGATCGAGCGTCGTTCTGGCCATGGCCGCAACATGGCGGGACGAAGCGATTGCGTCAACGGAAGGCCTCTACAGCAGGTCGGCGTAGGACAGGAAGCCCACGTCCTGCCCCGGCTCGACATTGGTGATGTCCTCGCCGAGTTCGACGAGGCCGTCGGTCTCGACCAGCGAGGACAGCAGCCCGGCCCCTTCGCGCGGGAACTTGATCGCCTCGAGCCCGCCGTCCTCCGCGCGGCGCAGCGAGGCGCGCACATATTCGCGCCGGCCGGCCTTCTTCTTGTAAGTAAACGCCGCCCGCAGCGGGATGGGCGTCAGCGGCTCCGGCAGGCTCCCCGCCAGCGCCAACGCCGTCGGTCGCACCACATGGACAAATGTCACGAAGCTCGCGACGGGATTGCCGGGCAATCCGATCAGCGGCACGCCATCAATGATGCCCATCGCCACGGGACGGCCGGGCTTGATCGCCATCCGCCATAGCACCAGCGAGCCGACGCTCTCGACCGCCGCCTTGACGTGATCCTCCTCTCCGGTCGAGACGCCGCCGGTGGTGAGGATCAGGTCGTGGTGATCTGCAACCTGCTTCAGGCCGCTTGCGAGCGAGGTGCGCTCGTCGCGCAGAATGCCGAGGTCGCTGACCTCGCAGCCGAGCCGGCGCAGCATCGCCATCAGCATGAAGCGGTTGGAATCGAATAGCTGCGAGGCGGCGCGCGGCTCGCCCGGCGAGGCCAATTCGTCGCCAGTCGAGAACACGGCGACGCGGATGCGCCTGACGACGTCGAGCCGTGTCAGGCCGAAGGCGGCGGCAAGGGCGACATGCTGCGGCCGCAAGCGCTGGCCGCCGCGGAGCGCGACGTGACCTTGCGGAATGTCCTCGCCTGCGGGACGGACATTGGCGCCGGGCTTCAGGCCCGGCGGCAACACGATCTTGCCGGACTCATCGATGCGGACGTCCTCCTGCATGAAGACGGTGTCCGCATCCGGCGGCATCGGCGCGCCGGTGAAGATGCGCGCGGTGTGACCGGGCTTGATTGGCGCTTGCGCAAGACCGCCGGCCTGGATGCGACCATCGAGGGGGAACGCCCGTTCGGCGCTTGTCGGAAGGTCGGCGTTGCGCACGGCGTAACCGTCGACGGCGGAGTTGGTGAACGGCGGCAGCGGCAAAGGTGCGGCCACATCGCGCGCAAGCACGCGCCCGTCGGCATCGACCAGCGCCACAGTCTCGAGATCGGTAATCGCGTTGACGCGCGTCGTGATGAGGCCAACGGCTTCGTCGACCGACATCATCGGTCCGCCGAAGGCAAAGCAATCGTCCGACAGTTGCGCCATGGTGCCTCGTCAGCGTATCGCGGTGCTTCCTGCCACCACTTCCTCGACCGGCATCGCCGCAGCCAGCAGCAACGCGGCCACGGCGGGGATATCATCGAGATGGACGGTCGGCAGCCGGGTTTCAACCGCGGTGTCGCTCGCAATCCCGGCAATCCCGGGATCGTCCGGAAACAGCAGCGGTTTGCCGTTCGCGGCACGATACACCTCGATCTTGCGATGCGGCTCGCGCTTGAAGCCCTCGACCACGACCAGATCGACCGCGGAGAGCTTGCCGAGCAGTTCCGGCAGCCGCGGCTCCGCCGCCCCGCGCAACTCATGCATCAGCGCCCAGCGGTTCGACGAAGCAACCAGCACCTCTGCCGCGCCGGCCTCGCGATGGCGCCAGGAATCCTTGCCGGGCACATCGACGTCAAACTGGTGATGCGCATGCTTGATCACGGAGACACGCAGGCCTTGCGCGTTGAAATGCGGGATCAGCCGCGTCAACAGCGTGGTCTTGCCCGCACCGCTCCAGCCTGCAAGGCCGATGACTTTCATCGTAACTCGATCTCCGCCAGCCGCACGACGCGACCGGAACCGCCTTCTCCATTGTCTTGAGGATGCTTATATCGGCTTGACCCGAATGTCATGCTAACCTCGCCGCCATGATGAAGATCGACAAAGCCCCGGTGCCCCTGATCGTCCCCAATCCGGACGACCCGCGCCTGACCCAGAGCGTCACCGGCACCGACCAGACCGGCGCCAGGGTCGAGATCAAGGTGCCGATGGAGCGGCCGCTGACGCTCTACCTGAATGCCCAGGAGATCGTCACCATGATGACGATCGGCGACTACCCGGAATATCTGGCGCTCGGTTACCTGCTGAACCAGAACATGCTGAAATATAATGATGTGGTCACCGAGGTCGAATACGACGACGACCTCCAGGTGGTCGTCGTGCGTACCGAGCACCACACCAATTTCGAAGCCAAGCTGAAGAAGCGCACCCAGACCTCGGGCTGCGCGCAGGGCACCGCCTTCGGCGACCTCTTGGAGGCGGTCGAGAGCGTCGCGCTGCCGAAAGCGGAGCTGCGCACCTCCTGGCTCTACCAGATGACGCAGACCATCAACACCATGCCCTCGCTGTACCTCGAGGCCGGCGCGATCCACGGCTGCGTGCTGTGCAAGGAGGGCACGCCGCTCTGCTACACCGAAGACGTCGGCCGCCACAACGCCGTCGACAAGATCGCAGGCTGGATGTACCGCCACGGCGTCGATCCCTCCGACAAGATCCTCTACACCACCGGACGTCTCACCTCGGAGATGGTGATCAAGACAGTGCGGATGGGCATTCCAATCCTGGTGTCGCGCTCTGGCTTCACCGCCTGGGGCGTCGATCTCGCCAGGCAGGTCGGGCTGACGCTGGTCGGCCGCACCCGCGGCAAGCGCTTCATTGCACTCTCGGGCGAGGAGCGGATCGTCTACGATCAGAACCTCGCTTATATCGAGGAGGAGTCGGCCAAGCACAAGCGCAAGGGCGAAGGTGGTGACGACTAGGATGGCGGCAACGCGTGTTCCTTCGACTCTTGGCGTGCTGCTCGCCGGCGGGCTCGCACGGCGCATGGGCGGCGGCGACAAGCCGATGCGCACCATCGGCGGGCGCACCATTCTGGAGCGCGTGATCGCGCGCCTTTCGCCCCAGTGCAGCGGGCTGATTCTCAATGCCAACGGCGATCCCGCCCGCTTTGCTGGGTTCGGCCTGCAAGTCGTCGCCGACGACGTGCCCGGCTTTCCCGGCCCGCTCGCCGGCATCCTCGCCGCGCTCGACTGGACCGCGGCGAATCGGCCGGAGATCGAATGGGTGCTCAGCGTCGCCGGCGACTGCCCGTTCCTGCCGCGCGATCTCGTCGCACGGTTGCATGACGCACGCGCGCGTGAGAACGCGCAGCTTGCGGTCGCCGCATCAGGCGAGCAGTCGCATCCGGTGATCGGCCTCTGGCGCGTCGCCTTGCGCGAGGAGCTCCGCCACGCGCTGGTGGTCGAAGACCTCCGCAAGATCGACCGCTGGACCGCGCGCTATCCGCTGGCGACGGTCACGTGGCCGACCGAGCCGCTTGATCCGTTTTTCAACGCGAACACGGTCGAGGACATCGCCGAGGCCGAGCGGCTGGCGGCGCTGGATGACGCGTCCTAAAGGCGGTGCATTGCTCTTGGCCGTGAACCGGGCCGAGCAAGGGAACGACCAATGATTGGTACGTTGCCCCGGATGAGCCATGGCCAACTCTCTTTTGGATGTCATATTCGATGTTGTCGATCTCGCACTCGATGTTTCGGACGCGATCGAAAGCACGAAACAGCTGAGCAAGCCTGATACCGTCGAGGTCCCGCCGGATCCGAAGCCGCTGCCGCCCGCCGCGCAGCGTGCGCCCACCGAAGCCGAGGAGCGCGAGCGCGCCGCTCAGGCCGGCAGCGGCACCGACCAGGCGTGGTAGCCATAGACCCAGCTGGTATCTACGCTGGCCGGAAGCCCGCGCGCTCGAGTGCTTCGCGCGCCGCGTCCGAGCCGAGCGCATCGAGAAAGGCCTGCACTCCCGGCCGGTCTTTGCGCGCCGTTACCAGCGCGAAGTCATAATGCTCCTCCGCCAGCGGAATGAAGCCGAGGCCGACCGCATGGGCGACCGGCGCAATCGTCATGCCCCAGTCGGCGCGATGCTGCGCAACGGCCGCCGCCACCGCATTGTGCGAACGCGGCTGGTTCCAATAGCCTTCAGGCCGTACGCCGCCGAGCAGCCGGTCGATCAGGATGCGCGTGCCGGCGCCCTGGTTGCGGTTGACCATGATGCAGGTGGAGTCCGCGAGCGCGGCAGCGACCGCATCCTTCGCGTTCAGGCCCTCGAAACGTTTGTCGCCCCTGCGGAAGACAATGCCTTGCATCCGCCGCCAGCCGGGGACCAGCTCGAGCCCCTCGACGAGATAGGGCGTGTTGTAGGTCTCGCTCTTGTCGTCGAACAGGTGGATCGGCGCGAGATCGCATTCGCCACGCTTTGCCGCCGCGAGGCCGCCGAGGCTGCCGACCGCAATCGAGCGCACGGTCAGGCCGGCATGCGCGAGTTGTGCGGTAACGAGATCGAGGCCGGTGCAATGGCTGCCGACGATAACGAGATCCGGCACGCGCACATGCGGCGTGAACAGCGTCACTTCGGCTTCCGTCCCGGCCGACATCTGGTCCGCAAGCGCATCGATGCGCAGGAAGCCATCGGCCTGCGCAAACGACGTGATCGCACCAGAGCCCTTGCCGGAGGGATAGGCGATCAGGCCGTCCCTGCCCTCGACCAGCGAGACCATGACGAACTCGGTGCGGCCGAGTTCGGACGCAATGCGCACAGGCACGGTCGCGTCCACCTTGGCGTCGGAGCGCGGCGGCAGGCCGGCCATCCTGCGCAGCACCGGCACGATCATGTCGTGGAAGGTGAACATCGCCGAGGTTGGAAAACCCGGCAGGATCACCACCGGCTTGCCGTCGCACACCGCAAGGCACAGCGGCTTGCCGGGCTTGAGCGCAACGCCATGCGCAATGATGCCGGGCTGACCGAGCCGGCCGATGATGCGATGGGAGAGATCGCCCGCGCCTTTCGACGTGCCGCCCGACAGCACCAGCATGTCGGAGTCCGCCAGCGCGCGCCGCATGGCGGATTCGAGCTCGGCTTCATCGTCAGGAATGGCACCGAGGAAGATGGCCTCGCCACCATTCTCGTCGACCGCCGCTGCGACGATGGCGCCGTTGGTGTCGTAGATCTCGGCAGACCCGAGCGGCCGGCCGGGTTGAACCAGTTCGTCGCCGGTGGAGATCACGGCAACCCGCGGCCTGCGCGCGACACTCACCTCGGCAATGCCGCAAGCCGCCAGCATGCCGATCTCGCGCGACCCCATGATGGTGCCGGCGCGCAGCAGCGCCTCGCCGCGCGCGATGTCGGATCCGGCATACGAGACGAATTGCCCCGGTGAGACGGCGCGACGGACATCGATCGCATCCAGGCCGGCCGGCTGGGTGTGCTCGACCATGACCACGGCATCGGCGCCGCGTGGCAGCGGACCGCCGGTAGCAATCGGCGTCGCGGTCCCGGCAACCACCTGCAGCGTCGGCGCGGTGCCGCAATGAATGGTCTCGCCATTCAGCGCAAGGCGCACGGGCGCGCCCTCGCCGGCGGTCGCAAGGTCGGCCGAGCGCACGGCAAAGCCGTCGACATTGGAGCGGTCGAACGGCGGCACGTCGATCGGTGCGGTGATGTCTTCAGCGAGCGCCGCGCCGAGCGCAGCAGCGAGCTTGCGCAATTCGCCCCGAAGCACGCGCGGGAACAAGGCCGCCTCGAAGCGCGCCAGGGCCTCCTCGCGCGAGAGGATCTTGAGGAACTGCTCCTGTTCGAGCGCGCCGGGGGCTGGTGGTTTCGGGATCATCGTCATACCGGGACCCATATCACTCCCGCATTAGATGGGCATCGACTGGCGTAGCTGCCGCAAATCCCTCGTCACCGGCGGGAACGAGCAGCCATGCGTCCGCACGGGCGATTGCCTGAAGCGGCCATTCACCCACGGCAAGCGGCGTCCAGGCACGATGTTCCTGGGCCAGCAAAGCGATCTCAGTGATGCCGACACTGGATGCGATTTTTCGCGCGAGCGGCCGGGATACTTTTAGGCGCGGCCGGCGCGCGGACAAACGGTCGACGAGCGGCAGCACGAGCGCGAGCCACACCGCAAGCGCAGAAGCGGGCGAGCCGGGCAAGACGACGACGGGAACTCGTCCCAGCCGTCCGACCGCGGCGGTGCGCCCGGGCTGGAGGGCAAGGCCGTGCGCCATCACCTCGCCGCGTTGGGCCAGCGCCGCGATGGCTGCATCGCGATGGCCGACGCCGCTGCCGCCGACCGTCAGCAAGATATCGCAGGAGAACACATCGAGCGCATCGGCAATCGACGCTTCATCGCGTGCGCCGGCCTCATGCGTCTTAACATCCAGTCCCGCCGCGCGCGCGATCCCGGCGATCAGCTGCGCCGTTGCCGTTCCATCCGGCACGTTCACGATGTGCAGCCGGGGCCGCCGCACGCCGATTGTCTCCAGGCCCGCAATGCGCGCGAGCATCAGATCCGCCGCACCGACGGGATGGCCCTCGGCGCCGGCAGGCGTGCGTTCCACGATGTCGCTGCCGGCGCGCCGGACGCCCTGTCCGGGCACGGCCTCCGCCAGCACCTGGGCAAGCGGCCCCGACACCTCTACCGCGTCGGCATCGAGCACACAGTCACATCCTGCCGGCATCGCGTCACCGGCCTCGACCCACGACGGCACTTCTGTCAAAGGCAGCGGCGAGTAAGCGGACGCGCCGACGAGATCATTGGCGGATAGCGCCCAGCCGTCTGCAGCCGCAATGTCGCGCGAAGGATAGGCGGCAAGCAGCGGAGTGCCCGCCGCGATGCAGCCGATCGCGTCCGCCAGCGGCACCTCCGCCGGCGCGACGGGATCGACGCCTCGCAGCAAAGCCGCGAGCGCGGTGTCGAGCGGCGTGAGCGAGGACGGCAGGCGCTGGGTCATGCGCCATGATGGACCATGCATCGTCCGGTTTGGCAACCGCCGGCGATGCCGGCCTCAGCCGCCCGACCTGTCCGAGTTGGGGAAGAACAGCTGCTGCCCGTCGACCTTGTAGCTGGCGATCGCCGCCTGTCCCTCCGGCGACGTCAGCCAGTCGATGAAGGTCTGCGCGAGGTCCTTCTTCACGTTCGGGAACTTCGCAGGGTTCACCAGCATCACGCCATACTGGTTGAGCAGCCGCCGGTCGCCTTCGACGACGATGTCGAGATCGCCGCGATCCCTGAAGGCAATCCAGCTGCCGCGATCCGACAGCACATAGGCGTTTGCCGTACGCGCGGCCTCGAGCGCCGCGTCCATGCCCTGCTTGGCCTCGCGATACCAGGCGCCCTTGGCGCTCGCGATGTCGATACCGGCGACGATCCAAAGCGCGAGCTCCGCGGCGTGGGTGCCCGACCGATCGCCACGCGTCACGAACGGCGCGCCCTTGGCTTCGATCGCCTTCAGCGCCGTCGCGATGTCCTTGCCCTTCACGCCCGCGGGATCGCTCTTCGGCCCGATCAGCACATAGTCGTTGTACATGACGTCGTAGCGCTTCACGCCAAAGCCGTCGGAAACGAATTTCTCCTCCTGAGGCCGCGCGTGCATCAGCACGACGTCGACCTCGCCCCGTCGCGCCCCGTCGAGCACCTCGTCGGCGCGCCGCGCGATCACGGTTACATCGATGCCGGTCTTGTCGCGGAAGAGCGGCAGCAGATAGTCGAGCAGGCCGGACTCCTGCGTCGCCGTCGTCGTAGCGAGGACCATGCCGCGGTCCTCCGCGAATGACGCCGCAACGCCCGCGGTAAGGCCGCAGAGAAGCGCAAATGCAATGGACAGGCGGCCCATGATCGGGGTTCCCCTTAGCAATGACGCTATCATGATGATGATCGATTGCGCCGCACTCGTGACGCGTTTTCGCGCTGCCCGGCCGGGAAATTTCGGCAACGCCGCCGAGGCGCGCCGCGCGAGCGATCGATTCAGGATCGTTCACCAAAGCAGAAGTCGCGCGTGCGGATGTGTTGCAAAGCAGCGAGATGATCGGGCATGGTTCCCGCGGACAAAAATCTGAAATGCAGAATTCCACCTGCGTCGGACGTCAAAAAGAAGCAAGAATTTGCATAGGAATGCAGGATGGAATTCCTGACGACCAGCGAAGCCGCCGATTATCTTCGGCTCGGCGAACGCAAGCTTTACGAACTCGTCACCACCGGTGCGATCCCCTGCAGCAAGGTGACGGGGAAATGGCTCTTCCCACGGCACGAGCTCGACCTCTGGGTCCTGTCGGGCCTCGCGCGTCCGGCCGGCATGCTGATCGCCGAGCCGCCGCCGGTCGTCGGCGGCGGCCAGGACGAACTCTTGGATTGGAGCCTGCGCGAATCCGGCTCAGGGCTCGGATCGATGAGCGAGGGCAGCGCGCGCGGGCTCGAGCGCTTGCAGCGCAACGAGGTGATGGCGGCGGCGGTGCACTTCCACGCCTTGGACGCCTCCGACAATCTCGCCAACGATGCCAGTGTCGAAGCCCTGCGGGCAGCTCCCGACCTGCATGATGCGGTGCTGGTCGCATTCGTGCGCCGCGAAGCGGGTCTGGTGCTGCCACACGGCAATCCCAAGCAGCTGCACGGCCTGACCGACGTGCTCGCAACCGGCGCCCGGATGGCGATGCGGCAACAGGGCACGGGCGCGCAGATGCTGCTCGACGTGCTCCTGAAGCGCGCGGGCGCCTCGACGCGGGATTTGCGCCGCATCGAGGCGCCGGCGCTGACCGGCCCGGATCTTGCCGAACTGGTCCGCGCCGGCCAGGCCGATTGCGGCATCGTGACGCGCGCCGCGGCGCGCTCGGCCGGTCTCGATTTCGTGCCACTGGTCTGGGAGAACTTTGACCTTGCGATGCGGCAGCGCAGCTATTTCCGTCCCGCCATGCAGGCCTTGCTCGGCCTCCTGAGCGAACGGCGGCTGCGCCAGCGTGCCGAGGAGCTGACCGGCTACGATCCCTCGCCCGCAGGACTGATCCGCTTCGCGGCCTGACGTTGACGCCTGCCCCCAAATAGTTGCAAAAGAAACCAATTCAGCCGGGCATACCCGGTGCAACACCGGCCAACGAGCCGGCTCAGGGGAGGACAAGCGTGAATCCAACCAGATTTGGACTGCCGGTCGCGGCCGCCCTGGCGGCGGCACTATTATCGGGTGCGGTGTCGGCGCAGGTTTCCGACGACGTCGTCAAGATCGGCGTGCTCACCGACATGAACGGCCCGGCCTCGGCGCCGACCGGCCAGGGCTCGGTGACCGCGGCGCAGATGGCGATCGACGATTTCGGCGGCACCGTGCTCGGCAAGCCGATCAGCGTCGTGATCGGCGACCATCAGCTCAAGGCCGATATCGGCGGTGCGATCGCGCGGCGCTGGTATGACGTCGATCAGGTCGATCTGATCGTCGATGTGCCGGTGTCGGCGGTCGGGCTCGCGGTGCAGAACATCGCCAACGAGAAGAAGCGGCTGTTCATCACTCACTCCACCGGCACCGCGGATTTCCACGGCAAGTTCTGCTCGCCTTACGCGATCCAATGGGTGTTCGACACCCGCGCGCTCGCGGTCGGCACCGCGGACGCGGTGGTCAAGCGCGGCGGCGACAGCTGGTTCTTCATCACCGACGATTACGCCTTCGGCCATTCGCTGGAGCGCGACGCCTCAGCCGTCGTCACCGCCAATGGCGGCAAGGTGCTGGGCTCGGTGCGGCCGCCGCTGGCAACGCCCGACCTCTCATCCTTCGTGCTGCAGGCGCAGGCCTCCAAGGCCAAGATCATCGGCATCGCCGCCGGTCCCCCCAACAACATGAACGAGATCAAGACCGGCGCCGAATTCGGCGTGTTCAAGGGCGGCCAGCAGATGGCGGCGCTGCTGGCGCTGATCACCGACATCCACGGGCTCGGCCTGCAGGCAGCTCAAGGCCTGCTCCTGACCACGTCGTTCTACTGGGACATGGACGACAAGACCCGCGAATGGTCGAAGCGCTATTTCGCCAAGATGAACAAGATGCCGTCGATGTGGCAGGCCGGCGTCTATTCGAGCGTGATGCACTATCTCAACGCCATCAAGGAGACCGGCACCGACGATCCGCTGAAAGTGGCGGCCAAGATGCGGGAGAAGCCGATCGAGGATTTCTTCGCCCGCAACGGCAAGCTGCGCGAGGACAATCTGATGGTGCACGACCTCTGGCTGGTGCAGGTGAAGACGCCGGAGGAGAGCAAATATCCGTGGGACTATTACAAGATCCTCACGACCATCTCCGGCGACAAGGCGTTCGGCCCGCCGGACCCGGCGTGTGCGCTGGTGAAGAAGTGACGAGGTAGCGGTTACGAAGCCGCGCGCGGTGCACCCTCTCCCCTTGTGGGAGAGGGTGGATTCGCGAAGCGAAGCCGGGTGAGGGGTCTCTCTCAGCGAATGCAACTGCCACCGGACTCGAGGGGACAACCCCTCATCCGGCGCTTCGCGCCACCTTCTCCCACAAGGGGAGAAGGAAGGAAGAGCGCGCTATTTCACCACGCCGATTTCGCGAAAATACTTCATCACCCCCGGATGGATCAGCTCCACCTTCGGCGCGGCCGCGACCGTGTTCGCGGCCGTGGTCTCGCAGGCCTGCGCGAGCTTCTTGCAGAATGTCGCCTCGACATCGTGCAGCGTCTTTGCGAGCCGATAGGCGACATCGTCAGGCAAATCCTCGCGCGTCAGCACAAAGCTCCAGGAGCCGAGCGAGGCGATCGGCTCGGTCTGCTTCGGATAGGAGCCGGCCGGCACGGTGAGCGGCTTCAGGAACGCGTGCTTGGCGCGGATGCGCGCGATCTCTTCGGCACTGGGCGCGATGAAACGCGCGCCTGATGCGCTCGAGGCCACTGCGGCAAAACCGGGCCAGCCGATGCCGGCGCCCCAGAGCGCGGCGACGCGGCCGTCGTCGACCATGGCCGGGCCGTCGCCGGCGCGGTCGAGATAGACCGCCTTGAAGTCCTCGTCCTGCTTCAGGCCAAGCCCGTCCAGCACATAGCGCGCCAGGATCGGCAGGCCGGAGCCCTTGGCGCCGAACGCGACGGGCTGACCGACGAGATCAGCAATCGTCTTGTAAGGACTATCCGCCCGCACCACGAACATGCCGGGGTTGGAATAGATCGCGGTGAGGATCTTCAAGCGAACCGGCGCGCGTCCGATGCCGGCAAAGGCCTCATAGGCCGGCTCGCCCGCGACCAGCGCGAGATCGAGCTCGCCCTTTTCCAAAAGCGGGATGTTCTCGTTGCTGCCCTTGGTGTTGCGGGGTGCGATGGACATTTGCGGATCGGCCGCGTTCATCACCTCGGCGAAGGCATTGCCATAGAGCGGAAAGCCGCCGCCGGGGGTTGCGGTGCCCAAGCTGATCGTTGAGCTGATCGTCGTGGTCGGAATGGCCGTACCTCCGGTTTGAGCGGCGGCGGGGCTTGCGAGCAACGCCGCGCTGATGAGGATCGTTGCGAATCTCATGGTCGTTCCTGGCGGACCTGCGTCAACACCGACTTGCGGCGATGTAGGCAGCGGCCGGTTTTTGTGAAAGCATGCGCCTCAACGACAATAGAACAATGGGAGGTGTCATGTTGCGAATTTTGCGTAACGGTGTTTTCGGGCTCGCAGTTCTCTTAGGTCTTTTCAGCGCCACCCCGCCCGCCTCCGCCGCCTATCCCGAGCGCCCCGTGCACTGGCTGATCGGCTTTGCCGCGGGCGGCCCGGTCGACATCGTGGCGCGGATCATGGCGCAGTGGCTGTCGGATCGTCTCGGCCAGCAGGTCATCGTCGAGAACCGCACTGGATCCGGCGGCAACATCGCCGCGGCGGCCGCGATCAACTCGGCGCCGGACGGCTACACGCTGCTGTTCGTCGCGCCCAACAACGCGATCTCGACTTCGCTCTATAAGAAGCTGCCGTTCGACTTTTTGCGCGACACCGTGCCTGTCGCCAGCATCATGCAGCTCACCAACATGCTCGTCGTCTCCAACGCGTTTCCGCCGAAGACGGTTCAGGAGTTCATCGACTATTGCAAGGCCAATCCCGGCAAGATCTCCTTTGCCTCGTCCGGCAACGGCACCTCGGTGCACATGTCGGCCGAGCTGTTCAAGGTGATGACGAAGTGCGACATGGTGCACGTGCCCTATCGCGGCTCGGCCATCGCCTTCCCCGACATCATCTCCAACAAGGTGCAGCTGATCTTCGACAATTTGCCCTCGGCGATGGAGCAGGTGAAGGGCGGCAATGTCCGCGCGCTCGGGGTGACCTCGCCGCAGCGCTGGCCGAGCGTGCCCGACGTGCCCGCGATCGCCGAGACCGTGCCGGGATTCGAATCGGTCGGCTTCTACGGCATCTCCGCGCCGAAGGGCACCCCGCCCGAGGTGATCGAGATCCTCAACAAGGCCGTCGGCGAAGCGCTGAAGGACCCGAAGCTGGTGGCGCGCCTCACTGAAGTCGGCGGCATCCCCAAGCCGATGACATCAGCCGAGTTCGGCAAGCTGGTTGCGGACGAAACCGAGAAGTGGCGCAAGGTCGTGGAGTTCGCCGGGGTTTCGGTGGACTAGGCCGAGGCCCATCCGCTTGCTTGCGAGACATCTGGGGACCCGCGGGTCCCCCTCAAACAAAAAGTCGAAAAACAACCCCATGCACAGTAGACGAGGCCAGCAATTACAAGGGGTTACCGACCACCAAACGAGCCTTGCCGGAGCTCGATTTGACCCGTCGGGCAAAACAGGACTATAAGGGCATCATCGCAGATTTCGGGTATTCAAAAAATCGGGCGCGCTGGCGTTCCTATCCGCCGGAGCCAGCATTGCACCCCCGCCTCCATCCCTGTAAACGAACCGCGCACCGTTGCCGGCGCGCGTTCCCGCGAGCTGTCTCGCGGCGGGGCCTGTAGCTCAATGGTTAGAGCCGGCCGCTCATAACGGTCTGGTTGCAGGTTCGAGTCCTGCCGGGCCCACCAATAGAATCAGCAACTTATCAGACCCCGTTTCGTCTGATCGGAATCACCGCACCAGAAACCGCACCAGATACGACCCCTTTTCGTTCGCCGGCGGGATCGCGCTTGGCGATTTTCTCGACGGCGTCGGACAAATAGTCGGGATGGTGATGGCCGTACGTGTTGAGCAGAACCTCAAGCGACATTCCGAGATAGCCTGCCGCCTGCCAAGGATCTGCCCCTCTCTGCATCAGCCAAGTAGCCGCGGTGTGGCGCAGAGTGTGAGGCGAGATGCCCGGACCAAGCCCTGCAAGCCTCACAGCACTCTTGAACGCCGTTTTGACCGAGGTAATGGGCCTTCCGTTGTACTCGACGAAATGCTTCGCCTCTGGATCAATCCGGTGCCAGCGCCGCAGATGAGCTAGCAAGCGAAAGGGGATTGGCACCGTCGGTTGCCGCTTGTTGGTTTTGGCGCTGCCCTGTTTCAGACGGTAGTAGCGGCCGCGCTCCAGGTCTACATAGGAGCGACCGATCGCCGGAATGGGAGACGCGGCTGCAATAGCTCCCGCACGGGTTCCGCTGTAGATGCCCAACAAAATGAACCGCGCAAGATGGCGAAGGGGACGCTTGCTTGTGGGGACCTTCACGTCCTCCATCGGACGGCGCGAGCCTTTTTGCATTTCGCGATAGCGCCAGCAGGTCCAAACCAATTTGGCCGCATCGCTGCGCGTCAGCCACTTGTCTCGCGGTTGCCCCTTCGCCGGCAGCGACACCTTCACGATTTCCCGATGATATCCTTCGGCTGCATGGTGACCAATGGCAGCGCGGAGGTCTTCCAGGTCTCTGCGCGCGCCTCCCCTTTTGCCGCGCTTCTTGGCGTATGAGCGACATGCCTGCCCATTTACCTCGCCCAGCATTTTTGCTCCCCACCACTCGTTCAACCGTTCGATCCGCTTCTTGAACTTGCGGATATCGGGGATGGTATCTTCGCTCTCGCTATCGACATTGAAACGCCCCCGAAGCTTGTCCAACTGCGCGTCCAAATAAATCGAGAGGACATCCGCAATAGCGATATCGTCTATGTGGCGAATTCGTCGCTTTGGGGTGTGTTTAGAGCTTATGTAGTCTCTTAGCTTTTGCTCCGCTGCCGCAATCTCATTTGCAGCGCAGCCTGTGCTGACATCCCGGCCGTTGTCTCTGATGATCCAGGTTGCCTGGTGGCTGATCTTCCCGCTCTTGTTTCGGCGGGCGGCCTTGAGCTGAAGTCGGGCCCCCTTGCTTCTTCGCGGCATAGCTCTCGCATCCGTTCGATATGAGCCAGCGTTGTAAAATCCTTGCCGGCAATCTTCTCGATAACCAATCCATTACGATCGCGCTCACGACGCAAACCCGCGACCGTCATTCCTCCTAAAGGAAACGCGATCTTCACGGCATCAGCAAGGCGAAGATGGGTATCAGGTGTAATTTCAGGTTGCGTCGATCCTTTCGGACCTGTAAACCGCCCGCGCTCGTGCGTCAGCACCACATGACAAGCGATCGAGACCAAAGCAGCTCAACACCAAGAACGCCGCGCGCGACGCTGATCAGACGCAGGCACAAAACTCCGAAAAGCAGTGCTTCATAATCTTTTGGAAGCTTGTCCAGATTTCGAGCGCCTTCACTCTTGCCGCGTCCCGCATCATGTTCCACAGCCAAGTCCGTGATCATGCGCGCAGACTGACCGATTTCCACGCCAGGCTGGCCGAACATACGACAGCCGATCCCACACTCTTTGTTCGGCCGCATTTTCGGGTTTGATCGAAATACGGCGCCATTCACAGCAGTGGAGCACAGGGTGACCGAGCCGCGTGGCATCTCGAAAAAACAAGCTGCGGCTTACGCTGGCTGCGAGTCGCTTTCGGCGTTCAACGAATGGGTTCGACGCGGAATCATGCCTAAACCGATTCCCGGAACACGCAAATGGGATAGAAAAGCTATTGACGCGGCCCTTGACCGGCTATCTGGTTTACAGCCTAAGATTGAAGCTCAACTAACACCATACGACGCATGGAAGGCTTCCCAGAATGCGAGTGCGGCTGAAAGGGATCAACTGGTCCATAAAAAAGCTCGCTGACGGTACATCGAAGACCTACTGGTACGCTTGGAAAGGAGGCCCGCGCATTGACGCGGAACCCGGCACACCGGAGTTTATGCGCCTCTACAACGAAGCAGCGTCGTCGTACACAACGAAGAATGCCGAGACGTTCAGCTCGCTCATTGACTACTTCAAGGACTGTAGCGAGTACAAAGATCTCGGCGACAAGAGTAAGCGCGCTTACGATGGATATCTCAAGCTCGTCGAGGCCAAGTTTGGATCGATGCCAATCGGCGCTCTCGAAGACAAGCGCGCGAGGGGTGACTTCAAAGAGTTTCGTGATTCATTCTCCGATACGCCGCGCAAGGCGGACTACGTTTGGACAACGATTGCGCGTGTTCTGTCCGTTGCGAAGGATCGCGGCAAGATCGCAGTGAACGTTTGCGAGCGCGGCGGGCGGCTTTACGACTCTGACCGATCGGAGATCGTGTGGAGCGCCGAGGACATCCGGGCCTTCTGCAGCGTTGCGTCCGTTGAGCTGCAGGCGGCTCTACTGCTTGCACTGTGGACGGGCCAGCGCCAAGGGGACCTGCTGCGCCTAACTTGGAAGGACTACGATGGCACGTACATCCGGATGCGTCAGTGTAAGGGACGCGGCAGCAAGGGCAGGCGCCGTGTAACCATACCGGTGGGGCCGCCGCTTAAGACAGCGCTTGATGCTGCGCTCAAGGAAAAGCGCTCTGCAGTGACCATTTTGGTCAATTCATTCAGACGGCCGTGGACGGAGGACGGCTTCAGGACGAGCTGGGACAAGGCGTTTAAGAAAACGTCCTTGGAGGACCTGCACTTCCATGATTTGCGCGGCACTGCTGTTACGCGTCTCGCGCTATCCAACTGCTCGGTGCCGGAGATCGCCTCGATCACCGGCCACTCGATGAAGACCGTGCAAGAGATCCTGGACGCGCACTATCTGGGTGGCCGGCTCGAACTCGCGGAGTCAGCGATCAAAAAGCTGAGCGAAGTGTACGGGTAGGAACAACAGATTGGGATGTGGATCGATTCCAGAAGAAGGCGTTCTTGGTCGCCATGAGAGAGTGGGACTCTCCCCCGAGAGGGCTCGGAGACCCCTTGTTTACAAGCCTAACCTTCATTTCAGGGCTTCTTGAACGGCCGGTGCTACACCGAGGTGCTCCACCATGCCGACGATCAAGATGCCCAAGCCCATCAAACGACCGACCTCCGCGAACTATTGGATCCGCAAGAAGGTCCCGTCCGACCTGCGCCCGCTCGTCGGCAAGACCGAGATCTGGGCCAGCCTCGGAACCAGCAAGGATCGGGAAGCCACCATCAAGATCGCGCGCAGAGAACGCGAAAATCGAGGCCGAATGGGGCCGGCTGCGGGCCGAGAGAACGCGACTCCGGTGGCAGCCGATGCCTTCGTGCCCGAGCCCTTCAAGCTCACCCATCAGGATCTGCACGCCCTCCGCAAGGAAGAACACACCCGGATCAGCGACCATTGGATGAAGGAGCCACCGACCGGATTCGCCAAACTGAGAATGGGCCACACGGCCGACGAGGAGTCGCTCCAGCTGGACGCGATCGATCTGTTGCAGGGTGGCGGCTATGAGGCTTCGCCGGCCAACGTGGCGCGCCTGATGCCGCTCCTGGTCCAGCCCAGGCGCGAGGCCGTTTCAGACGTCGAACATGCCCGGGTCGGCGAGTACGATAAAATCGCCAATCTGGTGAATATTCGGAACCGTGAAACCGGCCGAGCCAGTCCGCAAATCTTGCAATCGACCTGCTCGCGATCGATGCCGATGCTGTGACCAATGATGTCATGGCAATCTCCCGAAGATTTTGAATGAGTTCAATATCCTGCCGCAGGGCGACGTCTGCATTGCGCTAGGTCAAACGCGACGGCATTCGCCGCGGCCAGCTGCTCGCCGGCGTCAGGTCGCGCCGCTCTCTAACGGCACAACAATGCGGCGGTAAATATGCCAAGTGGTGTGGCCGAGCACCGGGAGTGTCACTGTGCTTGACCGGAATGTCGATTTCGTTACCGCGATGATCACTAGCGTGCGCGCGGTCGCGGCCAGTCCTTTGCCGATGATGCCGCCGCCCCCGGCTGGAGCGATCGCGTCTCATCATCGTCATCGGAAATCGCCCGCCAGGCGGCGCCGTCGAGATCGTCATACTGGCCGCTGCGAAGCGACCAGAGGAAGGCGACGAGACCGGCACCTCCGAGCATCAAGGCAAGCGGGACCAGGATGACCAGGATCTCCATCACACGATCTCCCGCGAGGCGCTGCGGGCACGCAGCGAGTTCAACATGACCAGGATTGACGACCCGCTCATGGCGGCCGCTGCAATCAGGGGCGTCACGACACCGCTGATCGCAACCGGCACGGCAAGAACATTGTAGCCGATCGCAAGCCAGAGGTTCTGCCGCATCAGGTGCAGCGCCTTGCGCGAAGCGTCGATGGCGGCGACGACGGGGACCAGCGGCCGGCCGAGGAAGACGAGATCGGCGGTGGCCTGGCTGAGATGCGCGGCCGAGATCGGCGACATCGAGACATGGGCTGCCGCGAGCGAAGGCGCATCGTTCATGCCGTCGCCGACCATCAGCATCTTGGCGCCACGCTGTTTCAATTGCTCGATCCGCGCGATCTTGTCGGCCGGCGTGACGCCGGCGCGCCATTCGGGAATGCCGAGCACGTGCGCCGCCGCCTGCACCGCCGGCTCGCGGTCGCCGGAAAGGATCTCGATGCCGATGTTGCGCGCCTTCAGCGCCGTGATCACGGCTTGCGCGTCGGGGCGCAGGCCCTGGCGGACGGAAAGGATGAACTTTTCGTTGCCCTTGCTGAAGGCCACGATGGAGGCTTCGGGATCGAGCGTGGCGCCGCCGACCAGCGTCTCGGCGCCACAGAACGACGGACGGCCAAGGCGAAGCTCGACACCGTCGACGGTCGCGCGGACGCCTTGACCGGATTCCTCGACAGCACCGACGATCGGAGACTTCGCACCGGCGGCCTGCGCAACTGCGGCTGCGACCGGATGATGGCTCGACAGCGCGAGCCGACCGGCGAGCGCGAAGATATCGGCAGGGATGTCGGCGGCGTTCATGACTTCGAGATCGGGCAGCGTCAACGTGCCGGTCTTATCGAAGATGACATGGTCGGCTTCGGCCAGCCGCTCGATCGCGTCGCCCGCATTGAGCAGCACCCCCGCCTTGAACATCGCGCCCGAAGCCACCGTCTGCACCGTCGGGATCGCGAGACCGAGCGCGCAGGGGCAGGTGATGATCAGCACGGCGACGCCGGTCACGATCGCATCATGCCAGCTCGCGCCGGCAATAACCCAGCCGAGGATGGTCAGGAGCGCAGTCGCGTGCACCACCGGCGCGTAGAGCCGCGAGGCGCGGTCGGCGAGGCGCATGTAGCGCGAGCGCGCCTGGAGCGCGTGATCGAGCAGCCGCGTGATCTCGGCGAGCAGCGTCGCCTCCGAGGCCGCCGCGACCCGCACCCGCAAGCTGCCGGAGATGTTCATCGATCCCGCATAAACCGGCGTGCCCTGCTCGGCCGTGACATAGAGCGTCTCGCCGGTGATCAGGCTCTGGTCGATCTCGGAACGCCCTTCGATCACGGTGCCGTCCACCGCGCAGCGCTCGCCGGGCCGCAGCAGCACGATGTCGCCGGGATGGATAGCCGCCACCGGCACCTGCGAGATCTCGTCGGGACCTACGAACTTCGCGGCCGTCTCCGCCTTCAGCGCCGCGAGATTGCCGGCGACCGCGCGGGTCCGCCGCCGCATGTTCTGGTCGAGGAAGCGGCCGACCAGGAGAAAGGTCAGCAGCATGATCGCCGCGTCGAAATAGGCGTGCTCGGCGTGATGGATCGTCTCGACCACGGACATGCCGAGCGCAAGGATTACGCCGATCGAGATCGGCACGTCCATGTTGGTGGTCTTGGCCGACAGCGCGCGCCAGGCCGAGCGGAAGAAGGGCTGGCCGGCATAGGCCGCCGCCGGCAGCGCGATCAGCGCCGACAGCCAGTGGAAGAAGTCGCGCTGCTCCGGCAGCATGTCCGAGACGTTGCCGGACCACACCGGGATCGACAGCATCATCACGTTCATGGTGGCGAATGCCGCAACCCCGAGGCACCGCAGCAGGAAACGCGATTCGGCGACCTCTGCCACCTCCGCGCTCTCGGTCTCGAACGGATAGGCCTTGTAGCCGAGCTCCTCGAGGCGATCGATGAAGCGGCCGGGATCGAGCGTGCCCGCCTTCCATTCCAGCGCGACGCGGTGGTCGGTGAGGTTGACGCGCGCCAGCGTGACATCGGGGATGGCCGAGAGACCACGTTCGATCTTCGCCATGCACCCGGCGCAGTGAACGCCCTCGACCGCGAGGTCAATGTGCTGGACGCCCTCGCCCGCATCGCGAACATAGTGAGAGAAATCGCGCGTGACCTGCATGCAAAATCCTTCAGTTCAGGATCACGCGGTTGCGCGACAGGAACACGCGCGTCCCCCGCGCCTCGCCCTCGATCACCAGATTCCATTGGCCCGGCGCGGCGGACGCGGCATTGCCGCGATAGAGCCCGATGCCGGTTTCGGTGAGCTCGACGGCGAGATCGGCGCGCTTGTCGGTCGGCCGCTCCAGCCGGCCGCCGAACTTCAGCCCGGAGATCGGCTGGCCGCCGGCCTCCCGGGCCTCGACCTGGATCGAGGCGCCGCCGTCGTTCCGGCGCTCGATATGGGCGCTGATCTTCCATTTGCGCGCGGCCTGGTCCTGCGCCGCCGAGATCTCGCGGTCATAGACGAGGCCCGCGGCATAGGGGCTGTCGACATCGGTGCCGGGCAGCGTCGCGATCGCGAGCTTCATCATGGTCGCGTTGACGCCGATCACGACGCCGAAGAAGGCGACCAGCATCAGCAAGACCTTGGTTCCGGTCAGCGGTTTGGAGGCCATGGCAGTCTCCTCACTCCTTAAGGCGAGACGAAATTGTCGGTGGCGGAAGCGACGACGCCGAGCCCGATGTCGGTGACGTGGAAGTGGACCGGAATCGACTTCTCCGGATTGTTCTCGGCCGGCGCGGTGACGAGAAGCCGGAGCTCGCTCGTCGAGTCGCGCGGGATCACGATCATCGGCCGATCCGGCGTCACCGAATCGACGCCGATGACGTGAATGGTCAAATTGACCGGCCCGTCGGCGTCGATCGCGACGACGCGGTCATAGCCGCTCTTGTTGAGCAGCCGGACCGTGTAGGCGTTGCGGATCGAGCCATCGCTGAGCTTAACCGCGACCGGGTTGCGGTCATGCAGCACGTTGACGTCGAGCAGACTGCGCGTCGCCAGCGTATAGATCATGAAGCCGCCGACCGCCGCGATGATGGCGCTATAGACGACGGTGCGGGCGCGGACGATCCGGTAGACCGGCGCCTTGCCTTCCTGGCGGCGATGGATGTTGATGTCGTTGTCATAGCCGATCAGCCGCTTCGGCCGACCGATCTTGGTCATCACGTTGTCGCAGGCATCGATGCAGAGCCCGCACTGGATGCACTCCATCTGCGGTCCGTTGCGGATGTCGATGCCGGTCGGGCACACCGCGACGCACTGGTAGCAATCGACGCAATCGCCGACCTCCTGGCCGAGCGCGCGCAGCTCGGCGGCCTTCTTCACCGACGTGCGCTTCTCGCCACGATCATAGCGGTAGGTGACGTTGAGCGCCCATTCGTCGGTGAGCGCGGCCTGGATGCGGGGCCACGGGCACATATAGGTACACACCTGCTCACGCATGTAGCCGGCGAGCAGATAGGTCGTTGCGGTGAGAATGCCGATCCAGACATAGGCGATCATCGGCGCCTGGAAGGTGGCGAGCTCCTTCACCAGGGTCGGCGCGTCGTTGAAGTAGAGCACCCAGGCGCCGCCGGTCCACCAGGCGATCATGAGCCAGATCGAATGTTTGAGCACGATCTCGGAGATGCGCTCGAGCTTCATCGGGTCGGACGATTTGTCCTTCTTCATCCGCTCGCGCCGGTCGCCCTCGATCAAGCGCTCGACGGCATAGAACAGGTCGGTCCAGACCGTCTGCGGACAGAGATAGCCACACCAGATGCGGCCGCCGATGGAGTTCATCAGGAACAGCACCACCGCCGCGACGATCAGCAGGCCGGTGAAGTAGTAGACCTCCTGCGGCCACAGCTCGATGAAGAAGAAGTAGAAGCGGCTGTTGGGAATATCGATCAGCACCGCCTGGCTGGGCGCGCCGAGGCCGCGATTCCAGCGCACGAAGGGCAGGAAATAGTAGACGCCGAGGCAGAACGCCATCAGGGCCCATTTGATCCGGCGGAACGTGCCGGAGACGCTCTGGGGGTAGACCTTCTTGCGGGCCGCGTAGAGCGGCCCGACGTCGTCGGCCGGCTTGAGATGGTTCGGGTTGACGGTCTTGTTCATCGCGGGATCTTTTCGAGAGGTGCGATTGAACCTAGACCCGGCGCCGGCAAGTCCCTTGATCCAACGCAAACGGGGGCGCTTTTCTTCGCCCCCGCCATAAGTCGTCGGTCGTGGATCGGCCTATTTGCCGCCGCCGAGCGAGTGGACATAGACCGCCATCGCCTTGATGGTGGCGGGATCGAGCCGGCCTTCCCAAGCCGGCATCACGCCGGCGCGGCCATGGCTGATGGTCTCGATCAGCGTCGCTTCATCCGAGCCGTAGAGCCAGATCTTGTCGGTCAGATCAGGTGCGCCCAGCTCTTGGTTGCCCTTGCCGGCGTCGCCATGGCAGGCAGCGCAATTCTCCGCAAAGATCTTCTGGCCCTTGGCGGCATCGTAGCCGTTGCGGGTCGAGAGACCCGACAGCGAACGCACGTAATTGGCGACCGTGATGATCTCATCGCCCTTCAGCACGCCGTCCTTGCCGAAGGCGAGCATCTGGCCCTCATGCGTCTTGGCATGGCCGGACCGCGCGCCGAACTGGATGGTCTGCATGATCTGGTCGAGCGTGCCGCCCCACAGCCAGTCGTCGTCGTTCAGGTTCGGATAGCCCTTGGCACCGGCGGCGCCGGAGCCGTGGCACGGCGCGCAATTGTCGCCGAACACGGTCCTGCCCTTGGCGCGGGCGAGCGCCAGCAGAGCGGGATCCTTCTCGATGTCGGCGAGCGAGGCCGCGCCCAGCGCCGTCATCCTGTCACCGCGGATCTTCTCGAGATTGGCGAGCTCGACCGCGACGTCGGCGCGTGAGGAGTAGCCGAACATGCCCGTGGTGTTGCTGGAGATCAGCGGCCAGGCCGGATAGACGATCCAGTAGCCGATCGCCCAGACGATGGTGAGGTAGAAGCAGATCACCCACCAGCGCGGCAGCGGCGTGTTGAGCTCCTTGATCCCGTCCCACTCGTGTCCGGTCGTGGACTTGCCGGAAACGGAATCGAATTCGCTATGATCGGTCATGGTCTCTCACTCTTCCCGCAACGGCAGGTGTGCTGCCTTGTCGAACGCAGCCTTGTTACGGGGCCAAAAAGCGTAGGCGATGATCGCGAGAAAGATCGCGACGAACACCGGCGTCCAGATCGTGGTCACGAGACCGGACGCGAGATTGTCGAGTGTCAGGATGGCTTTCATCGTTGATGCCTTCTCAGCGAAGATTGGCTTTCTCGTTGTAGATCTTGAAATCGACCAGGGTGCCGAGCATCTGCAGGTACGCGATCAGCGCGTCCATCTCCGTCGGCGTTCCGGTCTTGCCGTCGAAATTGCGCACGACGGCCTTGGCATAGCGCTTGGTGAAGGCGTCGATGCCGGCATTGTCCGGATCGGCCTGGGCCTTCAAATCGGCGCCTGCGCTGGCGATCTGCTCGTGGGTGTAGGGCACGCCGACGGTCCGGAGCGTGCGCATGTGGTCGGCAATGGCGTCCGGATCGACCTCGTTCGCGCTAAGGAACGGATAGCCCGGCATCACCGATTGCGGCACGATCGCGCGCGGGTTGGTCAGATGGGTGACATGCCAGTCGTCGGAATATTTGGCGCCGACGCGGGCGAGATCCGGACCGGTGCGCTTGGAGCCCCACTGGAACGGATGGTCGAACATGCTCTCGGCGGCGAGCGAGAAGTGGCCGTAGCGCTCGACCTCGTCGCGCAAGGGCCGGACCATCTGCGAGTGGCAGAGATAGCAGCCCTCGCGAACGTAGACGTTGCGCCCCGCCAGCTCCAGCGGCGTGTAGGGTCTGACCCCGTCGACCTTCTCGATCGTGCTCTTGAGGTAGAACAGCGGGGTGATCTCGACGAGACCGCCGATCGCGATCACCAGCAGGATGCCGACGACGAGAATGATCGAATTCTTTTCGAAGACTTGGTGGCGTGTCCAGAACGACATGGTGGAGCTCCTCATTCCGCCGGCTGAAGAGCGACGGGCATCTGGACCTCCTGTTCGCCGACGCGAACCGTCATCCAGAGATTATAGGCCATGATCAGCGCGCCGATCAGGAACAAGCCGCCGCCGGCTGCGCGGATGATGTAGAAGGGATGCATCGCCTCGACGGTCTCGATGAAGGAATATTCGAGGAAGCCGAGCGAGGTGTAGGCGCGCCACATCAGGCCCTGGAGAATGCCGGACACCCACATCGCCGAAATGTAGAGAACGATGCCGAGGGTCGCGATCCAGAAGTGCCAGTTGACGAGCTTCAGGCTGTAAAGGCCCTTGCGATTCCAGGCCCACGGCACCAGACAGTACAGTGCGCCGAAGGAGACGAAGCCGACCCAGCCGAGCGCGCCGGAGTGGACGTGGCCGATGGTCCAGTCGGTGTAGTGGCTGAGCGAGTTGACCACCTTGATCGACATCATCGGGCCTTCGAAGGTCGACATGCCGTAGAAGGCGACGGAGACCACGAGCATGCGCAGCACGGGATCGGTGCGCAGCTTGTCCCAGGCGCCCGACAGCGTCATCAGACCGTTGATCATGCCGCCCCAGGAGGGCATCCACAGCATGATCGAGAAGGTCATGCCCAGCGTCTGCGTCCAGTCCGGCAGCGCCGTGTAGTGCAGGTGGTGCGGGCCGGCCCAGATGTAGAGGAAGATCAGCGCCCAGAAGTGGATGATCGACAGCCGGTAGGAATAGACCGGCCGCTCGGCGCGCTTGGGGATGAAGTAGTACATGATGGCGAGGAAGCCGGCGGTCAGGAAGAAGCCGACCGCGTTATGGCCGTACCACCACTGGAACATGGCGTCCTGGATGCCGCCCCAGGCGATGTAGGACTTCGAGCCGAACACCGAGACCGGGAGCGCCGGATTGTTGCCGAGATGCAGGACCGCGATCGTCACGATGAAGGCGAGATAGAACCAGTTCGCGACGAAGATGTGCGGCTCCTTGCGCTTGAAGATGGTGGCAAGGAAGACGAGCAGATAGACCACCCAGACGATGGTCAGCCACAAATCGGCGTACCATTCCGGCTCGGCATATTCCTTCGACTGGGTGACGCCGAGCAGATAGCCGGTGCCGGCGATCAGAATGAAGAAGTTGTAGCCCACCACGACGAACCACGGCGCGAGGTCGCCGGCAAGGCGCGCGCGGCAGGACTTCTGCACCACGTAGAAGGAGGTCGCGATCAACACGTTGCCGCCGAAGGCGAAGATCACGGCGGAGGTGTGCAGCGGCCGCAGGCGGCCGAAGCTGATCCAGGGCAGATCGAAGTTCAGCGCGGGCCAGGCCAGCTGCGAGGCGATGATGAGGCCGACGAGGAATCCGGCAATGCCCCAGAACATCGCCATGAACGCCGAGAACTTGATCGGCCCCATGTTGTAATTCGGGCGGCCGTTGATTTCCTGGGGTGGCAACGCCGCTGGCCGCTCGAAGTAGCGGTTGACGATGAAGAACACCGCAGCCAGGCTCGCGGCCGCGCTGAGGGCAGCGTGGAAGGCGAAGGGCGCATCGAGCGCCTTGGCCGAGGCGATCACGCAGAGAAAAGCGGTGACTGCGAACACGACAGCCAGGCCGCTTTCACCGATGGTCATGGATTTGGAGATGGAGGGCTGGCTCATGCGGATTCTCTCTGAAAGAACACGCTGCCAGAAACCACATTCACCCTCGCGGGGAATTGATTGAAATCAAGATGGATGGATTTCTGTTAACGTGAGCCGACACGCCGCCAGTTGAAGTGCCCTCTCCCCTTGTGGGAGAGGGCAGTGAGAAAGGTGCGGCAAACTCGTTTGGGTGAGGGGTCAGCTCCGCAGTGACAACTGTTTCCTCATCCGGCGCCATAGCCGAAGCTCTGCTTCGGCGTTTCTAAGAACGGCGGCCGAAGGCCGCCTATGCCACCTTCTCCCACAAGAGGAGAAGGGAGGAAAAGAAGCCTCTCCGTAAACCTCTTCACTCCCGCGCCGTCGCCTTGAGCGCCGCGATGACGTCCTCGCGGGCAATGATGCCGGCCAGCTTCTGTGCACCGTCGAGCACAATGATGCTCCTGATACGGTGCTCGACCATGATCTGGAGCACACGCGTGAGCCGCGTGTCCGGGCTGACATAGATGAACTCGGGCGTCATGACGTCGCCGATCTTGCGGCTCATCAGGTCATCGTAGCGCGGCAACATCTGGTTTGGGGTGAAGGCGAAGCACTTCAGAATGTCGAATTTGGTGACGATGCCGACCACTTGCCCGTCGTCCTCGACCGGATAGCTGTTGAAATCGTCGGTCTCGAACATCTCGCTGAGCTGGAACAAGTCGAGGTCGCGCTGCACCGTCTTGACGTTGCGCGTCATGAAGCCACCGGCAGTCTGTTCAAGAAATCTATACATGGCGCGTGCTCCTCGATTCCATATTGACGGGCCGGCGCTCAGTGCGACAGCAGCACGCTGCGCGCGCTTTGCGTGACCAGATACTGGGTGACGCCTCCCAGGATCAGTTCGCGAAATCTCGAATGACCATAAGCACCCGCGACGATCAGGCCGGCGCCGACGTCGCCGGCGACTTTCTCCAATCGCGCCGCGGGGGTTTCGTCTGCTGCAGCGTCCGAGACGTGTGCGGTCGCGGTGACGCTGTGACGGCCGAGCCAGGCGGCAACGTCGGTGACGCCGGCCACCACGGCCGAGCGGTCGTCGTCCTGCTCTGGAATTTCAACGATCGTGACGTCCCTCGCCTTGCGCAGCATCGGCAGCGCGTCGGCCACCGCCCGCCGCGCCTCCGGCGTGTCCTTCCACGCCACCAGCACGCTGCGCAGATCGAGCCCGCTGGCGCGATCGGGGACCACGAGAAGCGGGCGGCCGGCCTGCAGCACCAGATTCTTGGGGCTCGCGAGCGAGAAAGCGTCGGAGACGGCCGGGCTCTTCCCGCCGCTGACGACGATGTCGGCGCAACGCGCCTGCGCCAGGACAAATCGTGCCGGAAAATCCAAGGCGCTGCGCCACTCCACATGCCTGCCGCGATTTTTGGTGGCCGCGCGGAATTGTGCTTCCAGGCCGGCCAGCTGCCGCTTGACCGAAGCTTCGCCCGCATCGATCAGCGCTTGCGCCTCGGTGCCGTCGGTGAAGTAGAGCGGCGGCAGGAACTGCGCCGCGGCGACCCCGACGATGGCAGCTTCGAATCGTTCGGCGAGTTCCCCCGCGACCTGAAGACGCGCCTCGTTGGGGTGATCGAGCGCCAAGCTGACCATGACGGTCGCGTATCTCATAGGGTATCTCCAGCATCACAATTTTCTTGAATCCTAAACCTGCTGCCGCGCGGCAGGCTGAGATAGATCAAAGCAAGCGCTTCCGGCTCCCTCGCCGCTCAATGGAAATCCGCCAGTGAATTCAACGTCCGCGCTTGCCTCCGAGTGCGCCCTGGGCGAAATTGCGGGAGCGGCAAAGGCATCCTGCCCGCCCGCCGAGAACAGGAGCAGAGCTTGGCGCCGAGCCGCGTGACCCATCCCGCAGACGATGGTCGGGAAGAGCATTTCCGGGTCCGCATCGAGGGATTCGGCGTGGGTACCTGGGACCTCGATCTGCAGACGCGCGAACTTGAATGGTCGGACACCGCCAAGCGGCTGTTCGGCCTCGAGCGGAACCAGGCCGTCAGCTACGATCTCTTTCTTTCGTTGCTCGAGCCGAGCGATCGGGACCACCTCCTGAAGGCGATCTGGCGCACCTCGGAGGGCGACGGGGGACTTGACCTGTCCTTCAAGGTCGGCGGCGCGTCCGGAAAGGGGCAATGGATCCGAGCCAGGGCCGATGTGATCCGGGACGATTCGGGCGCGCCACGTCACCTCAGCGGGATATTCCTCGACATCAACGAGGAAAAGCAGCTCGAGGACGCCCTGCGCTCCCAGGAGAATCACCTTCGCTCGATTCTCGAAACGGTGCCCGACGCCATGATCGTCATCGATTCACGCGGCATCATGCAGCTCTTCAGCAGCGCCGCGGAGCGGCTGTTCGGCTACAGCAGGCAGGAAGCCATCGGGCGGAACGTGAACATTCTGATGCCGGAGCCGGATCAGTCGCGTCATGACGGCTATATCGCGCGCTATCTCAAGACGAATGATCCGCACATCATCGGCATCGGCCGGATCGTAACTGGCAAACGCCGCGACGGCACGACTTTCCCGATGCACCTGTCCGTCGGGCAGACGCAACGCGCGAGCGAGCCCTATTTCACCGGCTTCGTGCGCGACCTCACCGAGCACCAGCAGACCCAGGCGCGGCTGCAGGAGCTGCAATCCGAGCTCGTGCACGTATCGCGGTTGACCGCGATGGGCGAAATGGCCTCCGCACTCGCACACGAGCTCAATCAGCCGCTGGCGGCGATCAGCAACTACATGAAAGGATCGCGGCGCCTCCTCGCCGGCAGCAGCGATCCCAACGCGCCGAAGGTCGAAAGCGCGCTGGATCGGGCGGCGGAGCAGGCCTTGCGCGCCGGCCACATCATCCGCCGCTTGCGCGACTTCGTCTCCCGCGGCGAATCGGAGAAGCGGGTCGAGAGCCTGTCCAAGCTGATCGAGGAAGCCGGCGCGCTCGGGCTCGCCGGCGCGCGCGAGCAGAACGTGCAGCTCCGCTTCAGCCT
The DNA here is from genome assembly GCF_000473065.1 of Bradyrhizobium sp. WSM1743. Classification (GTDB taxonomy): domain Bacteria; phylum Pseudomonadota; class Alphaproteobacteria; order Rhizobiales; family Xanthobacteraceae; genus Bradyrhizobium. The sequence continues at coordinate 118,305 of NZ_AXAZ01000013.1, forward strand.
CGATCCCGACGCCGATCTCGTCCTCGCCGACCGGGTGCAGATTCAGCAGGTGCTGGTCAACCTGTTCCGCAACGCGCTCGAAGCCATGGCGCAGTCGCCGCAGCGCGAGCTCGTCGTCGCCAACACGCGTGTCGCCGACGGCATGATCGAAGTGGAGGTCTCCGACACCGGCATCGGTTTCCGGGACGACGTCATTCCAAACCTGTTTCAGACCTTCTTCACCACCAAAGACACCGGCATGGGTGTGGGACTGTCCATCAGTCGCTCGATCATCGAGGCACACGGCGGCCGCATGTGGGCCGAGAGCAACGCGGCCGGCGGCGCGACATTCCGCTTCACCTTGCCGGCAACCGACGAGAGCTGATTCATGACGACCAAGGGAAATGTCTACGTCATCGACGACGACGCAGCGATGCGGGACTCGCTGAATTTCCTGCTGGATTCCGCCGGCTTCGCCGTCACCCTGTTCGACGACGCGCTCGCCTTTCTCGAAGCCCTGCCCAACCTTGAGTTTGGCTGCGTCGTCTCTGACGTGCGCATGCCCGGCCTCGATGGGATCGAGCTGCTGAAGCGGATGAAGGCGCAGCAAAGCCCGTTCCCGATCGTGATCATGACCGGTCATGGCGACGTGCCGCTCGCGGTCGAGGCGATGAAGCTCGGGGCGGTCGATTTCCTGGAAAAGCCATTCGAGGATGACCGCCTCACTGCCATGATCGAGACCGCCATCCGCCAGGCGGAACCGGCTGCCCAGAGCGGGGCCCTGGTCCAGGACATTGCCGCCCGCGTCGCCTCCTTGAGCCCAAGGGAGCGCCAGGTCATGGAGGGGCTGGTCGCGGGGCTTTCCAACAAGCTGATCGCGCGCGAGTACGACATCAGCCCGCGTACCATCGAGGTCTACCGGGCCAATGTGATGACCAAGATGCAGGCGAGCAGCCTCTCGGAACTGGTGCGGCTGGCTATGCGCGCCGGCATGCTGAAGGATTGAGGCGAACCGGTTTGAGACAGGTCAAGACGGGCCGGTCCGCCCGTGCTACGCGATCCGGATGATCGAAATCGGCTCGCACCATCAGCGGCTATCCATGGCATCGTCGGCACAGCCCATCGTCTACGTGGTCGACGACGACGATGCTGTGCTGGGATCGCTGCGCTTTCTTCTGGAAACCGACGGCTTTGCCGTGCGGACGTTTCGGAATGCCACAGCACTGCTCAACGCTGCGAGCCTGCCCGGAGCGGACTGCTACGTGATCGACTACAAGATGCCCGATATCAACGGCATCGAGCTCGCCGGCCGGCTGCGCCAGTTCGACGGCGATACCCCGGTGATCCTGATCACCGGCTATCCGGACGACTATATCTCGGCCCGGGCCGCCGCGGCAGGCATAAAAGACGTAATCCTGAAACCGCTTCTCGATGAAGGTTTGGCGAAGAGCATCCACCGGCTCATTCAAAGCCGGCACGGAAATTAGCGCCTGGCGTCAGAACGCGCTCCTGTGCTGTGAAATCTAGCTGCGGGGTCGCTAAATCCACATCGGCTCGCCGCACTCGCTGGGGCCGTGATCGGTCATGCAGGCCGCGCTCCACGGCGGGGCCGCAATCTGACGACCCTCGATCGGGTTTGAATGCGATCGATCGGTGACGGTGTTGGCTCGAGACCGGGCTGCCGTCGCCGAGACCAGCAAGGCAGCCAGAACAGGTGGGACGAATTTCGCTATCATCGGGCGTCTCCTTTTATGCGAACGCTTCCGACAACAGGACTTGGCATGGCGGCTTGATATTTCCCCGGACACCGAAGTGTGAGAACGTATCCCAGACGACCTACGGGGTTCTACGTAAGGCACCTCCCTTAAGACATCTCGCGAAATTTTCGCAGCACCCGATACCGCGTATCAAAGCGCCATCACAACGGAGATGGCCCAAATGCTGATGCAGACCCTCAACACCCAGGCGATCAACACCCAAATCGGTGGCAAGATTGCCTCCTCCCTTCCTGTCTCCGACCAGTTCGGCGCGATCGCTCGCCATGTCGGTCTCGTCGCCACCGAATTCACCTATCGCAAGGACGAGGAGATCTACGGTGAGGATGAGCCGGCTGAATATGTCTACCAGGTCGTCTCCGGCGCAGTTCGCACCTATAAGCTTCTCTCCGACGGCCGTCGCCAGATCGGTGCCTTCCATCTTTCCGGCGACGTGTTCGGCCTCGAATCAGGCGCCAGCCACCGCCTCGCCGCCGAAGCCATCATCGACACCAATGCGCGGCTGGTGAAGCGTGCGAGCCTGGAAAGGGCCGCCGGCACTGACGTGCAGGTCGCCCGCAAGCTCTGGGCGTTGACCGCCGGCGAGCTGCGTCACGCCGAAGACCACATGCTGCTGCTCGGCCGCAAGACCGCGATGGAGCGCGTCGCAACCTTCCTGCTCGAAATGGATCGTCGCCTTGCGGTGGCCGGTATGATGGCGTTGCCGATGTGCCGCCGCGACATCGGCGACTATCTCGGCCTCACGCTCGAGACCGTGTCGCGCGCGCTGTCGCAGCTCCACGCCCAAGGCATTCTCGGCTTCTCCGGCGCCCGCCAGATCGTACTCCGCAAGCGCCAGCACCTGCGTGATATGGACGCGTGATGCCAACCAGTAACAGGTCATCGTCTCAGATGCCAGGGAAAGCAAAACTGCGGAAGCTCTCTTGACCGTCCGTTCCGGAGGGTCCGCCGCATTTTGCGATTGGGAGTCGATCCGTTCTTCGCAGTGACAAATAGCGTTCGTGGATCGGCTTATGACGCTACGTCGCAAGATCTACCACATTTTGGAGCAAGGCCCCTCGAGGCTCTGCGAGCTTGGCCGCGAGTACTGGCCTCATATCAGCGATCGTGGTCAGGCTTCTGGCTACCACACGCGAATCCGTTCCCGAACTCGCACGTCGATATGCGCCCGCCTTCCAATCCACCGAAGTCTCAGTGGCCGTGATCTTTTGCGCGGAGTATCTGGCACGTGTCTGGACCGCGGCGGAGCACGCACCCTGGCGGCACTTTGGAGTCTTCGGGTCGCGGCTTCGTTTCATGGCCGACCTTGCCGGGGATCATTGATCTCGCTGCCATATTGTCGATTTTGCTGGCTCCCTTTGGCGCTCCGGAACTGAAGACGTTGCTCGTGTTTGCGCCTGGTGCGCTTCCTGAAATTGACGCTCTATTCTGGCGCCGCGCTGATCGCAGCGGGGTTGATGCATCTTGCCGAAACACGGCCCAGCCTGACAATTCGGAACGATACCAGACGCACTTTGGTGGGCCATCGTGACACTTGGTACAGTTGGATATGGCGACGTCGTTCCCGTTACGGCGGTCAATTCCGTTGTTCAGCGAATTGAGCGCAGTCCAGATCGGCGAGATCATGAAGATGTTGCGAGCCCAGAAGGTAAGTGCCGGCTCCGTCATAACGCGGCGGGGCGAGCCCGCCACTCCACGTACTTAATCGTCGATGGTGAGGTGGAGATCAAGCTACGGCACGAGCCGGTGCGCCTGGGCGCCGGCCACTTTTTTTGGCGAAATCGCCTCGCTTCGACATACTCACCGCTCGGCAACGGTCATTGCTGCCCAACCCACTCACCTCCTCGTCCTGGACGCGGCTGATTTGCACCCTCTTATGGACCGAGAGCCCACTTTAGCCGCCCGCATCGAAAAGGCTGCTCGCGACAGGCTGGGACGCGAAGTGAAAGCCGCAGCAGGGATCTGGTAAGCGAGGAGGTTGCAAGCGACCTGCAAGCGCCTCGCTAAGGATCCAGCGTAAGCCTGTTTGCGCCGGCTACGCGGCGGAATCTGCCGTAGTTGCCTCATGGAATCGACCGTCCCGATCCCCCGGCTCGATCCGGCCGGAGATTTGCCAGGCTTTCAGAACCCGATTCCGATCTAAAGCAGACGTCAAGCTGCCTTTCGTTGGCTGCGATGTATTGCTGACGCAAGTCTGAGCAAGAGGACGATCGAGACATTCCCTTTCCCGCCCTCGATCTGGGCAATGTAGCGCTCCGAAATGCCAGACTTGCGAGCAAGCTCGCGGCGCGACATGCTGCAATGCATGCGCGAGCTGCGCACGCGCTCACCGAGTTCGACCAGGAATTGGGTCTCAGAGTACGGGGGCATAGCATTCCCGCCCGGCAACGCCTCACCTGCGAACTCGACAACTTCTTCCAGCATTGATCTATCCCCTATCTTCTTCGAACCAAAGACTATGGCTAGTCTTCGGCTACGTTCATTGACGCGGATCAAATAGATCCTACTCGCGGAACCGATGCGGTGACGGGTGCGATGCGGCCTGCGCGGCCGGTGTCCCGCCAACCAATCTTGGCTTCCGGCTCGTTATCGAAGCGCCGCGTTCGGTTGTCGCCAACACCTTCAAGAACCTGGCCAAGCCGCTGCGGCGGACATGCGGTCCTTTCCGAAAGCATTGAGCCAGAGCAATGTCGTTCCTTCCGAACGCCGGTAGATCCGCGAGACGGAGGAGAAACTTGAGATGAGATCGGACTTGGCGAAATCTTACGGACAGGACAGGCTGCCCCGATACACCAGCTACCCCACGGCCCCGCACTTTTCCACGGCGATAGGCGAAGCCGACTATCGGAAATGGCTCAAGTCGCTGCCCGCCCGACAGCCCGCCTCGATCTACATGCACGTCCCCTTCTGCCGGTCCATGTGCTGGTATTGCGGCTGCCACACCTCCATCACGAAGAAAGACGATCCGATCGCGGTCTACACCTCGGGCCTGCGCACCGAAGCGCACTTGGTGGCCGAGACGATCGCCCACCGACTCCCGATCTCGCACATCCACTTCGGCGGCGGGACGCCCACGATCATGACGCCGCAAACCTTCGCCGACCTCGTCGGCACGCTGCGCTATTCGTACTTCGTGTTGCCGGACGCCGAGATTGCGGTGGAGATCGATCCGCGCACCATGACCGAACCGATGGCGGAAGCCTTGGGCTTCAGCGGCGTCAACCGCGCGAGCCTGGGCGTGCAGAGCTTCGATGCCCAAGTGCAGTGCGCCATAAACCGCCTGCAAACCTTCGAACAGACCGCCCAGTGCGTCGAGCGACTACGACGGTGTGGCATCGGCAAGATCAATTTCGATTTGCTGTACGGCCTTCCGCTGCAGACCGTCGACTCCTGCCTGGACACTGTCGCCAAGTGCATCGAGTTGCGCCCGGACCGCTTTTCCGTGTTCGGCTACGCCCACGTCCCATCCTTCAAGAAGCATCAGCGCATGATCGACGAAAGCGCGCTTCCTGGCGGCGTCGAGCGTCATCTGCAGTCGGAGACCATCGCCAAGGCGCTGGTCGACGCCGGCTACGTCCGCATTGGCTTCGATCATTTCGCTTTACCCGACGATAACCTTGCCGTCGCGAAGCGGGAAGGCCGATTGCGGCGGAACTTCCAGGGCTACACCGACGACGTCGCCGAAGCCCTCATCGGCCTCGGCGCAAGCGCGATCAGTCGCATGCCTCAGGGGTTCGTTCAGAACGTCGTCGCCACCAAGGACTATCTCGCGCATATTGCCGAGGACCGTCTCGCGACCGTGAAGGGCTATGCATTCACCAAGGAAGACCGCTTCCGAGCCGACATCATCGAGCGCGTCATGTGCGACATGGCCGTCGATCTATCCCAAGTGTCCCATCGTCACGGTCGGGATCCACGATCGGCGATCGTAGATCGATCGCGGATCGACGGTCTCGTTGCCGATGGGGTGGTGACGATGATCGGCGACAGGTTAGCCGTCAGCGACGGCGCAGAGTTCCTTGTTCGAAGCGTCGCGTCAGCTTTCGACGCGCATCTTGCACGCTCCGAGGCCACTCACAGCCGCGCCGTCTGAAGCCTCATCAGGCTGCGAACGCTCATGCGAACTATGAAAATGGCCGAGATTGAGCTCCGAACCAGTCCGCGCGCTGGCTATGGATCGGCGCGGCTTTTGACCCCGACTGGCGCCCAACATTGACCCCGCCTGATATGTAGTAAGCGCCTGGATCCATTTCGAATTGAAGCGGTGGGCCGGGGTCAATGTTGGAGGCCGAAAGGGTCAATATTCGGAGCCGCGACATACAAGAGGTTGCGGCAGAACTGGCCTCCATGCACCCATGAACAAGGCGATCGCCGAAATTTGGCACGGGCGCAAGGACTGTAGTGTCATACTGTCCCAACACCTGCACCTGCTCGACCTGCTGCGGGCCTGGTGGAAGGCGGCCCGGCCACAGGGCTGGCTCTTCGCGGGCCGCGATCCGACCCAGCCGATGACCACGCGCCAGCTCAATCGCGCCTGCCACGCCGCCGCCAGATGGCGGAGATCAGCAAGCGGTCCCGCTGCACACTCGCGGCATAGCTTCCGACCGTTCGAAGGGCGTCCCGACTGATCGACTCCTCCGGCGGATCGAACGAAGGGCTGCTAGGGCCCTTCAAGCCTGCTCTACACTCCTCGCTCGACCGGCGGCGGTGTCATTTCTACTTTGCGGTGCCCCAACACAATATTTGCGCTGGTTTGCCGGTGTGCCCATGCCAGAGCCCCGGCGAATCCGACAACAGCCACGACGGCAACGGCCACCAGTATTGCGTCAATCGGCATCGCGCTCCTCCCAGGGTCGTTTGCGTCATTCTTCGCGGCGCCGCGCGCGCCGTCATTGATCGGGATCAAAAATCGAAATAGCTGCGGGAAGCGGCGGCCAGGGCTTCGGCGCGCGCAGGATCGAGCAGGCTGATGCCTCCCTGTATGATCTCGATGACACCGAGCCGCTCCAGCTTGGTGAAGGTGCGGCTGACGGTCTCGATCGTCAGGCCGAGATAGTCCGCGATGTCCTGCCTGTTCATCGGCAGCGGGACCATATCCGAGGATCCCCCGAGCGAGACCAACCGCTCGCGCCAGTTGAGAAGGAAGGTCGCGACCTTCTCCTCAGCCGAACGACGGCCAAGCAGGACCATGTGGTCGTGCGCCTGGCTCAGTTCACGAATCGCAAGCTCGTTGATTCGCCGCAGCAAATGCGGCCGGTCTTCGACGAAGCGGCCGAATGCCGTCTTGGCAAACTGACATACGGTTACCGCGCCGATGGCATCGGCGGAAAAATTGTGGCGTCCCGCAATGTTCATCCCCAGGAGGTCACCGGGCAATGCAAAGCCGACGATCTGCCGCCTGCCATCGGGCAGCAGCTTGTACAGCCGCATCACGCCCTCGAGGACGTTGTAGAACGAGGTCGTGATGTCTTCCTCGGAGAAGACCGTCTCGCCTGCGGCAAAAGTCACGCGGCGGCCCAGATGGTCGAACTCCCTCAGCTCGGCGAGATCGAGTGACGAACAGACGGCCGTGGCGCGCACTGCGCAGTCGCTGCAAAAATGCCCGTTCGGTTCAATCATGACCAAGGAAGCCTTCCTCCACCGCTCCAAGCACCAGCCGGCCATCGCATCAAAGCCGAGTCCACCGCGCGATGCATTTTACTGCACCGTGGCAAAGGCAGTTGATACAGATCAATTCGGCGGACGCTGTCGCTTTATTTTGCCGAGAATTCGACGGGACGCTCCATGCGGAGATGTGTGCTCTACCAGGGCGCGATAGCGCTGCTCCTGATGACGCCGGCGCTCGCGCTCTCCGCGGCCGAACAGCGCGGGAAGCCGTTCGCTCAGGCCAATTGCGCGCGCTGCCACGCAATCAATGGGGTCTCGGAAAGCCCGCTGAAGATCGCGCCGCCGTTCCGCACCCTGCACCAGCGCTACCCGATCGTTAGTCTCGAGAAAGCTCTGGCCGAAGGCATCTACACCGGCCACGCCGACATGCCGGCCTTCGAGCTGGAGCCGGACCAGATCCACGACCTGCTATCTTATCTGAAAGACGCCTGCGCCCTAGGGTTGCCGGAACTGACGAGTCGTAACCCCTTCGTTAGGGACCTGGAGGAGCTCGGTTACCACCTCGACTTCGTCGGCGGCTACTTCGTCATCTACCGCCTGCCCTACCTCGACGAGGAGGGCAGGCTGAAGTACTCCGGATTCCGGGGTTCATCCCCGGTGCGATCGAAGACTTCAAGGTACACGCGCTGGCGCGGCAGTACGGCAACTGGTATTCGGGCCTCGAGCCGGTGCCCGAACGCATCACCTCGGCAAACATCGACCGCCTGGCCGGGTTCGATTTCGTGTTCGTGTCGGTCGACGACGGCCCAGCCCGCAAGCTGATCGTCGATTGGCTGAGCGCGCGAGGAATTCCCTACGTCGACTGCGGCATGGGTCTGGACCGGTCGCTGGTGGGTCTGAGCGGATTCGTCCGCATCACCGGAACCGACCGCAAGGCCTACGACGACAACGCCGGCAGCGCGCGGCTGCCCATCGAGAACGCCAAGGAGAACGAGTATCGCAAGCAGGCGCAGATCACGGAGTTGAACGCGATGAAGGCCGTTATGGCCGTGATCAGGTTCAAGCAGCATTTCAAGCTGCTCGATCGGCTTGACGAGGCGACGTCGTACGTCTTCGATACCGCGACGATGGAGATGGAATAGAACGTATGGTCAGGTTCTCATATCGGGCCGTCGAGCGCCTGCCCAACCAACTCGAACAGGGCGTCCTCTATCACTCTCCCGAATTCGAGGTCGCGGCGCTTTCCTGCGCCTGCGGCTGCGGACATCGCGTCATGCTCCTGGTGCCCGACAGTCACCAGGTGTCGCAGCAGAACGGTTTCGTGACCGTGCGGCCGTCGATCTCGGTCTGCGACGCGCCCTGCAAGTCCCATTACATCATATCGTCCGGCCAGGTGCAGTGGCTCGCCGCATTCTCGGACGCCATGACCTCCACGACGATGCGCAGGCAGATCGCCCGGCATGTCGACCGCGAAGCCAGACTGCAAACTTGGACGAGTTGGATCCGCATGATCGCAGCAAGGGCGTTCGGACGGCTCAGGCAGACGCTGCGAATGTGACACCTCGAGGCACGCGATCCCAAGGTCGCGTGCCTGCCCGCAGGCCCTGCTCGCGCAGACTGTAGGTTCTTCATCAGCAGTGCAAATTACTGCTGACGGCGCGGAGCGCCCGTGGCAAGTTCTGCAGATCACGGTGCTCCACCGTGGTGCTCCACCACAAAAATCCGGTGGTTCGGGAAACGGTGATTTTGAAGGACTTTTTCGCTACTGAAAATCAGTGGCGGAGAGAGTGCTCCACGCCCCCGCCGCGGAAACGAGCTAGCCGCTGCGGTAACGCGCAGCGATCCCCCGGTAGGTGTACGGACAATGAACAGATTTCTCAAACCGGACGTCAAACCGAATGGTCCGTTCTGACGCACACTGCTGTTAAGTACTTGATTTGCTTGGTGGGCGCACCAGGGCTCGAACCTGGGACCCGCTGATTAAGAGTCAGCTGCTCTACCAACTGAGCTATGCGCCCGAAAGGCGGTCAATGCCTTGCGAGGCCGGTCGTTTAGCAAAGCGATCCGGGGATGGCAAGCGATGTGGCGCATGTTTTCCAAGGTTCTTCCACAGCCCCGAAAAAGCGAAAAGCCGCCGGATTCCAGCGGCTTCGCCAAGGTTAATCCCCGGGGAATCCCTACTGGTTCAGAGCCGGCCTTCGCGGTCCCGGCCCTCGCCGCCGTCACGGTCGAACCGGTCACGGTGGAAGTGGTCCATGCCGCGTTCCATCATGCGGTCCATGCGCTCCATGAAGTGGCGGTGCCGCGGACCGTCTTCGCCGTCGCCGAACGGGCCGCGGTGGCGGGTCAACACGGCGAGGCGCCGTTTCTGGCCCTCGTCCATGGTCTTGTAGAGCGGATCGGCGGCATCGGCGATCTTCTTCAGGGCGGCGGAGGTCGCGGCCATGTCCTCGGCGCGCTGGCGGAGGCGGGCGACCGGATCCTCCGGCTTGTCGGCATCCCTCGACGTGTCACCTGGACCCGCATTCATCCGCGCATTGGCGCGGTCGATGCGCAGCTTGGCGAACTCCCGCACGGCAGCCTCGACCGGCGGCCACAGCTTCTCCTGATCGGCGTTGAGCCTCAAGCCGGCATGGACTGCGGCGATCCGCGCGTCGACAAAGGCGGCGCGGTCCTCGGGATTCATGCGCATGTGACGGACGTGCTCCATCCACGGGCGATGATATTGGGCGTAGACCGCGCCCGAGCCGGCGATGCTGAGCATGGCGATGGCGGCGATGGTGAACTTCTTCATCCGGGCCTCCTCTGGAAGGATGCCGTGAGGATGAGCGCGAGGAGCCTGACGCGCAACTTACAAGTTGGACAGGGAGCACGTTCTTACGGAGATGTAACTGCCGTGAATGTCCGTTCAGATCCAAACTGAAATGATTCAACAAAAGGGCTTCCGTGCGGTGCGCGGAAGCCCTTCGTCGATCGTCTGTTCAGGTCAGTTCGTCGTACTCTTCGCTTCCTTCAGGAACTCGTCGATCAGCGCCTGGCCGACGCGGCCCGCGGCATCCTTGTAGACCGGCTCCATCGCCTTGCGCATCGCCTCGTCCTGCTCGGCCGTGAGCTTGATGATCTCGCTCTTGCCGCTCTTCTTGATCTCGGCCAGCGCGTCGTCGTTCTCCTTTTGCGACTGTGCGTTGCTGAACTCGGTCGCTTCCTTCATCGCCTTCGACAGCTGGTCGCGGATGTCGGCCGGCAGATCGTCCCAGAACTTCTTGTTCACGATCACGACGTAGCCGATGTAGCCGTGATTGGTCTCGGTGATGTATTTCTGCACCTCGTGCATCTTCTGGGTATAGATGTTCGACCAGGTGTTCTCCTGGCCGTCGACCACGCCGGTCTGGAGCGCCTGGTAGACTTCCGAGAATGCCATCACCTGCGGCAGCGAGCCGAGCGCCTTGAACTGGGCCTGCAGCACGCGCGAGGACTGGATGCGGAACTTGACGCCCTGGTAGTCGGCGGGCGTGATCAGCTTCTTGTTTGCGCTCATCTGCTTGAAGCCGTTGTCCCAATAGGCAAGGCCGGTGATGCCCTTGGAATCCAAAAGCTTAAGCAGCCGCGCACCGAGCGGGCCTTCCGTCACCTTACGCAGCGTCTTCAGGTCGGGCAGGATGTAAGGCAGATCGAACACCTCGAACTCGCGGATGCCGAGCGGCCCGAACTTGGAGTTGGACGGTGCCAGCATCTGCACGCTGCCGAGCTGCAGCGCCTCGAGCTCTTCCTTGTCCTTGTAGAGCGTCGAATTCGGGTAAACCTCGACCTTGACCTTGCCGCCGGTGTACTTCTCGGCGAGCTCCTTGAATTTCTCCGCCCCCTTGCCCTTCGGCGTGTCGGTGGCGACGACGTGACTGAATTTGATGATGATCGGGTCGGCGCTTGCAGGGCCGATCAGGCTCAAGGCCAATGCCACGACGGATGCCGCGATCGCGAAGGTGCGCATATTCTCTCCCTGGTATTATTTGGGCCGCCCGGCAGGCCGAGCGGCCGTCCTTCTGCCGGCTGCATCAATACAGGCCGGTGGCTTGCGCTGCTATTGGCCGTTAGCAGGGCAGCTATCTCCTGGGCCGTCATTCCGGGATGGTCCGAAGGACCAGACCCGGAATCTCGAGATTCCGGGTTCGGCTCTTCGAGCCGCCCCGGAATGACAAGCTTCGCTTGTCAGCTCGCCGCGGCCGTCGTCACCGTGTCGCGCTGGCGCTTCATGACGATCTTGTTGAGCGCGCCGAGATAGGCCTTGGCCGAGGCCACCAGCGTATCCGGATCCGCCGCGCGGGCCGTCATCGAACGGCCGTCCTGCGACAGCCGCACCGAGACTTCCGCCTGGGCGTCGGTGCCTTCGGTGACGGCGTGGACCTGATACAGCTCCAGCTTGGCCTCGTGCGGCACCAGGCGCTTGATGCAGTTGAACACCGCGTCAACCGGACCGTTGCCCTCGGCCTCCTCGATCTTGATCTGGCCGTCGACGTCGAGCTTCATGGTGGCGCGCTGCGGGCCATGGGTGCCGGCGATCACGGTCAGCGAGGTCAGCTTGATGCGGTCGTGCGAGGCCGCCATCTCCTCGTCGACCAGCGCCTCGATGTCCTCGTCGTAGATGTCCTTCTTGCGGTCGGCGAGCGCCTTCATCCGCGTGAACGCGTCTTCCAGCTGGTTCGGGCCGAGCTTGTAGCCCATCTCCTCCAGCTTGTGCACGAAGGCGTGGCGGCCGGAATGCTTGCCGAGCACCAGCGAGGACTGCTTCAGGCCGACCATCTCCGGGCGCATGATCTCGTAGGTGGAGGCGTCCTTGAGCACGCCGTCCTGGTGGATGCCGCTCTCATGCGCGAAGGCGTTCCGGCCGACGATGGCCTTGTTGTATTGCACCGGGAACGAGGTCGCCGCCGAGACCAGCTTCGAGGCGCGGGTCAGCTGGGTGGTGTCGATCTTATTCCAGTAGGGGAATTTGTCGTTGCGGACGTTGATCGCCATCACGATCTCTTCGAGCGCGGCGTTGCCGGCGCGCTCGCCGATACCGTTGATGGTGCACTCGACCTGACGCGCGCCGCCGACGATGCCGGCCAGCGAGTTGGCAACCGCCATGCCGAGGTCGTTATGGCAATGCACCGAGAACACGGCCTTGTCTGAATTCGGTACGCGCTCGATGAGCGTCTTCATGAAGTGGGTGTATTCCTCCGGCACCGTGTAGCCGACGGTATCGGGGATGTTCACCGTGGTGGCGCCGGCCTTGATCACGGCCTCGACGATGCGGCACAAAAAGTCCATTTCGCTGCGTGTGCCGTCCTCGGCCGACCATTCGACGTCGTCGATCTGGTTGCGGGCGCGCGCGACCATGGCGACCGAGGTCTCGATCACCTGCTCCGGGGTCTTGTTCAGCTTCACCCGCATATGCAGCGGGGAGGTCGCGATCACGGTGTGGACGCGGCCGCGCTTTGCAAACTTCACCGCCTCGGCGCAGCGGTCGATGTCGGCGGGATGGGCGCGCGACAGGCCGGCGATCACCGAATTCTTGGAGCGCCGGGCGATCTCGCTGACCGCCTGGAAGTCGCCTTCGGAAGTGATCGGAAAGCCCGCCTCGATGACGTCGACGCCCATATCGTCCAGCAGTTCGGCGACCTCGAGCTTCTCCTCGAAGGTCATGGTGGCGCCGGGACACTGCTCGCCATCGCGCAGCGTGGTGTCGAAAATGATGACGCGGTCCTTCTCGGACTTGTTCTGGGTGGTCATTCCTAAATTTCCTTTTGAGCGTTTGCGCCGTTCAGACCGTTTCAGTCGCTTGGCGCTTGAGGTGTCCGTTGATCTCGACCAACCCCTGAGCGCCCAGGCGCATGGCGCCCAGCCGGCCCTCAGGGGCAAGTAAGAAGAAGGCCGCCAATAAGGAGGGTGGGCAGCGACACGGCCGGGATCGCGGCGGGGGCCAGAGCCACCTCCCTCGAAATCCCCTCGATTTGGCCGCGAATCAGCATTGCCGGACCTTTGAGCCACAAATCCTCGGCCAAAACCGTTGACGGTTGGTTGCCGGGGGCTCAATGCGCTCCGTTTCTAGACGAGAAACGGCTGCAACTGCAACGCCAAAAGATGGTCAGCATATATGACCTAATGGGTGGGCACGCCTATCCCGTGCCGGTGCGGCGGGCGCGCGCCCTGTTCTCCCAGCGGTTCAGCATCTGGCCGAGCTCACCGGTGACCGCGGGTGTAGCCGTGCTGGCGTTCGTGATCTCGTTGGTGTTGGCCGGCGCGTTGGCTGAGAGCCAATCCGGCTGGGTGTACTCACGCCAGCGGCGTGCCTCCGCCCGCCTTTTCCGCGAGACGTGGTCTCGCGTGAAATAGCCCGCCGCAAATGCGATCGCGAGAAGGATGACCAGGACGACAACCTGCACAATGAGCTCCGGCTTTATCCCCTTTCAGCGCCCTCCAGTCCAAACGCATTCGAAGGTGACGAAATTGCGACCCGCGATCGCGCTACGGTTTCGATTCCGCCCCTCGCAACCGACAGCGGACCGGACTAACCTTCCGTCGCTCGGCCGGATCAACCGCCAGCGAACATGATCGGGAGGACGCGATGACACGCCAAGAGGCTCGTGACGAAGAGCAGCATGACCGGGATGCTGTGCTTTCACGACGAACACTTGTCCAGGGGCTTGCAATCAGTGCCGCTACCATAGCGGGGGCCAGCTCCGCGCTGGCCCAGACCGGACCCGCCGCACCGCCAACGACGGTCACCACCCTGCCGCGCGATTTCAGCCCGCGTGGTGCGCCGACCACCTACTTCTGGGACCCCGACATCATCGCGGTCGATCCGTCCTTCAACGATCTCGCGCAGCCCAACACCGCGATCAAGCGGCTATACACCGGACTGCTATGGGCCGAAGGCCCAGCGTGGAGCGCGCAGGGCCGCTATCTGCTTTGGAGCGACATTCCCAACAACCGGCAGATGCGCTGGAGCGAGGACGATGGCCGCGTCAGCGTATTCCGCAGCCCCTCCAACAACAGCAACGGCAACTCGTTCGATTTCCAGGGCCGCCAGCTCTCCTGCGAACATTTGACGCGGCGGGTGACGCGCTACGAGCATGACGGCACAGCAACGGTGCTCGCGGACTCCTATCAGGGCAAGCGGTTGAACTCGCCGAACGACATCGCTGCGCATCCCGACGGCAGCTACTGGTTCACCGATCCGCCCTATGGCGGCCAGCTCTATGAAGGCGAGCCCGACGGCGCGGGCGGTCCGAGCAATGCGGGCGGGAAGCTCAATCCGCGGATCGGGCAGCCGGCCGGCTTCGTGCCGGGCAAGCGCGAGCTGCCGACCAACTGCTATCGCATCGATCCCTCCGGCCGCATCGATCTCGTCGTCACCGAGGAGCAGGTGCCCGATCCGAACGGGCTGTGCTTCTCGCCAGACTACAAGAAGCTCTACATTGCCTCCACCGGAAAAGGGCCGGGCGACACCGGTCCCGGCGGCAAGGGTGAGATCTTCGTGTTCGACGTCGGCAGCGACAACAAGCTCTCCAATCTCAAGAAGTTCAGCGATTGCGTGATCGACGGCGTGAAATGCGGACCGGATGGCCTGCGCTGCGACGTCAACGGCAATCTCTGGGCCTCCAGCAATGCCGGCCGCGCGGTCGGCTACAGCGGCGTGACGGTGTGGTCGCCGGAGGGCAAGCTGCTCGGCCGCATCCGCCTGCCGGAAGTGTGCGGCAACGTCTGCTTCGGCGGCCCCAAGCGCAACCGCCTGTTCATGGCCGCGAGCCAGTCGCTCTACGCAGTGTACACGGCAACGCAAGGCGCAGGGCCCGGCTGAGCGATCCGAGCAAGAACGGGGCGCCGACGCCAACCGCCGGCGCGCTCTTGCATGTGCTGTGGAGGACAGACCTCGACTTTCGCCATGTTGACTTTCCGTCGTCCCGCTCCCCATACTTCGCAAAAAATAACAACCAATCATAAGACGGTTTTGAGGGAGGATAGGATGCCGACTTCACGCAGGCAGCTGCTGAAGACATCGGCGGCTGCCGCCGCCGCACTCAGCCTCGATTGGACACGGGCCCAGGCGCAAGCCGACAATTTGCGCATCGGCCTGATCTACGACCTCACCGGCCCCTTCGCCGCCGGCGGCTCGGTCGCCTCGTCGATCGGCGCGCAGATCGCGATCGATCTCGTCAACGAGAAAGGCGGTATCGGCGGCAAGACCAAGGTCGTTCCGGTCGCCGCGGATTCCCAGAGCAAGCCCGACGTTGCGATCAACGAGGCCGAACGCCTGATCAGCCAGGAGAAGATCGACATCCTCAACGGCGTCTATGCGAGCTCGCATGCCGTGCCACTCGCGGCCAAGGTCGAGCAGCAGAAGAAGATCCTCTGGATTACGACCGCGGTCTCGACCGCCGTGTTCAAGGACAAGAACCTACAATACGTGTTTCGCGCGCAGATCCATTCGGATCAATACGGGCAGGCCTTTGCAAGCTTCATCACCGAGCATGCGAAAGCCAAGCTCGGCATGGACCCCAAGGAGGTCAAGGTCGCGTTGATCCACGAGGACGGCCCCTATGGCGTCGGCGTTGCCTCTGCCGACGAGGCCTATGCCAAGCAGGCCGGCATCCAGGTCGTGCTGCGCGAGGGCTATTCGGCCTCGGCGCCGGACCTGTCGGTGCTCGTCACGAAGATCAAGCGCGCCAAGGCCGACGTGATCTCGCATGCCGGTTACAACCCTGACATCACCTTGTTCCTGCGCCAGGCGCGCGAGAGCGGCCTGCGCTTCAAGATGCTGTTCGGGGCCGGTGCCGGCTACAGCCAGCTCGACAAGCTGCGCGCGACCTTCGGCGCCGACATCGACAATTTCTGCAATATCGACCCGGTGCCGGCGCAGCTGCTCGATCCCGCCAAGCTCGCGCCGGGGATGGGCGATCTGATCAAGACCATGGTCTCGCGCTACCAGGCCAAGACCGGCGCCACCGACGTGCCGCCGCATTGCTCGATGGGCTTCAACCAGACTTGGGTGCTGCTCAACAACGTGCTGCCGGTCGCCAAGGACAAGTACGGCAGCTTCGAGCCCGAGGCCATTCGCAAGGCGGCGCTCGACGTCGACATCCCCGCAGGCGGCACCATCCAGGGCTATGGCGTGAAGTTCTTCCCGCCGGGCACTCCGCTCTCCGGCCAGAACGAACGCTCGACGCCGGTGGTGATGCAGAACGCCGGCGAGCACATCTCGGTGGTGTGGCCGACGAACATCCGCACACAGGACCCGGTGTTCCCGCTGCCGAAGGGCTCGACCTACGGGGCGTGAGGCTACGGCTCGCGACGGGTTGCTCCCACCCTCCCCTGGAGGGGGAGGGTCGCTACGCATGAAGCGAAGCGAAATGCGTGGCGGGGTGGGGTGATCTCTCCACCCAGGCACTGCCCGATTGGAGAGATCACCCCACCCCGCTCGCGCTTCGCGCGATCGACCCTCCCCCTCCAGGGGAGGGTAAGAGAGCGCGCTACAACACCACCCTTCTTCCCTCCTCCGCCGCCCAATACCCGGCGTAGTTCACCTTGATCGTCTCATAGGCCAGCGCCAGGTCCGACAGCGGCTGGCGCCCGGTCGCGGCGCATTCCATGAAGTCCTGGATCTCCTGCAGGTAGCCGCGCGTCCATTCTTCTTCGAGGCAGACATATTGCCAGCCGGTCTTGCGGTCGACCTTTTCGGTGATGTAGACGCTGGCGAGCTTCTCCTCGCTGGTCTGATAGCTCATCAGATGGGTGTTCGGCGTGATGTTGGCGAACAGCGAGCCGCCGCTCGTGTAGGTCTCGATCAGGTTGCGCACGCCGCCCATGATCATGTCGCCGGAGAACACTGTGGCCTTGGTGCCGTCGGAGAAGGTGGCGGTTAATGTGCCCCAATCCTCGACATCGACGGGATTGGCCTTGATGTAGGTGCGCTCCTCCGGTTTGAGCCCAGCGGTGACGTTGCCGACATCGCCGGTGACGCTGGCGACATGGATGCTCTCGCCGCGCGCCCTGGCCTCGACCTGTTTCAGATACAACACGGCCGAAAGCGGATGGCAGCCCATGCGGATCAGCGAGCCGCCGCCGGTCATCGCCCATTGCGCGGCATGCGCGGCGTGCGAGCCGGAATGGCTCTCCTCACCCTTCATGAACAGGATCTTGTCCTTCGTCGCCCTGATGATCTCCGCGGTCTTGGTCACCGCCGGCGCGTAGACCCAGTCCTCGGCGTACATGAAGAGCTTCCCGGT
This sequence comes from Bradyrhizobium sp. WSM1743, assembly GCF_000473065.1. Taxonomy (GTDB): domain Bacteria; phylum Pseudomonadota; class Alphaproteobacteria; order Rhizobiales; family Xanthobacteraceae; genus Bradyrhizobium. The sequence continues at coordinate 135,931 of NZ_AXAZ01000013.1, forward strand.
GCGCTCGATCGCGGCGCGCGTCGCGTCCATCGCTTCGATCACGCGCTCGTACATCAGCGCCTTCGGCACGTGCTTGCCGATCGGCTGCGTGTCGCCCTCGCGGCCGAAATAGCCGGCGAAGGGCTTTTCGCAGATCACATGCTTGCCGGCCTGCATGGCGCCGACGATCATTCCGGCATGAAGATTGGGCGGCGTGCAGATGTCGATGACGTCGAGATCGGCGTCTGCGATCAGATCGGCAAAGCTGCGATAGACGCACGGGATTCCGTGACGTCCGGCGAATTCGACGACATGGTCGCCGCGCGCAGCCACGGCCGCGACCTCGACATCCACGCCATAGACGCGCCGGAACGCATACATGTGCAGCTCCGACACGAAGCCGCGGCCGACGAGTCCCACCCTGATTTTGGCCATACCGCCCCCTTGCTTTGGGCGGCACTATAGCGCGCTGAGAGGCCTAATCCACCGACACGCGCACCACGCCCGCGCTCATCATGCCGAGCGCGCGGGCGGCGGGCACCGAGAGATCGACGATGCGGCCGCGGATGAAGGGGCCGCGATCATTGACGCGGCACTGGATCGTGCGCCCGCTGTAAGACACCCTGAGCACGCTACCGAACGGGCGCGTGCGGTGGGCGCAGGTCAGTTCGCCGCCTCTGCCAGCCTTTCCATACCCGTAATAGGAGGCAAGCCCGCTTTCGGCCTTGGCAATGGATGTGAAGGCAAGGAATGAAGTCACGAGACCAAGCAATAATGTTGGCTGCGCTCGCACGGCACCGCTCCCCGTTGGCCTGCCCGGCGCTGCAAACGTCGTTTTGTTCCATCAAGTTCCGGGAACCCTCCCGGGAATTGCCCGGCAGGACCATCACAGTTTGTTACTGCCGGTGAAACACCAGCGTGCGGACCTCGATGCTTTCGCGGGGCGCCGCGTCGGCCGGCGTGGTCGGATCGACGAATGCGGTATGCGGCCCGAAGCGGGTGCGGCCATCGGTTGCGGAATCGTAGCACTTCAGCAGCAGCGCCTCGTCCGGCGTCATCTCCGGGAAATAGAACCAGCGGTGGTTCGGATTGTATTTCACCGAATAGGTCTCGCCGCGGCGGTTGGGATAGATCAGGTCGGAGGCGACGAGGTCTTCCGGCGCCACCGTCGTGCCGTCGGCCATGGCGAGCGGTGAATCGCGCAGGGGCCCTCGGATCGGCCGCCAGAGATTGATCACCTGCACACGGCCCTTCAGCAGCTCCTCGGCCTCGTCAGGCAGATGCTCGCGCACGCGGTTGGCGCCGGAGACCGCGGTCTGGTCGACATGGACGCGCGTCGCCGGCTGACGCGGTCCGCCGTCGCGGATATCAGGCGCGCCCTCGACACGCTTGCGCACGGTGTGATCGAAGATGAGGACGCGATCGGCCTTCAGCGTCGCACGCAGGAAGGCTTCGACCGCGGGATAATAGACCGCCCTCACCTCCTCCGCGTTGTAGAAGTTCTTCACCTGGGTCGGATGACGCACCAGCGCAAAGCCTTCGCGATCGAGCGAGAAATTCTGCGCGATCAGACGCGCATCGAAGATCGGGACCTGATGCGGCTCGGGCAGCGCCGTGCTCTTGGGTTCGCCCGGCGGCGGATCGAAGGCATAGGTGCGCGGCTTGCCCGATACCGGCGCGAGATAATTGAGTTCGGCGGTGACGAAGGGAAGCGATTCGATTCTTGTTTCTTGCAGGCCCATGGCCGGTCTCCCGATGTAGTCGTCGAATTGATTTTTGACGGGGCGCGCCGCGCTGCAAGGGAGGGGATGCAAATAGCAATGAATGTGTTGTCGAGCGCGGAAAATGCAGAAGGAATGTTTGCAAAAGGCGATTGGGCTGAAAGCGCACTTCCTGAATCACGGATGCTTGAAGATTTCGCGAAATCTCGTGCCCCGGACGCAGCGCAGCGCTTCCCTGGCGATGCGAAGCATCGTCCAGTAGCGGTGCGCTGCTGAGCCGGGGCCCATGTATCCGAGGGTGCAGTTCGTGCGGCGTGGGCCCGGCTCTGCGCAGCAACGCAAACGCGTTGCAGCGCGTCCGGGACACGAGAGTGTACCTTGCTACAGCAGCGTGCCGGCCAGCATGAGGCGGATCATTCCGCGGCCTCGCCGCGAACCGCCTGACGCTTGGCGACCAGTTCGCGCGTCAGCGGGATCAGCTCGCGGCCGTATTCGATCGCGTCGATCAGGGGATCGAAGCCGCGGATCAGGAAGTGGCTGATGCCCAGGTCGTAATAATCGCCGAAGACTTCTGCCACCTGCTCGGGCGTGCCGACCAGCGCCGTCGTGTTGCTGTTGGCGCCGGTGAGCTTTGCGATCTCGGTCCAGAGCCGCTTGTCGATCCGGCTGCCCTGATCGGCGAGCGCGAGCAGGCGCCGCGCGCCTGATGTGGCATGGCCCTCGGCCGGCTTGCGATAGCCGGTCTTGTCCTGCAACGCAGTGGCACGCGCCAGAATCTCCTCCGCCTTCTCCCAGGCCTGCTTTTCGGTCGGGGCAATGATCGGCCGCACCGACAGGCTGAAGCGCGGCGTCGGCCGCCCCTGCCTCACCGCTGCGTTATGAACGCGCGAGGTGACGTCGCGCACCTGCGCATAGGATTCGCCCCATAGCGCAAAGGTGTCGGCGTGCTTGCCGGCGACCTCGATCGCTGCGTCCGAGGCGCCGCCGAAATAGATCCGGATGCCTTCGGGACGATACGGCTTCACCTGCGAGAAGGCGTTCTCGACCTGGTAGTACCTCCCCTTGTAGCTGAACGGCTTGCCGCTGGTCCACTCCAGCTTGAGCACATCGAGGAACTCGGAGGTGCGGGCATAACGCTCGTCCTTGTCGTCGAGCGTGTTGCCGTCCTGCCGGAGCTCGGTGGCGTTGCCGCCGGTGATGACATGGAGCGCAACGCGGCCGCGGGAGAACTGGTCGAGCACCGCGAACTGCCGCGCCAGCAATGTCGGCGCGGTGAAGCCGGGCCGCTGCGCGATCAGCACGTTGAGACGCTCAGTGTGGTTGAGCACGTGCTGCGCGACCTGGAGCGCATCCGGCGATGTCGAATGGAACGCCAGCAGCGCCCGATCGAAACCGGCATTCTCATGCGCCTTCGCCAACGTTTCGATGTGGGTGGGGTTGAGCACCGGCCCCTCGCGGACGATGGTCTCGGACGAATTGTTGTTGCTGATGAAGCCGATGAACTCGATCGACATGATCGTCTCCCTGTTGATGTCCTACAGGCCCAGTGCGACGCGGCCGAGGCCGATGCGGATGGAATCGTCCTGCGGCGTGTGCACGCGCCCGCACAGGACATCACGATAGTGCCGCTCCAGCGGATTGGTGCGGCTGAGCCCGTGGTTACCCGTCAGCGACAGCGCATCCTCGACCACGGCGACGGCATTGTTGGTCACGGTCAGCTTGATCACGTTGGATTCGCCGGCGGAGAGATCGACACCATCGTCGAAGTCGCGGGCGAACGTGTCGATCAGCCGCGCATTGGCCGTGAGCCTGGCCTCGATCGCGCCGAGGATCTCCTGCGCGCGCGGCAAAGTCGCGAGCGGCGCGCCGAGGCTCGCGGGAACACGCTGTTTCAGGAACGTGATCAGCCAGTCGCGCGCCGCGCGGGCAACGCCATCATAAATCGCGGCGACGAACACCGTGTGGACGGTCGCCTGCGTGACGTTGGGCGCGCGCCAGTCCGCCGGCTTGCGCACATCCACCTCGGCATCCAGCGGGATCACGACATCGTCGAAGATGACGTCGTGGCTGCCGCTGGCACGCAGACCATGATGGTCCCAGGTCTCGACGATGCGCGTGCCCGGTAGGCCGGCCGGCACCAGGAACTGGCCGACGCGCGACTCGGCTTCGTTTGTCCGCGCCCAGACCAGATACCATTTCAGGATCGGCGATCCCGTCGAATAGATCTTGTGGCCGGAGAGGCGCCAGCCGGTTTCGGTGCGCCGCGCGATCGTTGCCGGCAGGCCGCCGCGCGCGGGCGAGCCGAGCTCCGGCTCCACGCGCAACGCGTTGATGAGCGCTAGGCCTTCGACGCTCTCGCGCGCGAGCTTGCGCGACATCCGCGCCGGCCAGGTGGTGCTGCGCGCCATGACGAGATGATTGATGTAATGCATCGACAGCACCAGCGCGGTGGATGGATCCGCCTTGCCGAGGATGCCGATGATGCGTGCGGCGTATCGCGCGCCAGCGCCGGCCCCGCCATGGACGGCCGGCACCGTCAGCGACAGCAGGCCCGCCTCGGACAGCTCGCGAAAATTCTCGAAGGGAAAGCTGCCGGTGCGGTCGTGCTCGGCCGCGCGCGCGGCAAAGCCTGTCGCAAGCGTCTCGGCGCGGGCGATGTAGTCTGGCTCGCTGCGAGCCGTGCGGCCCTTGGCTACGGAGGTTACCATGTGGCGTCCAATCCCAACAGGCCAAGGATCTGGCGGCGCAGGTCGGCCAGATACGGATCGCCGCGATGGCGCGGATATGGACGATCGACACGGATGTCGGCCTTCACGCGCGCGGGACGTTCGCTGAAGACGATGACGCGGTTGGCGAGCACCAGCGCTTCCTCCGCATCATGCGTCACCAGCAGCGTGGTGAACCCCTTGCGCTGCCAGAGCGAGACGAGCTCGGCCTGCATGGTGATGCGTGTCAGCGAGTCCAGTTTTCCCAGCGGCTCGTCCAGGATCAGGATCTTGGGATCGTTGACCAGCGCACGCGCCAGCGCGACGCGCTGCGCCATGCCGCCGGAGAGCTGATGCGGATAGGCGTTGCGGAACGACGACAGCCCGACGAGGTCCAGCGCGGCATCGACCCGGTGACGCTGGCTCTTCAAAACGCCCTGGGCCTCGAGGCCCAGGGCGACGTTGTCCCACACAGACCGCCAGGGAAACAGGGTCGGATCCTGGAACACGACGACGCGCGAAGGATGCGGATTTCTGATGCGCTGCTCGTCCTCCCGCAGCCTTCCTGCCTTGGGCTTGTCGAGGCCAGCGACCAGCCGCAGCAAGGTCGACTTGCCGCAGCCGGACGGGCCGAGCAGCGCGACGAACTCGCCGGGCTCGACCGAGATACTGACGTCGCTCAGCACCGGCAGCTCGGCGCCGTCGAGGTCGAAGGCGTGGCTGACCTGCTCGATGTCGAGCGCGGCGCCCGCGGCCTGATGCGTGATCGCTTCGGCGAGAGCTGCGGCTACCATTTCACGGTCCCCTTCTGCCAGACCAGGAGGCGATCGCGAATCGAAAACAGCAACGTGATCGCGCCGGAGCAGAGCAATGACATCACGATCAGCGCCGCATACATGTTGGCGTAGGCGGCCCAGCCCTGCGCCCATTGCAGGTACCAGCCGAGCCCAGCCTTGACGCCGATCATCTCCGCGACGACGAGCACGGCAAAGGACGAGCCGAGCCCCATGAACAGGCCGACGAAGACGTGCGGCAAGGCGGCTGGGATCGCGACCTTCAGCACCAGGAACGAAGGCTTGGCACCGAGCGTGCGCGCAACATCGTAATAGGCGTTGCTGACGCTGGCGACGCCCGACCAGGTCAGCACGGTGACCGGGAAGCCGGTCGCGAGCGCGATCAGGAAGGTCGAGGCGCTCCAGCTCGACGGGAAGGTGAAGAAGGCGATCGGCAGCCAGGCGGTCGCCGGCAGCGGCCCGATGAAGCGCAGCACCGGATGCACCCAATAGCCGACTGCGCGCGACCAGCCGATCGAGACGCCGGTCAAAAAGCCGACCGTGGCGCCGATCAGATAGCCGCCAAGCTGGAGCTTGACCGAGGCGAAGACGCTATCGAGCAGCTTCGGCAGATCGTCGGTATAGACCTCGATGATCGCCTGCGGCGGCGGAAAGAACGGCAGCGGCAGCCAAGCGAGCTTTGCGGTCGCAACTTCCCACACGGTCAGAAACGCGCCGAGCGCGACCAGCCAGGGCGCGCGCTTGTGCAACGCCTGTCCGGCCGAGCCGAGATAATCGGCGCCGACGGTTCCAAACAGCGCCACGGCCGCGATGACGAAGGCCGCGATGCCGAGCGAATGCGTGCGCGACCAGTCGCCGACATCCTCCCACCACAGGCAGGACAGGCCGAAGGCGATCCAGGCGATGCTGGCGAGCACGCCGACGCCGGATTCCCGGAGCCAGGTCGCCAGCAGCGGTGCGCGCGAGGTGCGCGGCGTGCCCGAGGCGAGGCCGTCAGACAGCGAATACGTCGACATAGATGCGCTCCGCGAATTTGGCGGTGTCGGTGCTCTGCTTGAACACCTGCACACTCTTGAGATCGTCGGCATAGGCCTTGAGCTCGCGCTTGAGCACGTCGCCGACGGGATGATGATGGTGGGTGTGGTAGCGCACCATGCCTTCGATGTCGGCGAGCGTCGCCGCCTTCGGCGCGTAGGGCTGGAATGATTTTGCCGCGAGCGCCGCATTCTGCGAGCTGAACATTGCGGCATCGAGCAGCGCCTGGGTGATGGCGCGCGCGACCTGCGGCTCCTCGCGCACCAGGCTGCCGCGCAGGCCGAGAATGCAGCAGCTCTTCTCGCGGTACTCGCCATCGAGATTGGAGGCGACCTCCTTGTATTGCGTGTCCTTGAGCCAGAGATAGGCGAGCGGATCGGAGGACAGGAACGCCTGCACCTCGCCCTTCTCGACGGCGACGTTGAGCAGGTTGCCCGGATAAGCGCGCCAGTCGACGTCCTTGACCGGATCGATGCCGAGTTTTGCCAACTGGATCGAGAAGAAGTTCTTGTCGGGGCCGGCGAGATCGCCGACCGCGACGATCTTGCCCTTGAGATCGGCGAGCTTGGCAACGCCGGAATCGGTGCGCGACAGCACGCGCATGCAGCCGCCATGGGTCCCGGCGGCGATCTTGACGTCAAAGCCCTGCTCCAGCGGCTTCAGCCAGCGCAGCGCCATGCCGAGACCGGCGTCGCTTTTTCCTGTCGCGATCGCTTCGAGCAGCTGGTCGGTCGAGCCGGAATAGTTGACGAGCTCGACGTCGAGATTGTGCTTCTGAAAGAAGCCGTGCTCGATGGCGACCGGCACCGGCGCGAGACAGACGGCGCCGGCGTTCCACGACAGTTTCAGCTTGCGCGGTGCGCCGGTGAGCGCAGTGGCGTCCGAGGCCGTGTGGCAGAGTGGAAACTCCGAGAAGTCGACGCCGGGCACGATGGCGCGCGGTGCAAAGGCCTGTGCCCCGAGCGCACCGAGCGGCGCCGCGAAGGCGGCGGCAAGCCCTGCCTGAAGCAGGTGGCGCCGGTCGAATTTCGATCCGTTGCGCTTGTTGTCGTAGTTCATCGGCCCCTGGCTCCTGCGCTGACACGGCTCCGCCTCTTGCGCAACGGTTCGCGTTGCGCATGTTCCGTGCGGAGCTGCGTTGAGAGCAAATTGTTTCGTCGGCGTTTTCGCGCCGCGTTGATGCGATGGGCAAATCATGCGGCGCACTCGTCGCATCGTCAATGAAATGGAATTTCGAATGTTGCGCGCGGCCAAGTCATTCTCTCCATCGCCGCGCGCGGGAACGATGAAAGGATTTTTGCAGATGCATCGGTGAGCAGTGTGCGCTTGCGCGCCCTCTCCCGCTTCATTCACGCGCATCATCAGCCGCGCTCGCTGCAATTTCTCGAAAGCCGGCGTTCATTGAAACGTCCTTGCCGATCGCGCACGCAATACGGTTGGTCATTTCATTGACTGTGCATGGCGCGCTCATAGACTTGATCGTCTCGCTGCATCGTCCGCTCACGCATCGTGAGCGACGCAAGAAGACGGATCCAATGAGCATCAACTCCCACGACCATTCCATCACGCGCCGGCTTGCGGCATCGCTTCTCGCCGCCGCCATCACCTTGTCGACCGCCGCGGCATCGCTTGCGGCCGACGCCGTCGTGCTGCGCGTCGGCGACCAGAAAGGCGGCAACCGCTCGCTGCTCGAAATCTCCGGCTATGCGAAGGACCTGCCCTACAGGATCGAATGGTCGGAATTCCCCGCGGCGGCGCCGATCCTCGAAGCACTCAACGCCGGCGCGCTCGATGTCGGCTACACCGGCGATCTCTCGTTTCTTTCGGTCTATGCGGCGGGCGCGCCGATCAAGGCGATCGGCGGCACGCGGTCAGACGCGAAAACACAAGCCATCCTGGTGCGCCAGGATTCGCCGATCAAATCGGCGGCAGACCTCAAGGGCAAACGGCTTGCCGGCACGCGCGGCGGCTGGGGTCAGTTCCTGATCGACGCCACGCTGGAGAAGGCAGGGATCAAGTTGGAGGATGCGACCTTCGCGCCGCTCGGCCCGGTCGATGCCAAGATCGCGCTGGTCGCGGGCTCGATCGATGCATGGGCGGTGTGGGAGCCTTACGTCTCGTTCGCGACGTTGAAAGACAAGGCCCGTGTGATCGCCGATGGCGAAGGCCTGACGCCGACCATCACCTTCATCGTCGCCTCCGACAACGCCATCGCCACCAAGCGTGCGGCGGTGCAGGACCTCGTGCAGCGCTTGAACAAGGCGCGGCTGTGGTCGCTGGATCACCTCACCGAATATGCCAAGAACACGGCCGAGCTGACCAAGCTGCCGGAAGACGTACTGCTGTCGGCCTATACCGCGCAGCGCACCAGCCCGATCGTGATCGACGAGAGCGTGGTCAAGGAGGTGCAGGAAGCCTCCGACCGTTCGACGCGTTACGGCATCCTGCCGAAGAAGCTCGACGTGAGCAAAGCCGTCGACCGCAGCTTCACGGCTGCGGCCGCGGGATCGAATTAGGTGAGATGGTTCTCCGATGGAGCGGCAGCCTCGCTCGACCCCTCCCGCTTGCGGAAGAGGTCGGCGCAACGCGCCGGGTGAGGGCTTTCTCCTCTAGGGGATTGTCCCATTGCAGAGACACCCTCTCCCCGACCTTCCCCGCAAGCGCAGGACTATCGCATTTGATGGCGTCTTCCTTGCGGCGCATTCTTACACGCCCGCCTCCGGCCGGTCCTCAGGATGAGGGCGGAGTGTGTGGCAGCTGGTTTGGCGGGCGCCGATGCCCATTTAGCCTCATCCTGAGGGACCGCGTAACGGTCGTCTCGAAGGACGAGGCGTGCGCTCACGTCTTTCAAAAAGCCATATGCGATAGCCCTGCCCGCAAGCGGGGGAGGGAGCGCACCGTGCTCGCGGCAATAGGTAAATCCAACAAGGCAAAGCGCGGCCAAATGCGCAAGCTTCGCCTCAAGCCCGGCCCACTGCATCTCGCTGCGATCGTGCTCATGCATTTAGCATGCATGAGCCTGATCGTGTGGCTCTCGTTCTAGCCGCGCGGTGCTCACCAATAGCTGTAATAGCGACGGTGATAGACGCGGTACGGCCGATAATAGCCATAGCTGTAGTACGGACGATAGGGTCGATAGTATCGCGGATAGGCATAGCCCGGCCCGTAGCCATAACCGTAATACGCCGGGGCATAGCCATAACCGTAGCCCGGATATCCATAGCCGTAATATGGACCGCCATAGTAGCCGTAAGGGGCGCCGGCCGCGATGGCGCCACCAATGATCGCGCCGGCCGCGAGACCACCAAGACCCCAGCCCCATCCGCCGCCGCGCCAATGCACCTGCGCGACGTTGTCGCCGGCCGCAGCCTTCATCGTCGCGACGTTGGTCGGCATCGGGCCCGCCGTGGCCTGCCCGATCTGGCCCGCCATGACCACGCCGGCCAGCGAACAGGCAATTGCCGTCTTCCAGATCCTCATCGTCTTACTCCTGTCTGACCTTTCGCTTGGAAAAGGATCGCAGCGTCATGATCGGGCATCCTTGCGCCAAGTCAAAGCCTGGAATTTGCGTGCACCGCACAAGACGCATGCCTCCGTTCTGATCAATTGGTGCCCGGCGTGGATCGAAGACCTCGCCGCCTGTGACACGCGTGCGACGGCGCCTGAGGCCCGATCACCCGGCAAAGCATTAAGCTTCCCGTGCATTCGCAACCAACAACCACCTTCACGATTTACTATTCGTGCCATTACTATCGGTTCCAATGTGCGCGGCCGGGAGGCTTCTCGCGAGCGCCAGGGTTGTGGGAGGATGACATGAGTGCCGCGAGACCCGAGCCGCTTGCCCGCCAGGCGCTGGCGTTCGTCCTGGCCGGAGGACGCGGCAGCCGGCTGCTGGAGCTGACCGACCGGCGCGCCAAGCCGGCGGTCTATTTCGGCGGCAAGTCCCGCATCATCGATTTCGCGCTATCGAATGCGGTGAACTCGGGCATCCGCCGTATCGCGGTCGCAACCCAATACAAGGCGCACAGCCTGATCCGGCACCTTCAGATGGGCTGGAACTTCTTCCGCCCCGAACGTAACGAGAGTTTTGATATTCTTCCCGCCAGCCAGCGCGTCTCCGAGACCATGTGGTATGTCGGCACGGCGGACGCGGTGTACCAGAACATCGACATCATCGAATCCCACGCCTGCCGCTTCATCGTGGTGCTGGCCGGCGACCACATCTACAAAATGGACTACGAGGTGATGCTGCGCCAGCACGTCGAGAGCGGCGCCGACGTCACCGTCGGCTGCCTCGAGATGCCGCGGACGGAATCCTCGGGCTTCGGCATCATGCATATCGACGAGAACGGCTGGATCCAGTCGTTCCTGGAGAAGCCGAAAGATCCGCCGCCGATGCCCGGCAAGGCGGACATCTCGCTCGCCAGCATGGGCATCTACGTGTTCGACGCGAAATTCCTGTTCGACCAGCTCAAGCGCGACGCCGAAGACCCGAACTCCAATCACGATTTCGGCAAGGACATCATCCCCTACATCGTCAAGAATGGCCGCGCGATGGCGCACCAGTACTCGACCTCCTGCGTCCGCTCCGGCAGCGATCTCCGCGCCTATTGGCGCGACGTCGGCACGGTCGACGCCTATTGGGCCGCCAATATCGACCTCACCGACGTGGTGCCGGAGCTCGACCTGTTCGACCGCGCCTGGCCGATCTGGTCCTATGCCGAGATCACGCCGCCGGCGAAATTCGTCCATGACGAGGAGAGCCGGCGAGGACAGGCGGTGAGCTCGCTGGTCTCCGGCGGCTGCATCATCTCGGGCGCCTCGCTGCGCCGCGCGTTGCTGTTCACCGGCGTGCGCATCAACTCCTACGCCAATGTCGAGAACGCCGTGATCATGCCCTATGTGAATGTCGGCCGCGGTGCTCGCTTGAGGAACGTCGTGATCGACCGCGGCGTCGAGATTCCGGAGGGGCTCGTCGTCGGCGAGGATCCCGAGTTTGACGGGAAGCGCTTCCGCACCACCGAGCAGGGCATCTCGCTGATCACCCAGCCGATGATCGACAGGCTCAATACATGACGCCTGTTCGCGTCCTCGCGGTCGCTTCTGAAGTCTATCCCCTCGTCAAGACCGGCGGCCTTGCGGATGTCGCCGGCGCGCTGCCGGCTGCGCTGAAGGCGCATGGCGTCGAGATGCGCACCTTGATGCCCGGCTATCCCGACGTGATGCGCCTGCTGTCAGGCGCAGACGAACTCCGGCGCTGGCCGGATTATTTCGGCGGCCCCGGGCGCCTGCTGGCGGGCTCGTATGACGGGCTCGATCTGTTCGTGCTGGACGTGCCGCATCTCTATGCGCGGCCGGGCAACCCCTATGTCACCACTGAGGGCATCGACTGGCCGGACAACGGCGTGCGCTTTGCCGCGCTGTCGCGCGTGGCCGCGGATATCGGCCGCGGCCTCGTCCCGGCCTTCGTGCCCGATATCGTGCACGCCCACGATTGGCAGGCGGGGCTCGCGCCGGCTTATCTGCACTACGACAATCGTCCGCGGCCCGGCACCGTGATGACCATTCACAACATGGCCTATCAGGGCAAGTTCGCGCCTGATTTGATCGGATCGATCGGCCTGCCCTGGGACTCGTTCAACGTTCAGGCGCTGGAATATTTCGGCGGCATCAGCTTCTTGAAGGCCGGCCTGCGATTCGCCGATCGCATCACCACGGTATCGCCGACCTACGCGAAGGAAATCCAGAGCGACGAAGGCGGCATGGGGCTCGGCGGTCTGCTTCGTGAACGTTCGGGCGTGCTGAGCGGGATTCTCAACGGCATCGACACATCGGTGTGGAATCCGCAGGAAGATCCGCACATCGCCTACCGCTTCGGCGCCGAGGACCTGACGTTCCGCGCCGCGAACAAGGCGGTGCTGCAGCAGCAGTTCAACCTCGATCCCTCCGACGAAGCACCACTGCTCGGCGTCATCAGCCGCCTGTCGTGGCAGAAGGGGCTCGACCTCCTGCTCGAGGCCATTCCGACCATCCTGCGCGAAGGCATGCAGCTCGCACTGCTCGGCAGTGGCGAGCGCGATCTGCAGGATGGCTATCAGGCTGCGGCCCGCGCCCACCCCGGCCGGATCGGCGTCGTGATCGGCTATGACGAGATTCTGGCGCATCTGATTCAAGCGGGCTCGGACGCGTTGATCGTGCCTTCGCGGTTCGAGCCGTGCGGACTGACCCAGCTCTGCGCGCTGCGCTATGGCACTGTCCCGATCGTCTCCCGCGTCGGCGGCCTCGAAGACACCATCGTCGATATCGGCGAGGCCGATGCGTCCAACCACGATGCCACCGGATTCAAGTTCGGCCCCGTGACGGCCGATGCCCTCGCCGGCACGCTGCGCAAGGCCAACACCGTCTTCCACGACAAGCTGACCTGGCGCCGGCTGCAACGCGGCGGCCTTGCCAGCGACGTCTCCTGGCGCAACCGCGCCGGCGACTATGCTGCGCTGTATCGCGATCTCATGACAGCCCGCGCGTGAGTCATGACCGACGTCGAATCCATGCTATAGAGCCGGCATGGAACCCCTCATGATCAAGCTCATCGGCTTTGCCGCCGCCACCTGCACCACCGTGGCCTATGCGCCGCAGGCCATCAAGGTGTGGAAGACCCGCTCCACCGGTGACATCTCGCTCGGCATGTTCCTGGTCATGGTGCTGGGCCTGGCGCTCTGGCTCCTCTACGGCCTGCTCTCGGGTGATGCGCCGCTCGTCGCCGCCAACGCCATCACCATGCTGCTCGCCGGCGGCATCCTGGTGATGAAGCTGCGCTACGGGTGAGGCCTTCTTCGCCTCTGCTCGCGTCCGGCAGGGAGGGTCTCGCAAATCCGCTCCGTCATCCTGAGGTGCGACGCGAGCGGTGCGCAGCACCGCATGCAGAGCCTCGAAGGATGAACGGCGAGATGCAGCCGGGCCGTCGCCCTTCGAGGCTTGCTCAGCGGCGCCCATGCGCCCAGAGCGCGCACCTCAGGGTGACGGGGATGAGCTGGTGCGAACTCTCTCGTCATCGCAAGCGCGAACAAATCTCGTCGCGCTCTCAGAAGGGGAGAAGGAAGTCACCCGCCAAACACATACGACGCCATCGCCACATTCGCGACCTCGTCGACGAAGACGCGCTTGCCTACGTCGCTGCCGGCAGCGCCAGCCGCCACCATCAGCGGCAACAGATGGTCCTCGCGTGGATGCGCCAGGCGTGCGCTAGGTGCGTTCTCCCAGTCGACCAGCATGGCATTGCGGCGCGCCGCATCAGGGCTGCTGATCGCCTCGTTCAGATAGGCCTCGAAATCATATGAGACCGGTTTCGACTCCGGCCGGTTGAAGCCGCGCATGTTGTGATAGGTCAGGCCGCTGCCGACGATCAGAATGCCTTCGTCGCGCAAGGGTGCGATCGCCTGCCCCACCTTGACGTGCTCGGCCGCGTCATAGCTCGACTTCAACGAGAGCAGCACGATCGGCATGTCGGCGTTCGGATACATCAGGCCGAGCGGCACGAAGGTGCCGTGGTCAAAGCCCTGGTTGGGATCTTCGCGGCAATCGAAGCCCGCGTGCTTCAGCAGCGCCTTCACCTGCGCGGCGAGCTCGGGCTTGCCCGGCGCCGGATATTTGAGGTGGTAGGTATGCTCGGGGAAACCGTAATAGTCGTAGACCATCGGCGGATGCGGCGAGGTCGACACCGTGAAGTCGTCGGCCTCCCAATGGCCGGTGATGACGAGCACGGCCTTCGGCCTCTCCGGCAGAAGCTGCGGCAGACGGCCGAACGCCTCGGCAGTCCTGGCATATTGTACCCGCCTGTCCTCCATGAAGGGCCAGGGGCCACCGCCATGCGACAGGAACAGAGTTGGAAATCGCGTCATGGGGCTCGTCTCGTTGACAACAGGCGCGTGCGAGCTGTCCGCACGAGCTGCGGTGAGCATAGGCAAAGCAGCATGGTTAGCAAGTCGTTAACGATTTGCCGGCCAGAATCCCCGGTGTGGCCGAAGCAGTCGGCCCGAAGACAAGTGAGACGTGAGATGAGGAAGTTTGCGCTGGGGGACGTCGTCAACAGTGACAAGGGCCGCCGCGGTGTCGTCCGCGCTGCCTTCAAGTCCAGGGAAGGCCAGCAGTTCTATGCCGTCGAGAAGGATGGCGCGATAGACTATCTCGAAGAAGACCGGCTGAGCCCGGCGCCCCGCGTCGAGCTCGCGGCTTAAATCCAGCTCATTTCCTGCCATCACCTGCGAGTCGATCGAGACGCTCCGCGAATGGATCGTCTCCGCTTGCGATGCGATCGTTCGTGATTAGCAGCAGGCGATCGCCGCCCGCCGCGTCCCAGCGCGGCAGGTCGGGACCATTGGGATCGCCGCTCCTGGCGAAATTGATCCAGTAGGCGCGCATGCGGTTTGCGACCGCGCGATCGCGTCGCGACAAGATGCCCGCGCCAGGCACGCCTTCCGCACCGAAGATGAACTGCAACTCCCTTCCGTGGCCGACTTCCGGATTTGTGCGCCTGGCCTCCGGCACATAGGCGAAACGGTAGCGAAAGGTCGGCGCGCCGCTTGCGGCGTGCAGGCGGGCCAGCAGTCGCACCGGTTCCGAGAAGATCTTGTCGGTGTAAAACCTTGCCGCGAGATCCGAGGGTCTGGCGAGATCGGGATAGAGCTTGCGTAGTTCGTCGCTGGCAATGCCGGACGGCGCAAGCTCCTCCTTGATATCGGACTCATTCTCCAAGCCCGTCTCGTCGTCGTTCGAGCCGATGATCAAGGGAATGCGGCTTTGATGTCCGGCCGCAAAGCCCGAGGCAAGGTCCTCCTCGGTCGCCAGACGTCCATCCATCATCGGCGCGAAGCTGCGCGGCGATTTCTCCAGCAATTGTTTTTCGGCGGCCAGCAGGCGCCGCGGCTCGGCTGCGCGCAAATCTGTTTTCGGCCCAAGCGCGGCCACGAACTGCCGGCCCACCGCCTCCGCTTCTTGCACCGAGCGCAAGCGTGCGCGGCCGGGCACCGATTGCAGAATGGCCTTCTGGAAGAGATCGCGCGCTTGCGCAGACAGCATCAGCAGCGCGATCGATGTCGCGCCTGCATCGCTGCCAAACAAAGTGACATTGCCCCGATCGCCGCCGAAGGCCGCGATATTGTCGTGCACCCAATGCAGTGCGGCGATCTGGTCCATCAGGCCGTAATTTCCGGAGCTGTCGTCCGACAACGCGGGGTGCGTGAGCCAGCCGAGCGCGCCAAGGCGATAATTCACGGTGACCGCGATGAGCCCCGCCTGCGCCAGCTTGGCGCCATCGAACAGCGGATCATTCGCGGTGCCCGAGACGAAGCCGCCGCCATGGATGAACACCATCACCGGCAATGGACCGTCGACCCCGAAAGGACGGAACACGTTCAGCGTCAGACAATCCTCGCTCGCCTCCGGCCGCGACGGTTGAAGGCACGGCGCGCCGTAGTCGTAGGCGGTGCGCATTTCCGAACTTTCGGTCGTCGGCTGCGGCGCTTGCCAGCGCAGCGCGCCGACCGGCGGCGCCGTGTAAACCAACCCCTTGAAGGACGCCACCTCGCCTTCCACGGCGCCGAGCATCTGCCCTTCACGCGTCAACGCGAAGGGGAATTGTCCGACCGGCTGCGCCACGGCCGATCGTGCGCAACACAGGACTGCGGAAGCCGCAACAAGTGCAAGCAAGCACCGCATCTTGGAGGATCTCGATGAGGGGACCGGCAGGTTATGTCCAGAGTCGTCAGCGAAGCAAGCCTCGCCTAGCTGCCCTTGCCCTTCAGCTCCGCCAGCGCGCGGCGAGCGATGATGCCGAGCTCGCCAAGGGTGGAGTGGCCGGACTGCGCCGCCTCGATCAGGCGCTCGGCGATGAATCTGCGGCTGTCGTGATCGCCACCATGCGGCAGTTGCCGGCACGTCTCCTCGAGGACGACGTCCATGTTCGCTTTGGTGCGCTCACTCAACTCTGTCATGACGCCCAGCCGCTACGCGTGGCTTGTAAGCGCAAGCATACACAGAAGGATGCGGTCTGATTACCCCGGGCGATCACGGCCATTGTGCATCGCGGTGCGTGTGGTGCCGCAACATTCGCGCGGTCACGATGCCGCCGCAAACGACCACCGGGGATTGCACTTGCTGTAATGACAAGCTGAACCTGCGGCGATAGCCTGCCGGCAAAACAAAACATACGGGAGGAATGCCATGTCTGACGCGATGGTTGCCACACGTGCCTCCGATGAGCGCGGAACCGCTCAGCAGGTCGATGTCGCCGTGGTCGGCGCCGGATTTGCCGGCCTCTATCTTCTCCATCGCCTGCGCAAGGCCGGCTTCTCAGCGGTCGGCCTCGAAGAGGCCGGCGATGTCGGCGGCACCTGGTACTGGAACCGCTATCCGGGCGCGCGCTGCGACATCCAGACCATCGACTACAGCTATACGTTCGATCCGGAGCTCGAAGCGGCATGGACATGGTCGGAGAAATACGCGACCCAACCCGAGATCCTGCGCTACCTCGGCTTCGTCGCCGACCGCTATGATCTCAGGCGCGACATCCGCTTCAAGACCAAGGTCACCGAAGCCAGATGGGACGAGGCCGCCGAGCGCTGGCTCATCACCACCGACAATGGCGCACCGGTCGCCTGCCGCCATTACATCATGGCCACTGGCTGCCTTTCGGCGCCAAAGCCGCCGGAGATCGACGGCGTCAAGGACTTCAAGGGCGAGGTCTATTTCACCGGGCGCTGGCCGCATGACGGCGTCAATCTCGCGGGAAAACGCGTCGCCGTGATCGGCACAGGCTCGTCGGCGATCCAGTCGATCCCGCTGATCGCCGAACAGGCCGCGCATCTGACCGTGTTCCAGCGCACGCCGAATTTCGCGCTGCCCGCGCACAACGGTCCCGCTCCCTCCGATCGCATGAGCCTGCTGCAAGGCGACCGCGCCGCCTATCGCGAGCAGGCGCGCCAGTCGATGGCCGGCGTGCCCTATCCGCAGCAGACGGTCGTGAGCTGGCAATTGAGCGATGCCGAGCGCCGCGAGCGGTTCGAACGTGCCTGGGCGGCCGGCGACCTCGTCCACATCCTGACGCAGCTCTGGGCCGACCAGGCCGTGGACGTCGACGGCAACAAGATCGTCCAGGACCTGATCCGCGAAAAGATCCGCGCCGCCGTCAGGGACCCTGAAACCGCCGCGGCACTCACCCCGCATGACCATCCGTTCGGCGCCAAGCGTCCCTGTCTCGACACCAATTATTACGCCACCTACAACCGGCCGAACGTCACGCTGGTCAATCTGCGCCAGGAGCCGATCAAGGCAATCACGGCGAGCGGCATCTCCACCAACGGCCGCAGCTTCGACCTCGACGTCATCGTGTTCGCAACCGGTTTCGACGCGATGACCGGTGCGATCCGTGCCGTGCATCCGATCACCGGGCGCGGCGGCAGGTCGCTCTCCGACGTCTGGGCGCAGGGGCCGCAGACCTATCTCGGCCTCACGGTCGAAGGTTTCCCGAACTTCTTCATGGTGACCGGGCCCGGCAGCCCGTCGGTGCTGTCGAACATGGCGGTGTCGATCGAGCAGCATGTCGACTGGGTGGTGGACCGCCTCGCAGCCTTGCGCGACGCTGGCTTCACCACGATGGAGCCGACCGAGACGGCGCAGGCCGGCTGGGGCCGGCATATGGCGGACTGCTCGATGCTGACGCTGCACCGGCTCGCCAACACCTGGTACACGGGCGCCAACGTGCCCGGCAAGGTGCAGGGACTGATGCCCTATACCGGCGGCGTCGGCCCCTATCGCAGCATCTGCGACGAGGTGGTCAGCCGCGGCATGCTCGGCTTCAGGCTCACCGGCCCGAACGGCGCGGCGCAGTGCAATGACGGCGAGGTCGTGCGCCTGCAGCCGGACGTGCGGCTGGTGCTCAACCTGCTCGCCTCGCTCAACCTGCCGCCGATCGAGTCGATGGGCGCGGAAGGCGCGCGCGCTTTCGTCAACGAGTTCAACAAGGGCCGCCCCGCCGGACGGCCGATCGGCGAGATTGTCGACGGCACCCTCCCTGGTGCCGACGGTCCGCTGCCCTATCGTGTCTACAAGCCCGCAACAGCAGGACCGCATCCGGTCGTGGTCTATTTCCACGGCGGCGGCTGGGTGCTCGGCGACGAGCAGTCGGACGAGCCGTTCTGCCGCGACATGGTGCGCAGGACCGGCATGATGTTCGTCAGCGTCGGCTATCGCCACGCGCCGGAGCATCGCTTCCCGACCGCCGCCGAGGACGGTTATGCGGCCACGCGCTGGATCGCCGAGCACGCCGCCGAGCTCGGCGGCAGGCCGGGCCCGGTGCTGGTGGCAGGCTGGAGCGCCGGCGGCAACATCGCCGCCGTCACCTGCCAGCTCGCGCGCGACCGCGGCGGGCCCGATATCGCCGGCCAGCTCCTGATCTGCCCGGTCACGGACTGCACCTTCGATCGCCCATCCTACAACGACAATGCGACCGGCTACTTCCTGACGCGCTCGCTGATGTACTGGTTCTGGGACATCTACTGCTCGCCGGCCGACCGTACCGACCCGCGGGTCTCGCCGCTGCGCGGCAAGGTCGAAAACTTGCCACCGGCCTTCGTCGTCACCTGCGAGTTCGATCCGTTGCGGGACGAGGGCGTCGCCTATGCCGAGGCGATGCAGGCCGCAGGCGTCCCGGTCGAGCAGCTTAGGGCGCGCGGCCATTTCCACTCCTCCTTCACCATGGTCGACGTGGTGATCACGGGCGTGTCGGGCCGGGTGCAGATGGCCAGCGCCTTGCGGCGCTTCGCCGGACTGCCGCAGGAGCTCAGCCACCACGAGAGCAGCCAGGGGCATGACAGCCCGGGGCACAGAATCGCGGCCGCCGCGAGCTGAGGAGCGACAAGGCGGCTAGGAACCTTTTCCCGGCTGCCGCGTTGAGTGATCGTGGCATTGAGATGCAGCGATAAATGTGTGGGCCCCGGCACGCGGATTTGTGTGCTGGGGCCGTCTTTTGCGTGAGGCAGGCGATGGGGGACGCGGTCGGGGATTCAAAGGTCGACTTCAGCGCGCTTGCGGTGCTGCAGAAATGGCCGTCACTTGCAAACCAGCGACGGCCGGACCGGGAGCCTTATCGGGTCATTGAGGGCACGCTCGACGATTGCATCTCGGCGTTCATGCAGAAGCCGGCGGCAACCCGGCACCTCTACGAGATACGTACGGCGGCGCAGCCACCGCTGGTCACGGAGATACTTTCACCCGAGCACGTCATCGAGCTATCGCGCTTGAGAGAATTTCTCTGACAGCCTTCACAAGCACGCGAGCAGGAACCTTCTTACGGTTTTCCCGTTGTCAGGGATCGGAAGTAAAGACGCGAGCGCCTCACATGCTTGACGCCGACGTATCATCACCGATCGTACCGTACGGCGCAGACGAGACCCTCTTCGTGGTGATCGATCGCCGCGACGAGGCGACCGAAATCCGCATCGAGCGCAGCGATCTCGAAGCCACCATCGGCGAGCTTGTCGCCGGATGCTTCAACGACCCGATCAAGGTGATCTCGTTCAATACGCTTGAGCATTGGATGAAGGACATCTCGACCGACGTCGCTGGCGAGATTCGTGCGCGCTGCGACATCTACGGCATAGAGCTGCCCGATTATCTCAGCGACTTCGTCGAGAGCCACCGCTGAGCGGGCGTGGTCTCAATTGCGCAGACAGGGAAGCAAGGCGAATGCGCTTGCCGCAGGGTTCGCCAGAGCTAAGCGCGGCGGTGCTTGCCGGCGATGACCTCGATCTCGCGGCGGCGTTCGCCCGCGAAGGTCAGGAGCTTCTCGATCGTCAGCGTATCCGTGATCCGTTTGGCGAGCCGCTCGGCGCGCGCCGCCTGATCTTCGAGATGCTGGATCGTGTTCAAGCGCCGCCTCCCCCGAAAGCCCGGAATTGTGTGGGCAGCCATGGTGCTTGAGAAGCCGCTAACAGCCGGTTAAGCGCACCGCATTGGCCTCGACGAGTGGCGCGCTATCGCACGACCTCGAGCCTGACATTGGTGATGCCCTTGTCGACCATGCCGAGCGCCTCGGCCGCGGATGGGGAGATGTCGACCACGCGCCCGCGAACAAAGGGTCCGCGATCATTGACCCTGACGGTGACGAAGCGGCCGGAGGAGGTATCGGTGACCCGCAGCTTGGTGCCGAACGGCAGAGTGGGATGCGCCGCGGTCAACTCGTTCTTGTCGAACTTCTCGCCGCTCGCGGTTTCCGTATCCGAATAGAAGCTGGCGACGCCGTGCGAAGCCGTCCGCTTTGCGTCACCGTCGACGGCGCGCGCCCGGCTGATCGGGCGTGGATGCAGCGCCGCCACCCTGTGCGGGCGCTCCACCGCGGCCTGCCGGCCGGTAGCAGCGAGATCGGCCTTCTGGCGACCCACCGGCGACTGCGCGCAAGCGGCGAGCGAGGCGGCTCCGGCGATGGCGAGCAGCAGCCGGCACGGGGTTGCGAGGGAAATCCGAGCAGTTTCGGCACGTGCAATGCGAGACATGGTACGCCCCTCCGAACGGGGCGGATTTTCGGTGGGCAATGAGGGCAGAACCTTGTCGGAACAAAAGCGGCTCTGGGGCTGCGGCCGTTTCGCATCAGCTGTGACGATTCCACCACAGTGGCGTGTTTCGAATCGGGACAGACGTGCGCTCCCTCTCCCGCTTGCGAGAGCTTTGCATTATTCGCGAATCTGCGATTCCCTAGACGGATTGGAGGGGATGGGAATGGCATATCGGCAGGTGGGGCAACCGAGCTTTGCGGACGCGCTGGCGTCGTCGCGGCGTGGAAAAGGCAATCCGGTGCTGAGGCGGATCAGCGAACTGGTGGATTGGACCGCGGTGGAGCACGTGCTGGGCGGTCTGCCGGAACCGGAGCGCGGGGCGCCGCCGTACCCGCGGCTGGTGATGTTGAAGGCG
>NZ_AXAZ01000106.1 GCF_000473065.1 Bradyrhizobium sp. WSM1743
TCCCGAAATTGCCTTCGGCTTGTAGCCGCCCATCTGGCTAGGCTCAACGCTGCCGGTCTTCTCGACCCGCTGCATCCAGCCGATGGCTGTGCTGATCGCCACTCCAAATCGCTTGGCGGCCTGATTGCGGGACATCCCGCCCTTGATCGCGGCCACAACACGCTTGCGTAGATCCAGAGAATAAGGCTTGCCCATCCATGCTGGCCTCCGCCCAGCCAGCATGGTGAATCAGAAATACACTGATTTGGGAATCCCAAATCGATTCAAACTAACCCCATCCCGCTTTAGGCACTCCGGGCTCCGCCCCTTACTTCCGACCGCAGGTGCGGCATCGGCTCCGAGAGCGACCCGCGGGCGCGTTCGATGGAACGAAGTCCGGGACCTGCGGGTTGGACGACGAAAGCATTTGGGCGGTTTGACGGCACGATCGGCCTCGGCAGCAATACGGCCGCCGCGGCCGATTTCATTAAAGACAAACTCGCCGGCGAGCTTACGATTTGAACAGGCTCTGACGGGCGGCGAATTCATTCACTCGTCGCTCGGACCGGCCGCATCTCCCGGCTCGAGCAGATTCAGCGCCGTCTCGATCTGGGCGAGCAGCGCCTGGATTTCCTCGCGCTCGTTCGGCCCCGGGTCGCCCTCCAGTCGCTCCAGGAGCACCTGCTTGCGCGCGAGCAGCTTTGCGACCGTCGACATCGCGCCTCCCACGTTTGCCATCTACAAACGAGGTGGTGCGCCGACAACGAACTTGCCAGGCCTGGCTCTGGGACGCCCGGAGGGTGCCGGGGGCGATTTCCGAACCGCTATTTCGCCGGCGGCCGCAGCGGGCCTTCCACCCAGTTCCGGGCGGCGGGATCGTGCAGCGGATCGTCATCGCAATCGGGGCAGACGTAGCGCTCCCTGTCGGCCTCGTTGCGGACAAGCTTCATCGGCCGCCCACAGTGCGGGCACGGCTTCCGGATTGGATGCAGCAGCGACATTTGGCTTCCCCGCCTCGGTCAGGGTAGTGCCTTTTGCCAGGCGGGGACAAGCGATCTCTTGACGTGAGCCTCACCGACCATCGAAGATCGGCGTTCGGCGATGTTGTGGGGTGGCGTCATGGAAGAGTTCTACAGCGGCTTCGCGCAGCGGGCGCGCGATCTGGCGGAGAAGGCCGACCCGTTCACCAAGCGGCGGCTTCTCGATCTGGCCCAAAGGTACGAACTCAAGAGCAGACCGGGACCGAGCTACGGACGACCCTCACCGCCCCCGCGGTCAACCCCGCCGACGGTCCTCTTCTCCGGCTCCGGCGAAGCCTGACACCGGGACCCGCTTCGGCCCTGTGAAGCGCGGTTTCCGGACGATCTCCCAGTCAACCCGGCGCTGTCGCGCCACCGAGCAGCTGCGAGACGGCGGCGGCCAATTGCGCTGGCGCAAAGGGCTTCTCGATTAGGACGCTGCCGTCGACGCCTTGCGATTCCCAGTCCGGCGCGCTGGCGCTCGTCATGTAGAGCACGGGGAAGTCTGGCGTGATTTCCCTGATCTGCCGCGCCAGCTCCCATCCGCTGATGCCGTCACCCAGGTTGACGTCCGTGAGCAGCGCCCGACATCCCTCGCGGCCGTCGCGAAAGGTGGACAGGGCCGCTTCTCCCGAATGGACCGGGCAGGCCTCGAAACCGCCGTCGAGCAAGGCCTCCTCGATGAAGCCGCAGATCAGGGCTTCATCCTCCACGACCAGGACACGTACGGCACTACCCACTTTCAATCCTCAGGCCACCGGCACGCCGTAATAGGCGTTCACGGAGCGCGTGGTCGCGGGGTCGCTCCAATTCCAACTGCTCTCGTCGGCGTATTTCGGGGCGCCGCGGAGCTGGTCCTGAGTGATGCCGGTGACGTAGCCGCCGAGGTTGGTGTCGTATTTCAGCGCCTGCCAGGGCAGCGGATAATGATCATCGCCGATGCCGAGCAGGCCGCCGAAGCTGAGCACCGCGTACGACACCTTGCCGCTGACCTTATCGATCATCACGCGCTCGATGTAGCCGACCTTCTCTCCGTTCGCTCCGTACACGTTCGTGCCCTCGACCTTGTCGCTTCCGATGAGACTGAACGTCTCGCGCTCTTCCATGGCCATGTTGACCTCCGGGATGTTGTCCTCCGGAGTCAACCGCACGATGATCTCACCGTTCCTGACTGAAAGCCCTGGCGGGCAACCCGACCCGATGAAGCTGACGGGCGCCCCGCTCAGGTGCCCGGGCTCGAAGGCCTGCGCGTGCGGATTGCTGACGACTCCAGCCTCGCCCTTGCGCGATCGTGTAGTTCGGCGCTCGACCGGATGCCGTTCCGGAGATCGCCGGAAGGCCGGAGGAACGATACCTGGCGTACCCCATTCACTCCGAGAGACCGTCGCCCGCCGTTGAACTACGGCGCCTGTCGCGGATAGCCAAAGGTTTCACGACCCGCTATTCAGAACTAGCGCCCGCGAGGATAGCCAAAGGCGGCGGCCTCTCTCGAAATCAGAGCCCATCCTCGGAGCCATCCCGAGGACCCGAGCTCTCGCTCTCCGGATCAAGCGCTCCCTCATCGAGCAACGGGTCGTCCTCGGTCAGCTTGGTCTCGAGCCGCAGGCTGTTCAGCTTTGCGCTCCGGTGCCGAAATCGGGCACCCCGCATCAGCACGTACTTGAACTTGCCGGCGATAAGCATCTGCATGATCGCGGTCAGAGCGTCCCACGGGATGCCGATGTTGCCCAAGATGGCGTCCTCGGTGACGTGGAGCGACCCGAGCGCGATCGGCTTCAGGTCCTTGCGGCGCTCCTCTTCCAGGTCGGACGACGGGAGCAGCGAGATCTCCGCCCTGTCGGCCTTCAACCCCGACGGTGTCAGCAGCCTGCCCCGGACCTGCAGGTGGCGGAATTCGTCGTATGGGTCGATCGGCTGCCGCTCCAAGTTGAGCGAGAACGAGTAGCCCCAGTCCCAGTCCTCGATCGCCACGACGTAGTCGACGATCTCCTCGCGCGGCTTGCGCCGGCGCTTCTTCTTCGCAGACCTCGTGGGCTTCGGTCCGGTGGCCATGGCGGGACGCCCGACGCCTGGGAACGACGGCCCGAGGCTATCCGAGTCGCGCCGAACCGCGAAGGCTAGGCAACGGGACGGCGGCCGTGCCAGTAGGCGGAGGTTCGGACTTGCCATGCTGCACGATGCGACGCCCGCAGTTCGCCCGAGTCGGTTCGGTATGGGCCGAAAACGCCGTGAATCGCTTGTTTTTCCGGTACCTCATGGACCTGTCTTATGCCACACCGATCTCCGGACAGCCGAATCTCCGAGAACCGATGCTTCGCGACCTGACCGATCTAGCAGCCATGGCCGAGGCCTTGAACCGGTCGGCCGACTTCCGGGTGTTGCAGCGCCTGGTGCCTCGACCAGCGTCCCCGCCGATCATCGGCCAAGAATGCAGGACCGGCATCCTGCTTGATACCGAGACAACCGGCCTCGACCACGGCAAGGACGAGATCATCGAGCTCGGGATGGTCAAGTTCGACTACACGCCTGACGGGCGGATCGTCGGCGTCCGCGACACGTTCTCCGCCTTCAACGAGCCATCCGCGCCGATCCCGCCCGACGTGACGGCGCTCACCCGCATCACCGACGAAATGGTGGCCGGCCACAAAATCGACGACGCCGCTGTGAACGCCTTCGTTGACGATTCGGTGGTCGTGGTTATCGCGCACAACAGCGGGTTCGATCGGAAATTTACCGAACGCTACTGGCCGGTGTTCGAGCAGAAGGCCTGGGCCTGCTCGGCGACCGAGATCGACTGGCGCGCTTACGGCTTCGCAGGCGCGCAGCTCGGATATCTGCTGAACGGCGCCGGCTTCTTCCACCAGGCGCACCGGGCCGTCGACGACTGCCACGCTCTGCTGGAGGTCCTCGCGTTCGAGCTTCCGGCCACGGGGGCACCGGCGCTCGCGCTCCTGCTCGAGACCGCCCGCAAGCCGACGATGCGGGTCTGGGCGGAGCAGACCGCTTTCGAGCTCAAGGATGCGTTGAAGCGCAGGGGCTACCGCTGGAACGACGGCAGCGACGGGCGACCCAAGTCCTGGTTCGTAGACGTGGACGAAGTCGCCCTAGACGACGAGATCGCGTTCCTGCGGACCCAGATCTACATGCAGGACGTCGAGCCCGCCGTGCAGAGGCTGACCGCCTTCACGCGTTTTTCCAGCCGAATCTGACGCGGCCTTGCTGGCGTTATCGGCCAAGACGCTTCTCGACGCGCTTGCGGGAGTTGCCGACCTTCTTGACGGCCTTCTTCACGGCCGATGCCGAGCGGCCGGTCTTCTTCGCTTCGTACCTGACTTCGTAGTCCTGGCCCTTGGCCACCCGCGCTCGGTCCTGTTTGCGTCCCCGCGCCGTCTTTGTCTTCTTCGCTGCTCACACTGGCTCCTCCTCTTGCGAATGATGCAAGTGCAAACGGCGCTAGGATTCGCGGGGTTCCCAGTTTGTAGCCAGTCGATCCCGACCGAACTATAGGCGAAAGCCGGCGTTTACCTGGACCATGTCAGACGCATTCGACTATTTCCGAGCCTACGCTGTCCGAGCTCTTTGCGTGGCGAGATCGATGCCGCGGGGGAGGATGAAGCATCTGCAGCTGGTCGCGGGGCGAATCTACAATCTCCTCAAGAAAGAGGCCGCGTACGGCCCCAATATCCAGCACCTCGAGGACTTTCGCGCAGCTCAGAAGCTCGAGAGCTCTCTCGATGGGCGGCCAAGTGACCGCTCCGGCGGTCGCCTTATTCCGGCGGCCCAGCAAAGCTCGGACCGGGAGGCTCGCTGAATGCCTTTGCTCGACGCTCGCGGTGTGGCAAGTCTCCTGCGAGAGTACGCGCAGCGCACCGCGTTGCGAGGCGGCAACCCCTACCGGGCGAAAGCCTATTCCCGGGCCGCCGACAGCTTGGCGGCACTTGCCGTCCCTCTGGACGTGCTCGTCGCCGAAGATCGTCTTACGGAGATCCCGGGCGTCGGCGACGCCATCGCAGACATCATCACCAAGCTTCACAGGACGGGCTCTCACCCCAGCCTCGAAAAGCTGCGGAAGGAGATCCCCGAGGGCGTGCTCGAGATGCTCGCTGTGCCCGGCCTTCGTCCGGAGAAGGTGCTGCGCCTGTATAAGGATCTCGGCATCGCCTCCCTCGCGGAGTTGGAGGCCGCCGCTAACGACGACCGCATCAAGAAGGCGAAAGGACTCGGCGCCGCGCTGCAGACCAAGATCCTGCAGAACCTGGCGATCGCGAAGAGCGGAGAAGGCCGCCTTCACCTACATCGCGCCGCCGCGCTGCTCGCGGATGCCAAGGACTCGATCCGCAAGTCCCGTCCCGAGCTCAAGCGCGTGACGATCGCTGGCGATTTCCGTCGAGGCTGCGAACTCGTCGCCGACCTCGCGATCGTTGCGGAAGCTCCAGAGGCGGCCAAAGCGCCGAAGCCGTCCCCCGCCGACGGACTGCAGTTTCTGCTGACCGATCGCAAACACTTCGGCGCCACGCTTCTGTTCGCAACCGGCTCCACGGCTCATATCGAACAGCTCCAAGCCTTGGCCGCCGAGAAGGGAATGCGCCTGGAAGCCGACGGCTTGCATAAGGGCCGCACGTTGGTCGCCGGCGAAGAGGAGGACATCTACCGCGCTATCGGGCTGCGCTTCATCGATCCGGAACTCCGGGAGGGACGCGGCGAGGTCGAGCTGGCTTTGCAGGGGAAGCTGCCGAAGCTGGTCACCGACAACGACCTGCGCGGAATCATTCATTGCCACACGGATGCCTCGGACGGGACCGAGACCCTGGAGACAATGGCCAAGGCGACGCGCCAGCGCGGCTTCGAGTATTTCGGGGTCGCGGACCATTCGAAGTCTGCCCACTATGCGGGCGGCCTCTCGGTAGAAGAGATCGCGCAGCAGCACAAAGAAGCCGAGCGCTTGAACAAGCGCTTCGGCAAGGATTTCCGGATCCTCAAAGGCATCGAATCCGACATTCTGGCGGACGGCTCGCTCGACTATCCGGACGACGTGCTCGAGCGCTTCGACTTCGTAGTCGCGAGCATCCATGGTCGTTTCAAACTGGACCGGAAGGCGCAGACGCAGCGCCTGCTGCGCGCCATCGCCAATCCTCACACCACAATCATCGGGCACATGACCGGGCGGCAGCTCCAGCGGCGACCAGGCTACGAAATCGACGTCGAAAAGGTGCTGCGGGCCTGCGCCAAGCACGACGTCATCGTCGAGATCAACGCCCACCCTTGGCGTCTAGATTTGGACTGGCGTTGGCACCAGGCGGCGCTGGAATTCGGCTGCATGCTGAGCATCAATCCGGACGCGCACTCGATCCCCGAGCTCGACCACATGCGCTGGGGCGTCGTGATGGCCCGCAAGGGCGGCGTGCCTGCCGACCGGGTCCTGAACGCGATGACGCTCGCGGACATCACGCGCTACCTGCGCCAGAAGCGGCGCTCGCTTGCTCGCGCCGCCTAATGCCCTCGGCGCACTGCCTCTCGCTAGAGGGAAGGGTGGTGCCGGATGCCGCCGATCGCGGGCATCACTTCAACAAACTCATCCAGGACCGTGAGAGGATCAACGCGGGTCGAAGCGCGAAAGGTATCCGAGGTCGCGCTGAAGATCGTGATGCGCGACGTCGACAACAAAGACACGGTGACGGTCTCGGCGGACTTTGCATAGCACGCGAACGCTTGCCCTGAGCCCGGCAAGCCCCCCCCTCTCTCTTCGCACAGAGTTAGTTGTTCTGGCTCAATTTAGCCATACACTCAGCGATTGATCTGCCAGCCGCCGAAAGTTGAGTGATCTGCTGGCAACTATCTCTCCGCCATTTCTCCATGGGTGCATCATTATCTCGTCGCGCCGCTTCGTCGGCTCCGCGAGAGGAAGGACCCCCAACATTGATGGCGGTCACGCTATTCAGGACGATACCTAGCGGGGACCGTTCGACCAGCTTGCCCGTTAAACGCTCTCCGTTCTTGCCTATGATATCCTGCACGGCCGAAGTCTGCACAGACGCCACCGGCATCGTAATCTCCAGCCGGTAGTTGCCCGGTGGCAAGGGCTTTCCAAGCGCGGTGAATCTCTCTGATCTGAATTGACCGCCTTCCACGATCGCATGTGCCTGCGCGAAATAATTGGCCTCCTTACGACGCAGCCCGATCATCAGTTTTGTATCGTCCGGAAGATTCGTCACGCCGACAATTGCCGGAGACGCGCTGCCGTCCGATCTCGCAATGATGACCGCTTCGAGCGACTTGTTCGCCTTCCCTGCGAAGCTTGCGTTGGCCATGGAGGATTCTGACTGGACGCCAGCGGTGCCGCTGGCATTTTCTGTCGCCGTGTGGTGCTTCGAGGAAGTCGTAGCTTGGTCGGAAGTAACGCCGAATAAAATCAATGTCGCAGCTAGTCCGAACACCAGCACCAGGGCGAGAATCTGTCTCGGCGTGACGAATCGCTGTCTGGGCTCATGTTGTCGTATCAAAAGCTCAACCGGCGATGCTGCGATCGCAGCCTCTTGTTTCGCGAGCAAGCGGCGCTCCAATTTCGCAAAACGCTCCTCGCTTCTGCGCGCGCTGGCCGCGATCGCCGTAAAGACCCAGGCTACTACCCACGCCAGGATACTTCCTCCGACGCCAACAATCGATGCGGCGCCGGCGATGGAAAAACAGCAAAATAAGAATGATAGAAATTTCCACACGCCGCCTCTTCCGCCCAACGAAACCAAGAACGGCAAGAACGCTGCAATTAGAGCTAAGATCGCAATGCCTTCCATAACTCGCGCCTCCCCACTACTCGATATGTGCGCAACTTGAGTGCGATTTCTCCGGGCTCACGGAGCCTACTTGCCCAAAGGGGATCTAGTATTTAGGAACGCGATGCGTGCGACAGTCAAAAGGTCCGTCCGAGCCAGGCCCCTTGATGTTGGCGTTATAGAATTGGCCCATCGATGGTGCTGCCAAAAAGGCCTCGAAGGTCGCGGGGGACATCTCGCAATAGGGGTAATACACCGACCTCAATTGCACCACCATGAACTGCTGGGACTTGTCGTAGCACGCTCTGTTGATGAAGCTGCTTCGCGTGACATCGGTGCAGGCGAAGGGCCCAAGATCCAGCTTGCCGTAGTATTTCACGTCGATGGTCTCTGCCGCCGCCGAGCTGGCGCCGGCGAGAGAGGCAGCGATGAGGACGACAAACCGAAACATGCAAGATGTCTCCTTAACCAGACCTTGTGGATTTTGCCTCGGAATGTTTTTCGGTTTTCGAGGCGCGATCTTCAGCGGCGGTTGCTTCCTTCTCACACATGTAGGCGCCCCGCTTCGTGGTGCCGTCTCCTGGCTCCGCAGCCTGCTAACCTGCCAAGGCGGTGGATTCGTCTCGTTGGGAGATGATCGCGCGTACACCGCGGCTAAACCGCGGGCGACCGGTCGTAAAAAATCCGCTGCAGGTGGTCTTCGCGTCGCAGCGATCGCATTCTTCCACGAAGCCGTTTTTCCAGTCCGAGATCGACTGGAGCGCGTGCGGCCAGACAGACTTTGGAAGAACACACTTGGGAAGATTATACACCGACACGTTAACGCCAGCGGCGCTCAAGTGATCGACGGCCCTCGCGAGTCCGTCACCATAGTCGACTGGATCCATCCAAAGCATGGTATCGTTTGCAATTGCAAAGCCGGTGTTTTCGAGGCCCATCAACGCGACGTGGTCGACGAACGGCAGATTGCGGGCAATCCACCGACCCGTGTCCTCGATGATCGGCGCGGTCAATGCATGCAGGACGACGCGGATTTCGACCCGCTGCCCCCGGTCCTTGAGCTTCAGAATACCCAGGATCGTCTCGTCGAACGCACCTTTGGCCTGCACGACATGATCATGGACATGATCGACCGAGGCGTAGACCGGAATGGCAGCCATCAGGTTCGGGTGGCCGATCTCCTTCCAGGCATCGACGATCCGCGAGTCGGCGAACGCCCGTCCGTTGGTCAACACCTGGATGGCGGTTGCCGACAGGCGATCGCGGCACTCCTTCAGGACGGCGGTGAAGTCTTCCCAATCCGACAGGGTCTCTCCGCCGGTGAACGTCAGCGCGCGCGTCGCCGGGTCGATGAGCGGCAGGCTTTCTCTGATTTCGCTGAGGATCCATCGGTCATCGACATTTTTCGGCGGTTGCGAACACATCAGGCAATAATTGTTGCACCGTTCCGTGACCAGAAACGAGTTGTGCGCCGAATTCCGGCGATACAGCGTGCGGAATTTCCTGGACGCGTGATCGAAGCCGATCACATCGCCATCCGCGAGATAGTTATATTTCGGGGGCACGGCGACGAGCTGTCCCGTGAACGTGCCGCACAGATCGATTGAGCCGTCGGAGACGAAAAGGATGGAAGGCCAATCGGCTTCTATCGCGCGCCGGATGTCGTCTGGTGTTCTGGCGATCGCGAAATCAGCCACGTGACGTTCGGCGGCACTGTCGACCGACCGGAGCCTGAGGATCGATCGCGCCTTGTCGGAGGAAAATCCTGCGCTCTGCGAGGCTGTGCCATAGAGAGGAAGGGTCATGCGGCGGCCCATCGTCGCAAGATGGCAGCATCTTCCGGAGAGTTTTCCAGAATGTCCAGCAGCAGACCCATGATGCCTTTTTGCCGAGCGCAAAATGCCGACAACGGCTTGATTCCCAAGGCGTCACCCTGCGTTGCGTGATGATAGACGGGGTCCGCGCCGCAGTGGCTCTCATACACACAGGTCGAGCATTCGGGCGCACACTGCGTCAGTGATGACGAAATCGCGCCGATCAGCTTGTCCGACAGGATGAGCGAATTGTAGCTGTCGTGCTCGACGTGTCCGAGCCGGAAAGCGTCGTCACCGGTCTCGGCGAGCATCCTGCCTTCATCCGAAGCGAAAACACTGCCGTCATAGTTATAGACTAGCGCGCCAAGGCCGGCGCCGGCGGGGCTGCGCAAGTCAACGTAGCCGATGGGTCGATCCGAGAGCATCCGTGTGAGAAGCAGCGCCGCGTAGAACTCCCGGAACGGGGTGCCCTGTCGGTTGATCTCCAGAACCCGGCGCAATCCACGTTCGTAGAACGCAAGCCACTTCTGCGCGTCGTACTTGGCGAACTGCTTCGTTTTGATCGCAAATCCGAACGGAGAAAGCGGTCGCAGGAAGATGCCATCCAGCCCCAGTTGGAGATATTCGTCGATGATCTCATCGACGCGGTCGAGGCTCGCCTCCGTGGTAGTCATCAAGGCCCCGATCCTGTCGGGCCCTAAAATCTCCCTCGCTCGCCGGATTCCGGCAACAGCTAGTTCATGACTGTTTGCATCGGGTCGGGGACGGTTCTTGTTGTGCAGGTCGGCCGGACCGTCGAGGGAAGTTGAGAGTAGGACGTTGTTCTCTTTGCAAAATTCCAGAACGGTGTCGTCCAACAAAGCCAAGTTTGAGGCGATGACGAAGTCGAGTTGCTTGCCGGACCGTTGCTTCGCAGCGGCAACAATCTTCCTGATCAGCGGAAAATTGAGAAGTGGCTCCCCACCCTGAAACTCAATCTTGATCCGTGCCGTTGGGCTGGCGAACGCGATGTCGAGGGCACTCATCGCGGTTTGCTCGTTCATGTCGAAGCGTGAGCGGTCGGTACTTTGACGCGAGACCTGGCAATAAGGGCAAGAATGTTCGCACCGCAGCGTTACGACGAAAATATGGAGTGGGGTCGTCTGCTGCAGGAACGACATCCGGCTTCTTAGCCGAGCCGCTAAAAGCTGCCGTTGTGCCTTCTGGTTCGTTCCTGTGACCAGATGAGCGGCATAGGCTTTTTCGTAGAGGCCGTCGCCGGGCCGAACCTGAAGGTCGACGAGCCGGTTCAGTTCCTCTTCAGACAGGCGGACGAAATCGCCAACCATGTTGGCGACGAGATATTGGTGTGCTCCGGCGCGTTCAAAATTGAACGGCAGCAACAAAAGATCTTCCGTTGCCGCGCTGAAGCTCTCAGGACGTAAAAACCGCGCCATGGCCCTCCCGCTGGACCTTATCCGGCATCATTTTGGTTCGCAGCCAGCGCTCCGAAGGCGAGTGCAAGAATGACGTTCCGAACGCCTTCGGTTTTTTCAGCGACACGGGCCCGCAAGTTTTCGTCGGCGACAAGATTTAGAAATCGTTCCTTCAGCTCGTCCGAACTGACCACGGCTCCCTTTTGCGGATTTGTAGAAGCCACTAGGCGGCAAACATAGCGGTCGCCATCGCGGTCAATCTGGCAGCTCGCCATTCCGATGAGACGATAGGCTGCCGCATCCAAAGCACTGAGGCTTTGGATGCTTGAATCGAAATCGACAGCTACCTCGACCGGCGACGCCGCTGGAAGCTTAGCGGCTGGAGGCATGGGACGCGTGGGACGCATGTGAAGCATGCGACGCGTGGGAACTATGTCCCGCGACGATGGTGCCATCGGCCTGCTTCGTCATAACGAACCCAAGAAGATCTTCCCCAATCTGATAGTAGGCATTTGCCTCAGGCTTATCGCCAGTGATGTCGGCCGCTACCGAGGTCCGATCATCGGTAACCACCGTCTTGGCCTCGGCGCCCTGAACCGACATTCCTGTCAGCGATGCGAGCGCAGCGCCAAGCGACAGCACAACTTTTGATTTCTCAGCCATATAGCCCCCCAGTCAATTTGCTTAATGAATAGGCTCTCTTACAACTTCCGAGGGCGAGAAGTCCATAGTTCTATTGGCCGAGAGCGCCCGGCCCCGGTGTCCTCAGCGCGAAACCTGCCCGCCATTGACTTTGCTGGGTCCGTTTCGAAAAGCGGCGGGAGCGCGACGTTCTGGTCCGAACCGGTGGAATTTGCCGGTACCCTGCCGCTGCGGTTGATTAGCAGCCTCAATCAGCGGCGGAACGGAACGTCCCAGCAGTTACGGCCTCTATGCTGAGGACCACGGAACCGGCGATCCGGACGTGCGGCTTCCCGGCCGTGCCCTGCATGAACCGCCTCACCTGGGCACCGCCACGTACTTGTCCGGGATGAGCCGCAGGCCGGCATCGAGCGGCGGCTTGATGTCGAACATCTCGGCACCATTCTGGAAGTGGAACACCCTGCGGACGCGGTAGGTCGACGGATTCTGGGCGGCAACTTCGTACTGGGTGCGAGACAGCCAGAACTGTGTCCGCGCGTGCCCGTTGGTAGTCTTGATCTCAAGGAGCCTCTCCTCGCCGTCCGACTCGAAGGACCGAACGTCGTAGCCCCTATGGTCTTCGCC
This sequence comes from Bradyrhizobium sp. WSM1743, assembly GCF_000473065.1. Taxonomy (GTDB): domain Bacteria; phylum Pseudomonadota; class Alphaproteobacteria; order Rhizobiales; family Xanthobacteraceae; genus Bradyrhizobium. The sequence continues at coordinate 12,264 of NZ_AXAZ01000106.1, forward strand.
GCGATCGGCGGGCCAATCCATCTCCTTCGCAAGGTCACGCCGGCCGGCTCGGCACAGCCGATCGAATTCGAACCGGAACACCATTTCCTCGCCGGCGCGTCCCAGGGAGCGGTTGAGCTCGTCCCTGGCCGCCGGGTCGTACTTGCGGACCAGACGCCGCAGCGCCGGATGATGTTCCTGCAGGTCCGAATTCAGAAATGCCGGCGGCTGAACCAGCACCGGCCCTCCCGCCGACGTGAAGCGCGGCTGTATCGACGCCGGGTCACTCAGTACCTCTGGATGCAAAGCCAGCTGCGCCTCGACGGCTTCCACCAAGGCGTCCTGGTAATTGTGGGCGGGCAGCAACCCCGGGATCCAGGCGATACCGAGTTCGTCTAGAACCGCGGAAACGTTGCGGAGCTTCCACTCGATCGACTTTTCGGAGCGACCCACCTCCGTCGCCAGTCTCCGGTACAGATCGGCCTTGCTGACCCTTTCGCCGGCGCGGTCCTGCTCAAGCATCAGGAAATAGTTCGCGACCACGATCTCGGCCTGATCGGCCGTCCAATTGCTCCCCTTGGCTCCCGGTGGTGCACCCTCGTTGTCCACTGATCGCTTCCCCGCTCGCCGAGAATCCTACCAGGCAGCGGCCGATCCGCAAATTTCAAAAAGCCCCGTACAGGTTACGTGCTGGGACACGCGAGTTGCGCTCGTTCGCAGACCGGCCCGCGCAACTAGATGACAGTGTCCTCACGCTCGCAACTAGGCTGGATACCGCAGCCCTGTAGGCCCGTCGGGCGCCTTCTGCTGTCGGATCTGATTACCCGATCTGCGCTAGGCAATCTAGAAGCGGCGCTCAAACGCGGCGACCTCGACCCCGCCTTCGATCTGATGGTGCTTGCGCTGTTGCGCGCTTGAGTTCATCGAAAGCACGACTGACGCCGCGCAAAGCAGCTTACGGAGAATTCGGCGAGATGCTCCAAACCGCCGTATGCTTGATCTCGGCGTCTTCTAGGTCGCGGGTCACCGGTACGCGATAGTCGGCGAGTCGGACAAGTTTTGCCTTCGGAAGGAAAGTGCGCCCGGGGTCGCCGATCAAGATGGTCGCGCCAGCGCGCGCATGGTCGGCCAGAAATGCGAAGGCACGCGCTGCGGTGTCCCGTTCATAGAAAATGTCGCCCGCGAGGATGGTCTGCCATCGGTCGTTTGGTTGAGTGTCGAGCAAATCCTTGCCGCACGAAGTGAGGTGAACATGGTTGACCTCCGCATTGAGTGCGGCCGCCGCGATCGCGAAGGGGTCGATATCAGACACTGTCACCCCGACCCGCCCGCCTTCATCGCCGCGATGCCGACGAGACCGGAGCCAGAAGCGATGTCGAGCACGTGCCGGTCCCGCACGGTATCGGGATGATCAAGCACGTAGCGAGCCAGCGCTTGGCCGCCCGCCCAGGCAAAGGCCCAGAAGGGCGGGGGAAGGCCGGCCTCGTTCATCTCGTCCTCGGTCTGCTGCCAGAGCGGCACCGATTCATCGGCGAGGAAGATCGCGATTTCCGGCACCAGCGGCACCGACCGCAGCCGGGTGTTGGCGCGGATGAAGGATTGCGGGTCGGCGACGAGGCTGACTGATCTTTTTGGTGGCAAGTGGAAGCACTCTTCTAAGACCTAACCTCAAGCGCGTGATGAAGGCGGGCTCTTCCGCCGTCGCCCTCTGCCTTCGGCAGCCTTGCGCTGGATCTCAGCCTGGAGCTTTTCCTTGATCTCTGGCGAGGCCCTTTGCTCCTTCATCTTGGCCAATGCCTGGTCGGAGTAGCATGGATGTCTCGATTTTCCGAATTCGAAAACGTGTGACATGACGGGATCATGGTCGATCTTTAGCATCTCTCGTAAAGTCTTGCTTTGGTTCGTGTTCAGACCAAGCCTTTGCGCCAGTTCAGTCGGCGTGTATCGATATTTCTTCCGAAGGTCGACTTCGCGAACGGCCGCTGCGCTGGAAGGGTCGTCGGCCGCAAGGCGATGGACCGGGATGCCTTGATTCTTCGTGAAATGAACCTTCAACTCAAGTGCTGTACCGGTTAGGCCGGTCTGCATCGTCTTGAGACGAGGGAGAACGTCGCCCCAATTCTTGTTGCTCTTGAGAGCTTTTTCCACCCGCGTGATGTCTCGTTCCGAGATTTCCACCTCGTCAGCAACATGCGCTTCCATCGACAGCAGAGTTCTTATGCGTCCCCGCGCTTCGTCGCGCTGCCTTCTTCCAGGAGCCAACAGCTCCTTTATGAGTTTACATTCGCGATCCACCAAGACATCGAATTGTGCCTCAGGCATCGTAGATACAGGGAGAACTCGGGTAGGCAGATGGTCCGCGAGCTTTTCGCCGAACTCCCGTGCGAGGACCTCGTCGATGGCTGTGACGAGACCCCGTGCATGCAAAAAGAGGACGTCTTCGGGTACCGTTATAAGCCAATGCTGCTCTCCATCGCGCATACTGTCGACAGCCCGAAACACTCCGGCCTGGGTTTCATTGAATCCGCAGTGCTCTCGGGCAAGATTTAGGCACTTTTTGAACCCGACCGAATGACCTTTTTGGGGATCCTGGATGTTGACTTGACGCTGGACCAAGCAGGCCTTGAGAAGCATCTCACAGGCGTGCTGCAGATGAAGAAGTGTCTTTGTCGTTCGCCCATCCTCACTGAAGCCATTGAAGGCTTCCAAGCCGATCTTCAGTGACGAAATTGCCTTTGCCTTCAGGCTTTTTGCTTCGCGGCGCAGCTTCATGACGTAGCTCTTCGATCAAGCTCGGGAGCTACCGCGCCGATGCAATTGCGCTGAGGGCCTTGTCGAGAGAGAAGGTGGTCGAGGTACCGTCGGCGAAACGGACGCCGAGGCAACGGGTGTAGCCCGCGCTCCTCTTTTCCATGGTCGGAAAGAATCCTGTCACCGCGGACGGCACTGGGAAGTGGGTGATTGCGCAATATCGTTCGTACAGTAGCTTAAGCTGGTCGAACCGATCTTGCGTCACGTCCTGGTTCAACACTCCCTCCGTCCGGAACGGATCAAAGTGCTTCTTCGCGAGCGTAATGGTAGCGAACTCAAGTGACGGACCGAGCCTGACCGATTTGGACATGTGAGGATTGGCTCCGATAGTGTGCATCCACATCAAATCGCAACCAATGGGCGACAGCAACGACACTTTAGCCGAACAGAGTCCGAGGGCCGGTACTATCCTGAGGGAGTCTCTTCAGCTCGTCGATGTCGGCTGGGCGCAGATGCCGCCATGGGGCGGCGGCTACACGACGACCTACTACACGGCGCCGGTGTCCTACGGCTAACCAACGCTGTTGGTGCGTAGGATTCACCACGCAGATCGCGGCGCCCGCGACCTTCCTGAACTGCCTCGAAAACAGCTGAGATTGACGGTACAAAACTACCGGATCGGTGGTACACGCTGGTGGTCACAAATCAGGGCCGGGCTTTCCAGGAATCCTTGTTTTCCGGCGGATTACGCGCAACCGCGGCCAGGGGGATGAGAGTCCCACTCTATCTGCCTCTCTCTGCCCCCTGCAGGCTCTAACCTCCAACTAGACCCGATCAGCGGACCAAGACCCAATGTCGTCGGCGGAATTGCCTGCCCGAGCAGTTTCCTTTGAGTCGGCACCCAACTACCCCGAATTCGAAAGCGAATGCTGTGTAGCCTCGTTTTCTACGACGAGGCGACGCCGGCCTAAGTCGGGGAATATCAACCTACTGCTAACGTCTGCCGCGTCGCGAACTGGTAAGATGCGATTCGGGCCAACGATTCGTCGCCCGAGCGGCATGAAATCACGCATTCCGATTCCTGCCCTGCAAGAGTACGTCGAGTCCCTGCCCCTCGGACAGAAAGACGGCGGGCAACGTGATCGCATAAACGGCCAAGGAGAAATCCGACAATGGCAGGTGCTATCAATACCGACTTGATCCGCAATACCGTCTTCCGACTTACGGACCCATACGATCAGCGCGACCTAATCAACTACGTTCCCGAGCATGCCAAGTTGCTCGACATTCTGAATATCTACGAATTTGAACGCTTCCCGACGGAGAAGGCTTTCTGCGTCGTCTGTAAAGGCCACCGACACAAAAGGGGATTTACCGCCGCGTTGACGACTGGTGACCGTGTGCTGGTCGGCAGCGCATGCGGTCAGAAGAAGTTCGGCGCAAGTTGGCAGGACGCCGAGAAGCGTTTGCGGCTGAGGAGCGATCATCAGTACGAACTCCTGATGTATGACCGCCTGACGATGATCCGGGGGCAACTACAGGAAAAGTTGCAGCAGTGGCTTCGGGTATTCGAACAGCTTGAGGGGCGAAAGGCTGCGTTCTCGCGGATCTTCGGGGAGGTCGCGTCACGGCTCACCGAAGTTGCAAAGCGCGGAGACGGTAGGCTTACCATCCACCGCAAGGTTCGTACTTCATCGTTTCAACAGGCTCTCGCCCGCGACGACGATGGCAGCAAAGACCGGTTTACCTACCAAGAGGTAACAGTCGGTACTCTGGTTGGCCGAGCCTTCTTCGATTCCTTGCACACGCATCGAGCGGTCGCCCAAGCGATCCAGAGCGTCAAGGACCACTCGTTCGAGAAGGCGCTGTCCCTTGACATGACCAAACGCCGCAAGGCGGTCGAACGGGCGTTTGAGGATCTGCAACGCTGTGCGGAGATCTATGATGATGTGAACGCGTTTCTCTCACCGGAGAGCTTCGCCGGCCTAGCACGGTGGGCGGATCAGAATGACGGAATAAGGCGCAAATTGGTGGCGCGACACAATGGATTGTTCTTTCGCGACGATCTCAATCAGGGCATGACCCTTTTGCCACTGCCCGATCTCGATGAGACTTTGCTGAATTGTATTTGGGAGTATCGGCGGGCGAGCTAGACGACCGATTCCGTGAAACCTGCGGACATGGAGCGGGCTGAATTGGTGGAACGGACGGGTTGTTGGCGGATTCCTCGTTTGCGGTCGGCGAAACGAGGAGCTGTACCATGGCAGGATGGCGGCGAGCGGTCGAACTGGCAATGAGTGATGAAGAGATAGCGACTTTGGCGGCTCTTTCGCGGTCGAGAACCGAGCTGGCGAGCCGGGTATCGCGAGCACAGATGCTCCTGGCGTATCGGGAGAATCCTTCGTTCTGCGCG
>NZ_AXAZ01000107.1 GCF_000473065.1 Bradyrhizobium sp. WSM1743
CAGGCCGTGAAGCATCCCTCGCTCGGCGAAGCCCTGTGCTCGCCGAAGGTGATCGCGCTCAGCCTGATCTATTTCGGCTTCGTCGGCGCNCTNTACGGNATGCAGTTCTGGCTGCCGCAGATCGTCAAGGCGTTCGGCCTCACCAACGCGCAGACCGGCTTCGTCACCGCGATCCCCTATCTGTTCGGCACCATCGCCATGATCCTGTGGGCGCGGCATTCGGATGCGAGCCGCGAGCGCGTCATGCATGTCGGCGCTTACCACTTCGGGCGCTGGGTAATCGCGGCGCGCCCTCTTTAGGCTGCAGGCGGTTCACCAAGGAAACCGTCGACAGCACCGAAGACCGGACGTGGCGGCGACGCGGCCAAATCAACGCAAATGACCCATACCAGCCTTGAGGCGTGCGGCCTCAGCCAGCTTGCTTGGCCGACCAAGGCACAAGCCCCTCGGCCGTCAGAGCAGCAACAACGGCAGGGCGAGATGCTACTCGCTGGCGATGCGCAAGTACGGCGCCGCACGGCGCCAGATCGAAATTCACCCACCTTGCCCAGTTCGATATGACGAACAAGTACGCATCTGCCACCGAATAGTCATCTCCCATGAGATATTCGTTCGATAAAAGATGACCATCGAGATAGGTGAAGCGCGCTCGAAGACGCGCACGAAATACATCTCTACCTTGCTCTGGCACGCCCTTATAGAACAGCGGCGGGAAGGTCACCCTTGTGCATCTCGCTCGCGAAGAAATTGAGCCACGCTTAAGGTTTCACGCGGTCCATCGTGCCGTTTGGCGGACCGAACTTCTTTTTCCGTGAGCAGTGGAATTGGCTCAACCCTTACATTGGATTTGGCTCGTTACAGATCGGACGTGGTCACGGTCAGAACCGATCGACGCGAATGACCCAAGGCCGATCTTGCCGGATGCCCATGTTTGTACGTGAGCAAATCACCAATCTTTTGCCGTACTCGACTGCGCCTCGCCGCGAGGCGTCGTCAGCTTGCGCAAATCCTCTCTTGCAGCAACGCGTGGAGCTTTTCAGCGCCGGTAGGCCAGTAGGGAACACTGCGCTGTAACGGCCTTACCTGGGGAGCCTGAAGTGATATCCTGAACGAACCGACATCAACGTGGAGGGACAACCATGCGCACAGCAGTCTGGGCCGCAAACGTCATAGCGTTCGTCATAATGTTCTCCGCTGACGTCTTATCGACGTGGGCGGCGGGACCAGACGCGGAAGTGAAGGCACTCCATGCCGCCGATCAGGCCTGGCTGAAAGGCTTCACCGCCGCCGATGGCGATGCGATGGCGAAGTTGTACGACGAACATGCAGTTCTGATGCCACCCAACGCGCCGGCTGTCACAGGCCGCGACGCCATTCGCAACTCGCTGGCGAACATGGCATCGGACGCAGCCAAAGCCGGCCTTGTGTTCAGCTTCGGCGACAAACAGGATGGCGGCGCAAACGGCAATCTGGGTTGGTCTTCGGGCTCCTATACAGTCAAGGATAAGGCAGGCAATGTTGTCGAGGCCGGCAAGTTCTTGTCGGTATCGAAAAAGGTCGGCGGCAAATGGCTGTATTGGCGAGACACCTGGAACGCTGACAGTCCACCAAAATAGTTGGGCCACATTGCGCTTCGAGATGAATGTACTTTGCTGCGGGACCACGTTGTCGCGCGGCGTTCCGGCTTGTCTCTGGGGTGATCGATAGCTGATGCGTCCCTTGCCTCTGCTTTCCTTCTTGGCGGTATCCAAGCCAAGCCTTCAAGCTGCCCTCTGCATCTACGGCTTGAAGTCGGCTTGCGAGGTCCAGGATGGCCGCGACGCCCACTCGTGACCCAACGCGGACATCGGAGCCGTTTGTGTTGACCTGATTGTTGGTGCGACATCCTGGCCATATGAAGGTCTTTTGGATGAGCGTGGGATTCTGTAGTCTTCTTTGGAGCTGCTTTTCGAGACGGGACGCGCCGACGTCTCCGTTCGAGGCGAATGGCAGCGGGGAATGCCATCGGCAGGCATCGCACTCTCAATAAAGCCGACAGTCCTATTGTGCCGGTCTCACGAGCATTGCGCGCGCGCGAGTTCGTTCGACCGCAACGAGGGAGTGCTGCTCATGTTTAGAAAAACTCATACGGAACCAGTCGACCCCGCGGCGGGCAATGGAATTCTAAGCCGCCGCATCTTTCTTGAAGGCGCGGTCGTTGTCGGTGCGACCGGCGCGGGCCTGTCCCGCGGATCGGCAGAACCGCTTACAGTGCAGCCATGGATGAAGGTGCCGGGTGCAGGATTTGCTGGCTATGGCCAGCCCTCACCGTTCGAGAGCAAGGTGGTCAAAGTGTTTCCGCCGCCGCCGAACCCGCCCGGTGTCGGCGCGTCACGCACGCCGCTGCACATGCTCGAAGGAATGATCACGCCATCCGGACTGCATTTCGAACGTAGCCATTCCGGCGTCCCAGAGATAGATCCCGATCAACACCGGCTGGTGATCCATGGACTTGTGAAGCGTCCGCTTGTGTTTACGGTCGAAGCGCTATCGCGCTATCCGATGCAATCGCGCATCGCCTTCATCGAGTGTGGCGGCAACAGCCTGGCGCTCAACGCGCCTCAGGCCCAGCCGCTCAATGTGGCGGCTACTCACGGCCTGATGGGTTGCTCGGAATGGACTGGCGTGCGGCTCTCCACGTTGCTCGACGAAGCCGGCATCGAACCGGAGGCGCGCTGGGTGATCGCCGAGGGCGCTGATGCTGCCGCCATGAGCCGTAGCATCCCACTCACCAAGGCGATGGATGATGCGCTGCTCTGTCTCTATCAGAACGGCGAGCGAGTGCGGCCTTCGAACGGCTATCCGGTGCGGCTGCTGTTGCCTGGTTTTGAGGGCAACATGAATGTGAAGTGGCTGCGCCGCCTCAAGCTGACTGCCGGCCCCGCCATGACCAAAGACGAAACATCGAAGTACACGATCCTGCTCAAGAACGAAAAGGCCTGGCAGTTCGTGTTTCCGATGGAAGTCAAATCCGTCATCACGCGGCCGTCGCCGGGGCTCGCCCTGAGGGGACCGGGATTCTACGAGATTTCCGGACTTGCCTGGTCGGGCAACGGCAGCATCCGGCAGGTCGACGTGTCGGCTGACGGCGGACGAAGCTGGGCGCCGGCGGCTTTGCAGGGCCCGATCCTGCCAAAGGCCCCTGTGCGCTTCCGCGCAGCGTGGCAATGGAACGGCGGTCCCGCCGTGCTGCAGAGTCGTGCCACCGACGAGATGGGCATGGTGCAGCCAACGCGCGCGCAGTTCGCCAACGAGCGCGGCTTGCGTGGGATTTATCACTACAACGCCATCGCAAGCTGGCGCATCGACGAGAAGGGGGAGGCCAGCAATGTTTACGCTTAAACCCATTGCAGCCTGTGCATCCATGCTGACCATCGCACCGGCGGCGCTGGCCCAAGTCCCGCAGTTCGGGCAACCGATCGCGCCCGCCGATATTGCAGCGTGGGACATCAGCATCGGACCGGATGGCGCAGGTCTGCCGCCTAGTCGAGGTACCGCAATCGAGGGTGAGGCGATCTATGTAGCGAAATGTCAGGCCTGTCACGGCGAGAAGGGCATCAATCCCAGTGTCGCACTCTCTGGAGCGCTGGTGGGGGGTATGGGCACACTCGCGCCGGACAAAACACCGATCAAAACTGTGGGAAGTTACTGGCCCTACGCAACGACGCTGTTCGATTACACCCGTCGCGCAATGCCATTCCAGGAATCGAAATCGCTGACCGCGGACGAGATCTACGCCGTATCGGCCTATATTCTCAATCTCAACGGCATCATCGGATCGAACGATGTGATGGATGCGCAGTCGCTGCCCAAGGTGAGAATGCCGAACCAGGACGGGTTCATCCCGTTCCCGCGCAATCCGAAGTAGCTTCGGGCGCGACCTTGATCGGCTGGTGGCCCATCAGCGAACTGGCGGCGCGCTTCGTTGAGGTCCGCTCATTGAGGCGGAGCGGACTGGCTTGCTTACATTGAGTTCTTCGAATTTTGACGCTTAGCGGCCTCCAACCCCTGAACTTTGATCGCTGTCTTTAGGGCTTAGCGGACCACGCGCGGCGGCGACGTGTGCGCGACTTCACCGCGGCCGTCCAACCTGAGCCGGCGCGATCGGCACGTCCCAAGGCGCTGGCGGACGCTGCAAGCCGCAACCTTGGGAGATGTAAAAAGGACCTGCTTGCGGGTTGCCGGGCGAGCGGAGACAAGTAGCAGGCGGGCAGATGAGCCCGTTCTCTAGAACCAACGAAAGGAGACCAAGATGATCACCATTCAAGGCTACGAAGCGTCGCTGGAGGCCGCCAAGCGTGCGCTTGAGGCAGCGCAGAACGCGGCTCGCGCGGAATGTCGGACACGCCGTGGGCAATGCCGAGTGGGCCTTCCTGCGGGACAAGTTCGATGTCAACGCGCTGATTGATCATGTCAGCGAACTCGCGGCGAAGCCGGACTTCGTGGCGAAGCTGCATGCCGCCACTGACAAGGCACGCAACGAGCAGCCCCAGCGCGGCAGGCCGCCGAAGGCGAGCACCGCGGCGGCGGAGCTGAAGACCATCATGCAGTCGAACGGCGGCGCCAGCGGCACGGCAGTGTAGCGTTAAGTCTATTGCTTCTCATCGGTCTCGCGACCGTTGCCGAGAGGTTCACGCAACAATATCATTGATACATCCCTCGTTGCGTAACAGCGATCAGGCAAGACGAGATTTTTCAAGGATTTACCGGAATGTGGTAGCGGGGGAGGGACTCCCTACCCTGGCCGTGAATTCTCGAGCAAAATCAACGAAAGCCGCCGCACGCGATGCGACTGTGTCTTGTGCTGGTGATACAAAGTAGCGATAACGGAAGCAAGGTCGGTGCCGTCGAACGTGGATGCGACGGTCCCTTGTGGGGACTGATCGTACTGTTTTTGACTGCAAGTTACCGCACGATCGACGCGGACCGCGAGTTGGCTTCCCATTGGAATCGAGCCTGGCAGAGGACCGGCCCGGTTTGTTGGCCACACCAACCTCAACGCAAGTTCAGGCCGGGAGGCTCACAAGACTCTTCAGGAGTGGCTACGGGTTCGCTGCGAGCCATCTTCGACTTGGCCCGTGCACCGGGTCTCACCTTGGCCAGGGCCTGCTCAGATACCATGAGGGGCTGACGATCCGGGGGGAGCTTCCATCCCTCCGAAGCCTTTCCATAGTGGGATGCCGAGGTCTCTGCTGAGGCGTGCCCCATGATAGAGGCGATCTCGGCGGCTGTGTAGCCAGCGCGGGCGAGGGTCGCCCGTCCCTGCGAGCGGGTCGACTTTAGAGTTATGCCCTCAGCCCAACTCTCGCCCTTGCGTAGTTCGCGAAGAGCCGCCCCATAGCGTCTGACGAGGAGCGTCCGATCTCCATCGACCGCGTTCAGATCCTCTCGAAGCAGCACGAGCAGTTCGCGAAACTCTCGCAGCTCCCAGCCTGGGATCGCGTCCATCAGACCAATCCTTCGAATTTCGCCGATGCCCTTTCCGTTGGCAGGGGACCACTTTGCCGATCGAACTGAGAGCTGATTTCCATCGAGCCTGGCACCCAAAAGTTCGCACGGGCGCGTCAAAACCTCGGGGCCATACTCCAATAGTCCTCCCACGATGTCGTAGGTTCGGCTGCCTTTTGCATACGCCATGCTCGTGAGCGTGGCGAAGCTCTCGGGCTTGACGTGTTTCCGCGACTTGGCCGAGGTCCGAACCTCCGTAACTTTCGTTCCGATCGAGGCCGTGCCTCCGTCAGGCATCATGCGCGCGACCAGGGCTTTGGCATCCTCCTCATTCAGGGAGCCCGCTTCGAACAGATCGCGCAAATGCTGGAGGATTACGGCTCGATAGACATAATATGAACGCTTCCTCAGTTCTTTCGCGCGCGATCGGACATCCTCGATCACGTCGACTACCGAAGCTGCCGACTCTCGCGCACGAGCAAGACTCCGCTCCATGCCAGCGTAACGCCCCCGGTATTTCGCTTCAGTGTCGGGCGTTCGAGAGCGCGCGTTGCCCGCAAGATCAGGCGCTTCGAGGCATGCGGGAAAAGGGGTCATGGTGTTCTGGGGGCTGCTATATTACAGTTGCTGCTCGCGGAGTATGGGCGCAGGCGGCGCAAGCCACAAGCCGAATGGCAGCACGGTCAAGCACAACGTTCTCAGCAGGATCTTCGCCAGCTCGGCACGGTTGACGGCGGCGATCGCACCGTGTCTGACGGTCACTTACCGGCAACTCACCGGCAACTTACCGTGCGATCGGGGACGAACACGAGTTAGCTTCCCATAAACACCACTTTTTCCTGGCCGCCTGTCCATATCGGGTGCGGTCGTCGAGCTTGGCATTTGGCTTTGTCCTTTGGCCCGTCGGTCGAGGGCGACTGGCCGTATTTGCGGATCGAACGCGACCTAGAAGGTGCGCCAGCAGGGCCGCATCATGTCGGTCGCGGCTATCGTCGCGGTCGGTGCCAAAAATGACGGCCGGCGCGAAGTTCTCGCTAAGGATGTCGGAGCGTCCCAGGCCGCGACGTTCTGGACGGTGTTGTCAAACGCTATCCACCGCTGACAGGAAGCGAGCGAAGGCGCCCCACAGAAGCTCACGAAGCAAAGGTAGACCGATCATCGGCCAAGCCGGGCGCGGCGGGGCGGCCGACAAAGGCCCGCCGAGATGTGGGGTGCTGGGCGTGGTGCGGTCCAGCGGGCCGGTCGCCGCCGGCGACCGCTCGCGGGTTCGGCTGCTGCCCTTCTCGTCTCGCGCCTTACCGCCCCTCTAAAGCTACTGCCTGCTACCGGTTCCGCATTAGACCCGAGGACGACAGGAACGAAACGTGCGGAGGTGGCTTGGTCGCAAAAGGAATGACGACATGAAGCTCTCCAGATTTGCTCTACTCGTCGCTGTTCTCGTTCCCGTGGCCGCGTTCGCCCAAGGGGGCGGAGGCGGCGGTGGCGGATCGGGCGGCGGCGGTACCGGCGGCGGCGCCACTTCAGGTGCAGGAACAGGTTCAACATCTTCGGGCGCAGGAGCTGCCGGTACGGCCGCATCCACGGCGAATGGAGGCGCGTCATCGGCGACAGGGGCGACCGGCAGCCCAGGGCCGGGCGGAGCCGCGGCGGCCGGCAATACCAATAACCAGACCACCGGCAACACCAATAGCCAAGCTACCGGCCAACTGCCCAATCAGCAGACGGGTAACGGCAATGGCCTCAGCACAGGGATAACGCCGGGCACCAATACAGTCGGCACGGCAGCGCCTTCCGGTTCGCCTGGCTCCAACGCGCAGAACACCGCGCCTGCGGGCGGTGTCGGCAAGCCGACCACTACGAACGAACAGGACAGCGACGCCAAGATCGATCAAGAGAACAACAAAGCCGACAAGACAGTGGGGAAGATTTGCAAAAATTGCTGAAGCTCTTAGCGTCGGCCTCGATCGTCTCAATTGCAATGCTCGCTACGGCTTTGTCCGCGGAAGTAAAGGGCAACCGACACAACCATCATCCCGCCACGCCCACGATGGAGCAGCCGTCCACAGGTAAGCCCAGTGGCGACGAGCGGCGCGATCCAGCCGACATAGCGTTGGAAAGGAAGATCAAGAGCATCTGCCGAGATTGCTAGTCTTCGGCGACAGAGAGCGTAACAGGTCCGACGAGTAAGTCGCCACATGTGGACTGGAAACAACGCTGCAGGCCCGCAGTGTCGATAATGACCCCGAAGCAGACATTCAGAAGCGGACTTCGCCGCCGGTTTGCTGTCGTCTCCGTCTCTGTTGTGCCAGCACTCCCCCGAACGAGTTGAACGCGCATCGCAGGGCCATCACGATGACCGCCGAAAAGAGATACGAGATGGCGAGCAGCGTCCAAATCGGCCTTCTTCCGCGGGCTACGCGCGCGACGAGCATCTTCAGCCCCGCCAGCATTCGTCCGCGGGAAGCCGGTGCAGGTAGGCGAGGCCGAAGCTTGCCAGTTCTTCGGGATCGCCTTCGCGGGCTTCCCATCTCCCTTGTAGATGACACTCGAGCAGGCAGCGGCGACTGTCCTGAGCACCGACGTCAGGATGCATCGCCTGGTACACCGTCCAGGCCGTCTCTCCCGCCCTTCTCACCGCGACTTCGTCGGCCATCCCTCACGCTCCGGAGATCGCATCAAGTGTCGATGCCAACTCTGCGCGAGGGCGAAGGTTTCCGGTTTTTCCCGACAGTCATCGAGCTGCTTCCGGAGCGACTCTAGGCGGCGCACCACACCAGCGAATGGCTCGTCAGGCCACCGGAACACCGTAGTAGGCGTTCTAGAGCGCGTGGTCGCCGGGTCGCTCCAATTCCAACTGCTCTCGTCGGCGTATTTGGGGGCGCCGCGGAGCTGGTCCTGGGTGATGCCGGTGACGTAGCCGCCGAGGTTGGTGTCGTATTTCAACGCCTGCCAGGGCAGCGGATAATAATCGTCGCCAATACCGAGCAGGCCGCAAGCTGAGCACCGCGTAGGACACCTTGCCGCTGACCTTGTCGATCATGACGCGCTCGATGTAGCCGACCTTTTCCCCGTCGGCCCCGTACACGTTCGTGCCCTCGACTTTGTCGCTGCCGATCAGGCTGAACGTCTCGCGATGTTCCTCCCGAGTGTTGTCCTCCGGAGTCAACCGCACGACGATGGCACCGTTCCTTACCGGAGCTTGTTGGCCCCGGACCGGATGAGACGGCCTCGAGCCCTGCCTTGAAGGGACGCAGGCTCGTGGTCCTGCGCCGTGCGAATTGCGGACGGGCTCGACCCTCGAGCTTACGGATCCTGTAGTTCGGAAGCCGATCGGTGGCAGTTCCGGAGATTAGCCGGAAGCTCGGAGGAACGATACTCGGCGTACCCCATTCTCTGCTCAGAGACCGTCGCCAGCCGTTGAACTACGGCGCCTGTCGCGGATAGCCAAAGGTCTCACGACCCGCTATTCAGAACTAGCGCTCGCGAGGATAGCCAAAGGCGGCGGCCTCTCCGTAACCTCGGTGGCGCAGAGTCATCGCACAACTTATCTGCCCCTCAGCGAGAGACTGATGCGCGTTACGATGTGATCCCACTCGCGCTCTTCGCTCGCCGGGTAGTTGATCAAGACGCAGTGAATCAATCGGCTCGAGAAGTTGCACCGGTTGTACCAGACCTTGTCGCCCTTGTAGCTGGACACCGCAAAGAACCGAGGCGTCGTTCGCTTGTATTGAATGTGCGCGGGCGGATGCTTCTTTGCGAGAAATGCAGCGGGTGAATCGTTCGAGACGTTGGGTGCGGCCTGTATCGTAAGGTCGGCTCGGCCGTCAGCCGTCCGAAATCGCTGTCCGTACCCGTCCGGACGGCCCGCTTCTTCGGTAAAGATCGAGGCCGGGAAATCCACCGAGGTACCCGTCTGCGGGATGGAATACGTCGTCCATCTCACCGGTTGGGCCGAGACCGTGGAGTTCGAGGCGACAAGTGCGAGAACGAGCGCCGACACCATCCATTTCATCGCGTCTCCTCCCGGGAATCACGAAGACCCGACGAGCTGCGTCTCGGCTTCGAGCATCCTGGTGCCGACGTTCGGATCGGCCTCGGGCGAAGGCAGCGTCAGATCCGGAAGGTCACTTCTGGCCGGACGGCGCCCGAGCATTCGAATCCTTCGGGTTCTTCTTGTTCGCCTCATGATGGCCGATCACGCAGCCGGCGGCAGCGCCGAGCTTGCCGTGCCCTGCCATGTGGCCGGCGACGCCGCCCACGATGGCGCCCTTCATGCAACCCTTCGCCTCCGCGCCGGAGGCCGATGCCAGCGCCACTGCAGCCACGCATGCCGCCGTGAAGATCCATTTCATGAGCGTTCTCCGGGCCCGGTTTCCGCGAGATCAATTCGATCCGGAGGCGGTCGTTCCGCTGCGGACACGTTCCTGACTGCAGCTCCGCGATTCGCTCATGGGCAGCGGAGCCGACCTCCTCGGCGAGAGCCGCCACCCGCCCTTCGCGTCAAGGAGCAAGTCGCTGGCCTCCGAGTTTCAGCCCTACATCGTCGCCAGGATGCTCGAGGCTGCCGCGATCGCCAAGTCGGACTGGGTTCTGGAGATCGGCGCGGGTTCGGGTTATCAGGCGGGGCTCGCCGCCAAGCTTGGGCGGGAGGTTTGCGCGCTCGAGCGCCATGAGGCATTTGGTGGAGCGCGCCCGGTCGCGCCTTCGGTATCTCGGCTGCCGCAATGTGGATCTGCGTCACGGCAACGGGACCGCAGCATGGCCGGAAGGCGGCGAGTTCGAGTGATCCTGGTGTCGGCCGCCGGCGCGCAGACGCCCGCGGTCCTCAAGACTCAACTTACTCCGTTGGGACGACTGCTCATCCCGCTCGGCGATCCTGGTGGAGTGCAGTGGCTGACGAAGCTGACAAGCGAGCCGGACGGTAGTTTCATCGAGGAAAGGATCGAGGAGGTCCGCTTCGTTCCTCTGATCTCCGGCTGAAAGCCCGCTCGCCGTCTCAATTGGCGCAAAAAGGCCGCCCGGAGGCGGCTAGTTTTTGATCTTCGCTTCTTCTGCTTACTTCTTGAGGGCGTCAGCGGCGTCCCGCGCTGCATCTTTCACGTCCCCCGCGGCGTTGTGGGCGGACCCCTTGGCCTTATCGATGTTGCCTTCGGTTTCCATGTCCTTGTCGCCAGTGAGCTTGCCGGCCCCTTCTTTGATGGCGCCTTTTGCCTTGTCGGCGGCGCCCTTCACATGTTCGCGGTCCATAATCTATCCTTTGCTGTCCGGAGATCAGCACAACGAAAGTGTTGCGCAGGGGTTCCTCGCAGAAACAAAGCACGGTGTTTTCAACGAACACTCTGAACGTGGCCCTTGGCCGAGCAAAGCTGGGGTGTTTGCAATGTCGGCTATTGGCGGCAGGACCGGACGCGCGGCCATGCCTGTCCCAATCACCGCCCGCGCTGACGATCAGACGCCGCCGCAACGACGAATGCAGACCGGACCGCTATCGAATCCACAACGGCCGAAAAGCCCGTGAATCGCTTGTTTTTCAGGTACCTCATTGCCGGCGCTGCGGATATTCTGCGGTGAGCCGGCCGACCGGTTCTGGCAGCCTTTCCGAGCAGCGATGTTACAGGACCCGATCGATCTGGCAGCTATGGCCGAGGCCTTGAGCCGGTCGCCCGACTACCGAGTCCTGCGGCGTCTGGTCGCCAGACCCAGGTACGTGCCGACGCTCGGGCAGGACGTCAGGACCGGCGTCCTGCTGGATACCGAGACGACCGGATCCCGGCCCGTTCACGCATCATGAGTTCAAACAGGCCCGCAGCCACGGCGGCCACCGGTAAGCCAAAGAGCCACGCTTCAGTGGAGGGCAAAGGATTGCCGTAGCTATTGAGGTAGCTTTGGCGGTCAAGAGGGATAGCGAAGCAATACGCCAAGAAGCTCGCCCAGCTTATCCATCTTGCAATTCGCAAAAGCACCCACGTCACAAACGCTGCCTTGTTCATGACCGGTATCCTCTCTAACCAGGCTCCCGCCTTGCTAAAGCTGACTGCTAAGAACTAGGCTATACAGTCGGGCTATACGCAGGTTACCAAACTTGAGGCCGATGACGGTCGATGGGAGGGCGAAGGCATCAAGGACGGTCGTAAGATGGACTTCCACGCCGATCCCAAGACGGGTCAAATCACGCACGAGGAGCCCGGTGACTGACTAACGAGGCCGCCTCAGTTGGCGGCCTCCTCTTTTCGCGAATGTCGCCTGTTGGCCGATTCCGTTGAAAAAGGCGGCTGTTGCGACGCAGAGATATCAGTGATTCAGTCTGTCTAGTTGGCAGGACTGAAGATCATGATGGGGCATCGGCAAGTCGAACAGACCGCGTTGTTCTATGAGTTCTCGCTCGAAAGACATATCCCGACTGATCACTTGCTGCGGTTGATTGACAGGTTTGTCGATCTTGAACAGGTCCGGCGGGACCTGGCGCCCTTCTACAGCAGCATCGGTCGGCCTTCGATCGATCCCGAGCTGATGATCCGGATGCTCCTGATCGGTTACTGCTTCGGCATCCGATCGGAGCGGCGCCTGTGCGATGAGGTCCACCTCAATTTGGCCTACCGGTGGTTCTGCCGGCTCGGTCTAGATGGGGCGGTGCCGGATCTTCGACATTCTCCAAGAACAGGCACGGCCGCTTCCGGCAAAGCGACCTATTCCGTCGCGTGTTCGAGAGCGTGCTGCGCCGCTGCATCGAGGAACGACTGGTCGGCGGTGAGGGATTTGCAGTCGATGCGAGCCTAATCAAGGCCGATGCCAATCGGCAGAAGGGATCGAAGGCGATAAGGGACTTCCGCCGGAGGCTGCCAGCCGAGCAATCGATGAGTATCTGGCTGTCCTTGATGATGCCGTGTTCGGAGCCGCGACCGAGGTTACCCCGAAGTTCGTATCGCCTTCCGATCCGGCGGCGCGCTGGACGGGGGCGCACGGCGGCCAAGCGTTTTTCGCCTATTCGACGAACTATCTGGTCGACATCGAGAACGCGATCATCGTCGATGTTGAGGCAACGACGGCAATCCGGCAGGCGGAGGTATTGGCCGCCAAGCGCATGATTGAGCGCTCGCTGGAGCGGTTTGATCTCTATCCGAGCCGGCTGCTCGGTGACAGCGGCTATGGCTCGGCCGAGATGCTCGCCTGGCTGGTCTATGAGCACGGGATCGAGCCGCACGTTACAGTCTTCGACAAGTCGGCCTGCACAGACGGGATCTTCTCGCGCGACGACTTCACCTATGACCATGCTGGGGACATCTATCGTTGCCCTGGTGGCAAAATTCTTACCACGACCGGAACGTTGGTGAATGATGATGCCACCATGCTTTACCTCGCCAGCAATCGCGATTGTGATCGATGCGCATTGAAGCCCCGATGCTGCCCCAAGCAGGCTTCACGGAGAGTGCCCCGCTCGATCTACGAGGGCGCGCGCGACATGGCGCGCCAGATCGCGAGATCGTGGGAGGGAGGCACCTCGCGCCGGTTCCGCAAGAAAATCGAGATGTTGTTCGCGCACCTCAAGCGCATTCTCAAGCTCGACCGTTTGCGTTTACGAGGTCCAAATGGCGCGCGCGACGAGTTCATCCTGTAAATCGGCGCGATGGAATGACCCCGCCCAGATCAATGATGTCAACGACTTGTCGTGCCGAATCGGCGTCGGGACCCCACGCCGATTCACAAATCGGTTCGCACGAGGATTATCGTTAGGATCGTCGAGGGCTTTAATATCCAGCCTTAGTTCTCGCCGGAGCATCAGGGCTGCAAACGCCACCCAACATCAAAATGCGGCAAACCCTGCTATGCTGGCGGCCTTCCACGAGTGCCCGAAAAACCGAAATACAACGATAATAAGGCGGACACACGCAGCGGGGTCGCAGACAGCCACAAATCCGGCCTGTCTTGCTTTCTCGGCCCAAGACCGTGTCCTTTGGCAGACGATGTCGGCCATCGCTTTGCCTTTCGACGCTCCGCTTCCCGTACGACCCGCTATCCAATCCACTAACATGTGGAGCGCCTGTTGTAACGTGCAACCCCCGCACGCGAACGGCCCTCAAAACCCCTGGACGCCGGAGGTCGCCTTAGGGTCAAACTCTGCCCTAGTGTCCGCGCATCGCCACTTCCGGTGTCCATCTGACAGCCGACGCTCGAATTGTCGTGCGGTTGGACGGCTCAGGGCCACAGGCGGACTCACGCAGCGCAGCATCATTCGATCACCTCGTCGGCGGTCGCGAGTAGCGCGGTCGGGATGCTCAGGCCGAGTGCGCTGGCAGTTTTGAGATTGATCACCAACCGGAAGCGTTCGGCCTGCTCGATCGGGAGGTCGGCAGCTTTCGAGCCTCGCAACAGCTTCGCAACATAAGTGGCGGAACGACGATTAAGGTCGACGAGATCGGGGCCATAAGCGAGCAGACCACCCTCGATCGCATCTTCTCGCCAGTAGTAAACAGCCGGAATTCGGTTTTGCGCGGCGAGCTCGATGATCTTCCGCCGGTTAGCGGCCCCGATGGGGTCCGCAAGCACGAGCAAGCCCTGGACATCATTCGAAGCCATGGTCTGGAAGGCCCGACCGATGTCCTCGACCGAGCGTTTCACCGCCGGCTGAATACGAAGATGCTGTTCCGCGGCGGCCTTCTGAAGCACTGCCATCGTCTGTGCATGATAGCCGTTGTCGGGGTCGAGGAGGACCGCGAACCGCGATGCCCCCGGCAGCAATTCCACGAGGAGCCCGAAATTCCTGCTGCTCGACGCGACGGCGGAGAGTCCGGTGACGTTTCCGCCGGGCTGCGCGTGACTTGCCGCCAGGCCAACACCAACCGCGTCTGCGGTGGCGGTCACGATCGGGATCGTGCCGGTGACCGCTTTGGCGGCAAGGGCCTCGGGTGTGGTGGGCGCTACGATTACCGCAACGTCCAGAGCGACCAATTCGGCGGCAAACCTTGCCAGTTGCTTCGGATCGTTGTTCCAGAACCGACGCTCGATGATGATGTTCTGGCCCTCGACATACCCCTGCTCGCGCAGCCCACGATCAAAGGCATCAATTCGCTCGTGAGGGACCGACGCCAGAAAGCCGATGCGAGGCAACTTCTTCCTGGCCTGATCGGCGGGCTGCGCGATCAGGCGGCGTGGCCAGACGGCTCCCATGGTCCCGATCAGTGCAATGAACTCACGCCGCTGCATGTGTTCCTCCAAGGACCTTGTGAGATCATGACATTAGCACTTTGCCATGGGGTCGTGTGACCGGGGGTGTGCAAGGCCAAGGGGCGACTAGAACTCGTCACCGCGGGAGGTCCGAGATGGGTCAAAATGCGAAGAACTCGGGGTGAGCAAATCTAGTCCGCTATGGCTCACCGATCGGACCTCAAACCGAACGCTGATGGGCCATTACCAGACATTTCACCACATCGAGGTCCTCCGTAGCTAATTGCTACTGTAGTGGCACACTGCGGCTCCGTGTACATGAAGATAAGTCGAGAACGAAGGGTGCGATGTTTCGATATAAAATATTCTTCCAGGTCGGGAATGAGCTCGGTCTAAATACGCGCGCTTCGAAGAGAGAGGCGTGGATTGATGCCGGCCGACAGACACGCTGCCTCAAGATTTCGTCATTGAATTGACGGCCTCCGCAATGCCAGCGGGGTCTGCGTGCGTGACCATATGTCCGGCATTCGGAACCAGGTGAAGATCGGACCGAAGCAGCGCTTGATGTAAATCTCGCGCTTGCTTGACTTCGATCACCCGGTCCTCTGCTCCGTGGAATATTTGCACCCGGCGGCCCATGGTCGAATAATGGGATTGGAGTTGTGCTGCGGTTGGAATGAGGAGTGCGCTTTCTTCCGCAGCCGCCCTCAATTGTGTAGGCCTGAGAACGAGAGACGTTGGAAATTCATTCTTGAACGCCGGCGGGACAGACCGGGGCGCGAAAATCTTGCGGAGGGCTCCCGGCAAGATGGCCCATGAGATGATAGGCGCGACAGTGTAACTGACCAAGTCGCCCAAGAGCGGTATGGCTGGAGCTGACATCAGCCACACGTCCAATCGGCCGGTCGGGAAGTAGTACCCGGACGCGAGCACAACACCCCGGGTCGGATAATCTTTCCGCACGCCGAGAGCGATGGCGACGAAGGCGCCCCAAGAATGGCCCAGCACCACAGGATCACGGACCCCGAGTTGGTCGAGCGCCTTCATCAACAGAGCTGCTTGAGCTGCTGCGCTCCATATTCGCAGCCGCGGTCGCTGACTGTGGCCAAAGCCCGGGCGGTCGAAGCACACCACGCGATTGTTGCGGGCAAGAAGATCGACCAGCCCACTGATTATGAAGTCCTGGAGCATGGATCCGTTGCCATGGAGCAGCACGACGCAGGGAGCCGCGGGATCGCCCCGATCGATATAGTGGAGTACGACGCCGTCGCACTTTAGAAACTTGCCGATCGGTGGATTCCTCCGTTCCGCCAGCTTGGAGAAGCCGATGTTCCCGATGACGAGAAGTGCCAAGAACAAGGCACCAATGAGCAACACGGTTTCGGCGGTGGTCATTGCTGAGCCTTGATGATCGAGAGCTAAAAGCATCGGCCCTGCTCGAGCAGGTGAGCCCACCAAGGAATAATTGGAAGCTGAAGCGCTCGTTCCTGTTCGCGATGGCGGAGGATTGATTAAAAAATTGCTCGCCCGGAACGGTCCAGAAATGCCCACGTTTGCTCGCTTCGGAAAGATACCCTCACTCCCCTCAGGGCACGCAACTTACTCGGATTGCAGCTCCTGCAGTGCTCGTTTCAGGCCTGAGCCTGTCAACTTGTACACGACGTCCGGCAACTCAAGCGTGGTGCTTGTAAGCCAACCAAGATCCTGAAGTCTTTCGTAGGGGCGGTGATCAGCGCGCACGGACTGCCCGTTGACGTAGATCCGCTTCAAAAGGTCGATATCCTCGACGGTCGGCTGCATCCCGCCCCCTCTGGATGATGAGGATTACGCATGTGGGCAACGGCGGACCCAACCAGGTTTATCAAACTGGCTTTGGCATCCAGAGGGACCGCGTCATTGATGCGCTCATCGAGTGAGTTCGCCGGCATTCAAGCGCGANGAAAGTATCTTCCGACCTGCCGCAGGCACGGAGTTTTGCGACTGCCTTTGCAAGCGATTCGGCAGCCGGATGACGCACTTAACGCGCAGCGGCCGTGACCCGATCATCCATGCGGGCGCGTTTGGCGAGCCACTTGGGACGGCACCAGACCGACACGTACATTGGGCGCCACGCGCNGACTGGTATGTTCATGGAGAAGAGTACGCAGGCAGCCCTTGACCGAAGCAGACTTTCCCGGTCTTTACAGTTCATCTTTTCGGCTCAGTCACAGCGGCGCGAAGCTGTAAAAGATCAATGGCAAGCAGATGTAGGTCCAGCAGANCAGGATGGCNAAGCCGCCCAGGACTATGATGTCTTCAGTCATGTGGGATGCCGCCATTTTCCGGGTATCGTTCGACGGAATTGCGAAGGCAAAGATCAGGACCTGAGGACGAGCACAAC
>NZ_AXAZ01000108.1 GCF_000473065.1 Bradyrhizobium sp. WSM1743
CGCTGGGCGCGCGCCCGCTATCTGGGCTTGGCGCGCAACCAGACGCATCTGCGCCTGATCTGCCTCGCCATGAATCTCAAACGATGGGCGGTGCTGTCTCCTGCGGGAGCTGCGGCATGACCGCCGCCGCCCGACGCCAGCGGTCGGCCGCGGAAAACGCACCCATTCCACGCCGCGCGCCGTCCGACGCCGCGCAAAAAAAGCCCGACATCGGGAACCACTCGCTCACATCCCATTAAGCAAAGCTCTCGCTTGCGGGAGAGGGTTGGGGAGAGGGTGCTTCCGCGACGGGACAGTCCCCAAGAGGAGAGAGCCCTCACCCGCGCCTTCGGTGCGACCTCTCCCGCAAGCGGGAGAGGTTGCAGCCAGTCTGGACCTCCGCCGTCCAGCCACAGCCCTACCCGCTCGCCAGGCTCTCGATGGTCACATTCCGGTTGGTGTAGACGCAGATGTCGGCGGCGATATCGAGGGAGCGGCGGACGATGGTCTCGGCGTCCTTGTCGGTGTCGAGCAGGGCCCGCGCCGCCGCCAGCGCGTAATTGCCGCCGGAGCCGATCGCCATCACGCCGGCTTCGGGCTCGAGCACGTCGCCCGTGCCCGTCAGGACTAGCGAGACGTCCTTGTCGGCCACGATCATCATCGCCTCCAGCCGCCGCAAGTATCGGTCGGTGCGCCAGTCCTTGGCGAGCTCCACGGCCGCCCGGGTCAGCTGCCCCGGATATTGCTCGAGCTTGGATTCCAGCCGCTCAAACAGCGTGAAGGCGTCGGCCGTGGCGCCGGCGAAGCCGCCGATCACGTCGCCCTTGCCGAGCTTGCGGACCTTCTTGGCGTTGGCCTTGATGACGGTCTGGCCGATCGAGACCTGGCCGTCGCCGCCGACCACCACCCTGCCGCCCTTGCGGACGGTCAAGATCGTGGTGCCGTGCCAGTGAGGCGAGCTGTTCTGGGAATCCTGCATGAGTGACCCTCGTTGTCCGGCCTGATTTAGGCGGTCGGGGCCAAGGGGACAACAGGTAGACAACCGGCGCACAACGGGCCGCTCCGGGCCTAATTTCGCTCACCATAGGCAGAAGTAGAGCCCCGACCAGCCCTTCCCGCAGTAGCGAAGGCGTCATTTGGCTGTTAAAAGACCGCCGTTTTCGGCCTGAACGGGCATGATCCGGAAAAGTGGGCACCGGTTTTCCGAGAAGATCATGCCCAACCAAATGCGAAAGCTTTCAATGCGCACCGCGACGATCAAGCGCAAGACCAAGGAGACCGACATCGAGGTCACCGTGAACCTCGATGGCACGGGCGTGGCCAATATCACGACCGGCATCGGCTTTTTCGACCATATGCTCGATCTTCTCGCCCGTCATTCCCGCATCGATCTCACGGTCAAGGCGGTGGGCGATCTGCACATTGATTATCACCATACCACCGAAGACACCGGCATTGCGCTCGGCCAGGCGGTCAAGCAGGCGCTCGGCAACATGGCGGGCATCACTCGCTATGCCGGCGTGCACATGCCCATGGACGAGACGCTGTCGCGCGTGGTCATCGACATCTCGGGCCGCCCGTTCCTGGTGTTCAAGGCCGACTTCCCCCGTGACAAGATCGGCGAGTTCGATACCGAGCTGGTGCGCGAGTGGTTCCAGGCCTTCGCCATGAACGCCGGCGTGACTCTCCACGTCGAGACCCTATATGGCGATAACAGCCATCATATCGCCGAGTCCTGCTTCAAGGGTCTGGCGCGGGCGCTGCGCACCGCCGTCGCGATCGATCCGAAGGCGGCAGGCGAAATCCCGTCCACCAAGGGCTCACTCGGCGGCTGACATCTCCGTCTCGCGGCGAACGCCGCCGGCGGCGTTACTGAATTCCTAGGAACGGGTATCACCATGCCTGTCTACACAGTTCATGCTCCCTTCCCTGGCGGAGCCGATCTGCGTGCGACTGACAAATTCGTCTTCGTGCGCGACGGCTTCCATTTCTGGGCGATGATCTTCGGCCCGATCTGGCTGCTGTGGAATCGGCTGTGGCTGGTGCTGATCGGCTGGCTGGTCTTCATGGCGGCATTCCATGCAGGCCTCTCCAGCCTGGGTCTCGGCCGGAGCTCGATCTTCTTCGCCGACATCGTCGTCGCGCTGCTGACGGGCCTCGAGGCTTCCAGCCTGCGGCGCTGGACCTTATCGCGCGGCAAGTGGCGGCAGCTCGACATCGTCGTCGCCGATGACCATGACACCGCCGAGCGTCGCTTCTTCGAGCGCTGGAGCCAGAAGCAGCACGGCATCGTCAATGATCAATGGGCCGTCGATCGCGGCGGCCCGCCGCCGACCCGGGGCGTGCCGGGTCAGCAGTTCTCGAACCCGCCGCCGCTTCCGGCCGGCGGCATCATTGGATTGTTTCCAGAACCGGGAGGGTCAAGATGAGCGTCGCCATCATCGATTACGGTTCCGGCAATCTGCATTCTGCGGCCAAGGCGTTCGAGCGCGCCGCGCGCAGCCTGGAGACCCCGCAAAAGGTCTTCGTCACCAGCGATCCTGACCAGGCGTACGAGGCTGACCGTCTGGTGCTGCCGGGCGTCGGCGCCTTTGCCGATTGCCGGCGTGGGCTGGACGCAGTCAACGGCATGGTCGAGGCCATCACCGAAGCGGTGCGCGTCAAGGCGCGGCCGTTCTTCGGCATCTGCGTCGGCATGCAGCTGATGGCGAGCCGCGGCAAGGAGCACGTCATCACCGAAGGCCTGAACTGGATCGGCGGCGACGTCGAGAAGATCACGCCGCGCGATGAATGCCTGAAGATCCCGCACATGGGCTGGAATACGCTCGAGGTGCTCAGGGAGCATCCGGTGCTGAACAAGCTGCCGCTCGGCCCCAAGGGCCAGCACGCTTATTTCGTGCACTCCTATCACCTCAACCCCGCCAGCGAAGCGGACGTGCTCGCGCGCGCCGACTACGGCGGGCCCGTCACCGCGATCGTCGGGAAGGACACCGCCATCGGCACGCAGTTTCACCCCGAGAAGAGCCAGCGCTTTGGCCTGGCCCTGATCTCGAACTTCTTGCGATGGAAACCGTGATGGTTTTAACGGCTCTCACCTCGTCATTGCGAGCGCAGCGAAGCAATCCAGCGTCTTTCCGCGGCGGCAGTCTGGATTGCTTCGCTGCGCTCGCAATGACGGGGTGCGTGGCTGACAGGCCCGTTCTCGTGGTGGGGACGGAAGCAGGTGCGACATGATTCTTTTTCCCGCGATCGACCTCAAGAACGGCCAGTGCGTGCGTCTCGAGCAAGGCGACATGGCACGTGCGACGGTGTTCAACCTCAATCCGGCCGCGCAGGCGCAGAGCTTTGCCGCGCAGGGTTTTGAATATCTCCACGTCGTCGATCTCGACGGTGCGTTCGCCGGCAAGCCGGTGAACGCTGACGCCGTCGAGGCGATGCTGAAGACGATTCCGATCCCGGTGCAGCTCGGCGGCGGCATTCGCGATCTCAAGACCGTCGAAGCCTGGCTCGCCAAGGGCATCACCCGCGTCATCATCGGCACCGCCGCGGTGCGCGATCCCGAGCTGGTGAAGTCTGCTGCGAAGAAATTCCCCGGCCGCGTGGCCGTCGGGCTGGATGCCCGCGACGGCAAGGTCGCGGTCGAAGGCTGGGCCGAGACCTCGCAGGTGACGGTGCTCGAGATCGCAAAGCGCTTCGAGGATGCCGGCGTCGCCGCCATCATCTTCACCGACATCGCGCGCGACGGCCTGCTCAAGGGACTGAACCTCGACGCGACCATCGCGCTGGCCGACGCCATCTCGATCCCCGTGATCGCCTCCGGTGGTCTCGCCTCGATCGAGGACGTCAGAGCGATGCTGGCGCCGCGCGCGAAAAAGCTCGCCGGCGCGATCGCGGGCCGTGCGCTCTACGACGGCCGGCTCGATCCCGTCGCCGCCCTCACCCTGATCCGCAACGCGCGCGCGTAGGAGCTGACCCATGTTCAAGGTGCGCGTGATCCCCTGCCTCGACGTCAAGGACGGCCGCGTCGTCAAGGGCGTCAACTTCGTCGATCTGCGCGATGCCGGCGATCCCGTCGAAGCCGCGATCGCCTATGACGCCGCCGGTGCCGAC
Organism: Bradyrhizobium sp. WSM1743; assembly: GCF_000473065.1. Classification (GTDB taxonomy): domain Bacteria; phylum Pseudomonadota; class Alphaproteobacteria; order Rhizobiales; family Xanthobacteraceae; genus Bradyrhizobium. The sequence goes on from NZ_AXAZ01000108.1 coordinate 4,090, forward strand.
GAGCTCACCTTCCTCGACATCACCGCGACCCACGAGAACCGCGGCATCATGCTGGACGTGGTCCGGCGCACGGCGGAAGCATGCTTCATGCCGGTCACCGTCGGTGGCGGCGTGCGCGAGGTCAACGACATCAAGACGCTGCTGCGGGCCGGCGCCGACAAGGTCTCGATCAACAGCGCCGCGGTGGCGCGGCGGGAGTTCGTCAAGGAAGCCGCCGAAAAATTCGGCGAGCAGTGCGTAGTGGTTGCGATCGATGCCAAGCGGGTGAAGCGTCCGGGCGGCGACCGCTGGGAGATCTTCACCCATGGCGGCCGCAACTCCACCGGTATCAATGCCATCGAATATGCCCAGGAAGTGGTCGCGCTCGGCGCCGGTGAAATCCTGCTCACGTCGATGGACCGCGACGGCACCAGGCAAGGTTTCGACATTCCGCTGACCCGCGCGATCGCCGACAGCGTTCCCGTTCCGGTGATCGCCTCGGGCGGCGTCGGCAATCTCGACCATCTCGTCGAGGGTATCCGCGACGGCCACGCCACGGCTGTGCTGGCCGCCTCGATCTTCCATTTCGGGGAATTCACCATTCGCGAAGCCAAGGAGCACATGGCGCGGCGTGGGCTGCCGATGCGCCTGGATGCCTGACGACTTCGGTTCACAACAATGCTACATTGGCGGACGGGAATGGCCGCCGTGGCCAAATATGTTGCCAAGCGTGTTTCTGAGTAAGTCCGATGCCGCGTTTCACGATCCATGATCTGGCCGAGACCATCGACGCCCGCGCGGCTTCCGGCGGCGAAGCCTCCTATACACGCAAGCTTCTCGACAAGGGCGCCGAGCATTGCGCCAAGAAGTTCGGAGAGGAAGCAGTCGAAACCGTAATCGCTGCAGTCGAAAACGATCGCGCGCATCTGATCGCCGAGAGTGCCGACCTGCTCTATCATTTCCTTGTCTTGCTCAAGGCCCGCGGCGTAAAGCTGGAGGAGGTCGAAGCCGCGCTGGACAAGCGGACGAACATGTCAGGGCTGGAAGAGAAGGCGTCGCGCAAGGGCGGCTAGGCAAGGGCGAATAGATCGCAACGGGAAGACGACGTCATGGATATCCGCGCACCCGAGCAGCAGTATAATCCGTATCGCGTCTATACGCGCGAGCAGTGGGCGCGCCTGCGCGACGATACGCCGATGACGCTGGAGCCGGGCGAGTTCGACCGGCTGCGCTCGCTGCACGATCGCCTCGACCTGCAGGAGGTCGAGGACATTTATCTTCCGCTGTCGCGCCTGTTGTCGATCTATGTCGATGCGACGCAGCGGCTGTATTACGCGGAGCGCCAGTTCCTCAACATCCGCGATCGCAAGGTGCCCTACATCATCGGCGTCGCCGGCTCGGTTGCGGTCGGGAAATCCACCACGGCACGTGTGCTTCAGGCCCTGCTGGCGCGCTGGTCGCCGCGGCCGAAGGTCGAACTGATCACCACCGACGGATTTCTCTATCCCAACGCGGTGCTCGAGCGGCACGGCATGATGCAGAAGAAGGGTTTTCCGGAGAGCTACGATCTGCCGCTGCTGCTCAGCTTCCTCTCCGACATCAAGGCCGGCCGCCGCAACGTGCGCGCGCCGGTCTATTCGCATCTGACCTACGATATCGTGCCGAACCAGTGGGCCGAGATCGACCAGCCCGACATCCTGATCGTCGAGGGCGTCAACGTGCTGCAAACCGGCAAGCTGCCGCGTGACGGCAAGGCGGTGCCTGTGGTCTCCGACTTCTTCGATTTCTCGGTCTACATCGACGCCGAAGAAGCAGCGCTGCGGCAATGGTACATCAAACGCTTCCTGGCGCTGCGCGACACCGCATTCACCGATCCCAAATCCTACTTCAACCGCTACGCGCTGCTGTCGGATGAGGAAGCCACCGCCACTGCGATTGCGATCTGGGAACGCACCAACCTCGCCAATCTCGAGGACAACATCCTGCCGACCCGCCCCCGCGCGACGCTGATCCTCAAGAAGGGCCCGGATCACGTGGTGGAGAGCGTGGCGCTCAGGCGGCTGTAATCGCGCCGGTGAGCGTGGCCTTAGGCGAATTTTCACGCTGAGGGTCTTTTGTTGCAGACCAACGAGGGGTATTCGGTTATGGCCTTCGAAAACGCGAGGGGCCATGGTTGATCGTCTCAGAAGTGCTGCGGAGCAGCTGGAAGCACCGATCTGCCCGGACTGCCATGTCGAGATGAAGTGGTTCCGCTCGGAACTGCTCGCAGACGAGCCGACCCCGATCATCGCGCATCTCTTTGTGTGCCCGCATTGCAAGCGCGCGGCAAAGACGGAAACCATATTCAGGAGCACTTCGGGGCCGGCGGAGAAGCTCTCCGCGCCGCGTTTTATTGCTGACGCCGCCCTGCGCAGGCATCGAATCAACCAAAACTCATCCCGCATCGCCGGGCGGAGCCGCCGGCTCGCGCCGGTTGTTGGCGGCGCGCGGCTCACTTGCCAGCCTTGGCGATCCAATCCGCAGGCTTGATGCGCCCCGCAAAACTGGCGGACCGGAGCCGTGTGGTAATTCTCGATTGATGGCCGAGATCAGGTTCCCGTGAGATGCGAGACTGCCAGATGCCGGGACGCGACCAGCGCGGCAAGCGCCTCTTCCAGCTTCTCGCGATCGAGCGGCTTGATCAAGAACCCGTTCATGCCCGCCTCGAAGCAGGCATAGCGATCCTCCACCAGCGTGTTGGCAGTCAGCGCCAGGATCGGCGTGTGGTGACCGCCCGCGGCGGCCTCTTGCGCGCGGATGCGCTTCGTCGCCTCGATGCCGTCGAGCTGCGGCATCTGGATATCCATCAGCACGAGATCGTAGGGCGTGCCGGCAGATGAGGCGGCGAGCCAGGATTCCAGCACGGCTTCGCCGTGGACGGCGATGACGACGCGGTGGCCGAGCTTGGTCAGCAGCGAGCGCATTAACAGCGCGTTGATCTCGTTGTCTTCGGCGACGAGGATCGACAGGCCTTTCGCCTGTGGTGTGCCGGATGCAGCCGGCGGCTCCGGCGCAAGATCGGGCGAGGCGACCTCCGGTGTCACGGCGAGACGCGCGGCGAGCGAGGCCGCGCGCAGCGGCTTCACCAGAAAGCCGGTGAAGGCCGGCGACAGCTTCTCGTGGCGCGAGCTCGATGTGAGCAGCACGAGGCGCTGCAATGCATGCGCGCGGGCCGCGTCACCCAGATGGTCGGCGATGGCAGGCCCGATCGCACGATCGATCAGCACCGCGTGCCAGGAGCGTTCCGGCAGCAGTGCTTCGGCGACCGCCGCGTCCGCAACCATGCAGGTCTGGCCGCCCCAGCGCTCGAGACGCCGGGCGATCAACGAGGCCTCGATGCCGTCGGCAACGAGGAGCATCGACTTGCCGGTGAGGTCGGGGCTCGGAAATGCGGTTTGTCCGGCGCCGGCTTGCGACGGCGGAAGCGGCACCGCGACCTCGAAGGTCGAGCCCTTGCCCGGCTCGCTCGTGAGCGTGATCCGGCCGCCCATGCGCTTGACGATGCGCTCGCTGATGGCCAGCCCAAGCCCGGTGCCGCCATAGGTGCGGGCGACGCGCTCGTCGGCCTGCTCGAACTCGCGAAAGATGCGCTGCTGAGCTTCGGCTGCGATGCCGATGCCGGTATCGCGAACCAGGAAGCTGATCTCGTTCGGCCAGATGCCGGGCTCGACGATCAGCGCAACGCCGCCGCTTCCCGTGAACTTGATGGCGTTGCCGGCGAGGTTGAGCAGCACCTGGCGCAGCCGCGCGGCATCGCCGACCACCTCCAGCGGCAGGCGCTCGTCGACATAGGCGGCGATCTCGAGCGACTTCGCCTGCGCGCGCGGCGCGAGCAGCTCGGTGATCTCCTCGACCAGGGTCGAGAGCGCGAAGGGGCGCTGATCGAGGTCGAGCTTGCCGGCTTCGATCTTGGAATAGTCGAGCAGTTCCTCGATCAGCGCCATCAAGGCTTCGCCGGAAGTTTTCACCGCCCTGGCATAGGTCGCCTGCTCCGGCGTCGGCGTGGTGTCGAGCAACAGGCCGCCCATGCCGATGATGCCGTTCAGGGGGGTGCGGATCTCGTGCGAGGCCATCGCCAGGAAGCGCGATTTGGCGCGGTTGGCGGCATCGGCCTGGTCGCGCGCGTCGGACAATGCGCGTTCGGTCTCGGTTCGGTCGGTGACGTCGCGGCCCACGCTCTGCAATTCGGCCGGTTGCCCGGCATCGACGCGGACATAGCCCTCGCGCCAGGCGATCCAGCGCGCGCCGAGCGGGGTTGCGATCTTCTGGTCGTGGATGCGCGTGCCGTTGCTCTCGCGGGCGCTGTCGCCCTGCTCCAGCACGTCGAAATCGAAACGCGTGCCGACCAGCGCGCCGCGCGCCTGTCCTGCGAGCGCGCAATAGGCCTCGTTGGCAAAGGTGATGCGGCCCCCTGTGTCGCGCAGCACGATGAGGTCGCCCTGCTGCTCGAACAGGCTGCGGGCGCGCTCCTCCGCTTCCTTCAGCTCCCAATTGCGGTCGATCAACGCCTCATTGTGGGCGGCGAGCGTCCGCAGCCGCTTGCCCACGAAGCGCAGGCGTATGCTCAGCGTCGCAAGCCCGAGGCAGGCGAGCGCGAACAGGAAGCTCGCGCCGATCGCAAAGGTGTGGGGATCGTAGCCGGAATTCTCGGAGCGGCTGCCGGATACGAAACCATAGGCGCCGCCGAAGGTCGCCGAGAAGATCAAGAAGGAGCGGATCGCGAAGGCGATCCTGGGATGCTGCCGCCTGAAGCGGCGCATGCGCACCTTGATCCGGAACGTCCGACCCATCGCCACCGACCCTTGCCTGAAACCCCGCCGCCGCGTGCGACGATGGCCCGCTGACCTTGCGAACAGCTTGAGGCTTTGGCGCTGCCTCCAAACAGGGTTGACGAGGTGTTAACGGTTCAGAGCGAAGCCGCCTGGAAGCGGCCATGGCCACCGCGGGCGCCGACGATCAGCGCCGCAGCCTCGCGCGGCGAGAAGGTCTTCGAGCGCACATAGATGCGGTAATCCGCCGGTCCTTCGCTCGAGAGGTAGATCACCTGGCCGCCATCGACCGGTTGCGCGGCAATCGAGACCAGGCGCGTCGACGGATTGGCCTGGCAGGAGTCCGGCTCGGAGCCGAGGCCGTCGTCGACGACAGCGAAGTCCGCAGCGTCGGCATCCTCGGTGATCTGGACCCGCACCGTGGCGCGCGCGGGATCGTCGGTGAAGGCGACATGCACGCCGGCGGTCCAGAACAGGGAGGTGAGCTCGACCGATGTCTCGCCCAGCGCGATGCAGGGATGCGAAACCGATCCGATCTCGGCGCGGGCGAACACCGCAGCCGCCAACAGGGGAACAGCGGACGCGAGGATTTTGAAACGCAACATGACACTCTACTCGCCGAGGCCCGAGGAACTCGTTGGGCCTTATGGTTTGCAGAGCGTAAAGGAAACTCGTTACCGCCGGGTTGATGCGCGCGGCGCTTACGCCATCTGGCGCACATCCTCCGCGAGCGCGCGGTAGGACAGCGCTTCGGCGAGGTGCAGCCGGCCGATCTTGTCGGCGTGGTCGAGGTCGGCCAGCGTGCGCGCCACCCGCAGCACGCGGTGATAGCCGCGCGCCGACAGCCGCATGGTCTCGGCGGCATCCCGCAGCAGCTTGGCGCCTTGCGCATCCGGCTTTGCGATCTCCTCGAGCACGGAGGCGGGCGCCTCGGCATTGGTGCGGACATTGGGCAAGCCGGCATCCGCATAGCGCGCCAGCTGGATGTCGCGCGCCGCCGCCACGCGGGCGGCGACCTCGGCCGAGCCCTCCGCCGGCGGCGGCAGGATCAGGTCGGCGGCGGTCACCGCCGGCACCTCGATGCGCAGATCGATGCGGTCCATGAGGGGACCGGAGATGCGCGCCTGGTAATCGCCGGTGCAGCGGTCGATGCGGCCGCGCTTGCAGGCATAGCCGGGCTCGAACGCATTGCCGCAGCGGCAGGGATTCATCGCCGCGACCAGCATGAAGCGGGCAGGGTAGGTGACGCGGTGGTTGGCACGCGACACCGCGACCTCGCCGTTCTCCAGCGGCTGGCGCAGCGAATCCAGCACGCGCGGATCGAACTCCGGCAGCTCGTCGAGGAACAGCACGCCCTGATGCGCCAGCGAGATCTCGCCGGGCTTGGCGCGCACGCCGCCGCCGGTGAGCGCGGCCATGCTGGCGGAATGATGCGGCGAGCGGAACGGGCGCCGCGCCGTCAGCGCGCCGCCCTCGATCTCGCCAGCGACGGACGCGATCATCGAGACCTCGAGCAGCTCGCCCGGCGACAGCGGCGGCAGGATCGAGGGCAGGCGCGCGGCCAGCATCGATTTTCCGGCGCCGGGCGCGCCGATCATGAGCCTGACCGGCTACATTACTGGAGCAATACTATTCTAAGAACTTGCTCTCTAAGTATATCATATGAAACCAGCATTCTCCTACATCCGCTTTTCGACCCCCGAGCAGGCCAAAGGAGACTCGTTCAGACGCCAGAGCGAGAAGGCCGACGAATGGGCCAAAGATAACGGTTATCAGATCGTTAAGCGATGGAGCGACCTGGGCGTCTCCGGCTATCGGGGTAAGAACGCCCGAACGGGAGGTTTTGCTGAATTCCTCAAGGCGGCCGAGGAGAGACAGCTTCCTCCCGATTCGGTTCTTCTGGTCGAGAACCTCGACAGGGTGTCGCGCGAGAAGCCCAGAATGGCGCTCGAGCGCTTTCTGCGCGTGATCGGACTCGGCATCGGCATCGTAACGCTGATGGACCGGCAGACCTATACGGCGGATTCCATCGACGCCGATCCCACGGGCATGAACCTGTTCGGCAGCCTGATGGTCATGGTCCGCGCGCACGGGGAGTCCAAGGCGAAGGCGGTGCGAATTTCTGCCGTCTGGTCGCAAAAGCGCGAAAAGGCCCGCGTGAAGCGACTGGCGGTCAGCGATCGCATCCCCGGCTGGCTCAAGTCCACCCGCGACCCGACCGGCGGGCGGGTATTCACCGAAAACAAGGATCGCGCGGACATCGTGCGGCGCATCTTCGACGAGACTGTTCAAGGACTCGGGCGCCGCGCGATCGCCAAAGGGCTCAACAGGGACGGCAAGCTGTCGTTTCTCTCGCAGTCCGGCTGGCAGCCCTCAAGCGTGAACAAGATCCTCCGCTCGCGCACCACCGTCGGCGAGCTCCAGTTGCACCGGCGCGACGAGACCGGCCGCCGCGTGCCGGACGGAGATCCCATCAAGGGATACTATCCGGCGGTGGTCAGCGAGGAGCTGTGGGTGAAGGCAAACGCGGCGGTGAACATCCGCCGGAAGGATTCGGCCGGCCGTCCGCACGCGGAAGCCGCCAACCTGATCCGCGGCCTGGCGCGGTGCGCCTGCGGACAGCGGATGATGTTCGTCAACAAGGGAGCGCCCCCGAAGGGCGGTCGCTACTACCGCTGCTCCGCGGCGGCTCGGGACGCCGGCTGCGAAAACAGGCGACTTTGGAACGCCAGGGACGTCGAACACTATCTCCTCGGGCAGATCGACCCGGCACGCATCGCGGCCGTGTTCGAGCCGTCGGCGAAGCGCGTCGGGCCCTCCCCCAGGGAATACGACCTCCGGATCGCCGAACTTACCGCGATGAAGAACGCTGCCATGGATACCGCGCTGCGCTATGCCGGAAAGCCGATGGCGGGCGAGTGGGAGAGCCGAGCCGAAAGCCTCGTCGACGAGATCGCGCAGGTGCGCAAACGCCGCGACGAAGCCGTCGCGGCGGAAAGGTCGAGGCCACATCTGCCGACGATGCAGACGGCTCTCGGCACCGTCGGGGCGCTCGCGGCGAAGCTCGAAGGTGCGACGGACGAGGAGAAGATGCCTCTCCGGACCGCCATCATGCAGCAGCTCCGGACGGTGTTTTCCGAGATCGTATTCCGGCCTCACGCCATCGTCGGTTTGATCGAGTTGCCCGAAAAGCCCGCAAGCCTGAAGGGGGCATTCGGCCTGCCGAAACCGATCGAGGTCAGGAAAGGCGAGAAGGGCGAGAGCTACTTCTTTAGGCACGTTTTCTTCCGGGACGACCCGGAGGAAATGGCGGCCCTGGGCGGCGGGAAGGGAGTCGTATTTCCGCGCTTCGTCTAATTTCCCTTCCCAATACCCGTCGTGACTACGGCGTGGCGGACGCGCTATCCGTGCTGCTCACGTAGCGGCGGCACACCCGGCCGGCGAGTCCCAACTCGGACTCGCGCGTACCCTTGGGGACCAGGACGTAGGGGCACACGATGACCATGTCCTGGGGCAAGGCGCAGTCCAACGCGGTCAGCGTGCCCCGGTACGTCTCTTCATTGTTTCTCGCCTCGAGATGATAGGATCCGTGTCCCTTAATGCCGCGGATCGCACCGTCGATCCAGTCGCCTTTCGCGAGATAGCCCGTCACCCGCATCGGCGCGTTGCCGCGCTCGCGCAACCATTGAACGCCGGTGAAGTCGCCGCCGGAATTCACGGAGATTTCCCACACGTCCTTTTGCAGGTCGCCGTAGTTTTGCGGATCGGCCAAAAAGGCGTCGATCTCCTTGAACGACGACGTCGTCGTCAGCGGCGCCTTGCACTCGCGAGCGGGTTTGATCGTGGGCACCCAACCGTCCATCTCGCGAACTTCGTGCAGCGGCATCGTGAAAACCGCCGTGCTGATGCCGGTCGCGCCGAAAAGGCTGAGCAAGATCGGCTTCCACTTTCCGATCGCGTAAATCCTCGCCGCGTCAGCAGCGTCGAGAACCTTTTTTCCGATCCAGAGGGCGATTTTCTGTTCGGCCTCGTTCGGCTGCTTCGGCGACGATTCATAAATCGTCGCCAAAGTGTTCTTTTCCTCGCTGGCGCGCGAGACGTCGTTTACCGGCAATAGGCTGTCATTGGCGTGACCCTTTCGTTCTGTCTTGGAGGAGGAAGCGGTAACCCGTCCAGTCTTGTTCGGCATTCGAAGCTCCTGGAGCAGGTTGCCGCTCCGGTTCGTTGAGACTTCGATTTAGCTACCGGGGGTCGCTCGACGCTACAATTCAGAAAAAGGAACCAATAAACGTTATCAATTTTCGTAACCGGATTTCGCGCTCAATAATCGTGAACGTCCGCGTTCATGAGGATTTGGATATCGTCAACCAATTCGACTCGAGATCCCTTTTCCTTGTCGAGCAGGCTGGAAATCGGATTATGCATCTTCTTGGCGTAGTCGCTCCCCATCTCGATCAGCTTCTGCTTCGTCGCCAAGGTCGGTTGCAGGTATTGCAGACGGGCATCCTCTTCGTCGATCTCCTTCCGCAACACGGGCAGCGATCTGGCGCTATCGGGTTTGCACAGTTTCGAGATCCACGTATTGATCTTCGTGGGGCTGCTGTCCGTCTGATCTTCGATGAATGCGACGAATTCCTGCATCGCGAGCCTTTTCCGCAAGATCGCTTGTACGTGTGCGTTGATGACGATATCGCGGCAGACCTCTGCGTAGTCATTCAGTTCCGGAAAGTATTGCTCCCAAAGGTCGTCGACGATCGAATTTCCGGTCACCAGAGCGATAGCGCTGACCTTCAGGCGCTTAGAGTCGATGGACACTTACATCCCCTTAAGGTTGTGGTCTGGAAAACACAGGCTCGTGGACGGCGCGAGGAATTTCAAGTCCTTTGGTTGAGGTGCATGCATTTATTGCTGCTTGGCGCTTCCGCATGCACCTTACGTCGCTGCCGGGACCATCCGCGGCTCGCGGACGGCCCACATCGGCCCCATCTTCTTCGCGCGCGCCGGCTAACGTCGCTACGTGAACCAAATATCGAAGTTGGGCCTGAACGCGTGCCGCCGCGGGACCAGCTTAAGGTGACGGGCGATCGGGACTCGGGGGTCCCGTGACAGCGGAAGGTAGATGACAAAATTCCGCACGGTTACCAGGCAGGACTGCTCATCGAACTCAAATCTAAAGGGATTTGCCCAAATCGGATCATCCGGGTCCGTATGCGGTTGTCCGAAGAAGATCGCCTTGAACTTGGTCCCCAATCCATTTCTGAACCTTGAAGGATTGAAGAATTGTTCCCGGAGCACCAGGCCGCTCTGCATTAGCGTGACGACGTAGCCGAATTTCGCGACCATCGCGAGATACGCGAGTGCTAAGCCGCCTATGATCAAGGCATTCTGGCCGTGCTTGTTTCGATGTTGACCTACTCTCCCAGTGAATATCTGGGTCATCGGCCCATCGAAATTCTTGCCTTTCCAGCTATTGCAGCCGTTGCTGTAGAAGCGTGCGCCCCGGTAGTGGAGAGGCTTGGTACAGAGAAGTATAGTCCCCGCCCGAACGTTGGCGGGAGTAGCTGGATTCTCGCGCACCTCGATGGGATCGCGCTTGATGGCTCGCTGTGAGATCATGTGATCGACGTCAAAGTGCTCGGGCGGCAAAAAGCGTCCGCAGGCGCAGCACATGAGGCGGTTGCGTTCGACGACGTCGGGTACGAACTTGGCCAAGTCCGCCTGCATTTTTTGCCAAAGCTGTTCTTTCAGGGATGGCCTATCGATGTCGGCGATTGCGGTGTCGGCCTCTATAAGCGTTCCGCTCATTTGCTGGCTTTCCTGGAGTGATGCTTGCAGTGGTTCTCGCATACGCGCCTTTGTTCCCGGTTTTCAGTCAACCCTGGAAGCGTTCGAATTCCTCGAGATCGCGTCGATGAAGTTCCGTGCCCCGCGCGACGATCTCGTCGAGCACGCGGATCATTCCCATCTGACCCACGGCCCAGATCGCCAGTCCTCTTGTCGCGTTCATGATGGAGTTCGGGCAGATCATGACGAGCTCCAGGGCCTCTGCTTCGGAGATGTTACGGCCGCGCCGCGCACAGAGGTAGAGATAAGTCGCAGGGTGCTTNGAGCGGATGATCGGCCAGACCGCCTCGTCGATGGCCTGCGCACGCATCGCCGCCCGACTGACGATCCAGCCTTCCTCGCAGCGATCAGCGAGTTCCGCGAGGACTTCAGCGAGGAAGGCGGGGCTGGCCTGGCCGGCCACTCTTCTAGCCGCGCGCTCGTCGTGAGAAGACCGGAAGTAGGCCATGACCGCCGTCTCGTCGAACAGCGCGGGTACCTGTGCAACCGCCTTCAGCCATCGCGCGGCTGCGCCCCGCGTACCGCGGTCCATCCAATTCTCGATGATCGACTGCTGTTGCTGCCGGGGGAGAAATTCGAAGGTCGCCGAGAGAAGCGCTTCGACGACGCGCCGCGAGGCCGGTTTGTCCAGGGCGGTCGTGCGGCTACGCTCGATCAGATCGTGCACGCGCTGGCGGTCTTTTTCCTGAAGTTCGTCATTCCGGAGCAGACGCAACAGGCGGCGTCTCAGCGCCAAGCGAAGCTTCAAGGGCGCGTCGAACGTTGAAGTGATCGCCAGACAGAGTTCGGAGACGGAGAGACAGGCGATGTAGGCGTGCAGGAGGCTGCCGGCGTCCGGGTGGGAAAGTCCTTCGACTGCAATGGAGCGGATGCGATCGACCATCTCGGCGGGAGCGGAGCGATCGGAAGCGATCATGCGCTCGGCCTACCGAAGCCAAGGCCGGTTCTCGAATGCTGCGATCCGACGGAGTCGAACGTCATTCGTCTTCTCCTTAGCTGAGCGACCTCGTCTGAGGCCGGCTTTTTGATCGAACGCGGAATGCCTAATTGTGCGGTCCGACCGGCAGCCTACCGAAGGCTCGTCCGAGTGTGCCATCGATCGGGGCGTTGTCGGCGCTAAGAACGCGAACTAGGTCAGCGTTTTCTTGGTTTGAATCATATCAGGCGGCCTCGGCGAGTTTGTAGGACCATGTGTGGATAACCGGATGGCGATTGACGTCGCCGATACCAGCCATGATGCGCTCCTTGAGTTCGTGTTTTGAGGCCACTCGGATATGGCGCAGGACCGAGCGGGCGAACTTGGAGAAGAACCCCTCTATGAGATTGAGCCATGATCCGTGCTTGGGGGTGAAGGTGAGCTCGAAGCGCCCGCTTGGTCGCGTGGCGAGCCAGGCTCTGG
>NZ_AXAZ01000109.1 GCF_000473065.1 Bradyrhizobium sp. WSM1743
AGAAGCGGCCCACGCGGCTGTCGATCTCAACCCTCTTTCACCCAGACAATAGGCCAGCATCAGCCGAAGTAACGACACCGCATCTGGAATTTGGCGCCGCCGCACGAAAGCCTTCGTCTGGCGCGCACTTATTTCAAGCTGCGCAGCCCCGCCGAGCTGCGCAACCACTCTCGTCCAGTCCTCGTTCAGAAGCGATTCGTCTGCCATCCCGCCTTGGAATCACGTGTGATTCCAACACTCAAGAATAAACTTAACGCCTATGGGGAAGGCCGGGTGCCGACTGGCACCCGCGGTCNGCTGCGCGAAAGCACACGCAGAGAAACCGCACAGCAGCATACAGGTGGTGCCGATCACTCGGCCTTCCCTGCGCGATGGTCGGACGGCTTATGCCGTGCTCTCCCGGGAGCCGAACTTTCCCTCTGGCCTCCCTCGCCCCGCGAATTGACGATGCCGTCTGCCCGGTTGGGCTCGCGCGCATTTTCGCAGAAGGCTTGACCGTAGCAACGACGGCCAGGACCACACGGTTTTGCCGTACGCGCTCAGCGCCGTCCGTCTGCACGCGGTTTCGGGCTCACAGGGACTACCCGCCCTGCCCGCACCTTTCGTGCCGACGCTGCCGCGTCCACCGCAACCCGGCCCGCGTTTCGAACGACTCGCGAACCGCCCCTCTTCCGTGAGCCGGGCTGTTTCGATCTATGCCGCAATTCCGAATTTCGGTAAAGCGGAATATTTTTGCGGGAAGGGGTTGACGGCGTTGCGGGTGTTTTGCCCGACGGGCAGACCTGTAGCCCGGATGGAGCGCAGCGCAATCCGGGGAAAGGCGCGCGGGCGGCTGCGCTCGTCCCGGATTACGCTGCGCTCCATCCGGGCTACGTCAGATTAGCCTCCGTCCGCCACTTGTCCATCGATTCGAAAATGACAGTTCGGGGCCAGCTTGGATCAGCCTCCTTGCCGGACCACGTCAAGTGAACTTCGGCAACTCTCCCATCTTCCAGTGAGACAAGAACGTCGTCGCGGTCATCTCGCCTGGCTTGCACCTTGATCGGCAAAGCAGCAAGCGGGTGACGATCGCCAATCTCCTTTCTTAACTCCTCTTCTAGGAGAAGGCGTTCCCGTTCATCGATGATCTGACGCCAGGGCTCAATCACCTCACGCCACCGCGGCGTCCGGAATCCTTGCGGCTTCCATCGGCTGCTTGCCGCGTATCAGATCCGAGGCGCGGTCGGCGATCATCATGGTGGAGGCGTTGAGGTTTGCCGAGATCATGCGGGGCATGACGGAGGCGTCGATGACGCGGAGGCCTTCGAGGCCGTGGACGCGGAGCTGGTCGTCGACCACGGCCCAGGTGGAATCCGCCGGACCCATGCGGCAGGTGCAGCCGGGGTGGAAGGTGGTGGTGCCGCGCTGGGTGGCGGCGGCGAGGAATTCGTCGTCGGTGTTGACGTTGGGGCCGGGGAAATCCTCGTAGGCGTAATAGGGCGACAGCGGCGCACTCTTCAGCAAGCGCCGCGCGAGCTTCATGCCGCCGACGATGACGCGGCGGTCGAGCTCGGCGTCGAGATAATTGGTCTGGATGATCGGCGGCGCGAACGGATCAGACGAGCGGATGCGGACATAGCCGCGGCTCTCGGGGCGCTGCTGCCAGGATGCCACGGTCATGCCGGGCTCGTCCTCGAGCTGGCCCTGCACGCCCTCCTTGTAGGAGGCGGGGGTGAAAGTGAGCTGCAGGTCGGAACTCTCGGCGCTCTCGCCGGAATGCCAGAAGCAATAGACCATGGTCGGCGACAGCGACAGCAGGCCGCGGCGCGCGGTGGCCCATTTCATCGCCTCGATCCACAGCGAGAAGCCGCGGCGGAGCTCGTTGATGGTCTTGATGTCCTTGACGCGCGCCACCGTGCGCGGGGCGTAATGGTCCTGAAGGCCCTCGCCGACCGGCAGCGCGTGGCGCACGGCGATGCCGTGTTGCTGCAACAGGTCCGGCGAGCCGATGCCGGAGAGCTGCAGCAGCTGCGGCGAATTATAGGTGCCGCCGGAGAGGATGACTTCCTTGTTGGCGCGCACTTCGACAGGATGACCGCCGCGGCCGCCCTTCATGTAGCGCACGCCGACGGCGCGGTTGCCCTCGAAGATGATCTCGGTCGCGTGCGCACGCGTGTGCACGTGCACGTTGGGCCGCTTCATCGCGGGCTTGAGGAACGCTGTCGCGCCGGAGACACGCAGGCCGTTGTTGATGGTGCGCTGGCAGTAGGAGACGCCTTCCTGGGTCTTGCCGTTGTAATCGGGATTGCGGGGAATGCCGAGCGAGACCGCGCCTTCCATGAAGGCTTCGCAGAGCGGATCGCGCCAGTTCATGGTGGTGACGATGAGGTTGCCGTCGCGGCCGCGATAGGTGTCCTCGCCTTCGCCGACCCGTTTCTCCAGCCGCCGGAAGTACGGCAGCACGTCGGCATAGCCCCAGCCGCGATTGCCCATCTGCGCCCAGGTGTCGAAATCCATGCGCTGGCCGCGATTGTAGATGTGGCCGTTGATCGAGGACGAACCACCAAGCGTCTTGCCGCGCGGCGCGTAGATGCTGCGCCCGCCGGTCCACGGACCGGGCTCCTGCTGATAGGCCCAGTTGATGCTCTTCATGTGGAAGGTCTTGATGAAGCCCGCCGGCAGATGGATGTAGGGATGCCAGTCGGAAGGGCCCGCCTCGAGCACGCAGACGCTGGTGTTGGGATCCTCGCTGAGCCGGCTGGTGAGCACGCAACCGGCGGAACCCGCGCCGACGATCACATAATCAAATCTATCCATGGTGCCTCACGTCCTAGGGCGCAATCAGTGCTGATTGAATGGTGCTGGCCACGAGCTCGGTCCAACCTCTCCCGCTTGCGGGGGAGGTCGGCGCGTAGCGCCGGGTGGGGGCTCTCTCCACGCGGGGAATCCCACCGCGGAGGCACCCCCTCCCCAGCCCTCCCCCGCAAGCGGGAGAGGGAGCGCAGCGTGACCGCGGATGCACCGAACTCATTCTTATGCTCATCCCTAGCGCGGCTTGTCGTTGAGTTGGAATTCGAGATGCGCCTGCACCGTCGGCCATTCGGCGGCGGTGATGCTGTAAACCACGGTATCGCGCAGCGTGCCGTTCGGCGCGATCTGATGGCTGCGCAGGATGCCGTCCTGCTTGGCGCCGAGGCGCTCGATGGCGCGGCGGCTCTGGTGGTTGAAGAAATGCGTGCGGAACTCCACCGCGATGCAATTCAGGGTCTCGAAGGCATGGCGCAGCAGCAGCAGCTTGCACTGCGTGTTGAGCGGGCCGCGCTGCGCGCTCTTGCCATACCAGGTCGAGCCGATCTCGACGCGGCGATTGGCGGCATCGATGTTCATGTAGGTGGTCATGCCGACGATCCTGCCGCCGGCGTCGAACACGGTGAACGGCAGCATCGAGCCGGCTGCCTGCAAAGCCAGGCGGCGGTCGATCTCCTTGCCCATGTTTTCCGGCAGCGGGATCGCGGTGTACCAGAGTTTTGACAGCTCGCCGTCCTTGACCGCCTCGACCAGCCCCTCGCGATGCTGATGCGACAGCGGCTCCAGACGGGCATGCTGTCCACGCAGGGTGACGGGATCGGGCCAGGGCATTTGATCGTTCCTCGTGATTGTCATTCCGGGATGGTCCGAAGGACCAGACCCGGAATCTCGAGATCCCGGGTTCGATGCTTCGCATCGCCCCGGAATGACGATTGCGCAAGGCGCAATCGTCACTTGTTCAAGAAATTCAACGGCAAACCGCCGCGCGGCCAGTCCATGGCGACCAGCTCGCCCTTGCCCGACAGCGTGATGTAGGCGGTCTTCAGCTCGGGGCCGCCGAAGGCGATGTTGGTGGTGACGCGGTCGCCGGTCGGAACCTGCTCGACCAGGGTGCCGTCGGGCGCGATCACCGAGATGCAGCCGGAGACGAGAGTGGCAACGCAGACATTGCCGTTCGCTTCCACCGCGAGCGAGTCGAACATCTGGTAGCCGCCGAGGCCGCAGATCGGCTTGCCGCGCTCGCCGCGATAGATCGGATCGCGCGGCTTGAGCGTGCCCGGCGCGGAGAGCTCATAGGCCCAGAGCCGCCCGGTCGGCGTCTCCGCGATGTAGACCGTGTTCTCGTCCGGCGACAGCCCGATGCCGTTGGCCGGCAGCACGCCATGCACGACCTCCACGATCTCGGTCATGCCGGGCTTGAGGTAATACATGCCACCGACATCCATCTCGCGCGCGCGGCGCTTGCCGAGATCGGAGAACCAGAGGCCGCCGTGGCTGTCGAAGACGAGGTCGTTCGGCCCGCGCAGATCGTGCACGCCGCATTTGGTCACGACGGTCTCGACCTTGCCGGATTGCAGGTCGACGCGCTGGATCGAGCCGCCGAGATAATCGTCCGGCTGCGGACCGGGCATGATCATGTTGCGTGTCGGGATCCAGGAGAAGCCGCCATTGTTGCAGATGTAGATCTTGCCATCGGGTCCGAGCGCGGCGCCATTCGGGCCGCCCGGGACCTTGGCGACGATCTCCTTGCGCCCGTCAGGATAGACACGGGTGAGACGCTGGCCACGGATCTCCACCAGCACCACCGAGCCGTCCGGCATCGCAACCGGCCCTTCGGGAAATTCGAGGTCGGTGGCGAGAACGCGGACGTTGGACATTTTGGGACCCTCCCGGCTGCTTGTTATGGCTTGCACGGGATGTCCGGCACGGGCCCCGCAGGCAAGATTTGCCAGCGGTTATGACAAAGTCGCCAAGGCTTGCCAAGCAAGCGGGACGGTATGCCAGCGTTGCGCGCTACTCCCTCACCGGCAGCCAGATCTCGAAACCGCCATTGCCGGTTGCAGGATCGAACGTCTCATCGTAGCGCTCGAAGTTCGGCGCGTCTGCGGCTCTGAGGCCGGATGCCGGCAGCCACTGATTCCAGATCGTGTTCACCGTGCGCCGGATCGAAGCGACGTGATCCGAGTGCCTAAAGACGGCATAGCGCTGCTCGGGAATGCGGATGCGACCAAAGCGGCGCGGCAGGTCGGAGAAATCGGCGACCTCGACGCCGGCGATGTAGTCGAAATTGCCGGCATCATCGCCGTTGCAGCAGACGCCGTAGGCGACGTGACCGACGCGGGCGGGAATGTCGGCGACCTCCTGGTGGAAGCGTTGCCACAGACCCGGGATCATGGCGCCGTTGTCGCAGGAGATGCGCTCGGCGGGACCGGCGACGAGAAAGGCCTTGGCGGTCTCGAAACGCGGTGGAGCGAGAGTATCGAGCATCGTGGAATCCATGAGGATCGGCTCCTGAAGCTTGAGGTGGCTGACGCACGTTGCCGCCCTGACCGCTTCGGGCGTGGTGCCGAAATGGTCGCGGAACGCGCGGGTGAAGGCTTCGTGCGAGCCGTAGTCCGCCTCCAGCGCCAGCGACAGGATGTCGGGTGCGCCCTTTGCCAGACTGCGCGCGGCCTCCGTCAGCCGCCGCGCGCGCACGTAGCGCATCACGGGAAGACCGACTGCTGCGGCAAACGCACGCACGATGTGGAACCGCGACACGCCCGAGACCGCCGCGATCTCGTCGAGCGTCATCGGCTCGGCCAGATGGCTCTCGATATACCAGAGCGCGCGCTGGGCTGGGTTCATGGCGGTTCAGGCCCTCATTCGAAGCGCGGCGATGATGTGCTGCCGCCGCGCGCTTCGCTTGATCGGGATTGCTCTCGTGCCCCGGATGCAGCGCAGCGCGCCGCCCTTTGCGGCGTGGTGCACTGCCAAGCCGGGGCCCATCTCACCACACTCACGCGTGGCCTCTGGGTCCCGGCTCAGCGGAGCGTTGCACGCTGCACCGCGTCCGGGACACGGCACCATTTATTTGGCCGCGTCCTTCGGCGCCGGCGCGTCCTGCCTCTTCTTCACGTCCTCCGCGGTCTTCGCCTGCGCGGCCTGAAGGTCGGCGAGCGTCTTCTGCAAGCCGGCGATGCCTGTCTTCAAGGCGTCGATCTGGCGACCCGCGGCATCCAGCTTCTGCTGATGATCGAGGGTGAGCTTGGTGATGGTCTTCTGCAGGAAGTCGACATTGCTCTGCAGGCAACTGGTGCGCCGCTCCATGGTCTTCTCGACGGTGCAGATCTCGATGCCGGGCACGTCCTGCGCGTGCACCGGCAGAGGCGCCAGCGTGGCGAGCAGCAACATCGCAAAACAAATGCCCGGGCTTCGAACCAGCATGAAAAGTTCCTTACTCGATGATCACAGCAATGTGCGCTGTTTGCGCGCTGCCGCGTGAGGCTACCACACTCGCACCGCATTCTCGCGTTGAGCTTGGGCTCGTTCCCCTGGGACGGGGAGCAATGAACCGCACGCGGAAGAAGTGGGCGCTCTTCCCGCGGCTTTGATTAGGGGAGATTTTTGGAATGGCAACGCGCGATAGACGTTTGGCGGAATTCGATGGCGCCGGAGAACCTCCGCCGGGTCTGCCACTCGAAGTGCTATGCGAGGATCACAGCGGAACATATCAACTGCCGTTCGCCTGCCGCTATGTCGAGGGACGCTGGCAGAACCACGAGGCCGGCATTGCGGTCGAAGCAACCGTGATCGGCTGGCGCCTGCCACGCGTGAAGCAGCGCGGGGCCGCCTGACGGCGGTCTCTGTTTCAAAATGCGACGGGGCCGCGCTCCGCTTTAACCTTTGGAACGCGGCCCGAACGAATCACGTCCGAATCAGCCGAAAGGCCATGTACGCATCTGTTCCCGGCTAGATGTCGATACGGCTCTGCGGGCCTGTACAATATCTCGGCAGCGCGCCGGATCGGCCGGGCCTGGCACCGGCGCCAAATGTTAACGGTGGCAAAGGCATAGCTGTGAGATCGCCGGCGAGGGGACCCCGCCGCCGAAACAGGCAGGGCCGCGCGACATCTGCCTAATATTCGACCTCGAGCTCCTCGATCTCGGCCGGCTCCTCCTTCGCCGACGCGATCCATTCCTGCATCTCCGGCATGGCCATGATGGTGTCGGCATAGGCCTTCAGCGGCGGCGCGAGCTTGACGTCGTAAGTCACAAAGCGCGTCACCACCGGTGCGTACATCGCATCCGCCATGGTGCGCTGCGTGCCGAACAGGAACGGGCCGCCCGATTTCTCCAGGCAGTCGCGCCAGATGAACCAGACGCGGTCGATGTCGGCCTGCGCCCGCGACCAGATCTTGAAGCCGGGAAAGTGCCCCTTCAGGTTGACCGGCAGCGAGGCGCGCAGCGTGGTGAAGCCGGAATGGATTTCGCCTGAGATCGAGCGGCAATGGGCGCGCTGGATGCGGTCGGCCGGCAACAAGCCGGCGTCCGGCATCACCTCGTTGAGATATTCGGCAATCGCCAGCGTATCCCACACCACGGCGCCCTCGTGCCGCAGGCACGGCACCAGGATCGAGGACGACAGCAGCAGGATTTCGGCGCGCGCCGACGGATCATCGGGCGCGGTGACGATCTCCTCGAAATCGAGCCCGGAGAATTTCGTCAGCAGCCATCCGCGCAGCGACCAGGACGAGTAGTTCTTGCTGCTGATGGTCAGTGTCGCCTTCGCCATGGAGCCTTCCCTCACGCCTGGGCAACGCACCGCCGCGCGTGCGTGCCCGTGACCTGTGCTACCCGCCCAGAGCGCAGCAAGCGACGTGCCAATTTTCCGGGCGGTCCGCGCCCCGTCTGGCTTCGATATTGCATCACGACAGGAGGCAGGTGGGCTTTCAGTATGATGTCGATGTATTATCAGGCCTTTCAGAACCACATGGACCTGACGGCGCCGTGGCGCGCGGGGGCTTCGTCCGCGCTCAAATTCCTCAATCTGGTGCCTCAGGGCCTATCGGACCAGGTCGTCGGCAGGCTGTCGGCCGCGCTGGAGCTGATCTCGCGCTCCACCCTCACCTATGACCGTCCCGCCTACGGCATCGACAGCGTCATGGTGGGCAACCGCGAAATCGCCGTCAGCGAGGAGATCGCCTATGCGACGCCATTCGGCTCGCTGCTGCATTTTCGCAAGGACGGCGTGGGCGAGCAGCCGCGCATGCTGCTGGTGGCGCCGATGTCCGGACACTTCGCCACGCTGCTGCGCGGCACCGTGAAGACGCTGCTCCAGGACCACGACGTCTACATCACCGACTGGCACAATCCGCGCGACATTCCCCGCAGCGAGGGCCGCTTCGGGCTCGACGACTACACCGAGCACCTGATCGATTTCCTCGGACAGCTCGGTCCGCGCCCGCACATGGTCGCGATCTGCCAGCCCTCGGTGTCGGCGCTCGCGGCCGCGGCGATCATGTGCGAGGACAACCATCCCTCGCGCCCGGCGACGCTAACGCTGATGGCGGGCCCGATCGACACGCGGATCCAGCCGACCAGGGTCAACGAGTTCGCCAAGAGCAAGCCGATCGAATGGTTCGAGCGCAATTTGATCAACTATGTGCCGATGCAGTGCCGCGGCGCCTTGCGCAAGGTCTATCCCGGCTTCGTGCAGCTCACCGCCTTCGTCTCGATGAATCTCGAGCGCCACATCAAGCAGCATCTCGACCTCGCCAACCACATCGCCAAGGGCGAGAAGGAGAAGGCGGCGACCATCAAGACGTTCTACGACGAATATTTCGCCGTGATGGATCTTCCGGCGGAATTCTACATCGAGACCGTGCGCGACGTGTTCCAGGAGCACCTCTTGCCGCAGGGCAGGCTGATGCATCGCGGCCGCCCCGTGAACACCAAAGCCGTCAGCCGCATGGGCCTGATGACGGTCGAGGGCGAGAAGGACGATATCTGCTCAATCGGCCAGACCCTCGCAGCACAAGACCTCTGCACCGGCGTGCGCGCCTATCGCCGCGTCCACCACATGCAGGCTGGCGTCGGCCATTACGGCGTGTTCTCCGGCAAGCGCTGGAACAACGAGATCTATCCGCTGCTGCGGGATTTCGTGCACGTCAATTCGTAGAGCACGGCTTATTCGTCAAGGCGGACCGCCGCAGGCGATCCGCGGCCGAACGGCGCTTCCGCGCGAGACCGGGACACATACAACCTTGTGAGGCGGCCCAACTTCTGAAAATATGCGCGGCATGCACGACAGATTGCCTGCACGACGACAGAAGACCTCGGAAGCGCCCGGAAACGAGGGCGCAACTTCACGCAAAACTCCGACAAAATCGAAGCGGCAGCAGCGAACCGGCCGTGCCGGCGACGACGCCATCATCATCGAAGTCGGCAGCCGGGTAAAGCAGCTACGGACGCAGGCAGGCCTGACGCTGGAGGAATTTGCGGCGCAATCCGGTGTCAGCCGCGCCATGCTGTCCAAGGTCGAACGCGGCGAGAAGAGCCCCACTCTTGCGATCATCGTGCGGATTGCCAAGGGACTCAATGTCTCGATGTCCACGCTGATGGGCGCGGAGCCCGATCCCGCGCAAGTCACCGTGATCCGGAAAGCCAATCGGCTGGCCTTCAAGGATCCCGAGACCGGCTTCGAGCGTCACAACCTGTCGCCGACTCATTTGGACAACGACCTCGAGTTTTTGCTGCACCGGATTCCCCCGGGCGAGTCTTCGGGCGAATTGCCGCCGTACAAGGTGCCGACTGAGAAATACATCGTCGTGCATGAGGGCCAGCTGACGCTCCAGACGGGGGAGGCCAACTACGTGCTCGAGACCGGCGACTCCTTCTACTTCGAGGTCCGAGACTCCTACCGCTTGATCAACGCCGGTAAAACGCCCTGCGCCTACTACCTCGTTATTCGGCGTCGCCGGATATAACCCGTGCCACACCTGTCTATTGCAGCGTAAACGGATTGGAAATCGACGGCTTCGGATTGATGAACACGCTCTTGGGCTCGAGATACTCGTAGATTGCTTCAAGCCCGTTCTCCCTGCCGAGGCCCGATTCCTTGAAGCCGCCGAATGGCGAGAGATAGCTGACCACACGATAGGCGTTGACCCAGACCGTCCCAGCCCGCAGCCGCTTCGGCATCGCGATTGCCCGCGCCAGATCGGTGGTCCACAGGCCGGCCGCGAGGCCGAAAGGCGTGTCATTGGCGAGCGCGATCGCCTCGTCGTCGGAATCGAACTTGATCACGCTCAGAATCGGACCGAACACCTCTTCGCGCGCGATTCGCATGTCGTTGGTGACATCGGCGAAGATGGTCGGCTCCACGAACCAACCCTGCCCGCATTCCCCCTGGGTGGCTCGCCGCCCACCAAGGACACATCGGGCGCCCTCTTCCTTCGCCAGCTCTATATATTGGAGGACCTTCGCAAGCTGCTGCTCGGTCGCCAGCGGTCCGACGTCGGTCTCCGGGTTGTTGGGATCGCCGAGCCGCGCAGCCTTCATCATTTCGACCAGACGCGCAAGGAACGCGTCGTGGATCGAGGAATGCAGCAGCAACCGCGATCCCGCCATGCAAGTCTGGCCGCTTGCGGCGAAGATGCCGGAGATCACACCCTTGACCGCGTCCTCGATGCTGGCATCGCCGAAGACGATGTTGGGCGACTTGCCCCCGAGCTCGAGCGAGACGCGCTTGAACTGCCGCGCGGCGGCCTCGTAGATCTTGAGGCCGGCAAGATTGCCTCCGGTGAAGGCAATCCGATCGACAAAGGGATGATTGACCAGGGGCTCGCCAGTCTCAGCGCCCAGACCCGTGACGACGTTGACCACGCCTTTGGGAAACCCGGCCTGTTCGAATAGCCGGACCAGTGCGAGCAGGGACGTCGAGGCGAATTCAGACGGCTTGATCACCACGGTGTTGCCGGCGGCGAGCGCAGGTGCGAGTTTCCAGACCGTCAGCAGCAGCGGCGAATTCCACGGCGTGATGGCACCGACGACGCCGACCGGCTCGTAGGAAACGTAGTGCAGCATGCCCTTCTTGTCGGTCGGCGGCATGCGGCCTTCGATCTTATCGGCGAGCCCCCCATAGTATTGGAACCAGCGCGGCAGGTATTTCATCTGCCCGAGCATCTCGACCCTGAGCTTACCGTTGTCGCGCACTTCCAGCTCGGCCAACCGCTCCGCATTCGCGGCAATCAGCTCGCCCACGCGGTGCAGCAGGAGCCCGCGATCGCTCGGATGCATGCTCGCCCAGGCACCGCCGACAAAGGCGCGGTTCGCCGCCTGCACGGCGCGGTCGATGTCCTCGGCATTGCCGCGGGGAATGATGGCCCACGCATTTCCCGTGAACGGATTTTTGGTCTCAAGCCAGCGGCCGGAGGCGGCTTCGCACCATTCACCATCGATGTACATTTTGAAGACTTCAAGCTGGTGCGGGACGTCGCCCCGCACCTCGCCCGGCGGTGATATCGTGCGCGTCGAGCCTTCAGCGTTCATGACGATACTCCAATTCCAACTTTGATGTTCTCACCGCACGGCGAGATAGGACATCCGCTCTTCTCGGCTGCCACGAACAGGCCATCGCCCGGCAGTGTCGCGACGAGCTTGTACAGATCCGCCGGGCTCTTGGAGTCCTGCGGACTCTTCACCTCGAAGATGTGCATGTCGGACAGGACGCGGCCGTTGGGCTGGATGTGCGCGTGCTGGATCAGATTGCCGTCGATCGGCTGCTGCAGCATTCTGGTCTGGACCTGCGCGGCATCGTCGGTGCCGGTCGCAGTCACCGCCTTGAGGTAGTGCGTGGTGGCAAGATAGGCTAGCACATGGCCCATGGTCGGCACATTGTTGCCGTTGCGCGCCATGAAGCGCTTCGACCAGGCGCGGGTCTCTTCGTTCAGGTCCCAGTAGAAGGAGGCAGCAAGCCGCAGGCCTTGCGCGGTGGACAGGCCGAGCGCGGTGACATTGTTCTCGAACACCAGCATGGTCGCCAGCTTGGCGCTCACGCCGAATTCCCTGGCCTGCTTGATGGCGAGCACGAGATCCGGGCCGGCATTGGCCAGCCCGATCACGTCGGCGCCGGAGCTTTGCGCCGCCAGCAGCTGCGAGGCGAGATCGGTGACGTTGAGCGGATGCAGCACCTGACCGACGACCTGGCCACCGGACGCCTTGACGGTCTCGCCGGCGTCGGCCGCGAGGTTCTTGCCGAACACGTAGTCGGCGACGATGAAGAACCATTTCTTGCCACCGGCATCGACAATGCCCTTGGCGATGGTCTTGGACAGCTCGCTGGTGGATGGCGCCCATTGGGTCCCATAAGGTGAACAGCCGTCGCCGCTGAAGTTCGAAGCGTAGCCGCCGCTGACCAGGGTTGTCTTCTTCAGCGAGCGTGCGATCGCTTGCACTGCAAGGCCGACCGAACTTGCGCCACCGGGGATGATGGCACTGACACCCTGCTGCTCGATGAACTGGCGCGCCAGCGCGGCACCGATGTCGGGCTTGCTCTGGTGATCGGCCGAGACCACCTCGATCGGACGTCCCAGCACCTTGCCGCCGAAATCCTCCACCGCCATCTTGGTCGCCAGCACCGTACCGGGCCCGCCATTGCCGGAATAGATGCCCGACATGTCGTCGATCACGCCGATCCGGAATGGCGCATCCTGGGCGAACGCAGCGGCAGGAACGGCGCCGAGCAGCACGGCGATACACGCCACGCGAAGCAGTGACACAATCATGTTTTCCTCCCTTGTGATGACGGATTGTCCATTCCCATCGTCAGAACGCGATCTTCACCGGGCCCTGCGCCGCGAATTGCGGATTGTTGTTGCCGAACGTGCTCGCTGCCGTCGTCCCGAGCTGCTGCGCCTGCGCCGTGGCAACAGACATTCCTGCGGCCAGCAACAATGCTGCGGCCGTTACCGCCGACGTCAGTCTCACGGCATTCCCCGTTTTGCGTTGTCGTCCCGGAGTGGCGTCTTGTGGATGCGCGCCTTCTCGAACCAAACCCTAGCAGAAATTTTCTATTATAAAAGAGAAATCTTCTATAGGAGATTTTACAGACCCAGGGAGGGAGGCGACATGAAAGGTCCACTCAGCGGCGTTCGCGTGCTCGAGTTCGGCACGCTGATCGCAGCACCGTTTGCAGCACGACTGTTCGCCGAATTCGGCGCAGAGGTGATCAAGATCGA
Source organism: Bradyrhizobium sp. WSM1743 (assembly GCF_000473065.1). Classification (GTDB taxonomy): domain Bacteria; phylum Pseudomonadota; class Alphaproteobacteria; order Rhizobiales; family Xanthobacteraceae; genus Bradyrhizobium. The sequence continues at coordinate 13,007 of NZ_AXAZ01000109.1, forward strand.
ACAGCCCGGCCAGGGCGATCCCTTGCGCAAATGGCGCAAGCTGCATCAAGGCACGTCGCTGTGGTGGTACCTGCAATCACGCAACAAGAAATCCATCGTGCTCGACCTCAAATGCGAAGACGGCTTGGCGATCGCAAAGGCTCTCGCGGCTAAGGCGGACGTCGTCATTGAGAATTTCCGGCCCGGCATCCTGGAGAAGATGGGCCTCGGCTGGGATGTGCTCTCCGCGCTCAATCCCAACCTGACGCTGGTGCGCATCTCCGGTTACGGACAGACCGGCCCCTATCGCGACCGCCCGGGCTTCGGCGCCATCGGTGAAGCGATGGGCGGGCTGCGCTACACGACCGGCGATCTCGAATCTCCGCCCGCGCGCACAGGTATCAGCATCGGCGACAGCCTCGCCTCGCTGCACGCAGTGATCGGCGCACTGATGTCGCTGCTGCACGTCAAGGCAGGCGGCGGCAAGGGACAGATCGTCGACGTCTCGCTGTTCGAAAGCGTCTTCAATCTGATGGAGAGCCTGGTTCCGGAATACGATCTGATGGGCCATGTCCGCACCCGCAGCGGGGGCGCGCTGCCCGGCATCAGTCCATCCAACACCTATCCGACGCGCGATGGCGGTTACGTCGTCATTGCCGGAAACAGCGATGCGATCTTCAAGCGGCTGATGGTGGCCGTCGGCAGACCCGATCTTGCCGCGGATGAAGGTCTTGCAACCAATGACGGGCGTGTCGCCCGCAATGCCGAGCTCGATGCAGCGATCGCGGATTGGACCCGCCGGCACACCGTTGCGGAAGCGCTCGAGATTCTCGAGACGGCCGGCGTCCCCGCCGGGCGCATCTATTCGGTAGCCGATATCGTCGACGACCCGCACTATGCCGCGCGCGAGATGATCGTCCCGGCCATCCTGCCCGGCGACGTGTCCGTGAAGATGCCTGGCATTGTGCCGAAGCTCTCGGACACACCCGGCGCGATCCTCTGGAGCGGCCCTGAGCTCGGCGCACACACCGAAGTCGTCCTCGCCGAACTCGGCAAGACCGAACAGGATATTCGGGAGCTGCGGCAGCGTGGTGTCGTCCAATGAACGCCACACCTGATGTCATCATTCAGGAGGTCTGCCCGCGCGACGGCCTCCAGATCGAGCCGGTCATCGTGTCGACGGAACGCAAGGTCGCACTGATCGACCGCTTGTCCGAGTTGGGCTTTCCCCGGATCGAGGCAGGGTCCTTCGTCTCGCCGAGGGCGGTCCCTGCCCTCGCCGATGGTGATGCCGTATTCCGTTCCATCGTTCGACGCGAAGGCGTGATCTTCGTTGCTCTCATTCCCAATCTCAGGGGAGCCGAACGCGCTCTGGCGGCTGGTGCCGACGAGCTGAATTTCGTGATGTCGGCGAGCGTGACACACAATCGGGTCAATATGGGCATGGACCATGAGGGTTCACTATCGGCTCTGGCCGAAGCCACTGCGGCGACCGGTGGGCGCATTCACGTCAATGCGACCCTGGCGACCGCCTTCGGTTGTCCGTTCGAAGGCCAGCAGGACGAGGGTAAGGTGCTGCGCCTGATCGAGGCATATCTCCGTCTCGGCGCGCAAAGCATCACACTCGCAGATACCACCGGCATGGCCAATCCGAAGCTCGTAAGACGGCGTGTCAAATCCGCACTCGGTCTCGTCCCACGCGACGGATTGACTCTGCATTTCCACAATACGAGGGGTCTGGGACTCGTCAATGTGATGGCTGGCTTCGAGGCCGGCGCGCTTCGTTTCGATGCGTCGCTCGGCGGTCTCGGCGGCTGCCCGTTTGCGCCAGGTGCGTCGGGCAACGTCTGCACCGAAGACCTCGTCAATCTCTGCGAGGAGGTCGGGCTGAACACCGGCATCGACCTCGAAGGCCTGATCGCATTGTCACGCGAGTTGCCGTCGATCGTCGGACACCCCGTACCGGGTCAAGTCGCCAAGGCGGGCCGCTCCTGCGATCTCCACCCGGCCCCGCCGACGCCACCATGATGGCACGCCTTGTTTGTTACGCGCAACTTAGAGCATTTCCTCGCTTGATTGAATCGGAGGGATTCCGGTTTTTGGCGGATTGTGATTCAAGATGCTGACTGGATTGGAGGCCAGCATCGCATGACCCGACCTCTTTCCCTGGATCTTCGCGAGCGTGTGGTGGCGTCGGTTTTGGCGGGCGAGAGCTGCCGATCTGTGGCGGAACGGTTTGGTGTTGCGGTCTCGTCAGTGGTGAAGTGGTCACAGCGACAGCGGGCGACCGGCTCGGTTGCGCCGGGCAAGA
>NZ_AXAZ01000110.1 GCF_000473065.1 Bradyrhizobium sp. WSM1743
TCCCCTGATTCGAGCGGCAAGCGCCCAAGCGATGCGAGTTGATGCGGCGCGTCGATCCAGCCGGGCGCGAGCGGTGGATGCGCCATTTCAGAACTCGATCACCGCTCGGATGNGTTTGCCGGCAGCGAGGCGCGTGAGCCCGACATTGACGTCGACGAGTGAGAGGGTCGAAGTGACGTATTCGTCGAGCTTGAGCGAGCCGCCGAGATAAGCTTTGGCGAGCCAGGGAAAATCGCGCCACGGATCGGCACCGCCGTAACTCGATCGCATAATGCGCTTTTCACCCATCAGCGAGCCCCAGCGGAATGACATCTCGTCGTTGGAGGGCAGCTTGCCGAGCCATACGACCTGACCGCCGGGCCGTACCAGCTCAACGCTTGCGCGAAACGCCGCGCGAGTCCCCGCGGATTCGATCACGCAATCGGCGCCGCGAACATCGGTGAGTTGGGAGTGCGAAGCATCGAGCGCATCATCGGCAAGCAGCGTGTGCGTGGCGCCGACGATCGCAGCGACTCGAGCTTCTCACGTTGCCGGTCGACCCCTATTATGCGGGACGCGCCTGCGAGGCGCGCGCCCTGGACCGCGGACAAGCCCACAGCTCCGCAGCCGATCACAGTAACTGTCGCGCCTTTCTCGATTTTTGCGATATGCGTCGCCGCACCGACGCCAGTCTTACGCCGCAGCCGATAAGACACGCGCGATTGAACGGAATGTCGTGCGGCACCTTGACGGCGCAGCGCTCATCGATCACGCAAACTTCGGCGAAAGCGCCCAAATACATCAGCTGATGCACCGGTGCGCCGCCTTCGCGCGTAAGACGAGGACGGCCATCGAAATGGTATGACTGTGCAGTGCGCGCACGATACGGTTCACATAGGATCGGTTGATGACGCGTGCAATAAAAGCACTCGCCACAATGCGGATTCCACGACATCACGACGTGATCGCCAATCTGCACTTGCGTGACAGACTTGCCGATCCACTCGACGATCCCAGCCGCCTCGTGGCCCGGAACTAGCGGCAGTGGTGTACCGAAGTGGCCTTCGACCGCTTCAAGATCGGTGTGGCAAAGACTCGTCGCCTGTACGCGGACCAGCACGTCGGTGTCAGATAGCTGGGCGAGCTCGAGCAGTTCGATCGAGAGCGGCGCGTGCGATTCGGACAAGACTGCCGCTTCAAACTTCAATGGACTACCTTTGCCGATAAGCGCTAAGCAAACGCTGCTGCAAGATGCTACAGCACTGACTAAGATAAAGCGCTCGGAATTGTCGAAAGCGGCGAAAAATGCAGGAAATTGAAGAAATTCTGCAAATTCAGCAGCCTTTCTGGCTGCTGCCGCATCTGGAGCCGCTCCTGAGCCTCATTGAGGGCTGCTTGGTCCGCTTGAACTGCTTGGCGTAGGCACAGCGCTGATGCTTCATCAGAGCGAACTTGCCACCCGCGCATACGATTGGCGCAACGCGAGGCCCCTGCCGCTTGGCCGGTCGGACCAGGATCTCGCGAGCGCGGTTGAGAAGCCACGCATTGGTCGGGAACACGGTCTTGGTGGCAACCGCGAGGCTCTCATTGCTCGCAGTTTCTTCTCGCCATTCCTTTATTCTTGCTTCGCGAGCCAAGCTGTAAATCGCTGGCGCAGATCATCGCCCTTATCACTCCAGAACAGGAAATCAGTATTCAGAGCGCGGGCGTCATGGTCAGGCGCGTTTGCAAGGCTGGGCAGCACCGCCGGTTCGACAAGCGCCATTGCATCCTTGTTGGCGACCCCGTAAGGCATGTAGCGTGTCAGGTCGAGCTGCGGCTGGGGTGTACCGGCAAAAGCGAGGAATTTGTAGCCGATCCAGACGCGGAGTACCCTTCGGAATGACCAAGTAGGCCCAGCCCCCGTGCGCGGTATCCCACATAACTTCGAAATGCCTGCCGTCTCCTTTGCAGCACTGGTGATGCGGGCGTTGAAAGCCGCGGTCATGACCACTTGGCCGTCGGCTAACAGCTGCGGCGCCTGGGCGCCGGCCCTCCACCAGATAACGCCTTTTGATCGTGTCGAGCTTCTTGAAGGGCGCGGTCGACACCTTCGGGCGTGCTGAGGACCTTGTAGACCTCGTTGATGGGTACACCATCAGCGATCAGCGCCCATTCGAGATTCGGATAGGGACTCTTCCAAGTCGGCGCTTGCCCGGGATGTTCTTGGTGTCAAACAGGTCGGCGATGCTACTGGGACCGTTCGTCAGCTTATCTTTGTCATAGGCGACGACTGCGGCGTTGGTCTGGATCGGAACTCCGCAATCAAATTTGACGACGTCACCGAACTTGGCTCGGTCAAGACCACCCCTTTTCCAGTCAATCGTCTCAAGGAGACCACCCTGGGCGCACATGACCCAGGCCGCCGACGCGCCGGCATCGATCACGCCCAACTCACTGTCTTGGATTCGGCCATGGGACGGACCCGGCCGATGTCGCCGCTGTACACGTCGTCTGTAATCTTGATGCCGGTTGTGTGAACGGCTCGAAATAGGCTTTCCGCAGGGTCTCCTGTTGGCCCCGCCCAGGAAACAATCGTCAGCTGATCGCCCGCAAAGGCGAGTTTCGCTGACGCAAGCGCACCGGCTCTCAGGTCGACTACGGCGCGATCGACAATCAATGGGCTCATCGCCTTGCTCTCTCTCTCTCTCTCTCTCTCTCTCTCTCCTAAGCCGCCCCCAAGGAGCGGCGCTGTCAAACTCCCGGCCCGCCCCGTCGACGGCACCTCGGGCCATCGTCATGACGGCTCGAGCACTCTGCAATCTTCTGTTTTCCAGGCGATACTGATCGCTTTTCCCGGCTCGAGCTGCACAACGCCCTCCGAATTCGCCAGCTTGACCACAACCCCGGAGCTTAAGCGGGAAGGCGAGGTTCTGCTTCACGGTCATATGCGACGAGCGCGTAGTTCTGAAATACCATGCCGATGTCGCGCGTGTGTGGGGGTAGCTTGTCGATGGGACACCTCTCCAAAAGAGCCCCGGGTCGGCACCTCGAAGCCGGCGAGCAGCATGAGGGTTGTAGTCTGCCGGAGCAGGACGGTCCCAGCATGATCAAGAACTCACCCGGAGCGATATCCAAGTTGAGATCTAGTATCCTGAACCAGAAGTTCGCAACATCGCCTCGTATTGTACCGGGGCATTGTAACGGCAGAAGCATTCGATGGAAGCAAAGGATGTCATCGGCTGATTTGGTCCACCGGAACGGCTTGGGATCGGCGTTATGTCGTTCGATGAACGAGGTAATGTCCGCCCGAAGGGCGGCTACGCTGCGATAGACGCCGCGCCTGATCTTCTTATCGGTAAGAAGCGCAAAGAAGCGCTCAACCTGATTGAGCCATGACGAAATGGTCGGGGTCAGATGCACGTGCTAGCGCGGCCGTTTAGCCAGCCATTTCCGGATCAGCGGGGTCTTGTGGGTAGCGTAGTTATCCATGACGAGATGGACGTCGAGTTCGCCCGGTACGGCTACCTCGATCTCGTCTAAGAACCTGCGGAACTCGGCGGCTTGGTGGCGTCCGTAGTATTTGCCGATGACCCGTCCGGTCGCAATGTCGAGGGCGGCGAACGGCGATGGGGGGCCGTGCCTTTTGTAGTCGTGGCTCCTTCGGGCCGGCTGGCCGGGACGCATCGGCGACATCGGCTGACTGCGGTCCAGCGCCTGGATTTGCAACTTTTCGTCTACACACAGAACGATGGCGTGTGCCGGCGGCGAGACGTAAAGGCCAACGACGTCGCGCACCTTGGCCACGAAGTTCGGATCCGTCGAGAGCTTGAATGTCTCCAGCCGGTGCGGCTGGAGCCCGGCCAGATACGTTGCACCGTCGACACCGACAGGCCGCCGGCCTTCACCATGCCCCGAGAACTCCAATGAGTGGCGTTCTCGGGGCAGCTTTCCAGCGCCCGCACGATCACGGCTTCGATGCGACCATCGTCAATGGTGCGCGGCGCCCCGGAACGTAGCTCGTCGTGCAGGCCGGCCACGCGCTGCTCCACAAACCGCCGCCGCCATTTGCCTACCGTTCCCCGCTCCAGGCCCAGCTTGGCCGCCACCTCCTTGTTCTGACCGCCTTCCGCGCAGCTCAGCACGATCCGGGCTCTCAGAGCCAGCGCCTGGGCCGTCCTTCGCCGCATTGTCAGCGACCGAAGCTCAGTAGTATCCATCCGAGCTAAGCCGCGGACAGTGGATCACCGATTTCACCGCTTGAGGAGCTCGGGGTTTTCCTTGTGTAGCCTGATGAGCTCCACCAGGTTTTCGATGCCGAAGTCGGTGAACGCCATGACGCCGTCTTCACCTATGCCGTAAACCCAGATGACGCCGTCCTCCGTTTCCATTCCGTTTGCGACATCCCAGAGCCAGTCCTTGTCCTCTCCGAGGTCCTTGGCGACGCGATCGATGGTGAAGACGGCATGAACCTTGTTGACGTGCATGGCTACGCCGCCTGGGTGGAGGGTATCGACGCAGGAGGGGTCCAGTTCGAGGGCAACAATTCGTGCAGGCGGTTCTGTGGCATGTCTGCGATGCGCGCGAAGACGTCGACGCGCCACGCTTTCGGGCCGATGTTGTTGATACGCGCCGTCATGATGAGCGTCGCCATGACCGGGGCCCGTTCGGCACCGCGATTGGAACCGGCGAAGAGCCAGGACTTTTTTCCCAGCGCAAAACCGCGCAGCGCTCGCTCCGCCGCATTGTTGGTCATGCAATCGAAGAGCGCGTTGAACCCGCTATAGGGACGCCGCCACGCTCGAAGCGTTGGAGACCGCGGAGGATCGCGTGCAGGCTCCGGCTCGCGCCACCGCGACCGTCGATGATCTGCGCGGCAGCTCGACGACTATCGACACGGCTGACAAGGCCGATCTGCTCGGCAAGGCCAAGATCATCGCAGGCGCCACGCTCGGCGTCGGCGGTGCAGCCGAACAAGAAAGGCTGCTCGGTCAGGCGCAGAATGCAGTCGGGTGTATTGCCCATAATAAGCGATCCACCCCCTAACCGTCGGGTTTAGCTCGCGAGCAATATCGTCGAGCGTCACCTCTGTTCGCCTGCGAAGTTTCAAGCCTCGGACCGTAGCCCGCATGGCGTTCAGCGCTGGTTTGCTGACCGCTGGGGTGAACCCACAGAACATCTTCTGCGAATGCGGTCCCAGGACCGATCGTGGCCGGAAGCAATAACCGAGAAAGTCAACATGACCGTCTCGCTTTTATCCCGGCGTCGATCATCCTTGCAGTAAACGATCCTTGTCTTCGTAGGATGCAATTCCAGGCGGCACTCCGCCAACCGAGCCTGGAGCGCTTCGCGAACGCTTTGCGCCTCCATCTCATTCCGGCAATGTACCAACCCGTCATCCGCATACCGACACCACCTCAGAGCGGGGAACGCCCGCGCCATCCAGAGGTCAAATGCGTAGTGCATCAAGAGGTTGGCGAGGAGTCGGGCTCACCACGCCCCCTTGTGGGGTCCCGCAGCTTCGCTCGATCACTGTTCCATCCTCTTGCACCATCGGCGCTGTCAGCCATTTCGATGTAGAGCAGCGCCCACGCGCACGTCACATGTTTCCTGACGGCCCGCAGCAGAAGCTCGTGCTCGATATTGTCGAACAGTCCCTTGATGTCGAACTCCAGAACCCAATCGTACTTAGCGTCACGCCTACAGCATCGAGAGCCGATTTACCGGGTCTGTAGCCGTAAGAATCCACCAGAAAGATTGCGTCAAGAGCCGGCTCAATCAGTTGTTTGACAACCGTCTGTGCCACGCGGTCTGCCACGGTGGGCACCCCGAGGATCCCTTGGCCCCACTCTTCTTTGGAATAGAGACGGCGCGAACAGGCGGCGGGAAGTAAGCGCCTGAGCTCATTCGATTCCAAATCTTGTAGAGATTGCCCTTCAACTCGGACTCGAACTGCTCAATCGTCACTCCGTCGACACCGGCTGCGCCTCCATTGGATCGCACCTCCAGATATGCTTCGTACACCTCTCTCTTGTCGATGTTGAACGGTTTACTCAGCTGGTTCACCGTCGTCCTCCTGCTGTCAGTTGCGACGATGGCCAGCCCACCTGATCCGATCCCTTCGCTCCGGCCCCATTACGAGCCTTCGTCGCTAATACGGATCGGTCCGTCCCAGTGCTCCGCGTCGGTACTCTCGCCTCGCGGTCTTCTCCGCTTGTGCTTCTCCCTTTGCATCGGAGCGACTGGTTCCTGCAGTTCCGCGGCAGCGCCTGCATCCGATTCACGCCCCCTCAACGCCGGTCGCCGCCCGCCCGGTCATCAGGCTTCCGGCGGGCTCATCCCAGAGGGACGACACACCTCTGGTTTTGACGACGATTTCCACGTTACGTTCATCGGCGGGTTCATTTTCATTCGTCTCTCGGACGCCTATCCGTTCGGGTATTCCCGACCGTTAGCTTCAACGCTCACGACCGCGCCTCTTAAGCGAAGCCGCTTGAAGTGATTTGAACCTACTCCTGAAAGTCGATCCTGAGGGGCCTACCCTCATCGCCCACAGCTTGTGCACACAGATTTTCAGATCATCTCGATCATCGTTTCTGTGTGCTTCTGCAGCACACTATCATCCCCGTGCAATCGCTCGGCACTCAGGACATGGGCCTCGAGGCGCCGGAACAAGGGCGTCAGCGCAACTGTGCAGCCACCAACCTGGTCGGCAAGGGTCGACAGGCTGATCGGCAGGCCTTCCCTGGCATAGCGTTCGGCCTGCCGGTAGGGGCTGGTGCTGGCCGAACTTCTCGAACAGCACCATCGCCAGCAAGCTGGGGCCGGCCCAACCACGGGCGATGACGTGAAGGCCCCTGGGCCTGACTGATCTTCTCGCAATCATGGCAGCTGAACTTCTCCCGGACGTGCTGGATCACCTTCCAGGATTTCGGGATCACCTCCAGCGTCTCGGTGATGTCCTCGCCAAGCTTGGACAGCCGCAAACCGGCGCAGCAGATGCACGACGTCGGTCCCGGCACAAGCACCCGCTCGCGAGGCAGATGGTCCGGGAACGGCTGGCGCGACGGCCGCTTGCGCGTGAAGGAGGCCACCTTCGTCGTCTTGGCCGCGGCCATTTCGGCAGCGAGTTCGTCCTCAGTCGCAGAAACCTCGAGCTCCTCCAACGTCAGTTCGAGCTGATCCAGCAGCCTTGCGGTACGCTCCGAGCGAGGGCCATGACGATCACGGTTCAGCTTTTGGATCTGCAGCTTCAGGTGCACGATTAGCGCCTGGTCGTCGGATTGCTGGGCGCGAACGCTGGCAAGTTCGGCCCACGTGGCCAGTAACGTCGCCTGCAGCGCCTCTATATCTTCCGGCAGATTTTCGGGACCGTCACCCATGCACCGATGGAATCACAAAAGCCGCGATTTAGCACGGCCTTTTTGCAATCTCACGGGACTATTGCGCTGCTTATCCTGCGCTCTGCGGCCGCCAACTATGTGGGGGTTGCGCCAGTCGATCGCCTGCACCAGCAGTGCCAGACCCTGCATGCCCTTACGCATGTCCGTGTGACCGGTTACGATCCAGATCCTCGCCCCTGCTGCGATCGGGATTCGCCGCTCCAGCAGATCCAACACGCGAGACAACGCGGTCATATCAACGCCGGCGTCCACGATCACGCGACAGGCCTTGCCAACGACAATCTCCATGCGTCCGCCCGCTGGCCCCGCCAAAGCTACCGGTGGCGCCGACGGTGGATCCGGCATCACCATCGCCGGCCACAAAGGCTGGCTGAGTTTGTTCAATGTCGCTCGTCCGCGTCCCAAACGATCGTCTCCAAGTCAACAGGAGCGAGCGCGAAATGCCGTATCGTCGTGCTGTCGATGAAACGGCGCGAGGTCTCCGCAAACTCTCCAGAACGATCTTGAGCTTCTCATCATCGGTCCAGCGACGGCGACGGCCAGTCTCGACAACCTCGAACTGTTCAACCTGAGCACTGAACTTAATGCTGTCCATAAGGGCTGTTACACAGCACTCCTCTTAACCGGGCAAGGCGACCCTCACCGGAGGGAGACGCCGATTCTTGAAGGATCGCTGTGATGGCCTGCTTGACGAGGCCCGCCCTGGCCGCCCTCGAACCATCGACGACGATCAGGTTGCTGAGGTAATCGAGCGGACATTGCGTACGTCGCCGGCCGCGCGACGCACTGGTCGATCCGCTCGATGGCTGCGGAAACTGGCTTTTCTCACACCACGATCCACCGAATGTGGGCGGCGTTCGGCTTGCAGCCGCACCGTAGCCAGACATCAGCGATCCGCTATTCGTCGATAGGGTGCGCGATATTGTCGGGCTTTACCTGTCCCCACCGAACCGAGCCGTTGTCCTCAGCGTCGATGAGAAAAGCCAAATCCAGGCACTCGATCGCGAGCAGCCGGTCTTGCCGATGATGCCAGGGGTGCCGGAACGTCGCACGCACAGCTATGTGCGGCATGGTACGACCACGCTGTTTGCCGACCTCGATGTCGCTTCCGGCTTTGTCATTGGCAAATGCTACAAGCGCCATCGGGCGGTCGAGTTCTTGAAGTTCCTGAAAGAAATCGATAGTCAAATCCCTGAGGGGCTCGCTGTCCATATCGTCATCGACAACTACGCCACCCACAAGACACCCAAGATCAAAGCGTGGCTCGCTCGCCGGCCGCACTGTCATGCCCACTTCACGCCGACTTCCGCGTCATGGATCAATCAGATCGAGCGCTGGTTCGCTGAACTCACCAGAAAGCAAATCCAGCGAGGTGCTCACACCTCCGTCAGGCAGCTTGAAGCCGACATCCGTATCTTCATCGAACTGCACAATAACAACCCGAAACCCTTCAAATGGACCAAGTCCACAGACCAGATCTTGGCTTCCGTCAAACGCTTCTGCCACAAGGCCCAGCAGACTTTATGTGGCGAACTTTAGATTCACATGACTAGCGTTTCGCCGTCGCAGCTCTTCTGAATGGTCAGAAAACGTAGCATTGTTAGCGTCCGGCATCAACCTTTTGCCCTGTCCCGGCAGTTGTCTCGCTGATGCGCTGTCGCCGACGATGTTTTTCTCGACTGTTTGCACGTTCTTGAGGCGCAGTCGAGCCAGCCTGGGCAGGCCTGCACGAAGCGTTCGCGAGGACCAAATCGTGCATTGTTTACCGCCTGCGGCGACCGACAGTACATCTGCTTTTGGATATATATTATCGAGAGCTGCGAGGGCGGAGTTTCATTGATTTCATCCGAGCGAGCCTTTGCCTAGTCGGCGATTCGTGGGAGTCCCTGTACTCACTCACCCCGCTAGTGAGCGCCCGGAATTTGTTGTCGGTCGAACCAGCGAGCACCACGGGATCCGATTCTCGAAATGTCTCGGCAACCGGGGGGAATTTGGTCTGAGCCCCTCGCTTCATCCAGCAATGGGAAGAGTCCCGGTTGAATATGAGCCCATGGGGCTCGGTGAAGCAACGGGGCGGGGCGCGGAGCCCTCAGCATAGCGCAGCGTCCCGCCCCGTTGCGGTCCAGGAGCGCTGCGATTGGCGTATTCGCGTGGCGTGAGATTGCCCAGGGCGCTGTGCGGCCGAGCGTTGTTGTAGTCGTCTTTCCAGGCCGCCAGCACGGTGCGAGCCTGTGCGAGCGAAGTGAACAGCGTCTCATTGAGAAGTTCGTCGCGCAGGCGGGCGTTGAAACTCTCGATGAAGGCATTCTGGGTCGGTTTGCCGGGCGCGATGTAGTGCCACTCGATCTGCCTCTCCTGGCTGAAGCGCAGCACCGCCATTCCGGTCAGCTCAGTGCCGTTGTCGGACAGGCAGATCACCGGCCGCCCCCGCCAGGCGATGATGACATCGAGCTCGCGTGCGACTCGCAGACCCCGCAGCGAGGTATCGGCGACGAGCGCCAGGCATTCGCGGGTGAAGTCGTCGACCACCGCCAGAATGCGGAACCGTCGACCATCTGCGAACGCATCCGACAGGAAATCGAGGCTCCAGCGCTGGTTGGCGCATTGTGGGATCACCATTGGCGCCCTGGTGCCGATTACTCGCTTGCGCCCGCCCCGCCGGCGGACTTGCAGCCGTTCCTCGCGATAGAGACGTCGGAATTTCTTGTGATTCATGACCAGCCCCTCGCGGCGCATCAGCACCAGCAGACGGCGATACCCGAACCGGCGGCGGATCGCCGCCAGTTCGCGCAGGCGGGCACGCACGGACGCATCGTCGGCTCGCCCGCTGCGATAGCGCACCGATCTGCGGTCTGCCCCCAGGGCTTTGCACGCCCGCCGTTCGCTCACCTCGAAGGTGGTCCGCAGATGAGCGACGGCCTCTCGCCTCGCGGCGGGCGTCACCATTTTTTTTGCTGCGACGTCCTTGAGCATGGCGTTGTCGAGCATTGCCTCGGCCAGGAGCTTCTTCAGCTTGGCGTTCTCGTCCTCCAGCCCCTTGAGCCGCTTGGCATCGGATACCTCCAGACCTCCGTACTTGGCTTTCCATTTGTAGAACGTTGCGCTGGAGATCCTGTGTTTGCGGCAGACATCAGCCGTCGCCGCACCCGTCTCCTCCTCCCGCAAAATCCCGATGATCTGCTCTTCCGTGAACCGACTTGGCTTCACGGTCCATCTCCTCAGAGGTGACGGACTCTACCCATTCTTGGAGGAATTGGCGGGGCTCAGACCAAATTCTACCATCTTGGTCGGACAAATCTCAGCGCCGTTCGCAGCTGGCAATCTTATCTGGGACCGCCGCAGGGTTGATCGATTAACGCGGCTTCGCAGCGATGACGCGCTTTGCCGAGATCGATCGAACTCATTCGAGCGGGCGTGGCAGGCTCCCCGCTATCAGTGCACAATTGCCGGCGCAATCAAAAACACTTGTTTCCAGGTTGTGCTAGTTTGATGATATAGGCGGAACCATCCTAGAACAAGGAGCGAGCGCTCAGTACGATGCCTGAAGCGAGCCTTTCACTTCTATGAGCAGCACGACAGTGGCAATACGTCCGCGGCGCTTAACCGCGAGCCAATCAGAATCCTCGCGGACAACCTTTGCAGCGTTCTCCGGATTGATATGACCTGCGGCACCATGCTGTATCCTAAGGCAGCAACGGCGGCCGACGCTTGTGCCAGTCGGTCTCCTGTTGATAGGCGTCCGCTAACTTGAGAATGTCCGCCTCAGCGAATGGACGCCCAGTAAAGGAGAGACCAATCGGAAGGCCGTTTGGATCGAAGCCGCAATTCACGCTGATGGTCGGAAGGCCTAAGTAGTTGAAGATCTCGGCGTTCGCCCAAAACCTAGCCTTAGTTTCATCGTCAATCGACCGGTGCTCTATGTCGGTTTCCGCCAATGTCGGAAGGCAGGTAGGGATGGTGGGGGTCGCCAGCACGTCTACTCGGCCGAACACTTCTTTTGAAAACTCCTTCAGAATCGGTCCGCGCCGAGACAAGGCCTCCAAATAACAGGTTGCAGGAATGGCATAGCCAGCGTAGAGCCATGAAAAATCTTGGGCATAATCCTGCGGACGCTTACGCATCCACTCGGCATGACTGTAGGTAGCCTCGACTAGCGCCAGGACCTGAACGTATGCCGAGATCGCATCAATAAAGGGTACTGCAACGCGCTCTACTTTGACGCCACGCCTGGCCAGCATCCCGACGGCCTCGTCAAACGCGATACTGACCGGCTTATCCGCGTTTTCCAAGAAATATGCCGCAGGCACGCCGATCTTAAGGCCGTCGGCCTTGCCGTTCAGTGACTCCTCATAGTTAGGCACATCCTCGGTTGAACTGGTTGGGTCTAAGGGATCATGCCCTGCGATAACCGAAAGAATGCGTGCACAATCCCGCGCCGTGCGGGCAAGGGGACCGACATTGTCAAGGGAGAAGGAGAGCGGCATCACGCCAGCGCGACTAACTCGCGTCTGTGTCGGCTTGATGCCCGTGACGCCACAGGCAGACGCTGGCACCCGGATCGAGCCTCCGGTGTCAGATCCAAGAGCCGCATAAGTCATGCGCGCGGCTACCGCCGCACCTGACCCCGAGGAAGAGCCGCCCGCGACATAAGGCAGATTCCAAGGGTTGTGACAGTCGCCGAATTCCCTGTTGTGTCCAGTTCCGCCGCCAGCGAACTCGGCCATGTTGAGCCCGCCGAAGCTGTACGAGCCAGCCGCGTCCATACGGGCAAGCACAGTTGCTGTCACCTCGGGCACGAAGTCCTTACGGATTCGCGAGCCGCAGGTGCAAGGACTACCCCTTCGATAGAACATATCCTTGTGTGCCATAGGAATTCCATGTAGGGGGCCTAGCCAGCCACCGTTCTTCGTTGCTTGGTCGGCCCGGACCGCCGCTTTGCGAGCCCCCTCGTAGTCAAGCCAAATAACGGCGTTAATTTCTTCACCTACGCGCTCGATGTGAGCGAAACACGCATCGAGAAGTTCGAGTGATGAAACCTTGCGCTCACGGATAGCGTCAGCAGCCTCGGTTAAGGTGAAAGCGGCGGGATCGCTCATAACGGCTTTCCCTTCGTCTCTATAAGCGCTGCGTTGAAGCTCGCCGGCTCGTCCTCGAAACGCAAGGTCCCACGCATACTTTGGAGCTTGTGGATCGTCTGCGCAAGCCGGGCGGCCGCACGCTTTGCATTCTCGTTCGGCGCCGAAATGGCATGCCAAGTGGCGATCCACCATTCAACACGGTCGAGAAATTCGCTCATTCTTTCTTCGATCATCGTATAGCTCTCATGAATCGGGCCGAGTGCTTCCGTTGTGCTCATAATCTTCATTTGTCCATAGCTGCGCATAACCGCCTTTAAACCATCGTGCTCGATGGCGGGGACAACCCTAGCCTCCGGCCCCACCATCGACCCGGCAGCCACCATGGTGGCGTTGATCATGGATAGCTCTACGGCCTGCGCCGTTGCTTCGAACAGTGTACCTATTTGCTCGGCAGGAACGCAGGACTTCCGATGGCTGGTACGGTGGCAGACTCAATCGTGGTAAGATTCGCGGTGGAGAAAGCCAAGCACCGGCGCCCGAACCGTCTCCAGCCGATGTGCCGGTGCGACCGATGCCGACGCCGGCCCTTCGCTCAATATCCTCTGTTGTGTACCGCATAATAGCGATACCAGAGGTTAGCGTCTCTCCCCAAGAAATGGCGAGTGAATTGATCAGTGATTTCGAACTCAACAAAGATTCTCACTCAAATTGATGAGCATCCGCCGATGCCATTCAGGAACACCTCGAGTGTGCGCGTAAGTTAATGCTTCCACGACGACCCTTGACGGCGAATTCCGGTCACGGCTCGTCGAATGTCTGCAAGAATGTTGATGCTCGCGCAGCAAATGTGCATTAATTCCAAAGAGAACAGGAGACGCGAACACGCCCGCAGTATCTGCGAACTTTCGGTCCTATGCGGCGAATGGACTTGTGCTCGCTGGCTTTCTGAGGCTTTGCGTTCGGAAGGATCATAAATATACATCACTCCTTCATGCCGAGCTTCAAGAGAGCCAGGCCGTACCATCAGGCCCACGCACGAGGGGTCAAGTTGATCGGGGCAACAGCACACTACGTCACAGCCGATTTGGATGAAGGCCCAATCACTGAACAGGATGTGCTCCGTGNAGATCATTCCCTCACACCAGATGATCTGTCGGCGATNGGGAGGGATGTTGAGGCCGCCGTCCTGGCACGGGCGGTCAAACTGCATGCTGAAAATCGAATACTGATGAATGGCGATCGCACCGTGATCTTTCGATGAATAGACGGGTACGAATGGTACTCAGATGTGTGGGGCCGCTCTCATAGGTGCCGCTGTTACGGCAAGGCTTCATTCCGAATTGCGGAGCGCAGTGGCGAGTCTTTCGGAGCGCGGCGTTACACCCGGAATGGCCGTTGTTCTTCATCCACCTAGTTCGGTGGACGTTCGCAACAAGCTACGTAGATCGGTCGAAGCGGGGTTCTGCTCGTTTCATCATTAACCGCCGAATACGACGAGCGAGGCAGACTTGCTTACCTTGATCAATCGTCTAAATGCCGCCGACGACTTAAACGGCATTCTCGTCCAGTTGCCCTACCCTCTCATATCGACGCCCAAAAAGTTGCGGCTGCCATCGACCCGGCAAAAGACTTAGATGGGTTTCATCCGATGAATGTGGGCAGACTCTCGCTCAGCGTAAGTGCACTGGTTGTACGCCACTGGGGTGTATGCTCCTGATCAAGGGCGTTCGACACGATCTCGCCGGGCTTAATGCAATGCCGTCATCGTTGGGTGTTCCAAGTCGTCGGAAAACCGCTTGCGCAGTTCTGCTTCGGGAGACTCGCACTGTCACAATCGCGCACGCCAGGACCGAGGATCTTCCTTCGGTGTGTCGTCGCGCCGATATCCTTGTTGCCGTGGTCGGCCAACCTGAGCTTATTCGGGGGGCTGGATCAAACCCGGTGCTGTTGTCATCGACGTCGGATCGAGCACGAAGGCCGACCCGAAGACCCGAAATTGGTTAGTGATCTGGACTTTGAAGGCGCACGCATCGTAGCTGGCGCGCTCACCCCAGTCCCGGGCTGGGTGAGCCCGATGACGATCGTCTGTCTCCTTAGAGCGGTTCCCGATCGGATTGAATCATTTGGGATTCCCAAATCAGGCCGCTTCTCATTCAAACTGCCTGCTGGCGAAGGAGGCCGGCAGGCATGGCGCCACCTCTTTCGATTGATCTTCGCAGGCACCGAGCAACAGCGGCCTGACGTCCTAAAGAAGCAAGACGAGTGGATCGACCGCCAGATTGGCCTCGATCCTGACAAGTCGTCCGTTAAGAAGCCGGATTGAGCTTGGGTGGACAGGCGAGCGTTCGCGATAGGCAGCCCCAGGAACAGGCACAAGAGTTCTCTGAGCCAGGCGAGGATGCGGCGGAAGTTGTGGCCCACTGCTGAGAGCACGACGTTAGCGGCGTCGCCGGCGCGGCCCTTGAGGTAGCAGCGGCCGAGGTGACCTTCGGCCTTCAGATGTCCGATGGGCTCGATCGCGGAGCGGCG
>NZ_AXAZ01000111.1 GCF_000473065.1 Bradyrhizobium sp. WSM1743
CAGCCTGCCCGGAACAGGTCGTTCGATCCCGTCGCCTTGTGCTTCTTCGGCCGCATCGTCCCCTCCGATGCACCACAGAATCACGGTCCGCAGCGAAAGGGAATCCACAAATCAAACTGCAGGGTTTGAGCGGCTCAAGCGCCCAATCCCTGCAATCTCAAATGCCTCCGCATCCGAAAAACAGACTCTCGCTCAATCGCTTAGAGACTTGTTCACGGACGACGAATCAGGATTGCCTGCGAGATCCGCGATCCGCATGGTAACACGCTCGAGGTATAATCTCGACCCATTCACTAGGTATCCTCAGTTCAATCGAGCCCGTTAGAGCTGCAGATTTCGGCATAATCGTATATAACAAACGCGGCGGTTCGCCTTGCGCTACTAACTGGGTGTCATTCATCGCCGCCAGACTTGCTCAACCATTTACGCGATAGCTCCCCCCAGTACGTCGATCTCAGGCCTAGTATTCCGTCATTCAAATCGTAACTCGCATTGCCGGCATCGTTTGAGACCGACTCGCCCCGGCGAAGCCGTCGATCACTGTCTCGCAGTTTGGGTGGTCGGTGCCGCGGGTACTCTCCCGATCTTCTCAAAATGGGGGACCAGATTGCCTGATCCCGCGCACTCCGTGACTGCACTAGCGCCATACAGCTGTGAACAGTCGACATCCATCGAGGGTGACTTCGCCGTTCATGACCGTTGTGTCACGGGTGAAGCGGGAGCGCGTACGCACCTCGATGCGCTCCCCTCCAGATAGGCGAACGTCGATACGTCCTTCGCAGTGCACGGCTGCGGCATCCGGCCGTGTTGCAGGTGTTGTCGCGCGCGCGGACAGTTGGATGCGGAAGGTGGCTCCAGTTGGAGTGCGGAGATCGCTCGTCGAGCCGATTTCGACCGATACGGCACCGGTCACTGCATCGCGCTCGACTTTCCAGATCGAAGGGTCGGCGGGCACGTGCCATGGCCTGCGATTCACGGCTGGATCAGGAATCGGCAGCGCCGGCTCGCCTATCCGCTCGGCGCTCTCCGGCACGACTGGCACCTGCACGAGCGAGCCCGCCAGCTGCACTCTTATGGTTGGGTTGGTGCGCAGCGGCCATATGAAGGGAAAATCCGAGCACGCGATCGCGAGCCGCAGTCGGTGACCCGCGGGAACGAAGTACGATGCTGCCCAGAGCGGGATGCGGTACTCGACCACTACGCCTCGCTCAATCGGCCGGGCGGCGGACAACCATCCGCTTGTGATTAACGTGGAGCTTCCGTCCGGCGCAACAGCATTCAGCTTGGCGACCAGCTGCAGCTCTTCACCCTCGTCCAGCGTGACCTGCAGGATCGCCTCGGGCGAGCCAGTGATCTCGAGTCCCTTCTCCAGCGGTGAACTCGTATAAGTGAGCGAGCGCAGATCATCCTCCGCCTGCTCCAGCGGGTATCCAACACCCAGCTGAATCGAATCAGGGAGAGTCGAGGCCGTGCCGACCGTCGGATCAGCGCGGTATGGATCACCACTCTCGTCACGAGTCGGTGTGTGACCCAGCGCCCGGCCAGGCTGCAAGTGCAAATTCTGCATCTCCGCTCGGGCGACCGGCCATTCTCGCTCGTACTTCCAGCGTTCAGCTCCCTGGACGTACAGCGCTACATTCGGCTCATGCTGGACACCGTTTTGCTCGTGCTTTAGCCAGTGGTCGAAGAAGCGCCGCAGCTCGTTCAGAAAATCGACAGGCGCGCGAGGAAGCAGGTCAGGGAACCGATGCAACCAAGGACCCATGAGAAGCTTCTTGGGCCCAGCCACACGCGCGTAAGCGTCCACCATGGCCTGGGGATAGTAGTCACGCCAGCCACCGATGATGAACGCCGGGATATCAATCCGCTCCGTGGCGGTGCCCTTCGGCTTCCCCTCGTCGGCGGCGTAGTAGTCATCGAACGAATTTCTTATGCCGTCACGCTCAAGCCTCCGGAGCCGCTCACGCCAGAGACGCATCCACCGACCTTCATGATCCTGAAACGTCGGTGGCGCCAAGTCGAGTGCAAGCATCATAGCCAGCCAGCTGGCATTCGTGATACAGCTCTCGCACCCTCCTGGCGAGCTACCTTCCTCGCGTTTGCCTGAGGTACCGTACAGCGGAGCGATGGCCTTGAGGTGGGGCGGCCGTTGCGCCGCGGCTGCAAGCGCCACTGAGGCACCGTAGGAGAGCCCCCAAATGGCGACGCCGCCGTCGCACCACTCCTGGGCCGCAGCCCATTCGACGACCTGGGCGGCATCGGCACCCTCTTGCTCCAGGTTGAACTTACACACTCCCTCGGAGCCGCCAGTTCCTCGGAAGTCCACGAGCAGTGAAGCGTATCCGTGCTGCGCGAAATACCCCCTCGCATACTCATGCGACGCGCCCATGCGGTCGTCCTTACGGTAAGGGTACAAACTGACGAGCACCGGGTATTTCCCAGGCGCAACCGGCAAGTACAGGTCTGCGGCGAGATGGATGCCATCATCAAGCCGGATCAGGACGTTACGCAGGCAGCGAACGTTGTTCTTAGTGTTATCTTCTGTTGTGTGCCGCATAGTACATTCCCCGCGTTTAGCGTCTGCCCAAGAACAATGATTTCGCCGATCTGCCGAACTCGACTGAGATTCCCAACCCAAATTTATGAGCGTCGCTAATGTCATTCGGAAAGCGCGACGTGCGCACAAATTATAATTTCCACCACGGCCCCTAACGGCAAATTCCGGCAGCGATTGGCCGAATGTCTGCAAAATATTTTTGCTTCATGCAGAAAATATGCATTTATTCCACCAAGGGAACGGGAGACGCCAACACGTTCGCAATATCTCCGTCCTCGCTGGCTCTCTCGGTTTTGCGCTCGGCTTCGCGAGCGCATGCACCGCATTCTCGAAGCACTTCAGCCGCAATCTCGCTGAGCCAGCGAGGCGGCGGCGGCCTTTGATGAGCCGAGACTATTGCTGTCAATATTGAGGCACCTGGACGAAGCCGCGCGCCGGATCGTCCCGAAGTGATGTTCGAGCGCGATCTCGGCAGCGGCGATGGTCTCGATCTTGTTGAGAAATTAGCACCCCATGTAACGCCGCTTGCCAGCATAGCCTCGATATACTTGTTCGTGGGGATCGACCGTGAGCGATAAGTACATGGCGGACGATCTTGCCGAGCGATCAGCTCGATTTGACTCTGTTGGCGTCCGAGTTCGCGGGCGATGGCACTTGCGGCGGCTTTGTGGGAGAGACAGGATGCTGGCGCGTGAGGCATTGGCAGTTCCCTTTTGGCTCAGAGGCCAATCTCGAGCTCGCGCACGGCGATGTGGAGAAGGGCCCGGACATGAGGCGCATATGATCGCCGGACAGTCAGATGGAAGCGGTCCTCGCCCTCGCGGGTCAGCACAACTTGAGCGGTGTCGAACAGCGTCCGGGCGCCGGAGCCGACGGGCATACGCGCGAGGTCGCGTGGGCAGCCGGTGGCGAGCAGATCGAGAACAGCACGGCCGGCGAGAGCCAAAGTCACCTCACGGTCGGAGATCTCTACGGCGCTGAGCGGCATCCGCCCCGCGAGGTCGGCGAGGGCAGCGGCCAGCATGGCGCTTTCCGCCTCCGGCACCTCAAGGAGCCATTCGTCGGGGCCGAGGCAGAGCGCGGTGCGGACGCCGGCGGCGGCCCGAACGCCGACCTTCACAGGAAGTTTGATGCCGAGCGCGGAGGCAACGGCCGCAGGGTCGGCAGTGCGCAGCGAGATCCGGGTTGTCGGCGGCAGCTCGGTGATCGTGGGCGGGGCGAGCGAGCCATTCATGGCGTTCATTGCGTTTCCTCTCAGGCGCTGAGGCGCTTGCCGTCGGGGTCGTAGAAGACCGTGTTCTTGACGACGCGGGCCGTGATGGTCCGGTCCGGCATGGGGATGTACAGCGTCTCGCCGTCGCGAACGCGGCCGTCTGCGATGACCGCAAGCGCAATCGAGCGGCCGACCGCGTCGCTCCAATAGGCGGACGTGACGTGGCCAAGCATCGGCATTGGCTTCGGCACATTCGGATCCGCGACGATCTGAGCGCCTTCCTGAAGCACGAGTTTCGGGTCATCGGTCAGGAGGCCAACGAGTTGCTTGCGTCCTTTCGCCACCATGTCCGGGCGGGAAAGCGAGCGCTTGCCGACGAAATCGGGCTTGGCCTTGCCGATTGCCCAGCTGAGGCCGGCATCGTCAGGAGTCAGGGTGCCGTCGGTGTCCTGGCCGACGATGATGTAACCCTTCTCGGCGCGGAGCACGTGCATCGTCTCGGTGCCGTAAGGGCAGATGTCGTATTGCTGCCCGGCTTGCCAGAGCTTCTCCCACAACGCGCGGCCGCGACGTGCGGCAACGTTGACCTCGAAGCCGAGCTCCCCGGTGAAGGAGACGCGGAAGAGGCGAGCCGGAAATCCCGCGACCTTGCAGGTCGCCACCGACATGTGCGGGAAGGCCGCCTCGGAGATGTCGAGGCCCTCGACGAAGGGCTCGAGCAGCTTGCGCGCATTCGGCCCCTGAAGGGCGATGACCGCCCACTGCTCGGTTGTGGACGTGAGCCAGACCTTGAGGTCAGGCCATTCGGTCTGGAGGTAGTCCTCCATCACATTGAGCACGAGTGCCGCGCCGCCGGTGGTCGTCGTGACGTGGAAACGATCATTTGCCAGTCGGCCGATGACGCCGTCCTCGCGGATGAAGCCATCCTCGCCGAGCAGCAGGCCGTAGCGGCACCTTCCGACCCCGAGCTTCGCCCAGGCGTTGATGTACATACGTTCCATGAAGGTGACGGCATCCGGGCCGACAACCTCGATCTTCCCCAGCGTCGAGGCATCAAAGATACCGACGGATGCGCGGGTCGCGCGGCATTCGCGGCCGACGGCGGCGTGAATATCCTCGCCCGATTTCGGGAAGTACCAGGCGCGACGCCAGAGAGCGACGGGCTCAAAGGCGGCGCCGTGAGCCTCCGCCCAGGGATCGATCGGAGTCTTGCGCGTGAGCTCGAAAGTCGAGCCCTGATGGTAGCCCGCGAAGGTGCCAAAGGTTGTCGGCGTGTAGGGGGGCCGGAAGGTGGTGAGGCCGACCTGCGGCGGCTCCTTGCCGAGCGCGTCGGAAGCGATCATCAGGCCGTTGATGTTCGACATCTTGCCCTGGTCGGTCGCCATTCCATTCGTCGTGTAGCGCTTGACGTGCTCGATCGAGCGCATGCCCTCGCGAACCGCGAGGCGGATATCCTTCGCGGTGACGTCGTTCTGGAAATCGATGAAGGCCTTGGCCCTCGCAGGCTTGCGATCGGTCGATAGCTCCTTGACCGTGACGCCCGACCCAATGCGGTCGCCGGAGACGGTATAGGTCTGCGCGCTCGCTTGCCGGCCGGTGGCGCGGGCGGCTTGGGCGCCTACGGTAGCGCCATCGTTGAGCGCGGCGGCAGTGCCCCAGAGGCCACGCCCGGCGCCTGCGATGTGGACAGCCTCGGTCTTCTTGCCCGGCAGGAATGCTTGGAGCTTGTCGTCCCAGCAAAGGCTGCCTTTGGTATGGCTGAAAAGGTGAAGACTCGGCGTCCAACCGCCGCACATCAACACCGCGTCGCAGGAAAGATTGCGGGAGGCACCCACCCTGCCATTTTCAAGCCTGTTGACGCGCAGCGACTTGACCCGCAGGCGGCCGGAGCTACCCGTGACGGTGTGGCCGAGCAGGGTCTCGATTCCGAGTGCGCGGGCCCGGTTGGTGAGAGCTTGGTCGACGGTCGGACGGACATCGACGATGGCGGCGACCTTGGCACCGGACGCTGCGAGATCGAGAGCGGCGAACCACGCCGAATCATGAACGGTGACGATAGCCGGCCGGTCGCCGACCTTGACGCCGTAGCGGTGAAGGTAGGTCTGAGCGGCACCGGCGAGCATCACACCGGGGCGATCGTTTCCGTCGAAGACGAGAGGCGTCTCGAGAGCTCCCTGGGCAAGCACGACCTCGCGCGCACGGACGCGCCAGAGACGTTCTCGGGGGGCACCCTCGGGCGGAGCGGCAAGATGGTCGGTCAGCCGCTGGGCAAGGCCAACGAGGTTTTGGTGGTAGTAGCCAATCGCCGTCGTCCGGGGCTTCACGGTGACGTTCGGGAGGGACGCCAGCTCGGCGGTGGCGGCCGCGAGCCAGTCCCAGGCCGGCTTGCCATCGATCGTGATCGAGGGTTCGGACAGGAGGCTGCCGCCGCATTCTGTGGTCTCATCGACGATCATGACGGACGCGCCGGAGCGGCCGGCGGCGAGCGCCGCGGCAAGGCCGGCTGGACCTGCGCCGATGACGAGCACATCGGTGTGAGCGAAGCGGCTGGCGTAGCGGTCGGCGTCAGGTTCGGTCGGGGAAACGCCGAGGCCCGCGGCGTTGCGGATGATGGGTTCGTAGACACGATCCCAGAAGGCGCGGGGCCACATGAAGGTCTTGTAGTAGAAGCCCGCGGAAAATAGCGAGCCCAAGCGATCGTTGACCGAGCCGAGGTCGAAGGCGAGGCTGGGCCAGCGGTTCTGGCTGGTTGCCTCGAGGCCGCCGCGGAGCTCCTGGATGGTCGCTCGGGTGTTTGGTTCGAAGCGGCCGGGACCTCGGCTGGTACCCATCAGCGCGTTCGGCTCGTCCGATCCGGCCGAGACTACGCCACGCGGGCGGTGATACTTGAAGGAGCGACCCATCAGGTGCACGCCGTTCGCAAGCAGCGCCGACGCAAGGGTGTCGCCGGCGAGCCCGTGGTAGGTCTTGCCGTCGTAGGTGAAGCGAACAGACTTGCTGCGATCGACGCGACCGCGATTTGGAACGCGACAGCTGGTCATTCGGAGCCTCCCGTCAGTCCGGAGATGTCGGGACGAGGCTCGCCCGCCCTGTAGGTGAGGAGGAAGCGGTCAGAGACCGTCTCGCGCACCGCGTTGAAGAAGCGGGCGCAGCCGTTGATGTGGCGCCACCGCTCAAAATGATGACCGCGCGGGTTCGAGCGGATGAAGAGATAATCGCGCCATTCTTCATCGGTGAGCTTCGAAGGATCCTGCGGCCGGGCGATATGGGCTTCGCCGGCATAAGCGAATTCGAGCTCGGGCAGGTCCTGCTCGCAGTAGGGACAACGGATGAGCAACATGGCGAGACCTCAGTGCGCGACGGCGGCAGCGGCAGCCTCATCGATGAGCCGGCCGGTGGTGAAGCGTTCGAGCGTGAAGGGGGCGTTGATCGGGTGCGGCTCGTCGCGGGCGATGGTATGGGCGAAGACGTGCGCCGAGCCGGGCGTCGCCTTGAAGCCGCCGGTGCCCCAGCCGCAATTGACATACAGGCCGGGCACGGGCGTCTTGCCGAGGATCGGCGAACGGTCGGGTGTCACGTCGACGATGCCGCCCCACTTCCGCAGCATTCGCATGCGGCGGAAGATCGGGAATATCTCGCAGATCGCCGCCAACGTATGCTCGATCAGCGGCAGGCCGCCACGCTGGGAATAGCTTACATACTGGTCTGTGCCAGAACCTATGACGAGCTCACCCTTGTCAGACTGGCTGATATAGGCGTGGACCGAGTTCGACATGACGACGCACGGAAAGATCGGCTTCACAGGCTCGGAGACCAGAGCCTGCAGCGGATAAGATTCGAGCGGCAGCCGAACACCGGCTGTCTGCATGACGACCGAGGTGTGGCCGGCGGCGGAGACCGCCAATTTTTTCGCGCCGATGAAGCCCTTCGCCGTGTCGACGCCAGTCACCCGCCCGTCCGGGCCACGCCGGATCGCCGTCACAGGGCAGTTTTGGATGATGTCGACGCCGCGCGCCGCTGCACCTCGGGCGTAACCCCAGGCGACGGCGTCGTGCCGGGCCGTGCCGGCGCGCCGCTGCAGCGCTGCTCCAACCACCGGGTAACGGGCCGAAGGCGAAATATCGAGCGGCGGGCAGAAGACCTTGGCCTCCTTCGCCGTCAGCCACTCGTTGTCGAGGCCATTCAGGCGGTTTGAGTGGACGTGGCGTTGGAAGGACTGCACATCGTGAACGTTGTGCGCGAGCATCATCACGCCGCGCTTCGAATACATGACGTTGTAGTTTAGGTCTTGAGAGAGGTTTTCCCAAAGGTCGACCGCGTGGTCGTAGAGACGAGCGCTCTCGTTGTAGAGATAGTTCGAGCGGATGATGGTGGTGTTGCGGCCGGTGTTGCCGCCCCCGAGCCAGCCCTTGTCGATGATCGCGACATTGGTGATCCCATGCTCCTTCGCGAGATAATAGCCCGCACCCAGGCCATGTCCGCCGGCGCCGACAATCACCACGTCGTAGGCAGTCTTCGGCTGTACATCCGGCCACTGCGGTGTCCAGTTCTTCTGGCCGATCAGCGCGCCTTTGATGACCTGCGCGAAAGAGAAGTGCGTCATGCGTGCCTCCCAAGCCTATTGGGAAGCTGAATGCCGGAATTGAGCAAAGCCGGGCTGTATAAATGCGCTAGAAATGCTGTATGCTAGCGGCACGGAGGTCGGATTGGCAAAACTCAAGATCGGTTTCATCCTGGCTCGGCGGTTCACGCTGTCCGCCTTCGCTAACTTCATCGACGTCCTGAGGCTGTCTGCAGATGAGGGCGACCGTTCGCGCCCCATTCTTTGCGCATGGCACGTTCTGTCCCCGACCATCGAGCCGATCACCTCGAGCTGCGGCGTCACGGTCCAGCCGGAGGAGCCTCTGGGCGACCCAAAGCGATTTGATTATCTCGTAGTCGTCGGGGGCCTGGTCGATGAAATCGAGAATCTGCATCCCGGCACTGTGGGTTTCCTCAAACGTGCAGCAGCTATCGGGGTGCCGCTCGTCGGAGTCTGTACGGGCGCATTTATTCTGCACCGGGCGGGATTAATGCTGGGATATCGTGCTTGCGTGAGTTGGTTCCACCACGCGGACTTCGTGGAGCGCTTCAACGGTCTCAAGCCGGTCTCGGACCAGATCTTTGTCGTCGATCGCGACCGCCTCACCTGCTCGGGCGGAGTGTCCTCCGCGCATCTCGCCGCCTTCATCGTCGAACGCCACCTTGGGCGTGCGCGAGCGGCGAAGAGCCTTCACATCATGATCATCGATCAGGCTATGACGGCGGAGGAGCCACAACCGGGCATGCCGTTGGCGCTCGCGACCGAAGACGTAGTGGTGCGCAAAGCGCTGCTGCTGATGCAACAGTCGATCGACGTGCCCCTTTCGATCGGACGGGTGGTGCAACGGCTCGGCGTGAGCCGGCGCAACCTCGAACGGCATTTCCGCGAGAGTCTGGCCATGACGCCCCTCGCGGCAGACCGGCTGATCCGGATCGAGCAAGCCAAACATCTGTTGAAAACGACGAAACGGTCGGCGACCCAGATCGCGGCCGATACCGGCTTTTGCGATCTGCCCCATCTCATTCGTGTGTTTCGGGCGATCGAAGAGATGACTCCGGACGCCTTTCGGCGGAAAAGCCTCGAGTGCGGTTTAGTTTGCGCTAGCATCCCCGATGCAGCACTAAAATCGGAAATTGCAGTGTCGGCAGAATCGGAGTGTCGTCGATCTGTCGGTTTTAGGAGAAGGAGCGTTCGAAGCCACCCCGGCTGCTCGAAAGCCGGTCGAACTCAGTTACCCGAATGATCGCCTCTGTGCTGCTCGCCCAACATTTCGCCCTGAGCGAAGCTTTGCAGGATCGTCTCGAAGCGATGCTGCCAAGCGTCCTTTCAGGCATCCGATCTGCCGCACGTGTGGTCGGCTTTCACGGTGTCGAGCTTTTCCATGGGAACGGACGGGCACCTTGCAACCGGCCTTCGCCTCCGACCCGGTGTTAGTCGAGCAGGTCAAATATCTGTATCTCCTACTCCCCGGCCCTCACTGCCCCCGCAGTACCCGGGGATCGCACCGAATCGCGTCGCTATCGCAGCACCCAACGCCGTGCGTTAGCCCAACCTGTCTCGGCGGAGGCGAAAGAGGTTCGTATGTCGGATCGATGGCCGCTCTCTTGCGCGCCTTGTCGCTACGTTCCGCACAAAGGTGGCAGGCTTGGAGTGCCCATCATTTGCAATTGCTGCAACCGAACTTCAGACCGCCATCTATCTTCTGATACCGCGCAGGCGCTCAGAACGTCGGCGCAGCAACTCGACAGTCGTCAGCATGACGATGGAAAACAGGATCAGCACAGTGGCCGCGGCAATAATGGTCGGACTGTACTGCTCGCGGAGACCCGAAAACATGATCATGGGCAAGGTACGCTGCTCAGGGCTGGCCACAAAAAGGGCTACCACCACCTCGTCGAAGGAGGCGAGGAAGGCGAAGAGCGCACCGGAAACCATGCCCGGCAAAATGAGCGGCAGGATGATCTTGAAGAAGACGGTGATCGGCGGCGCGCCCAGTCCGGCGGCGGCGCGGGTGAGCGAGTGATCAAAACCCATCAGGGTCGCGGTCAAGGCGATGACGACGAAGGGAGTGGCCCCCAGCGTGTGCGCTAGGATCAGCCCGGTATAGCTGTTGAGCAGTCCGATATCAGCGTAGAAGAAATACACGGCAACCGCCGTTATTACGACCGGGACGATCATGGGCGAGATCAATAGGCTCATCACCGCCGCGCGCCAGGGAAAGTTGGGCCGACTGAGCCCGAGCGCGGCTAGCGTGCCAAGTGCGGTCGACAGCAGCGTGACCAACACCGCGATAAACAAGGAGTTGTGTAGTGCGCCCTGCCAACCGGCTGATAGGAAGAACTCCTCGTACCAGCGCAGCGACAGCCCTGGCATGGGATAGGTGAAGAAAGGCACCGAATTGAACGATAGTGGGATAATCACAAGGATCGGCGCGACCAGATACAGCAGCACCGCACCACAGATCAGTCGGTGTAGATAGTACCAGCCCTTCTCTAGCGGAGAGGCATAGGCGAAAGCGGCCATAGTTCTCACCCCATCTTGAGCCGGTCGACACCAACCAGCTTGTTATAAGCATAGTAGAGCAGCAGAGTAGCGCCGAGCAGGATTGCGGCAAGCGCCGAGGCCATGCCCCAATTGAGGTCCTCGTTCGTATAATGGGCGACGAAGTAGCTGACCATCTGGTCGGCCGCTCCGCCGACAAGCGCGGGCGTAATGTAGTAGCCCAGGCACAGAATGAACGTCAGTAGGCAGCCAGCGGCGATGCCCGGTAGGGTTTGCGGGAAGTAGATCTTCCAAAAGGCGTAGAAGGGGCCGGCGCCGAGCGAACGGGCAGCCTGGAGATAGCTTGGCGAAATCGTCTTCATCACGCTGTAGATCGGCAGCAGAGTGAAAGGCAGCTGGATATGAGTCATAGCCACCACCGTACCGACGCGATTGAAGATGAGCTCCGCGGGACGCGATATGATATGTAGCGTTATCAGCAATTCATTGACAATGCCGTGCTCCTGTAAGAGCACGCCCCAAGCCGCGGTGCGTACCAGCACTGAGGTCCAGAACGGCAGCACGATCATGATCATCAGCAGATTGCTGGTCCTTGTCGGCAATGTCGCTAAGAGATAGGCCACCGGGAAGCCCAGCAGGAGGGTCGCGGCCGTCACGGCTATGCTGATGCCGAACGTGCGCAAGAACACGTCGCGGAAGATCGCATTCTCCGGCGGGGAGGCCACAATCTGGCCTTTTGAGCCGAATTGGTAATCGAACGAACGCAGCAGGTAATACGCCGTATAGGCAGAGTGGCCGCGCTTGAGGACGATCCAGACGTCGTGCTGGCCCCAGATCGGATTGATCGCGATCAGCGTCGACCTGTAGGGGCCGGCGGACAGCGTGCTCGCCTTTCGGGCGCTTGATGTTACCTGACTGCCGGCGCCGGGCAGCTCATAGTTTATCCGCTTTGCGATAACGCCTGTAGTCTTCCGCGCCCAGGCCTGCTTGAGATCTTCGACGAGAGCGGCATAGGCGCTCTCGTCGGGCAGGTCCTTGCCGTCCCAAGCGCTTAGCGCTGACGTGGTTCGCGGCATGAGCGTCAATAGCGTATCGTCATGGATCGCGTTGAACATCATGCGGCCGATCGGCCAGACGAACGCGATCAGGATGAACAGCAGGAGCGGCAGGACAAGGGTGAAGGACATCAGCTTGCGCCGGCGCTCGACCCGTTGCAGCTTTAGCCGCAACGGAATCTTGTCGGGACCACCGTCCATTTGGACCGCCATCGTCGCCATCGAGTCCCCTCTCACATTCTTAGATCGTCTGTGGAAGCAGCGAGGAAAACGCAAGTCTCCTGCGTCTTGTACTTACTTCGCGAGCCAAGCGTTAAAGCGCTGGCGCAGCTCATCGCCCTTGTCAATCCAGAAAGCGAAATCGGTATTCACCGCAATGGCGTCACGCTCAGGCGTGTTTGGAAGGGTGGCCAGCACCTTTGGATCGACTAGCGCCATAGCATCCTTGTTGGCCGGCCCATACGGCGCGTCGCGCGTGACGTCTGCCTGCGGCTGGGGTGAGCCGGCGAAGGCGAGGAACTTGTAGGCCTCCTCCAGATGCGGGCTGCCCTTCGGAATAGCCCACCAGCTAAAGCCCCCTTGCGCGGCGTCCCACATGGTCTCGAAAAGCTCGTTGGACGCCTTACTGGTCCAGGCCGCGGTCATGATGACTTGGCGATTAGCGAGCAGCTGCACCGCCTGCGCGCCGGTCGTCCACCAGATGACGTCATTCTTGATCGTGTCAAGCCTCTTGAAGGCACGGTCGACGCCCTCCGGCGTGTTGAGGACCTTGTAGACGTCCTTGATCGGCACGCCGTCGGCGATCAGCGCCCATTCGAGATTGGGATACGGATTCTTCCATAGCCCGCGCTTGCCGGGGAATTTCTTCGTGTCGAAGAGGTCGGCGATGGTTTTCGGAGGATTCGGGTTGTTCTTTTCATAGTAAACGATCGTGCGATTGATCTGACTCGGCACCCCGCAGTTAAATTTGCCCGCGTCACCGAACTTGGCGCGGTCGAGACCCACCTTGTTCCAGTCGATCGTCTCGAGGAGGCCCTGATCGCACATTATCCAGGCGCCGGAGCTCGCAGCGTCGATCACGTCCCAGCTCACGGTCTTGGATTCGACCATGGCACGGATCTTGCCGATGTCGCCGCTGTACACGTCCTCAGTGATCTTGATCCCGGTCGCCTTCGAGAAGGGCTCGAAAACGTTCTTGCGCAGGATGGGCTGATAGGTCCCCCCCCAGCTGACGACCGTCAGCTGATCGCCAGCGAGAGCAGGCTTTATCAACGCGCCCGCCATCAAGCCAGTCGCAGCCAGGGCGCCGGCGATCATTAAGTGTGTCCTCATCGTATTACTCTCTCCCTCCTACGCCACTCCCAGGATAGGAGAGGCTGTCGAACTCCCGGCCCGCCCCGTTGATGGCAGCGCGGCTCACTGTCGTGAGGCATCGAGCGCCAGACAATCCTCTGTTTTCCAGCCGATAGTGATCACTGTGCCCGGCTCGAGCTGCACCACGCCATCCGAATTCGGCAGCTTGATCACGAAATCATCTTGGCCGCAGACCAAGATCCGAGCACGCACGTGGTCACCCAGATAGATCACCTCCGCAACGTGCGCGCNGAAGATGTTTGGCAACGAACCCGGCGCCGGGTTCANCTTCACGCGCTCCGGCCGCAACGACAACACGGTCGGCCGNCCGGCCACCTCGACATTGACTGCCAGCGCCTGCACGTTGCCAGCGCCCGGAATCTCCACCTTGCAAGTCGCGCCATTCATCGCGACGACCTTGCCGTGCAATCGGTTGTTCTCGCCGATGAACTGGGCGACGAAGGCGTTCTGCGGCCGCTCATACAGCTCGGCGGGCGCGGCGACCTGTTGGATGACCCCGTCGTTGAATACCGCGATGCGGTCCGACATGGTCAGCGCTTCGCTCTGGTCATGCGTCACATAGACCAGGGTAATGCCAAGATCTTCGTGGATATGCTTGATCTCAAGCTGCATCTGCTCGCGCAGCTGCTTGTCCAGCGCCCCGAGCGGCTCATCCATCAGCACGAGCTTGGGATCGAAGACGAGGGCGCGGGCAAGCGCGACGCGCTGCTGCTGCCCTCCAGAAAGCTGACCGGGCCGTCGCCTGCCATGAGTACCAAGCCGGACCATCTCGAGCGCCCGCCTGATCCTGGCCTCGATCTCAGCCTTGCCAAGCTTGCGGACCTTGAGCGGAAAGGCGAGATTCTCCTCCACCGTCATNTGCGGAAAGAGCGCGTAGTTCTGGAATACCATGCCGATGTCGCGCTTGTGCGGCGGCACATTCTGGATCGAGCGCCCCTCCAGAAGGATGCAGCCCTGGGTGGG
>NZ_AXAZ01000112.1 GCF_000473065.1 Bradyrhizobium sp. WSM1743
GATTCCGAGATCGCCATCAAGCAGGCCGTGAAGCATCCCTCGCTCGGCGAAGCCCTGTGCTCGCCGAAGGTGATCGCGCTCAGCCTGATCTATTTCGGCTTCGTCGGCGCNCTNTACGGNATGCAGTTCTGGCTGCCGCAGATCGTCAAGGCGTTCGGCCTCACCAACGCGCAGACCGGCTTCGTCACCGCGATCCCCTATCTGTTCGGCACCATCGCCATGATCCTGTGGGCGCGGCATTCGGATGCGAGCCGCGAGCGCGTCATGCATGTCGGCGCACCGCTGCTGCTCACCGCTGTTGCGCTCGGCGTGTCGTCCTACCTCACCGATCCCACCCTCACGATGGTGGCGCTGACGGTGGCTGCGATCGGCGTGTTCTGCTGCTTCGGCGTGTTCTGGACCCTGCCGACCGCCTGGCTCTCCGGCACGGCGGCGGCCGGCGCCATCGCCCTGATCAACTCGATCGGCAATCTCGCCGGCTTCGGCGGACCGTATCTGATCGGCTGGGTCAAGGAGGCGACGGGGCAGACCTCGACCGGCCTGCTCGTCCTCGCCGTGCTGCCGCTGATCGCCGGCATTCTTGTGTTCGTCGGCGGCCATGACAGCAAGCACGAGTTCGCCGAACAGAGACGGTGAGAGGATCGCCGGGTGGGCAAAGGCGCGCTCTTTCGCGTGCCGTGCCCGCCATATTGCCGGCAGTGACAGAGGCGGCACGCTCCGCTTTGCCTACCCTGCAATCGTACCTTCTTGGCCACTATCCCCAAGCCTTCCGACCCCTAACGATCACGCTTTCCTGATGACTGACGATTATTGACTTTTATCAGTGATTAGTCGACATTCCTCTCACTGCAGCCGCAGGAGTGTCCTCCGATGTTCGTTCGGTCGGTTTTGTCCAGCTATTCCAAGCTCTTGGCCGGTGTGTCGCTGGCCCTGATGGCCGCCGCGCTGGCTGGGTGCAATGACACTGTCGCCGAAAAGGCCGAGCCGCCGCGGCCGGTTCTGGTGGCAACCGCGCATTATGATTCCGAGACCCCGGAGCGCAGCTTCGTCGGCACCATCAGGCCCAGGATCGAGAGCGACCTGGGCTTCCGTGTCGCCGGTAAAGTTGCAAAACGCCTCGTGGAGGTTGGCCAAACCGTCGAGGTCGGCCAGCCGCTCGCCACCCTCGACGAGGTCGATCTGAAGCTTCAGGCCGAGCAGGCGCTGGCCGAGCAGACCGCCGCCACCGGTGTGCTGGCCCAGGCCGCCGCCGCCGAGCAGCGCGCCAAGGACCTCAAGGCCAAGGGCTGGACCACCGACGCGCAGATGGACTCGAGCCGCGCCGCTGCGGACGAGGCCCGTGCCCGCCTGAACCGCGCCGAGCGCGCGCTCGAGCTGAGCAAGAATTCCCTTTCCTACGCGACGCTCGTTGCCGACGCCCGTGGCGTCGTCACCGCAACGCTGATCGAGCCCGGCCAGGTGGTCGCCGCGGGCCAGGCTTCGATCCGTGTCGCCCGCTTTGCCGAGAAGGAAGCGGTCGTCGCGATCCCTGAGACGCTGGTTGGACGCGCCAAGTCGGGCGTCGCCAGCGTCACTCTTTGGTCCGAGCCGGACAAGAAGTACGCAGCGAAGCTGCGCGAGATCGCGCCGGCAGCCGACCCGGCCACACGCACCTATCTGGCGAAGTTCTCGCTGCCCGAGGCCGACGACAAGGTCGCGCTCGGCATGACCGCGACGCTGACGTTGTCCGACGCCGCAACCGAGCGCGTCGCGCGGCTGCCGCTGTCGGCGCTGTTCAACGAAGGCGGCAAGCCGTCCTTCTTCGTTGTCGACGACAACGGCGCGGTCACCTTGAGGCCGGTCGCAGTGAAGTCCTACGAGAGCAACGACGTGCTCATCACCGGCGGTATCGAAGAGGGCGCCAAGATCGTCGCCCTCGGCGTGCAGAAGCTCGATCCCAGTCAGCGGGTGCGGATCGTGTCGTCGCTGAGTTTCTAGTTTGTCATTCGGGGGCGATGCGACAGCATCGAACCCGAAATCTCGAGATTCCGGGTCTGGTCCTTCGGACCATCCCGGAATGACGCGAGAAGTGAGTTTCGTCGTGTGAGGTGAGTTTCGGCCTTTGTCCCTAAGCAAAGGCTGAAGCGGCGAAGCGATCCAGAACCTGCCCAGCCCCCTGGATTGCTTCGCTGCCTCGCGACGACGGTTTGAACAGAGCGGCTGTCGTTGTTTGCAACTGGATCATCTTTCGGAGAGTGCGATGAAGCGCTTCAATCTTTCGGCCTGGGCCGTCAGCCATCCGACGCTGGTGCTCTTCCTGATGATCGTGCTCGGCGTCGCCGGCTTCTTCTCCTATGAGAAGCTCGGCCGCGCCGAGGATCCGTTCTTCACGGTGAAGGTGGTCAACGTCTCCGTGATCTGGCCCGGCGCGACCGCGCAGGAGATGCAGACGCAGGTCGCCGATCCCATCGAGAAGAAGATCCAGGAGCTGCCCTATTTCGAGAAGGTGCAGACCTATTCCAAGCCCGCCTTCACCGCGCTTCAGGTCACCTTCCGCGACAACACGCCGCCGAAGGACGTGCCCTACCTCTTCTATCTGCTGCGCAAGAAGCTGGTCGACGTGCAGGGCCAGCTGCCCTCAGGCATCCTCGGACCGGTCGTGAACGACGAGTTCTCCGACGTCGATTCCATCCTGTACATGATGACCGGCGACGGCGCCGACTATGCCCAGCTCAAGAAGGTCTCGGAAGGGTTCCGTCAGCGCCTGTTGAAGGTGCCTGGTGTCACCAAGGTCGACGTCTATGGCAACCAGGACGAGCGCATCTTCGTCGAGTTCAGCCACGCCAAGCTCGCCACGCTCGGCATCACGCCGCAGGCGCTGTTCGATTCGCTCGCCAAGCAGAACAACGTGACGCCTGCCGGCACGGTCGAGACCTCGTCACAGCGCGTTCCGCTGCGCGTCACCGGCGCGCTCGACGGTGCCAAGGCCGTGGCCGAGACGCCGGTCGAGAGCAACGGCCGCGTATTCCGTCTCGGCGACATCGCCACCGTCACCCATGGCTTTGTCGATCCGCCGAGCTTCGTCGTCCGTCAGGAAGGCAAGCCCGCGATCGGCATCGGCGTCGTCACCGCCAAGGGCGCCAACATCCTCGATCTCGGCAAGGAGGTCGAGAAGGCGACCGCCGAGTTCATGAAGGCGGTGCCGCAGGGGATCGACGTCAAGCTGATCGCCGACCAGCCCAAGGTGGTCGAGCATGCCGTCGGCGAGTTCGTGCACTCCTTCATGGAAGCGCTCGTCATCGTGCTGTTCGTCTCGTTCCTGGCGCTCGGCTGGCGCACCGGCATCGTGGTCGCGATGTCGGTGCCCTTGGTGCTCGGCATCGTCTTCATCGTGATGAACACGATGTCGCTCGACCTGCACCGCATCACGCTCGGCGCCCTGATCATCGCGCTCGGTCTGCTCGTCGACGACGCCATCATCGCGGTCGAGATGATGGTGGTGAAGATGGAGCAGGGCTGGGACCGCATGCGCGCAGCGTCCTTTGCCTGGGAATCCACTGCGTTTCCGATGCTCACGGGAACGCTGGTCACGGCCGCTGGCTTCCTCCCCATCGGCTTTGCCAATTCCGCGGTCGGCGAATATGCCGGCAGCATCTTCTGGATCGTGGCGATCGCGCTGGTCGCCTCCTGGTTCGTGGCGGTGATCTTCACGCCCTATATCGGCGTCAAGCTGCTGCCCGACATGAAGGCCCACCACAACCACGATCCGCATGCGGTCTACGAGACCCGCATGTACCGCGGCTTGCGTGCCATCGTACAATGGTGCGTCAATCACCGCATCACCGTGGTGGTCGCGACCGTCGGCGTCTTTGTCGCCTCGATCGTCGGCTTCGGTCACGTCCAGCAGCAGTTCTTCCCGCTGTCGGAGCGGCCTGAGCTGTTCCTGCAGCTGCGCCTGCCCGAGGGCACCGCCTTCAACGTGACCGAGAAGGCGGTGAAGAAGGCCGAGACCCTGCTGAAGGACGACAAGGACATCGAGACCTATACGTCCTATGTCGGCCAGGGCTCGCCGCGCTTCTGGCTCGGCCTCAACCCGCAGCTACCGAACGAGGCCTTCGCCGAGATCGTCATCGTCGCCAAGGGCGTCGAGGCGCGCGAGCGCATCAAGGCCAAGATCGAGAACGCGGCTGCCGATGGCTTCCTGACCGAGGCGCGCGTGCGCGTCGACCGCTTCAATTTCGGTCCGCCAGTCGGTTTCCCCGTGCAGTTCCGCGTGATCGGCCCCGATGCCAACAAGGTGCGCGAGATTGCCTACCAGGTCCGCGACGTCATGCGGCAGAACAAGAGCGTCAAGGACGTCCAGCTCGACTGGAACGAGCAGTCGCCCTACCTGAAGCTCGTCGTCGACCAGGATCGCGCCCGCGCCATGGGCCTGACCCCGCAGGACGTCTCGCAGGCGCTCGCGATGCTGATCTCGGGCTCGCAGGTCACCACCGTGCGCGACGGCATCGAGAAGGTCGGCGTGGTCGCCCGTGCGATCCCGTCCGAGCGGCTCGATCTCGGCGGCGTCGGTGATCTCACCATCACCTCACGCAATGGGGTGGCCGTGCCGCTGCAGCAGATCGCCAAGATCGAATATGCCCACGAGGAGCCGATCATGTGGCGGCGTAACCGCGACATGGCGATCACCGTGCGCTCCGACGTCATCGACGGCGTGCAGGCGCCCGACGTCACCAACCAGATCACGCCGAAGCTGAAGGCGATCAAGGATCATCTCGAGCCGGCCTACCGGATCGAGCCGGGCGGCGCCTTCGAGGAATCCGCCAAGGGCAATGCCTCGATCTTCATCCTCTTCCCAGTGATGGTCATGGTGATGCTGACGCTGCTGATGATCCAGCTGCAGAGCTTCTCGCGCCTGATCCTGGTGTTCCTGACTGCGCCGCTCGGCATTGTCGGTGCCTCGCTCGGCCTCAACGTCGCCAACGCCCCGTTCGGCTTCGTGGCGTTGCTCGGCCTGATCGCGCTCGCCGGCATGATCATGCGCAACACGGTGATTCTGGTCGACCAGATCGAGACCGACGTCAGCCACGGCCTGACCCGGCGCGAGGCGATCGTGGAGGCGACCGTCCGCCGTGCCCGTCCGGTGGTGCTGACGGCGCTCGCTGCCATCCTCGCCATGATCCCGCTGTCGCGCTCGGCCTTCTGGGGCCCGATGGCGATCACCATCATGGGCGGCCTGTTCGTCGCGACCTTCCTGACGCTCCTGTACCTGCCGGGCCTCTACGCCCTGTGGTTCAGGAAGAGCCTGGACGAGGCCGGCTCCGTCGAGCAGCCTGCCGCGCCGCAGCATGGGAGCGATGACCGGCGCGCAATTCCGCTTGCTGAGGCGGCTGAATAAGTGACATGAAGTACTGACGAACGAGTCCTGACAGATGACACTGGTTGCGGAACATATCGAAGGCGACACCCGGGATCGTATCCTCGAGGTGGCCGAGCGGCTGTTCCGCCAGATCGGCTACCAGAAGACGACGGTCGGCGACATCGCCAAGGAGCTCAGGATGAGCCCCGCCAACGTCTATCGCTTCTTCGAATCGAAGAAGGCGATCCATCAGGCGGTGGCCCGTTCGCTGATGGGAGAGGTCGAACTTGAGGCCCAGCGGATCGTGGCCCGGCCCGGTCCGGTCAAGGAGCGCTTCCGCGAGCTGCTCACCACCATCCATCGCATGAACAGCGAGCGCTATGTCGGCGACAACAAGCTGCATGAGATGGTCGAGATCGCGATGCAGGAGGACTGGGAGGTCTGCGTCGCACATATGGAGTGCATTGCCGGGACGATCGGCCAGATGATCGCCCAAGGCGTGGCCTCCGGCGAGTTCGAGGCGCCGGACCTGCAGCTGGCCTCGCTGTGCGCCTGCACCGCGATGATGCGGTTCTTCCACCCCCAGATGATCGCCCAGTGCGCCACCAAGCCGGGCCCG
This sequence comes from Bradyrhizobium sp. WSM1743, assembly GCF_000473065.1. Taxonomy (GTDB): domain Bacteria; phylum Pseudomonadota; class Alphaproteobacteria; order Rhizobiales; family Xanthobacteraceae; genus Bradyrhizobium. Next base: position 5,958 of record NZ_AXAZ01000112.1, read on the forward strand.
ACCATCGACCAGATGATCGATTTCGTCATCGCGGGTCTGTCGCCGCGCCACTGACGGGCGGGACCGTTTCCTCCTATAAGCAGCTTCGCGCCGCTCTTGACGGGGCGGATGGCGGCCAAGGACGGATCAACAAACTCCGTCATTGTGAGCGCAGCGAAGCAATCCAGAATCCCTCCGCGGAAAGACTTTGGATTGCTTCGCTGCGCTCGCAATGACGAAACGGAAGCAGCGCGTGACCGACAAAAACCTGTACTTCTACGAACCTTCCAAGGGCCACGGCCTCAAGCACGATCCCTTCAACGCCATCATCGCGCCGCGGCCGATCGGCTGGATCTCCTCGCGCGACGCCAGGGGCCACGTCAACCTCGCGCCCTACAGCTTCTTCAACGCGTTCTGTTACGTGCCGCCGATCATCGGCTTCTCCTCGACCAACTGGAAGGACACGGTCGAGAACATGCAGCAGACCGGCGAGTTCGTCTGGAATCTCGCCACGATGGATCTGGCGAAGCACATGAACGCGACTGCAGCCCATGTCGCCCCAGAGGTCGACGAGTTCGAGGTCGCGGGCCTCACCGCCGTGCCCGGCAAGCTCGTCAACGTGCCGCGCGTCGGGGAGAGCCCGGTCGCCTTCGAGTGCAAGGTGTCCGACATCGTCCGCCTCAAGGGCGCCAACGGCAAGGAGGCCGACGCCTGGCTGACGCTCGGCGAGGTGGTCGCCGTCCACATCGACAAGGCCATGATCAAGGACGGCGTCTACCAGACCGCCGCCGCCCGCCCCATCGTCCGCGCCGGCCGCCGCGGCGACTATTTCGAGATCAAGCCGGAAAACATGTTCGAGATGGTGCGGCCGGACTAGGCTGCACCATTCGCCCGCCGTCATTCCGGGGCGCGCCGACAGGCGCGAACCCGGAATCCATTCACCGACCAACGCTGCCCTACGATGGATTCCGGCCTCACGCTTCGCGTGCTCCGGAATGACGGTGAGGACGAGCGCGGCCGATTCCCCCCTCTCGGAACCGCCCCCGCGCCCCGGCCGTTATGGCCGTTGGGCGGCCGTCGGGCCGCGTCAATTTTGCAGCCGAACCCTTCACCGCCGCCCGTCACTTTCCGCTAAAATGCCCTGTCACCGCGCCGATGCATGAGGTCCGCCATGAGCTTCCGCCGCGACACTCTGACAAAGCCGATCTTCTCCTGGGCGCGCGGCGTGTTGCCGGCGATGTCCGACACCGAGCGCGAGGCGCTGGAGGCGGGCGATGCCTGGTGGGATGCCGATCTCTTCACCGGCAACCCTGATTGGTCGAAGCTGCTGAAGGTCCCGCAGGCGACGCTCACGGATGAGGAACGGGCCTTCCTCAATGGCCCCGTCGACGAGCTCTGCGCCATGCTCGACGAGTGGAAAATCTTCTGGGAATTGCGCGACCTGCCGCAGGACGTCTGGCACTTCGTCAAGCGCGAAAAGTTCTTCGGCATGATCATTCCGAAGGAGTTCGGTGGCCTCGGCTTCTCGCCTTACGCGCATTCGGAAGTGGTGCGCAAGATCTCGACGCGCTCGATCGCCGCTGCGGTCACCGTGATGGTGCCGAACTCGCTCGGTCCGGGCGAGCTCTTGATGCGCTTTGGTACCAGGGAGCAGCAGCAGCGCTGGCTGCCGCGCCTCGCCGACGGCCGCGACATTCCCTGCTTCGGCCTCACCAGTCCCGAGGCCGGCTCCGACGCGGCCGCAATGGTCGACACCGGCATCATCTGCAAGGGCACCTTCGAGGACCGCGAGGTCGTCGGCCTCAGGCTGAACTGGCACAAACGCTACATCACACTTGGTCCGGTGGCGACGCTGCTTGGCCTCGCCTTCAAGGCCTATGATCCCGATCATCTCGTCAGCGATCAGGACGAGCTCGGCATCAGCCTGGCACTGATCCCGACCAATCTGCCCGGCGTTGAGATCGGCCAGCGCCATCTGCCGTCGATGCAGGTGTTTCAGAACGGCCCGAATTGGGGCCGCGATGTCTTCATCCCGCTCGATTACGTCATTGGCGGCAAGGAGCGCCTCGGGCGGGGCTGGAAGATGCTGATGACGGCGCTTGCCGCCGGCCGCGGCATCTCGCTGCCGTCGCTCTCTGCTGCGGGTGCCGCCTATGCCGCGCGCACCACCGGCGCCTATGCCCGTATCCGCGAGCAATTCGGCATTTCCATCTCCAAGTTCGAGGGCGTCGAGGAGCCGCTCGCGCGCATCGTCGCCACCGCCTATCAGCTCGATGCAGCGCGGCGGCTCACGTGCGCGGCGCTCAACGCGGGCGTTCATCCCGCCGTCATCTCCGGCATCATGAAGCTGCACGCGACCGAGCGGATGCGCACCGCGATCGACGACGCCATGGACATCCATGGCGGCAAGGCCGTGATCGACGGTCCGCAAAACTATCTCGGCAATTTGCATCGCGCCGTGCCGGTCGGCATCACGGTGGAAGGCGCCAACATCCTGACCCGCAACCTCATCGTGTTCGGGCAGGGCGCGATCCGCGCGCATCCCTACCTGCTCGGCGAGATGAATGCACTGGCGGATACCGATCGCGAGCGCGGGCTTACCGCGTTCGACAAGGCGTTCTGGAAGCATGTTGGCCATAGTTTCCGGACGCTGTTCCGCGCCTTCGGCCGCAGCTGGACCTTTGGCGCATTCGCGCCGGCGCCCGACGCGGGCGATGCCACGCCATTCTATCGCCAGCTCTCGCGCTACTCCGCGGCCTTTGCGCTCTGCGCCGACATGGCACTGCTGACCCTTGGCGGCGCGCTCAAGCGCAAGGAAATGTTGTCGGCGCGCTTCGGCGACATCCTGTCCGAACTCTATCTGCTCTCGGCCGCGCTGAAGCGCTGGCAGGATGAAGGCCGGCAGAAGGAGGATTTTGCCGCGCTGGAATGGTGCATGGCGGCCGGCTTCAAAACCATCGAGAACCGGCTTGCCGAAATCCTTGCCAATCTGCCCAATCGCTTCGTCGCCGGCATCCTCAAGCTCGTGGTCCAGCCCTTCGGCGCCCGCGTGCTCGGTCCTTCCGACCGCGTCGTGCACCAATGCGCGAGCCTGGTGCTGGAGCCGTCGGCGGCACGCGAGCGTCTCACGCCGGATCTGGCTCATGTCGATGATGACGCTGGCTTTGCCCGGTTGGAGCGCGCGTTCGTGCTGGTCGCGAGCACGGACGCCGTCGCCAAGCGCCTGCGTGCTGCGCATATCCGCGACTGGAAGGAGGCGGTCACAAAAGGCGTGATCACGCAAGCCGAGGGTGAGCAACTCGCCGCTGCCCGCGAAGCCGTCACAAAAGTGATCGAAGTCGACGATTTTGCGCCGGATGCGCTGTCGCCGATTTACAAGAAAACCGTCAACGTGCATCAGTTCTTCCAGGAACTCGGTGAGCAGAGGGCGGCGAGCTGATGGCACGACCGGTATTCATTGTCGACGGCAGCCGGACGCCGTTCTTGAAGGCGCGTTCGGGGCCCGGTCCGTTCACGCCGGTCGATCTCGCCGTGCAATGCGGCCGGCCGCTCCTGGCGCGCCAGCCGTTTGCGCCTGACAGCTTCGACCAGGTCATCCTCGGCTGTGTCAATGTGATTGCGGACGAGATGAATCCGGCCCGCGTTGCCGCGCTCCGGCTCGGCATGGGCGAGGACATGGTCGCCTTCACCGTGCAGATCAATTGCGGCTCCGGCATGCAGTCGATCGACACCGCCTACCGCTACATCCGCGAAGGCCATGCCGACATGATTCTCGCCGGCGGCACCGAGGCGCTCAGCCACGCGCCGCTGGTCTGGCCAAACGCGGGCGTGCGCTGGTTCGCCGGCCTTGCCACCGCCAAGGGCGTGGCCGCGAAGCTGGCCGCCGCCTTCAAGCTCCGACCGCGCTATCTGAAGCCCATCATCGGCCTCGAGCGCGGACTGACCGATCCCGTCACCGATCTGAACATGGGCCAGACCGCCGAGGTCGTCGGCCATCTCTTCGGCATTACGCGCGCACAGTCCGATACCTATGCCGCCGAGAGCCATCGCCGGCTCGCGCAGGCGCAAAGCGCGGGTTTTCTGAAAGGCGAGGTCGAGACCGCCTTCTCGCGCGACGGCAAGTTCTTCGATCACGACGACGGCGTGCGGCCGGACTCGACGCCCGAGTCTCTCGCAAAACTGAGGCCGGTCTTCGAACGTCCCTGGGGGCAGGTCACCGCCGGCAACTCATCGCAGATCACCGACGGTGCTTCCTGGGTGATCCTCGCCTCCGACGAGGCGGTCGCCAAGCACAAGCTGACGCCGAAGGCCGCGATCGTCGATAGCCATTGGGCCGCGCTCGATCCCAGCATCATGGGGCTCGGGCCCGTGATGTCGGTGACGCCGCTGCTCATGCGCAACAATCTTACCATCAACGAGGTCGAGACCTGGGAGCTGAACGAGGCCTTCGCGACGCAGGTGCTCGGCTGTCTCGCCGCCTGGAAGGATGACAAATTCTGCCGTGAGATTCTCGGCTTCGACGGCGCCGCCGGCGAGATCGATCGTGAAAGGCTCAATGTCGATGGCGGCGCCATCTCGCTCGGCCATCCCGTCGGCACCTCCGGCAATCGCATCGTGCTGCATCTCGTCAACGCGATGAAGCGGCTAGGCACGCGGCGCGGCGTTGCCACCGAATGCATCGGCGGCGGGCTCGGCGGCGCCATGCTGATCGAGGCGGTGTGACCATGGATTCCAAGATCATGACCGTGCTCGCCGACCGCGTGCTGGAGCTTGGGCCGCAACCGGCGCCGGACAGTCCCTACAAGCACTTCAAGCTGACGCGCGATGCCGATGGCGTCGCCTGGCTGCTGTTCGACCGCGCTGACGCCAGCGCCAACACGCTCTCGTCGGATGTGATGGAAGAGTTCGACGCCGTGCTCGCGGCGATCGAGACCGAGCGTCCCGCAGGTCTCGTGATCCGCTCCGCAAAACCGTCCGGCTTCATTGCCGGTGCCGACGTCAACGAATTTCGCGGCGCGGCGGATCCCGAAATGGTCGAGACACGCATTCGCGCCGCGCATGCGGTGGTCGATCATCTGGAAGCGCTAAAACTGCCGACGGTCGCGGTCATCCATGGCTTCTGCCTCGGCGGCGGGCTCGAGGTGGCGCTGGCCTGCCAGGCGCGCATCGCCATCGATGGTGCGCGCTTCGGCTTCCCGGAGGTGATGCTCGGCCTGCATCCCGGCCTCGGTGGCACGGCGCGGTTCACCGCGCTGGTCAATCCGACCCAGTCGATGGCGCTGATGCTGACCGGCCGCACCATCGACGCGCGCCGCGCCAAGACGCTCGGCCTCGTCGATAGCGTGACGCAGGAACGGCACGTCCAGGGCGCGGTGAGGGATGCGCTGTTCGGCCGTCTGAAGCGGGCCAAGCCCGGTCTGCTCACGCGCGCCGCCAGTCTCGGCCCGGTGCGCGGACTGCTGGCCAAGCGCATGCGCTCGGAGGCCGCGAAGGCTGCATCGCGCGAGCACTATCCCGCGCCTTACGCCCTGATCGATCTCTGGGAGGCCCATGGCGGCAGCAAGGCCGCGATGCTGAGGGCCGAGCAGGCGTCGTTCGCCAGGCTGATGGTGACGCCAACCGCGCAGAATTTGATCCGCGTCTTCTTCCTGCGTGAGCAGATGAAGAAGGCGGCAGGCTCCGGCAGCACGGTGAAACATGTCCACGTCATCGGCGCCGGCGCCATGGGCGGCGACATCGCGGCCTGGTGCGCGGGGCAGGGGCTGCGCGTCTCGCTCGCCGACATGAAGGCGGAGCCGATCGCAGGCGCGGTCAAGCGCGCCGCCGAGCTCTACGGCAAGATCATCCGCAAGCCCACGGACGTGCGCGACGCGCTCGATCGCCTCATCCCCGACCTGGACGGGGAGGGCGTCCGCAACGCCGATCTCATCATCGAAGCGGTGCCGGAGAAGCTGGAGCTGAAGCAGAAGGTCTATGGCGGGCTCGAGCCACGGATGAAACCGGGCGCGATCCTCGCGACCAACACCTCCAGCATCCCGCTTCAGGATCTGCGCACCACGCTGGCGCGGCCGGAGCGGCTGGTCGGTTTGCATTTCTTCAATCCGGTGTCGCGGCTGCAGCTGGTCGAGGTCGTCAGCCATGACGGCAACGATCCCCAGGTTCTGAGGGAGGCGCTCGCCTTCGTCGGCGCGATCGACCGCCTGCCGCTCGCCGTGAAGAGCTCGCCCGGCTTCCTCGTCAACCGCGCGCTGACGCCGTACATGCTGGAAGCGATGGTGATGCTGGACGAGAAGATCGACCAGCGCCTGATCGACGCCGCGGCCGAGCAGTTCGGCATGCCGATGGGGCCGATCGAGCTCGCCGATCAGGTCGGGCTCGACATCTGCCTCGACGTCGGCGACATGCTGCGCACGAAGTTCGGCGACCTGTTGCCGCCGACGCCGGCCTGGCTGCGCGAGAAGGTCGCCAAAGGTGAGCTCGGCCGCAAGGCCGGCAAGGGTTTTTACACCTGGAAGGACGGCAAGGCGGAGAAGGCACCGCTTCCCGAGACCGGTCCGCGCGTCACCGATCAGATGATCGACCGCCTGGTGCTGCCGATGTCCAATGTCTGCGTCGCGGCGCTTCGCGAGGGTATCGTCGACGATGCCGATGCGGTCGACGGCGCCATGATCTTCGGCACCGGTTATGCACCGTTCCGCGGCGGTCCGCTGAGCTATGCGCGCACGCGTGGCGTGGAAAACATTGTATCCACCCTGCGCGGGCTGGCGGAACGATTCGGCGCGCGCTTCGCGCCGGATCCGGGCTGGGATAATTTCAAGTGAGCAATCTCAAGTGAGAGAGGCATGAACGAGCAAGCCACGACCGGGCCGAGCGGCGATCTCTGCATCCGCACGCTGGCGATGCCCGCCGACACCAATGCTAACGGTGACATCTTCGGCGGCTGGTTATTGAGCCAGATGGACGTCGGCGGCGGCGTGTTTGCCTCGAAGGTCGCGCGGTCGCGCACCGTGACGGTCGCGATCGAGGCGATGAATTTTCGCAAAGCGGTCTATGTCGGCGATCTCGTCTCGGTCTACGCCAATCTCGTGCGCGTCGGGCGCACCTCGCTGACCGTGCATCTCGAGGCCTGGGCATTGCGGCGCAAGGAGCTGCATCCGTTCCTCGTCACCGACGGCCATTTCACCTACGTCTCGATCGACGACCACGGCCGTCCGCAGGCGATCCAGCGAAACGATCCGCCGATCGCGACGTAGTCGCGCGCGACGCTCTGCCTCATCTCACGAAGACGCAGCAAGCGCCGCCAAACGCGGCGCCACTGCGTCGTGCTCGTCGCGGCTTCGCCAAGAACCAGTCATAAAACGGATGAGGTCCCGGCGTACTCAATTGCGTGTCGATTCGGGGTGGAAACGGCCTCAAATGCCTGGGAACCTTTGGGCAGGAGCACCGTTATTTGCCCGCACTGAGGAATCCACGGATCATGCCGGACAGCTACATCATCGAAGTCGATTCGCAGACCGCAGGTATCGTCGTTCGTTCTTCTGGAGGCTACTGCTTTTTCGCCTCATCCGACCGCTTCAACCGTCTCGAAGGCCAGCTCTTCCGCAACGCACGCGAAGCAGAACGCGCTGCGCGCAGGCTGGTGAATGGCGATGTGCAGGAAGCGGCGTAAGCGCCTGCCGATGGTGATTTTGATACGAAGCGTGGTCGGAATTTCTTGCCGCGTTTGATGCTGCTTCCTTCTCCCCTTGTGGGAGAAGGTGGCATAGGCCGCCTCCGGCGGCCGTGCCTTAAGAGAACGCCGAAGCAAAGCTTCGGCTATGGCGCCGGATGAGGGGTATCTTGCGGCGTATTCAAAAGTCAGAGAGTGCTTGCTGAGGCAACCCCTCACCCGTCTCGCCGCGTTGCGGCGATGTCCAGCGGATGGAAGGGTAACAAAACAGCCCGGATGGATAGGTAACAATCGTTCATGGTTCGGTCCGCTGCGGCGCTGCGCTAGCGCAGCGCCGCAGCGTCGATGTTTTCTGATCGATGATGCCGATCGGCACGTTGAAGAAGCGCACTTGCCATTGCCCATCGGCGGTTTCCTCTACGGCGACTGTTTCACCAGCGAGAGCGCTGCAAAGGTGGATGAGCTCGCCACGCCATTTGATCTCGCCGTTGGAGCGGAC
>NZ_AXAZ01000113.1 GCF_000473065.1 Bradyrhizobium sp. WSM1743
CTGGCCACAGCCTTGGCGATCGATCGCAGTTTCGCGGGTCTCGAGATCCCGCTACGTGCAGACACCCCGCCACGATCACCTCCGCGGAAACGTCCCGTATCACGACCGCACCCTCGCATAAAATCGTCGCGATATCCCATCGACGCTCGCCTGCCGACCAGGATGGGGGCTTCCCCGGGAAAGGATCGGAACACGGATGTATTGGCCGCGGGCTCAGCGCGTGGACACCTGATGGCAGGTAGGTCGGAGCAGTGCGTCCGTCTTTTCATATGGTTCGAGAAATGTAGGCCGCGTGGGAATTTCATAACTGACCTGAGCATCGCCGCCGATGATCCGAGTACGTCGGTCGGCAAAGGCGGCCTCAATCGCAGCGAGCCAACCGGGATCTTCCCGGCAATCGGCATCGATAAATGCGACAATGTCACCGCGCGTCTCGCGGATTCCGCGGTTGCGAACCGGCCCCGGGGCCGGGAATGGATTCCGATACGAGCCGGACATCCGGCCAAGCAGAACAAGCCGTGCTGGGCAACCTCGCCGATCCGTTATCGACGACGAGGCTGCGCAAACCGCGTTGCCGCGGGATGTGGGACAGGCGGTCACGAATGCCCGGTGTTTAGGCGAGCCGGACCCCTTCGCTGGAAGTAGACGATATCCTCGCTCCAGCGGCGTTGGCCAAAGCCTGGGCATGTTCACAAACGCAGCGATCGATCGAAAACCGCACAAGCGACTCTTTCCGGAGATCGTCTCGCATCATTGCCCAATATTCGCGGCGGGCAACGATATCCGCCATCGCTGCTACGAGCTCTTTCCTATTGCCTTGCGGGCTGAACCTCGCACGCGACATGGCTTGCCAGTCCATGATCTCCGGATCGCCCAACGGATTGGCTACGACAATGCCTCGCGTGCCATCCTCGCCGATCTGCTCTCGCGCTCCGCCGACTTCGCTCGTTACGATCGGGAGTCCCGATGCGAGGGCCTCCATCGAGGCCAGGGCCCAGCCTTCGAAGAAAGAATTGAGAACAAAGCCGTCCGCGGCCGACAGCAGCGTTGCCGTTTCATCACAATTGCCCCGCAAGTGTATGCGGTCCGCGTGCTGCAAGTTGTCTCGGAGACGAAGCACTTGCCTGCAATAATTGATGTCCTGCGCAGGACCTGCGATGAGAAGATGGACATCCGGACAGAGCCTCGCGAGCTCATCAAAAGCCTGAACCAACCCGAACGTGTTCTTTTGGAGGGAATACCTGGCGAGTGAGACAAATAGGAACTGTTCCCGAAGCCCCAATCGGGCGCGCGCAGCCGAGCGATCCGGGGTAGTTACCGAGCAGACGTCGATGCCGTTGGGCACGGTTATGATCCGACGGGCCGAATACTGGGGATTGGCCCGCAGATACTGCCTTCTCACCAGTTCGCTAACGGCAACAAAGCTTGCGACCTTACGGCTCCGCAGTCGCTCGGCAGTCCAACCTCGTGAATCGAAGAACGAGTGAGCGCCATGCAAGGTCTCGACGACCGGAATTCCGAGTTCCGCAGCAGAATCTACGACCCAATCCGTCGTGCCGTGAAGACTGATCACGTCTGGTCGATAGGCTCGCAGCCACGTAGCAAAGTTCCGAGGCTCAAGTCTGATTTCCTGATAAGCTTTATCGCCCGCTTCGCCAGAGGCCTGGGAAGGCTCGGATCCCTCGTCGGGCACAACAAATACGGTCTCGATGTCATGAGCCGGAAGGTAAAGCGCCAGCTGGATCGCGATTTTGTCGAGCCCTCCAATGCCGGGGACGCCGACCACCACGGCGCATCTGAGCCTAGGGGAACTGGCTTTGGCGGACGACTGAGCTGATGGCGTCGCCACTGGCAACGCGCTTCCGAGTGCGGAAGCGAAAGCCGGTCGGTCGATTTCGTCTGTCGCCGAAATCGGCTTCGACCAGTGATCCAGGACCGGGAAGTCCGTCTGCAGAAGCCCTCTCGAGAGCACCGCTCCTGCCAGTTGGCGGATTGCCGCAGGAACAGGCCACCTGATCCTTTCGGCCCAAAGGTACATCGCCAAGCCAAGCGTTTGGGTGCGAAATCTTGTCTTCATAGCGACCGGTCGCGTACGCCCCTTTACCAGACATCCATTCGCGGATCGTTTCCGCTATTGGCCAACGGCACTAGTCAAGCTCCCATTGCGCCGATCTACGTTCTTCCTAATTGTGCTGCACGATTGGATACTCTTCCGGCAGCTTCCTTGATGATGCGCAGTGCCCTTTCACGTCCCTCGGTGCCGGGCAGCCTCATGAGACGCCAGAGCGGTGGGCGGTAGCGAAGCCTGTGATCTAGTTCCATCGACTCCCGCATGTGCCGAATGCCTTCGTAAAGCCGCCCTCGTCGAAGCAATCCGATCCCTCCATCGAAGACTACCTGAGCGAGCGCTTGCCGGGCCGTCAATTGCAATCGAGCTACATCTTCGAGACGGTTGGCGTACTCGTTGAAGAAGCTGTCAAAGGCCTGTTGCCGCTGCCGATAATCCGAAAGCATGTCCGCGAAATAGGCGTTGGACATCGCGCTTCCATGCTTGCGATAGATCGCTTGGATCGTGTCTATTCCCGCGACTGAACCATTTGCCGCGAATCGAAGCCACATCTCCATATCGCCGGTGTGGGGCAATGATGCGCGATAACCGCCGATGGCTTTCTGAACGCTGGTCCGCACAACGGCGGTGGGCGTCGGAACGAAGTTCGACGCGGTTTCGCACATTTTTCTCAGGAGTTCGCAGCGTTCCCAAGTGTATTGCTGCACTGGCGCGAGGTCCGGTAGCGGATCGGTATCGTGCCACGGGATACATTCACCAAAGGTAAGAACAACGTCCGGGTTATCGTCCATCACCGCCACGGCGCGATCGAGCGCCCCGGCAACAAGCATATCGTCAGCCGATAACAGTAGGAAATAGTCGCTCTCCGCCCAGTCGATACCCTCGTTGTAGGTCTTGATGTGTCCTGCATTTGTCGAATGGATGCGGGCTTCGACCGCCCGGTACTTCGCTGCAAGCTCACGAGCGACCGAGGCAGAATTGTCCGATGATGCATCATCGATGATCAGGATCCGTACGTCGCAAGCGGCGTGGTTCAAAACACTATCGACGCATTGTTCCAGAAAGCGTCCATAGTTGTAGCAAGGGATAACAACATCCATCTTTGCCATGTTTCGCTTCCTGGAGCTCCTAGCTACACCCGGATCAACCGTCAACGCATCGGCCGCGCGATTTTGATCGTCCTCGCTCATTTGACCCCGCAGGCCGCCTCCTCTTCCGCGAACAGCGGCAGTGCTATAGGCATCACGAAGCGGCCGCGTCTTGCTGGCGAGCCGCCGTGAGCGATCCGCATTCGATCCGCCACCATTTCACGAGGTTGGCGAGGCCCTGTTCAAGCGGCACGGTCGCACGAAAACCGAGCAGTCGATCCGCCTTTCCCGTCGACGCCAGCCGGCGCGGCACCGGATTGATCCAACGCTCCGGAGCGAACTCAGGGTGAAGGTCGCGATGGCCCATAACCAAAGCGAGCGCCGCCGCAAGCTGCGCCTGGCTCGTTTCGGTCCCGCTCGCTACGTTGAACACCTCGTCGGTGATCTTTGACCGCGCGCCAAGGATGTTCGCGCGCGCAACGTCGCGGACGTGAACGAGATCCATAGTCTGCTGGCCATCGCCGAGGATGATCGGCGGGAGCCCGGCCTCGAGCCGTTTCATCCAGCGTATCAGCACCTCGGTGTAGCGGCCGTGAATGTCCATACGATCGCCATAGACGTTGAAATACCGGAGCGCCACGTAGTCGAGCCCGTGCATGTCGTTGAATGAGCGAAGCAGCCCTTCATTGAAGGTCTTGGCAGCGCCGTAGAGCGTCCGGTTGTCGTAAGGATTCTGCCGCTCGGTAGTGGGAAACTCCTCGGCCATGCCGTACACCGATGCCGAGGATGCAGCGATGACCTTCTCGATGTCGTGCTTGACACACAGTTCGAGCAGGTTGAACGTCGCGTCCACCATCACCTCCTTGGCGAGCCGCGGCTCGGAAGCACAATGCGCGATGCGCAACGCAGCCTGGTGGAAGACGACATCGGCAGCTTTGACCAGTGAAGTCATCAGTTTGTTGTCTCGGATATCCCCGTGCACCAGGCGAACAGGCCCGCGGGTCAACGCCCGGCGAAGATTTTCCGGCCGTCCTCTGATCATGTTGTCGAGTGCAACGATCTCAATACAGCCCTCGTCGCACAACAGGTCGACGATATGAGACCCGATGAATCCGGCCCCGCCGGTGACCAAAATTCGTTTCCCCTTTAGATCAGCCAAGACACACTCCTGTTGTTGGGGCCCGGCCGAAGGCGGCTTCTCGTGAAAGCTGCCTTTATCTGCCGAGGGCCCAGTCGCCCTCGACTACTGAGCTTCAAACCCGAAAATGATGACAAGGCCTTGATCTCTGTACAGCGGTGTATCACCGTTCTCCGACATCATTTTATTTAAAGACTGAATTAACTCAACTCACACAAACAAACAAATAAAAAATCGCATTTAATAGAATTAAAATTTAATATGAGCGCTGGGGGAGATAACTTTGAGCGGCTAGGCGAGCCCTGGAGGCCGGCGACAGCGACACAACGATCGCGGCCGCTGGAACATCTTACGAGACCTCCCCGGCGAACCTCAAAAAATCCACTCTGGAGCCTGCGGGCGCTTCGCCCCGGTCAGCAGAAAGGGGGATCAGGCGTTCTTTGGCTTATGCGAGGGCGTGAATCCTCACGTTGCGTCCTCCGCGCAAATCGCCAATGGCCTGCTCGGGCCCCACTTTTCCGATCCACTGCATAATGGTCGGTGGAACCATTCCTTGGACCCGGAAGCCGGAGTTTTCGGACGATCTTATAGTGGCGGCCGGCTGCACCACCATCATGATTCAGACCGAGGGTTTATCACACAGATTGGGACAATTATTTAGCTCAGAAGAATCCGAGATAACGCAGACACGACGGCCGCATTTTTAGAAATGGGTTTGAGCGGTCACTGAGCTCGAAGATTATGCAATCGTCGGTCTCTTGTTTTACATGGCCATTGCCTTCAGTTCGCCGTGAAAAGGCGATGATCCTTCACGGGGTAGAAGTAAAGACAAACCAGATCTCCAAATTCATTTATGTTCCGGGCTACAAACGTACCGGGCGCGGTTGGAGTATTCCTCGGCAAAAATCATTTGACGTGCGGATCTTGCGCGAACACCTTCGCGCGTTCAAAGCCTCGGGCGAAACCAAGACTTCATCCTTGTCGACTTGCTTGTAGCGTCGGTCGCCTCTTTCAGCCCGATCAACCTGGCGATCACCCGATCACCCGTTCGACCCTGAGATTGGCGATAACGCGACAACCGAAGCGCACGGCGGTCGATTGTCCCATTCGTGGAACCGCCGTCCACCACAAAACTTTCAGTTGGGAAGCTGGATAATTTGCGTCCGCGAAGCCCTTACCGAGGCTTCTAGGTCCGCGCCGAATTGAGCGTGGCCTTCACGATCGAGAATTTCTTGGGCGTTTGGGTGGAGCTCATGACCGGCTCTCGCGCGCAGACCACCTCAGCGTCACATAAGAGGAGACCGGATCAAGGCCGCACTTCGTGTAAAGCCGGATAGCGGCGAAATTATCCGTTTGAGTCTGCACGGACACGATCTTGCATCCCTTTTCACCGAACCACATCGAGGCCCGCCTAACCAAAGCCGAACCAAGCCCTATTCCCGCATACGAAGCATCCACGCCGATCAAGACGATCCGCCCTTGATCTTCGCCTTCCAGCTTACAAGTCACGAAACCGAGCAGGCCGGCGTCCGCCTCGGCGAGCCAAACCGCGTCGGCCGCCTTGCCAATACAGCTGTTCTTCGCCCATTCGCTGTGCACTCGCTCCGCTTGGGCGGCCGTGAGCAGCGGATCGTTATGAAAGCGGCTGATCTTAAACGTTCGAGCAGCCAAGCGCGCGGCGTTTACGGCATCATCGGGGATTGCACGCCGGAAATTCCAAACCGCAGAGCTAGGTTTTTCGGCTTCGGCCCTCACCGCCTCTTGGAACTCTATAATCCCGTCCACCACTCTGAATCCAGCGTGTTCCAAAGCATGAATGCGGGCCCATTCGTGTTGTGGGCGCCGGACCGTCACGTACTCGATTCCGGCTTTTTCCAACTCGCGCATCAGCGGCACATAGACTTCGATGCTTGCGGGATAATCGCGCCTGTGTCTCGCCGAATCGACACCCTGACATACTTTGATCTCGCGGAGAGCGGCGCAGCGCATCCCCAGAATGTCTGAGTCCCAACTCAAAGCTTCCACCGATACCGTTTCCACCGCGACTCCATCCATTTCGAGCGCGAATGTCGTGGTGGAGGCCGTATCGGATTGGAGTGATGCTTTCACGGTCGTTTTCATCAGCATCTCGCAACTATTTATGCAGGTCCACTACGCACGTGGCCACATACTCCACTTCGGCATCCGTGAGACTCGGGTAAAGCGGAATCGTCATGGTCCGGTCGCCGATCCGCTCAGCGATCGGGAGCATTCCGGGTTTAAATCCATAACGTTCGCGGTAGTACGTCAGCAAATGAATGGCGCGGTAATTTACCGCGACGCCGATTTGTTTCTCCTGGAGCTTCTTCAGCATCTCGTCGCGACCGCCGTCCGGCGCCCAAACCGTGAACATATGCCGCGCGGAGCGTGCTCCTGCCTTCACTATAGGAAAATCGACTCCAGCCTCCCTGAACCGTGACTCATAAAACGCGCAGATCGTGTGACGGCGCTTGAGAAGCTTTTCAAGTCCAGCTAGTTGCGGGATCAGCATGGCCGCCTGGATGTCGAACATGTTGTACTTGTAGCCGAGGTCGATCATATCCCAATGCTGGTAATTATTATGGTAGCGCTCGGCCGCCGATTTGCTCATACCGTGCTGGCGGAGCACCCGCACCTTCTCATTCATCTCGGAGCCGTTGGTGCTGAGAGCGCCGCCTTCGCCGCAAGTTAAGTTTTTCGTCGCGTAAAAGCTGAAAGCCGCGCAATCGCCCAGTTCTCCGGGCCGCACTCCGTCGCGCACGGCCTCGACCGCGTGTGCCGCATCCTCGACGAGGGCGAATTTGTACTTTTCCGACAGGCTCTTCAAAGCCTTCATGTCTGCCATCTGGCCGTAGAGATGGACCGGTATCACCGCCCGCGTCCGAGCCGTGATCGCGCGCTCCACGGCTTTCACATCGATGAGTCCCGTGTCCGCTTCCACGTCCACGATCACGGGCTTGGCGCCGCAATGGAGAACCACATTGGCCGATGCTATGAAGGTCATCGCAGGGACGATAACCTCGTCCCCTTCCTTGATGTCGAGAGCCTTGAGCGCCAGAAACAAAGCCGCCGTGCAGCTGTTGAGGCCGACCACGTGCTTGGCATTTAGATATTCGGCAAAGCGGCGCTCAAAATCCAGCGTCTTGGGTCCGGCGGTCAGAAAGGGGGATGTCATGGCATCCCTTACCGCTTGAAACTCGCCTTCCCCGAGATGGTGGCGATAAAATTCGACTTTCATCAGAAGATTCTCCCGTCCTTCCCCAGTTCGGCCATAGTATCCTCAACCCGCAGTAAAAACCTGTAATGCTCGATGGTGCGCGTACGCGGATCATCTGGATCAATGACGCCGTAATTGAGCGCCTCGACGATCTCTTTGGTCCCGTCCCGCGCGCTAAATTCGGCTTGAAATCCCAGGGTATTTTTAATCTTGTCGAAGTTGACGTTATAAGTGCGCTTATCGGGATCGTCGGGAACCTGAATGATCTCCACGCTCGGAATGAACTCTTTGATGATATTGGCAATCTGAACTACCTGATAGTTCTGTTCATTCGACCCCAGGTTGAAGATCTGTTTGGCGACCTTCTCTTCCGGAGCGTCCATCACCGCCTCAAAACCCCGTACCACGTCCTTCACGTGGACCAGGGGACGCCATTGTTTTCCGCCTCCGAGGACAAAAATTTTGCGCTCTTTCCATGCTTTCAGCGTCATAAGGTTAATCACCAGGTCAAAACGCATGCGTTTAGAGAGTCCGTAAACAGTCGCGTTGCGCAAAACCGTGACGCAAAACTCGTCATCAGCGATTTCGAGCAAACGCCTTTCCACGTCCACCTTGCCACGGGCGTAGTAAGACTGCGGGTTGGGCTCGGCCGCCTCGGCCAGCTGTTGTGTCGCCCCCATTCCGTAAACGGAGCACGACGACGAATAGATATAACGCGGGACTTTGGCCCTCTTTGCGCATTCGGCGACGTTGATGCCGCCCTTGAAATTGATGTTGTAAGTGAGTTTGGGCTTCAAATCGCACGTAGGATCATTCGACAATCCAGCCAAGTCTATCGCTACATCGACGCCGCGGAAATCGTCCGGCGTCAAGTCACGGATGTCCTTTTGGACCAGGGTGAAGCGCTGGTTGTTGAAGGTTTCCGAGCCGAGCGTGCCTTTGCCGAAATAAAACCGATCGACGCCGATGACCTTATGCCCCTGGGCCAGTAGGTGCTCGACCATGACAGTACCGATGTACCCCCCGGCTCCCGTAACTAGGATGGTCTTCATAAACATGATCTCCTCCCGCTCGGCGCGGTCTCCGCGATTCGCCGTGGTCCGGCGCGGACCCCGGCCGTATTAGAACCGCGCCGTCGCCAGAGCTGCGGCGCAACTGCACCTTAGATCTCCCGCCGCATGATGAAGGTGACGAAGGAGCAAGACGGGGTTCTGTCTCCTTCAGAAAGAGTTCGACAAGCTCCCGCATGCTGAATTCAAGAAGTTGGTCGCAGGAAGTACGACATCACGCTGCTCCGGCCCCGTCTTCGCGACTGCTAAATCTCATTAAAACCGGGCTCTGCATTGGCTTGTCGAAGTGATCGTGGATCATCTTGATCTTCCATCGAGTTCAAGGCGCTCGGAGGCCTCCGCCCTACGCAGGGCGGTTTTAACCCACATTAAATCGACTAATACCATAGACCGCATCATATTAAATCGCAACATTATTTGTAATTTAATCTCGGCGGGAAAATGGTAATGTTTACTCTGCAGGAGGTTCGGAATGAATCGAAGTGTGCGCGGGGCAGCCCGCTTACATAAATGGCTCCGCAAAGAATCAGCAAAGAAAGCAATCCGCCCATGTCCTCTGATGCAGAAGTCTCGGTGGCTCCGCCCGTGGTTGCGTCAGCGGCGGAATTGGCGGCGGCCGATAAACATACCTACGGGCGGATCCTCAAGTCCTCGGCATTGATCGGCGGCTCGTCGATGCTGAATATCGGCATTGGTATTCTGCGCACTAAAGCAATGGCTCTCTTGTTGGGCCCGGCTGGGTTCGGATTAATGGGCCTGTATGGTTCGATTGTCGATCTCGCGGTGTCCATTGCCGGCACGAGCATTAACGGCAGCGGCGTACGCCAGATTGCTGCGGCGGCTGCTTCCGGCGACGACCAACGGATTGCGCGAACCGCCACCGCACTGCGACGCACGGCGATTCTTCTTGGAATTCTGATAGCAGGTCTGCTGGCCCTATTTTCCCAAAAAGTATCCGAACTGACTTTCGGCACCGATCAACATGCTGGCGCCGTGGCGCTGCTGTCGCTTGCCGTGTGCTTCCAACTAGTGGCTGGCGGTCAGCACGCATTGGTCCAAGGGATGCGGCGCATCGCCGATCTGGCCAAGATGAGTGTGTTGGGAGCGCTCTACGGCACCATGATAAGCATCCCCCTGGTCTATTTCTTGCGAGAAGAAGGGGTGGCCCCATCCCTCGTATGCGTTGCAGCGATGTCGATCGTCACCTCATGGTGGTACGCCCGAAAGGTGCGGATTCAGCCGACTGCAATGACCGTTTCCGAAATACGGCGCGAAGCGACCTCGCTGCTCAAACTCGGGGGCGCCTTTTTGGCTAGCGGGTTTCTCACGATGGGAGCTGCCTACGCGATTAGACTGATCGTTGTCCGCAACGTCGGGCTCGAAGCAGCGGGATTCTATTCATCTGGCTGGACTCTGGGCGGACTGTATGTCGGGTACATCCTGCAGGCCATGGGAACTGACTTCTATCCCCGCCTCGTCGGCGTTGCCAATGATAATGCCGAGTGCAACCGCTTGGTGAACGAACAAGCACACGTCAGCCTGTTGCTGGCAGGGCCGGGGATTATCGGAACGCTTACTTTCGCACCTCTGGTAATCGTCATGTTCTATAGCGCTAAGTTCGTTGAGGCGGTGGAAATCCTTCGCTGGATATGTCTGGGCATGGCGCTTCGTGTGATCACGTGGCCTATGGGTTACATCATTGTGGCTAAGAACCGGCAATTGATATTTATCGGTGTAGAGCTTGTTTGGACGGCAACCTATGTTGGCCTCGGCTGGGCGTGTGTCCTCCACTTCGGGTTAAACGGTGCCGGCATCGCGTTCTTCGGATCCTGTGTCGTTCACGGATTCATGATCTATCCAATCGTTCGCGGGCACAGTGGGTTTCGCTGGTCGGCTGCCAACGGAAAGACTGGCTTGCTTTTTCTCTCGTCAATCGCCATCGTTTTCTGCAGCTTCTACCTGTTACCTCCGCTGTTCGCTATCGCCATTGGGATGTCGGCAACGATACTGAGCGCCTTCTATACGATCCGAACTTTAGTCAACCTTCTAACGCTGGACCAAATTCCACGCCCCGTGAGACGTTTGCTTGTTTGGTTGCATTTTGCGCCCCTCGGAACATCCTAAGAGGTATCAACTGATTTCTGGCGCAGAAATTGCGGCTCGGTACAAGGCGAAGCTACATCCCGCCGAGAACGGGCAGTTCGAAATTATCGATGCGAAGTAACGGTTATTCAATTTTCACGAGTGGATAAATAATAGCACATTCAATGGTAGTACGCCTCAACCGTCCGTTCGTTCTCCTCTCGGTTGATCTATTTTAATAACCGGACCGAATGCCCCCCGATACCCGTGAAGGAACTGCGCAGCCAGCGAAACAGTCGCGCAGGACGGCTTTCGCCGTTGGAATCGAGGATGATATTGGTCAATCGCCCCGCAAATTCGTCTGGGCTGCTAGCCTGAAGTTGGCTTCATCGATCGTGGCCTGATTACGCGTCGGTCGGCAAGTGGCGGCCGTGCCGGCCTGGATGGCTCCGTTTTAGAATAAATGTATTTTTAATGTGAATTGACGAGTTAAATATTTTAAATCAAGCTTTAGCTTTAATTCGGGAGAGTACCATGCGCAGGGAGAAGCCAATCCTGTTCAATGGTCGGGGAACACGACCGCTCGTTGCGCGGCAGGCAGAAGACAGTTTCTGGAACTTCTGGGACACTTGGCAGGCATGGTGGCGATCGGGGTCAATGGGCCCAGGGGATCCTGATTTTGGCAATCGTGGCCTAGCGCTGTCGAAAACTAGTTCTGATTCTAACGGCACGGACTTAGCCTCCTTGCATCCGTTTGGCGCGGCGCGACTTGCCCGCTGGGAGGACGTGGCGCAGAATTCGCTGTTTGGGTGGATGCAGACGAACTTATTTGAGGCCAGACTTTTCGAGGCGGATAGCGTCGAAGCAGCGCAGGCGAGCGCGGCACATTGGCAAGTAAGTGGCGATTCAGCGAGTCGCATCAAAGCTGCTGCGGGTGATTGCGCACCTTCGAATCCAAGCGGGGCCGCGTCTTGGTATCGTCGCGCCGACGGCCTTGACGTGCATGGCTCGCTCTCCGTGATAGCGGATAAGTCGGACTACGCACCCGGAAGTACGGCAACATTCACCGCGACAGGCCTCTGGCCTGGAGCGTCGATCAAATTCCAGATCGCTGACCTGTCGAGCGCGCCGGGCGCGAATGGCATTGCTGATATCTATACTCCGTTCACGATCAAGGATGGAGGGGCCGGCGACCTGGACGGGCGCGCCGATGGCACCGTCGTCGCGGAATGGCAGGTGCCCGCCGATGGCCGCGCCACCAGCGCCACCTTGCAGCTCACCGCCACCTCGGGAGGCCAGACCTCGACAACAACGTTCGCCGATGCCGGCAACAAGATCGTCACGGAGAACAGCCTGGCAGGTACGCCGCAAAGCACATGGGCGATCCACGGTTCGATCGCGAACCAGGGCGACTCGCAGATCGAGGGCTTTGCGACACAAATCAGCACCAACGGTGGACAGACCGTCTCCTTCAAGATTGATACCGCGTCTAGCGTGAAGGGCTACACCCTGGACATCTATCGGCTTGGCTACTATGGCGGCAATGGCGCACGCCTGATCACAAGTATGCATCATACTGGGACGGCCAATCAGCCGAACCCGATCTTCAACAGCGCAACGAGAACCGTGGATGCCGGAAACTGGTCGGTCACGGATTCGTGGGCCATCCCGAGCACTGCCGTCTCGGGAGTCTACTTCGCGAAGCTGACGACGGACACTGGAAACTACCAGAACATCATCCCGTTCATCGTCCGCAACGACGGGACGACCTCGGATCTTCTGTTCCAGACAAGTGATGAGACCTGGCAGGCCTATAACCCTTGGGGCGGATATAATCTCTATACCGGCCCCAGCGGCGCGATCAGCGATCGCGCGTACGCGGTCAGCTATAACCGTCCGATCGCGATTAATGCGACGACAAACGACGCCGGCCCGCAGAGCTTCATGTTTGGCGAGGAATTTGCTGCCATCTACTGGCTGGAGGAGAACGGCTACAACGTCAATTACATCTCAGGCATCGACGCCGCGACCAATCCGGGACTGCTGCGCAATACGAAGATCTATCTGGATGTCGGCCATGATGAATACTGGACACAGTCGCAATTTGCGAACGTGATGGCGGCGCGCGATGCGGGCGTCAATGAAGCATTCCTGAGCGGCAATGAGATTTACTGGGATTGCGAGCTTGCTCCAAGCTTCGATGCGAGCCACACGGCTAATCGAACCCTGGTCCAATACAAGGACGTTGCGAGCGGTACTCAATTAGACCCGAACGGAACTGCCAATGGCGGCGCCGGTCTGTTCCGCGACCCCGTTTATGGACCAGGGACTCCGGAAAACGCGCTTTCCGGTACGATCTTCACGGTAAACGATAGCGGCGCGCTCTTCAATATCACGATTCCCGCCAGCATGTCGCAGCTCCGCTTCTGGAACAACACGAGCATCGACAGCAATAACGGTGGAACCCTAGTCAACCTGCTCGGCTACGAGTGGGACAGTGATCTCGACAACGGCTTCCGGCCGGCCGGGCTGATCGACATGTCGTCGACCACGATGAACACGAACCAGCTGCTCGTGGACAATGGGGCGAACTACGGCTCGGGCACCGCAACGCACAGCCTTACGCTTTACCGGGATCCGGAAAGTGGAGCTTTGGTCTTTGGTGCTGGCACCGTGATGTGGTCGTGGGGATTTGACGATCAGCACACGCTGTTCCATGGCATCACTGCGCCGGTGAGCCGCGACATGCAGCAAGCGATGGTGAATCTGTTCGCAGACATGGGGGTGCAGCCACAGACGCTGCTGGCTAGCTTAGTCATGGCACAAGCTTCAGCCGACCACAGCCCACCGACGTCCACAATTACCTCTCCCGGAGGTGGCACGACCTTCAGTCAGGGGCAGTCCGTGACAGTCACCGGCACGGCCACGGATAGCGGTGGCGGCATTGTTGGTGGCATCGAGGTCTCGACCGATGGCGGCACGACATGGCATCCGGCAACTGGGACCAGCAATTGGAGCTACACATTCGCCATCTCGGGCGCAGGCACGCATTTGATCGAGGCGCGTGCGACCGATGACAGCATCAACCTGCAGACGACTCCGGCCACAGTCAGCGTCAATGTCACGGGCTCCAATCCGCTCAGCCTGTTCACCGCCTCCAACACCCCGGCGCAGACCAATAAGAACGACGGCACCCCACTCGAGGTCGGCGTGAAGTTTACCTCGTCGTCTGCCGGCCAGATCACCGCGCTGAAGTTCTACCGCAGCCCGGGCGACACCGGCACGGATCTGCTCGACCTCTGGAGCGCGACCGGCACCAAGCTCGCCAGCGCCACCTTCACCAACACCACGGCGACCGGCTGGCAGACCGTGACGCTGGCAACGCCGGTCTCGATCGCCGCCAACACGACTT
>NZ_AXAZ01000114.1 GCF_000473065.1 Bradyrhizobium sp. WSM1743
GGCTTCCATCACCACGCAACCCTGTGCATCGCAGCCTACGGCTTCCTGATCGCCGAGCAGGCGACGATTCCCCCCTCAGGACCTCGTTCCGCCCCGTCGGTCCAGGTCCCTCCCTTACCCGACGATTACCGACCCAGAGGTTCCGCCCGCGCGGCCTGAACGCCATGTCCCGAACTCGATCGCAACCATGCACGCCCGCTTGCTTCGGGCGCTCATCAAGACCTTGCCGCGATGTCCGTGCTGTGGCGCCCGCGAAGCATCAAATGGACGTCGACGCCCATGACGCAGTAAGATTAGCCGAAGGCGTAACCCACCTCTTCTGTCTCCGCGGATAAACACAGTGGTGGGTTACGCCAAGCGAATGCGCTTCGCGCAATCGCATGGCCAACCCACCCTACGGCACCTCGAACTAATTCTGCTTCGCCTTCTTCGCGGTCGCCACCTTCGGCTCACGCTTCACGCTGCCCAGCGCACTGTCCCGGCCCGCCTTCAACACCTCGTCGGACAATTCGCTGGAGCCGGCGATGCGCGCCAGCAGCATGGTGCCGGCCATCGTCGCAAGGGTCGCGATCGCCTGCTTGCGGGCGGCTTTGCGCGGCACGTTCGGAACGAAGTCGGTCATCATCTCGATCATCTCGTCGAGCTTGCCGGCGAAGGCCTTTCGCGTCTTTGGGCTCTCGCGGGCGATCTCGGCGCCCAGCGCGGGGATCGAACAACCATGGCCGGGATTGTCGCGATGCAGCGTCGAGAGATAGGTCTCCACGATCTGGACAAGCTGCTTCTCGGGCGCGACCTGATCGGACTGCTTGCGCCAGTGCTCCATCGAACGGTCCATGGCATAGCCAAAGGCCTCGATCACCAGCGCCTCGCGGGAATCGAAATGCGCGTAGAATCCGCCATGGGTCAGGCCCGCCTCCTTCATGAGGTCGGCGACGCCGATGCCATGAGCGCCCTTTTCGCGCAGTCGCACGGAGGCCTTCTTGACGATCCGGTCGTGGGTTTCCTGCTTGTGTTCCCGGGAATAGCGCATGCGGATCTCATTGAATGTCGGAGATCATCTCATAACACGAAAGTAGCCCGAACGGTGCATTAATTCATGTTTAGTTGTTGCCGATCATGGAAAAGGTTGCAGTTGCATGGACCGCGAGCGCGCCTTTGCCGTCGCGGACGAAGCCTTCGGTGTAGCTGGTCTGGCGCCCCAGCTTGATGATCTTGCCTTCGGCCGAGATCAACCCGGACCGAACCGACAGCGGGCGCAAGTAGGTCAGCTTCAGATCGAGGGTCACCGAGCTTTGCCCGGCCTCGAGCCGGGTCGAGATCGCACATCCCATGGCGGTGTCGAGCAGCGCCGCTGCGGTCGCGCCGTGGAGAAGGCCGATGGTGTTCTCGAGATCCTCGCGCGGCTCCAGTTCCATGACGATCCGGCCCGGCTCGACCACTGCCATGACGAAGCCGATCAGCTTTGCGAACGGCGGCGGCGGCAGACGACCGTCGCGAATGCCAAGCATGGCGTCCATGCCTGACAGCCCCATGGCCGCTCTCGCGACCGGCGCAGGCACTTGCCAGTTCACCACGCGCTCACGCCGCTGCGCCGGCGAAAACAGGTCGAGTTGATCGATGTCGGCCATGGCCACCTCTTTGCATGGTAACCATCATACTATGCCACGGATTTCGCGTTGACAACTCCGTCCCTCCTGCCGGCTTGACAAACCGGCCGTTTCGGCTCGGAAGTGATCCCGACCAGCGTACCTTGCGCGTCCACGAAAGCCTTTCGAGATCCCACGATGGAAATGCTCAACCACCACTGCGGCGTGACGCGCGATGCGCGTGGCGTCCTTCATGTCGCAATCTGCAACGCCGGCCCGCTCAACATTCTCGGCTCGCCTGTGACCGACGCCGTGCGCGAAGGCCTCCAGCAGCTCAGCTCCGACCGCAGCATCCGCGTCGTGGTGCTGCGCGGCGAGAGCGAGAGGAGTATGATCGGAGGTGCCGACATCAAGGAGATGGCCCGGCTCGATCAGAAATCCGCCGAAGCCTTCATCAGCCGCCTGCGTGATCTCTGCGAGGCCGTCCGCCAGTTCCCTGCCCCGATCATCGCACGCATGCCGGGCTGGTGCCTCGGCGGCGGGCTTGAAGTGGCGGCGGCCTGCGACTTCCGGATCGCCGCGCATGATGCCCATTTCGGCATGCCCGAGGTGCGCGTCGGCATCCCTTCGGTGATCCATGCGGCGCTGTTGCCCCGACTGATCGGCTGGGCCCGCGCCCGCTGGCTGGTGATGACGGCGGAGAACATCGATGCCCCGACGGCGCTGGCATGGGGCCTGGTCGACAAGGTCGCCGCGCCCGGCGAGCTGGATGCCGAGGTCGAGCACGTCGTGGGAGCACTGCTCGCATGCGGCCCCGAGGCGCTGCGCTCGCAGAAGGCGCTGCTGCGGCAGTGGGAAGAACTGCCGCTGACGGAGTCGGTGAATCTGAGCGTGAAGGTGTTCGGCGAATCGTTCCTGACGGACGAGCCGACGCGGCTGATGCAGGCATTTGTGAACCGGAAGCGGTAGGCGCGCTATCTGCTGAGTTAGGCTCGCTCTACTCTGAAGGTGTCATGCCCCCGGCTTGACCGGGGCATCCAGTACGCCGCCGCCTCTCGGCTCAATCAGCCGTCTCTGGAATACTGGATCGCCCGGTCAAGCCGGGCGATGACAGCGGCGTGTGTGGAACGACCACCGCGCTCACAATGCCACCCGGCACAATCTCCCTGCTCCTCTCGAACGACCAAATCTCATCCGGACCACGACATTTTCTCATCCCTCGTGCGGTTGCATTTTTTGCGCTGCATCATATGATGCTCATAATCTTACCCTGTCATCGCATGGAGTTATCCCATGGCCGAAGCCGCCGATCCCGTCGTTATCGTCTCCGCCGCACGCACCCCGCTCGGTCGCTTCATGGGCGAGCTGTCGCCACTCCCCGCGCATAAGCTTGGATCACACGTGATCGGCGCGGCGCTCGAGCGCGCCAAGCTCGCGCCCGAGAAGATTGACGAGGTCTTCATGGGCTGCGTGCTGCCGGCCGGACAAGGCCAGGCACCGGCGCGGCAGGCGGCACGTAGCGCCGGCTTGCCGGACGCCACCGGCGCCACCACGGTCAACAAGGTCTGCGGCTCCGGCATGAAGGCGACCATGCTGGCGCACGACATCATTCGCGCCGGCTCGGCCGACATCGTCGTCTCCGGCGGCATGGAGAGCATGAGCAACGCGCCCTATCTGCTGGCCAAGGCGCGCGGCGGCTATCGCGTCGGCCACGACCGCGTCATCGACCACATGATGATGGACGGCCTGGAAGATGCCTACGAGACCGGCCGCTCGATGGGCGATTTCGGCGAAGCGACCGCGGAAGCCTATCAGTTCACCCGCAAGGACCAGGATGCCTACGCAATGGAGACGCTGAGCCGCGCCCGCAAGGCGGTCGAGGGCGGCGCGTTCAGGGCCGAGATCGCGCCGGTCACGCTCACCGAGAAAGCAGGTCCCCGCATGATCGCCAACGACGAGCATCCGCTGAAGGTCGATCCCGCAAAGATCCCCGGGCTGAAGCCGGCATTCCGCGCCAACGGCACCATCACGCCGGCGGCCTCCTCCGCCAATGCTGACGGCGCTGCTGCCCTCGTGCTGACCAAGCGCTCGCTGGCCGATCGCAACGGTCTGCCTGTTCTCGCCGAGATCAAGGGCCACGCCACACACAGCCAGGCGCCGCAATGGTTCACCACGGCGCCGATCCCGGCGATCCGCAAGCTGCTGGACAAGGTCGGCTGGAGCGCCGGCGACGTCGACCTGTTCGAGATCAACGAGGCCTTTGCGGTGGTGGCGATGGCGGCGCAGCGCGATCTCGGCATTCCCCGCGACAAGCTCAACATCAACGGCGGCGCCTGCGCGCTCGGCCATCCCATCGGCGCCACCGGCGCGCGGCTGATCGTGACGCTGCTGCATGCATTGGAGGCGCAGAACCTCAGGCGGGGCATCGCCGCGCTTTGCATCGGAGGCGGCGAAGCCACGGCCATTGCCGTGGAGCGGCTCACGCACTGACGCCAATGTCCTAAATTGAGGGAAGTCTGTCATTTCAGACTTCCCTCAGCTGTGTCAGATTGCGATGATAATACGGGTCCCTTGAGGCTCGCCAACAACACTGAGGCCCAATGATTTCGAACTGGCTCGCGGCAGCACTGTCCCGCCGCAACATCCACTACGGCTGGGTGATGGTCGGCGTGACCTTCCTCGCCGCGCTGATCAGCGCCGGCACGATTGGCGCGCCCGGCGTGTTCATCGTCCCGCTGCAGAAGGAGTTCGGCTGGAGCACGGCGGAGATTTCCTCCGCGCTGTCGATCCGCTTCATCCTGTTCGGGCTGATGGCGCCGTTCGCGGCTGCCCTACTCAACCGTTATGGCCTGCGCAACGTCACGCTGGCCGCCCAGCTGATCGTGGTCTCGGCGCTCGTGCTCTCGCTCGGCATGACGCAAGTCTGGCAGCTCATCGCGCTCTGGGGCGTGGTGATCGGGATCGGCACCGGCATGACCGCGCTGGTGCTGGGCGCGACCATTGCCACGCGCTGGTTCGCGGCGCGCCGCGGCCTCGTTGTCGGCATCATGACCGCGAGCGTCGCCACTGGCCAGCTCGTGTTCCTGCCGCTGCTGGCGAGCCTCACCGAACGCTACGGCTGGCGCCTCGCGCTCGGCTTCGTCTGCGTCATGCTCGGCGTGTCCGCACTGGCCGTGCTGCTCGCGATGCGCGACCGGCCGAGCGATGTCGGCCTGCGGCCGTTCGGTGACGAGGGCTCGACACCTCTGCCCGCACCACCGGTGAGCCACGGCTCGATCACGGCGGTGGCGCTCGGCACGCTGCGCGACGCCTCGAAGTCGACCGCGTTCTGGATCCTGTTTGCGACCTTCTTCGTCTGCGGCGCCTCGACCAACGGCCTCGTCCAGGTGCACCTGATCCCGATGTGCCTCGATTTCGGCATCCCGCAGGTGCAGGCCGCGAGCCTGCTCGCCGCGATGGGCATCTTCGATTTCTTCGGCACCATCATGTCTGGCTGGCTGTCGGACCGCTACGACAATCGCTGGCTCTTGTTCTGGTACTACGGCCTGCGCGGGCTCTCGCTGATCTTCCTGCCGTTCAGCGATTTCTCGTTCTACGGCCTCTCGGCCTTCGCGATGTTCTATGGTCTCGACTGGATCGCGACGGTGCCGCCGACCGTGCGGGTCACCGCGCAAAAGTTCGGCCCCGAGCGCGCCAATCTGGTGTTCGGCTGGATCTTCGCCGGCCATCAGCTCGGCGCAGGCACGGCCGCGTTCGGCGCCGGGCTCTCGCGGACAGTCTACCAAAGCTATCTGCCGGCCTTCTTCATCGCCGGCGCGCTCTGCGTGTTCGCGGCGCTGATCGTGCTGGCGTTATCGCGGCAGCCAAAACTACAGCCGGCGACGGCTTAATACCTGATCGTGGTGGTGACGCCGAACACCGCGGCGTCACCAATCCGCGAGACGCCGCTCGGATCATTCGGGCTCGGGATGCCGCCGGAGGGACGGAACACGTATTGGAAGTAAGGCGCGACCAGCCAGCCCGGCTTGATGTGCGCCTCGTAGATCATCTCGATCAGCGTCTCGTTGCTGCGCACCGGACTCTGGATGCCGGTGAAGGCCTGGGTGTCGAGATCGAGATTGCGCGCGGTGTTCGATATCCGCATGTAGGCCATGGCCACGCCGAAGCGATCGAGCGGACGGCCCGGCGTGAAGCCGACGAAGCCGATGCCGCCGTCGAGATAAAGGTCGATCAGGTTGCGGTCCGGCGGGCTGTAGGCGACGCGAGCGAAGGCGGTGACGCCCGGGAGCGAGGCCGAGGTGCTGTTCTCCCTGACCTCCGGCGGGCGGTAGAGCACCTGCTCAATCACTGCAAAGATTCCGTAGTTGCCGCGAAGCTTGGCCGCAATCCCGCTGCCGGAGGGATCGGCAATCGATTGCCCCTCCGCCGTGAAGCGCTGGCTGTCGAACGAGCCATAGTGCTTCCAGGCGCCCGGCGTGAAATTGCCGGCGAGCGGACGTCCGCCGACATCGATGTCGTAGTTGAAGCGGACCTGCCCGATCACCCAGGGCGGATCGTTGACGCGGAAGGCCAGGCCATGATGATCGCGTAACTGCGGATCGATATCACCCGGCCCCGAGGGATCGCCGTTGAACACCGCGCCATAGGCGGTGATCTTGTCTGATAGTGCAGCCCTGATCCGAATGCCGGGCACCGCGATCGGCGGCGCCGGCCCGCCGGCCGGGAGGTTGGATGCCTTGATCGCCGGCCAGCCGAAGGTGCCGTTGACGAACAGGTCGTCGGTCTGGCTGTCGAAGAACTCGACGTCGGCGGCCTGCTGGCCGGCCCTCACGTTCAGCCGATCATTGAAGAAGCTCTGCTCGAAATAGGCATTGTAGAGCCGCTGATCCGGCAGCGCCTCGATCTCGCTGATGGTGGCGAGGTTCATCACATAGTTGCGGGACAGCCCGCGGCCGTAGATCACGAGGGCATTGGCGTAGAAGCGGCCGCCGGTCCAGCCGACCAGCTTGTCGAGATCGGCGTCGACCGACAGATCGAGCCGACCGAAATGGATGGCGCCGCGCTTCACGCCGCCGGAGGCGTTGGCGATATTGTCCGCGATATAGATCGCACCGAAATTCAGGCCCTTGTCGGCGAGGCCGTCATGCCACTCGTTGAACCATCTTGGGGACAGCCATGCCGCCGCGCTCTCGTCCTTGGCGCCTGCAAACCCATTGGTGCTCCCGGCCGTCCACGCCAGCGCGATCGCGACCGCGCGTCGCAATGGAGATCTCTGGGCACGCCAAATCACGATCGATACGCTACTTGAATATGCCCGTCCGCCGCATGAAGAGGTAGGCAGCAGCAACCGAGGAGGCCATCAGCACCGCCGCCCAGAGGAATCCGGTCTCGACATGGGTGAGCGGCAGGCCCTTGGTGTTCATGCCGAAGATGCCGGTGATCAGCGTCGGCGGCAGCAGCATGGAGGTCACGATCGACAGCGTGTGGAGGTGGCGATTGCTCTCCTCCTCGTTCTTGAAACGCAGCTCCTCCTCGAGCAGGCGGCTGCGTTCGCGCAATTCGACGACATCGTGATCGAGTCCGTCCAGCCGCTGCGCCAGCTTGCCAGCGTGGATGCGCAAGGCCGGCGAGAGGTGATCGGTGTTCTTCTGGTCGAGGCGGTGGAACAGCACGCGCAGGCCGGTGAGCTGACGATGTAGCCTGACGCAGGTGCGGCGCAGCCGGCCCAGATTGCGGCGCATCTCCGGCCTGGTATCGTCAGCGAGAATCCGCTCCTCGATGTCATCGATCTCCTGCCCGAGCTTGTCGGCCATCCTGTCAAGCGTGTCGGCGACCTCGTCGACGATCTTCTCCAGGAGATGAGCGACATTGTCGACGCGGTAGCCGCCTTCGAGCACGCGCCGTGTCGCGTCCGCCGAGCACAGGGCGTGATGGCGGCCGCTGACCAGAAGGCGCTCGGTCATGGCGAAGCGCAGGAACGCGGTCTCCTCCGTCGGTCTGTCGATCTCGCGCACGAGATCGGAGAACACGCCATAGACGCAGTGATCGATCACATGGAGCTGCTGGAACGTGTCGTTCGACAGCAATAGCTCGCGCGCGAGCTGCGGCAGAGTTGATGCGGCGATCCACGGCCGCACGCGCGCATCCGTCAGGTTGAAATGCAGCCAGAGCCGGCCGTCATGGCTGAACTCGATCGGCTGGTCGATCGGCAGCGCCTCGGCGCTGCCGTCGCTGTGCAGGCGGAATGCCCAGACGAGACCGGGAATAGCAGGTTCGGCATTCGTTATCGCGCTGACTAGCTTTGCCGGCTCAGCCATGGCCAACCCCAACCGTCAACAATGCCTCGTATCCGGAAGATGGCTTACGACATCTTCCGGACCCACGCGGGTACTCAATTACGCCAGTGTTACAGTTTGATGATGGACCCTTACTCCGCCGCCAGCCCGGTCGCGGCGGCCTCGGCTTCCCTGATATAGTCATGGACGACGCGACCGAACGGCAGAGTCAGGTCGGCGATGTAATGGTGCGCGCCGAGGCAGCGCCGGACCGGGAAATCCGCGACCGGCGCATTGACATGCGGCACCAGATGCAAACGGCCCGGCCCCATCCACGAGCCCTTCGGCACGATGTCGATGAGGTTGATGGCGACGAGCTGGCAGACTTCGAGGCGGCCGTCGACGCCGGGGATCATCTTCAGGTTGACCTGCGTCTTCGACAGCGTGGCGCGGGTGAGATCGCCATTGCCGGCCATGCTCTCATGCTTGTAGCCCATCGTGCCCATGGCGACGAGCTGGCCGGCATACTCGAGCGTGCCCGTCAGCGTGTCCTTGACGATCTCGAGTTTTGGATGTGCGTACTTTTTCGGAAAACCCCAGATCTCGCGGCCGGCGGCGATCGGCGGATCGTCGTCCAGATACATCTGCGAGACGAAGTTGACCTCCTCGCCGTGGAGGCGCGCCGGGATGACGAGGCCGGACTCGGTGTAGCTGCCGAAGCCGGAGGAGTCCGGCATCTTGATCCATTCGTAATGCACGATCGGCTGGTCGATCGGCTCCAGCGGCTCGGGCAGGCCGGCGCGGATCAGTCCGGGATCGGTCTCGTAGGTGATGACGAGGAATTCGCGGTTGACGAAGCGATAGGGCCCGGCGGGATAGCTCGGCCCGGCCGCGGGCATCGACGGAAGTCTCAGCACGTCTTCCCTGCGCATCCCGATCTCCTGTGTGATGCTTTATGTGACGTCCGCCCGGCAGCGTCAGACGTAGATGCAGATTGCTAGCCGACCTCGTTGACCGCGCTGTGAAGGATTTCCGTCAGGCGCACGACCCGTGCCATTCCCGCTGCAGCCACCGTGCCTGCAGCCGATGCATCGGCGCCGAATTTGTCATCACGCCGTCACCGCCGGACGCAATCGTTTGCGAATACGCAGGGAGGCACAGCATGGACGCCCGCACGTCGCAACCGATGCATTCGACACATCAGCCGCCCGCGCGCGGCTGGCGGCCCGAGCGCTGCGACCGGGTCGCGCTGGTGCTGCAGGGCGGCGGCGCGCTCGGCGCCTACCAGGCCGGCGTCTACCAGGCGCTGCACGAGGCCGGCATCGAGCCGGACTGGGTCTGCGGCGTCTCGATCGGCGCGATCAACTCCGCCATCATCGCCGGCAACAAGCCGGAGAAGCGGCTGGAGGCGCTGCGCATCTTCTGGGAGCGGATCACCAACCGCAAGATCTGGCACTACACGCCAGATGGCGACGTCTTCCGGCAGTGGCGCAATCTCACCAGCGCGTGGATGACGTCGGCGCTGGGCCAGCCCGGCTTCTTCACCCCGCACCAGGTCAATCCCTGGTTCAGCCCGGTCGGCGCCCGCACCGCGACCAGCTACTACGACACGTTGCCACTGAAGGAGAGCCTGCGCGAGCTCGTCGATTTCGATCTCATCAACGAGAAGAAGGTCCGCTTCGCGGTCGGCGCGGTCAACGTGCTCTCGGGCAATTTCATCTATTTCGACAACACCCATGACGAGATCGAGCCGGAGCACGTCATGGCTTCCGGCGCCCTGCCCCCGGCGCTGCCGATGGTGCGGATCGGCACCGATCACTTCTGGGACGGCGGCATCGTCTCCAACACGCCGCTGCAGCACCTGCTCGACCAGGAGGATGCGCTCAATTCGCTGGTGTTCCAGGTGGACCTGTTCAGCGCACGCGGCGTGCTGCCGCGCTCGATCCAGGATGTGATGGCCCGCCACAAGGACATCATGTATTCCTCGCGCACGCGCCACAACACCGAGGTCTATCGCCGCACCCACAACCTCAAGGTCCTGCTCTACAAGGCGCTGGCGAAGCTGCCGGACGAGCAGCTCTCCGAGGAGGAACGCAAGCTCAAGGCGAGCCTGTGCAACATGCCGGAGATCGCAATCCTGCATCTGATCTACCAGCAGAAGGCCTACGAGGGCGACGCGAAGGACCACGAATTCTCGGGCACCTCGATGCGCGAGCACTGGACCAGTGGTTATGAGGACACCAAGCGCACCCTGAAGCGCCGCGACTGGATCAAGATGCCGGACGAAGGCATGGGCCTCGTGGTGCACGATGTGCACCGGGAGACGGAGTGGGCGTAACTCTGTCCTCCTCGTCATTGCGAGCGCAGCGAAGCAATCCAGTAACCCTCCGCGGAGACAGGCTGGATTGCTTCGCTGCGCTCGCAATGACGGAGCAAGTTGCGTCGTCTCCACCACCAATTCGCATTCCGCTTGTAGACACAACTTCGCATTCTCGCGACTCGTTTCGCCCGAGCTTTGCTCTCTTCGTTGCCCCTCTTGTTAAGAAAGGGCGCAGGGAAGGCCGGGCGCCGGCTGGCACCCGCGGTCCCGTGTGCGAACAAGACGCGCACGGGGTGGACAACAGGTGAAGCCGAGCGTGCGGCCTTCCCTGCGCGGATGGTTTTACGGCTTATGTCGCGCTCTCCCCGGGGAGCGATGCACTATTGCCCCCGTCGCCTTGCGGATGGCTGATGCGCTGACCCGGTTGGGCCAGCGCAATCACCGCAACACTTGACGCACAGACCCCGGGCGTCAGGACCACACGATTTTGCCGTCCGCGCACATCCCCGCCCCTGTCTGCGATGGCTGGCGTGCGCTCACCATCGCGGCCAAACGAGGACGCTGTCAGCGCCGTGTCGTACCGCGCGCACCGCTGCTCACGGGGCTTCCCGCCCTGCAGCCTGTCTCGCGCGACGACGCCGTCGCGGCCACCGCCTCCCGGCCCGCGTCTCGTGACGATCGCGAAACGCCCCTTGTGGCGGGCTGGGATGGGTAGATGTCTACGACAAATCCGAATTCTTGTAAAGCGAATTCTTGAACTGGGGAAAGGCAGCTTTCCCGCGGCCTATCCTTCGAGACGCCCGCTTCGCGGGCTCCTCAGGATGAGGATGGAGTGTGGCGGCAATTTCGACACGCATGACGCCGCTTAGCCTCATCCTGAGGAGAGCGCCACCGGGTCCGCGCAAAGCGCGGCCCGATGACAGGCTCCGCGATCGTCTCGAAGGGCGAGGCGCGCGCTCGGAAAAGCGGTCAAGCAGCCATTGCCAAAGTCCCGCACATTCTCGTTAGACTCCGCAGCCCAAACGTGGACAATAGCCACCGCACGTCACGTGCGCAGTGCACACCAAGATGCGCCAGGGGAAACAAATGCCGGCTGCCTTCCTGTCTTCCGATCCCATCATCCCGACCGCTCCCTTGACCTCCGGGATGCGCGATGCGTTGCGCGCGATCGTCGGCGAGAAGGGTCTGATCGAGGACGCGCACGGCATGCAGCCGTTCGTGTCGGATTGGCGGGGATTGCTGGTTGGCGGTGCCGGCGCCGTCGTTCGGCCCGGGAGCACCGAGGAAGTCTCGAAAGTCGTGCGGCTCTGCCATGAGCACGGCATCGCGATCGTGCCGCAGGGTGGCAACACCGGCCTGATGGGCGGGGCGACGCCCTGGCCCGCGCACACCGGCATCGTGTTGTCGCTCGGCCGCATGAACCGCGTGCTGGATGTCGACCCCGTCGGCTATTCGATGACGGTTGAGGCCGGCTGTGTGCTGCAGACGCTGCAGGAGACAGCAAGCCAGCACGACAGATTCCTGCCGCTCAGTCTCGGCGCCCAGGGCTCGTGCATGATCGGCGGCAATCTCTCGACCAACGCCGGCGGCGTGCAGGTGCTGCGCTACGGCAATGCCCGCAATCTCGTGCTGGGGCTCGAGGTCGTCTTGCCCAATGGTGAGGTCTGGGACGGATTGCGCGCGCTCAAGAAGGACAACACCGGCTACGACCTCAAGCACCTGTTCATGGGCGCCGAAGGGACGCTCGGCATCATCACCAAGGCCGTGCTCAAGCTATGGCCGGCGCCCAAGGACGTCTGCACCGCATGGCTGGCGATCCGGGATCCACGCGCGGCCCTGGAGATCCTGTCCGAAGCCCATAGTGCCTCCGAAGACAATGTCGGCTCCTGCGAGCTGATGAGCCGCAGTGCGATCGACATGGTGCTGCGCCATATCCCCGGCACCCAGGATCCGCTCAAGGCGGAGACGCCATGGTATCTCCTGCTTGAATGGTCGTCGGCGCGCCCACGCCGGGACGGGACCGAGGGCATGTCCGAGAAGCTGGAGCAGTTTCTCGCCGATCAGCTCGAGACCGGGCGCGTGCTTGATGCCGCGATCGCTCAGACGGTCGGCCAGTCGCGCAACATGTGGCGGATCCGGGAGAGTGTCGCCGAGGCTTCGCGGGCCGAAGGGCCTGGGCTGAGCTATGACCTGTCGGTGGCGATCTCCCGGATACCGGAGTTCATCGACAAGGGCACCAAGGCCGTGCTCGACATTCTCCCGAGCATCAGGCCTTACCCGCTCGGACACATCGGCGACGGCAATCTGCATTTCTCGTTCATGGGTCCCGTGGGCATGGATCAGCAGACGCTGGCTCAATACAAGGGCGCCATCACGCGGGCCGTCAACGATCTCATCACCTCGATGGGCGGCTCGATCTCGGCGGAGCACGGCATCGGCGTCGAAAAGCTCGACGAGCTCAGCCACTACCGGTCGAAGACCGAGCTCGACATCATGCGCACCATCAAGCGCGCGCTTGATCCGCAGAACATCATGAATCCCGGTAAGGTGCTGCGGCTGTGACCGATGCTGGGGGGGCGGGTCGCAAGGATGCTGCGACCCGACCGCGGTCTTGTCGAGAGTGGCGTCGCTGTCCTCAAGCCACCGAACCGCCGCGCGGATTGACGATCGTGTACCCTCGCAACGAACGCGCGTGGATTCGCGTCGTGTGCCCGCCCGAGTTGGCGTCATAGGCCATCCAGACGTCGCCACCGAGGTGCTGCTCCAGGACGAAGACGTGTCCTCGTCGCGCAGCAACCATTCCTGGTGCGGGTGATGTCCGCGGAAAGCGCAGCCAGTTGGACGCAAGATTCAATTCCGGCACGATGCGGCCGAACACGCGCAGGGCCGCGCCGCAGCCGCAGAAGGACGAGGGGCAACCGGCCGGACGGCCACCGACAATGCGAGCACCGGAGACACCGGAGCCGGCCGCCGGCGTGGCGGCGCCCCCAGCATCAGTCACTGTCAATTGCGTCGAGCGGTAGGCTTGCAGTGAAGGTCTGGAAATCAATGAAGATCTGGACGCTAATGAGAATCTGGACGTCCGCTCGCGTGGCGTCTGCGAATATGAGAAGTCGCAGGGCATGGTGACATTGCATTCAGGAGCTTGATGAATGCGGTAAGGCCGCGCTTCCGAAGCGGCAGAACCCAGGACAACGAAGAAGCACGCAGAAATTACTCGCTTGAACATTGCAGGACTCCAAATGAGAGACCCTGCCCCGGACAGCGAGAAACCAATAACAGTTTGGCTGAAATGGGCCTAAAGAGCGGCTGAAAATGGCTGCATTGCGCGACACGACCTGCAATCGTCTCATAGCCTACACGTAGCGACCGAGATGATTAACTCGCATCGCACGAATGCGCGCTCAGCGCGTCAAACTTGCCGCATGCAATCGCGTGCGGTTCGCGCCAGTTTAGGATCTCGGATCAGCGCTCCTCCGCCGCCCCTCGTGTCCCGGACGCGCTGCAACGCTTTAGGCGTTGCGGCGCTGAGCCGGGACCCATATGTGGACGGCCCCCTGCTGGCAAGAGGCGGAATGCTGGTTGTGATCGAAGCGATTGCGGCCATATGTCCGGTCTTTGATGCGGTCGCACATGACCGCTGCCAAGATGGGGTACACAGCACGAGTTCCAAACAGGAAGGCGGTGTCGAGCACCATAGGGTCCCGCGGAGTTTTGCCTCGTGTCTATGATCGATCGATCAGGTCCATCTTCCGTTCTCGAGCAAGCTTCGGCCTGCGGCGCGAGGCTGAAGCCTCACGCCGAAGTTCAACATGTG
>NZ_AXAZ01000115.1 GCF_000473065.1 Bradyrhizobium sp. WSM1743
CAAGGGCAGCTACCGCTGGGCGCGCGCCCGCTATCTGGGCTTGGCGCGCAACCAGACGCATCTGCGCCTGATCTGCCTCGCCATGAATCTCAAACGATGGGCGGTGCTGTCTCCTGCGGGAGCTGCGGCATGACCGCCGCCGCCCGACGCCAGCGGTCGGCCGCGGAAAACGCACCCATTCCACGCCGCGCGCCGTCCGACGCCGCGCAAAAAAAGCCCGACATCGGGAACCACTCGCTCACATCCCATTAAGCAAAGCTCTCGCTTGCGGGAGAGGTCGGCGCGAAGCGCCGGGTGAGGGTTTTCTCCTCTGGGGGATTGTCCCATCGCGGAGACACCCTCTCCCCAGCCCTCTCCCGCAAGGCAAGCGGGAGAGGGAGCTCACCGTCATTAATCCAGCAGCTTGGTATCATCAGGTGCCTGCGGCGGGGTCTTGATCGCGATGGCCTTGACCTGGCCGCTGGTCGGCTTGGTGCCGCCATGCGGCGTTCCCTTCGGAATGATGACGAGATCGCCCGGCTTCACCGTGACCTCCTTGTCGCCGAGCCAGATCGTCCCGGTCCCGTCCAGGATATACTGGATCTCGTTGGTGTTGGGATGTAGGTGCTTGGGCACGTTGCCGACCTGGATCGAGACGGTGGCGCCGTCCGCACTCGCGAACATCTTGGAGCGGTAGCCGACGGCGTTGGCGGGCCCGAGCGCATCGCCTTCCATCTCACCGGTGTGGATGATCTGCGCGGTAATGTTCTCGGCGGCGAGCGCCGGGCGGAGCAGGTGGGTGGCGCCGCTTCCGGCGGCAAAGGCGGCGGCGATCGACAGCCCGGCAGCAAGGCGATTCATGGATGATCCTCCCCATCACGAATTGTTCTTGTCTGGGCATGCTATTGCGCCGAACGGCCGATGGCCAGCCCACTCAGGCGGTGCTTCTCAAGCCTGCCCCGCTGCTCTATGGTGCCGCCGGCCGAACGGAGGAAACCAATGAAGAACACGATTGCCAGGCTCGCCGGCGCGCTGCTCGCGCTGACGCTCACCACCTCGCTGGCCGCAGCCCAAAGCAAGGTCACCATCGCGGTCGGCGGCGGCTCCTGCCTGTGCTATTTGCCCACGGTGCTGGCCAAGCAGCTCGGCGAGTACGACAAGGCCGGTCTCAATGTCGAGCTGGTCGACCTCAAGGGCGGCTCGGACGCGCTCAAAGCCGTGCTCGGCGGCAGCGCCGATGTCGTCTCCGGCTATTTCGACCATTGCGTCAATCTCGCGGCCAAGAAGCAGGAGCTGCAGTCCTTCGTGGTCTATGACCGCTATCCCGGCCTCGTGCTGGTGGTCGCGCCCTCGCGCACCAATGACATCAAATCGGTCAAGGACCTTGCCGGCAAGAAGGTCGGCGTCAGTGCGCCCGGCTCCTCCACCGACTTCTTCCTCAAATATATGCTCAAGAAGAACGGGCTCGATCCCACCAGTGCCGCCGTGATCGGCGTCGGCCTCGGCGCCACCGCGGTCGCCGCGATGGAGCAGGGGCAGATCGACGCGGCCGTGATGCTCGATCCTTCGGTGACCGTGCTTCAGGGCAGCCACAAGGATCTGCGCATCCTCAGCGATACCCGTACCCAGAAGGATACGCTCGAGACGTTTGGCGGTGAATATCCGGGCGGTGCGCTTTACTCGACCGCGGCCTGGGTCAATGGCCACGAGAAGGAAGCGCAGGGGCTCACCAATGCGATCCTGGCCACGCTCGCCTGGATCCATTCGCATTCGCCCGAGGAGATTATGGCAAAGATGCCGGAGGAGACGGTCGGCAAGAACAAGGATCTCTATCTTGCCGCGCTGAAGAACACGATCCCGATGTATTCCGAGACCGGCAAGATGGACCCGAAGGGCGCCGACGCCGTGCTCGCGGTGTTCAGCGTCGGTTCGCCCGAGGTGGCGAATGCCAAGATCGACGTCAGCAAGACCTTCACCAACAAATTCGTCGACCAGGCCAA
Organism: Bradyrhizobium sp. WSM1743; assembly: GCF_000473065.1. Taxonomy (GTDB): domain Bacteria; phylum Pseudomonadota; class Alphaproteobacteria; order Rhizobiales; family Xanthobacteraceae; genus Bradyrhizobium. The sequence continues at coordinate 1,980 of NZ_AXAZ01000115.1, forward strand.
GAAGACGACGGGGAGCGCCAAATAGCTGACGCGAAGGCGTAGTAACCAGGCGTCATGACGTCACCGGTCATTCATCGCGTCACGACGCTTGATCTTGCCGTGCGGCCGATCGTGTGGCCGTTCGCCGAGGAACGCCGCGCCGAGATCGCGGCGCATTTCGCCGAGCACCAGCGCGAGCGGCCGAAGCTCTGGAATGGCCGCGTGCTGCTCGGCCGCGACCCCGTCTTCTCCGGTGGCCATTTCAGCGCAACCTATTTCGAGGCCGATTTCGCCAGCTTTCTCGCCTGGCGCGACTGGGGCTTCCCTGACGCGGCAGTGTTCAACGGTTTCGGCATGGGCGCATTGCGCACCTCCGACGGTGCCTTCGTGTTGGGCGAGATGGCGCAGCACACCGCCAATGCGGGCCGTATCTATTTCCCTTCGGGCACGCCCGACCTCGACGACGTCAGGGACGGCGTTCTCGACGTTCCCGGCAGCGTCGTCCGCGAGATCGAGGAAGAGACCGGGCTGACCGCCGAGGACTACGCGGCGGAGGCGGACTGGCATTGCGTCGTCTCCGGTCGCGCGATTGCGATGATTCAGGTCCTCAATCTGGACATGCCGGGCGATGAAGCCCGCGTCCGGATCGAAGCCAATCTCGCGCGCGAGGCCGAGCCCGAATTGTCGGCCATTCATCTCGTGCGCGGGATGAGCGATCTTACGCCGACCATGCCGCGATTTGTCACGGCCTTTATTGCGCAGCAGTTCGCCTCTCGCTGATGCGCGAGGCTTGACATCGCTTCGCGCAGCCCATGTGATGGGCGAAAACAAGAACGAGAATGCAACGCACAATCGTCCGGGAGGTTTTGATGCGCGAGGCCGTGCTGCCACTGCCGAAGGGCACCACCTACAGCAACCAGTAGCGGCGGAGAACGGCGGTGCTGGAGGTGAACGGATTGGTGAAGCGGTTTGGCGGCTTCACGGCCGTCAACAATGTGTCGTTCAGGGTCGACCAGGGCGAGATCCTCGGCCTGATCGGGCCCAACGGCTCGGGCAAGAGCACGATCTTCAACATGCTCTCCGGCACGCTGGCGCCGACCGCCGGATCGATCCTGTTCGCCGGACACGAGATCGCAGGCCTTGCGCCACACCGGATCATCAACGGCGGCATCGGCCGCACTTTCCAGATTCCGCGTCCCTTCCGCCGCCTGACCATTTTTGAGAACGTCGCGCTCGCCGGATTCTACGGCCAGGGCCGCCACAGTCGCATCAAGGCCGAGGAAGCGGCCGAGCGTTCGCTGGCTATGGTCGGCTTGCCGACCGATCGCCATGCCAGCGTCGATGGCCTCGGCGCAGCAGGACTGAAGAAGCTCGAACTCGCCAAGGCGCTCGCCACCGCGCCAAAGCTGTTGCTCGCCGACGAGAGTCTCGGCGGCCTCGACGAGACCGAGATGGATCAGGCCGCCGACATGCTGCGCAACATCCGCGACGAACTCGGCATCACCATCATCTGGGTCGAGCACATCATGGGCGTGTTGATGCGCGTCGTCGATCGCGTCATGGTGCTCGATCACGGCGAGAAGATCTCGGAAGGCCTGCCGAGCGCGGTTGCCGGCGACCCACGCGTCATCGAGGTCTATCTCGGCACCGATGCCGAGACTACGCAGGCCGCGGCCGCCGAAGCGCGCCGCCGAGCGGGAGGCTAGCCGATGCTGGAGCTCCGCGGCGTCAATGCCGGCTACGGCACGTTCCAGGCGCTATTCGACGTCAATCTCGACGTCAAGGCCGGCGAGGCCGTCGGCGTCATCGGTCCCAACGGCGCCGGCAAGACCACCTTGATGCGCGTCATCTCCGGCCTGATCCGGCCCTCGCGCGGCTCGATCAAGATGGAAGGCGTCGATGTCGTCGTGACGCCGCCGCACAAGATCGTCAGCCTCGGCATTGCGCATGTGCCGGAGAACCGCCGGCTATTTCCGCAGCTCACGGTCGACGACAATCTCAAGATGGGTGCCTTCATGAAGGAGGCGCGCGGGCATTACGCCGAGCGGTTGGAGGTCGTGTTCGACCTGTTTCCGCGCCTCAAGGAGCGGCGGCACCAGATGGCCGGCACGATGTCCGGCGGCGAGCAGCAGATGTGCGCGATCGGCCGCGCAATGATGTCCAATCCGAAGCTGCTGCTCCTGGATGAGCCTTCCGCCGGGCTTGCGCCGGTCGTGGTGCAGCAGGTGTTCGAGCTGGTGAAAAGGATCCGCGCCAGCGGCCTGACGGTGCTGATCGTCGAGCAGAATGTGCAGCAGGTGCTGAAGGTGGTCGACCGCGCCTATCTGATCGAGGCAGGCACGATCCGCGCGTCCGGCACGTCGGCCGAGATGCTGGCGAGCGACACGGTCAAGGAAGCTTATCTCGGGGTGTGATGGGCATGCAGGCGTTCCTGGACGTTTTCGACATCTATCTGCTGGAGGCCGTGATCAATGGCATCCTGCTCGGCGGCGTGCTGGCGCTGCTCGCGCTCGGACTCAACCTGATCTTCGGCGTCATCGACGTGACCTGGATCTGCTACGCCGAGCTGGTGATGATCGGCATGTACGCCATGTATTTCATGGTGCAGTATTATGGCGTCAGCTATTTCGTCGCCGCCCCGCTCACCATCCTGCTGGTCGCGCTCCTCGGCGCGGCGCTGCACTACCTCGTGATCGCGCCGCTGCTGACCGCGCCGCCGATCAACCAGCTGCTCGCGACCGGCGGGGTGCTGTTCGTGCTGCAGAGCTTTGCCACCGTCGCCTTCGGCATCGACTTCCGCAACCTTGGCATCCGCCTTCCGGTGCTCGCCTTCGGCGAAATGAATTTCAGCTATGCACGGCTGTTGTCCTTCCTGGCGGCACTGGTTGGCATGGTCGCGGTCTATCTGTTCATGACGCGCACCTTCACCGGCACTGCGATCCGTGCCATCGCGCAGGATCGGCAGATCATGGCGCTGATGGGTGTCGATACCAAGCGGATGTATCTCATCACCTCCGCGCTCGGCGGTGCGCTGGCCGGGCTCGCGGCCTGCCTCCTGGTGCTGCAATATGACGTGCATCCCTTTGTCGGCCTCTCCTTCGGGCCGATCACCTTCCTGATCTGCGTGCTCGGGGGCCTCGGCAATTTCATCGGCGGCTTCATCGCCTCCTTCCTGTTCGCGGAGATCATCTCGCTCGGCGGCCTGTTCTCCGATCTCGAATGGGGCTATGTGCTCGCCTTCGCCTTCTTCATCGTCATGATGTTCATCCGGCCCGCGGGCCTGCTTGCGAGGCGGCGATGATGGGGCAGGGGCGGCTTGCGGCGTGGGGGCTGGGGTTGGCGGCGCTAGTCGCGCTGCCCTTCGTCTATCGCGACCCCTATCATCTGCACATCCTGGTGCTGATCCTGATCTGGTCGTTCGCCTACACCTCCTGGTCGATGATGGGGCGGTTTGGCCTCGTTTCGCTCGGGCATGGCGGCTTCATGGGGATCGGTGCCTATGTCACCGCCTTGCTCTGGAATCATCTCGGTCTGTCGCCCTGGATCGGCATTCCCATCAGCATGGGCGCGGCCGGAGCACTGGCGCTGATCGTCGGCTATCCCTGCTTCCGCTTCCGCATCACCGGGCACTATTTCGTGCTGGTGACGCTGGCGCTGTCAGGCATCGTGCTCCAGGTCATCACCGCGACACGTGACTATACCGGTGGCTCGCTCGGCTACACGCCGAACCGGACCTCGGGCAGCAAGCTGCTGGCGCTGCAATTCGATGACAAGACGACCTGGTACCTCATCGCGCTCGGAATCTGGCTTTTCGGCATCGTGGTCTGGCACTGGGTCGACCGCAGCATGGCCCGCTATGCGCTGGAGGCGATCTCGGAGGACGAGGACGCCGCAGCCGCGGCTGGTGTCGACGTCACCGCCGAGAAGCTGAAGATCACGCTGCTCAGCGCGCTGATGACGGCGCTCGCGGGCGCAATCTACTGCCAGTACCAGATGTTCATCACGCCCGACACCGTCAGCGGCATCGCGGTGTCGCTGCAGATGGTGTTCGCTGCCATCGTCGGCGGGCTGTTCGTCTCGCTCGGCCCGACCGTCGGGGCCATCATCACCATTCTGCTCGCGGAGACCCTGCGCATCGGCTTCGGCACCAAGGCGGTCGGCTGGGACAACCTCGTCTACGGCGTGCTGCTCGTGCTCTTCATCATATTCCTTCCCAAGGGCATCCTTGGTAGCTTGCTCGACCGATTGAAGCCGCAACGCAAGGTGCCCCGCACTAATGAGCAAGAAGCCGTCCAAATCGCTCGCCCAGGAGCTTGACCGCTACATCACGCCATTCCGCTACGATGGCTCGGGCAAGTTTCACCTCAAGGCGCACAAGACCAACGAGAAGGGCGATCTCGACAAGGAGAAGGCGCAGGCGCTTCTCGACGCCAACAAGAAGCGGCTGATCGAATTCCAGGAGAGGCTCTACGCCCAGGACCGCTGGTCCGTGCTGATCGTGTTCCAGGCGATGGATGCCGGCGGCAAGGACAGTGCGATCAAGGCGATCTTCGAGGGCATCAATCCGCAGGGCTGCGAAGTCACGGCCTTCAAGGCGCCGAGCAGCAAGGAGCTCGACCACGATTTCCTCTGGCGTCACGTCGTCGCGCTGCCCGAGCGCGGCCATATCGGCATCTTCAACCGCTCGCATTACGAGGAATGCCTGGTGACGCGCGTGCACCCGGAGATTCTTGCCAAGGAGAAGCTGCCGCCAAAGCTCATGACGAAGAACATCTGGAAGGAGCGGTTCGAGGACATCTCCGCCTTCGAGCGCTATCTTTGCCGCAACGGCACCTTGGTGCTGAAGTTCTTTCTGAACGTGTCCAAGGAAGAGCAGCGCGAGCGTTTTCTCGAGCGGCTGGAGGATCCGGCCAAGCAGTGGAAGTTCGCCATGGACGACATCAAGGAGCGCGCGCTGTGGCCGCGCTACCAGGCGGTCTACCAGGACATCGTCCGCCACACGGCAACGCCTCATGCGCCGTGGTACGTCGTGCCCGCCGATCACAAATGGTTCGCGCGCGTCGTGATCGGCTCGGTGATCAATACAGCGCTCGAAAAGCTCGACCTGCGCTTCCCCCGCGCCGACAAGGCCTCGCTGGAGGAGTTCGAGCAAGTGCGCAAGGCGCTGGAGAAAGAGGGGACGGGAGGCAAGAAGCAGGCAAAGTGACAGCCAACGGGACCACGAACTGCAAGAACGTCAACTTCGCGCTCCAGGGCGGCGGCGCGCACGGCGCCTTCGTCTGGGGCGTGCTCGACCAGGTGCTCGAGGACGGCAGGCTCGCAATCGAGGCGATCAGCGCCACCAGTGCCGGCGCCATGAATGCGGTGGCGATGGCCTCCGGCATGGCGAACGGCGGCGCGGAGGCCGCGCGGGAAAGCCTGCACGCATTCTGGTACGAAGTGTCGCGCATGGACATGGCGTACGATTTGATGTCGCCGCTGAACCAGTGGATCCAGGCTCTGAAGCTGCCGCCGGAATATCATCCGGTCCACGCCGTCATCCACACGCTGACGCACACGCTGCCGCCGGGCCTGCTCAATCCCTTTCATTTCAATCCGCTCCGGGCGTTGCTGCAGCGCGTGGTCGATTTCGACCGGCTCAATTCCTCGCCCGAGGCGCCGCAGCTGTTTCTCAACGCCACTAACGTCCGCACCGGCAAGATCAAGGTGTTCCAGAGCCCGCTTCTCACGGCGGAAACCGTGCTCGCCTCGGCCTGCCTGCCGCCCTATTTCCAGGCTGTCGAGATCGACGGCGAGCATTATTGGGACGGCGGCTATCTCGGCAATCCCGCGATCTATCCGTTGATCTACCGCAAGGGCAGTCACGACGTCATCATCGTGCAGGTCACGGCCATCAGGCGCAACGAGCTGCCGACCAGTGCAGCCGATGTCCTCCACCGCATCAACGAGATCAGCTTCAATTCGTCGTTGATGCGCGAGATGCGCGCGATCGCCTTCGCGACCCGGCTGATCGACGACGGCGAGCTCGACAGCGACAAGCATAGCCGCATGTACATGCATTGGATCGGCAATGACCAGTTGATGTCGCAGCTCGGCACGGCCACGCAATTCCACCCGGAATGGAGCCTGTTGTGCCGCCTGCGCGATGAGGGCCGCGAGGCGGCGCGAAGCTGGCTGGCGCGAAACTTCGACCAGATCGGAAAGTCCTCGACCGTCGACCTGGCGGATATGTTTCTCTAAGCGGCTGGGCCGGCCATGCACAAAAAACGCGAAAACAACCCCATGCACAGTAGCCGAGCATAGCGGAATCAATGGCTTGCAGGTCCGTCATCGTTGCTGCGGATTTTACGAAGCTCGTTTGACTCGTCGGGCAAAGCAGGGGCATGATGCCACCATGCCCGCTGCCCTTCCGCAGCTGCGATCCGCGCGGAAGCGCTTTCCATTGGCGGATTGCTTCCAGGGAACTCGCGCCTTCAAATGTGATCTTCGGATCGTTGATCCTGCTTGACAGTTTTGTGTCCTGGGACGAGCATCGCAACGGTCGCAAACAAGCGACGTGCAACGTCCACCTCATGAGCAAGGGGAGGTCTATGACGCCACCTCCGCAAATCCAGCCGCTAAGTGCGATGGAGCTCGTTCGGACCAACGCATAGCGGCGAAAACCGCGAACGGCACGCCGGGTCAAGGTTTAGCGGGCCGCATCAGTGAGGCAAGGCCCCTACCTTCCCGGCGCTGTAATTTGCATCACATCGATCGTGTCGGATGGCCGTGATGGGGCTGCCGTAACGAGCCTCTTTGACATCCTGCTGTTCCCATCCACCTCGCCGTCGTTCCGCAAGGGCGCGAGAGGTCCTTGGCGCATCACAGCACGTCGGTGGTGCCGCGGCTCCTGATCCTGCATTGCGGCAAATGCCAAGAGAATGTCGCCTCAAAGGCCAACTTCCGACACAGGGCCGGGGCGAATAGCGGCAATCCGACATGACGCATCTGCTTCGGCGGTGACGCTCCCGACGCCGCCGGTGCATTCATTTTTTCCAGGGAATCCTCGTGTCGCATAAGCTGGCCGCGGCGCTCCTCGCCGCTCTCTTCCTCACGATTCCACCTCTCTCCGGTGCCCGTGCCGAGCCGCCTCCGCCCGCGGCAAAAAGCGCTGCCGCACTGTCGCCTGACGAGGCGAAGCGCGCGCTGGAAACCCTTCAGGACGACAAGAAGCGCGCGCAGATGATCGATACGCTCCGCGTGATCGCCAACGCGTCCGGTCCGCAGCAAGCGGCGCCGGAGCCAAAATCGCCGATCCCGCTTGCGGCCGACGGCCTCGGTGCGCAGCTCATGCTCACGGTGTCCGAGCAGATCGGCGAGATCTCGGGCGAGATCGCCGGCATGGCGCGGACGCTCACGCACTTTCCGGCGTTCTACTATTGGATCATGCGGACCGCGAACGATCCCGCGGCCTATAACCTCCTGATCGAGATCGCCTGGAAGCTCGCGCTGGTGCTCGGCTGCGCGCTTGCGGCCGAATGGGTGATCTTCCGCCTGATCCGCCGGCCGGTCGCGTTTCTGGAAGGACGCGTGCCGCAAACCGCGCACCTGCCGGCACAGGTGCTGCCCGTAGCCGACTCGCCGTCATCGGTGGCCGATGTCACTCCCGCACCCGAGTTGAACAAGCGCCGTCACAGCCTTGCGCGAGTCTGGCAGGTCCTGTTGCGGCTGCCCTTCGTGCTGGGGCGCCTGATCCTCGAGCTGCTGCCGGCGGTCGTCTTCGTCGGCGTCGCCACTGCGCTGCTCGGGACGGTGATCGGCGAGCCCACGACCGTCCGCCTCGTGATCCTCGCAGTCGTCAACGCCTATGCGTTTTCGCGCGGGCTCATCTGCGTGGTCCGGGCGCTGGCGGGACCGCTCGGCCTGTTTCCGGTGCGGGCCGAAACTGCGGCCTATGTCGAGATCTGGGCGCGCCGCATCGTCGGTGTCGGCGTCACCGGCATCGCCTTCGCCAACGTGGCATTGCTGCTCGGCCTGCACCGCGCCGGTTACGCCGCGCTGCTGCGCATGGTGATGCTGGTCGTGCACCTCTTCATCGTCGTCATCATCCTGCAATGCCGCCGCCAGGTCGCCGACGCCATCCGCGCGCCGGCCGAGCGGCAGGGGATTGCGGCCCGTTTGCGTAACCGCATCGCCGGCGGCTGGCATTATCTTGCCATCGCGCTTGACCTGGCGCTGTGGGCGGTGTGGGCGCTCAATATCCGCAACGGCTATTCGCTGCTGCTACAATATTTCGTCGGCACTATTGCGGTGGTGCTGGTCACGCGTGTCGTCATCATGGTGACGCTGAGCCTGATCGACCGTGGCTTCCGCATCAAGCCGGAGATTCTTCAGCGCTTTCCGGGCCTCGAGATTCGCGCCAACCGCTATCTCCCATTGCTGCGCAGGATCGTGTCCAGCGTGATCGCCTTCATCGGGTTCGTGGCCGTGCTCGAAGTCTGGGGTGTCGACGCGATCGTCTGGTTCTATGGCGGCCAGATCGGCAGTCGCCTGATCTCGGCCGTGGTGACGATCGGCCTCGCCGCGTTCATCGCAGCCGCGATCTGGGAAGCCAGCAATGCGTTCTTGGATCGCCAGATCAATACGCTGTCCCGGGACGGCCATTACGCCCGGGCCGCGCGTCTACGCACGTTCCAGCCGATGCTGCGCACGGCGCTGCTCTGCCTGATCGCAACCGTCGTCGGCCTTACTGCGCTGAGCGAGATCGGCGTCAATGTCGCGCCGCTGCTCGCGGGCGCCGGCATCGTCGGCATCGCGATCGGCTTCGGCTCGCAAAAGCTGGTGCAGGACCTCATCACCGGCCTGTTCCTGCTGCTGGAGAACACGGTCCAGGTCGGCGACAATGTCAGCGTGTCAGGGCTCTCGGGCGTCGTCGAGAACGTCTCGATCCGCACCATCCGCCTGCGCGCGGGCGACGGCGCCGTGCACATCGTGCCGTTCAGCGCGGTCACGACCATCACCAATGCCAGCCGCGGCGCCGGCAACGCCTCGGTCAGCGTCAACGTCGCCTACAAGGAAGACACCGACCGCGCCGGCCAGATCCTCAAGGACATCGTCGACGAGATGCGGCGCGAACCGGAATTCCGCGCACTGATCCGCGGCGACCTCGAGCTGTGGGGCGTCGACAAGGTGGACGGCGCAATGGTGTCGATCGTCGGCCAGATCCGCTGCACCGAAGCCGGGCGCTGGCCCGTCCAGCGCGAATTCAACCGCCGCATGAAACTGCACTTCCAGCAGAACGGCATCGAGGTCGCATCCGCGACGCAGACGATCCTGATGCATATCGCGCCGCCGGCGGATGGCGCGGTCAATCTGACGCCGCGGCGGGTGGCGGGATAGCAGGCGATCGCATATGAATTCTTGGCGGCGGCCCGAGCGCGCGCCTCGTCCTTCGAGACGGCGCTACGCGCCTCCTCAGGATGAGGCTAATCGGCGTCGGTGCCCGTGGAAACTGATGCCGCGTACTCCGTCCTCATCCTGAGGGCCCGCCAACGGCGGGCGTCTCGAAGGATGCCCCGCAAAGAAATCGCTTCCAAATGCGATTGCCCTGGGTTGGATAGGCAATGGATTCCGAGCTCGCGCTGACGCGCGCCCCGGAATGACCGGGGAGGGAGAACAGGCCGGCTCTCGATCTCTCATCATGAGGCGCAAGAGCTTTGCGGCGTTAACCTTTGCGTCGCGCAGCCTGCAACCTCCCACGACGATCTCGCTGCGGTGCGAGATCACGGTCGCGGCCGGAGTCCTCTACGTCCTTGATCTCGATTGAGCGCTGGCCGACAATGGCTGCGGTTCAACAAGAAAGTCCTTGGGGGAATTCGTGAATAGACCTGCTCGGGTCAGCGCCCATTCGGCATCATCTGAGACCGCGCACGGCATGACGCTGCTGCGCGACCCCCTGCTCAACAAGGGCACGGCTTTCACGGAATCCGAGCGCGAGGCGCTGGGCCTGCGCGGCCTCCTGCCGCCCTGCGTGCTGACGATGGAGACGCAGGCTCAGCGCGTGCTCACCAATCTGCGTACGCTGCCGACGGACCTCGAAAAATATGTCGCGTTGAACGCGCTGCACGACCGCAACGAGGCGTTGTTCTTTCGCGTCGTCGTCGACAATATCGACGAGATCCAGCCGATCATCTACACGCCGACGGTCGGGCTTGCCTGCCAGAAATACGGCCTGATCTTCCAGCGGCCGCGTGGCATGTTCATCTCCTCGCGCGATCGCGGCCAGATCGCGGAGCTTCTGAAGAACTGGCCTTATCCGGCCAAGCTGATCGTCGTCACCGACGGCGAGCGCATTCTTGGTCTCGGCGATCTCGGCGCCAACGGCATGGGCATTCCGGTCGGAAAACTCTCGCTCTATTCGGCCTGTGCCGGCGTGCATCCCGAACTCTGCCTGCCGATCGTGCTCGACGTCGGCACGAATAACGAAGAGCTGTTGAACGATCCCTATTATCTCGGACTGCGCGAGCGGCGGCTGACCGGGGAGGCCTATGACAGCTTCGTCGACGAATTCATGCAAGCCGCGCGGAAGACCTTTCCTGGCGTGCTGATCCAGTTCGAGGATTTCGCCAATCATTCGGCGTTCAAGCTGCTGCACAAATACCGCGACGAGGCCTGCGTCTTCAACGACGACGTCCAGGGCACCGCGGCGGTGGCGCTTGCCGGACTGTTCTCGGCGTTGCGCGTCTCCGGGGGCAAGCTCAGGGATCAGCGCATCCTGTTCCTCGGCGCGGGCGAGGCGGCGACCGGAATCGCCGATCTCGTGGTCTCCGCCATGATGGCGGAAGGGGCTTCCGAGGCGGACGCGCTCCGGCGAAACTGGCTGGTAGATTCCCGCGGTCTCGTCGTCAGCGGCCGCGAAGGCCTCTCTGGCCACAAGCTCCGCTATGCCCACGCCGACCAGGCGCCGATCGCCGACTTCCTCACCGCCATCAAGACGCTGAAGCCGACGGCGATCATCGGCGTCGCCGCGGTCGGCGGCGCCTTCACGCCCGACGTGCTCAAGGCGATGGCGGAGCTCAACGAGCAGCCGATCGTGTTCGCGCTCTCCAATCCGACCTCGAAGGCCGAGTGCTCGGCGGAGGATGCCTATCGCTACACCGAGGGCCGCGCGCTGTTCGCCTGCGGCAGCCCGTACGATCCGGTCAAGCTCAACGGCCGCAGCTTCGTGCCGCGCCAGGGTAACAACTCCTACATCTTCCCCGGCGTCGGCCTCGGCGTCATCGCCAGTGGCTCAAAGCTGGTGACCGACGAGATGTTCATGGCGGCGGCCCACACGCTTGCCGACTGCGTCGGCAAGGAGGATCTGGCGCAAGGCAGCCTCTACCCGGCACTGCCGCGCATCCGCGAGGTCTCGGTCCGCATCGCGGCGGCCGTTGCGGACGTGGCCTATCAACGCGGGCTGGCGGACGGACCCGCACCCAACGACGTGAAGGCCCTGGTCCAATCCCAGATGTACGAGCCGCATTACTGAGCCACCAGGCCGGCGGGTGATCGCATCCGGTCAGGCGCTGGCTCGTTCACCTCTCCCGCTTGCTTGCGGGAGAGGCACAGGCCGCCTCCGGCGGCCGTCGTCTCAAAAGACGCCGAGGCAAAGCCTCGGCTATGGCGAAGCGCCGGGTGAGGGCTTTCTCCTCTTGGGGATTGTCCCATTGTGGAAGCACCCTCTCCCCAACCCTCTCCCGCAAGCGAGAGCTTTGCTTAATGGGATGTGAGCGAGTGGTTCCCGATGTCGGGCTTTTTTTGCGCGGCGTCGGACGGCGCGCGGCGT